>NC_023036.2:0-1355316 GCF_000317305.3 Mycolicibacterium neoaurum VKM Ac-1815D | reverse complement strand
CGGGCGAACCTCGACGGGCACCTGGTAGGTGGCGCCACCGACACGGCGGCTGCGCACCTCGAGGGCGGGCTTGACGTTGTCGAGCGCGCGCTTGAGGGTGACGACGGGATCGGTGCCGGTCTTGTCCCGAGCCTGCTCGAGAGCGCCGTAGACGATGCGCTCGGCGAGCGACTTCTTGCCGTCCAGCAGCACCTTGTTGACCAGCTGGGTGACCAGCTGCGACCCGTAGACGGGGTCGTTGACCAACGGACGCTTCGGCGCGGGGCCCTTGCGCGGCATCAGCTCTTCTCCTTCTTGGCGCCGTAACGGCTGCGTGCTTGCTTGCGGTTCTTGACACCCTGGGTGTCCAGCGAACCGCGGATGATCTTGTAGCGCACACCCGGGAGGTCCTTCACACGACCGCCGCGCACCAGCACCATCGAGTGCTCCTGCAGGTTGTGGCCCTCACCGGGGATGTAGGCCGTGACCTCGACCGCGCTGGTCAGGCGAACGCGAGCGACCTTGCGAAGCGCCGAGTTCGGCTTCTTCGGAGTGGTGGTGTACACGCGAGTGCACACGCCGCGACGCTGCGGACTGCCCTTGAGGGCCGCGGTCTTGACCTTGGCGACCTTGTCGCGGCGACCCTTGCGGACCAGCTGGTTGATGGTTGGCATGTACCGGCTTTCTGTGTTGCTATTCGAACTTCTAAGTCTCTGTACTGCAGTTTTCACCCGATCGCGTCCCCCGCGTTCGGGCGTGTCGCACGCGCCTGCACCGCGGCTTTCACCCCGATGCATCCGACAGACGTACGAAGACACACGAATTCGCCCGACCTGCAGGGGATACGGTCCACGAGGTGAACACATGTGCCCCCTGACAGCCAGGCACGAGGTCCCACGATACCAGGGGTGGGCGCGCCGAACCAAACCCGTGCGTAACGGCCTTATCGCAGGTCAGACGCTACGCCCGTCACAGCACCCAACTTCGAGCCTACCGGAGACCCGGCTGTGGCTCCCGCTGTTGCATGCCTGCCGCGAGTCGCAGAACCATGTCAGTGAAGACCGCGTCGGTGTCGATATCGTCCATCACCCCGGTCATCTCCAGCAGGACGAAACCGTGCAGCGCCGACCAGAACTCCAGGGCCGCATAGAACGCGTTATCGCCGGCCAGCCCGTAGGACGCCAGCGCGGCGAGCACCGGGCCGGCGGCCTCCCTTGCTGCCGCGGTGTACTCCGGGTCGTCACCGCCGAGCGGCATCCTGGTGAACGCCGAATAGCGACCCGGATGGTGGTGGGCGTAACTGCGGTAGGCGCTGGCCATGGTGACCACCGCGTCATCGCGGGTGCGCCCCTCCCCGACCGCCCGCAACATGCCGATGATGTCTCCGATCACGTGCATACGCACTGTTCGACGCAGGTCCTCAAGGCTTTGCACGTGGTTGTACAGCGACGGGCCCTTGGTGCCGAGTTGGGTCGCCAGGGCGTTGATGGTCAGCGCGTCCCAGCCCTCACGGTCCAGGAATGCCAGCGCGGCGCTGACGATGGCGTCGCGGCTCAGTTTGGTCGCCCGCGTTGCCATCGCTACCCCTTCCGAAGTCCCACCCGTCCCCGGCTACATCTTTGGCGAGGCTGACGAATGACTCTAGTTCACCGGGTCCGGATTCAGCTCGGTCACACGATCCGACGGTGATTACGTCAGACCTGCCACGACCGCGGCGCCGCACCGTACGCTGTTGACCCATGGCGAGCCTCTCAGTCCGTAGCCGGTCCGCGACCGCGGGTGTCCTTGCCGCAGCCATGGCGCTGGCCGGCGCCCCGGCGGCCGAGGCCAAGAACGGTGACACCCACATCACCGGTCAGGGCATCACCCAGACGCTGGACTGCAACAACGCCACGTTGCTGGTCAACGGCACCAGCAACACCATCTACGCCAAGGGCAGCTGCTGGGCGGTGACGCTGCAGGGTTCGTCGAACATCGTCGTCGCCGACAATGTCGTCAACGACATCACCGTCTACGGGTACGACCAGACCGTCATCTATCACAACGGCGCCCCCGCATTGATCGACCGCGGCCGCGAGCTGGGGATGACCAACCGGATCAACTGGGCACCTGCCTGACCCGTGCGCCGACTCCTCACCCTGTTCGCCCTGCTGTGCGGAATAGGTGGCCTCGCTGTGAATCCCGATCTCTCGCCGGTGGCCAGCGCGCAACCTGCTCCCCCGGTGTCGGCGGCGGCCCGCGCCGTCGGGTTCATCGATGTCCGCGCCGCGGTGCCCGATGCCCTGATAGATCTGCGCTACGCCACCGCGAACAATTTCGTGGGCACACCGCTGTACCCGCCGGGGGCCCGCTGCCTGGTGCACGAGTCGCTGGCACAGGGGTTGGCCGTCGCCGCCGCGCAACTTCGCGCGCAGGGCCTGCGGCTGGTGTTCTGGGACTGCTACCGACCGCATGACGTGCAGGTACGGATGTTCGAAGTGGTCTCCAATCCGGCATGGGTGGCCCGCCCCGGCGACTATTCCAAGAGCCACGAATCCGGCCGCTCGGTGGATGTCACGACCTACGGCGCGACGGGCCTGACCGATATGGGCACCGATTTCGATTCCTTCACCCCCGATGCGATGGCCTATGCCACCGACGGGGTGAGCCCGGCCGCACAGCAGAACCGGGCCGTCCTGCGCGCGGCCATGGCCGCCGGCGGATTGTCGGTGTACGACGGTGAGTGGTGGCATTTCGACGGGCCCGGAGCCGGAGCGCCGCGACCGATCATCAATGTGCCGCTCGGTTAGCCGCACACCAGAAAGAGAATCGAGGAAGCATGCGCACTCAGGTCGTCGGGTTATCGGCGGTGGTTCTGCTCGCACTCGGATTGACCGCCTGCGGGTCCGGCGACGAGTCGGGCCGGACGTCGGTCACGGCGGGCACCTCGGGTGCACAGGTCCAGATCGGCAACACCATCAACTACGGGTCGGTGGGCACCACCGCCGATATCGACTGCGCCGAGGGCAAGGCGCTGAACATCGGTGGATCCAACAACGTGCTGACGGTCAAGGGAACGTGCTCGAGCGTCAACGTGGGTGGTGCGGACAACAAGATCACGCTGGACAACGTGGAGACCAAGATCAGCGTGGTGGGTCTGGACAACACCGTCGTCTACCTCGCCGGGGATCCGAAGATCGAGGATCTGGGCAGCGGCAACAAGGTCGACAAGGGCTAGTCGACAGCTCAGCTCTGTGCGCCGTGCCGGCCCGCGCCGTCGGCGAACCGTTTCGCACCGGCCAGCAATTCGGCTGACGACTTCTGCAAGCTGTCGAATTCGAAAGCCATTGCCTCGTCTTCGGTTTCGCCCCACTGGTGCAGCGCCGAGAGCCGGTCGGCGCGCATGCAGCCCTGCGGGAGCGCGGCGAGTTGAGCCGCCAACTCCTCGGCCGCCGTGCGCGCCTGGCCGGCGGGCACCACCCGGTTGGCCAACCCGATCTGCAGTGCCTCGTCGGCATCGACCGCGCGTCCGGTCAGGATCAGGTCCATCGCCCGACTGTGCCCGATCAGGCGGGGCAACCGCACCGTGCCGCCGTCGATGAGCGGGACCCCCCACCGCCGGCAGAACACCCCGAACACGGCATCGTCCTCGACCACCCGCAGGTCACACCACAGCGCCAGTTCCAGACCGCCCGCCACGGCATATCCGCTGACCGCCGCGATCACCGGCTTGGACAGCACCATCCGCGTCGGGCCCATCGGCCCTGGCCCGTCGGGGCGTACCCGGTTGCTTTGCGGCGTGCCCATCGCCTTGAGATCGGCTCCGGCACAGAATGTTCCGTTGTCACCACAGAGCACAGCCACCGCGGCGTCCGGATCGGCGTCGAACTCCTCGAAGGCCGCATAGAGTTCGGCGGCGGTCGGCCCATCGACGGCATTGCGCGCGGCGGGTCTGTTCATGATCACCGTCGTCACCGGTCCGTTGCGCTCCACCCGTACCGAGCCGGCCTGCGCGCTCATATCGCCTCCACTTTCTCGTCACGTCGCGCGACCAATTCGGCCGCGAAGGTCCGGTAGGCGCGGCGAAGCCGCTCCCCCGGCCAGCCCGCCGGCAACAGTTCGACGGGCAGCACCGGATCGGTCAGCAGCTGGCGCACGATCGCCGCCGCGGCGACGAATCGCATGGGAACGTCCTCCGCGCTCTCGATCTCGTCGAGCAGGCGGGCACCTTCGGCTGCCCAGCCATCCAGATCCCACAACTGGGCCACCAATCCGGCGGGATCATCATCGCGGCTGTGCAGCACTCTCGTCCGTGCCAGCACATCGGCCGGGAGCGCCACCTGCAAGTTGTCCGGCCGCAGCCACACCCCGTCACGCAGCTCACCGAATCTGTGTTGTGACAGTGTGTTCCGCAGTTCGGACCGGCTGCGGGCATCGGCGCCGACGCGGGTGATCACCAGCGTCGTCCACACCCCGCGCCAATCACGTTCCTGCGGTTCGATCGCCGCATCCTGCCTGCGCTGCCGGGCCAGCAGGCGATCCGAGAGCCGATACCCGTCGGCCGAGCGCACCAGGTCCCCGGCACCGACCATCCGGGTCAGCGCCACCCGCAACGTCGACTCACGGATGCCGAAATCGGAGGTCAGCGTGATCAACTCGGCCGCCGATGCCCACGCCGGGTGCGCGCCGAGCAGCACGCTGAGCACCACCGAACGCGCGGTCAGCCGCATCAGACTCCGGAGGCTCGGCGACCATGGTCGCCGAGCGGCTCGTCACGGTGGCGGACCGCTTCGCGGAATCCGTGCTCGACGGCATCGGCGACGAAGGCATGCCCCTCCGGGGTGTGCCTGGCGATACCGTCGAAGACGGTGCTCACCATCCTGCTGGTGGCGACACCTTGCTGCAGCAGTGCGGTGTTGCAGGCCAGCTTGGCCATGATGAGCTGGTTGATCGGCATGGCCGCGATGCGCGCGACGAGTCGTTCGGTCCGCTCATCGAGATCCTCGGGCTCGGGCGCCTCCACCGCCAACCCCCATTCGGCGGCCTGCGCCCCGGTGATGCAATCCCCGGTGAACAGCAGCCTTTTCGCGCGCTGATCGCCGAGGCGGTGCGCCCAAAGCCCGGCCGCCGGGACACCCCACACCCGCATCGGTGGGTAGCCGATCTTGGCATCCGATGCCGCGATGACCTGATCGGCGTGCAACGCGATATCGGTCCCGCCGGCCACGCAGTAGCCGTGGATCTTGACGACGGTCGGTTTGTCGCAGTGCATCAGGCTGGCGAAACCGCGGACGAACCGGCTCATCATCTGATAGTCGATCATCGGATCCCAGGGCCGGTCGGGGAGGTGGTTGACGGCCTGGGTCTTCCCGTCCAGCACCGTGCCGCGGTAGTCGTTGCCCGGCGACGACGATCCGTCGGCGTAGGCGCCCAGGTCGAATCCCGCGCAGAACCCTTCGCCGGCACCGGAAACCAGGATCACGTGCACGTTCGGGTCGAGGTCGGCGCGCTCGACGCAGGCTGCCAACTCCACCGGGGTGTCGGCGACGATGGCATTGCCCTTGTCGGGGCGATTGAAGGTGATCCGGGCGATGCGATCGGTCACCTCGTAGGTCATCGTTTTCAAGGGCCTGGAGGACAGCGTGTCGGCGCTCATCCCTTGACCATCGCGCGCTCGATCACCGGTGCCAGGTCCAGACCGGTCGGCAGGGTGCCGAACGCTCCACCCCATTGTCCGCCGAGGCGGCTGGTCAGGAAGGCCTCGGCGACGGCCGGATGGCCGTGCCGCACCAGCAGCGCGCCCTGCAGGGCCAGCGCGATGTCCTCGGTGATCTTGCGGGCCCGGTGCTCGATATCGGTGAAATCGCCAAGGGCGGTCTTCAGCTGTGCCACATGGGCGTCCAGGCGTGGGTCCGACGCCGGCGCCAGTTCCTCGAACAGGACGTCGACGCATTCCGGCCGGGTGACCATGGCACGCAGTGTGTCCAGCGCGCTGACGTTTCCCGATCCTTCCCAGATGCCCATCAGCGGGGCCTCCCGGTAGAGCCGCGGCATGCCGGAGTCCTCGACGTAGCCGTTGCCGCCGAGGCATTCCATCGCCTCGGCGGCGTGCGGGGTGGCGCGCTTACATACCCAGTACTTCGCGGCGGCCAGCCCGATGCGCCGCAACAGCGACTCCCTTTCGTCACCGCGCACCGCGGCGTCGGTGGCACCGGCCATCCGCATGGCCAGCATGGTGGCGGCCTCGGCCTCGATGGCGAGGTCGGCCAGCACATTGCGCATCTGGGGTTGGTCGATCAGGTAGGCGCCGAAGGCCTTTCGGTACTGCGCGTGGTGCACGGCGCGGGCCAGGCCGGCGCGCATGCTGGTGGCGCTGCCCAGGGTGCAATCCAGCCGGGTCAGGTTGACCATCTCGATGATGGTCTTGACCCCGCGACCCTCCTCGCCGACCAGCCACGCCGTCGCGCCGTCGTACTCGACCTCGCTGGAGGCATTGGCATGGTTGCCGAGCTTGTTCTTCAGCCGTTGCAGGAACATCCGGTTGCGGGTGCCGTCGGGCAACACGCGGGGCAGGAAGAAACAACTCACGCCCTGCGCGGTCTGGGCGAGCACCAGGAAGACATCGCTCATCGGGGCCGAGGTGAACCACTTGTGCCCGCGCAGCGAGTAGGTGCCGTCGCCGTTTGGGGTCGCCTCGGTGGTGCCCGCCCGGACATCGGAGCCGCCCTGCTTCTCGGTCATCGACATGCCCGCGGTGATGCCGGCTTTCGTGGTCGGCACGGCGAGCTCGGGATCGTAGACGCGGCTGGTCAGCAGGGGCTCGTAGACCGCGGTCAGCTCGGCGTTGAACCGCAACGCGGGGACGACGGCGTAGGTCATCGAGATCGGGCAGATATGTCCCGGCTCGGGGGTCCACACCGAGGTTTTGGCCGCGCGCACCACATGGGATCCCGCGCGGTCGTCGGCCCACGGCGCGGCGTGCAGACCGTGGCCCACCGCGACGTTCATCAGCTCGTGGTAGGCCGGGTCGTATTCGACCTCGTCGACGCGGTATCCGTACCGGTCGTGGGTGTGTAGAACGGGGCGGTGCCGATCGGCGAGCTCGCCCCAGCGTTGGGCCTTGTCCGATCCGCTGAGCGCGCCGAGCTCGGTGATCTCATCGGCGCCCCACCCGCCGCCCTCCCGGATGAGCGCTTCCATCAGTACCGGTGAGGAGGCGGGATTGTGGTCGCGCAGCGGCGGAACCTGATTGGTGACGACATGGGTGGCCATCCGACCACTGTTACACTTTTTCGACAACTGCACAAGATACGTAACAGGTGCATACTCGTGCGGTGCAACCCAACACCGTCGTCCATGCCGCCGACCTCACCCTCGACCATGAGCGGGTGCCCGCCGGCCAGTCGGTTGCGGGCGATCCGAGCACCGCGGCGTCGACACTGACCCTGGTCGGCGGCCTGGAGGTCGGCGTCTGGGAGATGTCCGTCGGCACCATGACCGACGTCGAGGCCGACGAGATCTTCGTCGTGCTCAGCGGCGCGGCCACCGTCGACTTCGCCGACGGCTCCCCCACCATGGAGCTGCGGGCCGGCGACGTCGGGCGCCTTGCCGCGGGCGCGCAGACCACCTGGACGGTCACCGAGACCCTGCGCAAGATCTACCTCACCTAGCCATGCCCTACGTCGAGGCGTCGATACGCAGTAAGCAGTTCGTGGCCGCGGCCCGCGCCGTGATGTCACGTCAGGGTGTCGCGGCCACCGCGCTGCGCGCCGTCGCCGCCGAAGCCGAGGTGCCGCTCGGCACATTGCAATACGTGTTCCCGAGCAAGGAACTACTGCTGCGGGCCGTCATCGAGGACGTCATCGAGGAGATCTCGACCGTCCTGACCGCCAGCGTCGACGTCGACCGCGGACTGGCCCATGCCGTCCGGCAGGGCCTGACGGTCTTCTGGTCCGAGCTGGTCGTCGGGCAGGTCGACTCCCAGCTGATGCAATTCGAACTGGTCAACTACGCACTGCGGCAGCCGGGCCTTGAGCACCTGGCGCAGTGGGAGTACCAGCGCTACGCCGACGCCATCGCGCAGTGGTGCCGGAGTGCGGCCACCAACGCCGGTGAGAACAGCGCCGTCGGCTATGACCAGCTGGCCCGGCTCATCCTGGCCGGCGTCGACGGCCTGACGATGCAATACGCCTGCGACCCCGACGACGAGCGCGCGCAGGCCGATCTGGCCGTGCTGGCCGACATGGTCATCGCCGCGGCCGGCGTCTGAGGTCCGGTCAGCCGGCCGTGGTCGCCGCAGCGCGGCGCGATTCGTATAACGACAGGCCGTAGAACACCACCGCGGCCAGACCCCAGCCGAGCAGGACGTCGATGACATAGTGCTCGGCGGTGTAGACCAACGTGAACGCCATCACCAGCGGGTAGGCGATCAGGACCGGCCGCCAGCGCCGGCTCAGCCGCGTCCACAGGAAGGCGGCGAGCGCGGCGGACATGCCGGCATGCAGCGACGGGATGGCCGCGACGAGGTTGACGCTGGCCTGACCCTGGTCGAGCAGAGCAGTGGCGGTATGCAGATCCAGCGCCCGCCAGCCCCTGGCGACGATGCGCTCGATCCACTCGTTGGCGCCCTCCATGCTGGTGCCCATCGCGCCGAGCACCCCGCCGTCGGGCACGCCGCGCGCGGTACCGAACATGCACTCCGGTCCCGACGGCCCCCCGGCCACATCGGCGGCGGTGCACCGTGCCGCCGCCCACGGCGGTGCCGCGGGCACCAGCGCGTAGATGAGCAGACCGGCGAAGTTCAAGCTCACGAACAGTTTGACGAAGCTCTTCCACTCATCGCGGTTGCGCAGCCAGAGCACACCGGCGATGACATACGGGAGGATGAAAAAGGACATGTACACCGAGCTGATCAGCACTTCCCACAGCGGCGGCTCGGGCAGTTTGAGCCGCTCCTGAAGCCACACCGTCGGCATGGTCCCGAAGAACAGCCACCGGTCGGCATCGGCCTGCCAGTGCCACAGCGTCGGTCTGCCGACCAGATCGGCCGCGCCGCGGCTCAGGTCGTAGGCGATCAGCAGCAAGGCGAACGGCAGCCAGTCGCGGATGACGTAGAGCATCGCGCGCCCCTGGCCGATGCTGGCCGCCATCAGGCCGGTGCCGATATAGACCAGCAGTAGCTCGCGGTTGAAGGCGAAACCGTCGGTCACCGTGCGATAGATGACGACGCCCGCCCAGGTCGCGATCGCGGCGTAACGCAGATAGCGCAGGCGCTGGGCTCGGCGGTCGGGACTTGCGGGTGGCGAAACGATCGACTGTTCCTCGTCGATCGTGGCCACGTTACGGGAGCCTAGTTCACCCGTTGGCCACCTACCGTTTGCTCAAGGTTGCGGTGTGGTGTCAGATGTTGTCGCGCAGGAAGGCGATGTCGTCCTTGCGGCCGTCCTCGGACGTCTCGCAGATCACCGGGGCACCGGCGGCCTTGACGACGGCCACCAGCAGGTCGGGATCGATCTGGCCGGTGCCGAAGTTGGCGTGCCGGTCGGCGCCGGAGCCCGCCGCGTCCCGCGAGTCGTTGCAGTGCACCAGATCGATGCGCCCGGTGATGGCCTTGATCCGGTCGACCGCGTCGATGAGGGCTTCGCCGGCCGCCCACGCATGGCAGGTGTCCAGGCAGAACCCGATCCCCTTGTCGCCGATGCGCTCCCACAGCCGGCCGATGGTGTCGAAATGCCGCGCCATCGCGTGGTCGCCGCCCGCGGTGTTCTCCAGGTACACCGGGACGTCGGTCTCCAGGTAGTCCAGCGCCTTGGCCCAGCGCTCGAACCCGGCTTCCATATCGTTGTCGTCGGCGTGCCCGCCGTGCACGATCACCGCCGTCGCGTTGATCTCGGCGGCGGCGTCGCAGGTGTCCTGCAGGATCTTGCGGGACGGGATGCGCACCCGGTTGTTCGCCGATGCCACGTTGATCAGGTACGGCGCGTGCACGTAGAGCGGGACGGCCGCGGCCTTGAGTGTTTCGGCGTCCTCGCGGGGCTTGGGCTTCTTCCAGCTCTGCGGGTTGCCGAGGAAGAACTGCACCACGTCGGCGTTCTCTGCGGCGGCCGCGGCCAGCGGGTCGTCGGGGTTCACATGAGATCCGATGAGCACGCGGCCAGTCTAGGCGCGCGCACCGAGGGGCCCTGCGGGGTGCCGGGCAGGAATGTGCCCAGCCCGCAGACCAGCACGACCACGTTTCAGTGTCGCGAGCCCAATCGGCCGGCGGGCTGAAGCCAGGTAGCTCCAGACAGCCGGATGCCTACCTGGATTCAGCCGGAACGGGTTGATCCCCGGCGAGACTGAAACCGCGCACACACCGAGCGCACGGCGCACCCGGGCACGAAAAAGGCCCCCGGGACGAATCCCGAGGGCCTTTTCCGAAACGAACTACCGGTAGTCCGAGTAACCGTAATCGTCCAGCGGCACGGCAGCGCCGGTGCTCTGGCCGAAGTCCGGGCTGTAGTACTGATCCTCGTAGGACGGGATCGTGTACGCCGCAGCGCGGGCCTCCTCGGTCGGGTTGACCTGGATGTCGCGGTAACGGGCGATGCCGGTACCGGCCGGGATCAACTTACCGATGATCACGTTCTCCTTCAGACCCATCAGCTTGTCGCTGCGGCAGTTGATCGCCGCATCGGTCAGCACGCGAGTGGTCTCCTGGAACGACGCCGCCGACAGCCACGAATCGGTGGCCAGCGATGCCTTCGTGATACCCATCAGCACCGGACGTCCCGCCGCGGGCTCGTTGCCCTCGGCGACGACCCGACGGTTCTCCGACTCGAATTCGCTGCGCTCGGTCAGCGATCCGGGCAGGAACTCCGTGGCACCGGAATCGATGATCGTCACGCGACGCAGCATCTGCCGCACGATGACCTCGATGTGCTTGTCGTGGATCGACACACCCTGGGCGCGGTAGACCTCCTGGACCTCGCGGACCAGGTGGATCTGCACCTCGCGCGGGCCCTGCACACGCAGCACCTCGTGCGGATCGGCAGCACCTTCCATGAGCTGCTGGCCGACCTCGACGTGGTCACCGTCGGAGAGCAGGCGCTCGGAACCGTCGTCGTGCTTGAACACCTTCAGGCGCTGGCGACGGGTCAGCTTGTCGTAGACGACTTCCTCGCCACCATCGTCGGGAACGATGGTGATCTTGTAGAACTTGTCGGTCTCCTCCAGCTGCACCCGGCCGGTGACATCGGCGATCGGGGCCTTGTTCCGCGGAACGCGGGCCTCGAACAGCTCCTGCACACGCGGCAGACCACCGACGATGTCGGCGCCACCGGTGACACCACCCTGGTGGAAGGTACGCATGGTCAGCTGCGTGCCGGGCTCACCGATCGACTGCGCGGCGACAATACCGACGGCCTCGCCGATGTCGACGAGCTTGCCGGTGGCCATCGAGCGGCCATAGCACATGGCGCAGACGCCGGTGCCCGTGGTGCAGGTCAGCACGGAGCGGACCTTCACCTCGGTGATGCCGGCGGCCAGCAGCGCGTCGATGGCCGGGTCGCCCAGGTCATGTCCGCGCTCGATGACGACGTTGCCGTCAGCGTCCACCGCGTCGGTGGCCAGCGTCCGGGCGTACGCCGACGTCTCGATGTGCTGATCGCGGACCAGCGTGCCGTCCTCTGCCTTCTCGGCCAGCGTGACGTTGATGCCGCGCTCGGTCTGGCAATCGGTCTCGCGCACGATGACGTCCTGGCTCACGTCCACCAGACGACGGGTCAGGTAACCCGAGTCGGCGGTACGCAGCGCGGTGTCGGCCAGACCCTTACGGGCACCGTGGGTGTTGATGAAGTACTCCAGCACGGTCAGGCCCTCGCGGAACGAGGACTTGATCGGACGCGGGATGTACTCACCCTTCGGGTTGGTCACCAGACCCTTCATGCCCGCGAGCGTGCGGGTCTGGGTGATGTTGCCCGTGGCGCCGGACTTCACGATCGTGATGATCGGGTTGTCCGACGGGTAGTACTCCTCCAGCGCCTTACCGACCTCTTCGGTGGCCTGCTGCCAGATCTTCACCAGCTCGCCGTTGCGCTCGTCATGGTTGAGCTTGCCGCGCTGGTACTGCTTCTCGATCGCGTCGGCTTCGCCCTCGTAGCGCTCCAGGATCTCGGTCTTCTGCGGCGGCACGAGCACGTCGGCCATGGAGACCGTCACGCCCGAGCGGGTCGCCCAGTGGAAGCCCGCGTCCTTGAGCTTGTCGACGGTCTGCGCGACGACGATCATCGGGTAGCGCTCGGCGAGATCGTTGATGATCGACGCCTGCGCCTTCTTGAACATCTGCGCGTTCACGAACGGGTAGCCCTTGGGCAGCAGCTCGTTGAACAGCACCCGACCCAGCGTGGTCGACGCGGTCCAGGCATCCCCGTGCTTCCAGCCCTCGGGGAACAGCTGTGCCTCGATGTCGGCCGGCGGACGCAGGGTGGTCAGCCGCACCTTGATCTTGGCGCGCACGCTCAGCGCGCCGCGGTCCATCGCCATGATCGCCTCGGCCGGCGAGCTGTACACACCGGTCTCCGGGGTGTCCGTGGCGGCCGGGGTGTATTCGCCCTTGTCACCGTCGATCTCGGTGGTCAGGAAGAACAGACCGGTCACCATGTCCAGACGCGGCATGGCCAGCGGACGACCCGACGCGGGCGACAGGATGTTGTTCGAGGACAGCATCAGGATGCGTGCCTCGGCCTGCGCCTCCGCCGACAGCGGAAGGTGCACGGCCATCTGGTCACCGTCGAAGTCGGCGTTGAACGCCTCACACACCAGCGGGTGCAGCTGGATGGCCTTGCCCTCGACCAGCTGCGGCTCGAAGGCCTGGATACCGAGGCGGTGCAGGGTAGGTGCACGGTTCAGCAGCACCGGGTGCTCGGCGATGACCTCTTCGAGGACATCCCACACCTGGGGACGCTGGCGTTCCACCATGCGCTTGGCGCTCTTGATGTTCTGCGCGTGGTTCAGGTCGACCAGACGCTTCATCACGAACGGCTTGAACAGCTCGAGGGCCATCAGCTTGGGCAGACCGCACTGGTGCAGCTTCAGCTGCGGGCCGACGACGATGACCGAACGGCCCGAGTAGTCGACGCGCTTACCGAGCAGGTTCTGACGGAAGCGGCCCTGCTTGCCCTTGAGCAGATCGGACAGCGACTTGAGCGGACGGTTGCCCGGCCCGGTGACGGGCCGGCCACGACGGCCGTTGTCGAACAGCGCGTCCACCGACTCCTGAAGCATGCGCTTCTCGTTGTTGACGATGATCTCGGGCGCACCGAGGTCGATCAGTCGCTTGAGCCGGTTGTTGCGGTTGATGACTCGGCGGTACAGATCGTTGAGGTCGGAGGTCGCGAAGCGGCCACCGTCGAGCTGAACCATCGGGCGCAGCTCCGGCGGGATCACCGGAACGGCGTCGAGCACCATGCCCATGGGCGAGTTGCCGGACTGCTGGAACGCGGCGACGACCTTCAGTCGCTTGAGCGCACGCAGCTTCTTCTGGCCCTTGCCGTTCTTGATGGTGTCGCGCAGGCTCTCGGCCTCGGCGTCGATGTCGAAGGTCTCGATGAGCTTCTTGATCGACTCGGCACCCATCGCACCGGTGAAGTACTCGCCGTAGCGGTCGACGAGCTCGCGGTAGAGCACCTCGTCGACGATGAGCTGCTTGACGGCCAGCTTGGTGAAGGTGGTCCAGATCTCGTCGAGCCGGTCCAGCTCACGCTGGGCCCGATCGCGCAGCTGGCGCATCTCGCGCTCGCCACCGTCGCGCACCTTGCGGCGCACGTCGGACTTGGCGCCTTCCTTCTCCAGCTCGGCCAGGTCGGCTTCGAGCTTCTGGGCCCGGGCCTCCAGGTCGGCGTCGCGCTGATCCTCGACGGCCTTCTTCTCGACGACCATCTCGGCCTCGAGCGTCGAGAGCTCGTTGTGCCGCATCTCGGTGTCGACGGCGACGATGACGTAGGCCGCGAAGTAGATGATCTTTTCCAGATCCTTCGGGGCCAGGTCCAGCAGGTAGCCCAAGCGCGACGGGACGCCCTTGAAGTACCAGATGTGCGTGACGGGTGCGGCCAGCTCGATGTGGCCCATCCGCTCACGACGCACCTTGGCGCGGGTCACCTCGACGCCGCAGCGCTCACAGATGATGCCCTTGAAGCGCACGCGCTTGTACTTGCCGCAGTAGCACTCCCAGTCGCGAGTAGGTCCGAAGATCTTCTCGCAGAACAGGCCGTCCTTCTCGGGCTTGAGCGTGCGGTAGTTGATGGTCTCCGGCTTCTTGACCTCGCCGAAGGACCAGTTGCGGATGTCGTCCGCGGTCGCCAGACCGATGCGGAGTTCATCGAAGAAGTTGACGTCTAGCACGTAACTCCCTTTCCCCTTGCGGGACTAGAAATACTTATTAGGCCAGATCTTCGACAGAGGCGGATTCGTTGCGCGACAGGTTGATTCCGAGGTTGGCAGCGGCGCGCTCCAGGTCCTCGTCGTCTCCGTCACGCATCTCGATCGCCGCGCCGTCCGAAGACAGCACCTCGACGTTCAGGCAGAGCGACTGCAGCTCCTTGAGAAGCACCTTGAACGACTCCGGGATGCCCGGCTCGGGGATGTTCTCGCCCTTGACGATTGCCTCGTACACCTTGACGCGACCCACCGTGTCGTCGGACTTGATGGTGAGCAGCTCCTGCAGCGTGTACGCCGCGCCGTAGGCCTGCATGGCCCAGCACTCCATCTCACCGAACCGCTGACCACCGAACTGCGCCTTACCACCGAGCGGCTGCTGGGTGATCATCGAGTACGGACCGGTCGAACGGGCGTGGATCTTGTCGTCGACCAGGTGGTGCAGCTTCAGGATGTACATGTAGCCGACCGTCACCGGGTACGGGAACGGTTCGCCACTGCGGCCGTCGAACAGCTCGGACTTGCCCTGCGCGTTGACCATGACGTCACCGTCGCGGTTGGGCAGCGTCGAGCCGAGCAGGCCTTCGAGCTCCTTCTCCTGCGCGCCGTCGAACACCGGGGTGGCCACGATGCTGTCGGCCGGAGCCGACTGCATCCCCTCGGGCAGCTTCGCCGCCCATTCGGGTGAACCCTCAATGTTCCAGCCGGCCTTGGCGACCCACCCGAGGTGGGTTTCCAGGATCTGGCCGATGTTCATACGACGCGGCACACCGTGGGTGTTCAGGATGATGTCCACCGGGGTGCCATCGGGCATGAAGGGCATGTCCTCGATCGGCAGGATCTTGCCGATGACGCCCTTGTTGCCGTGGCGTCCGGCGAGCTTGTCGCCGTCGGAGATCTTGCGCTTCTGGGCCACGTAGACGCGGACCAGTTCGTTGACACCGGCGGGCAGCTCGTCGTCATCCTCGCGGGAGAACACGCGGATACCGATGACCTTGCCGGACTCGCCGTGGGGCACCTTGAGCGACGTGTCGCGGACCTCACGGGCCTTTTCACCGAAGATGGCACGCAGCAGGCGCTCTTCCGGGGTCAGCTCGGTCTCGCCCTTCGGGGTGACCTTGCCGACCAGGATGTCGCCGTCGCGGACCTCGGCGCCGATGCGGATGATGCCGCGCTCGTCGAGATCGGCCAGCACTTCATCGGAGACGTTCGGGATATCCCGGGTGATCTCCTCGGCGCCCAGCTTGGTGTCGCGGGCATCGATCTCGTGCTCTTCGATGTGAATCGAGGTGAGCACGTCTTCTTCAACCAGACGGCTGGAGAGGATGATCGCGTCCTCGTAGTTGTGCCCCTCCCACGGCATGACGGCGACGAGCAGGTTCTTGCCCAGCGCCATCTCACCGTTCTCGGTGCACGGACCGTCGGCCAGAACCTGGCCGGCCTCGACACGCTGTCCGGTGTCCACGATCGGGCGCTGGTTGGCGCACGTGCCGTGGTTGGACCGGGCGAACTTGCGCATCCGGTAGGTCTGGCGGCTGCCGTCATCGGCCATCACGGTGATGTAGTCGGCCGAGACCTCTTCGATGACACCGGTCTTGTCGGCGACGACAACGTCACCGGCGTCGATGGCGGCACGCAATTCCATGCCGGTACCGACCAGCGGGGCCTCGCTGCGGACCAGCGGAACGGCCTGGCGCTGCATGTTGGCACCCATCAGGGCACGGTTGGCGTCGTCATGCTCGAGGAACGGGATCATCGCCGTCGCGACCGACACCATCTGGCGCGGCGAGACGTCCATGTAATCCACGTCTTCGGCGGCGACGAACTCGACCTCGCCACCCTTACGGCGGACCAGGATGCGGTCCTCCTCGAAGCGGCCGTTGGCGTCCAGCGGCGAGTTGGCCTGCGCCACGATGTGGCGGTCCTCCTCGTCGGCGGTCAGGTAGTCGATCTGGTCGGTGACCACACCGTCGGTGACCTTGCGGTACGGCGTCTCGATGAAGCCGAACGGGTTGACCCGTGCGTACACCGACAGCGAACCGATCAGGCCGATGTTCGGGCCTTCCGGGGTCTCGATCGGGCACATCCGGCCGTAGTGGCTGGAGTGCACGTCACGGACCTCGAGGCCGGCACGCTCACGGGACAGACCGCCGGGGCCCAGCGCCGACAGACGGCGCTTGTGGGTCAGACCCGACAGCGGGTTGTTCTGGTCCATGAACTGCGACAGCTGGCTGGTCCCGAAGAACTCCTTGATCGCCGCCACGACGGGACGGATGTTGATCAGGGTCTGCGGGGTGATCGCCTCGACGTCCTGGGTGGTCATGCGCTCACGCACGACACGCTCCATACGCGACAGGCCGACCCGGATCTGGTTCTGGATCAGCTCGCCGACGGTGCGCAGACGACGGTTACCGAAGTGGTCGATGTCGTCGACCTCGACGGGCACCTCGACACCACCGGGCGCGGTCATCACCTTGTCGCCCTGGTGCAGACGCACCAGGTACTCGATGGTGGCGACGACGTCCTCTTCGGTCAGCGTCGAGTTGGTGATCGGCTGGCCCGCGTTCAGGCCGAGCTTCTTGTTCACCTTGTACCGGCCCACGCGGGCCAGGTCGTAGCGCTTGTCCTTGAAGAACAGGTTCTCCAGCAGGGTCTGCGCCGACTCCTTGGTCGGGGGCTCGCCCGGGCGCAGCTTCCGGTAGATGTCCAGCAGCGCCTCGTCGGTACCGGCGGTGTTGTCCTTCTCCAGCGTGCTCATCATGATCTCGGAGAAGCCGAAGCGCTCGGTGATCTGCTCGTTGGTCCAGCCGAGCGCCTTGAGCAGCACGGTGACGGGCTGGCGGCGCTTGCGGTCGATGCGCACACCGACGGTGTCGCGCTTGTCGACGTCGAACTCCAGCCACGCGCCGCGGCCCGGGATGACCTTGACGCTGTGCAGGTCCTTCTCGGTCGCCTTGTCGATCGACGAGTCGAAGTACACACCCGGCGAACGGACCAGCTGGCTCACCACGACACGCTCGGTGCCGTTGATGATGAAGGTGCCCTTCTCGGTCATCATCGGGAAGTCACCCATGAAGACCGTCTGGCTCTTGATCTCGCCGGTGTTGTTGTTGATGAACTCGGCCGTGACGAACAGCGGGGCCGCGTACGTCATGTCCTTGTCTTTGCACTCGTCGAC
The DNA here is from genome assembly GCF_000317305.3 of Mycolicibacterium neoaurum VKM Ac-1815D. The sequence continues at coordinate 1,337,768 of NC_023036.2, read as the reverse complement.
CGGGGCCTTGACCTCGTCGAAGCGCGGATCCGAGAAGCTCAGCGACATGGAGCCGGAGAAGTCCTCGATCGGGGAGAGTTCGGCAAGGACCTCTTCCAGACCGCCAACGGGGTTCACATCGCCGCGGTCGACTGCCTTGGTGCGCCACTTGTCCGAACCGACCAGCCACTCGAACGAGTCGGTCTGAACGTCGAGCAGCCCCGGAACCTCAAGAGGCTCGCGGAGCTTGGCGAAGGAAATACGATTGGGCGCTCCCGGAACGGAGCTATTAGTGGAATCTGACTTGCTCTGGCTCGAGACTGCCAAGATGCACCCTTCCAGCTATATCTGCATCGGTTCGGCTGGCTCTCAAGCCCGAATCTTCGAGCAATGGCACGCGACCTAGATCACTGAGCAGGGGCTCAGGCTAGGTCCACGATGTCAGGTGCACAGAAGGGTGGGCAGGATGCAGCCAGCGCAACGTCCAACAATAGCGGAACATGGCGCATTCCTCAACCACGGCATGTATGGGGTGCGTCCGGCGCTGGCTGGCGACTGGATCCTGCACTTTGCCTCATACATTGCTGCCCAACAGACTGGCCCGTTTGCCGCCGTCCGTCAAGAGATAAGGCCGTGTCGGCTGTGGAGTTTTCAGATTTGCTCGGCGCAATGTTCCGCTGACAGCCGCGTCGTGCCTATATATCCATGACGGAGCTGTCAGCGGAACATTGCGATCCGGCCCCGACAAGAAACCGCCCGGGCTGTCGCCCGGGCGGTTTCTTGTCGGATCAGGTTCTACTGGTTGCTCACCGGGATGGACTGCGTCGGAGCGTCGTCCTCCTGGTTGTGCGGACGGGCGGGGGCGTGGCCGGGCTCGTGCGAGGCGTACTGGTGGGTGCCCTCCAGATCGTCGCGGATCGCCTCCTGGGCGGCCGGCGGCAGCGTGTGCAGGATCTCGCGCACCCGAGCCTGACGACGACCCACAGCCTTACGCTCGGGCATACCGGGAGTGGCCATCAGCTGCGGGGGCACACCCTCGATCTCCTCGACGCCACCGTCGTGCTGACCGGCCTCCATCATGGCCTGCTCGGCCGCAGCGGTGGCCTCGTCCTTCTCCTCCGACATACCGATCGGCCCGATACGCCGACCGTTGAGGAACTGCTTGACCACCGGCTCTTCGCTGGTCAGCAGCACCTCGCGGGGGCCGAACATGATCAGCTGCTTGCGGAACAGCATGCCGATGTTGTCGGGCACCGTGCGAGCGATGTTGATGTTGTGCGTCACGATCAGCACCGTCGCGTCGATCTGGGCGTTGATATCGATCAGCAACTGCGACAGATACGCGGTACGGACCGGATCCAGACCGGAGTCCGGCTCGTCACACAGGATGATCTGCGGGTCCAGCACCAACGCGCGGGCCAGGCCCGCACGCTTGCGCATACCACCGGAGATCTCACCGGGGAACTTGTGCCCGTCATTGGGCATACCGACCAGCTCGAGCTTTTCCATCACGATGTTGCGAATCTCGGACTCGGACTTCTTCGTGTGCTCGCGCAGCGGGAAGGCCGTGTTGTCGTAGATGTTCATCGAGCCGAACAGCGCGCCGTCCTGGAACAGCACACCGAACAGCGTGCGGATCTCGTAGAGCTCCTTGGCCGAGCACTCCAGGATGTTGGTGCCATCGATGATGATCGAGCCGCGCTCAGGCCGCAGCAGGCCGATCAGTGACTTCAGGAACACCGACTTACCGGTACCCGAGGGGCCCAGCAGCACGCTGACCTCACCTGCGGGAATCGACATCGTGACGTCTTCCCAGATCTTCGACGACCCGAACGACTTGCTCAGGTTGTTCACGTCGATTTGGACGCCCATACATGTTCCTTCCGATTGCAGCCCGGGTACTGCCACTCGCCAGGGGCACCTGTGGCTTGAGTCACTGTAACGTACGCCCATTTCCAGCAACGACGAACGGTTGCCCTACGGGCGGGAGAAACGACTGCGGGCCGGGTCGAATGATCGACCCGGCCCGCAGTGCGAGTGAACTACTTGACGGTGACGCTGGCGCCGGCGGCCTCGAGCTTGGCCTTGGCATCCTCAGCGGCTTCCTTGCTGACCTTCTCCAGCAGCGGCTTGGGCGCGCCGTCGACCAGATCCTTGGCTTCCTTCAGGCCCAGGCCGGAGACGATCTCGCGGACGACCTTGATGACGCCGATCTTCTTGTCGCCGGCACCCTCGAGGATGACGTCGAATTCGCTCTGCTCTTCGGCGGCCTCGGCGGGCGCACCGGCGGCGGGGCCGGCGGCCACGGCGACCGGAGCGGCGGCGGTGACGTCGAAGGTCTCCTCGAACTGCTTCACGAACTCAGAGAGCTCCAGCAGGGTCATTTCCTTGAACGCGTCGAGCAGTTCTTCGGTGGACAGCTTTGCCATGGTGATTCCTTATCTCTGTGGGTGGTGGTGTGCTTAAGCGGCGTCGGTGTTTTCCGAGCCGGCCTTCTTCTCTTGCAGAGCTGCGGCCAGACGGGCGATCTGGGACGCGGGCGCAACGAACAGCGCCGCGGCCTGGGACTGCTTCGCCTTCAGCGCGCCGGCCAGCTTGGACAGCAGGACCTCGCGCGATTCCAGATCGGCGATCCGGTTGACCTCATCGACGGAAAGAGCCTTTCCGTCCATGTAGCCGCCCTTGACGACCAGTGCCTTGTTGTCCTTGGCGAACTTCTTGATCGCCTTCGCGGCGTCAACGGGCTCACCGCTGATGAACGCGATGGCGGTCGGGCCGGCGAACAGATCGTCCAGACCCTCGATGCCGGCTTCGGCAGCCGCACGCTTGACCAAGGTGTTCTTGGCAACCGTGTAGGTGGTTCCGTCGCCCAGCGACCTGCGCAGCTCGGCAAGATTGGACACCGTCAGGCCGCGGTACTCGGTGACGACGGTGGCCGTCGCCTCCTTGAACTTCTCGGCGATGTCGGCGACCGCGGTGGCCTTTTCAGCCTTGGCCATGCTTGCCTCCTCGTGATGGTTGGGTCGTCCACCGCATGAGGGGCCAGAAATCACAAACGCCCCGACACAGAAAGGTCGGGGCGCGCAAGAATGCTTCTACCTCGTCCTCCTGCGTGGGCCGCCGGGAAATCCCGGACCTTCAACCGACTGCTCATCGGTGACCTACGGTCTTCGGTGGAACTGCAGAAGAATAGCCTGCCGGGCGGCCCCAGCCCAAATCCGCGAAGAACGTCTCGGATCAGGTGGTCGCCAGCACCCCCGCTCCGATCAGCCCGGCATCCGACCCCAACTCGGCGGGCACCACTCGCAGGCTGCGCAGGAAGGCCAGTCCGGCGTAGTCGGCCAGTGCCGCACGCAGCGGGTCGAACAGCACCGGCCCGGCCTTGGCCACCCCACCGCCGATGACCGCCAGATCCAGATCGCATACCGCCGCGGTGGAGGCGATCATCGCGGCCACCGCCGTCGCGCCCCGGCGGAACGCCTCGACGGCGATCGGGTCATCGCGTTGCACATCCGCGGCAAGCTGTTTGGCATCGGTACCCGCCCAGCCCTGCGCGCGGGCCCAGCGGGTCATCGCCGGGCCGGAAGCCACCGTCTCCACGCAGCCGCGGCCCCCGCACGGACAGCGCTGCCCGTCGAGTTCGATCACCGTGTGCCCGACATGTCCGGCGTTGCCGGTGCGGCCGTCATAGGGCACGCCGCCGAGCACCAGTCCGCCGCCGATACCGGTCGAGACCACCATGCCCAGCAGGAACTGTGCGCCGCGTCCCGCGCCGTACCGGTGCTCGCCGAGCGCCATGCACAGCCCGTCACCGCCGAGACGCACGGGCAGCCCGGTCTGCTGCGCCACCCGGGCCACGATCGGGAAGTCCCGCCACACGGCGATGTTGACCGGGCTGATCGTCCCGGCGCCGAGGTCCACCGGTCCGGCCGAGGAGATGCCGATGGCCTCGACGCCCCCGGTCGGCTCGGCGGCAAGGGTCGCGGTGATCAGTTCCGCCGTCGCACCCCAGGCATCCTCGGCCGAGGTCTGCGGTGTGGGTACCTCGGTCCGGTGCACCAGGGTGCCGCCGTCGACCAGTGCGGCGGCGATCTTGGTGCCGCCGATGTCGATCGCGAGGACCGTCATCAGTGTCGGTGGGTGTTGTCGGGTTGACGCGGATCGCCGGGGTGCTCGTAGCCCGGTGCCAGCTGCACCAGTTCGGCGGTGCGGGCGTCGAGCCATTGCCGGAACGCCCGCCGCTGCGCCGCCGACCGCAGGTGTTCGGCGATCAGCAGATAGGCCTCGTCGAGTGCCAGCGGCACCGATCGACGCGGCCCGAACCGGCCGGGGTTGCGCCGGTGGTAGTCGGCGATCTCGATATCGGTGACGTCGACCCCTGCGGTGACGGCGGCGAAGGCGGCGCGGCCCGCGGGCGTGCTCAGGACGGCCGCGGCGATGCTGCCGATCTCCAGGCGCGCGGTCATATCGGGCAGTATCTCCTCCTGCGTCGGGACATGGCCCGCGGTGCCCGCCTCGAGTTCGACGACACGTTCGGCGGCCAGCAGCTGGGTCAGCCAGCGTCGCAACTGACGGCCCTCACCGGTGCCCGGCCGGGGCAGCGCGGCGGCCGAATTACCCTCCCGCAGGACCCTTTCCCGCTCGTCGACCTGGGCGACGGTGATCGGGACACCACCCACCAGCGCGGCGGTCACGTCACCACCACCGCGACGGCGGGCGAGTACACCAGCGTGCCCGCGGCGGCCACCCGGACCAGCGCCCACCATCGGCCCGGTGAAACCCAGCGCGGCGGGCTGACGTCGAAGTCCAGCGTGACCCGGCCCTCGGCGGGCAGCTCTGCGCCGATCACCGCGGGCCCCAACCACTCCCAGGTCCCCCACGGGCTGATCAGATGGGCCTCCACCGAGAGATCGGCGCGGGCGTCGGTGCCGACGGTGACGCTCAGCCGAGCTTGGCCGCCCGGTCGCACGCGCACCTCTGCGGGCCCGTCGACCAGCCGCAGAACCTGCCCTTCGGCCGCCCGATCCGTCTGGCCCACCTGCACCAGACAGACATCCTCGACCACCTGACGCCACGTGGCCGGCAGACCTCGTCCGCCGGTGAGCGCCAGCTCCACCCGCACCGGGTACAGGCCCGGCGGCGCCGCGGCGGGTACCGCCACGGCGACCTCGGCGTCGAGATACTCCCCCGGCGGTAGCACGAAGGCCACCTCGTCGGGGTCGGCGGACCATTGCGGCGGGCAGATCAGCCGGACCCGCCCGCGCAGTGCGGCGTCGGTGCAATCGCTGGCGGCGGTCAGCCGCAGCGGCAGCGGCGTACCCGGCTGCACCTGCGCCTGCCTGGGATGCACGTGCGCGACAGCGGGCAACCCGCCCAGCGGAGCGGGCCCCCGGTTGTGCAGCCAGTAGCGCGCGTAGACCGGTTGCGCCGCTTCGGCTTCGGGGCCGATGCTGTCGTTGTCGGCGTGCAGGATCTGCACCGCGTCCAGATGCGCCAGCAGGGTGGCGATCTGGTAGCCGTGCAGCGCATCGGCGGCCGGGCCGGCATCGTTTTCCAACAGGTCGACGTGGCGCATCCCGGACACCGCGCAGATACCCGAGCGGATGACGAACGGCGTATGCCTGCCATGCGTCTCGACCAGCCGCATGGCCACCGAACCCGCGTCAACGCCAGCGAGCGCGCCGGCCGTCATCGGGTTACCGGCGGCCTTGAGCGCTCCGAGCTGGACACCCTCGGCGTCCACGTCGAGCAGTGCGCCGTGTGCGGGGAGCAGATCCGCTCCTGCCCGCCGATTCACCACCGCGATCAGCGGGTGGCCGAATTCGGCGCTGCAGCGCGGTATTCCACGATCCCGCCAGTCGCCGGAACCGGCGACCAGCGCATAGTCGAAGGTGTGCGTCCAGTGCTGCAGGCCGAAGTTGGAGCCGTCCGGCGCGGTGCGCCGCGGCGGGTCGATCCAGGTCCCCGACGGCCACCCCGTGCACGACCGCATCAGGGACGTGTGCAGTGAACCGTCGGGTTCGACGGCGAAGCCGGGCACACCGCGGTTGAGCAACGCCACCGTCGCCGATTCGAAGGGCTCCATCCCGGCCGGCGTCTGCTGCGACACCGCGATCTCGGCGTCGGCGATATCGTCGATCAGCGCGGTGAGACCACCGGCGATGACCAGAACCGGCAAGGTGCGCTCGCCGCGCAGGTCGGCCCCCGGCACCCATTCCTGTCCCAGCGGGGCGACCGCGGGAACCCAGACGCGGGCCGCACCGGTCGCCGAAAGCTGACGGTCGAACTCCTGGCGGTATTCCGGCGCGCACGCCAATACCGCTGCGGTGAAACCGTTCTCGTCGGGGCCTCCGATGGCAAGCCGGGCATCGGGCAGGTTGGAATCCACGGCCAGATCCCCATAGCGCGGCTGTCCGGCTACGGTGCAGGTGGCGGTGACACCCGTGCGCACCAGCGCCACCATCACCTCGCGGGCATCGAAATCGTCGTCGCCGACCACGACCTCGGCCACCGAGATCGCCCTGGTGTGCTCCCCGACGCGGACCCGCAGCGTCGCCGACAGACCGAACCAGCCGTAGGCGGGGTTGTCCAGGGTGGACGGGTGCACGGCGGCGTCCACCGCTTCGTCTCCGTCGTGGAACAGTCCGAACCCGCGACCGATGACGGCGTCGCCGACCTCGCTGACGGGCATGGCGCCGGGCACCGGGCACGGCCAGCGCAGCCGCAGCAGATCGTCCGAGCCGGTGAATTCGTCTATCACGGTGCGGTATTCGATGCGCTCGACACCGTGCCAGACGGTGATGGTCTGGGTGTAGCTCACCACGTCCCCGATATGCCCGGTGACGACCAGCCGTTCACCGAGCGCGCAGCGCCACAGCTGCACCGCAGCGGGATGTTCGGCCGACGTGGTCACCGGCCCGCGCGGCAGCAGATGCCAGGGCCCCTCGCCGGCCTGCGGATGGGCGGAATACTCGGCGTAGACGGCGAGTTCGTTGCCGACGCACCCGGGGGCGATCCATTCCCGACCGTCGGTGATCAACGAGCTGACCCCGCCGCCGCGGTCGGGATCCACGGTCACGCGATGCCGGGCGGTGGCGATGGCAACCCCGTCGTGGGGTTCCCAGCGCGACCCGCGGACGTCGCCGTCGAGGCGATATCCCTGCCAGCCCAACGAGCCGACCCCCTCGGCCAGCCAGCTGACCCGCCCGTCCTCGATCAGGGTCGGCAACTCGGCGCCGTCGACATCGCGGACCACACCGGTGAAGTCGTGGTCGAACTCGGCGGTGACGATATCGGTTCGGTTGTGCGCCAGTGGGTTCCATACCACCATCGGTACGTTCACCGCACCGGAGAGCAGTCGTAGCGCGTTGTCACGGGTACCGCGGCCGATCTCCCAGGCGTCGCGCCAGCCGGTCAGCAGGTCCAGGTACACCTGGTCGGACTCGGACCCGGTGATGGCGTCGTGGTGGGCACCATATGCCAGCTGCACCCAGGCCTTGGCCAACGCGGCCTGCGGATACCGGACGCCGCCGAGCACACCGGCGAACACCGCGAAGCGCTCGGCCTCCAGCACCGCGTTCTCGGCGGCGCGGTTGGCCTGTTTGGTGTCGATATAGGAGACGTCCTTGCCGGTGTAGATGGGATTCATATCCCTGGTCTGCACCGACGCCCGACGCCCGGTCTGGTCGAGTTCGTCCCGGACCGCGGCAAAGAATTCGCGCGGCAGCGCGCAGACGAACCGCGGCCAGGTGTAGCGAGCGTTCCAGTCCCGGTGGATCTCGGTGACCCATTTGTTCGGCGGCGTGTAGTCGGTGCCGACAGGAAGGAGCACGTTGCGGGTCAGCGCGACCTTCTTCAGTTCGGTGAAAAGCCGGTAGGTTTCGGCCTCGGCGTCGGCCAGCGTCGGCGCGGAGTCCATCCACCAGCCCGCGGCATAGTGCGCGGGCATGTAGTGGGTCAGCAACCCGCGCCCCGACGGCGCGGTCCACTCGAATTCGCTGGCGAACTGCATGCGCTCGGGGTCACCGTGATCGGCCATCGGTCCCCACTGGTGGTGCGGTCCCCGCGCCCATGAACTCGATGTCAGTCCGGCGTCGGCGGCCATTCCGGGAAACTGCGGATCATGGCCGAACACGTCGAGCTGCCAGGCCGTCGCCGGGTCACCACCGAGCACGTGGCGTTGAAAACCGATGCCGGCCACGAAATTCCGGATCGCCGTCTCAGGGCTAGTGAGGTTGGTGTTCGGTTCGTTGTACGTGCCACCCATGATCTCGATGCGGCCTTCGTCGATGAGTCGGCGCAGATCGGTGCGTTCCTCGGGGTGGGTGTCCCAGAACGGTTTGAGGTAGTCCACCTCGGCCAGCACGAACTTGTATTCGGGCACCCTGCGGGCCATCTCGAGGTGGGCGGTGACGAGGTCGAAACCGTTGGTCTGGCGGCACGCGCCGGGCGGATCCTCGGTCCACAGGCTGGTGTAGGCCGCCTGGGTGTTCCACCACACCGGGTCGTAGTGGAAGTGGCTGATCATGTGCATGGTCCAGCCCGGTTCGGCGACCACGAACTCGAAGGCGGTGTCACCGATCCGGGCGTTGTGACGCTGCCCGGGGGTGGGGTCGTCGACATAGACCGGGATCTCGACGTAGGTATCCCCCGGTTGGGCGACGGCCTCGCCGTGGATGCCGTAGCCGCTCACCCGCACCGGCGTGGGGACCGTGCAGGCGGTGTGGTGGGCGCGGACGAGTTGCAGCGGGGCGGCCGGCGGCCCGACGAACAACTCCGTCGATTCCGCAGCTGTCACTCGCATGCTCCGCACCCTACGTTCGGGTGCCCGCCCGCTGCAGCAGTTCGGCCGCGGTCCGCACGGCGTCGGCGACTTCCGGCGGTTCGAGCACCTCGAACTCACATCCGGGCATGGCCAGATAGAGCGCCATCACCCGCGGATCGTCGGCGCCGGTGGTCAGGATGCAGGCGTGTTCACCGTCGGGTTCGATATGCACCGAGGCCGACGAGAAGGTCTGTGCCACAACATCACGCGACGCGTGGTAGCGCACCCTGGCGATATAGCGGTAGGGCGAGCTGGTGATGGCGCGTTGGACGTACTGGGCGGCGTCGGGGGCAGGACGCGCGGTGAAGGTGCTGCCCACCGCCCGAACGGTGTCCATCCGGTCCAGGCGCAGGCTGCGCCACTCCTGCTTGTCCCTGTCGAAGGCCAGCAGGTACCACCGCCGTCCGGTGGTCACCAGTTGGTAGGGCTCGAGGCGGCGTTGCGAGGTGGCGCCGCGGATATCGGTGTACCCGCAGCCGATGTGTTCGTGGTCGCGGCAGGCCCGGGCCAGCGTCATCAGCACCTCGGGATCGACGGGGGCGTCGCTCTGCGTCGGGGTCAGGGTGACGGTGCTTTCGTGTACCGCGGCGACCTGCGAGCGCAGCCGCGACGGCATGACCTGGTCGAGCTTGGAGAGCGCACGCAACGCGGACTCCCCCACGCCGGCCACGCTCCCGCCGGCAGCCAACCGCAGGCAGACGGCCATCGCGACGGCCTCGTCGGGATCCAGCAGCAGCGGTGGCATCGCGGCGCCTGCAGCCAGTTGGTAGCCCCCGCCGTGGCCCTTGCTGGCGTGCACCGGGTAGCCGAGTTCACGCAGCCGCTCGACATCTCGGCGCACACTGCGGGTGGTGACCTCGAGGCGTTCGGCCAGCTCCTCGGAGGTCCAGACACGACGTGACTGCAGCAGGCCGAGCAGCTGCAGGACGCGGGCGGTACTCATGCCCCTCATGCTGCCGCATTCATAGGACCGAAACTGTCCTATACGGGTGAGAGTCTTTGAGCCATGAACACCGAACTGCTGGCCGACCAGCTGGACTTCCACTGGGATCACCAGCTGCGACCGAGGCTGACCGGCCTCACCGACGAGGAATACTTCTGGGCGCCGGTACCGGACTGCTGGACGGTCCATCCGGACGGCCGGGTTGATTTCGTATATCCGCAACCCGAGCCGGCGCCGTTCACGACGATCGCGTGGCGGATGGCCCATGTGATCATCGGCGTACTGGCCATGCGAAGTCATTCTCACTTCGGCGGCCCACTCGCCGATTACCAAACCTGGCCGTATGCCACCGATGCGGCGACTGCCCTGGACCAGCTCGACGAGGAGAAAGCGCGGTGGACGGCCGGGGTGCGGGCCCTCTCCGATGCAGACCTGCAGCGCCCCTGCGGGCCCGCCGAGGGGCCGTACGCCGAGTACCCGATGGCCGCGCTGGTGCTGCACATCAACCGCGAGCTGATCCATCACGGCGCCGAAATCTGTCTGCTGAGAGACCTTTTCACCCACACCCAGAAGGAGAACTGAGATGCCCGCTATGCCCCCTCCCGTCGCCGACGAGCGCGCCGGCTTCAAGGAGTACGTCGCCGCCCAGCAATACGCCTTCCGGGCGATCGCCTTCGGCCTGACCGACGAGCAGGCGCGATCCACGCCCAGTGTCAGCGCGTTGTCGATCGGCGGGCTGATCAAGCACGTCACCAGTTGCCAGAAGGGGTGGATGGAGCGGGTCGCGTCGGCCCCGCAACTGCCCGCGGCCGACGACCGCCCGATGGAGGAGGTGCAGGCCGAGTACACCGAGCAGTTCGTCATGCGCGAGGACGAGACCCTTGCCGGGATCCTGGCGGCGTTCGACGAGCAGAATGCCGAGACCATCCGCCTCATCGAGACCGCGGATCTGGCTGCGGCGGTGCCGGTTCCGCAGGGGGTGCCGTGGTTCCCCAAGGATGTCGCGGCATGGTCGGTGCGCTGGGTGATCTTCCACATGATCGAGGAACTGGCCCGCCACGCCGGGCAGGGCGACATCATCCGGGAAAGTATCGACGGTGCCACCCTCTACGAGCTGCTGGCCGGCCTTGAGGATTGGGAGCCGACGCCGTGGCTGACCCCGTGGGGCAAGGAAGCGGTCTCCTAGTGTGCCGAGAGTGACGCTATGGTCGTACCCGCGCGGTCGAACGCGACCACAGCGTCACTCTCGCGCCGCGGTGCCGGACCAACCGCGAGACTCCAGGGCGGCCCTGGCGTGGCCGACGATGTCGCTCGGCCGGTCCTCTTTGATGACGCGGATGAGGCGCCACCCCGCGCGCTGCAGCTCGCGGCCCACCCACACGTCGCGGGCATAGACCGTGCGGTCACTCAGATGCTGCTCACCGTCGTACTCGGCGCCGACCCGGTAGTCCTCCCAGACCATGTCGAGTCGCCTGATGTAGCACCCTTCGACGGTGCGCACGACGAATTGCGTTCTCGGCCATGGCAGCCCGGCATCGATGAAGAGCAGCCGGAGCCAGCTCTCCCGCGGCGATTCGGCACCACCGTCGACGTACGGCAGGATCTCGCGGAGTTGCACGAGGCCTCGGACGCCGGGATGCGACTCGGCCAATGCCAGGACGTCCTCGATCCGGTAGGGGGCATCCCGCATGAGGGCATCCAGCCGGGCGATCGCGACACTGCGCCGAAACCGGCGTGCGAGGTCAAAAGCGGTGCGCTCACGCGTCGTGACCGGGACGCCGCCGACGGTCGTGGTCTCGGCGGCGGGCAGGAGGTCCTTGCGGATCACCAGGCCGGCTTGGTGCCGACACTGAGCGAACACCTCGACCGGCTCGGCGTCGGAGACCCATCGCGCACCGTGCAGAGCGGCGGCCGCGACCCCGCCGATCACACCGTCAGGGACGGCGAGCAGCGCGGCGTCGATGCGCTCGCGCAGCGTCGGGAGATGACCGCGCGGGATGTGGACGCCACGCAGTAGCGGCCGATAGCGGTGCCGAAGTTGCCCGCGGGTCAGCGCGCCGCTTGCCATCGCGACGCCCCCGTCGAATGGAATGTGCACACCTGCTTGGACGCAGCGGCGACTCGGACGGATCCATACCGGCACGAGAGTGACGTAATGGTCGCGGATGCCATCCCCGGAGCAACCATTGCGTCACTCTCGGCGGACAAGAGGGCTCAGAAGAACCGGACCGCGGCGTCGACGACGACGTCCAGATCCTCGCCGAGCGTGCCGGAGAGCCACTGCTGGGCGAGCTCGGCCATCGCGCCGGTGTACATGGCCGCGCCGACGCGGGCGGCGACGGGATCAGAGCCCGGGTGCAGCCGCGCGCCCTCGGCGAGCACGGCATCGAGAAGTTGGTCCTGCAGGGCGGCGCGCCGTTCGGCGAGCACCGGATTGGCGCGGGCGTCGGTGAACAGCACGCGGCCGCGGCGCGGGTCGGCGGAGCTGAAGCCGAGCACCGCCGCGACACCCGCCCGGGTGCGGGCACTCAACGAGCCGCCGGCCGAGGTCATCGCGGTGTCGACGGCCGCGCCGAGCTCCCCGGCGACCTTGTCGAACACCGCGCCCAGCAGCTCGCCGATATCGGCGAAGCTCTCGTAGAAGTAACGGGTGTTCAGCGCGCTTTCCCGGCATACCGAGCGCACTGTCAGCGCGGCCTCACCGCCCGTCCCGAACAGCGCGTAGGCGGCGTCGATCAACAGCGCGCGACGTTCCGCGCGCCGATCGGTCAGTGCGACGCCAGCCCACCGAGTCATCGCATCAGACTAAATCTGGTCACGCCCGTATCCAAAATGTATTCTGGCTACAGCCGTGACCAGAAAGGGGCTCACCCGTGGACATGCCGCACCAGGTGCTGGAGCAAGGCCTGCAGGGCCGGTACGACAAGACCTTTCGCAGGCACTTCTTCAAGGGCCTGGAGTTCGCCGGCCCCGAGGGCGATCCGGGCTGGTTCGGTCCCGGCAGCGCCGTCTGGCACGTGCACTCCCATACCGAGGCACTGATCTTCGGCCTGCAGTGCGCGGCCTATCTGGAACGGCTCGACCCGTCCATCTACTGGATGGGCATGCACCACTCACGCCTGGTCAAGCGCGAGGCCGACGGCACCGCCGTCCCTGTCATCGACCCCAAGGGCGCCGCGATCCGGCTCGGCCACTCGATCGCCTTCTTCATCGGCACCGCCTACGGCAACACCGAGACCGCCGAACGCGTCTCGCGGACCGTGCGCGCCATGCACCACACCATCAAGGGCACCCGGCCCGACGGCGCCACCTACGACGCCGACGATCCCGAGTGGTTGCGCTGGAACTACGCCACCGTGGTGTGGGGGTTGGCCACCGCCCACGAGCTCTATCATCCGAATCCGTTGCGGGGCAAGAAGCTCGACCGCTACTACGGCGAGTTCACCAGGGTCGGGCACGCACTGGGTGGCACCGACCTGCCCACCACGAAGGCCGAGACGCTGGAATGCCTGCACTCCTATCTCCCCCGGCTGGCCCTCACCCACGGCGCGGCGATGGCCACCGGACCCAATCTGCCGATGCCGCAGAGCGCGGTCGACTGGGCCATCCGCGACACCATGCCGCGGTGGGCCAAACAGCTCATCGGGCACACCGACCCCAACCCCATCGAGCGGGCGGGGCGGCGCGCCATCGTCTGGTCGGTGATCAACGGTCTGCACACCGCGGCCGGCGCCGCCCCCGAGTTCCGTCAGGCCCAGCGACGGGTGGCCGGTGGCACCACCGTGGCCCACACCGAGCCCCGTTATGTGCCGGGCAGCGATCCCGAGCTCAGCCGTGACCAGGTGGAGCGTGCCTTCGTGTGACGTGGACCACCCGTGTTTTTACCGCTACCGCCGGTTTTGAGACACTGCAGAGATGAGTACCCAACACCGAGAAGGAGCCCGGCTGGACCGGGTGCCGTTGCCGGTGGAGGCCGCCCGCGTCGGCGCGACGGGCTGGCAGGTCACCCGCACCGGCGCCCGCGTCGCCCGCAGCCTGCTGCGTAAAGGGTCGCTGCAACAAAAGGTCATCACGCAGATTCCGCAGACATTCGCCGACCTGGGCCCCACCTATGTCAAGTTCGGTCAGATCATCGCCTCCAGCCCGGGCGCCTTCGGCGAGCACCTCAGCCGGGAGTTCCGCGGCCTGCTGGATCGGGTCCCGCCCGCCGATGCGGCGGCGGTGCACAAGCTGGTCAAGGAAGAACTGGGCGACGAGCCGCAGAACCTGTTCAAGTCCTTCGACGAGAAGCCGTTCGCGTCGGCCTCGATAGCCCAGGTGCACTATGCGACGTTGCACAGCGGCGAGGAGGTCGTGGTCAAGATCCAGCGCCCGGGGATCCGGCGCCGGGTCGCCGCGGATCTGCAGATCCTCAAGCGCGGGGCCCGGTTGGTGGAGTTCGCCAAGCTCGGCCAGCGGTTGTCCGCACAAGACGTGGTCGCCGACTTCGCCGACAACCTTGCCGAGGAGCTCGACTTCCGGCTGGAGGCCCAGTCGATGGACGCCTGGGTGGCCCACATGCACGCCTCCCCGCTGGGTGAGAACATCCGCGTCGCGCAGGTCTACTGGGATCTGACCAGCGAGCGAGTGCTCACCATGGAGCGCATCCAGGGCACCCGCATCGATGATGTCGCGGCCATCCGCAAACAGGGCTTCGACGGTGAACAGCTGGTCAAGGCGCTGCTGTTCAGCGTGTTCGAGGGTGGTTTGCGGCACGGCCTGTTCCACGGCGACCTGCACGCCGGCAACCTCTACGTCGACGATGCCGGCAAGATCGTGTTCTTCGACTTCGGCATCATGGGCCGCATCGATCCGCGGACCCGGTGGCTGCTGCGCGAGCTGGTCTACGCGCTGCTGGTCAAGAAGGACCATGCCGCGGCGGGAAAGATCGTCGTGTTGATGGGCGCGGTCGGCACCGTCAAACCCGAGGCGCAGGCGGCCAAGGATCTGGAAAAGTTCGCCACCCCGCTGACCATGTCCTCGCTGGGCGATCTGAGCTACGCCGAGATCGGCAAGCAGCTCTCCACGCTGGCCGACGCCTATGACGTGAAGCTGCCGCGGGAGTTGGTGCTGATCGGCAAGCAGTTCCTCTACGTCGAGCGCTACATGAAACTGCTGGCGCCACGCTGGCAGATGATGAGCGACCCGCAGCTGACCGGTTACTTCGCCAACTTCATGGTCGAGGTCAGCCGCGAGCATTCCGACGAGCTGGACAGCTAGCACCGAAATCCCACCGCCGAAACGGCACTGACGCTCGCCGCTTTGCGCGCGGGGCGAACTGGAGGTCAGGTATGCAAATCCGTACGGGTGTCGCGCGCGCGGGTGAACTGGACATCGTCTACGACGACATGGGCGATCCGGACCACCCCGCGGTGCTGTTGATCATGGGCCTCGGCGCACAGATGGTGTTGTGGCGCAAAGAGTTCTGCCAGAAGTTGGTGGATCAGGGGCTGCGCGTCATCCGGTTCGACAACCGCGATGTGGGGCTCTCGTCGAAGCTGCCGCACGCCCGCAGCGGTGCGCCGCTGGTCCCGCGGATGGCCCGTTCACTGGCGGGGATGAAGAGCCCGGCCGGTTACACCCTTGAGGACATGGCCGATGATGCGGCCGCGCTGCTGGATCAACTCGGCATCGAGCGCGCCAATATCGTCGGGGCATCCATGGGCGGCATGATCGCCCAGGTGTTCGCCGCACGGCATGCCGCGCGTACCCGGTCGCTGGCTGTCATCTTCTCCAGCAACAACCAGGCATTCCTGCCGCCGCCGGGCCCCCGCCAACTGCTGACACTGCTGTCGAAGCCCGCCGACACCAGCCGCGAGGGCGTGATCGCCAATACCGTTCGCGTTTCCAAGATCATCGGCAGCCCCGGGTATCCCAAATCCGACGAACAGCTACGGGCCGAGGCCGCCGAAAGCTACGAACGTTCCTACTACCCGGCCGGGATCGGCAGGCAGTTCGCGGCGATCATGGGCAGCGGCAGCCTGCTGGACTATGACCGACAGATCACCGCGCCCACGGTGGTCATCCACGGCAAGGCAGACAAATTGATGCGACCGTCCGGCGGCCGGGCCATCGCACGGGCAATTCCCGGAGCAAGGCTGGTGCTTTTCGACGGGATGGGTCACGAACTGCCCGAACCGCTCTGGGACGACATCGTCGGTACACTCAAGGCAAACTTTTCCGCATAAGTTCAGCCATCTCACCTCCAGCGCGTAGAGTCGCCGCAAGGGCCGGATCAACGATGATCCGGGGGGACGTAGCAGGTCGCGGTGGGGATACAACATTGACCGGACGTAAGAAGCTCGAACCGCATTTCTCGGATGTACAGGCGCATTACGACCTGTCTGACGATTTTTTCGCGCTGTTTCTGGATCCGACCAGGACATACAGCTGCGCGTATTTCGAGCGCGACGATATGACGTTGCACGAGGCCCAGTTGGCCAAGATCGATTTGTCGTTGGGCAAATTGGGACTCGAGCCGGGCATGACGCTGCTCGACATCGGCTGTGGCTGGGGCGCGACCATGACGCGCGCACTGGAGCGCTACGACGTCAACGTCATCGGGTTGACGCTCAGCGAGAACCAGAAAGCCCATGTGGAGGCCGAGTTCGACAAATCGGATTCCACTAGGGACAAGCGGGTGTACCTCAAGGGTTGGGAAGAGTTCGACGAGCCCGTCGACCGCATCGTGTCGATCGGGGCGTTCGAGCATTTCGGCTTCGAACGCTATGACGCCTTCTTCGAGATGGCCTACAACGTGCTGCCCGACGCTGGCGTCATGCTGCTACACACCATCTGCGGCAAGCGATTTGACCAGCTCAGCGCCGAGGGTATCCCGCTGACCTTCGAGATCGCCCGGTTCGTGAAGTTCATCCTCACCGAGATCTTTCCCGGCGGACGGCTCCCCTCGATCGAGAAGGTCGAGGAGCATGCGCTGCCCGCCGGCTTCACGGTGACCAGACGCCAGTCGCTGCAGCCGCACTACGCCCGCACGCTGGACCTGTGGGCGGAGGCGCTCGAGGCGCATCATGATCAAGCGGTCGAGATCCAGTCCGAAGAGGTCTACCAGCGCTATATGAAGTACCTCACCGGCTGCGCGAACGGTTTTCGGACCGGCTACATCGACGTCAACCAGTTCACGATGGTCAAGTAAGACGTGCGCAAAGCGCGCGCACGGTGAAAGCCGTTGAAAATCAAGATCAATCGCACACTGAGCAAATATGTCCGACACCCGGCCGGGCATCGCGACCACCGAATAGCGAAACGTGGCAGAGCAGGTCAGCAGGCTCGCACCGTTGATCAGGTGTGGATTCAGCAAAGGCACTGACAGCCCGGACAATTTGCTCCCCACCTGCATTGCAGGCGCGAAAACGGCGCGCGACAACCCTTTTCCGCAATGACGTCCGCACAACGCACCACAGGACACATATCCACCATCCGCACGGGATCGGCCGTCGCGGACGATAGAGTCGAGTAAAGCAGGATCGCCATGAGCAACGGCGCGATGGCGATCACATCCGTTTTGAAGAGACACGCTGCGGAGTTCCTGGGGGACCGGATTCGCGGCGAGTAGGGTGCCCACACAAGTGGGCACCCGTGATGTGGTGGACGGCGTAGTCGGAACCCACCGAGAAGGGCAGGCCACCTCTATGTCTGACAAGTCGAGCGGCACCACGGACATGCGGCCGCATTTCGAGGACATCCAGGCTCATTACGATTTGTCCGATGATTTCTTCGGCGTCTTCCAGGACCCGACGCGCAAGTACAGCAGCGCCTTCTTCACCGGACCCAGCGTCACGCTGTCCGAGGCCCAGATCGCCAATGTCGACCAGCACCTGGACCGGTTGAACCTCCAGCCCGGCCAGACGTTGTTGGAGGTCGGCTGCGGATGGGGGCTCACGCTGCAGCGCGCCATGGAGAAGTACGACGTCAACGTCATCGGTCTGACGCTCAGCAAGAATCAGCAGGCGTACTGCAATCAGCTGCTCAGCTCCATCGATTCCGAGCGCACCTTCGATGTGCGGTTGGAAGGCTGGGAGCAGTTCCACTCTCCCGTCGACGCCATCGTGTCGATCGAGGCCATCGAACACTTCGGGTTCGAGCGCTTCGACGAGTTCTTCAAGAACAGCTTCGACATTCTGCCCTCCGGCGGCCGGATGACCATCCAGAGCAGCTGCGGCTACCACCCCGACGATCTGCGCGCGCGCGGCAAGAAGCTCACTTTCGAGCTGGCCCGGTTCGCGAAGTTCATGGCCGAGGTGATCTTCCCCGGCGGCCGGATCCCGAGCACCAAGATGCTGGTGGAACACGGCGAGAAGGCCGGCTTCACCGTTCCCGAGGTGCTGTCGCTGCGTAACCACTACATCAAGACCCTCGGCATCTGGGCCGCGCGCCTGGAGCACAACAAGGATCAAGCCATCGCCGCAGCCGGCGAGCAGCACTACAACGACTACATGCGCTACCTCACCGGTTGCCAGTACTACTACGTCGACGAGGCCCTCGACGTCAGCCTGGTCACCTACGTCAAGCCGTAGTCCCGCCTGCCCCGCGACGGCGACATCAGTCCGTAGTCAATGACGCTGTTACTCGGCTCGCTGTTGCTGTTGTGCGCGGTGATCGCCGCGGTCGCACGGTCGGTGCCCGCTGCAGCTCGGCTGCTGCTCGCGACGGCGGCATTGTCGCCATATCTGATGCTCGGTGCGCCGGCGGCGGCTGTCATGTTCACGCTCGGCAGGCACTGGGTGCCGGCCGCCGTCGCCGCCGTTGCGACCGCAGCGGCCATCGCCTTCCTGCTTCCGCTGCGGGGACGCAGCCCGCGGCCGGCCGGCGGTGTGCCGGTGCGCTTCGTCTCGGCAAACCTGCTGATGGGCAAGGCCGACCCGGAGGCCGTGGCCCGGCTGGCCCGTGAGCATGCCGATGTGATCGCCGTGCAGGAGCTGACGCCGGAACTGGCCGAGGCGCTCTCGAGCGCACTGGCACAACACTTTCCGCACTGCGAGCAGCGCCCCAAGGAGCGTGCGTCCGGGGTGGGATTGTGGAGCCGCTATCCGATCACGGCGTCCGGCGCCGACGGGAGCTTCACCCGTGGGTTCTTATGGGCGCGGGTTCGGCTGCCGGGCACCGATGCCGAACCGACGTTCATCTCCACCCACATGCCGCCGCCGCGCTCGGCGTTCCCGTCGTGGCGCGCGGATATCGTGCGGCTCGGCCCGACGTTGCGCGAGCTGCCGGCGACCGGACCGGTGATCGCCGGGGGCGATCTCAACGCCACCCCCGATGTCGTGGAGTTCCGTCGCCTATTGGGTAGTGGCGGTTACCGCAGCGGTGCCGCCCAGGCCGGCGCCGGGCGGATACGTACCTATCCCAACCATCTACGCCGTTACGGCATCCCACCGATGTTGGCGCTCGACCATGTGCTGACCCGCAAGGCGACCGTGACTGCGATTCGGGCGGTCGCCGTGGCGGGTTCGGACCACCGCGCGGTGGCCGCAACCGTGGTCGTGGACTGAGATCTCGGCCGAATCACGCCGCGGCATCGGCACGCTTACGGGGGCCCGTCGGCACGGTCGGCCGCAACAATTGGGGTTCTGAGCGAACGGCCGGGGGCCTCCGCGGCCGAACGGCGTGTCCCGGCCTTTAATGAACAGCAACGTCAATATCCAGACGGCCCCGCTACCACTCGACGACAAGCTGCAGAAACGGCTACTGCGGACCCAAATTTCGGTCCGACAGCGATCACGGCACCGCGAGTCCCCGTACTGGACAAATCAGCTGACCTGCTGCCGCAACACGACGTGTGGTTGCAATCACAGCTAACTCGAAGGCCACCGTACGCGTGCTCCCGGCTGGCAAACTTTTCGAGGGGGAATATTCGACTCGGATCGAACTCGCCGGACGGCCACCGGCGACGGTTGCGTATGCAATTTTTGCCGCCGATCGGTTACATCCGCATGAACCCTGTAAACAGTTGCCAGCCGCGACAATGTAGCGGTGCAACCTGCGAAAACGTGTTGACAGGACGTTCCCAGTCTGACATGCTTTCCGCAACTCAAAGGCCCATCCAAGGGGGAGAAATGTCAGCAGTTTCACGCAAGGTGAGCATGGGCCTGGCGGCCGGCGCACTCGCTGCCGCAGCAACGCTCACACCGGTCACGGTCGCACATGCCGCGCCCTCGCCGCCCAGTGTGATCCGTCGGCCGACCCGGCGTGCGTTCCGGCCGCGGCTGCATTGCCCACCCCGGAGCAGGCCATCCGCGGAATCTTCCAGAACAACCTCTGGTGGTTCGGTACCGCCAACCCCACTCCCCCGCCGAGCTCGCCGGTCTTCACCTTCCAGCCGCTGAGCCTGGTGCCCGGATTCCTCCAGCCGCTCTACGGCTGGTTCACCCAGAACCTCAACCTTGAGGCCTGCGTCTTCGGCGCATCGCTGCGGGTGGGGCCCTACGGCACCACGACCTTCTCCGTCGGGCGTGGTTGCGCCTGACTTTGAGCTCTGCCCAGAAGCTGGTCTCATCGGCGCGGATCCACTCAGTGGGTCCGCGCCGATCTATGTAGAAAGCGCGCTGAGTGCCCAAGGTTGACTCCGTCGATGGTGACGACAATGAAATGTCAGGGAAAGAACACCGCGGAAGGCTTGGGGACGCGCGCTCCCAGCTGAGACGACACCGCCGAGCCGTCATCATCGGCGGACTGGTGGCCTTCGCCATCGTGGTCGCTTTCGCGGGATGGCTGGCCAAGAGCGGGCTGGACGCCAAGTCTGCACTGGAGCAGGCCCGCAGCAATGCTCAGCAAGCCAAAGACGCGCTGCAGCAGGGCGATTCCGAGGCGGCATCCCGTTTCGTCGACCATGCCCAGTACCACGCGCAGGCCGCCAGCGACGCGACGCATTCCCTGCCCTGGACGGTCACCTCGGCCATCCCGTGGGTGGGTAGCCCGTTCCGCACCGGCCAGCAGATCTCCGATGTGGTTCTGGGCCTGGCCAACGACGTACTCAAGCCCGCGGCACAGGCCGGCACGGCGCTGTCGCCCGATCGCCTGGTGGACGGTAGCCGGGTGGACGTCGCGCTGCTGCGCTCGGAGGAGCCGAATCTGACCTCCCTGGCGGAGGCGGCAACCCGGCTGAACAGCGAGGCGCAGGCCATTTCGGATCCCCGATATGTGTCGACGTTGTCGGACGCACGCACACAGTTGCAGGAGCAGACGGCTCAGATCACCGGGCTTCTGGAGAACACGGCGCTGGCCTCACGGCTGGTCCCACCGATGATGGGAGCGGACGGCCCGCGTTCCTATTTCATGGCCTTTCAGACCAACGCCGAGGCGCGCGGCACCGGCGGGCTGTTGGGCGGCTTCGGGGTTCTGCGATTCGACAATGGTGTTGCCACCGTCGACACGCTCGGCGCCAACACCGCGCTGGACAAACCTTTCACACCCATCGACCTGGGTGCCGAGTTCAACCAAAACTACGGATACGCCAACCCTTTCAGCGACTTCCGCAACAGCAATTTGAGCCCACACTTCCCGTACGCGGCCCAGATCTGGAAATCGATGTGGGCGCAGCAGACCGGCATGAACGTGGACGGGGTCATCGCCCTCGATCCGTTCGCACTCAGTTACATCCTCGGCGCGGTGGGACCGGTGACCATGCCTGACGGTGAACAGGTGACCAAAGACAACGTCGTCGAGTTGACCGAGTCGACCGCCTACGCTCGTTTTCCCACCGACCAGGCGGCGCGAAAGCAGTATCTTCAGGACATTGCCAGTGAAGTTGTCAAAAAGGTGACAAGCGCCAGCGGTTCACCCAGAGTGCTACTTGAAGCGCTCGGGAAAGCTGCCAACGAAGGCCGCATTGCGGTGTGGAGTGCGGTTCCCGCCGAACAGGAATTGCTGGAGCAGACTCCTCTGGCACATATCGTCCCGGACGATGACGCACCGTACGCCGCAGTGGTGTTGAACAATCTCGGCGGAAACAAGATGGACTACTACTTGGAACGCGAGATCGAGTACGTCGCCGACAGGTGTGACGGAGACACCCGAAACTCCACCGTGACGATTCGACTGAAGAACGCTGCACCATCAGGTCCCCTTCCTGATTACGTCGCAAGCGCCGGCGGGTTGAACCCCGACTTGCCTGTCAAATTGCCCAATGGGTCAATGGCTACCTCCGTAAAGCTATTAGCCACCAATGGCGCAAAATTGCAGAGCGGACTAGCCAACGGCGAACGCACCCAGGTATTCGTGGGCACCGAACGCGGCCACCCCACCTTTGAAGTGCAGGTGCTGATACCGCCTGGCCAATCCGGTGAGCTCACTTTTCGACTGTCAGAGCCGACCGTCGCCGGCACGCCGAGAGTTCCGATTCAGCCCCTAGTCGACGGGGTGGCGCCCGTAGTATCGGTTCCCGAATGCTCGAAGTAGGTCCACATCGCGTGCTCCCAGTCATTGATATGCAGGGAACTGCACGCCCCCTTAGGGACACAGCAGTGGAGGGAAGCCGTTGAACCTTCAGGATGTCATCAAACTACTGCGAACTCGATGGCTAACCGTGTGTGTGGCAACTGGCATCGGTCTGATGGGGGCAGTCGTCTACACGCTGCTCACCACGCCCCTATATCAGGCGTCGACAAGGCTGTTCGTATCCACAACTGGCGGTGAGACTCTCGCTGAGAGTTATCAGGGCAATAGAGTCTCGCAAGACCGCGTTGCGTCATACGCCGAGCTACTCATGGGTCGATCACTTGCTCAGCGAACCATTGACAAACTTGGCCTCCCGATGAGCGCCGAAGAGCTACAGGCGCATGTCAAAGCGACTGCCAAACTCAATACCGTGCTTATTAACGTGGACGTTCTCGATGAGTCGCCGGTTGAAGCGCGTGATATTGCGAACGCCTTGTCAGACGAATTTGTAAACTTGGTGCGGGAGCTCGAGACACCGGAGGACGGAACCAGCCCGAGTTCACGGGTCGTCGTAGAGCAGCGTGCTTCGATACCCGATGACCCGGTAGTTCCGAAGACTTCACGCAACATCCTTCTTGGCCTTCTCGCAGGCTTAGCAGCGGGAATCGGACTGGCCATATTGCGCGATGTACTAGACAACACCGTGAAGGATCGGCAAGCTCTCGACGCAGTCACGGGCACTGGCCTAGTCGGCAGCATCCCGATGGACAAAGAACGCAAGGACAAGCCTGCTATCGCTTTCGATACGGATAACTCTCTGATTGCGGAGGCTTTCAGAAAGATCCGTACTAATCTGCACTTTTTGGCGGTCGATAACCCGCCTCGCGTCATCCTCATCACGAGTTCAGTACCAAGCGAGGGTAAATCGACAACCGCGATCAACATTGCACTCGCCTTGGCCGAAGCCGATCACAACGTGGTGCTGGTAGACGGCGATATGCGCCGACCGACACTACATAAGTATCTGAACCTGATCGGCCAGGTTGGCTTCAGCACAATTTTAAGTGGACGGGCGACGCTTTCTGAGTCACTTCAAAAGTCGCAGTTTCCCGGCCTGACGGTTCTGACATCGGGGGAAATCCCGCCTAACCCAAGCGAACTTCTCGGGTCCCAGGCCGCCAAAAGTCTGCTTTCCGAGCTCCGCTCACAATTCGACTATGTAATCGTTGACACGACTCCCCTCCTCGCCGTCACAGACGCAGCCATCTTGGCGGCCGAGGCTGACGGGGTACTTGTCATCGCTAGGTACGGGCGGACTAAGCGTGATCAGCTTGCGCACGCGGTGGAAAGCCTCCGTGACGTCGGCGCAACCGTGTTGGGCGCAGTGTTCACACTCACGCCATCTCGCGGCGGATCGTACTACCACTATGACTACAAAGAGGGGTCCAGCCCGCGCGGGTTCAAAGGGCGCAGGCGCGCAACGAAGAAGTCCACTCCCTCCGCGCCGCCTGCAGGAACCAAGCGTTCGACTCAGTCGATGGTGGCACCTTCAACCTCCTCCAGCGACCTCCTGCGATCAGACAGGACCGGGAATCCTGATTGAGCATTGGGTGGATTGCTCAGCACGGCCCATCCGACATGGCACTTGGTGCAACACGTCTATCCCAGACGTGAGCCATTGCGGTCACTGGGTCTTTGGGCTTCAGCCACGGTGACCACAAGCCATGAGTTGCAACTCAACCTGAAATTCTAAAAGATCATGATCCGCACACGCTGGAGATAGCTAGTGACAGTCGATGGCCAGGAAGGCCGCGCCCTCGACGTACCAACCATGTCTCGACGCATGCTTCTCAAAGCATCCGGGGCGGGTGCGCTGCTTTTGGCTACAGCTCCGCCCGTTTCAGCATGCGATTCTGCGAGCGGCAGCGGACCCGTCCTCCTCAATGGTCGACGACTAGATGCGTCACTGACCCTCAAGGCAGCAGAGATCGCAAACCTCTGCGCGGGCGAGAACCTTGCCTTTCTTCAATCCAAATACGATACGAAGTCCGAGCTGATCACCGATTTTGGACCGTTCGATGAATGGCACATTCGCAAACCGTGCACGATAGCGTTCGGTATAGCGGCTCTGATCAAACTGGACGTGTATGACGAATCCACCGCCGGGGTCCCGCGGTCCAACGCGGTAACTCAGGTCACGCGTCTCATCAAGTCCTTGACGGCCAAACACGTATCGCAGCACCCAGACGGATGGGGTGGACGGCCCGGACCGTGGTCGTATGACGCGTCGCACAACGATTGGCAAGGTGCACTGTGGTGCCATTTTGTGTCTCACGGCGCTTGGCTTGTTTGGAAAGAGTTCTCGGCGGCTGAGCGGGCGTCCATTGTGAAAATGGTTGTGTACGAAGCCGATCGATTCCTCACTTTCACTGTTCCGTACTGGCGCGATCGCACGGGGAACACACACTACGAAGGGGACACAAAGGCGGAGGAGTCCGCGTGGAATGCGTCCATGCTCGCTACGGCCCTGATAATGCTTCCTGACCATCAGCACGCAGCAGGTTGGATGGCCAAGTTCGTGGAGCTTTCAACGTCTGTCGGCTCCGTTCCGGCTGATACAGCTAGTGCAGACAGAATCCACGGAGAAATAGTAGGCGAAATCGTCAGTGGTTCAAATCTGACGGGTGACGGCATCGTTGTCAATCATGGGTACCCGAATCCACGCTATTCCGCAGCACTAGCCCAGAACTGGTTGAACGGAGTCCTATTCGCACACGAAGATTATCCAATTCCGGCCTGCACACTTCGCCAAGGCGATCTTATATATCGCGCGATGGCAGATTTCAAATTCGCCGCACCCCCGTGGCAATCACCCGGAGGCAGCTATTACGTGACTGACTCGCCGAGAATTTACTATCCTGCGAATCCTGAAAACTACGGACAGCAGATGGCGCCGTTCGCGGCTATGGATTCGCTCGCCCATATCCTACGTCTCGACACAACGTCCTCGGTGCCTGCAGCCACATGGGCGGGCCTGCATGTGGAAGAGTTCCATCGCCAGACGTCATCTTCAATTACGTTTCGATCGGAATGGGCGCTTTACCATGCAGTCTGGTTACTGCTAGCTGCATTTTCGCGACCCGAAGTCATGAAAGTAACGACAGCCTCCATCACATCTTTATCGGAAGCACTCAGATCAAGAAGTTGCAACGGAACCGCAGGGCAGGGTTAACCCCTACCCTGAACAATCGGACAACGCTTTGGTAGCCGAGATTTATATCTGAAAGCCATCCCGCCAATTGAATCGTGTGCTGAGGCTGTTCACGGCCGCGACTCTTTTAAACATGATGTACCATAATGGTTTAGACAACAGCGAGGGTCGGATCTTCTTGCCCCTGCAAAAATTCTGTCGGGAATGACAGCCCTTCCAAGAAGTGGAGAGCGGGCAGTGACGAAATCGGGTTCGCATCGGTCCATGCTCAGCAAAATCAAGCTGCGACTTCGACAAAGGCTGGCTGGGCCCATTCCGTTCAAAAACTCCGCCGAGTACTGGGAGAACCGCTACCGCGAGGGTGGCAACTCGGGCGCTGGATCTTACAACCGCTTAGCCGAGTTCAAGGCAGAAGTAGTCAACGATTTTGTAAAGAGAAATAATGTGCGTAGCGTCGTCGAGCTCGGAGTCGGCGACGGTGCCCAGCTTCGCCTCGCAGACTACCCGCTGTATACGGGTTTTGACGTTTCGAAATCGGTGGTTGCCAAAACGCGCGCACTCTTCGCTCAAGATTCGTCTGTCCGAATCTTGCATA
Organism: Mycolicibacterium neoaurum VKM Ac-1815D; assembly: GCF_000317305.3. The sequence continues at coordinate 1,311,784 of NC_023036.2, read as the reverse complement.
TCTCTGAACTAACCGATCGGACGAAGGCCGATTTGTCTTTGTCTCTTGATGTCATCTACCATCTGGTAGAAGATAATGTGTTCGATCTCTACATGGAGCAATTGTTCGATATATCCACCAAGTTCGTTATCATTTACGCGAGTAACAGCGATTCAGAATGGCCAGATCCGCATGTGAGGCATCGCAAGTTCACGCGCTGGGTTGAACAACGACGTCCTGACTATAAACTAATTGATACAATCAAAAACCGTTATCCGCATTCCGACATTGATCCCGACAATACTAGTTTTTCAGATTTTTATATTTTCGCGAAGTCGATTTAGCAACACGCTGCGGCGTATTTCACCATCGCCGTCCAGAGCAGATTCTCACGCAACAGATGAAACCAATCCGGAATAATGGGTTGATCAAATTCTTCTCAGGCTGAACGTTCGGAGCCTCGCCGCGATCCAGAATTTGGCAAACCAGAGCGGTCTGCGCGAGAGTACCCGTCGGTGTTTTTTGGTGATTAGCTTCAGAGCTGCATACAACTTTCGCTCCGATCCGGCTGTGATGCTGTCGCTCTGTATATATTGTGTCACAAGCACTTCGGGCACGTGAATAAAAGTGGCTTTGTCGATGAGGCTCAACCATAGATCCCAATCCTGGAGACGCTGAAGTCTCACATCGAAACTATTTGATCTGAGCAAGGTGCTGTCGACAAGGCAGGATTGCGTCGAAATGCAGTTCGCCCTTAGTAGCTGTGCTCGCACATTGTCAATTTTCTCGGGAAAGTCAATTCTTGACTTACCTGATGCGTCTATCGTCGTCATCGAACAGAACGCTATTACCCCAGGCTTCGTGTGACACTCTAAAAGGGTCGCAATGAATCGTGGATTCCATTCGTCATCGCTATCCTGAAACGCCAACAGCGAGCCTGATGCGTAAGCGATCCCACGATTGCGGGCTGACGGTGCACCACCCCGTGCTTGCCTCAGAAGAACTATCCGTGGATCCTGTCGCGAGAGGCGAATTACCATTTCTGAGCTACCGTCGTCCGATCCGTCATCTACCACAATAACTTCGTGCACAGGGACCGTCTGGTTGAGAACACTGGCAATCGCCCTCCCAAGTACATGCACTCTGTTGTATGTCGGTATCACGACACTTACTCTGGGATTACTCATCCAGTCGCCTTCTGCACAGTGCTCGATTTCAAGGAATTAACGTGGCGGCTTGATTCTGCGATCTGCGCTTCGTAGGCTGCTGCCAGTGGCATGGCTAGAAGTGGAATGAAAATAAAAGCTTGCGGACCGATCGTAAAGGCCCGGAGCGGATCTTCGATAACTGACAGCCCGGTTACGGTAAGCAAGAATATCAACGGCAGACGATCAACTTCGAATAACTTCGAAGCAGCACGAAGATAGAAGATCCAGAGGATCGCCACTGCTACGAGTGCAGCCATCCCTCCAATCGTTACAATGGTTACAAACACGTTGTGTCCAGTTCCGGCGATGGCTCCGACTGCGTATGTAACGGGACTCGCTTCACGAAAGATCATCGCACCGCCGCCGAACAGCATCGTCGTGACGTCGTCGAACGCAAAACGTAGTGCGCATTGCCAAATCCAAGCACGGTTCGTGAAGGCAGTCGGATCAGTGAATACGAAGGGCACTACGACCACCAGGAACCCAGCGAGTACCGTGGCCAATCTACCGATGGTCAGCGCTTGACGCATCCGCGAACCGGACATGACTAGTACGGCAATAACAACGACACTAATAAGGATGGATGTCCGGGCAGATGTCCAAACTAGTGCTGCTAGAACAAACGCGACGCTAGTCCACCGCCAATACCGGCTCTTGATTGTCACCATGAGGATCGGAATGCCAAGTGCCAGTGCAAGTCCAAGTTGATTCGAAGTCGGAAACAGGCCGTTAAGAAGGAGCCCACCAAACAGCGCCTTCTCATTGGCGACCATGCGGGTCGGATCAGATAGAAATAAGCCCGACTGTGAGGCCCCGAGTACCAAACTTGATAGCGCAGTAACGATAATCAGCACCCGCAATGTGCGGTATACAACGCGGGAACTGTTCCAATTCAACGCAAATGCGATCGCCACCACGGGGTACAGCAAAAGCTCATTATTACGCCCTCCCTGGACCACATAGGCACCCGATAACGCAGCCCACGGAGCAAGCAGGACAAGTATCGGCCCGAGGTAGTTGCGCCGGGCCGAGGCGAGGCCGCTCAAGATTAGCGCGACCGACAGTGCTCCGATGCAGCCCACGATGACTTTGTAGACCGTGGCAGCGGGCGCCGACCGTACCGCGCTCTGCCCAAAGACCACATTTTGTCGTCCGATGTATAGAAGGTCGAGAAGTTGAGGGACCCAAGCCCAGGCCCACAGTGCCACCACCAGCGCACAAACCGACGCTTGAATTATTGGAGCTGGTTGCAAAGCGGCGGGGACTGCACCGGGCTGTCCACCCGCGGATCGGTTGCTCTGCCGCTGCACTGAGACGGAGCTTTGTAGCGCGCTCATTTTGACGCCTCCTCGTCGGCAGTTACAGGGCCGTATGCGATCTGATCTATCTGTCGTAGTCCGTAAAGAGCAGCGATCGCCGCATCATTGGCTCCCGCAAGGTTGATCGCCATCAGCGCGTTTTCCTGGGTTCCGGGGGTGATCCAGAACCCTCTGGGCACATTGGCTATCTGACGCACGGAGATCCGATTTGTCAGCGCGACCCAGTGCAGCCACACATCGTCGGCACTTGGACAGAACGAGCGAAACTTCAGCCCCGCATCGCGGAGCGCAACGACCATGGCCGGTGGATACAGCACTCCGGACACCCCGGTCGCGAATACTGAAGGATGCGCGCAGGTTGTTCGTACCGAAGTCCACTTCGAGTATGCCCGAATAGAGTTTCGTTCGGTCTCGATACGATGCGCTCGGTGGCACACGATCTCCCCGGGGCTCACTCGAGAGGCCTCCACCAGCCGGGCTAACCACCACCTCGGGTACACGATGTCGTCGTCTGCAGTTGCAAACGACTTCGCCTCGGCACCTCGACTGGATATGTACGGAAAGTACTTCGTGTGAGGGCCTAGATTCTGAGTCAGTTCTACTTCGAGACCGCGCTGCTGCTGGCGACGAACGTTGGGCGGCAAGTCCGAAAACCATGATGGGTCATCGATCCACAGAATGATTCGGGATGGCTTGCATGTGCCACGTCCTATCGACTCGATAGTCCGGTTGACTCGGCCGATCCGGCGCCCATAACTAGTGAGTGTCACTACGGGAGCGTCCATTTCGCCGATAAGTGGCGATGTGGCCCATCTACTCCGCATCGACATGACAGCTGAGGCGATCGGTGAGGTGAGGGTGAAGAGTCGGCGCCGAATCTTGTATGGCACATCTTCGGCACCACCCCGTAAATCGGTGAAGATGTTGTAGCGATAGAGGCCTTGGCTGATCTTGCCCAATATAGGAAACAACCTTGAGGCGGTTCGGAACAAGGACAGCACATCGGTCGTGCGGATCGCGTAGAACTGCAGGAACGGCGTCTTCGTGAGTCGGCACCAGATAGCTATACAGACGTTTGACGATACGAGATTTCCAATCAGCGTGGCGTATGCCGCGCCGACGGCCCCCCACCTAGGTGCGAGAAGCACAAGGGCGGCAATGGCGGTCACCGCCGCGATTGCTAGCGACAAGCTACGCATGCCTGGTCGGCCGATTGCGGCAAGGCCGGCGCCTGCGAGGGAACCGGGCGTACCTACTGTCACCGCCAGAAGCAACAGCGCGGTTACGACGACAGCTCCCTCAAACTGGTCACCGAAGACAGTCGGAATCGCGTACGGCGCCGCTAGCGTGAATGCGCCAGCGATCAGTCCAGTCGCCAGAAAGGACAGCCGCGCCGACGCGACCACTCGCGCGTAGTCGAGTTCTGCGGACTGATCGGTAAAAGTTACATCCCGAATTGCAGAGTTCACGATCAGCGGCACCTCGCTGATTGCGACAGCGACCGCATACACACCGAGTGCAGTGGGGCCGGCTAAAGGAATCAGCAACACCTGATCGATGCGCATCAACACAATGCCGGCGAGCGACCCAACCCAGACTCGCAGCGCGTAGCTGCCTGCGGATCGGATTGGAACCGGTTCACGTACAAGTCGCTTGGCATGTACAGATCTTGGAAAGAGGTAGGCGAGGCCGCCCGCAAGTGGACCAAAGACGATAAGTGCAACAGCTTCAGTTGCGCCGAGGCTGCCTATAGCGAATAAGGCGATCGATCCGAACAAGCGAACCGCGCTACCGATTACGCGTTCCGCTGCGACGTGTAGCCATAATCCGCTGCCTGCCGCGAAGCCGCGCACCAGGCCGAGCAAGAGTGCGGGAACTATTGATAGGGCAGCGAACTGAATCAATCTCGCTGCGGACTCGCTACCCCCACCGAGCCATAACGAAAGCTCTCTCACTAGAAGCCACGCGAGAAAGCCCGACACGACCGACACCGCCACGAACGTCCACACTTGTCGTGGCGTGCGAAAAGCTCTCCGAGCAACGAAATGCGTAACTGTCTCCGGAAGTCCGATGGCCATTACTGCGACTGCAAGAATGGCCACGGACTGCGCGGCCGCGACGTCGCCGCGTGCATCTACACCTAAACTTCGAGCCAGAATCGGGGCTGTCACAAGTGCGGCAGCAGGCGGGAAGGCGCTGCCGACGATGGTTATAAATACCGATCGCGAGAAGGTTCTCGTACGGCCACGCGCAGGAGTTGCGGAGTTTCTGAGTGGAGACACTTCGGCTCAGATTCTCATCAACTGATAGATCCTGCGGTCCACTGTTTCCTTCAATATTCTGTGGCGAAGGCACACGAAGACCCGGCGCAACTTACTACTTCCGCCCAATGCTGCGAAGGCCGATAGTTGGCGGCGGGACTGTTCCGGAAATCGGGAGCCGTGGGCTGCCAATAGCAGTACGGCTTGCGCTATCGACGCTTTGGCGTCACTCCGGTCACCATGGACCAACTTCGCCCAGGCGAAAGCAATCCCCGTACGGTGAACACTGCCTGCTGCGTTTCGTGCGTGCTGCCGATAGAGCACCAACTGGTCTGGCACGAACGCGAGAGCACCAAGCCCCGCGGCGAGAAGTGACAACCACCAGTCATGCATTCGCGCGTCCTCGAGATCTCCACGGAAGCGTCGAAACTCACGAACCAGAGCCTGATTCACGAGCATCGAGCAGCCCGGTATCGCGTTCTCTACAAGAAGGGATCCGAACGAGATCCTATCTGGACGAGCGTTCGTCTGACGAAAGAACGACGGGGCCTGCAGCCGAAGATCCTCATCCACGACACGCAGGTCAGAAAACACAGCGCACGGCGCGCCGGGATCTAGCTGCCGTTCGAGCTTCGCACAGGCTGCGACCAACTCCTCGAGTTTGGTCTCCATCCACACGTCGTCTTGATCGCAGAATGCGACATAAGGAACTGACGGTGCCTCACGTAGAAGTCTGAAGAAATTGCCCTTGGCGGAGCGCGGGCCCGAACCTTTCAAGATCGCAACACGGTCCGCATGTCGCACCCTAAAGTCCTCTAGCAACTGAGGCGTCGCATCTGTCGACCCGTCGTCGCTTATCAGCATGCTCCAGCTGGTGTACGTCTGTCTTTCGACAGACGTCAGTTGCTCTGGCAGATACCGATCACCGTTAAACGTAGCCAGCAGGATCAGTACCTGCGGGCGCTGATCGTCCTCGTTCTGGGCATCGCTCAAGTGTTCACCGCCAATGCCAATCGAGAGATGGCACGCACCAAAGGTTCACAATCGACGAACAAGCTGAACGGCACAGCGTGACTATCCACTGGCCCAACGCCGAACCGAGTGCGGTATTGGTCGCCGGCAGGCCTCGACTCGACGTACCTGCTCGCAGCCGCATGCGTCTCCACCGTGAGAAATCAAACCGAGTCCACCCGACGACCGGTTGCAATTACGGGAGACGAATCTACCGGTGTGCGGATACCGTCCACAATCCCGCGCACAAAAGCTCGAAGCTTCGACATTCTGTCGCCTTCGAAGAGGAGGGTCAACGCAATCACCTGGGGAATTTGCGCTATGCCTTCATTTGATAGACCGATTACCCGCCAATACTTTTTCGAATAAAGTACTCGATTCCTGGCCTTGTAATAGCAGCGCATAGACGTATGGTTGAACGAATAGAATCGCTCCAAATACCATCGCCCGTCCAGCGACTTTCGTGGGGTAACGAGCCACGTTCGCCGAGCCTCGCCGTGTTCATGAACAAGATAGGTTCCGTTTACCCTGACGATAGGGTATCCGGCTTGCAGTAAGCGCATATTGAAGTCGTAATCGACGAGATCGATGAAGAACTTCTCGTCAAATGAGCCCACCTCATCAAAGACACGGGTATTCACCAACGCTCCAGAAGTTATTGCACCTTTGCTTGCAGCTCTCCGAAATAGCTGAAACGGCGGCAGATCCAACTTAAGGTATTCATCGAGCTTCATCTTGTTGCGATCGATGATGTATGGGGTTACAAGAGGTCTGGACTGATCTGCATTCGCCCGCAACTTCTCTACCATATCCGCTGCGCAAACGCTGTCCTGATCCAGCGTGAGCACCCATGAGCATCCGTGAGCAGAGGCCGTATCCACGATTCCATTCAATGCGGCTGCTATACCGATGTTCCGCGGCGACCGGATCACATCCGCATTGCCAAATTCCCGAGCGACATCGCACACATCATCGACGTTTGCAGACGCATTGTCGAAGATAATGATCTTTTCAACTTGAACGCTGACGGCCTGTACATTCTCACGCAACCGTTCGATATCGGGGTTGAATGTCACGATACCTGCGAGGACGGTCTCATCCTTTGGCGGTTCCACCTCTATTGAAATCCTTTCGTCTCCCGAGCCGGAAAAGCTTCGCGCTCAATCTGGCCACAACGGAGTCCAGTCGCACACACAGACGGACCAACATGACACATAGACGAAAAGCGGACTGCGTTTCTAAGATGCCTCTCGCCTCGGTTAAGGCCAGACAGGCAGCCTTCTCTCAAGATCAGCGGCACGTTATCGGAGCCTGCGAAGCAATGTCGATGGCAAATGCCGATGAAAGTCCGTCGGGTGACAGCTGTTGTGCGTAGCTCTATTGAGACTCCAAACGCCGCTGAATCGCATTATCTTTCACGGTAGAGGACCACCGCTCGGAACGTTCGAATGATGATCTTTATATCCAACCAGAGGGACCAATTTTCGATGTAGAAGTTGTCATATCGGCAACGGTCGGCGATCGACGTGTCACCCTTCAGACCGCTGACCTGCGCGAAGCCGGTGAGTCCGACCTGAACTCGATGGCGGTGCGCGTAGCGATCGAACTGCGTGGAGAACTGCTCGACGAAGTGCGGCCGCTCAGGACGGGGACCCACAACAGTCATGTCGCCCCGCATTATGTTCCATAGCTGCGGCAGTTCGTCAATCGAGGTGCGTCGCAGAAATTTACCTACCCTGCCGACTCTGGTATCGGACGCGACATTCCATTGTGTCTGTGCCTCGACCTCATTGGCGGGCCGCATCGATCTGAACTTCAAAAGCTGAAACTGTCGCCCGTCGCGACCCACTCTGGTCTGCCGAAACAGTACCCCGGGCCCACCCTCCAGCCGAACAGCAGCGGCGGCCAAGATAAGGACGGGCGAGAGCAGAAGGAGCGCCGCCCCGGAAGAGAGGATATCGAACGCGCGCTTCACGATACGCGCTGGTCCTCGCAGATTCGGATTGCGAATCCGCATGATCGGGATAGAGCCGATATGGTCGGCGGTTCCTGTCAACGTATGAAAATGGTGGAGGCGAGGTACAACAAGCAACTCCGCTGTTAGTCCCACCTTCGACCGCACCGCTTCGATCAAAGCACGCTCATCGAAGTCACCGTCGGCGACAAGAATGGTGTCAGCTCCGCTGGTGATCATCGCGATGTCCAAATCGTCGAGGCGACCCATACGTGGGATCACCCCGGCCGCCGGCGAGTCGGCACAATCATCGACGTATCCAACAGGCGCGAGGCCGTAGTCACGGTGCTCGGACAGTGTGCGCGCCAGTTCAGCCGCAGTCGGACCGCCGCCAATGAGAACCGTTGGGTGTCGCACAATTCCAGAACGCCTCGCGAATGCGACCAGGCGAGTAGTAACGACACGTCCTACAACGACGAGAGCTACAGCTTGACAAGCGGTTTCGAGAAAGATCAGCACCTGCGGCTTGGCGTGGAGATGCAATACCACGGTCGCAACAGCCGCCACTGTTGCAAGCAGTCGAGTGACGATCGTCGGGAGTTCATCCAGGACGCTGAGATGAAGAGGTGCAACATATCTTGCTCCGCCTGAAAGCAGAAGAGTGCCCAGTACTGCCATCGTAAGAACCGTCAGCGGCTGGGGCGGACGCCACATCAGTGGAGCGATCAGCATCAGGAAATCGACGACCGGTACCACCATCCACGCACGAACACGCTGGAAGTAGCGCCGCTGCGGCCGTTCAGTCTCACTCAAGAGACTGTTGTTCGAAGCGCAAACGCTGCTCGCTACGGGGAGAGGTCCTGCCACGAGTTGGTTTGCGACAGCCTCAGCGCGACTAATAGTGATATCCGATGCCAAGACGGTCGTCTTCGGCGAGCCTTGCGGCGCCTTCTTGTCACGATGCCGAGCGGCCCTCGAGGGATCTACTACGGTCATGCCCCCACACCTGTCAGACTTGCCGCGTATTTTACGACGTCGTCAGTGGGCAAATAGCGTTCAATCTGCCCGATTGAGCGCCATCTCGTGTCGCGCCTGGACCGAGTGGCCCGAATACCTTCGTCGCACATCACGCCGACGACCCCCTGTCGCTGCCTGTCACGTATTTGCCGATCCCCCGCAAGCGGCTTGAGACTACCGCAGTTTGCACCTCACTGTGCATCGACGCCATCGACACCGGCCAAATATCCATTGAGCAGGATGTTAGTGCTGATTGGAGGTCTTGCACAGCCACTTTCCGGATTTTTCCAGGAGTTAACGCAAGGAAAGTCGCCGATGGCGCCCTTTGTGAGCTGAACCGCAGATCAGAGGCAGTTTTCGGCATTGCTCATCCTTCTACAAGTTCCCGGAGGTTGCACAAGCCTCAATATGGCACTTGCGTACGACAAGCCACCTCTTCAATATTTGCTAGAGCAACGAGTCGATCCGGTCGGCGCCCGGCCGAGCTTCAGGACGATTGTCAGTTGCGTAAATTGGGTTACCCGCGAAAACAAGGAGCAGGAGCCCGCAAGTCTGGTACTCAGCAAATTTTTCGTTCACGCACACCCGGCGTGAAAGCCGGGTTGACACGCTGCCTCATGACACTGCATTCACAAGGCAGGACAGGCGCGCGAAAGTTCCGCAGCAAGTACGTTGAGGAGCTATTCACCCCGACAAGCGCGACACCACGCGGAACGAGCCGATGATTTGCCACTTTTGCGCGATCGTGCGCGTTCCAGACAGCGGTGGCGCGTAGGCGTGTCCACCCCCGATACTGAGGTGCGATCTCGTCCGAGATCGGAAGTCCGCGAGCGCACTTCGCCGCCACCGCCCTCAAGGAGCACTACCCTGCACATCCTCTTCGTGTGTACTGGCAATATCTGCCGGTCACCTACCGCGGAGCGCCTAATTAGCGCCCAAGCAATGAAGACCGGCGTGACCGGTCTCCGTGCGTCTAGCGCGGGTACCCGTGCGGTCATCGGACACCCCATTCAAAGGGATGCCGAGCGCGTGCTCATGACACTCGGTGGCGACCCCGCGCACTTTGCTGCTACACAGCTCACCGGTAAAATTGCAACTAGAGCGGACCTTATTCTGACCATGACCAGAACCCATAGGAATGCCGTACTCGAGGTAGCTCCACAGCGTCTCCAACGGACCTTCACCCTGCTCGAAGCAGCACGGTTGGTTACCGAGCAAAATGCACGCACCATTGCAGACCTCGCTAATCTTCGGCCGCATCTCGATGCTAACGACAATGTTGATATCGCCGACCCCATCGGCCACAGTCCAGAAGTGTTCGCCGCCATCGGAAACCAGATCGCCGCGGCGCTGCCACCGATACTAGAACTTTGCCGCCTTTAATGGCTTTGCGAGCCAGAGACCGCCGACGCGGACCGGCATGGTCTCGACCGGGATCGCTGACCACTGCTTTCGCCGTGCTGGCGCTCGCCTACGCCGTTACCGCGGTGCTCATCAGACCACTGCCTCTGTCGAACCTGCCGGCACTCCTTGCGGTGGTCAGCCTCCCCTATGTACCACTGGGAGTTCTGGCCGCAGTGCTGCTGTTGCTGCTGCGCCGCCGCGCACTTCTTGCTCTGGCGGCATCTGCCATCCTGGCCGTCACCCTCGCCGTGCAGCTTCCGTGGTACTTCGGCGGACACACAGCCGACACCGACCAGGATTTGTCCATTCGCGTACTGTCGTCGAACCTGCGCTACGGACAGGCCGATCCGGCCTTCTTCGTCGAATTGGCCAATACCAGTGCAGATGTCATCACGGTCGCGGAATTGACAGCCGAAGCCGTCGAGCGATTCAACCAGGCCGGTCTTGGCCGGACTTTTCCGTACTCGTCGCTGATTCCGCGGCCAGGGGCGGGCGGGATCGGACTGTGGAGCCGGTACCCGATCACGGGGCTGCCCGACACACAGCGCGAAGGCAACTTGGTGGCCGCACGCCTGCGTGTACCGGGCGTGAGTGTCGAGCCCACTCTCGTCAGCGTCCACCTGATGTCTCCCATCGCGGGCGACGAGAACACCTTCGCCGACTGGAATCGCAAGATCACCGCCGCCAGGTCCGAGTTCGCCGCTTACGCCGAGGCCGCGGGTCCGGCCGCGGTCATCATCGCCGGCGACTTCAACAGCACCGTGGACATGCGTCAGTTCCGCGATCTGCTCGACGTCGGATACCAGGAGGCGGTCCGCCAGACCGGCGCCGGCTTCGGCCCGACGTACTCTCCGCACGCGCGCATCCCGCCCCTGATCACGATCGACCATGTGCTGACCCGCAACTCCACGGCGATGTCCATCCACACCGTCGACATGCCCGGTTCCGACCACCGGGCGCTCTTGGCCACCGTCGCGTTGCCGGTGAACCCAGACAACCCCTGACACCGCGGGCGCCCTCCCGGCCGCTATCTGGGCGCCATACCGTTCTGGAGTCCCTGCACGTACTCCGCCAGTCTCTTCCGGACATCCTGGGCCACGTAGCCCTGGCTCTCGATCGCGGTGAGATCGAGCACGCTGTTACGCGGTCGCGGCGCCACCGGCGCATTCGACGATGCGAAATAAATGTCGGTGCTGACCGCACCAACCCGTGCAGGATCGTGCCCAGCCATCTCGAAAACCTGCCGAGCAATGTCTGCCCATGTCATTGCCGGCCCGGCGCCGGTCACGTTGTAGGTCCCGAAGGGCGCCTTGTTGTCCACGAGATGACGAATCGCGCGGGCGATCTCATCGGTGAACGTCAGGCGTCCATGCTGGTCATCTACCACCGATGGGTCGATGCCGCGTTCTGCCAGCGACATCATGGTGCGGACGAAGTTGTTCCCGTCGCCGATCACCCACGACGTCCGCACCACGTAGTGCTGCGGGACGGTCGCCACCAGCTGATCGCCCGCTGCTTTGGTCTGTCCGTACACGCCGAGCGGACAGATCGGGTCATCTTCGCGGTAGGCCCGCTCACATTCCCCATCGAACACGTAATCACTCGATATGTGCACCAGCGTGATCCGATGCTCGGCCGCTACTGCTGCAAGCTGACGTACACCGGTGACGTTGGCGGCCCACGCCGCCGCTCGCCCCTCCGTTGTCTCCGCCGCATCCACCGCCGTGAAGGCGGCGGCGTTGATGATCGTGTCGAACTCGCTCCACGTGCGTGCTGTCTCGATATCGGTTACGCCGAGGTCGATCTCGGAGCGCTCGGCGAACTCGACGTGACGGGCACCCGCGTAAGCCCCGCGGAGCGCTCGACCCACCTGACCAGCTGCTCCCAGCACGAGTGTCTTTCGCGGAGTCACCGGACGGACGTCGCTGAGGGCCGGATGGTTGCGGTCCTTCTCGGACAATTCGGCGTTCGCCAATGGGATCGGCCACGCGATCGCCAACGTGGGATCAGCGAGATGGACAGCCGCGTATCGGGCATCTGGACGCCAGTGAGCGTTGACCAGGTAGATGTACGCGGTTCCGTCTTCGAGCGTTTGAAAGGCGTTGCCCACCCCGCGCGGGACGTACACCGCTCGCGAGGGGTCGATCTCGGCGGTGTGCACGGCACCGAAGGTAGGTCCCTCACGCAGGTCCACCCAGGCACCGAAGATCCGGCCGGTGGCCACCGATATCAACTTGTCCCAGGGTTCGGCATGAATACCGCGGGTGGTGCCAGCGGCCTCGTTGAAGGACACATTGTTCTGCACCGGGCCGAAATCCGGCAGCCCGGCTGCCACCATTTTCCCGCGCTGCCAGTTCTCCTTGAACCAGCCGCGATTATCGCCGTGTACCGGCAGGTCCCAGACGATCAAACCTGGGATCTGAGTGGTCTTGGCGCACAGTTCTTTTCCGTACTTCGCCACAGCTACAGGCCCTACTGTCCGAGGGTCGCGTAGAACGACTCGGTACCGTCTTTCGCGGCTTCCCACCACAATTTGTTGTCGCGGTACCACTCGATCGTGGCGGCCAGTCCAAGCTCGAAATCGCCGTAGCGTGGCGTCCATCCGAGCTCTTGGCGTAGCTTCGTCGAATCGATGGCGTAGCGCAGGTCGTGGCCCGCCCGATCGGTGACATGGTCGTAAGCATCGGTGGGCTGGCCCATCAGGGACAGGACGAGTTCGACAACGTCCTTGTTCGTCCGCTCACCGTCGGCACCGACCAGGTAGGTCTCGCCGATGCGACCGCGCTCCAGGATCGTCAGGACCGCCGACGAGTGGTCATCGGCGTGGATCCAATCTCGTACGTTCTGACCCGCGCCGTACAGCTTCGGACGTCTTCCGCTGAGGACGTTGGTGATCTGGCGTGGAATGAACTTCTCCACATGCTGATACGGGCCGTAGTTGTTGGAACAGTTCGAAATGGTCGCCGCGACACCGAAGGACCGCACCCAGGCCCGTACCAGCAGATCACTGCCGGCCTTCGTCGAGGAGTACGGCGAGGACGGGTTGTACGCCGTGTGTTCGGTGAACCTGGCCGGGTCATCCAACTCAAGGTCGCCGTACACCTCGTCGGTGGAGATGTGATGGAACCGCGTCCCATGCTTGCGCGCGGCCTCCAGCAGCGTGAACGTGCCCACCAGGTTGGTGTGCAGGAACGGGCCCGGATCATGCAGGGAGTTGTCGTTGTGTGACTCGGCGGCGTAGTGCACGACGGCATCTACTGCGCCCATCAGCTGGTCGACAAGAACCTCATCCGCGATATCCCCGTGGACGAATTCCATTCGTCCGCCCGGCAATTCGGCCAGTGATGCGCGATTCCCCGCATAGGTGAGCTTGTCCAGGACCGTGACGTTGTAGTCGGTGTTGGCGATGACGTATCGGACGAAGTTGGAACCGATGAACCCCGCGCCGCCGGTGACGAGTAGTCGCACGACTATCGACCCCTGCTCAACAACTCCAAGAGGTACTGCCCGTACCCCGACTTGACCAGCTTCTCAGCGCGCACCCTTAGATCATCGTCGGACAAATAGCCTTGTCGCCAGCCGACTTCCTCCGGGGATCCGATCTTGAGGCCGGTACGCCGCTCCATGGTGCGGACGAAGTCGGCAGCATCGGTCATCGCGTCGAAAGTGCCTGTGTCCAGCCACGCTGTCCCACGCGGCAGCACCTCGGCGCACAGCCGGCCTGCCTTCAGATAGGCGAGATTCACGTCCGTTATCTCGTACTCACCGCGGTCGCTCGGCGTCAAACCCCCTGCGATATCAACGACTTCGTTGTCATAGAAATAGAGACCAGTCACCGCATAATTGCTTTTTGGGTGTGCCGGCTTCTCCTCCAGTGACACCGCCAATCCGTTCCCGTCGAATTCGATCACACCGAAAGCCCCGGGGTCGGAAACCCAGTACGCAAAGATCGCTGCGCCGTCGATATCCGAGAAGCGCGACAGTTGGGCACCCAGACCGGGGCCGTAGAGCAGGTTGTCACCCAGCACCAACGCCACCTTCTCGCTGCCGATGAAATCGGCTCCGATGGTGAAGGCCTGGGCTAGCCCATCCGGCGAGGGTTGCTGCGCATAGCTGATGGAAACTCCGAACTGAGAGCCATCGCCCAGCAGGCGATGGAACTGGTCGGCGTCATGGGGGGTAGTGATCACCAGGATGTCTCGGATGCCCGCCAACATCAACGTCGTGAGCGGGTAGTACACCATGGGTTTGTCGTAGACCGGGACCAGCTGCTTGGAGACCCCAACCGTGATCGGGTGCAGGCGGGTGCCGGATCCACCGGCCAGAATGATTCCCCTCACGGGCACATGGTGACACAGTCAGGCGGAATCCACCGGGAAGTGCTTACCTGTTCAACGTCCTACCCTGCGCACCCAACCCAGGAACGCGCCCAGCACCCCCGGGCGCCGGAAACCGGTGCACTCCCCCGGCGGGCACATCGCGCACTCGGCGCCGGGACGATAGTGCTCGTGCGCGGCACGCTCGTGCCCACACCGACAGATTCCGCCAGTCACCGGGCCGATCCTAAGCGCTAGAGCACCGATGCCCGGTCACCGCCGTCATCCGACGCGCAGCAAAATGCCCCCGCACCGAAGTGCGGGGGCATTCAGCTCAACTGGGGAAGCGGGCTCAGGCCTGCTCGTCCGCGGTGAAGTTGCGGGTGACCGCGGGATCCACGGGGATGCCGGGGCCGGTCGTGGTCGAGACGGTGACCTTCTTCAGGTAGCGACCCTTCGACGACGACGGCTTGGCACGCAGCACCTCGTCGAGGGCGGCGCCGTAGTTCTCGGCCAGCTTTTCGGCGTCGAACGACGCCTTGCCGATCACGAAGTGCAGGTTGGCCTGCTTGTCGACGCGGAAGTTGATCTTGCCGCCCTTGATGTCGGTGACGGCCTTGGCCACATCGGCAGTCACGGTGCCCGTCTTCGGGTTCGGCATCAGGCCACGGGGGCCCAGCACGCGGGCGATACGCCCGACCTTGGCCATCTGGTCAGGGGTCGCGATGGCCGCGTCGAAGTCCAGGAAACCGCCCTGGATCTTCTCGATCAGGTCATCGCTGCCGACGATATCGGCGCCGGCAGCGGTAGCCTGCTCGGCCTTCTCACCCACGGCGAACACCGCGACGCGCGCGGTCTTACCGGTCCCGTGCGGCAGGTTGACGGTGCCGCGCACCATCTGGTCTGCCTTGCGCGGATCGACGCCCAGCCGGATGGCCACCTCGACGGTCGCGTCCTGCTTCTTCGACGACGTGTCCTTGGCCAGGCGGGCCGCCTGCAACGGGGTGTAGAGATTGTCGCGGTCCACCTTCTCGGCGGCCTCGCGATAGGCCTTACTGCTCTTGCTCATTGATGTCTCCAGTTCAGAGGGTGTGGTTGCCGGGCCGAAGCGGGCCCTCCCACGAAATGCTTGGTACTAGTTACTCGACGGTGATGCCCATGGAGCGGGCGGTGCCTGCGATGATCTTCGCCGCGGCGTCGATGTCGTTGGCGTTGAGGTCTTCCTTCTTGGTCTCGGCGATCTCGCGCACCTGATCCCAGGTCACCTTGGCGACCTTGGTGGTGTGCGGGGTGCCGGAGCCCTTCTGCACGCCTGCAGCCTTGAGCAGCAGCTTGGCAGCGGGCGGGGTCTTCAGGGCGAACGTGAAGGTGCGGTCCTCGTAGACGGTGATCTCCACGGGGATGACGTTCCCGCGCTGCGACTCGGTCGCGGCGTTGTACGCCTTGCAGAACTCCATGATGTTGACGCCGTGCTGACCGAGCGCCGGACCCACCGGCGGAGCAGGGTTGGCCTGCCCGGCCTGGATCTGGAGCTTGATCAGCCCGGAAACCTTCTTCTTCGGGGCCATGCTCTGGTTTTTCCTTCTCTCTTGGGCCCAGCCGATATCCGGGCCCGAAAACTAAATCTTGGCGACCTGGGTGAACGTCAGCTCGACCGGCGTCTCGCGGCCGAAGATCGACACCAGCACCTTGAGCTTCTGCTGCTCGGCGTTGACCTCGCTGATCGAGGCCGGCAGCGTCGCGAACGGGCCGTCCATCACGGTCACCGACTCGCCGACCTCGAAGTCGACCAGAATCTCCGGACGCTCCAGCGTCGCCTCGCTCGATGCGGCGGCAGCGGCCTTGGTGGAGGCCGGCTTCTTGGCCGCGGCAGGCGGCAGCAGGAACTTCACCACGTCATCGAGCGTCAGCGGCGACGGCTTGGACGTCGCACCCACGAAGCCGGTGACGCCGGGGGTGTTACGCACCGCGCTCCACGACTCGTCGGTCAGGTCCATCCGGACCAGGATGTAACCGGGCAGCACCTTGCGATTGACCTGCTTGCGCTGGCCGTTCTTGATCTCGGTGACCTCTTCGGTGGGCACCTCGACCTGGAAGATGTAGTCACCGACGTCGAGGTTTTGCACGCGGGTCTCGAGGTTGGCCTTCACCTTGTTCTCGTAACCGGCGTACGAGTGGATGACGTACCAGTTGCCGGGACGCGTCCGCAGATCCTTCTTCAGGGCGGTCGCCGGATCCTCGTCCTCGGCAGCAGCCTCGGCCGCGGGAGCCTCGGTCTCGGTGATCTCCTCGGCAGCTGCCGCTTCATCGATCACGTCGACGATGGCTTCACCCTCGGGGGTGTCGGCGTCGAAATTTTCGTCGCCGTCGAAGCTAGTCACGCTTGTCAGTCCTCTCTCAAACTTCCGGGTCAGCCGAAGATGATTCCCACGAGCCGCACGAGCCCGAGATCAGCCAATCCGATCAGCGTCACCATGAACGCCAGGAACACCAGGACCACTGTCGTGTAGGTGACCATCTGTTTACGGTTCGGCCAGATGACCTTCCGCAGTTCGGTGATGACCTGCTTCAGGTAGTTCCAGACGAAGACGAACGGGTTGACCCGCGAGCCTTCTTTCTTCGCAGCCTTGGGCGCCTTGGTGCGCTTGGCCGCCTTCTCGTCCGAGTCGGTGCCTGCGTCACTCGCGTCGACGGTCTCCGTGTCGGCAGTGGTGTCGGCATCGTCATCGATAACACCGACGGCCGCGCGACGCGTCCGCTTTCCGGTCGGGCGCAGCGGTCGGGCTGCTGCGGCGGGCTGGCCGGCCGTCTCGCCGCCCTCGGGCGCCTCGTCTGCCGAAGGCCCCAGTGCCGGCTTGTCGTCGCTCACCGCATGCCTTTCGTCTGGTTACGTGTGGTCACCTTCTAAGTGTCCACACTTGTCGAGTATTCAGTTGAGCAGGGGCGACAGGACTTGAACCTGCAACCTGCGGTTTTGGAGACCGCTGCTCTGCCAATTGAGCTACGCCCCTCTGTTCAGGGCCTCACACAGTTGCGCGCTCTCCGATCGGCCGATTGACGAACCGACGGACAGCGCGCTGTAGTGGGAAAACCCCGAGGACCGAGTGTACATCGGTCCAAGTACTACTTACTAATCCCCTCGTCCATGCGCGCTCTACCCGGCCGCGGTCCGCAGCACCTGACCGGACTCACGGTCGTAGCGCACCGACACCGAGTTGTCGCCCTCGTGACCCATCAACGTGGTGTGCGCCTCCATGACCACGACGCCGTTCTCGTCGCGAAGGATATTGCGCGTCACGACGATATCGGCATTGAACCGATTCTCGACGGACATGATCTCCAGCTCGGCGTTCAGGTGATCGCCCACCCGGATCGGCTGGTGGTACACGAACCGCTGGTCGACCTGGATGATCTGCATGGTCTCCATGCCGACGTCGACGTTGCGGAAGAAGTCCTGCTGCACCAGGTTGGCCAGGATCGAGACGAACGTCGGGCCTGCGACGATGCTGTCGTGACCCAACTCCGCGGCCGCCTCTTCGTGCAGCGATGCCGGATGCTCCGACTTCACGGCCTTGGCGAACATCTTGACCTGCTCGCGACCCACGATGAAGACCTCGGGGTACTTGTAGACGATCCCGCGGATGTCTGCTTTGAGCGCCATGAATCAGGCCAACTTCGCGGTGGCGATGGCGCGGCCGAAGATCTTCTTCCCGCCGGTCGTCGCGGACAGCGCGATGGTCACGGACTTGGCATCGGCGTCCACCGACTTCACCCGGCCGTTGAACACCAGCTCGGCGCCGACACCGTCATTGGGGACGGGGACCACCGCGGTGAACCGGACGTTGTACTCGGTGACCGCGGCCGGGTCGCCCACCCATTCGGTGACGTAGCCGCCCCCGAGGCCCATGGTCAGCATGCCGTGGGCAATGGCGGTGTCCAGACCGACCTGCTTGGCGATCTCGTCGTCCCAGTGGATCGGGTTCAGGTCGCCGGACACGCCGGCGTAGTTGACCAGATCCTGACGGGTCAGCGGAATCACCTTCTCCGGAAGGGTGTCTCCCACGCTGACCGAACTGAATTCACGCAGTGCCATCTGAAAAGCCCTCTTCTCCGTCGCCCGAACGCCCCGCAAGGGTCGTCAAGGCCTCCTGGACAACCTCACCCTTGTCGTTGGTGATGATGTTCTTGGTGACGATGATGTCGGTGCCGTGCGCCTGACGCACCGAATCGACGTACACATCGCAGTGCAGCCGGTCTCCTGCGCGGATCGGCCGGACAAATGTGAACGCCTGGTCCACCTGAACGATCTGGGCGTCGTGGATACCGATGTTGGCGTGCTCGAAGAACGCGATCTGGGCGGTGTACCCGAAGGTGCTGATGAAGGTCAGCGGCGCCGGCAGGGCCGAGTGGCCCAGCTCGGCGGCGACAGCTTCGTCCTGGAAGTACGCGGCGTCGTTCTTGACCGCTACGGCGTACTCGCGCACCTTTTCGCGCCCAACCTCATACGCGTCGGGATAGCGATAGTGCATCCCGACGATATCGGTCGACAGAGCCACGACGAACGGTCAGCGGGACTCTTTGTGCGGCTGGTGGTGACCGCAGTTCGGGCAGAACTTCTTGATCTCCAGCCGATCGGGGTCGTTCCGACGGTTCTTCTTGGTGATGTAGTTACGGTGCTTGCACACCTCGCAGGCCAAAGTGATCTTCGGCCGTACGTCGGTACTCGACGCCACGTCTCTTGCCTCTCGTTGTTCTGCCTGTAGCGGTGGGGAGGCTCGATCTCCCGACCTCACGATTATGAGTCGTGCGCTCTAACCAGCTGAGCTACACCGCCCCGATCGACGCAGGCGGAGCTCCGCCAGGCGCGTCCACCGAGCCCCCTAACGGAATCGAACCGTTGACCTTTTCCTTACCATGGAAACGCTCTGCCGACTGAGCTAAGGGGGCCTTGCACTACCTCTGGCCGTAGGGCCTTAAAGAGGGTACATTCTCGCCGTTCCCGCTACCAAAACGGCTGGTCTGAGGCCGGTTTTCTGCTGTTCACGAGGGTCCGGCCGCGCGCTTCGTACCTGGTTTCAGCCGCGAACGATGCCTGGGCCTTTCGGCTGAAACCAGGTAGGCGATCCGGCCTTGTGCGCTACCTGTGCTCAGTTTCGCGGCGCAGTCGGGCCATCTCGCTGAAACCAAGCACTCAGGCCGCCCGCCATCCGCGCCCGTACAACGCCGCAGCGACACGTCCGACCACATCGGCCAGGCTGTCCTCGGCGATCACTCGGATCACCACCCACCCACGAGCCTCCAGCGCCCGGTTGACCTTCTGATCCCTGACGTAGGTCGCCCGATCGGTCTGGTGATGACGGCCGTCGTACTGGACGGCGACCCGCAGGTGCTCCCAGCCCATGTCGACCCTTGCCACGATCCGCCCCTGGCCGTCGACGACCGGGATTTGAGTCCGATCGGGTGGCATGCCCGCATCGGTCAGCGCGAGGCGCAGCCGTGTCTCCTGCGGCGATTCCGCACCGGCGTCCACCAGTGCCAGAGCCGTCTTGAGCCGACGGATGTCGGTGGCGCGTGGATGGCGCACGAGCAGCGGCGCGACATCGTCGACGGTCACCCCGCCGGCCGTCAGCAGCGCGTCGATCCGGGCGACGGCGTCGTTGCGCGGCAGATGCCTACCGAGATCGAAGATCGTCCGGGCCGCGGTGGTGACACTGACGTCGGCAATCGTCATCACCTCACAGGCCGGCAACGACTCGTTGCGGACGATCAGACCATTCGGCGGATGGGTGTTGCGCCACAACAACTCGATGGGGACGTCATCGTCGACCCATCTCGCGTGATGGAGCGCCGACGCCGCGACGCCCGCGATGACACCCCGGCGCCCCGACCACAGGAAGGCGGCGCGGGCCCGGTCCCGGACCGACGGTTCGGGCGGACCGTAGATGTTCGGCAGGATGCGGCGATACCGCGTGCGCAGCTGGTGGCGCGTCACCCGGCCGGCAGCCAATGCCTCGCTGCCGATGAAGACCCCGCCCATGCCCCGATGCTGGCACCGCGAACAACGCGACAACACCCCCGATGCCGAGGGCTGTGGATAAGCGACCTGGCTTCAGTCTGACGCGGGCTACTGGTCGAGCCGCTGCGCTCAGGTAGGAATTTCGACGCCAACGCATACCTGGGTTCAGTCTGATCGGCCCATCCGGTGATCAGACTGAACCCACGTCGACCCGGACTACTACGACAGCAGCCAGTCGTTCGGGCTGAACAGCTCGCTGTGCACCCGGGTGACCCCGCGCGCCAGCAGCTGATCACGTACCGCGCGGACGAAACCGTCGTTACCGCACAGGTAGACCTCGGCGTCCTCGGGCAGCTGCACACCGTCCAGTGACATCAGGTCCTCGTACCAGAGCTGCAGCGTGGCGTTGGGCAGCGCGTCGACCAACTCGCGCTGGCGTTCCCGCAGCGGGTGGGTCTGGGCACTGCGATCGGCGTGCAACACCTGCACGTGGGCATCGGCGGGCAGCGCCTCCAGGATGCCGATCATCGGGGTGATGCCGATCCCGGCGGAGATGAGCACCAGCGGCACACCGGGTGTGGGCGCGGGCAGGTCGCCGAAGGGCACCGTCACATCCAGCAGATCGCCGACGCGCAGGTTGTCGCGGATCCACTCCGACACCTCACCGGCGGGCTTGACCGCGAAGGTCAGCTGCCCGTCGCCCGGCTTGTTCACCAGGCTGTACTGACGCAGCTGGCGAGCCCCGTCGGGCAGTGTCACGCCGACCGAAACATATTGTCCGGCGCCGAAATCCAGATCGGAGGCGACGCTGACCAGCACCGCGCCCGAGGGGTCGTCGACTCGGGCGGTCACCTGGGCGCGTCGGTAGACGTCGCCGGCGGGCACCCCGGCCTGCTCGTACAGGCCGCGCTCCATGTCGATCAGGGTGTTCGCCATGATCCAGTAGACGCGGTCCCAGGCCTCGGCCACTTCGGCGGTGACGGTCTCGGCGCCCAGTACCTCCACGATCGCGGCGAACAGGTGCTCGTGCACGATCGGGTACTGATCGGCCGTCACGCCCAGCGACGCGTGCTTGTGCCCGATCCGCGAGAGCAGCTCGGCGGGATGCGGCAGGTTCGGATCGACCAGATGGGTCGCAAACGTCGCGATCGACGCGGCCAGCGCCCGCTGCTGTGCGCCCTGGGCCTGATTACCCCGGTTGAACAGGTTGCGCAGCAGCGCCGGGTGTGCGGCGAAGAGCCGCTTGTAGAAGGAGGTGGTGATGGCGTCGATATGGGCGCCCACCAATGGCAGCGTGGCCTTGATCATCTCGGCATGCGCGGGCTGCAGTTCCTCGGGTGCAACGACGACGGTCATGGGGTGTTCCTTCCTGCAATTTCCAACGGGAGTGTCACGACCGGCAACAGGCCGCTGCCGGTCAGGTCTTCGAGGGTGTGGTTGTCCAGTTCGCGGTAGAAGGCCTCTTTGGCCTCGGCCAGCACCCGGCGCAATCGGCAGCCGGCGATCAGCGGACACGGCCGGTCCCCGGCGCAGTCGATCACCTCGGCATCGCCTTCCAGGCGGCGAACCAGCCAGCCCAGTGACACCGTGCGCCCGTCCTCGGTGAGCGAAAGCCCGCCCACGCGACCACGTTTGGCGTTGACCATGCCGAGGTCGACCAGCCGGGCGACGGCTTTGGCGACGTGATGCTCGGAGGCGTCGGCGCCGGTGGCGATCGAGCGGGTGGTGATACGGCGTTCGGCGGCGTCCCCCGCGGCCAGCAGCATCATCGTGCGCAGACCCAGGTCGGTGAACCGGGTGAGTTGCATGGCGCTGACGCTACAAATCCTGCATCAGAAATACCAGATAACGGGGCAGTGGCTTTAAACACGCGCTGACGTGCGGTTTTTAGACCTGCGGTTTCGAACGTTCCCGTGCCTACCCATAAGGTGTTGCGCATGGCTTCCGACGCTGATCGCCTGTACTTCCGCCAGCTGTTGTCGGGTCGCGACTTCGCGGCCGGCGACCCGATAGCCCAACAGATGCGCAACTTCGCCTATCTGATCGGTGACCGTGAGACCGGTGACGCCGTCCTGGTGGATCCGGCGTACTCGGCGGGCGAGCTGGTCGACGCTCTGGAGGCCGACGGCATGCGACTGTCCGGCGTGCTGGTCAGCCACCACCACCCCGACCACGTCGGCGGCACCATGATGGGCTTCACGCTGGCCGGCGTCGCCGAGCTGCTGGAGCGGGTCAGCGTCCCGGTACACGTCAACTCCCTTGAGGCCGAATGGGTTTCCAACGTCACCGGCATCGCGATGAGCGAGCTGACCGGCCACCAGCACGGCGACAAGGTCAGCGTGGGCGGTATCGACATCGAACTGCTGCACACCCCCGGACACACGCCGGGCAGCCAGTGTTTCCTGCTCGACGGCCGACTGGTCGCCGGCGACACCCTGTTCCTGGAGGGCTGCGGGCGCACCGACTTCCCCGGCGGCAACGTCGACGATATGTTCGCAAGCCTGCAGAAGCTGTCGACGCTGTCCGGCGATCCGACCGTGTTCCCCGGCCACTGGTATTCCGCCGAGCCGAGCGCCCCTCTGTCGGACGTGAAGCGCTCCAACTACGTCTACCGCGCCAGCAATCTGGACCAGTGGCGCATGCTGATGGGCGGCTGACCAGGTCCGCTGACCGGCGATAATTTCGCGACCGTTTGCTGGCTGGACTATTGTGCGAGGTCACAGCGCTCCCGGGCGCGCGTTAGGGAGGAACCCCGCATGACGACACCGCCGACCGCGGCCGGCTGGTACCCGGATCCCGACGGTTCCGGAGGTCAACGTTACTGGGACGGCACGGAGTGGACCGCCCAGCGCCCCGAGGGACCCGAGTTCACCGAAGAGACGTCGGCCTGGCCCGCCGAGCTGCCGCCATGGCCCGAAGACGTGATGGCGATGCCGTCCTGGGAGGACGCCGGCAAGGGTGAGCCGCCCGTCATCGCCGCCGATCCGGAACCCGACGCCGAGCCCGAGACCGCTGAGCCCGAGACCGCTGAGACCGAGACCGCTGAGCCCGCCGCCGAGTCCGGGCCGGCGGACACCGATGAGCAGGACCGCCCGGCCGCCGCAGAGCACCCGGCAGAACCCGAAGCAGAGCCGGTCTCCGACGCACCAGCCGAGGTGACGGAGCCCGTCGAGCCGCCGAGCGAGCCGCCAGCCGACCACTGGCCACAGCCGGACCTCACCATTCCGACCGTGACGCCCACGACTCCCGCGTTCGACCAGAACACCGCGGTGGTGCCGACCCTGCCGCCACCGCCCGCGGAGCCGGCCCAGCCGTTGGCCTTCGGGGGCGTCGGCGATATTGCGGCCAAACCCGCGCCCAAGAGCCCGCTCAAGGCCTACCTGCTGGGCGTCGCGGCATTGCTGATCGTGTTGGTCGGCGTGCTCGTCTGGGCCTTCGCGTTCGCCGATCCGGGCTCCGGATCCCCCGCCGCCACCGGTACGAATGGGACCGTGGTGACCGATGGGGCCACTGCGCCCGCAGTTCCCACGACGGATTCCGACGACGCCAGTGCCGCACCCGCCCCGGCCGAAGGGTCGGTCGTCGACGGTGACGTGACGATCACGCAGAACGGGGTCGACACCGTCCCGACGGTCTCTGCGGTCGACAACGAATTCCTCACCAAGACGGCAACCGGAAAGTTCGTCCTGGTCAAGCTGACGTTCCTCAACAACGGCCAGTCCCCCGCGACGTTCCTGTCCGACCAGCAGGTATTGACCGCGGGTGGGCAGCCGTACTCGCCCGATACCGAGGCGACCTTCTACCTCAACGGGATCTCGGCGGTGCTGTATCCGGGCGAGCCGGTACAGGTGACCGTCGCCTACGACATCCCCGCCGACAGCAACCCGGAGTTCATCCAGGTCTCCGGTGACCTAGGCAGCGCCGGCGGACGGATTGCGTTGAACTGACCGAAATAGCTCGGTCGACTGCCGGCCGTGCGTTTTCCGGCCATCTTCCGACGAATTCCGTCGCATATGGTGGTTTAGACACCGAAATTCGTCGACAGAGCTATCGCCATGGGCGAGATTCCGCCTTGGTTGCGTCCCGCGAGCTTGGCAGAATGATTCGCCAGGATTCGAATCAAGTGCATACCGGGGGGTTGCCGTGACGAATATCGTGCTGTGCTTCGACCAAGCGGGGGAAACCAACGCCGCGGCGGTGTTCCGCCGCGTCGATCCCGCCGACCAGATCAGCTGGCACCGGCACACCAGCCGACGCGCCGAGCAGGCCCGCCAGGCGGTGGCGGCGGCATACGACTTCCTCACCGAACACTGGCATCCCGGCGACCCGGTCTACGTCTTCGGGGCCGGCAGCGGCGCGGCATGCGCACAGGCTTTGGCGCGGCTGCTGGGCACCATCGGCGTACTCGACGGCGAGCTGCGCGACTACATGTTGTCGACCTACGCCCTGCCCCGCACCGAACGCTCGGCACAGGAATGGCACCGAGTCACCGAGGTGGCCGCCGGGCTGGCCGACCACGACGATATCGCGGTGCCGGTGCGCTTCCTCGGGTTGTGGGACAGCGCACCCATCCGTGGGGCGGGCGGGCCGATGGCCGTCGTCGAGGGCCGCCACGCCCTTGCCATCGACGGTGGACCGTCATTGCAACGCGTCGACGGCGTGGACGAGGTGTGGTTCCGCGGAACCCACCGGGACATCGTCGACGGCGCCCTGACCCTGGAGTGGATGCTCGACGGGGCCGCACGGGCCGGTCTGCGACTGGACACCGCCCCGTCGGCGCACGCCGAGGCCGAGAGTTCGGCGCTGACGCTGGCGCTGCGCAGGCTCCCCGAGGCCGCCGCGGTGCATGCCAGCGTGCAGATGCACCTGCACAACCACCCGCGGTACTGGCGACGCCTGCCCGCTCGGGTCCAATGGCACGATCTCGACTGGCTCGACCGTGGCGAGCGCCTGCTGGCCGCCGAACGCACCGCACCGACACCGACCATGGCGCTGGCCACCGCCTCCTAGAACGCGTCCTAGCAACGCCACGCACCGCATCGTGTGCGATCATCAGCGAAGTTCTCTATTCGCTTTCGATGACACGAGGTCACGGTGGACTGGTTCGAAGATCGGTGGGTCGACCTTTCCGGCCTCGGCTCGACGGGATGGTTGGCGATCGCGGCGTGGACAGGGTTGGCCCTCGCGCTCGCGGCGCTGATCTTCACCGCCCGCACATTGAAGCGAAACCGCCAGCTCAGAAGCGATGAAATACGCCCGCACGTGTCCGTGTTCATCCAACCTCACCCGACCGACTGGCATGTCATCGAGCTGGTGGTGCGTAACTTCGGGCAGACCGCGGCGCAGGACATCCGACTCGAGTTCGCCACCCCGCTGACCGTCGGGCGTTACGAGGACGGCTATCCCGACCGGTTGCCCGAGATCGCCGAATTGGCACTACCCAGCGAACTCTCCCTGTTGGCGCCCGGGCAGGAGTGGCGAACGGTGTGGGACTCGGCGATCAGCCGCGCAGAATTCGGCGAACAGATCGGCTCCCGGTTCGAAGGCACCGTCCGATACCGGGCCGACACCCGCAACTTCGAATCCGCCGTCGTCCTGGACTGGGCGACACTGCAACCGGTGCAGCGCCTCGAACTGCTCACCACCCACGACCTGGCCAAGCGGGAGAAGCAGAAGCTGGAGCTGCTGCGCAGCGTGCTCACCTACTTCCACTACGCGTCCAAGGAGACCCGGCCCGAGGTGTACCGGGCGGAGATCGAGCGGATGAACCAGGCGGTGCGCGAGACCCAGGACCGCTGGCGCACCCGGCAGAGCGACGAAACCACCCAACTCGACTTCCCGTGGAACAACGGCTCCTCCAACAACCGCGGCTCATCGAACAACGGCGGCCCGACCGCACAGCAGCAGCCCACCGGGCGGCATCACTCCAGCCCCGCCATCGGAATTCGCGAGCACGCTCCGTAACATCCGGACCTATGACCGCCACCTATGCCGTGCACGAAGCCGTCGCCACCATCACCCTGGACGACGGCAAGGTCAATGCGCTCTCACCGGCGATGCAGGCCGCCATCAACACCGCGTTCGATCAGGCGGCCGCCGATGTCGCCGCCGGAACCGTCAAGGCCGTGGTGCTGGCGGGTAACGGGCGGGTGTTCAGCGCCGGTTTCGAACTCAGCGTTTTCGCCTCCGGCGATGCCGACGCCGGGTACGGCATGCTGCGCGGCGGATTCGAACTGGCGTTGCGGGTGCTGACCTTCCCGGCCCCGGTGGTGATGGCCTCGACCGGGCCCGCGATCGCCATGGGATCGTTCCTGATGCTGACCGGCGACCACCGGGTCGGATCGGTGAAGTCGCGCTTCCAGGCCAACGAGGTGGCCATCGGCATGGTCATCCCCCAGGCCGCCCTGGAGATCATGCGGATGCGGCTGACTCCGCCGGCCTATTCGCGGGCGGTATCGGTGGCCGCGGTGTTCGCCGGCGACGCGGCGATCGACGCCGGCTGGGCCGACGAGATCGTCGAGCACGAGGCCGTGCTGGGTCGCGCCCAGGAGATCGGCGCCGAGTACGCCGCCACCCTGAACCTGAAGGCCCACCTGGCCAGCAAGGTCAAGGCCCGCCAGATCGGGATCGACGCGATCCAGGCCGGTATCGACGGGCTGGCCGAGGAGTACAAGAAGTCGGTCAGCTAGCGCTGCGCGGCCAGTGATTCGGCGAGGATGACGGCGGCGTCGTCGTAGGCCGCCGGGTCCGGGCCCGCGAAGTTCAGGCGCAGGTAGCGCCCGGTCGGCTCGGCCGGAAACCATTGGTCCCCACCGGCGATGACCAGACCTCGCGATTCGGTGTCTTTGACGAACCGATCGAGGTCGACCCCGTCGGGCAGTCGCACCCAGAGGTTCAGCCCGCCGGGCGGTACCGCCGAGATCGTCGCGTCGGGGACGTGGGTGGTGACCGCGTCGACGAGCAGATCACGTCGGGCGCGCAGCATCTTGCGCAGCGCGCGGCGGTGCGTCTGCCACCCCGGCTGGGTGACGATATCGAAGGCGGCCGCCTGCAGCAGCCCACTGACATACATCGATTGCGCTTGTAGCTCGCCGAGCAGGCGGGTGTGCAGCGGGCCACGCGCGATGACCGCGGCAACCCGGATGCCCGGCGAGATGCTCTTGGTCAGGGACCGTAGGTAGACCACGTGGCCGCTGTCATCTCGGGCCGCCAACGCGGTCGCGTCGGTGTCGATCCCGAAATCGTGCGCCCAGTCATCCTCGATAAGGAAGGCGCGGTGCCGTCGGACGATTTCCAGAACATCCGATCCGGTCGACGGATTCCACTGTGCACCAGTCGGATTCGCGTAGTTCGGTTGCGCATAGAAAGCACGGGCCCCGGTCTCGGCGAAGGCCCGTTCCAAGGCATCCAGATCGGGGCCCTGCGGCCCGGCGGGGACCGGAACCAATGTCACGCCGACCTGCCGCGCGGCGATGATCGCACCCCAGTAGGTCGGTGACTCGATCAGCAGTGCGCCGCCTGGCCCGGCGATGCTGCGGAACAGCGCGCCGAGTCCGAGCTGGCTGCCGGGAAGCACGATCACGTCGCGCATGGCCGGGGCGGTGAGATGGGCGGGCGTCTGCGACGCGAGCTCGGCGGCGAACCAGGTGCGCAGACTCGCCATGCCTTCGGGTTCGGGTCGCCCCAGGGCCGCGTCGCTGCGCGCTGCCCGCGTGAGCGCCGTGCGGACGAGCCGTTCGGGCAACAGCTCGCGATCGGGGTATCCCGAGTGCAGCGCGATCGCGCCGGCGCGAGCCGAACGCAGTGCCGCCGGTGTCTGGGCGGCGGTGGTACCCGATCGCAGAACGCCGGTCTGCCACGAGTAATCGCGCGGTCCGACGGATCGGGCCGCGCTGACGAAAGCGCCGACGCCCGGTCGGGTCTCGACGAGCCCACGTGCGGCCAGCGATCGCAGTGCCGACTGGACGGTGACCGGGCTAGCCCCGTACCGGGCGGTCAGCTGCCGCGTCGACGGCAGACGCTCACCTGGGGAAGCCGAGGCCACCCACCGTTGGAGTTCCCGCTCGATGCGCGCACTGCTACTGTCGACCATGAAGGATCAGAGTAGCGCTACTGCGCCTCGCCCCTCCCCGCTATCGCACTCGCGTACGGGACTCGCCTGGGGATGTGCCGGTGTCCTGGCGTTCTCGTTGACCGTCCCGCTGACCCGCATCGCGGTCGCGGCGGGCCACCTGTCGGCGCTTTTCGTCGGTAGCGCACGTGCGGTCGTCGCCGCCGCGATCGCGGCGCTGGCATTGCTGGTCACCCGCTCGCACCGGCCCACCGGAGGCCAGTGGATCAGCGTCGGCATCGTCGCGGCGGGCGCCGTGCTGGGTTTTCCCGTCCTGACGTCATTCGCGCTCACACAGACCCACGCGAGCCATGGCGCGGTCGTCATCGCACTGCTGCCCGCGACCACGGCCGTCGTCTCCGTGCTGCGCACCGGGGAACGCCCGGCCGTGACGTTCTGGTGCGCCGCCGTAGCCGGGGCAATCGCCGCCGTCGCCTTCGCGGCCGTGCATGCGGGCGGCGTGGGACGTCTGCAACCGGCCGACGGGCTGCTGTTCGCGGCCGTGCTGGTCTGTGCCATCGCCTATGCCGAGGGCGGCGTGCTGGCCAGGAGCCTCGGCGCGTGGCAGACGATCTCATGGGCGCTGGTGGCCGCCGCCCCGATCATGGCGGCCCTCGCGTCGTACGCGATGGTGTCGCAACCGCCCGCGGGCACGCTGACCGAGTGGGCGAGCTTTGCCTACCTGTGCGTGGTGAGCATGTTCCTCGGCTTCGTCGCCTGGTACCGCGGCCTCGCGATCGGTCCGCTGGCACAGGTCAGCCAGATCCAACTGGCACAGCCGATCCTGAGCATCGGGTGGGCCGCGTTACTGCTGCACGAGCCCATCACCGCGGCCACGGTCATCGGCGGCACCGCGGTCATCGCATGCGCGCTGCTGGCGGTCCGCTCCCGGGTGCGCCGGCCCGCCCTACCTACTAGCAGTCGCCGCGCTTGTTGACCGCGATCGCGGTCCACGTCTTGGCGCTGAGGGTCTTGCCTGCCGCCGGCTGCTGCTTGCAGACATCCCACATGCTCGGAGCCCGGATGGTCCAGCTCTCCACGTAAGCGTTGATGACCTCCAGCTGCGGACCGCCGGCATCCTTGACCGTCGTGTCGTACAGCGTCTGCGCATCGGCCAGGCTCAGCCCCCGCAAGTTGGGCATCGTCCATGCCGTCGCAGCCGAAGCTGTCGGGGCGCCCGCCACCGACAGCGCAAGGACCGCAGCTCCGCTGACTGCAAGTGTCCTGATCAACGCCAACTCCCTCTGTCGTCGTGCCGTGGCACGCGTCGTCGTCCCCGGCAGCCTAGACCGACCGCGCGGGTGTTTTCCCGACCTTCACCTGTCATGTCCTGCTTTGTGCCCAGCCCGTTACGCTTGGCGGCGATGGCCTTGCACCTGCACCGTGCCGAGCGCACCGATGTGCTCGCCGATGGCCTGGCAGCGATGCTCGCCGAGCCGATGGCCGATCCGTTCGCCACCGAACTGGTGCTGGTGCCCGCCAAGGGTGTCGAGCGCTGGCTCGGTCAGCGGCTGGCCAATCGGCTCGGGGTGTGCGCGGGCATCGAGTTCCGCAATCCACGCTCCCTGCTGGCCGAACTGACCGGCATCGACGCAGGCGATCCGTGGGCCCCCGATGCCATGGTGTGGCCGCTGCTGGCGGTGATCGACGACTGCCTGGACGAGCCCTGGTGTAGGACGCTGGCCAACCACCTCGGCCATTTCGCCGACGGCGAGGAACGCGAGCTGCGGCTGGGCCGCCGCTACGCGGTCGCGCGTCGGCTGGCCGGGTTGTTCTCCTCTTACGCACGCCAACGCCCCGGCCTGTTGATCGACTGGGGTGACATGCCCGCCGATCTGGCCTGGCAGCGCCCACTGTGGGAGCGGCTGATCGCGCGCATCGACGCCGACCCGCCGCATATCGCACACTGCGACGCGGTCGAGAAGTTGCGCACCGCGCCGAGCGCGCTGCCGCCGCGATTGTCGCTCTTCGGGCACACCCGCATCCCGGCCACCGAGATCGAATTACTGCAGGCGGTCTCCGCGCAGCACGACCTGCACCTGTGGCTGCCCCATCCCAGCGACCCGTTGTGGCGGGCATTGGCCGGCCGGCGAGGCAGCATCCCGCGCCGCGAGGACACCGACCATCGCACCGTCGGACATCCGCTGCTGGCCACCCTCGGCCGTGACCTCCGTGAGCTGCAACGCGGCCTGCCCGTCCCGGACACCGACGAATACCTGCCCGCGACAAGCTATCCCGACACCATGTTGGGCTGGCTGCAGTCCGATATCGCCGCCGACGCGGTGCGCCCGGCGGGCCGGCGGCACGTGCGCGCGGACCGCTCCGTCCAGGTCCACGCCTGCCACGGCGCGGCCCGCCAGGTCGACGTCCTGCGTGAGGTCCTGCTGGGTCTGCTCGCCGACGACCCCACCCTGGAGCCACGCGACATCCTGGTGATGTGCCCGGACATCGAGACCTACGCCCCGCTGATCACCGCCGGATTCGGCCTCGGTGACGTCGTGCACGACGCGCACCCGGCCCACCGGTTGCGCGTCCGCCTCGCCGACCGCGCGCTGGTGCAGACCAACCCGCTACTGAGCGTGGCCGGTCAACTTCTCACGCTCGCCGGTGGACGCGCCCAGGCCAGCGAGGTGCTGAACCTCGCCGGTGCGGCACCGGTGCGGATGCGCTTCGGTTTCACCGATGACGATCTGGACACCATCACCGCCTGGGTGCGGGAGGCGAACATCCGCTGGGGTTTCGACCAGCACCACCGCCGGCCCTACGGGGTCGAATACCTGCACAACACATGGCGATTCGGGCTGGATCGCATTCTGGCCGGTGTCGCGATGTCGGATGACTCGCACGCCTGGCTGGGCACCACACTGCCGTTGGACGATGTCAGCAGCAACCGGGTCGAGCTCGCCGGGCGATTCGCCGACTTCGTCGAACGGCTCACCGACGCGGTGCGCGCCATGACGGGCAGCCGGCCGTTGGACGCTTGGCTGCAGACCCTCACCGAGGCGATCGAATCCCTGGCCCTCACCGAGGAGGACTGGCCGGCGGCCCAGGTGCACCGCGAGTTCGCCGGTATCGCGGAGAACGCGGCAGGTTCCACGGTTGCATTGCGGCTCAGTGATATTCGAGCGCTCCTCGACCGCAACCTGGCCGGCCGCCCCACCCGCGCAAACTTCCGGACGGGCACGCTCACGGTGTGCACCATGGTGCCGATGCGTTCGGTTCCGCATCGGGTGGTGTGCCTGGTCGGACTCGACGACGGCGTGTTCCCCCGCCGGGGCGTCGTCGACGGTGACGACATCCTGGCCCGCGACCCGCACACCGGCGAACGCGACACCCGCTCCGAAGACCGACAGCTCCTGCTGGACGCGATAGGCGCGGCCACCGAGACCCTGGTGATCACCTACACCGGCGCCAACGAGTACACCGGGCAGCCCCGCCCGCCCGCGGTTCCGATCGCCGAACTGCTCGACGCCGTGCGCGGCACCGCCGAATCGGCCGAGCACCCCGACACCGCGGTGCCCCGCCACCCCTTGCAGCCCTTCGATATCGAGAACGTCCGGCCGGGCCGCCTGATCCCGGACCGGCCGTTCAGCTTCGATCGCACGGTCCTCGACACCGCCGAGGCGATGGCCGGCCGGCGCAGCGCGCAGCCGAGTTTCGTGTCCGGTCCACTGCCCGACACGGCCACCGGCGACGTGTCGCTGGCCGATCTGATCGCCTTCTTCAAGAATCCGGTGAAGGGGTTCTTCCGCGCCCTGGACTACACGCTGCCCTGGGATGTCGACGGCGTCTCCGATGTCATGCCGGTCGAGATCGACGCCCTTGCGGAGTGGACGGTCGGTGACCGCATGCTGGGCGACATCATGCGCGGTATGACACCCCAGGATGCCCAGCAGGCCGAATGGCGCCGGGGCACACTGCCGCCCGGCAAGCTCGGCTGGCGGCGCGCCATCGCACTACGCGATCAGGCCGCCTTGCTGGCCGCCGAGGCGCTGCGCTACCGCGGCGGCGACGGTCAGGCCTTCGACGTCGACATCGACCTGGGGACGGGCCGACGCCTCACCGGCACGGTACCGCTGGTCTTCGGCGACCGCCTGGTCAGCGTCACCTACTCCAAGCTCGGCGGGCAACACCTGCTGGCGGCCTGGATTCCGTTGCTGGCCTTGACCGCTGCGCGCGGCGCACACTGGTCGGCGGTCTGCATCGGACGCCCACCGCGCGGCGTGCAACCCCGGGTCACGGGTTTGGGCGCACCGCAGGACGCCACGGATCTGCTGCGCGATCTGGTGTCGATGTACGACGAGGGCCGGCGTCGCCCGCTCCCGCTGCCCATCAAGACCAGCCATGCCTGGGCCGAGGCCCGCCACGTCGGCGATGATCCGCACCAGCCCGCCTCCTACCGGTGGCGCAACGAGCGCGACGACCCGGCCATCGAACGGGTCTGGGGCCGCGATGCGGCGCTGGAGGATCTCGACGGTTTGCCCGAGTACGCAGCCCGGCTGTGGCCACCGCTGCTGGAT
This sequence comes from Mycolicibacterium neoaurum VKM Ac-1815D, assembly GCF_000317305.3. The sequence goes on along the minus strand of NC_023036.2, from coordinate 1,278,669 downwards.
GCCGAGGAGGCGGCGCGGTGAAGACTTTCGACCTGACCGGGCCGCTGCCTGCGCCGGGCAGCACCACGGTGCTGGAGGCCAGTGCGGGTACCGGAAAGACGTTCGCGCTCGCCGGTCTGGTCACCAGGATGGTCGCCGAGGATCGGGCCGGGTTGGACCAGATGCTGCTGATCACCTTCGGCCGCGCCGCCAGCCAGGAACTGCGCGAACGGGTACGCGGCCAGATCGTCGAAGCCATCGCGGCGTTCGAGGATCCGGGCCTGGCCACCAATGATCTGCTGCGGCATCTGATCGCCGACGATCGCCACGCCCGGCATCAGCGACTGCGCGATGCCCTCGCCGGTTTCGACGCGGCGACCATCGCGACCACCCACCAGTTCTGCAGCATCGTGCTGAGATCGCTCGGCGTGGCCGGCGACAGCGACAGCGGTCTGACCCTGGTGGAGAACCTCGACGAGCTGGTGTCCGAGATCGTCGACGATCACTACCTGGCCCGGTTCGGCCAGGACGGCGACCACCCCGCGCTGACCTATCGCGACGCCCGGCAACTGGCCAAACAGGTGGTCCGCAACCCCGCCGCGGAACTGCGGCCGTCCGATCCCGATCCCGATTCCGGCACCGCCGTCGCGCTGGCGTTCGCCAGGGACGTGTTGGCCGAGTTGGAGATCCGTAAGCGGCGCAACGGAATTCTGGGTTACGACGATCTGTTGACCCGGTTGGCCGATGCGCTGGACGACCCGGATTCCGCGGCCAGGGTGCAGATGCCGCAGCGCTGGCCGGTGGTGATGGTCGACGAGTTCCAGGACACCGACCCGGTGCAGTGGCAGGTCCTGGAGCGGGCCTTCGCCGGGCAGTCCACCCTGGTGCTCATCGGCGACCCGAAGCAGGCCATCTACGGTTTCCGCGGCGGCGATATCGACACCTACCTGCGTGCCGCGCAGACCGCGGGCGACAAGCAGACCCTGGGCACCAACTGGCGCAGCGATGCCGATCTGGTCGAGCGGTTGCAGGTGGTGCTCAGCGGCGCCCAGCTCGGCGGTCCCGAGATCGTCGTGCACGATGTCGAGGCCCACCACCGGGGCACCCGGCTGGCCGGCGCCCCGCGCGACGACCCGTTCCGGTTGCGGGTGGTCTCACGCACCGGGAGCGGTACCCGCACCATCTCGATGGACCGGTTGCGCACCCATATCGGTGACGATCTGGCCGCCGATATCGGTGCGTTGTTGAACAGCGGGGCCACCTTCGACGGGCGGCGGCTGCAGGCGCGCGATATCGCGGTGATCGTCGAAACCCATCGGGACGCGCGGGCCTGTGATGCGGCGCTGGCCAAGGCCGGGATCCCGGCGGTCTACACCGGGGACTCGAACGTGTTCGCCTCCCGCGCCGCACACGATTGGCTGTGCCTGCTGGAGGCGTTCGACCAACCGCACCGCTCCGGGTTGGTGCGGGCCGCGGCGGCGACGCTGTTCTTCCGCGAGACCGCCGAAACCCTTGCCGCCGGCGGCGATACGTTGACCGATCGGGTGGCCGAGGAGTTGCGCAGCTGGGCCGGGCACGCCCGCGAGCGCGGGGTCGCCGCGGTGTTCGAGGCGGCCCAGCTGGCCGGGATGGGCACGCAGGTGTTGTCCTGGCAGGGTGGCGAGCGGTTGATGACCGACCTGGCGCATGTGACGCAGCTGCTGCAGGAGACTGCACACCGGGAGGGTTACGGCCTTCCCGCGCTACGGGATTGGTTGCGCACCCAGACCGGTGAGGACGGCGGGGCCACCGAACGCAACCGGCGCCTGGACAGTGATGCCGCGGCGGTGCAGATCATGACGGTGTGGGTGTCCAAGGGGTTGCAATACCCGGTGGTTTATCTGCCGTTTGCCTTCAATCGCTATGCACCCGAACCGAACCCGGTGCTCTACCACGACGGGGAGATCCGCTGCCTGCATGTCGGCGAGGCCGGTCCTGACGTCCTGCGCGCGGGCAAGGCCGAGGTCGCAGCCAACGACAGCCGGCTGACCTATGTGGCGATGACGCGCGCCTGCTCCCAGGTGGTGGCCTGGTGGGCGCCGTCATGGGATGAACGCAACGGCGGGCTCTCCCGGTTGCTGCGCGGACGCCGGCCCGGGCAGGCGCAGGTGCCTGCCGTGTGCTCGCCGGACCGGCTCTCCGATGCCGATGCCAGGGCGAGGTTGCAGGAGTGGGCCGATGCCGGTGGACCCGTGTTGGAGGATTCGGTGATCGAAGCCGTCCCGCCGCCCGCTCGGGTCGACGCACCGGGCGACCTCGACATCCGGCGTTTTCACCGACCCATCGACCTGTCGTGGCGACGCACGTCCTACTCGGGTCTGTTGCGTGCTGCCGAGGAGGCGCCGGTATCCAGCGAGCCCGAGATCGCCGAACTCGACGACGAGGTGGCCGATATGGCCCTGGTGGCGCCGGCCACCGGCGCGGACGTCCCGTCCCCGATGGCGCAGCTGCCCGTCGGCGCGGCATTCGGATCGCTGGTGCACGCCGTCCTGGAGACCGCCGACCCGCACGCAGGTGACCTGGCGGCCGAGTTGCTCGGCCATATCGAACGCCACAGCCCGCAGTGGCCGGTGACGGTGCCCGCTGCCGACCTGGCGGCGGCGCTGGTCCCGCTGCACGATACCGATCTGGGTCCGCTGGCCCCCGGTGTCACGCTGCGTCAGATCGGATTGGCGGATCGGCTGCGCGAGTTGGACTTCGAGATTCCGCTGGCCGGGGGTGACGGCACCGTCGGCGGGTTCGCGCGGCTGACCGACCTGGCCGCGCTGCTGGCCACGTATCTGCCCGCGGGTGATCCGATGCGTCGCTACGTCGACCGGCTGTCCTCGGGATCGCTGGGTGCCCAGCCGTTGCACGGGTATCTGTCCGGGTCCATCGACGCGGTGCTGCGTATCGACGGGCGTTATCTTGTGGTGGATTACAAGACGAACTGGCTAGGCGTGGGCGACGAGCAGCTGACCGCGGCCGACTACGGGCCCGAGCGCCTTGCCGAGGCGATGCTTCATTCGGATTATCCGCTGCAGGCCCTGCTGTACAGCGTTGTGCTGCACCGCTACCTGTCCTGGCGGCTACCGGGTTACGACCCCGATACCCACCTGGGCGGCGTGCTGTATCTGTTCGTGCGCGGCATGTGCGGACCGCACACCCCGGTGACCGACGGCAACCCGGCCGGTGTGTTCAGCTGGAAACCGCCCGCGACGCTCGTCGTCGCCATCGCCGAGTTGCTGAGGGGACCGTGACCATCGAATTCGAGGCCGCGGATATACATGTGGCACAACGGCTGACCGCCCTGGCCGGGGAGACCTCGGCCGAGGTGATGCTGGCGGTACGACTGGCGGTGCGTGCGCTGCGCGGCGGCTCGGTATGCGTGGATCTGCGAGCCGCCGCCGCGGAAGCCGGCCTGGTGGCCGAGGAGTGGTTGGCCGCCGTCGCGGCCAGCCCGTTGGCCGCGGACCCGCCCGTGTTGCGGCTGCTCGGGGACCTGCTCTACCTCGATAGGTACTGGCTGGAGGAGGAACAGGTCTGCGCCGATGTGCTGGCGCTGGTGTCCACCCGGCCGGCCGGTGAGCTTCCGGATGTGTTGCGGCTGTTCCCCGACGCGTGGGCCGAGCAGCGCGCCGCGGCCCAGCGGGCGCTGACCCAGGGGCTGACGGTCCTGACCGGTGGGCCGGGCACCGGCAAGACCACCACGGTGGCCAGGCTGTTGGCGCTGCTGGCCGAACAGGCCGCGTTGGCCGGTCGGCCTGCCCCGCGGATCGCGTTGGCCGCGCCGACCGGCAAGGCGGCGGCCCGGTTACAAGAGGCGGTCGCCGAACAGATCGGGCACCTCGACCCGCAGGATCGCACCCGCCTGCAGGGACTGACGGCGACCACCCTGCACCGGCTGCTCGGCGCCCGGCCCGACACCTCGTCGCGGTTTCGCCATCACCGCGGAAACCGGTTGCCGCACGACGTGATCGTGGTCGATGAGACGTCGATGGTGTCGCTGACCATGATGGCCCGGCTGTTGGAGGCGGTGCGGCCACAGACCAGGCTGCTGCTCGTCGGCGATCCCGATCAGCTGGCCTCGGTGGAGGCCGGCGCGGTGCTGGCCGATCTGGTCGACGGCTTGGGCACCGACCGAGTGGCCGCGCTGAGCACCTCACACCGGTTCGGGGCGCAGATCGGGACGCTGGCCGACGCGGTGCGCACCGGGGACGCCGATGCCGCGCTGGACGTGCTGACTGCCGGCGGAGATCATATCGAGTGGTCGATATCGGCCGATGGGCTGCAGGATGTGCTGTCAGCGCAGGCGCTTCGGCTCCGCGAGGCGTGTGTCCTGGGAGATATCGACACCGCCCAGGCCACCCTGGAAGAGCATCGGCTGCTGTGCGCGCACCGGCACGGGCCGGTGGGGGTGACGCACTGGAACCGGCAGGTGCAGCGCTGGTTGACCGAGGCGACCGGTGATCCATTGTGGTCGACGTGGTACGCCGGGCGGCCGATCCTGGTGACCGCCAACGACTATGGGCTCAAGCTCTACAACGGGGACACCGGGGTGACGGTGGCCTCGCCCGCCGGGCTGCGGGTGGCCGTCGGTGGCCAGACGTTCAAGCCGGGGAGGCTGTCCGAGGCGGAGACCATGTACGCCATGACGATTCACAAGGCCCAGGGCAGCCAGGCCGACGAGGTGACGGTACTGCTCCCCGCCGAGGATTCGCGACTGTTGACCAGGGAGTTGTTCTACACCGCGGTCACCCGGGCCAGGCACCGGGTGCGGGTGGTGGGCTCGGAAGCCGAGGTGCGCGCAGCGATCTCCCGCCAGGCCATCCGGGCGACGGGCCTGGGGCTGCGGTTGCGCCGGTAGGCGGTCTCAGACGGTCCGCGCAGCGAAGGCTGCGCTGGAGATGATGCCGATGGCCAGTGCCGCGGTGCCGTAGCCAAGGATGGCGGCGGCCACGACAGCGCCGACAGCGCCGGCACCGAGCAGAACCATGATGACTGCCAGGAGAACACCACTCATGTCGACCTCTTTCTTATGACTGCAATCACAATGTAGTCCACCTGGTGTGTTGAATCACAGTCATTCGGGTATCGATTCGGGGGTAGCTGATCCGTACGCGCACACCGAAACTGGCAGGTGCCGACACGATCCCGTGCGAGATTTTCCTTAGCTCGTCGTAACACCATCGCTCAGCTGGCCTAGTAAGGCGACCTAACTTTTACACCCGAGCTGATGGTGCTTCGCCCAGACGAACCGAGAGATGACGCAGCTTTCGGCTTGCCCATCGGATACACCCGATCGGCGGACACCACGGCACCGTCGTCAGCCGACAAGCGCCGCCAACAGCCGCGGCAGCGGGACGGAGGCGAACCCAATCGCGGCATCACCGATCCCGTATGGCAGCACCAGGGTGTCCGCATGTAGCAGAGCTCCGCACGAGTACACGACGTTCGGCACATAGCCGTCCTGCTCGCCGATCCCCGGGCTCAACAGTGGCGACCGCAGCCGGCCGATCATCTGCGTGGGGTCCTCCAGCCGCAGCAAAATCGCACCGATCCGGTAAGTGCGCATGGGCCCGACACCGTGTGTGAGCACCAGCCACCCCGCCGAGGTCTCCAACGGAGGGCCACAGTTTCCCAGCTGCAGAATCTCCCAGGGCTCCGACGGTCGTTGCAGGGGCGTCGCCGTCGTCCACACCGAGAGATCGTCGCTGACCGCGACGGAGTTCGACTCCCGGTCCGATCTCGACAGCGCGACGAACCGGCCCGCGATCCGACGCGGGAAGAGTGCCATGCCCTTGTTGGCGGCCGCGTCACCGACCATCGGTGTCGAAACAAAGGACCGGAAGTCCGTCGTGGTCAACAATTGCTGGCTGATCCGCGCACCATCGTAAGCGGTGTAACTGGCGTGATAGGCCACCGATCCGTCGTCCTCGACGAAGCGAACGAATCGCGCGTCCTCCATGCCGACTGATTCGGCGTCGGTGGCCGGCCACAGCACCCGTTCGGAAAGCTCTGTGGCGGAGGCGAACTCGACGGCGTATGCCCTGTCAGCTATCGCGCGCATCGACGCGATGGTCTCGTCCGAGTGGGCGCGTGTCGCTCGGTGTCGGTGTAACCGTTCCAACTGCTCATCGAGCGCGGCTCGGGTGAACCGCGCGTCGAGACCCTGTAGGACGTAGTCGGTCGCCTCATCGACGTGCCCGTCATGGAGTTCGCTTCTGAACAAGGCCGCCTCGAGCATTGTGGGCATCACCGTGCCGGATGTCGCTACCTGAGCTGTGTCGTCGACGGTCACCTCACCCATGCCGTCGATGAAGCCGGTGCGGAAGCCGACGGACGAGCGGTGCCCCTCGCCGATGCCGCGCACACTCATGACGAAGCGCAGGCAACCCGCGGGCACTTCCGACTGGTCGGGGTGCGCAACCATGCTCGGGTTACAGAGTGCGGCACCCTCGATGCTGATCTCGTTGGTGAAAGTCGCTCCCATCAACAGCATTCGATCCTCACTGAGCTCAATCCCCGGATCGAGTCGGTCGGCGAGTTCATGGGCATGCCGACCGAAGGTGACGATGAGATCGCGATGACGGCCGTCGAAGCGCGCCAACACGTCGTCGAGAGTGGCCCGAACCTGCGCGTCGTCCAGTGCCAGGATCCGCTCCAACACATTCCCGGCCCGGGAGTCATGGTCCTCGAACCCCTCGCGGCCCGGTATGAACAGTCTGGTGATCACTCGTGACGGATCCGCTGCCAACCGTTGCGTGCCTTTGGACGCCACGACGTGCTCCGCTGCGGTCACCGAGAGACACCGGCACGCCGGCGCGCCTGCTGAAAGGTCGACAACAACGCCAGGGTCGACTCCGCACCCTGATTGAGGTTCACGGCGTCAGCGTGCAGGCCGTCATATCCTCCACCGGTCTGGGGATCCCACATCAACAGACCGGCGTCATTGTCCCCCTGGAACCATGCGGCAGCCGCCCGCAGCGTATCCGGCCAGATCGCCCCGGCATCAAGTTCGGCGGCACGAACGCAGGCATCCGCCAGTGCGGACACCTCGATCGGCTGCTGGTCGAACCCGGGCCGCAGCTCACCCCGTGACCAACCGTGTGCGGGGGTGGGTGACAGATGCCCGCCGCAGGTCTCACGTTCGATCAGCCAACCCAGCATGTCCAGGCCGCGCCGACGAAGACCGCCGTCGCCGAGGACATCGCCGGCGGCGATCATCGCCTCCGCCAGCACCGCGTTCGCATAACTCAAGCGTGGCTCCGGCCAGGGCCAGCACGGGTCACCGGTCGGCGCCGGCAAACCAACGACATAATCTTCGATCAACGCTCTGGCAGCGGCATTTCCGGGTTCCACACTGAGCAACTCGGCCGCACCCAATACCGCGAAGGCCATCGCCCGGGGCCACGCCGAACGACCGTGCGCGGCGCGTTCGAACTGAACCGTCGACCGGCGACGGATCGATGCGTCGGAACTGTGAGCGGCCGCCACCCCGAGGCCCCACAGGCAGCGACCCCAGCTGTCCTTCTCCGCAAACGTATCGGTCCAACGGCCCTTGTGGTCCATACGATTACGGCAACCTCCTGTTACGGACACCGCACCGTCGAGGAATCGCAGCGCGTGCGCGGACAGATCCCTGGTGGCGTCCCCGCCCTCCGGCGCACGGCTGGTGACCACGAGGACTCGTGCCATGTCGTCCGTGCAATAGCCGTGCTCGCGCCGGGGTATCGGACCGCAGCAGTGCTCGAAGGTGCCGTGGTGATCGGAGATCGCCAGTAGATGATCGAAGCGAGGTATCAGATCCACCGCGCGTGACCGATCTTTCGAGCCAGAATTTGATGTGCCACATCTTTATACGCCGCCGAGATCACTGACCACGCCATGCCGGGTGCCATCCGACGAGCCTCGGCCGACATCGCCCCCGCCGCCCTCGGGTCGCTCAGAACAGTTCTCAGCGCCGCCGTCATCGCTGCTGGGTCGTCGTGCTCGACCACGATGCCTGCGCCGCTGCGCAGCAGTTCGACAGCGTGCGGGAACGCTGTCGCCACGATCGGTCGACCACAGGCGATGGCATCGACCAGCACCCCGGAGGTGACCTGTTCGGTGGAGTCATAGGGCAACACCACCACCGCCGAGGACTGCGCCAATGCTGTCAGCGACGCCACATCGCGATAACTGGCGTCGAAGGACACCGATCTCGCCACCCCCAGACGTTCGGCCTGCGCAGCACGCGCCTGCCGGTATGCCTCACCTTCGGCGGCGAGCACCTTCGGATGTGTTCGGCCCGCGATCAGATAGCGCGGATTGCTCGGGAGTTGCTGCAACGAAGCCATCGCATCGATGACGCGCTCGACCCCCTTGCCAGGTCCGAGCAGACCCCAGGTCAGCAACGTCGGTTGCTGGGCCCGCTTGATGTGAGTGGTTCGTGGCAGCCGCACTCCGTGCGGGATGGTGGTGATCTTGCGCCGTTCGACATCGAAGTGCGTCCGCAACCGAATCGCGGCGGCATCGGACATCACGACAACTTTGTCAGCCATTGCCACAACCGATTCGAGTACTGCGCGCTGGTTTCGAGTGGGTGTGGACGGCACTGTGTGGGCAACCACGATGGCAGGCACGGTCAATGCACCGAGAATGTCCAGCACCTCATCACCATCGGGGCCCCCGAAGATGCCGTACTCGTGTTGGATCAACGCGATATCGGCCTCACTGAGCATTTCCGCACACGCCGCAACCGAAGCCACCGACCCGTTGACCAACTCACCCACCACTCGGCCCGCGTCGTGCCGGGAGCCATCGGCGACACGGACGACGTGGACATCAGAACCGCTGGCCGACAATCCATCGGCCAGCGCAGCACTGAAATTCGCCAGGCCGCACGGTGTCGGTGGGTACGTGCTGAGAATGCTGAAACTTGGGGCTGGCGGTCCGGCCGGTTCGAGCACCGAAGCAAATGACAGCGGGGAATGGGGAAAAGCGTTCACGTCGATCCAGACAGTTCGAAGCGCGATATGTCCGGCGCAAGCGATTGCTCGGTGACGTCGACGGCGGACAGTCGACTCATCCCGGACTGGCTGGGTTCCCAACTACTCCCACGCTACACCCCCACCGCCCTGACGACCGGCTCAATGGCGGTTCCGGACCCGACGCACGGCTTCTTCGACTACTCGCTCGGCGACATCGGACAGTTTGCGTTGTTCCGACTGGCTCAGATCTCGCAGTTGATCGAATGCCTCGCCCGCAGTCCTGCCGGTTCGCGATCGGATGATGCCGATGGCCTGGTCGATGATCGGCCTGGTCGACAACGCGGCACGCAGCTGACCGGCCAGTGCACGGGCATCCGACAGAACGCGGGCGTTGTGCACGGCGACTGCGGCCGGGGCACTGAACAACTTCGCGATACCGGCAGCGGAATCGTCGAAAACACCTTTACCCCTGGCATAAACGCATAGCGCACCGACCATCCGATCGGACACGGTCAACGGCATGGCCAGGGCGCTGTGCACACCTGCCCGCCCTGCGCGCGGACCGAAATGCGGCCATAACCGTTCTCCGCCCAGTGAATTCGACCAGACCGAGCGCCGACCGTCCATCGCGGTGACTCCCGGCCCTTCCCACAGGGTCCGGTACTGCAGGGCATCGAGCTCGGCGACGAACGACGCGCTGGATGCTGACGCCACGACCCTGGCATCCGGGGGGCCGACCATGGCCAAGCCGGCACCCTCGGCTCCCGGTACCGCGCGCACTGCCGCCGCCGATACTTCCGAGAGCACCTGCTGCAGACTGAGCGTGTCCGCCACCAGACCCGCCAAGCGGACCAAACCGGCCTGCAGATCCGCAGTCGCGGCATCGTCGTCATCGCCCACGCGAAGGCCCGTCATCACCGACGCCCCCGCTGGATGTCGCGTGCACCAGCCGGTCGGGGTGTCTGTCGACCTCGCGTCGACCCTGCGCGACCCCCGAGGCGTGTAGCGTGGGCAGCACTGGAGTAACGCACGCAGCGATTGCTCGCCGCGTCGCCACCACGCGGTCGCGTCAGAATTTCCGATACCAAGATCGGTTGTACGTGCACATCTGTGCTCCAGAATCCGGCGAATGTCGAGATCATCTCGATCTCATGGCCGTCACACCGAACACTCCGCCGTTCCGGCGGTACCGAAAGGAACTCCAGCATGAGCATCCGTGAATCCATCGCACGAACGATCAAGAGTGTGTCCGCCGCTTCAAAGACCGGAGTCGGCCGCCTGACCGGTGATCGCCGCCTTCGGGACGAAGGCCACATCGAAAAGGGAAAGGACACCGTCGAGCGGACAGCGGACAGGGTTACCGAGCATTTCAAGGTGTGATTCGCTGATACCGTTGCACTGCAGGCATATTCATCACCGCGTGTGTGCACGGACATCGTCGGAACCGGATGGTCGGAACACGGCCCGGAAACCGCCGTCCGGGAGTGCGAGGCGCAAGGTGGTGCGAACCGTTTGCAGGTACTGCCGGGGTAGCGACCCGGTGACATAGTCCAGGTCGTACTTCTCACACAGCGCACGGACCCTGTGACTGATCTGCTCGTATCGGTTGCTCGGCAAATCAGGAAACAGGTGATGCTCGATCTGGTAGCACAGATTTCCACTTGAGAAGGCAAGCAATGGGCCCGCCGTGAAGTCGGCGGCTCCGAGCATCTGGCGCAGATACCACTGCCCTCTGCTCTCGTCGTCCAGCGACTCCGGTGTGAACTGCTGGACGCCGTCCGGGAAGTGCCCGCAGAAGATCACCACATAGGCCCACAGATTCCGTAGCAGGTTGGCGGTGATGTTGGCGGCCAGTGTCCGCCGCCAGCGGTGCAGGCTCAGTCCGGGCCACACCAGGTAGTCCTTGGTGATCTGACGTCCAGCCTTGGTCAGCATCGTCCGCGTGACTGCCTGCCTGTCGACCTCGGAGAGGGCACGGTCTCGCTCGGCATGCAGGCCATGCCGAGCGATACCCCACTCGAAGACGACTGCCAACAACAAGTTCCGCAACGGCTGGAACAGGTGCTCACGCTTCCAAGGCTGGTCCCGGGTCACCCGAAGCACACCGAAACCCAGATCGTCGTCCACGCCGAGCACGTTGCTGAAGACGTGGTGGCGGTAATTGTGCGAGTAACGCCACTGCCGGGACGAACCGGCCATGTCCCATTCCCACGTGGTCGAGTGGACCTCGGGATCGTTCATCCAATCCCATTGGCCGTGCCCCACGTTGTGCCCGATCTCCATGTTTTCAACGGATTTGGCATATGCCAGTGAGACTGTCCCGACCAGCCAGCCGACCCTGGATCGACTGGCTGCGATCACCAATCGCGACGCGATATCCAGTGTGCGCTGAAACCTGATGACCCGATAGATGTACGCGGCGTCGCGTGCACCCAGGGACTCCTCGATGTCCTGGCGAATCAGATCCAGCTCGGATCCGATGGCCTCGATGTCCTCATTCGTCAAGTTCGCGTATGCCGCAATATCGGAAACTGCCATGTCGATCCCGGTCCGTCGTTGGTACGGCGGCAGGGTCGGGGCCACCTCGTGAGCGTTGGTCTCAGCCTATGCCCCACGGCAGGTCTGTGCCATGCCGACATCCGGATGGGTCAGACTGGAGTCATGACCGAAACCGCCGCAACCCGTGTCGCGGTCTACCTCGACTTCGACAACATCGTGATTTCCAGGTACGACCAAGTCAATGGGCGCAACTCATTCCAGCGGGACAAAGCAAAGGGGCTCACCGATGACGCCTTGGCGCGCGCGACGGTCGATGTCGGCGCGATTCTTGATTTCGCATCGTCCTTCGGCACGCTCGTCCTCACCAGGGCGTATGCCGACTGGTCGGCAGACGTCAATGCCGGCTACCGTGAGCAGCTGGTCGGACGCGCGGTCGACCTGGTGCAATTGTTCCCCGCAGCCGCCTACGGCAAGAACGGTGCCGACATCCGATTGGCCGTCGACGCCGTCGAGGACATGTTCCGGCTTCCCGACCTGACCCATGTCGTCATCGTCGCCGGCGACTCGGACTACATCGCGCTGGCCCAGCGCTGTAAACGTCTGGGCCGCTATGTCGTCGGTATCGGTGTCGCCGGGTCGTCGAGCAAGGCACTGGCCTCGGCCTGCGATGAGTTCGTCGTCTACGACGCACTGCCCGGGGTGCCGGTTTTCGAGCCCAGCGACCAACCCAAGAAAGCGACCCGACGCACCAAGCGATCCGACGAGCCCGATCCCCAGCTGTTGGCATCTGCACTGCTCACTCGCGCGCTGCATATCGGCACGGAGAAGGATGACGTCGAATGGCTGCACAACTCGGCGGTCAAAGCGCAGATGAAACGGATGGACCCGTCTTTCAACGAAAAGTCGTTGGGCTTCAAGTCCTTCAGCGATTTCCTCCGCTCGCGCACCGACCTGGTCGAACTGGACGAGAGCTCGACGACGAGGTTGGTGCGGCTGCGCCAGGCCGACTGACGATCAGCGCGCCAGGTGGCCACCCTCGGAGTCCCATCGCGATTCGGCCGCCGAGGAGTCGCTGCGTGATCGATCGACACCGGCGGCATCGGTGTCGAGGGCTCTGGCCGTAGCTGTCCGCGGGCTGGTGTGCGCCGACAACGGACCCGTGTCTGCGTGATCACCGATAGCGCGCGGTTCGGAGATGTGCGTCATGTGCGTTCTTCCCTGCGGCCGACGCGAAAATCGCGAAAGCGCAACCAAACTCACTCGGCCACATTCCCAGTCAACGCTGATCGCCCGTGCTTGTCAACGTGTATGGTCGAGAAAGCGGGACCATCCAGGCCCTCTCGTCAGAAGGGCCATCATGGCCGACAAGTCTCCACGTCAGAGCATGACCAAAAAGTCTGGCAAATCGCTCAAGGAGAAACGCGCAGCCAAGCGTGCCGGTGCCGCCACCCACACGACCGAGGATGTGCTGCACCCCAAGAAGCGGTGAGTTTCAGCGCGCCGCCCCGTTGATCACCGGATCGGTGATCATGCCGCGCTCCACACCCCACATGGTCGCGATGGTCCGGTACTCACCGGTCCCGATCAGATGCGTGACGGCCTGTAGCAGCGGCCGGGCCAGTTCCGATCCCTTGGCCACCGGCCACCCGTAGGGGGCGGAGTCGAACACCTCGCCGGCCGGCACCAAGGCGCCGCCGCTGAGTTTGATGGCGAAACCCGTGACCGGCGAATCCGCGCTCATCGCATCGATGTCACCGGCGATCAGCGCTGCGGTCACATCGTCCTGCCTGCCGAAGACCACCTTCTCGATCGGGGCCAGCCCGGCGGCCACACATTCGTCGCTCTTGGCCGGGATCTCGACCGTCTCCTGAATTACGCTGTGGGCCACTCCCACTCGCAACCCGCATGCGGCGGTCGGATCCACCGACGATCCCGCCCGCTGCGCCCACAACGTGCCCGCCTGGAAATAGGTGACGAAATCGACCAGCTTCTGCCGGGCCACCGTGTCGGTCACCGAGGACATCCCGACATCGACCGCTCCGGCCTGCACCGCGGGGATGATGTCGTCGAACTCGCTCTCGCGGTACTCGGTGGTCAGACCCATCGTCCGCGCGACGGCATCCAGCAGATCCACGTCGAACCCGACGATCTCACCGTCGGAATTGGTGAATTCATTTGGCGCATATGGCACATTCACACCGACAACCAGGGTGCCTGCGGCCCGCACGTCGGCGGGAACCGCGGCGGCGATCGCGGGCACCGCGCCCTCGGGCCACTGTCCGGCGTCACGGGTTTCCTGCCACTTCCACACCCCGACCACACCGGCACCGACGAGCACCAGCACCCCGGCCAGCACCAGCGCCCGGCGCGGAGGCCGGCGCGACTGCGGTGCCCGCCGCCGGGCCGTGTGTCGACCCGATCCGGTGATACGCACCGGTGCCCGCAGCGCACGCGTCGCCGCGGCCGCCAGCTCGGCACCGGTCTGATACCGCTTCTCCGGTTTCTTGGCCATGCCCGTGGCGATCACCTCGTCGAACGGGGCCAGCCGGGGATTCGTTTCCGACGGTTTCGGCGTGGGCGACACCATGTGCCCGGCGATCTGCTGCTCCAGGCTGTCGGCCGGATACGGCCTGGCACCGGTGAGACATTCGTAGAGCACACAGGTCAGCGCGTAGGTGTCCGCGCGGGCGTCGGCATACCCGCCGTCGAACCGTTCGGGCGCCATGTAGGCCAGCGTCCCCAACGTGCTGCCTGCCGTCGTCATACCGGTCTCCCCCGCGGTGCGGGCCAGACCGAAATCGATGAGGTAGGCGAAATTCGCCTTGGTCAACAGGATGTTGGACGGCTTGATATCGCGGTGGATCAGACCCTGCTGATGGGCGGCATCCAACGCCGAGGCGATCTGTTCGACCACCTGTACCGCGAACGTCGGATCCAACGGCTTGCCGGTCTCGGACAACAGCTCTCCGAGCGTGCGTCCCTCGATCAGGCGCATGTCCAGGTACAGCCGGCCGTCGATCTCACCGAAACCGTGGATCGGCACCACATGCGGATCGTTGACGCCGGCGGCGGCCTGCGATTCGCGGCGGAACCGTTGCTGGAACACCTTGTCCTGGGCCATCTGCGGCGGCAGCACCTTCAACGCCACCACGCGATCGGTCTTGGTGTCGTAGGCCCGGTACACCTCGCCCATACCGCCCCGGCCGATCAGCCCCCGCAGCTGATAGTGGCCGAACGGCGTCGAGTCCACCTGTTTTCCTCTCGGCGCAGGCCTGCGGGCCTCGTGCTGTCGATCGAAGTTACATCACAGGTGGCAAAAATGTCATGACGAGACGTCATGACGTGACGTTATCCGGGCGGCAGTTGCCGCGGACCCGCATCCGAGGTCAGCTCCGCAGGCCCGTCGGATTCGCCGAGAATCAGCGTGCGCCGTGACTCGATGTGCGGCCCGTTCGCATCCACCCATTCCCGGTCCGAAGTGACCTGGCGCGGCTGCTCGGCATCCTCGGGATCGGCGTCCGACTCGACGGTCACCCGATGCGTGCGCCGCAGCGTGAAGTGGAACTCCTCGGTCTCGGTGAACACCTGGCGCAGCGGCTTGCCCACCGTCCGCGCGACGTTCCTGGAAACGTTGTCGACAGCCCCGGCCACGATCGGCGGGACGAACGGCATGATCAGCCGCGCCGCGGCGTTGGTGACCTCACCGATGACGGGCATCCCGCGCTGCGGCTCGAGCTCGGCGGAGCGCTGTACCGGCGCGGGCAGCTCGGCGTGGTCCACTCGCTCGGCCACCACCACCTCGGGCACCTCAGGCACCTCGGGCTCGACCCCGCACGCCTGCGCCACCCGGCGGCGCTGCCGCTCGGCGTCGATCTCGTTCTGCGCCGCGATCGCCATCCGCGCGCTGTTCAGCTCCTGCTCGGCCCACATCTGATCAACCTGGGCGCGCACCTGCGCCCGATTCACCGCGATCGCCGTGTCGGCCGCCGTATCGGCCTCGACCGCCGACGTGCCACGCCACCGCTTCAGCCACAGCGGCAACACCGTCAGCAGCACGAAGAAGGCGACCACCAGCAGCCGCAAGATCAAGGAACCCGGATGGTCGAGGACATAGGTGTTCATCGCCTGCCAGCGCACGCCGAGCCCACCGGTCAGGGTGTCCTGGCGCGCCTGCGCCAGCGCCTGCTCCCTGATGCGCACCTCATCGTCCAACACCGGCGCGCGGCCATCCCGGTCGGCGACCGCGGCGTCGAGGCGGCGCTGGGCGTCGTCGAGGAACGCGTCGGCGGTGCGGGCTTCCGGACCGCTACCCGGCACCCCCGTGATACGGATCTGCGGGCAGGCCGCGGACGGATTGACCTCGCAGCGAGCCACGATCAGCGCCTCGTCGCGATTGCGGTTGGCCTGGGCAACGGCGTCGTCCAGACCGGTCCGCTCGGCACGCGCCTGATCCAGTGCCGCCGTTGCCGTGGCCGCAGCCGGGGAATCCCGCGCGGTCAGCACCTCGTCGATCTGTCCGCTGAACACCGCCACCGCCGCGAGCTCACCGAGCAGCAGACCCGCCGCCACAGCGACCGCCATCCGAGCCCCGAAAGCCGTGACCGCGCCCTGTGTCACAGCCCACACCACGGCCCAGAACACGGCGCCGAACATCACAGCCGCCGCGATCACCGCGGTCGGCGGCCAGGTCGTCGAACCGGCCAGCGCCAGCCCGCTCACCAGCGCGGCCACCGCGCCGATCAGCGGCTCGCCGATTTTCTCGCCACGCATAGAGGCCCCCACAGTCTCTTTCTCGGTGCTGTGCGCCAGGCGGAAAAGCCACGCCGGCTGCGAATGACCGGAATTCTCTCACAACGCGGTGCGTCCCGCCTCGCGCACCGATCCGCCCGCCCCGGTTACGTTTGTCCCCGTGCGAGTCGACGGTCGGGACATCAGCGTCACCGGCAGCTTGCTGCAACCGCTCACCCGGCGCACCAACGAGATCCTGCGGGTGGTGCTGTCGGCGGTGTTCCTTGCCGTCGTCATCACCAGCTCACTGATCACCCGTAACGACTGGGTGGCCCTGGAACGGTCCATCTCCGAGATCATCGGCGTGCTGACCCCTACCCAATCCAACCTGGTCTATCTGGCCTACGGGGTGGCCATCCTGGCGCTGCCGTTCGTCATCCTGGTGCAGCTGATCATCGGCAGGCACTGGCGGCTGCTGGCCGCCTACGGCGCCGCGGGCCTGATCGCCGTGCTGGCCCTGTCGATCACCGGCCGCGGAATCGCGGCGCCGCAGTGGCATTTCGACCTCGGCGACCGGCTCGACACCCAGCTCTCGCAGTTCCTCGACGATCCGCGCTGGGTCGCATTGCTGGCCGCGGTGCTGACGGTGTCCGGGCCATGGCTGTCCCGCCGGCTGCGCCGGTACTGGTGGGCGCTGCTGCTGGCCTTCGTGCCGATCCACCTGTTCGTCAGCGCCGTCGTGCCCGCCCGCACCCTGCTCGGGCTGGCCGTCGGCTGGTTCGTCGGCGCCTTGGTGGTCTGGGTGGTGGGCACTCCCGCGCTGGAGGTCCCGCTCGACGGCGCCGTGCGCGCGCTGGCCCGCCGCGGTTTCGTCGTATCCGCCCTGGCCGTCATCCGGGCGCCCAGCGAGGGCGCGCTGGTGCTGGCGGCCACCGGTCCCGACAGCACCGCCGTGGTCGAGCTGTACGGACCCAACCAGCGCAGCGGCGGTGCGCTGAGCCAGCTGTGGCGAAAGTTCCGGCTGCGCAGCGACGAAACCGCCCCGCTGCACGCCTCGATGCGGCGCACCATCGAACACCGCGCGCTGATGGCCATCGCGATCGACACCCTTGGTCGGTCCAACATCTCCTCGGTATCGGTCGGCGCGCTCGACCGCGGCTGGACGCTGTACGCCCGCAAACCCGCGCGCGGTGTCCCGCTGAGCGCCGAGGCCGCGCCCGTGACCGCCGTGTGGGAAGCGCTGCGGGTGCTCCACGACAACCAGATCTCGCACGGCGATCTGTGCTGCGGCGAGATCACCGTGCACGACGGACTGGTGCAGTTCGGCGGGTTCGTCAACGCCGAATACGGCGCCACCGACTCCCAGCTGCAATCCGATATCGCCCAGCTGCTGGTGACCACCTCGGCGATGTACGACCCGGAGTCCGCGGTCGCCGCGGCCATCGAAACCCTCGGCCGCGACACCGTGCTGACCGCGTCGCGCCGGCTCACCAAGACCGCCGTGCCCGCCCGCATCCGGGATTCGGTGGATGACCCCAAGGCCGTCATCGAGGCGGCGCGTGCACAGGTCCAGCACCAGACCGGGGCCGACAAGATCCGCACCGAGACCATCACCCGGTTCACCCGCATCCAGCTCATCCAGCTGGTGCTGCTGGTGGCACTGGTCTACGTGGCCTACCCCTTCATCAGCACGGTGCCCGCGTTCTTCGACGAGCTCGGCAACGCCAACTGGTGGTGGGCACTGGTCGGGCTCGGGGTGTCGGCGCTGCGCTATCTGGGTGCGGCCGGCGCGTTGTGGGCGTGCGCCGACGGGCTGGTGTCCTACCGCCACCTGGCCATCATGCAGGTGGCCAACACCTTCGCCGCCACCACGACGCCCGCCGGTGTCGGCGGTCTGGCACTGAGCACCCGGGTGCTGCAGAAGGGCGGACTGTCCACCATGCGCGCCACCGCGGCGGTCGCGCTGCAACAGAGCGTGCAGGTGCTGGTGCACGTGGTGCTGCTGGTCCTTTTCACCACCATCGCCGGGGCGTCGGCGAACCTCTCGCATTTCGTGCCGAGCGCGACCGTGCTCTATCTGGTCGCCGGTGTCGCCCTCGGGCTGGTCGGGGTGTTCCTGTCGGTGCCCAAGCTGCGGGGCTGGTTGGCCTCGTCGCTGGCGCCCAAGGTGCAGGAGGTCAAGACCGATCTCTGGGAGCTGTCCAAGGAACCCAAACGCCTCGCCCTGATCGTGCTGGGCGCCGCGGGGACCACGCTGGGGTCGGCGCTGGCGCTGTGGGCCAGCATCGAGGCCTTCGGTGGTGACACCTCGTTCGTCACGGTGACCGTCGTGACGATGATCGGCGGCACGCTCGCCTCCGCCGCCCCCACCCCCGGCGGTGTCGGCGCGGTGGAAGCCGCCCTCATCGGTGGTCTGGCCGCCTTCGGTGTCCCGGCCGCCGTCGCGGTGCCCGCGGTCCTGCTCTACCGGGTGCTGACGTGCTGGCTGCCGGTGTTCGTGGGCTGGCCGGTGATGCGCTGGCTGACCCGAAAGGACATGATCTGACGGTTTCACCCGCTCGCCGGGTGGATACTGGACAGGGACACGCACGTACCCCCACAAGCCTGGAGCGTCCCTTGCAGATTCGCACGCTTGCACCGACCGCACTCGCCGTCGCCGCCACGGCGGTGGTGGGCAGCCTGGCCAGCAAACCGGCCGTCGAATCCGATTGGTACGCAAAGCTTAAGAAGCCGCCCTACCAGCCGCCCGGAGCGGCCTTCCCGGTCGCGTGGACCTCGCTCTATACCGATATCGCCGTGGTCTCGTCCCAGACGCTCGACGAAGCGCCGCCCGAGGTGCGCCGCGGATACATCCGGGCCCTGGTGCTGAACCTGATCCTCAACGGCGGCTGGTCCTGGTTGTTCTTCAACCGGCGCAAGCTGGGCGCATCGGCGATCGCCGCCGGGGCCCTTGCCGTCAGCAGCGCCGACCTGACCCGCCGTGCCGTGGCCGTCCGGGGCGCCAAGGCCGCGTCGCTGGGCCTCTATCCGCTGTGGTGCACCTTCGCCACCGCCTTATCCACCCATATCTGGGTGCTCAACCGAAGCTGACTTGCCGCGCCGTTCCACGGTCTGGCGCCTCGCCGGTGCGCCGCACTACTCCGATCAGTTCCGGCTGTGGTGGAACGACGACGTCGACCACCACTTCCTGCTGAACTTCCTGCGGGCACGCGGCTTCCTGACATCGCTGCGCGTGGTCATCGCCGTGGTCGGAGCGCTCATGGCTGTGGCGATGTTCGCGTTGCTGGCGACCGATATCGCAGAGCCGGCAGGCCCGATGCGGATTCTGGTCACCGCGATCACCGTCTTCGCCGTGGCATGGCCGTTCTACTGGCTGTTCGGACCGTGGCCGAACCCGCGGATGTCGATCGCGTTGTTCCTGTTCATCGACCTCGCGATCGCAGTCGCGGGATTCGCCCACCGCGACCCGCTCGCCGGCCTGACCGCGACGCCTGTCTTCGCGGTAACCGGCATCTACATCCTGTTCTTCCACGGCGCCCGCGCCATGGTTGCGCATCTGCTGATCGTCGTCGTGGCGATTGCCGCGCTGGCGGCTCGGCTGGCGGTCTCGGACTATCCCGACGCGATGCCCCTGACCGTCGGCAAGACCGCGGTGGCCGTGCTGGTGACGGTGTTCATCCTGCCGTTCGCTCAGTTCGCGTTCTGGCTGATCCGCAACAGCTCGGTGGAATCGCTCATCGACCCGCTGACCACGCTGGCCAATCGACGCGGGCTGCTCACCCACATGTCCCGACTGGTCGGCACTGGCGCAGATCTGGGCACGCTGTGCGTGTTCGTCATCGACATCGACAAGTTCAAGAACGTCAACGACCGGCACGGCCACGCCGTCGGCGACGACATCCTGGTGCAGACCGCCGAACAGGTGCGCCGGGTGCTCGGCCCATCCGCGCTGGCCGCCCGCACCGGCGGCGAGGAGTTCGTCGTCGTCGACGCCATGCCCGCCGAGCGGGCGGTCGAGGTCGGCTCGCAACTACGGGCGGCGATCGGTGCGGTGGGCCCGCCCGGGGTGACGGTGAGCATCGGCGCGGCGTGCGGTCCGGTCCAGGGCATCGAGTGCTTCCAAGGGCTGCTGCAGAACGCCGATAACGCGATGTACCGAGCCAAGCGTGACGGCGGCGACCGGGTGTCCATCGCCGACCCCACGTAGCCATCTCCTCGACTTGGCCCCGTTATGCTCGGGGCGCCTTGCAGACGACACAGCCCACCCCCATTCCCGTTGCACCCGTCGGGCGGCATGTCCGCCACGACCTCGACGCGCTGACGGTCATCGCGGTGACCCTGGTCGTCATCGGGCACCTGTGGCTGGGCCGGGTGTCCGGCGGCGTGGACGTCCTGCTGGTGCTGGTGGGTTACTTCTTCGGCTCGCGCATCCTCGGCTGCCAGGGATCGGTGTGGGTCGAGGCGTGGCGCTGGACCCGCCGGCTGGTCCCCGCACTGGTGCTGATGCTGGCCGTCTCGGCCGTCCTCACGGTGCTGGTGCAGCCGCAGACCCGCTGGGAGTCCTTCGCCGAGCAGACGCTGCCCAGCCTGGGCTTCTATCAGAACTGGCTGCTGGCCACGACCGCGGGCGACTACTTCCAGGCCGGCCAGACCGTCACCCCGCTGCAGCACCTGTGGGCGCTGTCGGTGGCGGGCCAGGTGATGCTGGCGCTGGTCGCGGCGGCCTGGTTGATCCGCCGGCGCGGACCGCTGCTCGCTGTCGTCGCGTTGGCCGCCGCCGCGTCCCTGGCGTGGGCGGTGGTGCAGACTGCCAGTGACCAGACCGTCGCCTACTACAGCACGCTGACCCGCGCCTGGGAGCTGCTCGCCGGGGTGCTCGCCGCGGCAGTTGTCGGGCGGTGGACCTGGCCGTCGTGGCTGCGGCAGGCGGCCGTGGCGATCGGTGTCGTCGCGATCATCGTGTCCGGGGTGCTGGTCGACGGCGTCGTCGACTACCCCGGACCGTGGGCGCTGGTGCCGGTGTCGGCGACGGTGCTCGTGGTCATCAGCGGACCGTCGGGCCCGTCATCGGTCGGCGTCATCACCTGCTCCTACGCCATGTACCTGTGGCACTGGCCGATGCTGATCTTCTGGTTGGCCCACACCAACGACGACACCGTCGGCATCGGTGAGGCGGCCGCGATCCTGGGTGCTGCGGCGCTGGCCTCGTGGCTGACCTGGCTGTCGGTGCGGGCCGGGACGAGCGCCTGGCGCACGGTGCTCGCCGGTGCCACCACCGCGGTTCTGGTGGTCGCCCTCGCCGCCGCCGCGGTGGGCTGGCGTGAGCACGTCGAACAGATCCGGGCCAGCGGCACCGAGCTCGCGACGCTCCCGCTGCGCGACTACCCCGGCGCACTGGCCCTCGGCGACGGTCGGCGAGTGGCCAAGCTGCCGATGCGCCCGACCGGGCTGGAAGCTCCCGATGACGTTCCGCCGTCCACCCTCGACCAATGCCTCGCCGACTTCGGCGGCGAGGAGGTGGTCAGTTGTGTCTACGGTGACCCGAAAGCCACCCGCACCATCGCGCTGGCCGGCGGCTCGCATTCCGAGCATTGGCTGACCGCGCTGCATGCACTGGGCCGACAGCACGGTTTCAAGGTGACCACCTATCTGAAGATGGGGTGCCCGCTGACCACGGCCGAGGTCCCGATCATCGCCGGGCCCTTCACGCCGTACCCGTCGTGCCGCACCTGGTCGGACAACGCGCTTGCCCAGATCGTGGCGGAGCGTCCCGATTACGTGTTCTTCACCACCACCCGGCCGATCCTCGACGGGGACGGCGACTACGTGCCGGACTACTACCTGGGTGTGTGGGACGAGCTGTCCGACAACGGTATCGGCATGCTGGGTATCCGGGACACCCCGTGGATGCTGCGCGACGGTCGGTTCTTCTCCCCCGTCGACTGCCTGGCCTCCGGTGAGGACGCCGACACCTGCGGGGTGCCGCGCACCGAGGCGCTCGCCGACCGTAATCCGACGCTGGATCATGCCCAGGACTACCCGCTGTTGCAGGTGCTGGACCTCTCCGATGTGGTGTGCCGACCGGACATCTGCCGGGCCGCGGAGGGCAATGTGCTGATCTACCACGACGCGCATCACCTCTCGGCGACCTACGTCCGCACCATGGCCGACGAGCTGGGCCGACAATTGGCCGCCGCGACCGGCTGGTGGTGAGCGCGCGGATCAGTCACGGTCGGCGGGACGCGAATGCGCCCGCGGGCCGTCGCCGCCGCGTCGGCGCGCACCGATGATGGCCAACCGCTCGGCCAACAGTTCGTCGAGTTCCTCGATGGTTCGACGCTCGCGCAGCATGTCCCACGGAGTGCGAACATGCTTGCCCTTCTTCGGTTCCTCGGCTACTCCGTTGAGCAGGCTTCCCTCCATGCCGTTGCGGCACTGCCAGCGGCCGGGTGCCTCAGCGCCGTCGGCGAAGGGTACGTCGAATTCGGCGCCGTCCGCGGTGCGGTAGCGGGCGATCTGCCGCGGCTGTGGCGGGATGTTGCGGTCGGTCTCGTAGCTGATGGTCCCGAGCCGGCTGCCCTTCAACCGATGGTGCGCCATCGTCACACATCGCTGACGCGTCGGAGGGGTGCGGAAAAAGTGGGGTACACGGCGGGCTCTCTTCGCGAGGCGTGGTGAAGCTTAGGAGTGAACCGCAACGCCCCTTGGCGCTTGCTCGCCTTCATGCCCGCGTGAACGGAGGTCCACCTCGACCGTACTCCGACACAGAGGCCGGGGCGTCGAAGTCGCCATTTCGCCCAGCATCCAACCCCGGCAGCCGGCGCGCTGATTCCGCGCGCTCAGGTGAGATGGATCACTTGACAGCCGTGGAATCCTGCCCGCCGTTCGAGGCTTGTAGCAGGTAACTGCCACCACTACTCGCAGCGATGGCACATCGGATTCCAGAACGGGGAAACTCATGAGCACATCGCCACAGACCTGGGCGGCGCGGGCCGCACGCTCGGCGCTGTTCGCCGCCCTGGCCGTCTTCGCCGTCGTGGCGGGACTGTTCGCTGGTCCCGCCGCCACCGCGAAGGCCGCCGCCGACTCCTGCGCGGATGTCGCAGTGGTGTTCGCACGAGGCACCTTCGAGGCCCCCGGCGTCGGCGCGACCGGTCAGGCGTTCGTCGACGCGTTGAACGCGCGGCTGCCCGGCCAGTCGGTCAGCGTGTACGGCGTCAACTACCCGGCATCGCTGGACTTCGGTCGGGCCGTCGACGGTATCGCCGACGCCACCAACCACATTCAGCAGATCGCCGCCGACTGCCCCGACACCAAGATCGTGCTGGGCGGGTACTCGCAGGGCGCCGCGGTGGCGGGCTACAGCACCAGCAGCAGCGTGCCCGCCGGGTACACCCTGCCCGCCGGACTGGCCGGGCCGATGCCCGCCGATATCGCCTCGCATGTGTCCGCGGTCGTGCTGTTCGGGACCCCCGACAACTGGTTCCTGAGCCTGGCCGATCGCAGCGCTCCCCCGATCGCCATCGGCGACCTGTACGCCGGGAAGAGCCTGCAGCTGTGCGCCGCCGGCGATCCGGTCTGCTTCCCCGGCGGGTGGGACCGCGCCGCACACAGCTCCTACAAGAGCAACGGAATGGCAAACCAGGCAGCCGATTTCGTGGTAGGACGCCTCGGCGCCGCAGCCCCGTCGGCGACCATGGTGCAGGCGGCCGCGCAGGTCGGCTGATCCCGAGACCATGGAGGCCCCCTCCGGCGAGGGGGCCTCCATGGTGTTGGTGGCTACTCGGGATCGGCGCCGTCGTCGTCTCGGGAGGTCGGCGCCGCGGTATCGGCGGGCTCGGACGGCTCGGGACCCGGATCGGTTTCGGCGACCTCGGGCCCGGGCTCGGGAGTCGTCGACGCGTCCGGATCATCGACAGAATCGGTGAATTCCGCACGCTCGAATGTGCGTTCTTCGGAATCTGATTCGTCGTCATCGGACGCTACGGCCAGGGCCTGCTGTTGGGGTTTCGAGGTGATGCCGTTGAGCTCGGCGTCCCGATCCTCCATCGCGTCGATGATCTCCGTAGTCGTGTCCGGCGCGGTGACCACGGGCGGCGCGCTCGGCGGTTCCGGCGTCGGCGCCGTCCCGGCAAGAATCTCGCCCGCCCGTGCGAAGCCGGCAGCGATGTTCTGCAGGTGGGCGAAAGCCTGCTGCGGCGAGGGCAGGAACTGGATTCGGCCGGTCTCGTACATGCCGGTGCTCTCCACCATCGGCTGCAGGATCGCCTGCAGGGCGTCGATGAACTGGGTCGGCACACCGAGCAGCTTGAGCGGCATCAGCAGCGGCATCACCGGGCTGTGCACCCGCACCGTGACGACGTTTCCGTCGACGGTGACCACGTTCTCGGGATCCTCGAAGTCGAAATCCTGGAGCCGGGAGTGCTCGAAGACGAACCCGGCGGCCAGTTGGATCCAGCTCATCGGGTTGAACAGATACCGCGGGAAGTACGCGATGGGGTCGTATTCGCGGTTGACGCGCAGATAGGTTCCGTCGGGCAAGGCGATGGCGCCACCCAACACATCGGACCCGAAGGTGGGCTCGTCGGGGCCATAGCGGGCGAAGATGCCGGTGCCCGGGCTGTTGGAGTCGCCGTAGAAGACGCCGAACACGCTCGACATGTCATAACCGGTGGCGGCCAGCCGGTTCAGCGCCTCGGCGGCGACACGGCCACCGAACGATCCGGTGTTGATGGCGCTGACGGTGGTCGCCGGGTCACGGGCCGCCAGCAGTTCGGTGAGCCAGGTTGCCCCGGCGTCGACGGATGCGGCGGTGACGCTGCCGGGATAGCGGACCGGGTCGTTGAGGACGGTGACGTCCTGGATGCGGCGCCAGACGCCGCCGTCCTGGGTGTCCAGGGCGCCGGCCGGGAACTGCACACCGGCGCCGGGCACGGCGAACAGCGCCAGCGCGGCCAGCTCGACGGCATCGGCGGACAACATGCGGTGCTGCTGGACCACCGGTATCGCGGGGGCGGCCGGCACGGTGTGGTCGACGACTCCGCCGGCGAGCAGGAGGGCCACCGCGGGTACCGCGACGGCGACACGACGGCACCTACTGATTCGACGGTGCTTGTTCACCCCGGACTCCTTCACAGCAGATCCCCCGTCGGCGCACCACCAGTTGCTGAAACTGCACCCACAGGTGCGTCTTTCGCGGCGACACCGATCCCCTACGGCGGATAGTAGGCCCCCAGCGCACATCCGCGCAGCCCGTGTTCGCGGCACGAAATTTGCTGAAATCGCGTGTTCACGTTCGCCACCGGGACTGCGCGCTTCGCGGACGTCAGCGCACCGAGCGGTAGCTCGGCCGCGGGCGGCGGGCAGTTGTCGGCAACACGCCGTCGGCTCCGTCGGCCCAGGATCACGCCCGGTCGCGACGCCGCCAGCGACCCGGGGCGCCACGCCACTCGGTCTGTTCATGCGTTACCCACCGCGCTGTATCGCCGCCGGCGGTGCAGCCGCTGTGAGGTTGCTGAAATCGACCACGCATCGTGACAGGCGTCCAGAGATTCAGCCGATCGACGGACGGCTGCCCCCACAAACACGTCAGGCCCCCTAGAAAGGGGGCCTGATCAGTGT
This sequence comes from Mycolicibacterium neoaurum VKM Ac-1815D, assembly GCF_000317305.3. The sequence goes on along the minus strand of NC_023036.2, from coordinate 1,252,852 downwards.
GGCAGGTACAGGATTCGAACCTGTGTAGGCGTTAGCCGACGGATTTACAGTCCGCTCCCATTGGCCGCTCGGGCAACCTGCCGGATTTGGTGCGAGTAGCAGACTACAACGAGGATGTACTGAAGACGAAAACGGCACCATGAGGAGGGTCCAATGGCGGATTCAAGCTTCGACGTCGTCAGCAAGGCTGATCGCCAGGAGGTCGACAACGCGCTCAACCAGGCGGCCAAGGAGTTGGCCACCCGGTTCGACTTCCGCGGCACGGACACGACCATCGAGTGGCAGGGCGAGGAGGGCATCATCTTGACCTCCTCCACCGAGGAGCGCGTGAAGGCCGCGGTCGACGTGTTCAAGGAGAAGCTGGTCCGCCGCGACATCTCGATGAAGGCCTTCGATGCGGGCGACCCGCAGCCCTCGGGAAAGACCTACAAGGTCATCGGCAGCATCAAGCAGGGCATCGACAGCGAGAACGCCAAGAAGATCACCAAGCTGATCCGCGACGAGGGCCCCAAGGGCGTCAAGGCCCAGATCCAGGGCGAAGAGATCCGGGTCAGCTCGAAGAAGCGGGACGATCTGCAGGCCGTGCAGGCGCTGCTGCGCGGGGCCGACCTTCCGGTGGCGCTGCAGTTCGTCAACTACCGGTAGCGCTTCGGCCCCCGGGAGTTGGGCAAGTCGGGCTCACCGGCACCGTCGCGGCAATACCCTGACCGGATGGCACCTGCACAACGCGAACCGAACGTCGTCGTCCTCGGCGGCGGCTCCTGGGGAACCACCGTCGCCTCCATCTGCGCTCGGCGCGGACCCACTCTGCAATGGGTGCGCTCCGAGGAGACCGCCAAGGACATCAACGAGAATCACCGCAACTCGCGGTACCTGGGCGACGAGTGCGTGCTGCCGGACGGACTGCAGGCGACCACCGACTTCTCCGAGGCCGCCCAGCGCGCCGACGTCATCGTGATGGGCGTGCCCTCGCACGGCTTCCGCGGTGTGCTCATCGAGCTGGCGCGCGAGCTACGCCCGTGGGTGCCGGTGGTGTCGTTGGTGAAAGGCCTTGAGCAGGGCACCAACATGCGGATGAGCCAGATCGTCGACGAGGTGCTGCCCGGGCATCCGGCGGGAATCCTGGCCGGGCCCAACATCGCCCGCGAGGTCGCCGAGGGTTATGCCGCCGCGGCCGTGCTGGCGATGCCCGATCAGCACCTGGCCGCGAACCTGGCCGGGTTGTTCCGGACCCGGCGCTTCCGCACCTACACGACCGATGATGTCGTCGGCGTCGAGATGGCGGGCGCGCTCAAGAACGTCTACGCCATCGCCGTCGGCATGGGCTACTCGCTGGGCATCGGGGAGAACACCCGCGCCATGGTGATGGCCCGCGCGGTCTCCGAGATGTCCAAGCTGGGCGTCGCGATGGGCGGACACCGGGACACCTTCGGCGGGCTGGCCGGGATGGGCGATCTGATCGTCACCTGCACCTCGCTACGCAGCCGCAATCGGCATGTGGGTGAGCAGCTGGGGTCGGGGAAGACCGTCGAGGAGATCATCGCGTCGATGAATCAGGTCGCCGAGGGCGTCAAGGCCGCCTCGGTCATCATGGAGTTCGCCGAGAAGTACGACCTGAGCATGCCGATCGCCCGCGAGGTCGACGGTGTCATCAATCACGGGCACACGGTCGAGGACGCGTATCGCGGACTGATGGTGGAGAACCCTGGCCACGAGGTGCACGGCTCCGGGTTCTGAGCGCACCAGCCCAGGAGCTACCTCAGTTCAGTGTCGAGACGTCTCGCACCGAATGGCTGAAACCGGGTAGGAGCCGGGTCAGTTGAAGTAGGGGTTGCGTCCCTCGGGCCGGTCCAGCAGCGGATTGGTCGGGTTGACGATCCAGCTGCCGCCCGGGCTGATCACGAATCCGGACTGGTCGAACGAGTTCTGGCATGTGACCATCGCACCATCGGTGCCGCAGGTGACGTGCTGGAAGCTGATGCGCGAGTTCGCGGGCAACGGCAGCGCCGGCTTGTCGCCGACATAGACCGGGTTGGCCGCGACGGCGAATCCCGGGGCGCCGATCTGCGCGCCGGTGACGACGTTGGCGCCGCCCGGGGCACCAGGAAAGGGTGGTCCGCTACAGCCGTAGCTGCCATTGGCCCGGCTCATGACGCAGGTGATGCCCGCGCCGGCGGTGAAGGCGTACATGCTGCCGTCGTTGACCGCGTACTCCGAGGGCTTCACGAACGCGTAGCCGCCGATATCGGGCGCCGGTGGCGGGGGCGGCGGCGGAGGGGGTTCGGCTCCCGCGATGGCGGGGGCACCCAGCGCAGCCATGGCTGCCACGGCACACAGCACACCTCGGGTACGCATGCGCCACACCCTATCCCCTCGTGCGATTTCGGTGAGGATTCAGGCGCTTACCGCACGGATCCTCACCGAAATCGCAAAGAGTGGAACCGGACAAGGCGACGCTGCGTCGAATCAAGCATGCTGAACGACCACCTGCGTTGCAATGACGGCGTCATCACGCTGGCACAGGCGCGCTCGTTGGGCCTGAGTCCGGACGCGGTGCGGCGGCGGGTGCGCGCTGGATTGTGGCGCCGATGTGCACCAGGGGTGTACTTCGCAGACGACCGTCCCTTCGGCGATGCAGCACGTATCCGGGCCGCGGTCTGGTCCTATGGGCCCGCCGCATGCGCGAGCGGACTGGCCGCCGCATGGTGGCACGGGCTCACCCGCTTCCCGCCCAAGATCGTGGAAGTGACGTTGGCGCGCAACGGATACGGCCGCGCCAGGCCAGGATGCCGCCCCCGACGTCGTGATCTCGATTCTCGCGACGTCGTCGGCCTGCGCGGTCTTCGCGTCACCACGCTGCCGTTGACGGCCGTCGAAGCAGCCACCCGCCGCTCCGGCGGGCCGAAGATCATGGACTCGGCGTTGCAGGCGAGCGCCACCCTGCCCGAGCTATGGCAGACACACATGCGGAACAAGGGTCGATATGGGTCACCCGCCGCACGGCGACTACTGCGCGCGGCGGAAAGCGGCGCCCAATCCGAGGCCGAACGGCTGATGATCACTCTGCTCGTGGAGCACCGCATCACCGGATGGGTGGCCAACCATCAGGTCGGCCCGTACAAGGTTGACGTCGCTTTTCCAGGTCTCATGGTGGCCATCGAGGTGGACGGCTGGGCTTTTCACAGCGACCCGGACAAGTTCGTGAAAGACCGTCGCCGGCAGAACTACCTCGTCCTGAACGGATGGACAGTGATCAGGTTCACCTGGCTGGACCTTGTCGAGTATCCGAATCGGGTCATCTCAGTCACCCGCGCTGCGATTTCGGTGAGATAACGTGCGCAGACCGCACGTATCCTCACCGAAATCGCAAGTCCTCAGCGGCCGGCCATCTGCTCCAGCCGGCGGATGCGGTCCTCGATCGGCGGGTGGGTGGAGAACATCTTGCCGATCTTCTCCCCCGCCCGGAACGGGTTGGCGATCATCAGGTGCGCCTGATCGGCCAGTTGCGGCTCGGGCGGCAGCGGGGCGGCCTGCACGCCGTAGGCGATCTTGCGCAGGGCGCTGGCCAAGGCCAGCGGATCACCGGTCAACTCAGCGCCGGACTGGTCGGCCTGGTACTCCCTCGACCGTGACACCGCGAGCTTGACTACCGTCGCCGCGATCGGACCGAGCATCGAAACCAGCAGCATCGCAAAGGGATTCGCGCCGCCCTCGCGGTTACCGCCGAACATCGAGGCGAACACCGCGATATTGGCCAGCGCGGTGATGACCGATGCCATCGCTCCCGCCACACATGAGATCAGGATGTCGCGGTTGTAGACGTGGGACAGCTCATGGCCGAGCACCGCGCGCAGTTCGCGCTCGTCGAGGATGCCAAGGATGCCGGTGGTGCAGCACACCGCGGCATTGCGCGGGTTGCGACCGGTGGCGAATGCGTTGGGCGCTGCGGTATCGCTGATGTAGAGCCGCGGCATCGGCTGGCGCGCAACGGTCGCGAGCTCCCGCACGATCCGGTACATCGCCGGGGCCTGCATCTCGTTGACGGGCTGGGCGTGCATGGCCCGCAGCGCCATCTTGTCGCTGTTGAAGTAGACGTAGGCGTTCATGCCGACGGCGAAGAGCACCGCCAGCATGAGGATCGACTGGTTCTGAAACAGCGCACCGATGAAGACGATCAGCGCGGACATGCCGACCAGCAGCACGAACGTCTTCAATCGATTGGCATGGGGATGCCAGGTCATCAGCTTTTCTCCTCCGAGAGTCTTCGCTGATTCAACGGCCGACGACCGCTTCAGGTTCCGAGTGACTCAGCCGTGCCGGTTGACGGTGTAGTCGACCAGTGTGGCCAGGGCGTCGCGACCGGGTCCGGCGGGCAGGTTGGTCAGCTCGTCGCGGGCCCGCCCGGCGTACTCGCGCACCTTCTCCTTGGCCTTGCCCATGCCCGGGGAGCGCCGCAGCAGGGTCAGAGCCTCGGCGACCTCGGCATCGTCGGTCAGCGGCGCGGCCAGCAGCACCCGCAGCCGGTCGGCGTCGGCGCCGTCTTCACGAAGGGCGTAGAGCACCGGCAGGGTGTGCACACCCTCACGCAGGTCGGTCCCAGGCAGCTTGCCGGATTCATCCGGGTCACTGTCGATGTCGATGATGTCGTCGGAGATCTGGAACACCGTGCCGACGATGCCGCCGAGCCGCGACAGCCGCTCGATCTGCTCGGTGTCGGCACCGGAGAACGTCGCCCCGAACCGGCCGGACGCCTCGATCAGGCAGGCGGTCTTCTCGTAGACCACCTTGAGGTAGTGCTCGATCTCGTCGGTCCCCTCGGCGGCCCCGCGGGTCTCCCGCATCTGACCGGTGACCAGCTGGGCGAAGGTATCGGCGATCACCCGCACGGCGTCCGGGCCGAGTCGGGATACCAACCGGGAGGCGGTGGCGAACAGGTAGTCACCGGCCAGGATGGCGATGTTGTTGCCCCAGCGGGCGTTGGCACTGTCGGCGCCGCGCCGCACCTGGGCCTCGTCCATCACGTCGTCGTGATAGAGCGTGGCCAGGTGCACCAGCTCGATGACGGCCCCGGCGATGATGACCTCGGGATCCTCCGGCCGCGGCCCCAGCGAGCCCGCGAGCACGGTGAACAGCGGGCGGAAGCGCTTGCCGCCGGCTTGGAAGAGATGCTGGACGGCCTCGGCCATCAGCACGTCGGCCTTGCCCAGCTCGGTAGACATCAGATCCTCGACGCGTTCCACGCCGTCACGCACCCGCGTCGCGAAATCGGGGTCCCCGAAATCCACGCCCGCCACCACGCTCGCCGGTGTCCTCATTGTTCCAACATACTGGGAGGGTGCCGAGTCCAGCAGATGTGGTTGTTGTAGGCGCCGGGCCCGCGGGCTCGGCCGCCGCCGCCTGGGCGGCCCGGGCCGGTCGCGACGTCCTGGTGATCGACTCGGCGCAGTTCCCCCGCGACAAGGCCTGCGGGGACGGACTGACCCCGCGCGCCGTCGCCGAACTGCGTCAGCTGGGCCTCGGCGAGTGGTTGAGCGGCCGGATCGCCCACCACGGGCTGCGGATGTCGGGTTTCGGTGCCGATGTCGAGGTGCGCTGGCCCGGGCCGTCGTTCCCGGCGACCAGTAGCGCGGTGCCGCGCACCGAGTTGGACGACCGGATCAGGATGGTCGCCGCCGACGAGGGCGCCAAGATGATGCTCGGCGTCAAAGCCGTTGACGTCCGTCACGATCCGTCCGGGCGGGTATCGGAGCTGTTGCTCGACGACGGCTCGGAGATCCGGGTGGGTGAATTGATCGTCGCCGACGGCGCCCGATCGACGCTGGGCCGGACGTTGGGCCGGGAATGGCATCGCGAGACGGTGTACGGCACCGCCATTCGCGCGTACCTCGCCACCCCGCGCTCGGATGAGCCGTGGATCACCTCGCATCTGGAGCTGCGGTCCCCGCAGGGTGAGGTGCTGCCCGGGTACGGCTGGATCTTCCCGCTGGGCAACGGCGAGGTGAACATCGGCGTCGGCGCCCTGGCGACGGCCAAGCGTCCCGCCGATGCCGCACTGCGGCCGCTGCTGGCCTATTACGCCGGTCTGCGCCGCGACGAGTGGGGTTTCGAGGGCGAACCCCGGGCCGGCCTGTCGGCCCTGCTGCCGATGGGGGGCGCGGTCAGCGGGGTGGCCGGGCCGAACTGGATGTTGATCGGTGACGCCGCGGCATGCGTGAACCCGCTCAACGGCGAAGGCATCGACTACGGCCTGGAGACCGGACGGCTGGCCGCCGAACTGCTGGGTTCCGGCGACCTCGGTGCGGCCTGGCCGGCGGTGCTCACCGAGCACTACGCCCGCGGATTCTCCGCCGCGCGCCGGCTGGCGCTGCTGTTGACGTTGCCGAAATTCCTGCCCGCCGCCGGACCGGTGGCCATGCGTTCGCATTTCCTGATGAAGGTCGCGGTACGGATGATGGGCAATCTGGTGACCGAGGAGGACACGGACTGGATCGCGCGGGCGTGGCGCTCGGCGGGGCTGGCGTCGCGGCGGTTCGACCAGCGCGCACCGTTCAGCTGAGCGACCGCGACGGTCGGCCCAGCAGCGTCAGTTCCATCAGCAGCCGGACACCGGCCCGCGAATGCGCGGTGTCCTCATGGTGTACCAGCCGACCCAGGTCGACCACCAGGCCGAACGCGGCGTGCACGGCGAAACGTGCTTGGGCGTGGCTGAATTCGGTTCGGACCTCGGACAGCAGGCGCGCCCACTCGTCGACGGTGGCGCGTTGGATGTTGCGCAGCACCATGCGGTCAGCCTCGGGAACGTTGGTGCGCTCGGTGTAATACACATAGGCCAATTCGGGATCACCGAAGGAACGGTCGACGTAACGGCGCACCAGTTCGGCCAGCGCTCGTTCCGGATCCCGTTGCACGGCAAGGACACTGGAGATGTCCCCGGACACCCTGTCGGCGCTGCGCCGATAGGACGCGGCCAGGATGTCACCCTTGCTCGGGAAGAACCGATAGATGCCCGAGGGTTGCATGCCCGCGGCCGCGGCGATGTCCTCCACACTGGTTTCCCGAAAACCCTTGCGGTGGAACAGCAGCAGCGATTCGTGCAACAGGATCTCGTACTTGCCGCCGACGGCGGCACCGCTGCGCAGCGGCCGGACCGGCTCGCCGGATTCGGCGGGGGCGGGCAGCTCCGCCCACAGCACCGCCGATGCCAGGCCCGCCATCAGGGTGCGCAACTCGCCGATCGGCAGCGCGGCACGGTGGTCGGTGATGCTGCCGATCACGCTGATGGCCGCCGAGGACAGCGTCCAGCGTTCCCGCGAGGTGAGCTGCGGGCGCAGCTGCTTCAACGGTTGTTGCAGGCGTCGGTTGACCAGCTCGATCTGCCCGTTCAGGACGGCCTGGTCGTCATCGTTGAGATACCGGCCCTCCCAGCGGTACAGGCCTCCGGAGCTACGGTTGGCGATGACGATGTCGACCAGGGCGCCCACCAGGTCGTCGAGTTGGATCGCCGGATCGGCATCCGGATCGATGATCTCGGTACCGTCCACCAGCTGCTGTCCCAACGCGACCACCGCCTCGCGGAACAGCTCGTACTTGCCCGGCGAGTGCCGGTACAACGCGGCCGCGGAGATGCCGACCCGCGATGCGATGTCCTCCATGCTGACCGCGTGGTATCCGAGCGCGCTGAACGCGTCCGCGGAGGCCTTCACGATCTGCGCCCTGCGGTCGGGAGCACGCCTACCAGCCGGCACCGGGCGGCCGACTGTTGACATGTACCCACGGTAACGCATACATCGAAAATGCGAGGTTGTGACTAATGAGGATTCACATCATCGGAGCGTTTTCGATATGTCATCAGCGTAAATCCACCAGTTGCGCTGTACGGCCGACAGAAGCGCGATTCACATCGGGACGGGTTCTCCTCAGCGGTACTGGCAGAGGTAGGCGGTCTCGACCTCGACCCGCACCCCGAACTTGCTGTCCGCGGGCACGGTGAATTGTGTTCCCGCCGAGAAGGTTTCCCACTCGTCTGCGCCGGGCAACCGCACCGTCAGGGCCCCGCTGATCACATGCATGATCTCCAACTGGGAGGTCCCGAACTCGTACTCCCCGACCGCCATCACACCGACGGTTGCCGGCCCATCGGCGGGGCTGAAGGCGATCGAGGCGACGGCACCGTCGAAGTACTCGTTGACTTTGAACATGCGCGCAGACTAGCGACCCGCTTCACCGTTGGTGGATCACACCCCGGCGAGCATCGCCCGCAGCTCAGCGCGCCCGGAGGCATCCAGCGGCAGCAGCGGTGCCCGCGGATCGCCGACATTGCTGCCGAGCAGCTCGAGGCCGGCCTTTACCGTGGTGGGCAGACCCCCGGCGACGATGAACCGCAGCAGCGGCGCGAGATCGTCATAGATCCGCCGGGCGCGATCGACATCACCGGCGCGCACCGCGTCGTAGAGGTCCAGGCAGGGCTGCGGCCGCAGGTTGGGCGCCGCGGTGCACCAACCCGTGGCCCCCTCGGTGAGGGCGTCGAGCACCAGCGGGTTGCTGCCGTTGTAGAAGGGCAGTTCGCCACCGGAGAGCTCCTTGATGCGTCGCATCCGCATCAGGTCACCGGTGGACTCCTTGACCATCGTGACGTTGTCGATCTCGTTGAACATCCGCACCAGCAGCTCGGGGCTCATGTCGATGCCGCTGGTCGCGGGGTTGTTGTAGACCATGATCGGCAGGTCGACGGCGGCCGCCACGGCGGCGTAGTGCGCGATGATCTCGCGTTCGGTGAGCTTCCAGTAGGACACCGGCAGGATCATCAGCGCATCGGCGCCGGCAGCTTGCGCGTAGCGCGCGCGACGGACGGTGTTGGCCGTGGTCAGGTCCGAGGCACCGACGATGACCGGGACACGACCGGCGACAGCACCCACGGTGACGTCGATGACGGTGTCGAACTCGTCCTCGGTCAGGTAGGCGGATTCCCCGGTGCTGCCGGTCGGCGCGATGGCATGAGCGCCGGTGTTGACCAGTTGATCGACGAGCGCGGTGAGCGCGGCGGCGTCGACACCGGATCCGTCGGCGGTGAACGGGGTGATGGGGTAGGCGATGATGCCGTGGATGTTCGTCATGGTGGGACCTTTCAGGCGGTGAGGGTATCGGGGTGGTTGGCCAGCGCGCGGCGCGCGTAGTAGGCGAAGTTGGCCAGGCTGCGCTTGGGGGTCAGGGTCCAGTCATGGGCTTCGCGCGCCAGCCGATCGGGCAGTGCGGCAATGGTTCCCGCGGCCATGGCGGCCAGTTGGAGCTTGGCGCCGCGTTCGATGAGCATGGCCAGCGAGCAGGCCTCTTCGATGCTGGCACCCGCGACGACGTGCCCGTGGTGGGCCAGCAGGATGGCCTTCTTGTCCCCCAGTGCGGCAGAGATGATCTCGCCCTCCTCGTTGCCGACCGGCACGCCCGGCCAGTCCGGCAGGAATGCGCAGTCGTCGTAGAGCGGCGCGATGTCCATCTGCGACACCACCAGCGGCACTTCGAGCATCGACAGCGCCGCGACATGGAACGGGTGGGTGTGCACGATGCACCCGACGTCGGGGCGGGCTCGGTAGATCCAGGAGTGGAAACGGTTGGCCGGGTTGGCCATTCCGTCACCGTCGAGAACGTTGAGGTCCTCGTCGACCAGCAGCAGATTGCCCGCGGTGATCTCGTCGAAGCCGAGGCCGAGGCGTTGGGTGTAGTAGGTGCCCGGCTCGTCGGCGCGGGCGGTGATCTGACCGGCCAGCCCGGAGTCGTGACCGGCGTCGAACAACGCGCGGCAGGTCAGAGCGACCTTCTCGCGGGCGCTCAGTCCGGTATCGGCGATGTTTCGACCGAGGCCGTCGAGCGCACGCCTCATCAGATCTGACTTGGAATCCTGCAGGGTGCTCGTCATGGAATGATCTCCTCTCGTGATGACACGTTGAGGACTGTAGGACACTTTGTGTCATATCGTCAATGCGGTAATCTCTGATTCGTGAGTGGCTTGTTACGTGCCGTGCGCCAGCAGCGGGGCATGACGCTGGACGAGGTGTCCGCGGCGACCGGTCTGACCAAGAGCTATCTGTCCAAGGTCGAACGCGGCCAGAGCGTGCCGTCGATCGCCGCCGCCCTGAAGATCTCCCGTGCACTCGATGTCGATGTGGCACAGCTTTTTTCCGATGATCCTGAGGTGTCGTCACTGACCGTCGAACGGGCGGCCGACCGCGGCGCCGAACGCCACCACGCGGTGGCCGCCGGGATGCTGGGCAAGGCCATGTCACCGTTCGTCGTCCGCCCCGGCCGCCAGTTCACCGCACACCCCCATCCCTGCCACCCCGGCCAGGAGTTCGTCTTCGTGCACGCCGGCGCCGTCGAGCTGAATCTCGACGGAACGGTGGTAGCGCTGCAGACCGGGGACTGCGCATACTTCGACGCCTCGGTCTCGCACAAGCTGCGCCAGGTCGGCGACGTCGGCGCCGAGGTCGTGGTCGTGGCCTACAGCGCACCGGGACGGCGGGGATAGCACAGGATCGACCGAATCGACGGACACCACCAACCCGATACGGCAGCATCGACAGACCCGATCAGCCATCCGAGGGAGCAGACCGCCATGTCCACGTCGGACGCACCGGACCGGACCGATTCCGACGACCTCGCCGACGCCTTGCTCGACGCCATCGAGGGCAGCGTCTCCGACGCCGCACCGGAGCTGTTGCGCACCACGATGGCGGCGTTCCGCAAGCTGGGCATCGAGTTCGTCCGCAAGTACAACCGGCTGGAAATCGACACCGCCGAGCACAGTTTCGACGACCCGGTGCTGTTCGTCGCCAACCACGGCTTCGGCGGGATCTTCGACCTGAACGTCTTCGCGACCAGTGCCGCATTGGAGCAGCTGCACCTCGATCGCGATGTGACCATCCTGACCCATCAGCTCGCCTGGACCCTCGGCGTCGGTCGTTTCATCGAACCCATCGGTGCCCGGCCCGCCAGCGTCGAATCCGCGCAGGATGCCTTCGGCCGCGGCGAGCATGTCGCGGTGTACCCCGGCGGCGATATCGACTCCGCCAAGTCCTGGGAGGACCGCAACCGGATCATGTTCGGCGGGCGCACCGGTTTCGCCCGCCTTGCCATCGACAACGGGGTGCCCATCGTCCCGATCGTGACCGCAGGAGCAGGCGAGTCACTGTTCGTCATCTCCAGCGGCGAGCGCCTGGCCCGGGCCACCCGCCTCGACAAGCTGTTGCGTCTGAAGTCCGCGCCGATCAGCGTCTCGTTGCCGTGGGGACTCAACATCGGTGTTGTCGGGCTGCTGCCCTACCTGCCGCTGCCCACCAAGCTGCAGACCCGGGTGCTGCCCGTGATGCCGGCCGAATCCGGTGAGGAGCCTGCGGAGTATGCGGGGCGGGTCGAATCGGCCATGCAGACCGCGCTGACCGAGATGACCGAGGGTCGCACGCCGCTGCTGGGCTGACGCGTCAGTGCCGCGCCAGCCAGTCGGCCAACCGCGTGGCGCACAGGTCGGCCCCGACACCGGTGACCAACGTGGTCTCGTCGACGGGAATGCCGTGATAGGTCGCCGCCGGGTCATCGACGACCGGCAACTCGCGTCCCTGCCGCCGCAGCACGGCCCGGGCCATCTCTCCGAACGACATCTTCTGTGGCCCACCGACCTCACGCACCCCGTCGGCCGGTGTGCCGGTGGCGATCCCGGCAAGGACGGCGGTCACCTCGGCGGAATCGACGGTCTGGATCGCGGCGATCGGCGCGCGCACCTCGCCGTCGCGGATCATCGATTCGGTGATGGGCTCGGCCAATTCGTGGAACTGCGTCGCCCGCAGCACCGTCCACGGCACCCCCGAGCCCGCGGCGGCATGTTCCTGGGCCAGCTTGCCGCGCAGATACCCGGCGTCGCGGGCCATGACGTCGGCGCCGACGATCGACAGGACGACATAGTGCCCGGCCGAGGACGTGCCGACGGCGGCGGCCAGGTTCGAGGAGGTCTGCTCGAAGAACTGCTGCGCCGGGTCCTCGGGTGTCGGTGCGTTGATGACGTCGACCACCACATCGGCGCCTGTCAGGGCGTCGGCGAGACCGTCACCGGTGAGCAGGTCCACACCGGTCGCCCGGGACGCGGGGACGACATCGTGGCCGCGGCCACTCAGCATCGGCACGAGCCGGCGTCCGATCAGACCGGTGGCACCGACGACGGTGATCCTCATATTCGACGTGTTCACACACCCAGGCTGGCAGCGCCGCAGGTCGTGGGCGTCCCGGAAAACCCGTAGTCCCAGGGGCTCACACGATGTACTTGCCCAGCCCCAGCATCGCGTTGTCGTCGGCAGGCTCACGCGTGCAGTCGGCCAGGCCCGCCTGGAGTGCGGCGACGTCCATCCCGGTGCCGATGAGCACCAACTCGGTGCCGCGGCCGCGCGACCTGTGGAACCGCAGCGAGCTGCCGACCAGCTGTACCAGGAACCGGCCGTTGGGTCCGAAATCGACGAAACCCTTTGCCCGGTAGAGCCCTTGGGGGCGGCCTTGGAGGAACTGCAGGAAGTGTCGCGGGTTGACCGTGTCGCCGGTGCAGAACTGCATGCTCTGGTACTCGGGGTGGTGATGATCGTGGTGGTCGTCGTGATCGTGCAGGAGTTCGTCGAAGGACAACTGCGCCGGCGGTTTCCGCGCTACCGGCGGGTCGATCAGCAGCTCGGGGTCGATGCGCGCGAAATCGGTGGGCAGCACCGGCACCCGTGGGTTGAGCTCGCGGATCCTGGCGGCCACGACGTCATCGTCGGGCGCCTCGCTGATCTTGTTGAGCACCACCAGATCCGCCACCGCGACACCATGGCCCAGATCGGCGGGTTGGACGGCGTCGACCACCAGCACCAACCCGGCGTAGTGGAAGCGATCGTCCTCGGCGGTGGCGATGGTGCGCGCCAGCACCTGCGGCTCCGCGACACCGCTGGCCTCGACCACGATCAGGTCCAGCGCTGGCCGCACGGCCGCCAGCTTGCCGAGCATCTCGGCGGCCTCCGACGCGTCCACCGCACAACAGATGCAGCCGTTGGACAGCGAGGCCATCGCGTCGACCTGGCCGGCGACCAGCATCGCGTCGATGTTCACCGCGCCGAAGTCGTTGACCAGCGCGCCGATTCGCACCCCGCGGCTGTTGCGCAGCAGATGGTTGAGCAGGGTGGTCTTTCCGGCGCCGAGGAAACCGGCGATCGCCAGGACGGGAACGCTCACGGCGTGCATCTCACGGCTTGACGGCGGCGTGCAGCGCGACGATCCCTCCGGTGAGGTTGCGCCAGCGCACCGAATCCCACCCGGCCTCGCGGATGCGGGCGGCCAATTCGGCCTGTGTCGGCCAGGCGCGAATCGACTCGGCCAGATAGACATAGGCCTCGGGATTGCTCGAGACCGCCGTGGCCATGCCCGGCAGCGCCCGCATCAGGTACTCCTTGTACACGGTGGAGAACAGCGCATTGGTCGGCGTGGAGAACTCGCACACCACCAGCCGGCCACCCGGGCGGGTCACCCGGGCCATCTCGCGCAGTCCGGCCACATGGTCGACGACGTTGCGCAGACCGAAGCTGATGGTCACCGCGTCGAAGGAATCATCGGCGAACGGCAGCCGGGTGGCGTCGGCGCCCACCTTGGGCACCGGACGCGATGCCCCGGCCGACAGCATGCCGACCGAGAAGTCCGCCGCCACACACCACGCGCCCGAACTCGCCAGCTCGACCGTCGACACCGCCGTCCCGGCAGCCAGGTCGAGCACCTTGTCCCCCGGCCCGATCCCCAGCGCCGCGCGGGTCTGACGCCGCCAGAACCGGTCCTGGCCCAGCGACATCACCGTATTGGTGATGTCGTAGCGGCGGGCCACGGCGTCGAACATCGACGCCACCTCATGCGGATTCTTCTCCAACGACGCCCTGCTCACCAGATCAAAACTACCTGTGAGTCTCGGGGTTCCCGGAATGGGCCGCGTCTGGTGACGTTGAACCTTGGCGTGAGCAGACGGCTGTTCCCCTGGTTTCGGCCTGTAATGGGGGTACACGCGTCTGCTGGCGGGAAGAACACTCCCCGAGAAAGGCATCTACATGGCTGAGAAGGTCTGGTTCATCACCGGCGCATCCCGCGGCTTCGGCCGCGAGTGGACGATCGCCGCCCTCGAACGCGGGGACAGGGTCGCCGCGACGGCGCGCGATACCGCAACCCTGGACGACCTGGTGGTCCGCTACGGCGCCGCGCTGCTGCCGCTGCAGCTCGACGTGACCGACCGGGCCGCCGATTTCGCCGCGGTCCAGCGTGCCCACGAGCATTTCGGCCGGCTCGACATCATCGTCAACAACGCCGGGTACGGGCAGTTCGGCTTCATCGAGGAGCTCACCGAAGCCGAGGCGCGCGACCAGATCGAGACGAACCTGTTCGGTGCGCTGTGGGTCACCCAGGCCGCTCTGCCGTTCCTGCGGGCCCAGCACAGCGGGCACATCCTGCAGGTGTCCTCGATCGGCGGCATCACGGCATTTCAGAACGTCGGCATCTATCACGCGTCCAAGTGGGCGCTGGAGGGCTTCTCGCAGTCGCTGGCCCAAGAGGTGGCCGGCTTCGGCATCCACGTCACGCTGATCGAGCCGGGCGGGTTCGATACCGATTGGGCCGGCTCCTCGGCCAAACGGGCCACCCCGCTGCCGGACTACGCCGAGGCCCACCAGCAGGCCGCCGACGCCCGCGCCAAGCGCACCGCGAAATCGGGCGACCCGCAGGCCTCGGCCGCCGCCGTGCTCAAGATCGTCGACGCCGAGCAGCCGCCGCTGCGGGTGTTCCTCGGTGAGTTGCCGTTGCAACTGGCCGAGGCCGACTACGCCCAGCGCCTGGCTACCTGGCGGGAGTGGCAACCGGTCTCGGTCGAAGCGCAGGGCTGATTCGCCAGGGCTCTCAGCCCGGGATCTTGGACAGGATCTTTCTGACGACCTCGACGGCCAAACCGGGCTTGTGGTCGCCACCGCCAGCTTGCACGTCAACGAGCACATTGTTCTTCACCGCGATGGCCCGCTGATAGGGCAGGTTGTCCAGCGTGGAATGGGACACCAGCTCGACCACACCGTCACCGGCGTCCCGGGGCGCCCCGAGCGTGATGGGACCGGTTGCCCGGTCCTGCATCATGTGCCACAACAGCGTGGTGCCGGCGCAACGGGTCCATATCCCGCGGTAGTAGTCGAGCATGCCGGTCGCGGTGGCGGCATCGGTGTAGTTGGACACCGACTGGCCGATCGACAGAAGAGTCTCCGCGTTGCTCGGCGCGGTGCCGTGGAAGCCGAGATGACCACTGGCTCCGTATGCCACGCTGGTCGAGGCCAGAAATGAGGGCACGCACTCGAGCGGCTCATAGACCGATTCCGATGTCGGCGGCATTTGTGGGTGGGTCAGCGTCTCGATATTGGCCAGACCGTTGTCGCCGGTGAGCGCGCGCGCCTCGGCGTCGGTGAGTAGCAACCCGGGCAGGGCCGCCGCGTCGACCAGTGGCGCCGGCGGGGGTGTGGTCGTGGTGGGTACCGGAGATACCGACGACGATGCCGGTGCCGGTGCCGCCACCGTCGGTGATCCGACCGCGGGGTCGGTGGAATCAGCACCGGTCACCGTCCAGACGACGATCGCGGCCACTGTGGCGACGATGACGGTGTAGGACAGCGCGAGCCCGATCACCGCGCGGGTGTGTCCACGTTGCCCGGTGCGCCCGATCTGCGCCAATCCCAGATGCCCGAGCACCGCGCCGGCCGGCGCGAACACGAAGGCGAAGATGACCGACAGCGTCGCCAGCGTGTTGACCTTGGGATCCGAACCCGACGGCGGCGGCGGTACCCCGACGTATCCGCCGGTGTTCGTCGGGCCCGGAACGCCGAACGGGTCGGCGCCGAACGGATCACCGTCGGCCGGGCCGCCAGGCCACGCTCCGAACCCGCCGCCGCTCATCGCGTATCCCCCCGCCACACCATTTCTCGGCACCACAACCGCGCACGGCATTCGTGCTTTCACACATTACTGCGCAGTGCCATGGCCGATGAGCACCAATTTCGCGGTGTGCCGGCAGGTCACCCCGTCGAGCATGACACTGCGGGGTCAAGCGGTATGGTTGCCCGCAAGCAGCACGTGCGAGGGGGACGAGTGAGGCGCCGTGACAAGGGAATAGCCGGATCGATCGGCACAGTTCGGCCGGGAAGCCCGACCCGCCTCGGGTGGAGCGCGCAATGAACGAATCACCGCGCGACGACCTCCCCTACGATCCATTCGCCGAACCGCCGCCGTCACAGGTTCCCGATGAACCTGCGCAGACCGGGCCGACGCCCACATCCGGGTACGAGACCACCCAGGCCGGACCGCCGGTCTCGCCCTCCTACATGCCCCCGCCCGTCTTCAGCGCCCAGCACATTCCGCCACACCAACCGCCACCGAAGCGGCACAAGAAAACACTGGTGGTGCTTGCGGGCGGCGCCGCCGTCTTGGTGGCGATCCTTGTTGTCGTCATCGTCGTGGTCAGCCGAGGTGGATCGGCGCTGACCGGTGGTGGCAGCCCGCAGGAGGCGGCCAAGGCGTATCTGGAAGCGCTGGCAAGCGGGGATGCGGAGGCCGCGTTGTCGCTCGGACTGAACGCGCCCGCGACGACCGATCTGCTGACCGACGATGTTCTGCGCCAACAGATCGAGAAAGCCCCGATCACCGCCATCTCGGTTCCCGACGGCACCGCACCGATGGGTGATTTCGCCATGGTGCCGGTATCGGCGAAGTTCGGTGATGAGGTCTCCAGCGCCAGCCTTACGATGCGTAAGGCCAACGGCGAGTGGAAGGTTCAGAATTCGGCCGTCAAGATCGACTTCAGTGCCGTGCTCGGGATCAACAAGAGCTTGGCCGACCTGACAATCTTCGGCACACCGGCCACCGGCCCGGTGTACGTGTTCCCCGGCTGGGTGGACTATGGCAGCAGCAATGCCAATCTCTCCTACAAGGGCCCCACCCTGCTGCTGAATCAGCTCGACAGCTTTCTGCTCTTCAACTCGGTGACGCCGACGTTGAGCCCGTCTGCCACCGACGCGATCAACACCAGGCTGCTCGATGATCTCGCGAAGTGCACGGCATCGAGACTGTTCGCGCCGCCCGGATGTCCGTTGAAGGTCAGTCCTGCCGGGCTCGTCGACGGCACCGCCCAGTGGGGCCCGTTGACCGACCTCGGCAATATCAAGCAAATGTTCAACCCGTACAACATGACCGTGTCCATTGTCGGGACCATCGTCTCCAACTTCACCGCCTCCACGCCGGGCGGCGCCCCGTCAACAGGCAAGATCACCGGGGTGATCAGCGGCTCTGCCGATCTCAGCACGGACCCACCGACGGTGACATACCGATGAGTGCCCGACACCGACCTCGCATCCGGAAGGGGAAGCCGTGACGTACCCGCCATCGTGGAACCAGGGCCAGGGTAGCGGCGGTGCCGGCGATCCGTGGCAGGGCGGGCAGTCACCGTTCGGGGCCGGTGATCCGTTCGGTCAGGGCCACCCCAATGCCGGTGGCGCACAGCCCTGGCCGGCCTTCGGCGCTCCGCCACCCAACGCCCCACCACCGAACGGCAAACCGCCCAGCGACAACGTGCAGTGGGTCATCGCCGGCATCGCCGCCGTCCTGGTGATCGCTCTGGTCGTCGGCGGGTTGCTGTGGAAGAACCGCGCCGGTGAGACGACCGAACAGGCCGCTCCGGCAACCACATCCAGTGCGGTTCCGACGACCGCACCGAGCACGACACCCTCGTCGGCCGTGCCAACGCCCACCGCTGCGCCGGCGCCGCCTCCACCGTGCAACGGACGAACCGCCTCCCCCGGTCCCAACACCCCGGCCGGATGGCAGTCTGTCCTGAGCCCCCGCGGGCTGGTCTACGACGTGCCGCCCGATTGGGAGGTGCTGTCCTGCACGACTCTGGTCGGTTGGGAGAAGCCGTGTCCGGAGTCCCAGAACAATCCGTTCGGCTCATGTCCGATCAGGACCATGAGTGGAGCGGCCGAACTGTCCAACCCCAAGTGCCCGAAGAGCTCGATTGGCCTGTCCGGGGTTCCGGGTGCCAAGAACACGACCGATATCCGCGAGGCGGTGCGGCTCGAGACCACATCGGTCGCCGATATCTACACCTCGGACAGCGGCGTGGTGCCCAAGGTGGAACTCGGTGCGCCTCGCGACTTCTCGATTTCCGGCAAGCCGGCCGTCGAGGTCGTCGCCACCGTGACCGGAGTCGCCGCCGACAACTGCACCGCCCCGAATGCGTTGCACGTCATGATCGGAACGACGGTTCCCGGCCAAGAGGGGTCGGTGATGTTCGTGCTGTCGATGGAGTACCAGGGTGCTGCCGACACCGCCACCGTCGACAAGATGGTGTCGTCGCTACGCCTGGCGGGCTGATTCCCACATCACGGCGTGATCCGATCCAGCATCGCGCGCACGAGTTTCATCGGTCTGTCCCCGGCGTTCGGGCCGGAGATGGTGTTGTCCACCAACACGTTCTCCTTGACCGCCAACACCCGTTCATAGCTGATGGGTATCACCATCGGCGACATCGAATTGGACTGCGTCCAGATCCCGTTGCCCATGTCCTTGACCTCGCCGAAGGTCAGCTCGGTGACGAACCCGTTCGGCAGTGTCCATTTCATGGTCTTGCCGACGCACCCGCGCCATTTCGCCAGGTAGGCGTCGAGCGCTCGACGGGCCGCTTGGTTGTCATCGAACCGCGCCACCGCCTGACCCACCTGGAATCCGATCTGGCTGTTCACCGAATCAGACCCGTAGAAATTGCGCCATTCGGTGCCCTCATAGGCGCCGGGGGTGCCTGCGACGAAGGACGGGAAACAGGAGTCGTCGTCGAACGTTCCGATCGGTTCACCGTTGTTGGACGGCATCTCGACCTTGTCGGAGGTGGCATAGGGGGTCAGGCCCGGATCACCCATGAGGGTGCGAAGATCCAGCAGCGGAACGAGGATTTCAGGGAGCTTCGCGGCATCGACCACCGGTGCCGGTGGGGCCGTGGATGACGGCGCGGACGGGGACACCGACGGGTTCGATGTCGACGCCGGCGGCGCAGCGGTCGGGGTCGAGGCGTCGTTTCCGCCGGCAGCCCAGACGACCAGCCCGACCACCACGGCCAGGATCACGAGATAGGACAGGGTGATGCCGATCAGTGCTCGCTCCCGGCCTCGCTGGCCGGTACGGCCGACCTGCGCCAGACCGAGGTGGCCCAGGATGGCACCGGCAGGGGCGAAGACGAATGCGAAGATGACCGACAGGGTGGCCAGGGTGTTCACCTCTGCCGAGATCGGGCGCACCACGACCGGCGGGGGCGCTCCGGCGGACGCCGGACCCGTCGGTTGGTCCACGGGCGCGTCGAATGGGTTGTGGCCGAAACCGTCCTGGGACATCGCGATTCACCCTCTCAATTCGGGACTCGGTCGAGCATGGCCTGCATCACCCGCGTCGGGGTGTCGGCGAGACCCAACCCGATGAAGATGCTGTCCACCACCACGTTGTTCTTCACGGCGAGGTAGTGGCTGAACTCTCCACCGGGAGTTCCCCCCTCGACCTTGGTGTCCACTTTCACCATGTCATTGCCGATCTCCACCGGCATTCCATAGGTGAGGGAGAGGCCGTCTGCGGTGGGAGTCGTGGGTATCGTCATCGTCGACTTGCCGGCACATCCGCGCAGATACCCGACATAGGCGGTGAAGGCCTGTTGCGCGGCCGCGGCATCGGGAAACACGGCCGCACCCTGCCCGATCAGCAGCCCCGTCGACCGGTCACCGATATCGGTTCCGGTGAACTGCAGCGGGACATGCCCGCCATAGGCCATCGGCGTGCCCTTGAAATGCGATCCCGCGCATGACGTGTCCTCGAAGCCTCCGCGGTCGGGTTGCAGGCCCAACCCGCTCGTCGTCCAGATCGGCGCAAGGGCAGGCCGGGTCAGCAGCGCGCGCAGATCGTCGACGTTGAGCAGAATCCCCTGTAGCGCTGTCGGTTCGAGGGTGGGTCGGGGCTTCGGCGTCGGTGCGGGCACATCCGTCGTGCGCGGTGGCGGTGCCGCAACCGATGTGGTCGACGGGTCAGCGGCGAAGGCCGGGGTCGGCGACTCGTTTCCGCCGGCTGCCCACACCACCAATCCGACGATGACGGTGGTCATGACGACATACGAGAGCGTGATCCCGGACAGTGCCCGCTCCCGCCCGCGCTGCCCGGTGCGGGCGACCTGTGCCAATCCCAGGTGGCCGAGGATCGCCCCGGCCGGCGCGAACACGAACGCAAAGACCATCGACAGGGTCGCCAGGGTGTTGACCTCGCCGCGGTCGGGCACCGGGCCAGGTGACGGTGGCGGCGGCGCCGTCACGGGTCCGCCGCCGAACGGGTCGCCCCCGGTCGGAGCGTCGAATGGGTTGCCGGGGTATCCCTGTGTCACGGCTACCCCGACTCTCTGGCCGCGACACGCTCGAGCATCGTATCGGTGACGCGGTTGGGCGTATCACCCAACTGGCGGCCCGTGAAGGTGTTGTCCACCAGGACATTCGCCCTGACCGCAACGATGTGGACGAGATCGATGAACCTCGCGTCAGCCGGCGGGATAGACCGCACCATGATGAGGTCGGGGCCCAATACCGTGGGCTCGCCGTAGGTGAAGGTCCACGGCGGTACATCCGATCGGATCCAGGTGGTCGTTTGTCCGACGCATCGGCGCCAGAGCGCCAGATAGTCGCCGAACGCCTTCTGCGCGGCTGCCGCATCCCCATAGAGCGCCGCCCCCTGCCGCACCACCTGAGCCAGTTTCGGGCTACCTAACACCTGGTTCCCGATATCCGTGCCGACATACGCGGCCGGCTCATTCCCTCGATAGCCCTCAGCTGTACCGCGCAGGTGCGATCCGATACATGACATGTCCGTGTACGTGCCGATCTCGGGCCGCGGTTCGACCAGCGCATCGGTGGAGAACCACAGCGTCAGATCGGGGTCCGCGACCAGCGTCTGCAGTTCCGGCAGCGGTATCAGGATCTCGGGGAGCAACGCGCGATCCACCCGCGGACCCGCGGGCGGTAGTGGCGCTGCCGCGGGAACCGGCAGCGCGGGGGTGGGATCGCTCGACGCCACCTGCGTCTGGGGCGTGCCGCCGCGGACCATCCACAGGACCAGACCCGCAGTCGCGCAGACGATCACGACATAGGAGAGCACCAGTCCGACCATTGCCAGTGCGCGGCCGCGCTGCGCAGTGCGCCCGATCTGAGCGAGGCCCAGGTGGCCGAGGATCGCGCCGACGGGCGCGAAGACGAAGGCGAAGACCACCGACAGCACCGCCAGCGGGTTGGTGCCACCGCCATGGGGCGGCGACGCATACGGATCTCTACCGGCCGGCGGCGTCGCCACCGGCGCGGCGAACGGATCACCGAACGGCGCCCCGCCGAACGGGTCGCCACCGAATCCCCCCTGTGTCAACTCTGTTCCCCCATCCGCTCTGTCCGTCGCCGACCGACGCTCACAAGATTCCGAAGCTCGACGTGACCCATCGCACCGGATCCGCGCAACGGAAGGGCGCAATACCGCGCGCATGTAACCGCTGGCCGCTGGGCGGTTGCCCGAGCGCCGACACCACGAAATACCGTCGCTCCAGCTGTCGTTGGTTGGAGGGGTTCTCCACGGCCGCCACCAGCGCACCGGCATTCAGCCTGATCAGCAGGCTTCGCACCTCTTCGTGCAGGAGCCTGCCGTCGAGTTCGTTGTAGACCGGGTCGTCGGAGGTGTCACGCAGGTACGCCGCACCCGAATTCGACATGATCATGCTCCATTCGGAGCCCTCGACATTGCGCAGCACCCGCAAGGCGTCGAACTTCGACAGGATCACCGCGAGCTTGGGCTGGCCCTGCCCGATGGCCATCGAGAGGTTGTTCAGCACCCCGCGTGGATCACCACCGCTGACGCCTTGTGGCAACAGATCCTGCAACTGATCTCGAATCGCGGTGACCCGCAGGGGATCGAACATGAAGAACACGGCGTCCGCCCTGCCGAAGAAGTGGAATGGTGGCGCGTGTAGATCGCCGGATTCCATGTCCTCACCGGCCACGTCGCGCAACACCAGATAGCGCTGAACACCGCCCCAGGCGCCTATCGAGAACACCAACGGCTCACGCTGGGCGGAGGATTGGGTGAGGACCGCAGGTGTGGGCGGGATCAGTCCACGCTGTTCGAACAGTGGCTTCTCATAGGTGCTCGCATACGCGTGCGCGGTGGCTCGGGTCGCCGGATCCATCGAGTAGCCGAGTCGCTCCAGGAGCAGTTGCAGCTGTTTGACCAACACCGCGATGTAGAGGCTCTTCCCGGTGGCGCGGGCACCCGCCATCGCGATGCAGACCGCGTGCCCGGACCGCCAGTTGGGCGGCAGTTCGAAGTGGCACAGGGGGCAGATTTCGACGACGGGCCCCTTGAGGGTGTGTTCGGCCTCCGCGGCCGATGCCGCGGGGCCGTTGTAGCCCGGTGGCCGCTGCCAGGCGAACAGCGGCCCGATCTCGGTGTGCGTGCCCGAGAACGCGGTGCCGGCATCATCGTAGAATCGCTGACCGCCCACCCTGGGGCTCAGGGTCCACACGTAGTTGTTCGGATCGACGACGGCGAAGCAACGCGGGCACTTGTTCATGTCAGCGCGCGCACCAACTGAGTGGTGATCTGGTCGAGAGTGTGCGGGTGAGCGAGTAGCGCGGCCGCCGGGCCCTGCCCCTGCGGGGGCGACGACAGCCGCGCGGTGGTGCCGTCCAGCCGTGGGTCATCGGACAGCAGAAAGATCGGAAATTGTTGTTGCACGGCCACACTGGCAGTATCGGTGCAGACCACCGTGCGTCCGTCCGGCGACAGCTGGGACCAGCGCACGCCCGCCGTCCAGCGCGGCGCCAGGGCAGCAACGGTGTTCGCCAGCCCCGCCGCACCCTCCGCGGCCGCGCTGACCGCGGTGATCTGCGAACCCGCCAGCACCACCGACACGTCGTTGCATCCGACCGCGGCCGCCACCCCCACGATGACATCGGTGGCTGCGGCGACGCTGCCGTCGGCGAACCATGAGCTCATCGACGCCGAGGTATCCAGGGCGACGATCAACGCACCGTCCTGTTGAGCGGGCGCCCGGCCGATGACCTTGCGTGCCGAACTGCGTGCAGCCGCGCCCAACGGACTCAACGGGGTGTCGGCCACGGCACTGACGCCGACCTCGATCGTGTTGCCCGATGGTGTCAGCACGGCGAACACGACACCGGAATCACCGCTGACATCGACCGGGTCGAAGAGCACCTGGACCGGATCGACATCCCCGGAGTTCTCATGCGCGATGGCCAGATGGATGACGCTGCCCGCGTCGAAGCGTTCACCGCCGAGCGGACGCACCGCGATGTGCACCGGTCCGGTGAGACGTGGCAGAACGGCGTGGTGGGCGCTGCTGCGCACCACCGGCTGCTCGGCTCCGGCGCGCACATCCAGTTCCGCGCTCGACACCGCACCGGTGATCGACACCGCCAGGGCATCGGCCGGAATACGCACCCGCTGGTTACTGGCTCCGACTACGTAGATCGGCATCAGTGACCTCCCCTGATCCGCTCAACCTGCGATATTTGTCCTGGTCGTCCCTGGGCAAGCAACTTGTGCACCATCTTCCGATATCGACGCGGCGTCTGATCGGCGCCGAGTCCGGCCATCCGGGTCATCAACGACACCGTGGCATCGACATCCTCTTCGGAGAATCGCCGCCCGGCGACCAGCTGATCGGCCACACGCGCGACGAGTACGCTCACCCCAACGCTCGCGGCATCGGCTGAATCCTCGTCGGTGGCAACGGGCAGCAGTGCCGCCGCGAGCACCGCGGCCGGATCGACCACCGCGCGGTCAACCAACTCCAGAATCTGCCAGACCGCTGCATCGGCGGTGCGCGCGTCGGCCGCAATCGTATTCGCTTGCAACGGAAAAGGGATGCGTCTGATGTCGGCCAGCAAGGAAAGGGTGAGGACGCGCACACCGGCATCCGGGTGTACCCCGCCCAGGCCGACGTCCGTCATCGCCTCTTCCCATGATCGGCTGTAGACGCCCTGCCGCTCGTGCAAAAGACCGTCCTGAACCCACTCGGCGGTCTCGATACCGCGCAGTGCCGCACATGCGACGGCCACCGGGTCGGGGCTGGTATCCATCACCGACGCAGCCAGTTCGGACATCCCCGATGAATCCGGGGCACCCAGCAGAGTCGGTAGCGCGGCCCGCGCGCTCAGCGGTGCACCATGCGACGCGATGAGCAGATCCGTCGGATGCCAGATCGCATCACCGGCCACCTCGTCGAAAAGCGTTGCCTGCCTTAGCTTGCACCACCACAGATGCGCGAACCGATCGGCATCGTCATGCGCACCCTGGCTTTCGGCACAGGCGCCACGGACGGCAGTCCGCGTCCAGACCGAATCCCAGGGTTTCGCGGTGGCCACCGCGCGGGGGTCCGGCACACCCACACCCTCTGCCAGCCAAGCAAGTACTTCGATATCCGGCAGCGTCCGCCGGTCTGCGGTGACGGTCGCCTCGGCCAGTATTCGCGCCGCAAGCGCGAGCCTGACCTCGTGGCCGACCCGATGTCCGACTCGTCGGGCCACTTCCGGGCCCCTGCCCGGATCGGTGAGCGCTTTGTGCACGACCGGTTGGGATATCACCTGTGCCGCAACGTCGTCATCGACCCCGGACCGCAGCAAGAGATCCGCCAGTCGGATGAGCACCTCTGGATCCGACTCGCCGCCCGCACCCACCGCCGCGCCGATCGCCGAGGCGACAGCGTCCGGCAGGTCGCGGTCGTCGTAGCGGCGCGGGCTCACCGGTACCGGCGTCTGCTGCCGCAGCCAGGCGTGGTCGGCGATCGCACGTTCGAGGTAGATCGCATCGGCATAATCGGCTGCCTGCCCGTCGTTGACCCGCTCGACAGCCCGCCAGGCCTCCTCGGTGGTGAACCCCACCAGCTCGGCCATCGCATCCGAGATCCGCTGCCCCAACGGCGATCCACTCGGCATCTCGGACGGGCAGTGCGCTGTGATCACGATCGTGGCCTCGGCACGCGCGTCGGCGAAGTCGTCTCGGTGCAGAACGGACATCGCCATCGGCCACGCCGGGTGCAGATCGCGGTCACCGGCCACCTCGGCGTAGCGGTCGATGTCCGCCAGCACCACGCGCGCCGAGGCGGGATCGGTCAGCACCACCTGCGCCATCGCCGACCACGGCGTGACCTCGATGATCTGTCCGGACGCCGTGCGGTGCGGTTCACCGTCGAGTTCTCCCAGCGAGAGCATCGACGCCTCGTCGATGATCACGACCTGCGGGGGCAGCGACGCGAGGTCGCCGCGGGGCACGGCGGTCAGATGGTGCCCGGTGTGCACGTCGGGTGATACCTCGTCGGAGCGATCGAACGTCGAGAAGCTCAGTCGCGCTGCGGTACCCGCCGACATCAGGAAGCTGGTCAGACCGATCCATTGGGCCGCGCTCTCCGGCGAGTCCACACCCAGCACCACCGGCGGTCCACCCTGCAGTGCCGCCGCAGTGGCGTCCAACAGGCCGCACAGCGTCCCCAGCCGCCAGGTGCTGGTGTCCATCACGAAATCGACCGCGCTGTCCGCGGTGACCACGCCGCCGGGCACCGGCTGATCCGACGGCAGCATCGCGCGGGCCACCTCGGGAGCACCGTAGGGGCGAACCCAATCCGGGGATCGCCACAGTTGAATCGGTCGGACATGAATCGATCGGACAGCGGTGCGCTCGGCGGGGATGCGGTCGAGAAGCACGTGGGCGAACACGTTTCCGGGCCGTCCGGTGGCATCGGAGCCGGCGGGCACGGTGTGCCAGAAGGCCGCGCCGACGGACACCGGGCGGTACGCCAGCCGACGGGGTCCCCGTTCACAGTCCTGGGGTGTCGGGTAGGTGGGCAGCGGCTCCACGGCGCGGAACACGGTGCGTACACCGGCGACCAGTTCGTCGATCTCCTGCGGTGTCAGGTCACCGGAGGTCTGCTTCACCTGCCAACCGCCTGCCGTACCGGCGACGTCGAAGCAGGTGTAGGTCAACTGCCCGTATCGATTCACGGCGTCACCTGCGACAGGTACAGCGTCTCGACGGGCGGATCGAGCAACGCGATGGTGCGCAACCGGTCCGGCGAGTGGGTGTTGACGAACAACCGGATCCAGCCACGTCGACCGCGCAGGTTCGCCGCCCACAGCTCCCCGGCCCCGTGGGTGGTCAGCTGCGACCAGCGCAGCTCTTTCGACGGCTGCTCCCGAAGCCTCCCGTTGGCATCCAGTGGTGCAGCGTCGATGGCCTCACCGTCATTGGCCGACAGCGGAATTCGCTCCCGATTGTGCACCAGCACGAAGGCGGGCGAACCCGGCACGTCGACTTCGGCGCGCATGGCGACATGTGCGTACGCGGGCCAGCCGTCCGGGTCGTGACCGAGCCGAACCGCGTACTGCAACCGCAGCAGACCGGCGTATTCCAGACTGCAGACCGCGCCCGTGACACGCCGCCCACCGGAGAACGCCACCGGCGACAGATGCACCGAGCAGCCGGCGATCGGTAATTCTCTTGCGGTGAGCTGCATCCCGCCGTAGCGGTCGTAATCCTCCCGGGAGATCTCCTTGGATTGTCCGCTCAGCCCGTTACGCGCGTCATACCCCTTGGGCGCGATGTGCATTTCCACCGCGGCCGCGCCATTGGGCCAGTCGAAGGTCAGAACCTGCTTGTTGCAGTACTCGGCCAATTCGACATCGCGGATGCCTGCGGTGCGCACCGAGGACAGTGACCGCCCCACCAGCGCCCGGCCGGCCAGCAGCGTCACCGGGGTCAGATATGCCCGGCTCCATCCCTGCGGCCAGGTGACCCCGGCCATCACTCCTGCCGAAGGGCCTGCGGTGTCCGGGATGAGCGCACTGGGCTGGGTGAGCCGCATCTCGGGGGTCAAACCCACCTGCTCGAGCGCCACTTCGGGGATCTCGGTGTCCTCGGCGCCTGCCTGCGGGCCGTTCTGCGACCGATAGATGACCACCCTGCCCGCCGGGGGCGCGGTCCAGCGCAGGTCCACCGATTCACCATCGGGATTGTTGGCGATCGTCAAGTCCTCGACGGCGGTCAGTACCGCGGAGATCTCGACATCGGCCTCGACGCTCTCCGACAGTCGCAGCACGCCGTCGACCGGTGCGGCCGCGCGCACGACATAGCGGAACCGCTCACCCCGGGCCGCCTCGGCGTCGACGAAACCATCCAGGTTGTCCCGGTCGGCGAGAATGCGATGCTGCAAACCGACCCGATCGACCTCGCCGATCGGCACCCGCGACACGTACACCACGCGCACCGAGTTCGTCACGGACCACTGCCCGATGACCCGGCCGTTGTCCTCCCGCAACGAGAAGTCCTGGACCGGACTGACCAGCACGGTCTCGGCGTGTTTGATCGGCTGGGCCGCAAGGGCATCCGCGCGCGTCGTACCGACGTTGACCCATACCTGGTAGTACCTCAGCGCACCGACGGGAGGCCGGTCGTCGGTGCCGGAGGTGGCCGTGGTGACGGTCAACAGATCAGCCCGGTCGGGTGAGTACGGGCGGGTGTCCTCCCCGCTGACGAGACGGTAGATCAGCACCGTGTCGGGGCGTTCCGGTTGATGGGGCGGCCAACTCAACTCCAGCGCAGCAGGTTTCCCTGCCGCATCCCGTCGGCGCCGTGGTGTGATGGTCAGCGGCTCTGGGTGCTGGTCACCGAAGGTGAACTCGGCGAAGTCGGATGCATGGATCAGTGCCTCGTCCTGGCCGCCGACCTGCGCGGAAACGGCCGCGTCTCCAACCGGGGGCGTGCTGTCGGCGTGATGGCGACCTCGCTCACCACCGGTGGTGGGCGGACTGGCCTGAGCAGGAGTGCCCAACCCGTCCAGAAGTCGCGCCAGTTCCTCGGCGTGCTCGGCGGCCGAGCCCGGGAGCATCGCCCGGATCTGTTCGACGTCGGTACCACCGAAGCGCAGCACCTGACGCAGATGGGCCTCCTTGAGGCTGGTCCGCGACACCTTGCCGGCGTCGACGAGCTGTTGACGCCACGCCATCAACTCCGACAGCCGGGCATCATCGGCCTCTGCGGCGTGCTGGGGACCCGTCATCGTCAGAACACCATGTCCCCGCCGGGCGGCCGCTGCGCACCGGTGTCGGTGTCGGTGTCGGTGACAGGCGCGGCAATACCCGACGGTTGTTCCACCGACATCCCGAAGATCGCGAAATCGTACGGCGGCAACCCGTCGCTGGCCTGCACCACCGACACCCGGTAGCCCAATCCACCGGGAACCAGGGCCGGTTGATCCACCGCGACGGCGGTCCGCCCGGCGGTGGTGGCCGCATGGGTGAACACGGTCGGGTCGAAAGGAGCCGCGGCGCCGGGCCGGTGATCGACCATGCCGGCACCGAATTCGGCCGCCGACACCCGTCGGTTCAGGGTGGGAACCAGCACGCTTCCCGTCAGCATGTCCGCGATCGCACTGTCCTCGACGAACATCTGCTCCACCCGTGCCCACAACGCCTCGCCGCCCGCCGGCCGTACCCGGCCGCCGGCCACCGCGACCGACCACTGGTCCAGACCGGACCCGGTGCCGATACCCGGCATCCGGAACAGCGCGTCCGGATCCTCGCGCAGTTTGGCCGCCGCGCCACCGACCATCTCCTGCCAGGGCTGGGTAAGCCAGCCCAGGGCGTAGAGCCGACGTTGGATCGCGTGGATGGCATCATCGGCCTGCTCACCGCTGGGGTCTGCCACCCCGAGCTGGGTGCACCGCGGCACACCGTCGGCGAGCTGGCCGGCCGCCGGCCGGCGCGGTGGCGGCGCCCCGAACGGTGCCCGCAACATCACGCCGAGCACCCGGCACCACGAGAGCAATTGGCCGTAGGCGGTGGACAAACGGCTGACGTCCTGTAGCGCGGCCTGCAGGTTGGCCTGCATCGTCTGCAGTTGATTCAACTGTGTCTGGCGAAGATTCATCTCCGCGAAGAGATCGCGCTGGGCGAACAGGAACAGGGCAAGCGATACCAACAGATAGAGCACCAGCATGACGCCGCCGGTGATGAGCGCGAACTTCCATCGCACGGCCGAGAAACCGGCCATTGCGACGAGCACGACCAGCACACCGAAGGTCCCGAAGGTCAACGTCTTGAGGATCGTGCCGATGGCCTGCTGCCGCGCGCGCAGTTGCTCGTCCACCGATACCGCGGTGGCGGCGCGTTGGATCTGGTCGCTGAGCTGGGCAACCTCGGCGCGGGCCCGATTCATGAAATCGACGAGGATGTTGGACACTTGGGCGGCATAACTGCGCGACGTGTGCGCCTGCCAGCGTTCCAGTTCGGTTCCCGCCGTACGGGCTTCGACGCCCGCGGCCGGATCCGAGTAGGCGCCCCGGAGCCGCTCGGACAGGGTGGCGGCGCCGATCACATCGGCACCCTCCACGGTGCCGAGCTGCACGACGGCCGCCAGCGAGGTGGAGATCGCCGAGAAGTTCTCCGCCGGGCCTGGCACGACGTCGGCGGCATTGGCCAGCACCCCGATGCCCGAGCCGACCTGGATGGGGTTCAGTCCATCGACGCGGCGGCCACCATCGGCCAGCGTGAACGCCCCGTTGACGAAGTCCGACCACAACGAACTGAGATCGTGATGGGCGAGCTGCCCGGGCTGACCTGCCCCGATCTGGCTGCTCAGGCTCTCCGCGCTGCGACCGAGGGTCTGCCAATCGGCCAGCTCGGAGCCGGTGACCACTTCGAACGCCGACTCGCGGCCACCGAACACGGTGCCCTGCACCGTCGATGCCACCGCCGAGGTGAGCGACCCGGTGACCGCCGACCACCAGGCGCCGGGGGCACTGCGCAACGCCGCGCCCATGAAGCGCAGGAACATCGTCACCGCGGACCAGATGGAGATCGCCTGCGCCCCGGCATCGGCGGTGGCGACCCGCGGACCGCGCAGCACATCACGGTGCTTGGTCCACAGCGCCCGCGCCATCGACTGGGTCGCAGCGGGCACGTCGGAGACATACATCACCGGAATCTGCCCACCATGAGGCAAGGGCAGTCGACCGGCAGGGTCGAAGAGTTGGCCGCGCAGCTTCTCCTCGACCTCGCTGCTGTCGAGCCTGCGGTAGAAGGCGCGCACCGCGCGCACGGTCTGCCCGGGCAGGATCTCCAGATTGTCGAACGGCGTCTGGCCCACTCCCGCCCACAGCCCGGTCACCCCGGCGACCACCGGGGCGACATGTCGTGCCACATCCAGCGGCTCGGGCAATCCGCCCCAGGGCACCGCGCCCAATCCGGGCGCGGTGGAATCCTCAGGTGCCACCAACAGGTTGTGCCAGCCCTCCAGGATCACCGTGGGATCCGGGGCGACGACCGTTCCGTCCCCGGGCGTCAACAGCAGGCGCAACAACCCGACCTTGGCACCCATCGAGGAACTGCGGGCAACCTGCTCCACCGCCTGCTCGGCGCTCAGCGACACCCGCTCCGCGGCCGGGGCATCGATGGGCACCAGGACCGTCACCCGAATCCGCTCGTATCGTTCACCTGTCAACACCTGTTGCAGCACAACGGGTTCAGCACGACCGTTGCGCACCATCGTCGCCGGCGTCGACGCACCGCCGGCATCGTCGGCATCCACCCAGACGAACGGGGCGAGCAGCCCGACGGCGGAGTAGTCGGCCAGTACCGACACCACGTCCTCGGCGCGTCGCCGAGGCACCACCAGCACGGTCAACGAACGGGCGGTGCCGGGATGGGCCGTCGGATTTGCCATGGGATGTGCCATCGTCAGAACGTCCCGCCCTCCGGTATGACCACCGAACTTCCGTCGTCGTAACCTCCGGGCGCCGCCCCCATCTCGCCGGCGGCCAAGGCTGCGGCCTCACGCTGCACCAGGGTGATCAGCACGCTGGTCGCCCAGTACACATCCGGTGCCAGGTCCCGGAAGATCGGTGTCTTGGAGGCGGCGGCGCGGGTCGCGACCGTGGTGAATGCCCCGCCCTCGACCGCGCCGGGCATCCCGGCCGGCAGGTACTGCGTCGCCACGTCGCGTACCGAGGTCAACCATTCCTCAGCGGCGGCGGCCCGCTCCTCGGCGGTGCCGGCGGCAGCGATCTTCGGATTGCGCGATGCCACCCCGGCGGCGGTCTCCCCGGAGCGCAGGAAGGTCCGCACCAGTTCTGCGGCAGAAAGTTCCACGATGCCGCTGGCCGGGTCCTGGGTATGGGAGTCGTAGAGTCCGCGCAGCACCGTGTACGGCCGTAGCGATGTCATCACCGGCGGCTCGTGCGACTGCGCGATCGCCAGCAAGATGCTCTCCAACACCGCGGGCAGCCAGTCATAGGACGCGGTGAAGGCCGACGGGGGCGTCAGCAAGGGGTTGGGGAAGTCCAGCCATCGGTTCTCGGCACCATCGAAGATCCGCACCGGCTTGTCGAACGGTGATGCGGGGATCTGGATGCGACCGATGAGCTGACCGAGGAACCACCCGGCCGTCATGGTGCGTCGTTCGTCATCGGTCATCGGCAGCGATGCCGACAGCGGCCGGGACCGGCGGAACCGCCAGAAGGTGCCGCGGCCCGGTCCGGCGGTTTGCGCCCACTGTTGCGCGGCCGGTTTGAGCACCGAATCGAAGGCCAACGGCGAGTAGTTCGGGTACGAGCCGAAGATGTCGATGTGCGTCACACTGTCCTCATCGGACAGTGACCTGTTGAAATTGTCCTTGGAGGCCTGGTCATTTCGCGGGTTGGCCCGCAACACCTCGGCCAACTCGTCGGCCACCGGCTGACCGGCGAACGGGATCTCGGAGAACTTGTAGCGGTACTCGGTCTGCTGGCCCGGATGGACTCGTTGCAACGCCTGGTCGTTGACGCTGGCCAACGGCCGGGCCAACGACAATGCCTCACCGAACTTCGTGGCGATATCCCGTCGGCGCACCGACAGTTCGGCTTCCGAAGCGCCGACGCCCTGCACGTAATCGCGCAGCGACACCTTGGTGAACTCCTCGAACGCCTCACCGGGACGGCCCACGTACAACCGGGCGCGCGCCAGCAATTCCGCGGGGCGGGTACCGATGTCGAACTGAGCCATGGACGGCACCCTGGGCCTGCCGTTCTCCGGATCCAAGCCCAGTGCACGGGTCACCCAGGAAGCGGTCCGCGTGATCAGGCCGCCCGGCGCCGACACCCCGCCGGTGGTCTGCCAACGTCCCGCGATCACCTGGGCGGTGGCGTCATCGATGGCCGAGCGCAGCGCCACCATCGCATTGGCACCCGCGACAGCCTTCGGCAGGTCCGCCTCGTACTGCACCTTGAACGCGCCGGAACTGATGAGCAGCACCTCGTTGTTGGCCTCGGCGAACCGCGGCGGCACCAGCTCGTCGGCATCCGAGGGCCAGGCGGCGTACTGATCGGTGGCCAACCGCGCAAGACCGACATCGGTCGGCGGGTCGGACTTGGCCTTCTCGAGCAGGATCATGGCCTGCCCCAACGACTCTCGCAGCGGCGCGAGTAGTTCGGTGCCCATCACCTGCATCACCTGCGACAGCCGCACCGCAGCGTCGGCGAAGAGCTGCCTGCGCACGTTGGCCCGGAACCCGTCCAGCGCGGTGCCCAATACCTGGTCAGCGTTGGTCATCTCGCCGCGTAGCGACCGTAGTGCGGCGTCGACCTGCGGCGGGACCGCCACGATATCGGGCGGCCCCATCGCACCGAGCTGTCCGACCGCCGGCGCCAGCACATCGTCGACGTGCCTACGGATTCGGTCGACCACCTCGCGCGCGTAGGGCAGGCCCAGCGAGGATGTGGCACGTCCCACGACCGCCTCGAGTTTGTCGGCGAACTCGCGGTGCCATTGGAAGGCCATCGCATACGCCGCCTCGGCGGTCGCGCGCTGCAGATCTGCCCGCCGGTTCTGGACGGCTTGCCGGAAGATCGGTACCCACTGCTCGGCACTCATCCCCGCGGGATTCGGTAGGTAGCCACGCAACTGGCGCTCCAGCAGCCCATTGACGGTCGCGTTGATCGCCTCGGCCGGGAATGCCTGCTGGCCGATCCACGGGCCGAGTACGCCGACGCGGCTCTGTTCGTCACCGGCGTCGGACGGCAGACCCAGTTCCCCGCAATGTGCCTGCCACTGGCTGGATACCAGTGAGTCGAGCTGTTCGAGACTGGACGCCGGATTGCCGGGTTGCATGTGACCGGTCAGCAGCTTGTCCACACAGCTGCGGGCCAAGCGCTGCGCGGCGTACTCACCGTAGCGGTCGCGACCCATACTGAGACTACTGAAACCGTAAGTGCCCCAGGGCAGTACATCCCAGGCGGAGATGCCCCACCCGAGCAGGTCGCGGTCTCCCGGCGGGGAGGCGGTGTTGCCGAGATCGTAGGCCACGAACTGATCGCTGGCCCGGCCACTCATCATTAGCCCCGCCAGCCCGCGCGCGAGCCCGCGGTACACGCCGAATTGGGAACCGTCACCGAACAAGGTGCGGTCGGCACCGATGTAGCGGCCCACCGGGAACACCCGCGCGAACGGGATCGGCTCACCTTCGCCGTGGTGCTGGCCGAGTGCGCGCAAGATCCGCACATCGTGCTCACGCGCCGCGCCGGCCTGACTGGCCACGATCTCGCCGAGCATCGCCAGCGCATTGGCGCGCACGCCGATGACCTGGCTCTGCGGCAGCGAGTCGAAGATGTCCGGGGTCACCATGAACACGCCCATGAGCTTCGGGTCCAGTCCGGTGACGAGCGTCAGCAGCCGGCATACGTCCAACGCCATCGATGCGCCGGCGCCACCGGCCATCGACGAGACCACCAACACCAGGGGCGGTTCGTTCGGATCGAAGCGCCCCATGCCGGGCACGCTGACCCGCTGCATCTCGGCGATGGTCTCGACCTTGAACAGCGTGTCCCAGGCGGCCTGCAGCCGGCCGTGGATGTCGTTGGCCTTGCTCAGCGTGATCATCCGACCGATAGCGCGGTACTGGCCGGCACCCGCCGAGATCGGGATGGATACCTCCTGGGGATTGCGGGGCGCCCAGGTCGCCACCGTGTCCAACGCGGACTCGGAGGTCAGCCGCTGGGACAGCGCACCATCCAGCACGGCGTAGCTACTGCCCTGCGGACCGCACCCGATATACGTGCCGCCCTGCGCGGGCACATTGGCCAGGCCCTCCGGACCGGATTCGGCCGCACTCGGCACGTCGATATGGACGAACTGCCAACCGGCCAACAGCTTGTCGATACCGGCGTTGTGCAACTCGGAGCGCAGCTGGTCCATCATGAACGCCAGCGTGGCGCCGCCGGATCCACCGCAGCCCACCACCAGGAATCGTCTCATCGGTTTCCTTACTCGAACGGGTCGAACGGATCGGGGTCGAAGCGTGGCGGGGCCGGTGGTCCGGCTCCCGGCGGTCCGGCCGGTGGAGGCGGCGGGGGCACCGGGCGAACGGCGTCGTCGGGATGCACAGGCCGCTGCGGCACCGGCGACTCCGCCGGCTGTCGCGGTTCGGCCGACTGCGCCGTGAACGGGTCCGATGCGGGAATCGATAAGCCGCCGTGCACGACCGGCGGGCCGCCGCCGAAGGGGTCCGCGGCCGGAGCCACGGCTTCTCCCCCGCCGCCGAACGGGGACGCCGATGCTCCCGGGTCATCGTGCACGGGTGCCAGACCGGCCTGTACGGCCCGCAACCGGAGGCCGTTGAGCAGCTCGCCGGCCCGCTGACCGATCTCGTCGAAAATCCGTTCCCGCGCCGGGATGTCGGTGCTGCCTGCCACCAACAGCAGAATTTCGGCAGCATTGGCCGGGCCGTGCGGGTCATGCAGCACGACCCACTTGTTGTGTACGGCCAGCGGCAACACCGCGCGCAGACCGCTGTCGTCGGTACCGGGCAGCTCCGAACCGGTGCTGATCAGGCCACCTGACTCGACCACCACTCGCCCGATACCGAACGGGCTTCGTCCGGTCTGCGCCACCAGGTTCACACCGAGCACCGACAATGACCGCGCCCCGCCGGCCAAACCGGGTACCGGATTGACCAGATCGGTATCCGCCATCGCGAACGGCCGGCCATCACGCCGCAGGGTGTCACCGTCGAACTCGACCTGAATCCGCTCGGCAAGCAGTGGGGTGTCGGGGATCTTGCTGACCCACCATTTCGACAGGTACAGCAGCGCCAGCGGAATCCCCGGACCGAGAAGTAACGCGGCGATGAGTACCAACACGAAGTTCGTCGTGTTCAACGGCTTGAGCAACGACGCGGTGAAGGGAACATCTACGACCTGCGAGTCGTCCGGATTCTCCAGTGCCGCAACGTGCAACGGGAGGGTGCCGTTGAGCCCGCCCTGCCCGTTGGCCTCGGTGCGCAAGGTCAGCTGCAGCGTGCCGGTCTCGCCATCGGCGACCTTCAGGCAGGTCTGCGCCGAGTTCGACGAGGAAGTGACGCTGACCGCGCCGATCCCGTCGGGTGAGGCGACGACCTCGGGCGCGTCCGAGTCGGCCACCCATGCGCACCCGGGACCGGTGATGTCCAACGACGACGTGACGCCGTTCGCCGTCTCACCGGTGCCGAAGTCGACCCGGGTACCCGGTGTCGGCAGACCCAGCTTGGGCAGGATCTGGATGGGCACCTCGACGTCCTGCGGCGACAGTTCGGTGCCGGGTGCCACCTGTACCCCCGCCGGATCCAGCGCGGGTGCGGTGGTGACGACAAGGGAAAGCTTCAGCGTCGCCGGTCCGGGGCTGACGGCGGTGAGGTCGACGTCGACCGGAGTGGCGATGGCCTCCTTGGGAACCGCCTGCAAGATCGGGATCGACTGCGCACCTGCGGGTTCCAATGAAGCGGACAAGACCGCGGCACCGGCGAGGTCGGTCGGGCGCAAGGTGGAGCCCTGCCCGTCGACGAGACCGAACGTCACGCCGTCGAGCACGCTTCCGCTGTGCCAGGCCAGGTTGTCCTTGTCGGCGAGCGCCGGGTAGATGTCGGTGGTGATGTGAATGCTCACCTTCGACACCGCATCGGGATGCTCACCGGTGGTGTCGACGTAGACGATCGCCCACTGACCCGACCAACCGGGCGCGCCGGCATTGCTCAGCGCGATGGTCTGGGCGGACTCCGATTGCCATTCGTAGCGCACCGGTATACCGGCGACCGTGACATCCGTCGGGCCGGGAACCTTCGGCAATTCCAGGGTTTCCCCGGACGGGGCCACCAAATACGGCACCACCCCCGGGACTCCACCGGAACCTAGGATGCTGACCGATTTGATGGACCGATCCAGCGTGAAGTTGTGCCGCGCTTCCGGGCACACCTGGATCCGGCACACCGGAGCGGTGTTGGTGACGCCGGGATCGGGGTTCAGCGCGTCGAACGCGAAGAGCATGTCGTCGATGTTGGACACCGAATAGAAGCTGCCGGGGATCGGCTCGGTGATCTGTCCACAGGACATTCCATTGAGCCCGTTTCCGGTACTGATCGCCGACATCACATCGAAATCGGCAGGCGACTGGGCCGCTCCCAGGCCGACTCCCAGCATGATGATGCTGCCCGACCGGACCTGATCTGCCACCCCACCGGGCCTGCAGATGGAGTCGATCGCCTGCTGCCGGGTTGCGTCCACACCGGCCTGGTCGTTCAACGTGACACCGTCGGCGTACGGCTTGGACGCGGAGCGCACGGTGTAGTCGATCTTGCCGTCGGAGAACCAGGCGATGGCCTGGCAGCGCGGTGCTCCGCCCGGGCCCGAACCGCGCTCGGCCAGCGCCTGGCGGGCTCCGGACAGCGCCAGCTGATAGTCGGTGTCGATACCATCGTCGGTACGAGCGATATCGGCGATCTGGTCACCCGCGCCGCCGGCCGACTGTTCGGTCAACCGGGTCCAGGACGGACCGGGCTTGTACGTGTCGGAGAAACCCGCTGCCGAAACCTGTAGGTCCGCACCGACCCGGTCGGCGTAGGTGCCGAGCGTGCCCAGCAGATAGCGAGCCGCTTTGAGGCGGGCATCCTCGGGATCGGTGGACTGCAGACTGCTCGACTGATCGAACAACAGCAGCAGGTCTCCGGTCTTCTGGGCGGCCAAGCACGCCCCGAACCGGTTGGCGCCGGCGTTCTGGTCCACCGCACGCGCGATTCCCGCGCCGACGAAGGCCAGTCCGGCCAGCAGCACGGCAGACAACACGGCCACCACGAACCTGCCGACGGCGTTGCCCATCAGTACTCTTCGATGATCTGGCATCAGAGCCTGCCCGCCCACATGGCAATCTGCCAGGCACTCACGGTGATACCGGCCAGGCAGGCGACGAGCACCACCCAGTAGATGTTGGAAATCCACCTGGGCGCGGAGTAGATCGACGCGGTGCGCCGTCGGGTGTCGACGCGGTTGTAGACGGCCACCGCTCCGATGGCGACCGGACCCGCCAGCAACCAACCGGTCAGGGCCGTCGCGATCCCGGCGCCGGCCAGCGCTCCGGTCGACGCGACGGCGCATCCGCAGACGGCCAACAGCAGCGCCACCACCATCCAGATCAACGGCGGCCCGCTCGTGGTCAACGCCGGCGCACCGAGGCCGCCCGCCGAACCGAAAGCATCAGCTATCCGGGTCGGACCGAATGTATCCGTCCCGGAGGGGTTTCCGAAGGTGTCGGTGGCAGAAGCAGGCGGGTTCGGGGTCGGCGCGGGTTGTCCGGCCCACGGGTCGAAACCACCGGGATGCCCACTGCTGGACGGTCCGGACGGTCCTGGCCCGGGTACCGGTCCACCCGGGCGGCCGGCGGGACCGAAATCGCTGAAGTCGAACGGATCAGTGGGTGCCACACGACCACCTGGAGCGATCGGGTACCGAGCCGACCATCAGTAGGGAGTCAGGCATACCGCCAGGCTCCGATCCGGGGGCGCGGCGACATAGCCAGTGGTGCAATCGGCGCTGGTCGCGACGCGTTGGGTGACGGTGAAGACACCCGGGCGCTTCTGGCAATCCACCATGTACAGATCGAGCGCATCCTCCCGCTCGGTGCTGCGTCGCTGAATTTCCACGCACGCGCCGATCGGCACCGTCCCGAGGTTGACCTTGAACCGTCGTTCCGGTGGCGCCGGCGCGACGGAGGTCACCACCGACGGCGCCACCGACTCGGCCTGGGTGGACGGCACGGTCACCGATGTGGGCGGCGCGACCACCGGAGCTTCGGGTTCGCTGTCGGACACCAGTGCCCACACCAGCAGGGCGACCAGCACCACGCACATCAGGTAACCGATCGCCAGCCCTGCCAGTGCGGCCCCACGACCGCGTTCGCCGGTGCGTCTGATCTGTGGCAGAGCCAGATGACCCAACACCACACCGACCGGAGGCAGCACCACACCAAAGATCGGCGACAAGACAGCAAGGGTGTTGATATCCGAGCGGCCCGGTGGCGGCGCCCCGTATCCGCCGGGCGCACCGTAACCGGGGCTGCCGTAGCCGGTGGTGCTGTTGATCAGCGGCGGCGGACCACCGAACGGGTCGCCGGACTGAGGTGCGCCGAAAGGGTCGCCGCCGGGATGGCTCACCGCGCACCCCGTCCATGGCCGATGGTCGACATCGTCATCCTTTGAAGTCCGAGATGCAGGCGAAGATCGTGTCCTCCGGATTCGAGATGACCAGCGTGGTTTTACACTGCCCACGCTGGGAGAACAGTCCGTCGACGCGAACCACCCCGTCGCGCACCTCGCACGCCGTGCGATAGATGTTGATGTTGGTGGTGGAGGGGTCGCCGGGAACGCGTTCGTACTGCTGGACCTCGACACAGTCGCCGACCGCCAATTCCCCCACCGCGACGGTCTGCCGGACCGGGGCCGGCGAGGTGACCACCGTGGTGCGCGGCGGTGGCGGAGTGGTCCATGTGGTGCCCGTCGCAGACATGGTCGTCGACGAAGTGGCGCCGGAGTCCTCGTCGCCGCTGACCAGCCAGACCACCAAGGCGATGACCGCTGCGACCAAAACGATGTAGGACAGTGTCAAGCCGATGATCGCTCGCTCACGGCCACGCTGGCTGCGACGACGAATCTGATTCAGGGCCAGGTGCCCGAGCACCGCGCCCGCCGGGGCGAACACGACCGCGAAGACGATCGACAGCGTCGCCAGTGTGTTGACCTCGCCGCGAGGCCCCGGAGGCGGAGCACCGAATCCGCTGCCTGGCGCGTCGAAAAACCCGGGCGACCCCGAATAGCCCTGCCCGCTGGCACCCGGCGGCGGGCCGCCAAACGAACCCGGCGGCGGACCGCCAAACGAACCCGACGCCGGACCGCCGAACGGGTCCGGCGAGCCGTTCGGATAGCCCCCGCCGGTCACGAGCGGATTCCGTTGTCGATCTCGTCGGGCATCGGTGTCCATGGCAGCACCGCACGCGGCGAGGCGTCATCGGAATCGCGGCGGCCATGACCACCTGCACGGCACGAGCCCGGTTCGACGAAACGGCCGATCACTCTCAATCCCCCCAACAGGCACGCGTGCAGACCACAAAAAGACCCAAACGAGCCTAACCGCCACTGGGGTAGCTGCGTGCAGAAGTTTTCGATCGCGACGAGCGTCCGGAAACTCCACACCGAAGTGCGCGTGTTGGGCCGCAGACACGCACGTTCGCCGGGAATGGAGGTGAGACCCCGGGGGCTGGCGAGTCGAGATCGGTGCGGCTCAGGCGGCGCGACTGCGCCGGGTCCCGATGACCTCTTCGTAATGTCCGAGCAGCTCATCGCAGACCGCGGGCCAGGTGCGGGTCAGCACGCTGCGTCGGGCCGCGGCCGAGTAGCGGGGCCGCTCGGCGATCAGATGGTCGACCGCATCGGTGAGCCGCGTCGCGAAATCGTCGACGTCGAGCAGCAGCCCGGTGTGCATCGGGACGACCAGGTCGCGCGGACCACCGGCATTCGGTGCCACCACCGGTAGCCCGGATGCCATGGCCTCTTGGACCGCCTGGCAGAACGTCTCGTGCTCGCCCGGGTGGACGAACACGTCCATGCTGGCGTAGGCGGCGGCCAACGCGGCTCCCCGCAACTCGCCGGTGAACACCGCCGTGGGCATCAGTGATTCGAGCTTGGCCCGGTCCACGCCGTCGCCGACGACGACCACCTGTAGATCGTCACGGGCGGCCAGCACCGCCAGCCGCTCGACATGTTTCTCCGGGGCCAGCCTGCCGACGAAACCGACCACCGGCTTACCCGCGGGCGACCAACGCCGACGCAGTGCGTCATCACGCGCCGACGGCACGAAGCCGCCGATGTCCACCCCGCGTCCCCACTTGTGCAACCGTGGGACACCATGGGCGGCAAGGTTTTCCATCGCCGAGGTGGACGGGGCCAGGGTTCGGTCGGCCTTGCTGTGCAGTCTGCGGGTCCACGCCCAGGATGCCCGCGACAACACGCCGACCCCATAGCTCTCGGCGAAGCCGGCGACATCGGTCTGGAACACCGCGACCGTCGGCACACCGAGATGGCGGGCCGCGTGC
Organism: Mycolicibacterium neoaurum VKM Ac-1815D; assembly: GCF_000317305.3. The sequence continues at coordinate 1,212,293 of NC_023036.2, read as the reverse complement.
ACGCCACCCCAGCCGAGCAACGCAGGAGAGGCCAGGTGGACGACATCGGGATCGAAGCCGCGCAGCACACCGACCATCCGCGGCCGCGGAACACCCAGCGGGAGCGAGGTGACCTTGGGGAACATGTGCGAGGGCACCCGATGTACCCGCACGCCGTCGTGCACCCGGTCCGCCGGCGGCTGCCCGCGCGGCGAATCCGGCGCGATGACCAGCACCTCGTGTCCGGTGCGGCGCAGATGCTCGATCACCCGAAGCACCGAGTTGGTGACGCCGTTGACATTCGGGAGGAAGGATTCGGCAACGATCGCAACGCGCACGACCTGACTGTGGCAGCAACGGTTGACCACACGGTTGCGTCCGGGCGTCCGGCATGCGAACACCACGTCAGCGGTACGGTGGTCGGCGTGCGTCGAATGATGGCCGTGCTCACCGGATTGACGCTGCTGGCCGGTGTGGGCTGCACCAAGCAGATCCAGGGCAGCGCCGAGGCCGACCCCGACGCGCCGCTGACCCAGGTGAGCGAGGACGGGTACGGCCTGACCGCCGGATTCGCCGACGCCCCGGTTCAGATCGAGATCTTCGCCGAGCCGCAATGCACGCACTGCGCGGACCTGCAGCGCGATGTCGGTGACGGGTTGGCCCACTACATCGGCCTCGGCCAGCTCGCCGTCACCTATCGCCCGATGACCTTTCTGGACACAGCCGATTTCGGCTACTCGGCCCGGGTCAGCAATGCGCTGTTCGTGGCGGCATCGAAGCGGAACTCCCCCGCGGTGGCATTCCAGGCATTCGTCGAGGCGTTGTGGGCAGATCAGGACCCCTCCGGCCGCGGACCCGACGATGACGAGATCGCCCAGAAGGCCGATGCCGCGGGACTACCCGGGGATGTGGTGGAGGGCATCGCCCGCGGCGAGACCGCCGTGGATGCCGTCGAGATGGATGCCGCGAACTACGACCTGCTGTATCTGGTCGACCCGATGTATACCGGCACCCCGACGGTGTACAACCTGGACACCGACGAGACCGTCGACATCTACGACGCGGACTGGCTCGACAAACTGATGTCCTCGGCCTGACCACCGGCCTGACCACCGGTCTGTTCGCCGACGGGCTCGTCGCCCTCGACGCGGCGCGCGACGACGGCGACGACCAACAACGCGGCCCCGGCGATCAACCAGCCCAGTACCGCGATCGAGGCGGCCGGGATGATGGCCAGCGCGGCGTTACGGTCCTGCACGCGCACCAGATCGGGGTCGCTGCGGTCGTATTCGACGTAGATCCGCATCCCGGGTTCCAGCTCGGAGGGATAGAGCACGCCGAGTTCGGGCCGATAGGTGACGCGGTCCGGCGTGACGAATTCGATCGTCGAGCGGCGCGGCCCCGCGTCGAGCACCTCGGCGGCGGCGACCCCCATATCGCTCTCGATGCGCCGGTCGTTCTCCCAGGCGCCCAGGACCAGCAGCACCGACTGGAACGTCACCACACAGGCCGCGATGACGATGCCGACCCGGACCCGGCGGATGACGCGCTGCCGGCGAGTTTCGGTGCCGTCACCGAACATTCGTGGCATCCGGCGCCACAACTCGGCGAGCGCCGCGCGGAACGTCACTGCAGGGCCGCCCGGATGGAGGCATGCAGCGCGCGCAGCGAGGTGCGGTCCGCCTTGACCTCCAACACCCGCATGCCTTCGATCGGTTCGGCCAGCGCCTCGGTCAGCGAATCGACGTCGACCTGCCGGTTGGGCACGTGATAGGCCTGGCACAGCGCCGCGATGTCGACATCGTGCGGGGTCCCGAACACGCGGGAGGAGACATCGGAGAACCGCGGATCGCCCTGCTCGAGCAGTTCGAAGATGCCGCCGCCGTTGTCGTTGGAGACCACGATGGTCAGGTTGCGCGGGACCGGTTCGGTCGGGCCGATCAGCAGCCCCGAGCTGTCGTGGACGAAAGTCAGGTCGCCCATCAGCGCCACGGTCTTCAACGGGGTGGTTCCGCTACCGCTGCGCTCGTGCGCCAGCGCCGCGCCGATGGCCGTGGAAATGGTGCCGTCGATCCCGGCGACACCCCGGTTGGAGCGCACCTTGACCCCGGGCTGGTTGAACCCGGCGAGCGCGATGTCGCGGACCGGATTGGAGGCGCCGAGCACCAGTTGGTCACCGTCGCGCAAGCCTGCGGTAACCGCCGCCGCGACATGCAGCCCGGTGGTGTGCGGATGCTGTGCCAGTTGGGCACGCACCGCTTCCAGTGTGCGGCGGTGCAGGTCGCCGGCGCGCTGCAACCACTGCGGGTCCGGTGTGCCGGTGGTGACCGCGCGGGTACCGGTGGCCTGTGAATTACCCGACACATCGGGCCAGCGCGGGCCGGTGGTGAGCGCGAACACCGGCACCGCCGGATCGGCCAACAGCGCCGACACGGTGCGGTGCAGGGTGGGCCTGCCCAGCATGATGACCTGGGCGGGCCGCAGCAGGGGCAGCGCCAACGGGTGCAGCGGGTTGGCCGCCGCGGGTGCCGTCGGTTCGGCGACGGTGGGCAGCCCCGCCAGGTTCGGGTGCACCCCGGCGCCGTGCCCGGCGATCACCACGGTGTCCGCACTCAGATCGATGTCCAGCGGCTGGTCGAAGGTGACCGGCGGGGTGTGGGTCCAGGAGCGGCGGTCGGGCCGGCCCTCGGGTGTCGGCGTGGCATCGTCGAGGTCGGGCACCAGCGGTTCACGCAGCGGAATGTCGAAGTGCACCGGTCCGGCGTTGGCGCTGCGAGAACCCTTGGCCGCCACCAGTACTCGGCAGGTCGCCGAGCGCCACTGGGCGTTCAGCGCGGCCATGTCGCCGGAATCTCCGCCCGGTCCCTCGGCGAGCCCGAGGCTGATGCTGGACCGTACCTGGGACCCGAAGTAACCGAGTTGCTCCATCGTCTGGTTGGCACCGGTCCCGAGCAGTTCATAGGGCCGGTTGGCGCTCAGCACGATCAGCGGCACGCGGGCATAGTTGGCCTCGACCACCGCCGGACCGAGATTGGCCACCGCGGTGCCCGAGGTCATCGCGATGGGCACGGGTGCCTGTCCCGAGATCGCCAGCCCGATCGCCAGGAAGCCCGCGGTGCGTTCGTCGATGCGCACATGCAGCCGGATCCGGCCCGCCCGGTCGGCATCGTGCAGCGCGAACGCCAGTGGAGCATTGCGTGATCCGGGGCACAGCACCACATCGCGGACACCGCCGCGGATCAATTCGTCGACGACGATGCGGGCCTGGATCGTCGAGGCGTTCACTCGAACAGCCTAAGTCTTGGCTTCGGCGAAGAATTCAAGGATCGCCTCGTTGACGGTCTCCGGATGCTCGATGAACCCGAGATGCCCGGCATCCGGGATCTCCAGGTACCGCCCGCCGGGAATGGCGTCGGCGACCTCGCGGCTCAGGTGGGGGGCCATCAGCACGTCATCGCCGAAACCGATCACCAGCACCGGCACCTTGATGTGCTGGTAGGCAGGCAGCCGGTTGACCTCGGGCGCGATGGCCAGCTGACTCTTCAGCCCCGGGGTGTACTTGGTGGGCCACATGGTGAACATCTCGGCCCAGTCCAGCACCGCCCGGTCGTCGTTGAGGGTCTTGGGCGAGAAGTTCTCCATCAGCCGGATCTTCGCGTCGTAGCTGGGCGGCAGGGTGATCCCGGCTCCGTGGAAGTCGCGCTCGGCCTTGTTGAAGAATTCGCGCGCCTTGTCGTGGCGGCCGCGGGTGGCCATCAGCACCGCCTGGCTGACCAGCTCGGGGCGCGAGACCATCAGCTCCTGGGCGATGAACGAACCCATCGAGACACCGACGACCCGCACGGGGCCGCCGACGACCTTGGTGATGAGGTTGGCGGTGTCGGCGACCACCTGTTCGGTGGTGAATCCGCTGGCGTTCTCGGTGGCGCCGACGCCGCGATTGTCGAAGGTGATGACGCGATAGCCGGCCCGTTGGAACGCCGGGACCTGATGTAGGTGCCAGGTGCGTCCGGCCCCGCCCCGGCCGGCGATGAAGAGCACCGGTTCGCCGGTGCCGCCCTTGTCGACATATGCCAGATTCATTTGCTCGAGCCTACTTGCGGCTGCGAGCTCTCCTGATTGCGTGATCCCAGAGCAGGCCCACGGTCGCCTTCAGCGCAGGTGGGCTGGCCAGTTCGCGAGCCATCAGCGCGGTGGCCGCGGCCTTGGTGGCAGTCGAGGCCTTGGACATGTGCCCGGAGTCGAACGGCGGCTGCGGGTCGTACTCCATGGACAGCTGGATGGCCCTGGCCTTGGCTTCTCCGCCGATCTCACCGGCCAGCCACAGTCCGAGGTCGATACCGGCCGACACTCCGGCACACGTCACGATGCGCTCATCGGACCGGACGATGCGCTCATCGCCCACCGGCGTCACGCCGAATGCGCGCAACGACTGCACGGCGGCCCAGTGCGAGGTGGCCCGTTTGCCGTCCAGCAGGCCGGCGGCGGCCAGCAGCACCGAGCCCGAGCACACCGAGGAGGTCCAGGTGGTGCTCTGGTGGGTGCGGCGCAGCCAGTCCAGGACCCGCTCGTCGCGGGCGTGCTCCATCGTGGTGAATCCGCCGGGGACGAGCACGATGTCCGGGCCGGGCGTCTCGTCGAACGAATGGGTGGCACCGATGACGAGGACGCCGGAATCGGCGACGACGGGTCCCGGTTCATGCCAGACGAAGCGCACCTCGGCGTCGGGCAGCCAGCGCAGCACCTCGTACGGACCGATGAAGTCCAGGGCGGTGAATCCGGGGTAGAGCACGATGGCGATCTGCATGTTTGCCTCCTAGGCGAATGACTTGCGGTACTGGTCGGGTGAAATGCCAAGGCGTCGAACGAAATTGCGGCGCAGGGTTTCGGCGCTGCCGAAGCCGCACCGGTCGGCGATGACCGTGACGGTGTCATCGGTTTCCTCGAGTTGGCGGCGGGCGGCCTCGGTGCGGATGCGTTCGACATAGCTGCCCGGCGCCTCCCCCACCTCCTCGGTGAACACCCTGGTGAAGTGTCGCGGGCTCATCGCCGCGCGCCGCGCGAGTTCGCCGATGCTGAGCACGGCGCCGGGTTCGGCCTCGATGAACTCCTGCACCTCGCGGATCGGTTGGCGTTTGGCCCGCGGCGCCCACACCGGTGCCGCGAACTGGGTCTGCCCGCCGGGGCGACGCAGGTAGAGCACCAGCCAGCGGGCCACCGTCTGCGCGACATCGGTGCCGAGATCGTCCTCGACAAGATGCAGGGCCAGGTCGATGCCCGCGGTGACACCGGCGGCGGTCCACACCTGCTCCGAGCTCCTGACGAAGATGGGTTCGGGGTCGACGGTCACGCCGGGGTACTGGTCGGCCAGGTGGCCGGCGGCAGCCCAGTGGGTGGTGGCCCGGCATCCGTCGAGCAGGCCCGCCTCGGCCGCGAGGAAGGCCCCCGAGCACACCGTGACGACCCGGCGTGCGGTCTCGGCCACGGCGCGGATCCACTGCACCGTCGCGGCGTCCTTGCGCACCGTCTCGGTGCCGAACCCTCCCGGCACGATCAACGTGTCGATGGCGGCGGTCTCGGGCAGCGCCGCCGCGCCGAATTCCAAGCCCGTCATGGTGCGGACCGGCGATCCGTCCAGCGACACCAACCGCACGTCGTAGCGGTCCGGGCGACCCATCGAGACCAACTGCAGGTTGGCGCCGGTGAACACGTCGAACGGGCCGGCGATGTCCAATGCCTGCACACCGTCGAACCCGAGGATCACCACCGATCGCGTCACGCCCTCATCGTCACCGGCCCGACCCCGCGTCGTCTACGCCACGCATCCCACAGATCAGGACATGTCGGATGCCGGGACCATGCTGCCGGCATGACCGAATACACGTACCGGGCGATGTGGTCGCCCGCCACGGGGTCCTGTGTCGGGACCTGTCTGGAGTCCCCGGGACTGCGGCAACACGGGGAGACGGCGGGCGAAGCCATCGCGGCGATCGAGAAGATCGTCAGAGAGGACGTCGCGGCCGCAACGGCCGACGGCTGGATCGCACCGGAGTCGCTCACCGACCGCGAATACAGCGGGCGGTTCGTGCTGCGCATCTCGCCGGAACTGCACGCCCTGCTCGCCGTCGAGGCGACCGAACAAAGGGTGTCGCTGAATCAGTGGGTGGTACAGAAGCTGTTCGGCCGCAACGATTCCCGAGGGTTCTGACCCGATGATGGGTCTGCAGACGGTCGGTCACAGCGTCGGCCGGTCACAGCAGCGCGTGACAGCGCCGCACCCGCTCGATCCACCACTGCCGTCGCTCCGGCGGTGCCGCCAGGGCGGTCAGCCGCGCGCGGTCCGGGACCACGGGACCGACCGGAAGACGGCCGTCGACCGGTGCCACCGGATCCACGATGTCCTCGACGAACAATCCCCCGGTTCCCAGCCCGCACGCATACGGCAGCTCCGGAAGGCACCCGGCGGCCAGCAGCCCGCGGGACATGCCCACCGCGCTGTCCAGTGCACTGGACACCACCACCGGGATGCCGATGCGCGCGGCGATCACCAGCAGCCGCTGCACACCACCCAGCGGCGCCACCTTGACCACTGCGATATCGGCGGCGCCGAGCGCCACGACCCGGAACGGGTCGACGACCTTACGGATCGACTCATCGGCCGCGACCGGGGTGTCGATCTGGCGGCGCACCTCGGCCAGCTCCTCGACCGTGGCGCACGGTTGCTCGAGGTACTCGAGCTCGCCGAGGGCGGCTGCCGCGGCCACCGCCTCGGCGACACTCCATCCGCCGTTGGCGTCGACGCGCACGGTGGGCACCAGTGCCCGCACCGCCTCGACCCTGGCGACATCATCGGCCAGGCACTGTCCGGGTTCGGCGACCTTCACCTTGGCCGTCCGGGCACCGGGGAATCGCGCCAGCACCTCGGGCACCTGTTCCGGGGGCACTGCAGGCACGGTGGCATTGACGGGAATGCGGTCACGATGCGGGACGGGTGCGGGTCGGTAGGCGGCCTCGACGGCCGAGGACAGCCAGTGCGCGGCCTCGGTCGGCTCGTACTCGGTGAAGGCGCCGAACTCGCCCCAGCCGGCCGGCCCTTCGATCAGTGCGACCTCGCGGACGGTGATGCCGCGAAACCGGACCCGCATCGGTAGCGAGACGACGTGCAGGCGCTCCAGCAGGTCATCCAGCGGCGGGCACTCAAACGATGACGCGATCGCGTTCCTCCCAGGTGAAAGCAGGGCACTCATGCTAGCGGCGGACTCTCGGACCGGGCACGTGCGGGCTCACGCGGGCTTCGGGTGAACCTGCCTACCCGCCAGATAGGTGGCCCTGACCTCCAGATCGGCCACCGCCTCCGGGTCGACCGTTCGTGGATCTGCCGACAGCACAACGAGATCGGCGTACTTGCCGACCTCGATGGAGCCGATCCGCTCATCGTCGAACAGCTGATAAGCGGCATCGAGGGTCTGGGCGCGGATGGCCTGTTCGACGGTCAGGCACTCCTGCGGGCCGAGCACCCGTCCGCTCGGGGCCGTGCGTGTCACGGCAACGCTGATATTGCGCAGCGGCTCCTCGGGGGTGACGGGCGGGTCGTTGTGCAGGGAGATGCGCATACCGGTGGCCACCGCCGAACCGCATGGCATCCACCGCTCGCCGTGCTCGGGACCGAAGAGCCCGTCGACGATGACATCGCCCCAGTAGTGCAGCTGGTCGACGAACAGGCTGCAGGTCACCCCCAGGGCATGTGCGCGCGTCAGTTGCGCGTCGGTGATGGCCCCGACATGTTCCAGGCGCAGGCGGTGATCATCGCGCGGATGGGCGCGCAGGGCCTCCTCATAGACATCCAGGATGGTGTCGACCCCGTGGTCACCCTGCACATGACAGGCCATCTGCCAGCCCTGCGGGTAGAACGTCCCGACGATCTCGGCCAGCTGCTCGCGGGTGTAGTTCGCATGCCCGCACGAGCCCGGGACGACACCGATGGTGCGGGTGGCCTCGGTGTCCAGGTACGGAAAGCTCAGATCGATGTTGCCGATCCACGGTGACCCGTCCACCCAGATCTTGATACCGACCTGACGCACCAGATCGTCACCGTCGAACGGCTGGGCATCGGTGTGCAGATCGGCCGTCGACATCTCATAGGTCCGCAGCCGGACCGTCAGCTGGTCGTGCATTGCCGCCAGCACGGGCCGGAACATCGGGTCGAAGGCCATCTCCGAACAGGTCGTCAGGCCCGCCCGGTTCAGCCGATCGCACTCGGCCAGCAGCATCGCCGGGTAGTCGGCCGCCGCGATGGCCCCGCCGATCAGCGGGAACACCGCGGCGGATTCCTCGGCCGTGCCGTCGAGCTCGCCGTCGGCGTCGCGGCCGTAACGGGCCCCCTTGGGATCGGGTGTGTCCCTGGTGATCCCGACCATGCGGGCCGCCGCGCTGTTGAAGAACGCCTTGTGGCCCGAGTTGTGCATGATCACCAGCGGGGTACGGGCAACACTGTCCAGCCACTGCAGCGTCGGATCGGGTAAACCCTTCTGCAACAAAGCATCCCAGCCGTTCAGGTATGCGCCATCGGCACCGCGGCGGGCGACCTCGGCATGTACGGCGGCCACCACCTCCTCGGCGGTGGGCAGCGTCACCGGCCGGATGTCGACCATCCGCTCGGACAACGCCACCGCCTCCATCAACGGATGGCCGTGCGCCTCGATGAAACCGGGTAACACGCACCCGTCGCCGACCGACAGCACGGTGGTATCGGGCCCGATCCAGGTCTGCAATTCGTCCTCGGCGAGGTCGACGGCGGCGATCCGACCCCCGACGACGGCCAGGTTGCGCGCCTGCGGGCGGGCATCGTCGACGGTGAGGATGGTGCCGGTGATGACCAGATCGGCCGGCGTATCGAGGCCTGACATGGGCCAAGGTTAGAGCCCGACCGGGCCGTCTCCGGGTGAAACGAACGACTCGGCCGCCGCGGGTCAGCCGATGGCCCTGATCCGGATCGGTCCGCGCCAGCCGGCGTCCGGGTCGAGGACCGTGCCGCGCTGGCTGATCTCGACCACACCGTCGCGCGCCAGGTCGCGGGCGATATCCCTGGCCGGCTCCATCAGGTCGCGCCACCGCTCACCGCCGACGGCACGCGCGGCATCCGACGGGCAGATGGTCTTGTCCGGCCCCCGCTCCCGGGCCAGCGACAGGATCGCGCGTCGCAGCTCGAGGTTCTGGCTCACCCCTCCAGTGAACACCGGACCTTGAAACTAAATCTGTAACACGTTCTAATCTGATGTCATGAGCGACTCCCAGCTGCGCCATTTCCTGCACTCCGGCCACCTCACCGTGGGCGCGCTGAAGCGCCACAAGGACCGGCCGGTGCTGTTCCTCGGTGACACGACGCTGACCGGCGGCGAGCTCGCCGACCGCATCAGCCAGTACATTCAGGCCTTCGAGGCCCTCGGGGCCGGGACAGGGGCGGCGGTCGGCCTGCTCTCCCTGAATCGTCCCGAGGTGCTGATGATCATCGGTGCGGGCCAGACCCAGGGCTACCGCCGCACGGCACTACACCCTCTCGGTTCGCTGGACGACCACGCCTACGTGCTCTCCGACGCCGAGGTCACCTCGCTGATCATCGACCCGCAGCCGATGTTCGTCGAACGAGCGATCGGACTGATGCAGAAGGTCCCGTCGCTGCAGCAGGTCCTGACCATCGGGCCCGTCCCCGCCGAGCTGACCGAAGCCGGCGTGCAGGCCGTCGACCTGAGCGCCGAGGCTGCCAAGTACGACCCCACGCCGCTGGTCGCCGCCGACCTGCCTGCCGATCACATCGGCGGTCTCACCTACACCGGCGGCACCACCGGCAAGCCCAAGGGCGTGATGGGTACGACGCAGTCGATCACGACCATGACCACCGTGCAGCTGGCCGAATGGGAGTGGCCGGAGAATCCGCGGTTCCTGATGTGCACGCCGCTCTCGCATGCCGGCGCCGCGTTCTTCACCCCCGTGATCGTCAAGGGCGGCGAGCTGATCGTGCTGACCAAGTTCGATCCGGCCGAGGTACTCCGGGTGATCGAGGAACAGAAGATCACCGCGACGATGCTGGTGCCGTCGATGATCTACGCCCTGATGGACCACCCCGACAGCCACACCCGCGACCTGTCGTCGCTGGAGACCGTCTACTACGGCGCCTCGGCTATGAACCCGGTGCGCCTGGCCGAGGCGATCCGGCGGTTCGGACCGATCTTCGCCCAGTACTACGGCCAGTCCGAGGCGCCGATGGTGATCACCTACCTGGCCAAGAAGGATCACGACGAGAAGCGCCTGACCTCGTGCGGGCGGCCCACCCTGTTCGCCAAGGTGGCCTTGCTCGGCGAGGACGGCACCCCGGTGCCCCAGGGTGAGGTCGGCGAGATCTGCGTGGCGGGCCCGCTGCTGTCGGGTGGCTACTGGAATCTGCCGGAGGCCACCGCCGATACGTTCAAGAACGGCTGGATGCACACCGGCGACCTGGCCCGTGAGGACGAAGACGGTTTCTACTTCATCGTCGACCGCACCAAGGACATGATCGTCACCGGCGGCTTCAACGTGTTCCCGCGTGAGGTCGAAGACGTTGTGGCCGAACATCCTTCGGTGGCCCAGGTGTGCGTGATCGGCACGCCGGACGAGAAGTGGGGCGAGGCGGTGACCGCGGTGGTGGTGCTGCGTCCCGATGCCGCGTCCGACGAGTCCGCGGTGGACGTCATGATCGCCGAGATCCAGGCGTCGGTGAAGGAGCGCAAGGGTTCGGTGCATGTGCCCAAGCAGGTGGTCGTGGTGGATTCGGTGCCGGTGACCGCGCTGGGCAAGCCGGACAAGAAGGCGGTGCGTGCGCAGTTCTGGGAGGGTGCGGGCCGCTCGGTCGGCTGAGTTCTCCCGTCGAGGATTGGGGCGGGGCGCTCCGGGGTACAGATGCGCTGACAACGTAGGCATCCCGAGATAGGAACCCCGACGATGGACGACCGCGTCGCAGTCGCCTCCCGCCCCGCCTCCTCCGAGGCATTGAGCACCGGGGCGCTGTTCCTGTCGATGATCGGGATCATCGGGTTCGCCCTGACCATCGGAGCCTTCGGCCTGGAACGCATCGGTCTGACCTTCGGAGTCGGCCTGCTGTCGCTGACCAGCTTCGTGGTGAGCATGTTCTTCTTCCGGGCCGAGGCCGACGAGTTCGGTGAAAGCTGATCGGCGGTCGACCCATCCGTCACCCGATCTGCCGCGAATACCTTCATCAGGAAGGAGCGTGGCCGTGAATCTCGTCAAACTGGCAGGTCAGATCGTCGAATCGGTGCCGTCGTTGGTGGGCGTTCGAACCGTGGAGGAACCGCGCTACATCAGCCGCCCGCTCACCGGCAACGTCGAGATCAGGCGGTACGGCCGCCGCATCGCGGCGCAGACCACCGTCACCGGCGACCGCGAACGGGCCCTGAACGCCGGATTCCGCAAGCTGGCGTCCTACATCTTCGGCGGCAACCAACGCAGTACCGAGATCGCCATGACCGCCCCGGTGAGCCAGCAGGGCGGTTCACAGGAGATCGCCATGACCGCGCCGGTGAGCCAGCAGGGCAGCGCGAAAGAGGGCTGGACCATCCGGTTCTTCATGCCGTCGGAGTGGACGCTGGAAACCCTGCCCGAGCCCGACGACCCGGACGTCGACCTGGTGTCCGTGCCGCCCGAAACCGTCGCGGTCATCCGCTTCACCGGGGACCGCAGCCCGGCCGCCGTCGCCCAACAGGCCGCCGATCTCGTCGACACACTCGGCGCGAACGGCATCGAACCGGCGGGCGAGCCGATCGCCTGGTTCTACGATCCGCCCTGGACGCTGCCCTTCCGGCGCCGCAACGAGGTGGTCGTGCCGATCTAGGCAGATCGGCGGGCGAGAAAATGACGCGCGCCCGATCACCCCGTCACGGTAGACATGGGTATGTGCCCGAGCTGACCCTGCGCGCCCTGCGCGACGAGACCGACTACCAGGACTTCAACACCGCGATGGCCTGGGCCTTCCTGGAGGACCCCCAGCCCGACGACATCAGACTCGCACGTGCCTTCACCGATCTGGATCGGATGTTCGGGTTTCACGACGGAACCCGATGGGTGTCCACCGCCGGGGACTACCGCAAGAACGTGGTGCTGCCCGGCGGTGAACGCACCGATGTGGCCGCGGTGACCGGTGTCAGCGTCGCCTCCGACCATCGCCGCCGCGGGCTGCTGACCCGGATGATGCGTCACCAACTGAACACCATCCGTGACCGCGGCACCGAGGCGGTGGCGATGCTGTTCGCCTCCGAGACGACGATCTATGGCCGTTTCGGGTACGGGTTGGCGAGCCAGAACGCCACGCTGTCCGGCCCGGTGCGTGATCTCGGTTTCCGCCCCGACGTCGATCTCGGGGCAGGCACCGTGTCGCAGATCGACGTCGACACACTGCTGGACGTCGGACCCGCGATCTATGACCGGGCGGTGGCCGCTTTGCCTGGCCGGATGGATCGGCCGCGTCCGTGGTGGGACTACCAGGTCTTCGACAATGACGAGCGCCGCAAGGACAGCGGTAGCATCAGATTCGCCCTGCACCGTGAATCTGACGGTACGCCAAGCGGATTCGCTCTGTACCGGACGAAGTCGTCGTGGGATGCCACCGGCCCCACCGGAGAGGTGCACGTCGAGGAGGTCCGCGCCACCAATCCGCGTGCCTATGCCAGGGTCTGGCGATTCCTGTTGGAGATCGACCTGGTTCGACGCGTCATCGTCAAGGACGCCGCGGTCGACGAACCGCTGCGCGCGCTGGTGGCCGACAGCCGAGCGCTGCGCTGCGAGATCGCCGACGGCATCTTCGTCCGGCTCGTCGACGTCGAGCGGGCACTCGCGCTGCGCCGGTACGCCGCACCGGTGGATACAGTTCTGGACGTGCGCGACGAGTTCTGCCCGTGGAACAGCGGTCGGTACCGACTTCGCGGCGACGCCGACGACGCACACTGCGAAAAGACCGATGCGCCTGCCGATATCGCTCTCAGCGTGCGTGACCTCGGCGCGGTGTACCTCGGTGGGATCAGCCTCGCCCGACTCGCCGCAGCGGGTCTGGTCGAGGAACTGACCGCCGGGGCGGTGCACCGCGCGGCCGTCGGCTTCGGCTGGCCGGTGGCCCCCGCCATCCCCGACCACTTCTGAGAAAAGGACGGCCCATGATCCGCGCGGTACTCTTCGATTTCTCCGGCACCCTGTTCCGCCTCGAGGAACAGGACGACTGGTTCGACGGCATCACCGTCGACGAACAGGCGGTGCAGGGTCACGTGCAGGCCGAGTTGATGCGTCGCGTGACCGCACCGACCGGAAGCACGGTGCCCATGAACACTCAGCAGCAACACAATTGGGCCAACCGGGACTTGGAACCGCATCTGCACCGCGAGGCGTATCTGCACGTGCTGCGCGAGTCCGGTCTCACCGGCGAGGATGCGGCGGCCCTGTACCCGAAGCTCGTCGACCCGGCCTCCTGGACGCCGTACCCCGACACCACGGCGGTGCTGAACGGTCTGCGCGGCAACGGGATCAAGACGGCCGTCGTGTCGAACATCGCCTTCGACCTGCGACCTGCGCTGGCCGCCGCAGGCACCGGGGCCGACGAATATGTGCTGTCATTCGAGGTCGGTGTCGTCAAACCCGATCCGGCGATCTTTTCGACCGCGCTGCAGCGGCTCGGCGTGGACGCCGAAGAGACCCTGATGGTCGGCGACAGTGAGGAAGCCGACGGCGGCGCACGCGAGGTGGGTTGCGCCTTCGCCCTGGTGGACCCGCTTCCCACCGCTGCGCGTCCCGACGGGTTGCGCACCGCGCTGCGCTCACACGGCATCACGCTGTAGGGGCGGCTACCGCGAGTCGACGGACAACTGGTTGCGGTACCCGACGACGACGCTGGTGATGAGCGAGACCGCGATCACCGCCTCGGCGATGAAGAACGCGGAGAAGTCGATCAACGACCCGATCGGCGGATCGCCGGGTATGGCGTTGCGCAGCGGGACCATCGCGAACAGCAACGCGGCCATCACCGAGTACGCGCCGTACTCGACACCCCTGCGGGTGCGCACCACGTAGGAGGCCAGCACCGCGGCAGAGGCCGCCAGGCCCAGCATCAGCACCATGATGAACACGCCGAAAACCATGGTGGGCACGCTGCGTTCGGCCTTCAGGGTCAGTGACAGCCAGCCCTGGTCGGGTGACAGGGTCGGTGTCACCGCGAAGAACGCGTCACCGTTGGACACCGTCACCTCAAGCGGCAGCGGTGCGCCGTCGGCACCCAGGACCTGGATGGCCGGGAAGGATTGGTAGGTGTCGAACGGGAAGTCGGTGCTGCTGCCACCGATGGCGAACTCCTGGATCACGGTGTGGAACCGGTCGCCCTCGCTGAACTTCACGACGCTGGAGCGGCGCGAGTTGGTCTCGACGGTGATGTACTCGGTGAGCCCGTCGCTGACGCCGCCGACGGGATCGTCGCTGACATCGAGTTCCACCGTCATCGACTGGTCATGAACGTCGACCCGGGTGATGTACATCGACATCAGCACGACGTCGGGGCTGTCGGCGTCCTCGGTGCCGAAGGGAACCGAGGCCTGCTCGGTGTAGGAGCGGCTGGCCAGGAATCCACCGACGCTGCACACCATCACGATCGCGATGACGGCCAGGACCACCAGAATGCGGGCGCCACGACCCAGGCGGCCACCGGTCGACTTCATGGTCGGCACGCTACCGCCGGCGTGGCGTTCCCGTGCCTTGAGGCGTCGAACAGCAGAACGGCGGCCCTGCGAACAGGGCCGCCGTTTCCGACTGAGGGGTGATCAGCCACCCGGCTCCGCTACAGGTGCGGAGCCTCCTTGATCTTGGAATCCGGGGTGCCCAACGTCTGGCACCAGGTCTGAACGGCCAGCCGGGTGCCGCTGATCTCGACCTGCTGCGGGTCGGATCCCTTCTCGTCCTTGAGCATCTTGGTGACGGCCTCGTTCTGGGTCTTCTCATCGGCACCGGTGAAGTCCTTGCACGCGGTGTCACCACCGGTGACCGACGGTGAACAGCCGACCAACATCGCGGTCGCCGCACCAGCCGCCATCAATGCCGCCGCTGTACGCCTCATCGTGTCCTCCTTGTCATGGCGCCGAATCACGCCCCAAACACTTCGTCGCCGCGCTTTGTACCCCGCACTGTCTTCGGCGAAACACCGTGAATACAGTCGGGGAATGACTTTCGACCCTGCGCTGTGGCAGCCGGTCGCCGGCTTCGAGCTGACCGATATCACCTATCACCGGCACGTTGTCGACGGAAAGCCGCAACCGACGGTGCGGGTGGCCTTCGACCGCCCGGAGGTGCGAAACGCGTTCCGTCCGCACACCGTCGACGAGCTCTACCGCGTGCTCGACCACGCCCGGATGTCTCCCGATGTCGGGGTGATCCTGCTGACCGGCAACGGCCCGTCACCCAAGGACGGCGGCTGGGCGTTCTGCTCCGGCGGTGACCAGCGCATCCGCGGCCGCAGCGGGTACCAGTACGCCGACGGCGAGACTGCCGAGACGGTCGATCCGGCGCGGGCAGGCCGGTTGCACATCCTGGAGGTGCAGCGCCTGATCCGGTTCATGCCCAAGGTCGTCATCTGCCTGGTCAACGGCTGGGCCGCCGGCGGCGGGCACAGCCTGCACGTCACCTGCGATCTGACGCTGGCCAGCCGCCAGCATGCCCGCTTCAAGCAGACCGACGCCGACGTGGGCAGCTTCGACGGCGGGTTCGGCAGCGCCTACCTGGCGCGCCAGACCGGGCAGAAGTTCGCCCGCGAGATTTTCTTCCTCGGCCGCGCCTACGACGCCGAAACGATGTATCAGATGGGTGCGGTGAACGAGGTCGTCGACCACGATGAGTTGGAGAGCACCGGCCTGCAGTGGGCTGCCGAGATCAACGGCAAGTCCCCGCAGGCGATCCGGATGCTGAAGTTCGGTTTCAACCTCATCGACGACGGGCTGGTCGGCCAGCAGGTGTTCGCCGGTGAGGCAACACGGTTGGCCTATATGACCGACGAGGCCGTGGAGGGCCGGGATGCGTTCCTGGAAAAGCGCGATCCCGACTGGAGCGGCTTCCCCCGCTACTTCTGACGATTTCGGCGCGCTGACGCTCGGTGAGCGAGCGTTTGCGCGCCGAAATCGTCGGGGATGGAACCGGACGCAGCGCGCCTGCGTCCAAAGTCCTGTGCTCGAGGACTATCTGCGCGACCACGACGGTGTCATCACCCTCGCCCAAGCCGGCCGGTGCGGGCTCAGCCCGCAGGCCGTGCGCAGGCGCATCGATTCCGGTATCTGGCGGCGGTGTTCACAGGGGGTGTACTTCGTCGACGACCGCCCGTTCACCGATGCTGCCCGCATTCGTGCCGCGGTCTGGGGTTATGGCGATGGCGCGGTCGCCAGTGGCTTGGCCGCCGCATGGTGGTACGGATTCACCCAGTACCCGCCGGCGGTCGCCGAGGTCACCGTGCCCCGTAACAGCCATGGGCGCACCCACCCCGGCAGCCGCGTTCGTCGCCGTGACCTCGACCCGGCCGATGTCGCCGTGCACCGTGGCCTTCCCCTGACGGCGCGCCCGCTCACGATCGTGGAGGCGGCGGTGCGTCGGGGCGGTGGCGCCCGCATCATGGACCGTGCCCTGCAGGGCGACGCCGAGCTGCGTGATCTGTGGCGTGCGCAGTCGCGCAACAAGGGTCGCTACGGTGCACCGGCAGCGCGGCGCTTGCTCCTGGCCGCGGCGGACGGTTCTCGATCCGCCGCGGAACGATTGCTGATCAAGCTGCTGCGGCAGGCGGACATCACCGGCTGGCGGGCCAACTTTCCGGCGGGGCCGTACTTCGTCGATGTCGCCTTTGCCGAACGGATGATCGCGATCGAGGTCGACGGCTGGGCCTTTCACAGTGACCCGGACGCGTTCACCAACGACCGGCGTCGGCAGAACTACCTGATCGTGCACGGCTGGCAGGTGCTGCGCTTCACCTGGCTGGACCTCTCGGAGTACCCCGACCGTGTCATCGCGACCATTCTCTCTGCGATTTCGGCGCGCTGACGCTCGGTGAGCGAGCGTCAGCGCGCCGAAATCTAGACTGTCGCGGTGAGCAAGAACCCCCTGCGCCGGATCTCGGACGCGGTGCTGTTGACCAGCATGCGGCCCCCACTGACCGAGTACCTGGGCCGCGGCCCCGAGGTCGAACTGCGCGGCAAGCGCATCCTGATCACCGGAGCGTCGTCGGGGATCGGCGAGGCGTCGGCGCTCAAGCTGGCCAAGCTGGGTGCCAGCGTCATCGTGGTGGCCCGCCGTGCCGAACTGCTCGAGACCGTCACCGCGAAGATCCGTGACAACGGTGGTATCGCCGAGGCGGTCACCGCCGACCTGTCCGATCTGGACGCCGTCGACGCGCTCGCCGCCAAAGCCCTCGAAAGCCACGGCGGCATCGACATCCTGATCAACAACGCCGGCCGGTCCATCCGCCGCCCGCTGATCGAGTCGCTGGACCGCTGGCACGATCTCGAGCGCACCATGACGCTCAACTACTACGCCCCGCTGCGGCTGATGCGTGCCCTGGTGCCCGGCATGATCGCCCGCGGCGACGGCCACGTCATCAACGTCTCGACATGGGGTGTGATGAACGAATCCTCCCCGCTGTTCGGGGCGTACCAGGCCTCCAAGGCCGCGCTGACCGCGATCAGCCGGGTGGCCGAGACCGAATGGTCGGGAAAGGGCGTGCACTCGACGACGCTGTACTACCCGCTGGTGAAGACGCCGATGATCGAGCCGACCAAGGAGTTCGTTGCCATGCCCGGACTGTCTGCCGAGGAGGCCGCCGATTGGATGGTCACCGCGGCGAAGACCCGGCCGGTGCGTATCGCCCCGCGCATGGCGGTGACCGCCAAGGCGATCGACAGCGTGGCGCCGGGTCTGCTCGGCGTCTTCATGAAGCGCGGCGTCACCGATTCGTCGTAGACACTCGTCACCGATGCGGATCCTGGACTGGCTACAGCAGCGCGACCCCGAGTACGACGCGCTGCGCCGAGCCGCCAGGGCCGCGATCGTCGTGCCCCTCGCCGCGGCCGCCAGTTTCCTGGTCGCCGGCGACAGCCAGGCCCCGATGTTCGCCATCTTCGGTTCCGTCGCGCTGCTGATCATCACCGACTTCCCGGGGAACCGGGAGGCCCGCGCGCTGGCCTACGCGGGCCTCGGATTCAACGGTGCGGTGCTGATCACCGCGGGCACGCTGGTCGCGCCGTACCCGTGGCTCAGCGTCGGGCTGATGTTCGTGCTCGGTATGACTGTGATGTTCAGCGGGGTGCTCAGCGAAACCATCGCCGCCGGGCAGCGTGCCACCCTGCTGACCTTCGTGCTTCCCGCCTGCACCCCGCCGGGGCCCATCGATGAACGCTTGACCGGCTGGCTGGTCGCGCTGGCCGTGTGTGTGCCCGCGGCGTTGTTCCTGTTCCCGCCGCGGCATCACGACGACCTGCGCCGGCACGCGGCGGGAGTGTGCCGCGCACTCGCCGACTGTCTGGAGGGGGCGGGGTCGACCAGGGATGTCACCCGCGCGATGAACGCCCTATGGGCCAACTTCGTCAACGCCGACTTCCGGCCGGTCGCCCTCACGGCGGGCAGCCGGGCGCTGGTCCGCGTCGTCGACGACCTCGGGTGGCTGGCCGATCAGATCACCGACCACACCGGCGCGGCACTCGGCGATATGCGGCCGGCCATCGTCGCGGTGCTCCGCGACTGCGCGGCGGTCCTACAGATCTCCGATCCTCGGCTGCGCGCCACCCGGGGTGCCGAACTCAGCACCGCCCTCGACGAACTGCGCAAGGTCGCGCAGGGCCGCTACCGCGAGGACATCGAGCAGATTCTGGCGATACCCGATGACGAGACCGCCGTCGAGGTCGGGCGCAGCCTGTTGGGCCGCCGAACGTTCTCGGCGACGGTCGGGGTCACCGGGCGCATCATCCGCAACGCCGCGCTGGCCGATGCCCGGCCGGTCTGGGCGCGTGTGCTGGGCCGGGGCCTGCCCCGCACCGGCGCGGCGGACTGGGTGATGCCCGAGACCACCGCCGTCGCGCAGATCACCAAGGGATTCCTGGCCGGGCGCGCACTCGTGGTGCGCAACAGCGTGCGCACCGGCCTGGGTCTGGCCTTGGCCGTCGCGGTCACCCACGTGTTCCCGGTCGAGCACGGGTTCTGGGTGGTGCTCGGCGCGTTGTCAGTGCTGCGCAGCAGCGCATTGACCACAGGTACCCGGGTGCTGCGCGCCGTGGCGGGGACGGCACTGGGTTTCGCCATCGGGGTGGCGGTCATCGAACTGGTGGGCGTCGATCCCGTCGTCATGTGGATGTTGTTGCCGGTGGTGGCCTTCGGTTCGGCCTTCGTACCCGAGGTCGCCTCGTTCGTCGCCGGCCAGGCCGCGTTCACGATGATGGTGCTGATCATCTTCAACCTGATCCAGCCGTCGGGGTGGGCCGTCGGATTGATCCGGGTCGAGGATGTCGTGGTCGGGGCGCTCGTGGGTGTCGCCGTATCGGTGCTGCTGTGGCCCCGCGGCGCGTCCACCCAGGTCAGCAAGGCTGTCGGCCGGGCCCACGCCGCCGGTGCCGAGTTGCTCAAAGCCGGTGTGCTGCGGGTCATCCGGGGTGCTTCCGAAACGGCCGACAACCGTGTCTTCACGCTCAGCCGCCGCGCCCTTGAGGCCAGTCGGATACTCGATGACACGCTGCGACAGTATCTTTCGGAGAACGGCGGGCATGCCGACCGGCGTGCCCCCACGGTGCGTGCGGCCAATCGGGTGGTCCGGCTGCGTGCGGCCGCCGAGTTGATCGCCGATGTCATGCCACCGCCGCTCGGGGTGTACCCACGAGCGCGGGAACTGCTCGAAGAGCACGCCGCTGCAGTATGCGAGCAGGGTCTGTCGGGGCCGCCGATCAGCGATGATTTCGTATTGGCGCTGCGCGCCGAGAACACCCGCGACGAACTCGCCGTATCGGCGGCGCTGCCACTGCTGACCGTCGCGGCCCATCTAGGCGAGCTGGAGCTGCTGTATCCGCGTGGCTGATGTCAGGGGCGGGTGATGGTGCGCGGCGTCAACCCGAGCGTGCGCACGTGCTCGGCGATCTCACCCAGACTCGCCGTCCACACGTCGGTGTGCGCCACGACGTAGCGCATCAGGTCACCGAGTTCGGCTGCGCGCGAAGCCCTCCCGCTCAGGAACGGGTGATTGGTCAACACCCAGCACGCGCCGGCGCTCCGCAGCGCATCGAACTCCAGCTGCCACAGTTCGCGGGCCTTGCGCGGGCTCTCGATGGTTCCGCTATAGATGTCCGGCAGGTAGCAGTACTGCTCCCAATCGTCGAGTGCCCACTGGATCGGGATCTCGACCAGCGACCGCTCCCCCACCGCCAGCTCGTAAGGATGGTCGGAATCCATCAGCGACGAGTCGTACAGGAATCCGCGCTCGGCGAGCAGTTCCGGTGTCCGCCAGGACAGATCCCACATCGGCGCGCGGTAGCCACTCGGGCGCACCCCGGCAACCTCGGCCAGCGCCTCCAGTCCGCGGTCGAGCGCCTCGATCTCCTCCTCCAACGTCAGCGCCGTCGGCTGCTCGTGCAGATACCCGTGGTGGGCGATCTCGTGCCCCGCCGCCACGATCGACCGCACCGCCTCGGGATAGCGATGCGCGGTATGCCCCGGCACGAAGAACGTCGACCGGATCTGATGCCGGTCCAACAGATCGAGAATCCGCGGCATACCCACCAGCGGGCCGTAGGCCTGATGGCTCATCACACTCATCCTGGCGGCAACCGTTTCGTCGCCCCACAGCACCGCAGATTCGGCGTCCACGTCGAAGGTGAAGGCCGCAGCCGCCACTTTCCCGACAGGCCAGGGCATTTTCCCGTCGCTGCGCTCGCCCGGACCGAACTCAGACATCTTCGGCCATCAGGGTGATCAGCTCATACCCGATATTGGCCGCGGCCACCGCCGTCACATCGGCGCTGTCATAGGCCGGTGCCACCTCGACGATATCGGCGCCCACGATCTGCAGACCGCGCATCGCCCGCAGGATGGCCACCAGTTCCCGGCTGGTCATCCCGCCGATCTCCGGGGTACCGGTCCCCGGCGCGAACGCCGGGTCGAGAACATCGATATCGATCGAGACGTAGACCGGATGCTCACCTACCCGTTCTCGGATCCGTTCGATGACACCGTCGATACCGATCCGATCGATATCGCGGCAATGCACGATGGTGAATCCCAACGACTCGTCGTCGAGCAGATCGGCTCGATCATAGAGCGATCCGCGGATCCCGACGTGCGCGGAATGTCCCTTGACCAAGAGACCCTGCTCGGCAGCCCGGCGAAAAGGCGTGCCATGCGTACACGGCGCGCCGAAGTAGGTGTCCCAGGTGTCCAAGTGGGCGTCGAAGTGCACCAGGGCAACCGGACCGTGCACCCGATTGACGGCCTGCAGCGCGGGCAGTGCGATGGTGTGATCACCACCGAAGGTCAGTACCCGTTGTTGCGGGGTGGTCAGCAGGGCAGCGATACCCTCGCGCACCTCGTCGACCGCGGCATCGATATCGAACGGGTTGGCCGCGATATCCCCGGCATCGACAACCTGCGCCTGCGCGAACGGGCTGATATCCAGTGCGGGGTTGTAGGGCTTGAGCAACCTTGACGCCTCGCGGATGGCGGCGGGACCGAACCGAGCCCCGGGCCGGTAGGTCACCCCACTGTCGAACGGCACCCCGACGACGGCGATGTCGTACCGCGACACCTCATGGCGCTGCGGCAGGCGGGCGTAGGTCGCCAGCCCGGCGTAGCGCGGGACCTGCTGTGCGTTCACCTGCCCGACATGGCCCGACGCCGACCGCACGTATCTGTCCTGGCCGTCCACCGGCTGCCTTTCCGTCATGCTCTGCTCCTGGTCGATCCGCCGTTGCAGGAGATGATCTGCCCGACGACGGCCGCCAGCTCGAAGTCGGCGAGCAGTTCCACCGCGGCCGAGATCTCATCGGGTCGACCGATGCGGCCCAACGGAATTCCCTCCGCATACCGGGCGTGCATGTCCGCCAGGTCGATTCCCGCGGCATCGGCGTCGACCTGAAGTTGCGGGGTATCGGTGACCCCCGGCGCGACGGCGTTGACGATGATCCCCTCCGGCGCCAGTTCACGGCCGAGTCCCTTGACCAACGCGATCAACCCGGATTTGGCGGCCGCATACGCGGTGGCCATCGGCCATCCGGTGACACCCCATTCGCTGGCGATCACCACGATGCGCCCCTCGGCCCTGGCCCGCATGTGCGGCAGCACGGCCTGTATCAGGTGGTAGGTGCCACCGAGGTTGGTCTCGACGATGCGCCACCAGTCCTGCTCGTCGTGCTCTAGGAGCGGGGCCATCGTCATGTAGGCGTGGTTGGCCACCAACACATCGAGGCGGCCGGTGCGCTGCGCCACCGCGTCGGTGATGCGCAGACACTCCCCCGGATCGGAAACGTCACCGGGAACAGCGAATCCGCCGATACCCTCGGCCAGCGCGTCCAGCTCAACGCCGGGGCGAATATCGTTGATGGCGACCGTCATTCCCCGGCCGGCCAGCCGGCGCGCGTGCGCCGCGCCCATCCCCTGCGCCGCACCGGTGACCAGCGCGACCCTGCTCATATCACCGCTCCGGAGTTGACATTGACGACATCGCCGACGCTGAACGTCGCATCACAGACCAGGTATTCGACGCAGCGGGCCACCTCGGCGGGGGTGGCAAGCCGGCGCAGCGGCAGAGTGTCCAGATACTCCTGTGCCCGCCATGGGGAATCGGCATCCAGCAGCGGGGTGTCGGTAGGCCCTGGCGCGACGGCGTTGACCCGCACCCCGGATCCGGCGACCTCGGCGGCCAGGCTGCGGACCAGACCGATGATCGCCCCCTTGGCCGCGACGTAATGACTCTCCTGGTCACCACCGCCGACGGCGAGTTCACTGGCCACCGCGACCACCGCGCCCGATCCGGCCGCCAGCATGTCGGGCAGGCACGCGCGCGTCGCGTTGAACAACCCGCCGAGGTGCACCCGCAGCATGCGCCGCCAGGCCGCCGCATCGATCTGGTCGATCAACCCCGTCTCGTAGTAGCCGGCCGAGGTCACCAGCGCGGCCACCGGGCCCAGAGTCGAACGGATCTCGGCGACCGCATCGGCCACCGCGCCGTGATCGGAAACATCGACGGCCACAGCATGATCGGCGTCCGCACCGGCCGACAGGTCCAACGCACCGATCCGGTATCCGCGCCGGCGCAGCGCCCCGGCCGCGGCAGCGCCGATACCGCTGGCGGCGCCGGTGACGACGGCCACCGGGCTCGCGTCACTCATGGACGTCTGCCAATTCGTCACGGGATTCCACTTCGTCGATCACCGAGGCTTCGACGATACGCGAGCGCACTCCTGCCAGGATCGCGGTGCCGAGCACCAGCAGCACCGCGATACCGATCCACACCGACCAATCCAGGTAGCGCTGCTCGAAAGCCACTCGCGGCCAAGCGATGTTGACGAACTGGAGCACGGTCCACACGACGGCCACCACGGCGACGGGCAGGGTGGCCCGGCCCAGCGAGAAGTTGGCCGGCGTCCATGCCCGACGCACCAGCACGACCAGGAACCCGATGAGCGGGAACAGGAATGCCAGATAGAAGCCGCCGGCGGTGAAGTTGACCATCAGCGAGTAAATATCCCCGGCGACGATGCTGAGGCCGAACAGGGCGGCGCCGACCACCGTGGTGACCCCGATCGCCACCACCGGGATGCGGGCCGGACCGCGCAGCTGGGACAGCACGGCCGAGGCCGGCAACGCCCCGTCGCGCGCATAGGCCCAGATGACCCGCGACGCCGAGGTCTGCAGCGCCAGGAAGCTGGCCAGGAAGCCGATGACGAACATCACCTCGACCGGGCGCGCGATGCCGTGACCGAGTGCGACGGTGAGGGTTTCGTATACCGGGTCACCGACCGCACCCGCGGCGACGGCGTCGAGGTCGGGGATGGCCAGGATGATCGCGAGGCTGGAATACCCGACGACCAGCGCGATGAAGACCAGTGAGAACAGCACGGCCTTGGGCAGGTAACGGCGCGGTTCATGCACCTCCTCGGCGATCGACCCGGCACTCTCGAAACCGACGAACGACCACCCGATGAAGGCCACCGCCAGCAAGAACGGCCCACTGAGCCAGGTCCAGATGTCCACCTCGGGGCCACCACCGGTGAACAGCACCGACAGCGAGTTCTGCCGATGGAACAGCAGCAGCCAGGTGCCCAGCACCACCGAGCCGATGACCTCGGCGATGATGCTGCCGACCATGAAGATCTTCAGTGCCTGCCGACCGGCCAGGTTGACCGCGGTGCCGGCCAGCAGGATGGCCAGCGCGATGAGCGCCAGCGTCGTCCCCGAGGGCTCCTCGACACCGAAGATGTTGGCGGTGAAGCCGGCCGCGCCGAGGGCCACGGTAGCCATCGCGATGACCAGCGTCCACATGTAGGCCCAGCCCGCGAACCAGCCGTAGGTGGTGCCCAGCAGTCGGCGTGACCACTGGTAGATCGATCCCTCCAAAGGCCAGCGCGACACCAGCATCGCGAACACCAGCGCAACCAGGAACTGGCCCGCGAACACCAGCCCGAAGCCCCACCAGAAGCTCGGACCGGCCGCCGACAACGCCAACCCGAAGATCCCGTACAGCGCGACGATCGGCGAGATGAATGCGAAGGCGAACGCGAACGCCGACCAGAGGGAGAACTCGCGGCGCAAAACCTGTGGCTCGGTCATCAACGAACTATCACGCGCCCGGACGCACCGCCGCCATCGTTGGCGGTGAAGACGCTGCGAACCCACCACCGGTGCTGCTCACCGTTGGAGGATCGCACAACCGAACCGGGTGCACAGATGACAACGACGTTACGATCGACCGATGGCAGGGTCCGGTCCCGACGACGAGTCGCGTGCGCCGACGTTCGCCGACCTGCTGGAACGCTCGGGACTCGGGCTGCACCGTATCGACACCGGGCCCGCCGCGACGGACCGCCCGATCACCTGGTCGCACACCACCGAGCTGCGCGACCCGTCGCGGTATCTGCGCGGTGGCGAGTTGGTCTGCACGGTCGGCATCAGCCTGCAGGCCCCCGCCGACAGTGCGGCCTTCGTCGAGTCGGTGCACGCCGCGGGGGCGGCGGGCATCTGTTTCGGGATCGGCGATGTGCATGATGGGGCGCCGCAGGCCCTGATCGACGCGTGCCGCGACCACGGGTTGCCACTGTTGGTCGCACCGCCGGAGGTACCGTTCGCGACGGTCAGCCGCTATATCGCCGATTTCCGGTTCGGCGGTGCGGTCGCCACCGCCCGGGCCACCAACGCGCTTGTGCCCGAACTGCTTTCCTCACAGCGCCGCCGTGAGTCCAGTCGGGAGCTGCTGGACCGGGCCGGGCACGTGCTGGGCTGCTACTTCCTGCTGGAGCCCCCGGGAGCCCCGATCGAATCCGACGCGGTGGCCGCGGCGGCCGACGGGATGGGCACGCTGGTGTGGGTCGGCCGCGGCGATCCTCCCGAGGCGGCGGTACTGGAGGTCATCGCCCGGTTCCTGGCCGCCTCACAGGGCGAGCGCGATATCGAGGCTGCGCTCTCCCGTGAACGCATCGGCCAGCTGCTCTCACTGGTCGAACGACGCATGCTGCTCCCCGACGCACTTCACCAATTGTTGGACTGGCCGGGACTGGCGGCGCAGGACATCGACTGCTCGGCCTGGCCCGCCGGTGCGGGAGCGCTGTTGTCGATGGCCCTCCCCGACGCCCTGGTCGCCGACGCCCCGGAGGTGTGTCTGGTGCTCAGCGCAGGGACCCACAAGCCGATCGAGACGGCCGCCGATCTGGCCATGCCCTCCGGGCACGCGACGGCGGCACCCCTGAGCGAACTGGGCACGTCGATCAGCCAGGCCCGGGTCGCGCTGGATCTGGCCAGGCAGCGCGGCGGCAGCATCGGGCCCGACCAGCTGAGCACCTTCACCAGCCTGCTGGAGGGACTGCCGCCCAGTCGGCTCACCCCGTTCAAGACACAGTTGATCGACCCGCTGTTGGCACTCGATCGTGATCGTGGCACCCAACACATCCGCACGCTGCGGGTGTTCCTGGCCGCGAACGGCTCGCTGATCGACACCGCGCGCGAGCTGTTCCTGCACACCAACACCGTGCGGCATCGGCTGTCGCGGATCCGTCAGATCACCGGGCGCAACCCGTTGGACTTCGAAGACCAGGCCGCCTTCACCATCGGCTTGCGGGCCGCCGACCGGGGTGCCTGAGAGAGGCCGTCGCTGCCGCCGGAACGCGGGATCGCGTGATAGACACATGGGTATGGAGATCCTGGCCAGCCGGATGCTGATGCGGCCGGCCGACTACCGGCGATCGGTGGAGTTCTACCGCGATCGCATCGGGCTGGCCATCGCGCGCGAGTACTCCGGCGGCACCGTGTTCTATGCCGGCCAATCGTTGATCGAACTGGCGGGCCACGGTGGGCCGTCGGCGGGCGGGAGCCTGTGGCTGCAGGTGCGCGATGTCTACGCCACCCAGGGCGAATTGGCCGGCCGCGGCGTCGAGATCGCCCGGGCCGCGGTCCGGGAACCGTGGGGACTGCACGAGATGCACGTCACCGACCCCGACGGTGTGACGCTGATCTTCGTCCAGGTCCCCGACGACCACCCGTTGCGCAGGGATACCCGGAGCTGACGGTGGCCAAATCGGTATTGGGACGCGGCACGGCACGGACGCGGGTGCTGGAGGCCGCGCTGACATTGTTCGGCGAGCACGGTGTCAGCGGCACCACCCTGCAGATGATCGCCGACAGCATCGGGGTCGGTAAGGCCTCGGTGTACTACCAGTTCCATTCCAAGGAAGAGATCGTCGCCGCCGCGGCGCAACCGATGTTCGACGATATGGCCCGGGTGGTGACCATCGCCGAGGCCGTTGCCGATCCGCGCACCCGCCGCGAGATCGCGATCAGCGGTTTCATCGAGTTCAGCGTGCGCAACCGTCGGCTGGCCGCGGTGCTGGCGGGCGATCCGGTGCTGGAGAGCATGGTCGAGGCCCGCGAGGACCTCAGTGATCTCGTGGAGCGCTTCACCAATCTGTTGTTGGGCGGTGGGCACGGACCCGCGGGGCGGGTGGTCATCTCGATGGTCACCAACGGGGTCTACGCCGCGGTCACCGACAAGGCGCTCGAGGATGTCAGCGACGAGGATCTGCACCGCACGCTGCTGGCCGCCACCCAGCAGTTGCTGCGGGACCCTGCGTATTTCGACTGACGAGCCGCACTCACCAGATCCAGACGCCGGGATCGGCCGGCGGGTAGCCGGCACACACCGCGGTCCCGTGCGCGACAACGCCCTTGTTGTTGAAGAACAGCTTGGCCCAGTTCGGCCAGTTCCAGGCCAGCTGCTCGTAGAACGCGTTGGTGGCGGTGTCCTCGGAGTATTGCCGCCGTCCCGCATAGTCCATCGAGAAGAACCAGGTGATCCGATCACGGGCGGCCCGTTGCACTTCCGGGGATTTGTTGTTGTAGTCGATCATGTAGCGCTCGTAGTACACCGGATCGGTATCGCGTACCGCGGCCATGTACTGATCCACCGTGCAGGTGGTCTTGAGCATATTGCTCGGGATCGGATACTCGTCGGTTGCATCGGCGGCCGCCACCCCGGGAGCCAACGTCACCACGGCAGCCGCGGCGAGCCCAGCCAGCGCACACCTGTTACGGGACATGCTGTTCACACCCCCGCCTGGCCGGCCTGCGTCAACAGGTGCGCCAGCTCGGGGCAGTAGGCCGGGATACCGGCACCGACGAACTGCCAGGCCTGCTCGGTGCTCGACCCGGTCTGCAATTGGTCGTGCACGAACTCGGCCGAGGCGAACACGTCGGCATCCACCCCACGATGCAGGCGCTTGCACATGATCTTGGCGATCCAGGCGTTGAAATCCTTCTGCCCGTAGATGCCGTAGCTGTGCAACTGATCGGCGAAGGCCTCGTCGCGGTCGGCCTGGGCGACCGGCGCGGCAGCGAACGCCGTCACCACGGCACCGGCGGCCAACATCGAAGCGATCCGTGAATTCCTCATCACACCAACACATCCTGGGGTCGTCGTTGAATGGGTGGCCACGCCTGCGGCTTGGGACGTTGACGCACCTGCTGCGGCCACCAGAACCACCTGCCCATCAGCGCGGCGATCGAGGGTGTCATGAACGACCGGATCACCAGGGTGTCGAACAACAGGCCCAGACCGATCGTGGTGCCCACCTGGCCCATGATGGTCAGATCGCTGACCGCCATCACCATCATGGTGAACGCGAACACCATTCCGGCCGCGGTGACCGTCGAGCCGCTGCCACCCATCGCCCGGATCATGCCGGTGTGCAACCCGGCATGGATCTCCTCCTTGAGCCGCGACACCACCAGCAGGTTGTAGTCCGCGCCGACGGCCAACAGGATGATCACCGCCATCGGCAACACCATCCAGTGCAGCTCGATACCGAGCAGGTGTTGCCACAGCAGCACCGACACGCCGAAAGACGCACCGAGGGAAAGCACCACGGTCCCCACGATGACGGCCGCGGCCACGATGGCCCTGGTGAGCAGCAACATGATCAGGAAAATCAGGCAGATGGCCGCGATACCGGCGATCAACAGGTCGTAGCGGGTGCCGTCGGCCATGTCCTTGAACGTCGACGCGGTGCCGCCCAGATAGATCGTCGACCCTTCCAGCGGGGTGCCCTTGATCGCATTCTTGGCCGCGGTCTTGATCGGTTCGATCTTCTCGATCCCCTCGGCCGACATCGGGTCGCCCTCGTGATTGATCATGAATCGCACCGCGTGCCCGTCCGGGGACAGGAACTGCTCCAAACCCTTTGCGAAATCCGGGTTGTCGAACGCCTCGGCGGGCAGATAGAACGAGTCATCGTTCATGGCGTCGTTGAACGCCTTGCCCATCTCGGTCGAGGTCTCGCTCATGATGCGCTGCTGCTCCTGCATACCCGCCTGGGTCTGCTGCATGGTCAGCATCATTTCCTTCATGTTGACCATCGTCTGTTTCATCTCGGGCATGATCGCGATCATCTGCGGCATCAGTTCGTTGAGCCGATGCATCTGCGGCATCATGTCGTTCATGTTCGCGGTCATCACGTCGATGCCGTCGAGCACGTCGAAGACCGACCGGATGGACCAGCACATCGGGATGTTGAAACAGTGCGGTTCCCAATAGAAATAGTTTCGCATCGGCCGGAAGAAGTCGTCGAAGTTGGCGATGCTGTCGCGCATCTCCTCGAGATCGCCGACCATGACGTCCATCGAGGACACCATCTTGGACGTGGTGTCGGCCATCTGCTCGGTGATGGTCTGCATCTTGTCCATGCTGGCGATGGTCCGGTCCATATCGGCCACTTGATTGGTCATATCGGCGGTGCGATCTTGGTTGTACTTCTCGTTCAACCGTTGCAGCGTGCTGTTCTGGCTGATCATGTACGGGATCGAGGTGTTCTCGATCGGGGTGCCGTCGGGCCGGGTGATGGTCTGCACGCGCCCGATTCCGTCGACCTGGAAGATGGCCTTCGCGATCTTCTCGATCACCAGGAAGTCGGCGGGATTCCGTAGATCCCGGTCACTTTCGATCATCAGGATCTCCGGGTTCAACCGGGCCGGCGAGAAGTGCCGTTCGGCGGCGGCATAACCCTCGTTGGAGCTGATGTCATCCGGCAGATAGAGACGGTCGTTGTAGCTGGTCTTGTAGCCGGGCAGTGCCAGCAGGCCGATCAGCGAGACCGCGATGCTGGTGATCAGGATCGGTCCGGGCCAGCGCACCACGGCCGCACCGACCTTGCGCCAACCCCGCACGCGGGTAGCGCGTTTGGGATCCAAGAACCGTCCACCGACGGTGATGATGGCAGGCCCGAAGGTCATGGCCGTGATGATCAGCACCAGCATGCCCACGGCCAGCGGCACTCCAAGGGTCTGGAAGTACGGCAGCCGGGTGAAGCTAAGACAGAACGTGGCACCGGCGATGGTCAGACCGGAGCCGACGATCACATGGGCGGTGCCGCCGAACATGGTGTAGTAGGCCTGCTCTCGATCCTCACCGGCGCTGCGCGCCTCCTGATACCGGCCGATGAGGAAGATCGCGTAGTCGACCGAGATCGCGATGGCCAATGTCACCAGCAAGCCGGTGGCGAACGTCGAGAGACCGATGACCTCGTAATACCCCAGCGCGGCAACCGCGCCCCGCACCGTCAGCAGGCTCACGGCCACCATCACGATCATCAGCACCATGGTCATGACGGAGCGGAAGATGATGAGCAGCATCACGATGATGACCAGGAAGGTCAGCGCCTCGATCAGGCGCATACTGCCGTGGCTGGCCTCGGTCTGCTCGGCCGTCATGGCCGCCGACCCGGTGACGAACACCTGCACACCGTCGGGCGGCGGCATGCTCTCGACGATGTTCTTGACGGCCTCGATGGACTCCAGAGACTTTGCTTCGCCCTGGTTTCCGGCCAGGTTCGCCGAGACGTAGACGGCCTTACCGTCACCGCTCTGTACGCCGGTCGCGGTGAGCGGGTCGCTCCAGAGATCCTGGACGTGCTCGACGTGGGCCGTGTCGGCCTCCAGCTTGGCGATCAGCTCCGAGTAGTACCGTCGGGTGTCCGCGCCGAGCGGCTGCTGCCCCTCCAGCACGATCATCACCGAGCTGTTGGATTCGTACTCCTGGAACACCTTTCCGATGTGCTCGGTGGCGATGACCGCGGGCGCTTCCTTGGGGCTCATCGACACCGAACGCATCTCGCCGACCGCTTCCAGCTGCGGTACCGCGACGTTCAGGAAGACCGCAACGGCGATCCAGCCGAGGATGAACGGCACCGCCAGCTTGCGGAACACCCTGGCGACACGGCCGAAATGTGCTGTCTGATGCGGTGATTGCACCGCGATGGGCCCGGTGGGTGCGTCACCGCCGTACCCCATAGGCGGCTCGCCGCCGTGCCCCATAGGCGGCTCGCCGCCGTGCCCCCCGCTCATGCGGACTTCACGATGCAGAAGGTCTGGACATTGGTGCCGGAGACGGTGCGCTCGTCCTTGAGCTCACCGTCGACGAGCACGCGGCAACCCAGGAAGCTCGTCTTGCCCTGCGCCACGATGTTGGCCGCCGCGGAGGGCTCGGTGGTTTGCAGGGTGACCGACCACGGCAGGACCGCGCCGTCCACCCGTTGCGGTTCACCGGCGAGGTCGACGTAGTTCACGTCCACAGCTGCACCTTCCGGACCGAAGATTTCATAGGTCACCACTTTCGGATCGAACGGCTCGGGGTCGTTGGCGAAGTTCACCGGCGTCACCAACGGGGGGTCGGAGGCGAAGACTCCGCGTATCCGGTCCACCGAAAAGCCGCCGATTCCGACGACCACGACGACCACGAGCGGTAACCACACCCGTTTGAGCAGCTGCATTCTCCCGACGTCCTTCCGCAGTGCCGACCAACACATGAGCCGATGACGCACCTCGGCCATCGGACTCACACAAGTTATACAGTTGGCCAACTTCAAGCAAGCCGAACGGCTAATTTTGGCAGGACCCATGCTTGAATATGGACAAGTCGATCGGCATACCGCGAAGGGGGCCAGATGCTCGGCGGACGCACCACCGCGCGCGGACAGGACACTCGGACCGCGCGCGAGCGGGTCATCGACGCCGCCGTCGAACTGTTCGCCGAGCACGGCGTGCAGGGCACGTCACTGCGCATGATCGCCGATCGGCTCGGCGTCGCCAAAGGTGCGGTGTATTACCAGTTCCGGTCGAAGGACGACATCGTCCTGGCCCTGCTGACACCGCTGTTCGATGCCTTCGCCGGGGTCGTCGAACACGCCGAGGCGCAACCGTCACCGCAGGGCCGTCGCGATACCGCGATCCGCGGCCTGGTCGACGTGGCCGTCGACCACCGGCGCGCCGGCTGCCTGTTCCGGGGTGACCCGGTCGTCGACGAACTGGTCACCCGGCACGGCGAGTTGGAGGCACTCGCGGACCGGCTGCGGGCCCTGCTGTCCGGTACCGAAACCACCGACGCGCAACGAGTGGCACTGTCAGTGGCCTGCACCGGGCTCTACTTCTGTACGACCGACCCGGGGTTGCGGGACATCCCGGCGCCCCACCTACGCGAAATCCTGCTGCGGGACTTCCGTGCGTGTGTCAGCGGGCCGGAGCCGGCGCCAGCGGCCAGCCCACCGAGGCCAGCCGCGAGGCAACCTGATGCATCTCTTCGGGGTTCGGTTCCTTGTCGGTGACGAGCTGGATGGCTCCGCTGATCTCGGCCTCGGTCACCGGGCTGATGCCGTCACTGGAGCGCAGCACCGACTTGGCCGCAGCCACGACCTCGTCTTCGCTCAGCGAGCGCTTGAGCAGTGCGAGCAGCGCGAAGTAATCGGTCGGTGGGACACCCTCGGGATAACCCTGGTGCAGCCAGTTCAGCACATTGTCGAGGACGTTCTTGTTTTCCGTCATCGCAGTCTCACTTCTTCGGCAGGAACGGGAACAGGTCGATTCCGGTGTGGTGGATGATCGTCGCCCTGGTGATCCACAGCACCGCGGTGAGGATCACCCATCCGACGAAGACGAACAGCCCGATACCGAGGAACTTGAACGCCGGGTTCGGCGCCGCGGCCGTCGCATCGCCACCGGCAGGACCGTCGGCACCGCGCGAGTAGGCCACCAGGCCGAGCGCGAAGACCGCAGGCAGACCCGCACCGAGCACCAGTCCGACACCGAGCACTTTGAGGATGCTCTCCAGGTAAGACATGTGAAATCCTTTGATTCAGTGAACTATCGGGGCCGGCTCAGACCGATGCGGTGGGCTTGGCGACGGCGTCGTCGCGCAGATCGGCCGGGATGACCGAGTTGGTCGAGTCGTCCCAATCGGCGTTGACGTTGCTGTGGTCGACCTTCTGCTGCTGCGCGCGCCACCACATGTAGCCCGAGAGCGCGACCAGGATGGCGAAGATGAGACCGTCGCCCACCAATGCCGAACCGGTCAGCGTCTTGACCCCGTGGGACAACCAGTAGGACAACGCGCCGACCAGGCCTGCGGCGGGCAGCGTGATCAGCCAGGCCACCGCCATCCGGCCGGCCACCGCCCAACGCACCTCCGCACCCGGCTTGCCGACACCGCTGCCCAGGATGGAGCCGGTGGCGACGTGGGTGGTCGACAGCGCCATACCCGCAGCGCTCGAGCTCAAGATGATGGCGGCCGAGGAGGCCTCGGCGGCAAAACCCTGCGGGGACTCGATCTCGACGAGGCCCTTGCCGAGTGTCCGGATGACCCGCCAGCCGCCCAGGTAGGTACCGAGGCCGATGGCCACCGCGCAGCTGAAGATGATCCAGAACGGCAGACCCTGTTCCTTCACGTCACCGGTCAGGTGGCCGGTGGTGATGAGCGCCAGCGCGATGACACCCATCGTCTTCTGCGCGTCGTTGGTGCCGTGCGAGAGCGCGACCAATGAGGCGGTGGCGATCTGCCCCCAGCGGAAACCGTCCTTGCGCCGCTTCTCGGCGACGTTGCGGGTCAGTCGGTAGACCAGCCAGGTGCCGCAGCCGGCGACCAGGCAGGCGATCGCGGGGGCGGCAACTGCCGGGATGAGCACCTTCTGGGTGACGCCGGACCAGTTGACCCCGGCCAGCCCGAGCGCGGCAAGGCCCGCACCGATCAGTCCGCCGAAGAGCGCATGCGACGAGCTGGAGGGGATGCCGAACAACCAGGTGAGCAGGTTCCACAGGATGCCGCCGATCAGGCCGGCGAAGATGATCGTCAAACCCGTCGAGGCATCGATACCGGGGAGCAACTGGCCGGACTTGCTGTCCTGGACCTTGAGCACCGAGGTCGTGACGGTGACCGCCACCTCGACCGAGAGGAACGCGCCGATCAGGTTCAGCACACCGGCAAGCAGAACCGCGGTCTTCGGCTTGAGCGCGCCCGTGGCGATCGAGGTGGCCATCGCATTGCCGGTGTCGTGAAAGCCGTTGGTGAAGTCGAATGCAAGTGCCGTGGCAATCAGTAGCACCAGGATGATCAGCTCTGCGCTCATGGCCCTAATCCTGAGACATCCCTCAGCATTTCGCGTAATTACGGACAACTTGCCCGTCATCGCTGAGCTGGGATTTCAGCTGTTTCGGTGACCGTGTTCACCAAACGTTCATCTGGACGCCGCGTCCCGTTCCGACTGGCGGGCCGACGCAGCGGATTGGGCTGGTATCTGGCAGGCTTCGGATGCGTGAACGGTTTCCTGGCGCGCATCGCCGCCTGGCTGACCGCCGGCTACCCGGAAGGGGTGCCGGGGCCCGATCGTGTCCCGTTGATGGCGCTGCTGACCCGCAGGCTGACGAACGAGGAAGCCGAGGCCGTCGCCCGGGATCTGATGAACCGTGCCCACCTCGACGGTGCGCCCGTCGATCACATCGACCTCAAGGTGATGATCACCGAGATCACCGACGAACTGCCCCGCGCCGAGGACATCGAGCGGGTGCGGCGCCGGTTGGCCAGGCAGGGCTGGCCGCTCGATGATCCGCGCCCGCCCGAACCCGAGGACCCGCCATCACCATCCTGACTCCGCTGCCCGTCGGCACCGGTTCCGCGGCCACGACGATCCTGCCGGAGCTGGAGGCCGCCCTGCGCGGGACCGCGGCGCGCCTGCCGGTGCCGGCAGACGATGCGCGCCAACGTGACCTGCTGACCGCCGCGCTGCGCGCGGGAGAGCCCATCGCCGACGATATTTCGGTCGTGGTGTCGACATCGGGAACCACCGGCACGCCCAAGGGTGCCCAGCTCTCGGCGGCCGCGCTGATCGCCGGGGCGACGGCCACCCATGACCGGCTCGGCGGCGCCGGAAACTGGTTGCTCGCCCTGCCCGCCTACCACGTGGCGGGGCTGCAGGTGCTGGTCCGCAGCATCGTCGCGGGCGGCAGCGTGGTCGCCCTGCCCGCGAGCTTCACCCCGACCGACCTGGTCGCCGCGGTCGCCCGGATGGGGCGGGGACGGCGGTACACCTCGCTGGTGGCCAACCAGCTGGACAAGGCGCTGGCCGATCCGGCTGCCACCGCGGCACTGGCCGAACTCGATGCCGTGCTGATCGGCGGCGGCCCGCTGCCTGCCGGGATACGCGAGCGTGCCGCCGCTGCCGGGATACCGGTCGTGCGCACCTACGGCATGAGCGAGACCGCCGGCGGCTGCGTCTACGACGGGCAGCCCCTGGACGGTGTGCGGATCCGGCTCGACGATGGCCGGGTCGTGCTCGGCGGGCCGGTGGTGGCCTCGGGATACCGCAATCCGGTGACACCCGACCCGTTCGCCGAGCCCGGCTGGTTTCGCACCGACGATATCGGCGTCCTCGACGACGCCGGGACGCTGAGCATCCTGGGCCGCATCGATGATGCGGTGAGCACCGGCGGACTCACCGTGCTGCCACAGCTGGTGGAGAATGCGCTGGCCACCCACCCCGCCATCGCCGAGTGCGCGGTCTTCGGGGTGCCCGACGAGCGGCTCGGCCAACGGGTCGTCGCCGCGATCGTGCCGGCACCCGGACATGGCGCACCGGATATCGACGCGGTGCGCACCCACGTCGGACTGACGCTGCCCCCCACGGCCGCGCCCCGCGAGCTGCACATCGTCGACGCCCTGCCCCGGCGCGGTATCGGCAAGCTCGATCGGCGCGCCCTGATCGAACGCTTCGGCGGGCATGATGGAGCGGGTGAGCGCAACTGAGGTGACCACCGTCGAACAACTCCGAGCGATCGTCGGGCACCCGCACCAAGCGGTGGCCGACAAGGTGTCCGGCGTGCTGGCCGATGTGCACCGGGTCTGGCTGCAGAACTCGCCGCTGTGCTTCGTGGCGACCACCGATGCCGATGGCCGCGTCGATGTCTCGCCCAAGGGTGATCCGCCCGGGTTCGTGCACATCATCGACGACTCGACGATCGCCATTCCCGAGCGTCCCGGCAACAAACGGGTCGACGGTTATCTCAACGTCCTGCAGAACCCGCATGTGGGCACGCTGTTCGTGATCCCCGGCCGCGGTGACACCGTCCGGGTCAACGGCACGGGCCGAATCGTTTCGGACGCAGACTATTTCGATGCGCTCGCGGTGCAGGGAAAACGACCGATCCTGGCCCTGGAGATCGCGGTCGAAGAGGTGTTCTTCCACTGTGCGAAGGCGTT
Source organism: Mycolicibacterium neoaurum VKM Ac-1815D (assembly GCF_000317305.3). The sequence goes on along the minus strand of NC_023036.2, from coordinate 1,176,010 downwards.
TCTGCGTTCGGATGCCTGGAAGCCCGAGACCTGGAACCCGGAGTCGGTGCCCAGCACCGCGCAGCTGGCCAAGTCCTTCAAGGCCGAACAGTCACTTGCCGAGCTGGAGGCCTATTACAGCGAGGACAACTACCGCAAGCAGCTCTACTGATCGGGCGCGCGCACCAGGACGGCCCTGGTGTAGAGCAGGTGAAAACCGCTGCGCTGCACGTTCTGCTGCGATGTCGAGCCCGGCGAGGTGGTGACCACCGCGATATCGGCACCCGCGGTGGCGGCATCGCGCAGCCGGACCGCAAGTAACGCGGTCTGGATTCCGCGCCGCCGGTACGCCGGTGCGGTCGCGGCTCCCGTCAGTTGTGCCACTCCGGAGGTGAGGCGCAGGCTGCCACCCCCCACGACCCGCCCGTCGCGCATCGCGACATAGGCGGTGACGCCCGCGGTGGTGAAATCCCTGTGCGCACGCTCGATCACGTCACGGCCGAACTCCTCCGGGCTGGGCACCCCCGCACCATCGGGATGCGCGAACCCCTCGGCCATCACGTCCACCCAGGCGTCGATCTCCTCCGAGCGCGCCGGCCGGATCTCCATCTCGTCCGGAATCGCCTGTGCGACACCATCGAGGGCCCGACCCAGCACATCCTCGAATGCCAGCACGCGGTACCCGCGACCGGCGAGCAACGCCAGGATCTCCGGATCGGCCAGGTTGCTCAGTTCGACCACGGTGGGCGCGCCACGCTCGCTGTTGGCCTGTTCGACCGCGCCCAGTTCAGCGCCGGTGGGTACCCCCGCGAAACCCAGGCCGGCCACCTTGTTGAAGGGTGCGTCCGGTTCACCGTAGGCGGCGACCCCGCCTGCCACCGGTATCGCGAAACCGCCGGTGCCGCGCCGCATGGCCGCGGCCACCGCGGCGCTGATCAGTGCGGCCTCGGCATGTTCGATACGCCGGGCCAACTCGATGCCACAGAACGGGACACTCACGGCGCCACACTCTGTCAGGACAGCGACATCAGCGCCACATAAATAACGGTGCCCGCGAAGATGGACAACAGCGCGTGCCGCCGCCACAGCTGCAGACCCACCGTCACAAGGATCGCGATCAGCAACCAGAGTTGTTGACCTCCAGTGGCTTCCGGGGCATCACGCACGGTGTAGAGGGCCAGCATCACCATCACCCCCAGCGGCATGTGCAGGCTCAGGTACCGCACCACGGCGCTGTGGCGCATGGGCGCAAGCGCGGCGAACGGCAGTGCCCGCAGCGCCCAGGTGAGCGCGGCGGCCACCCCGACCAGCAGCGCGATATACGCGGTGTCAGGCACGGGTCACCCTCATTCGCACCACCAGCAGGACGGTGAATGCGGCGAACGCCCACAGCAGCATCTGCTCCGGCGCCAGCAGCCAGGCACCGACCGCACAGACAATCGCAGCCAGCGCGGTGCCACGGTCCGGGTGTTGCCGGTACGCCTCGATGGCCAGGACGATGAACAGCGCGGTCAACGCGAACTCGAGCCCGCTGAGCCGATCGATCGGCAGCGCCGACCCGAGCAGACCGCCGAGGCCCGCCGACAGGGTCCAGGTGAGGTGCAGACCGCACTGCATGCCGAGGATCTGCCGGGAGGTCCAGGTGGCGGCTTCCGGGCTGACCGCGACGGCGAACGCCTCGTCGGAGAGCACATAGGTGCTGTACGCCTTGCCGGCAAGACCGCGCACCCGGTGCAGCGGGAAGGACAGCGCATAGAACACGTGCCGCGAGTTGACGATCAGCGTCGTCAACGCCACCACGGCCACCGGGGCCGCGGTGGCGGCCAGCCCCACCATCAGGAACTCCAGCGAGCCGGCATAGATCACCGCGGCGAAGACCGGGGCCCACCACCACGCCAGTCCGGCGTGTACCACCAGGAATCCCAGCGCCGCACCCAACGGCAGGAATGCCAGCCCGATCGGGGCCGCCACACGCACAACCGACATCGGTTCAGTTTGGCAGCCCGCCTTCGTGGGTACTTCGACCGATCATGCGTACCGCATTCATCGCCCAGATCGATCGGCTGACAGCCGATCTGGGTGAGATGTGTGCGCTGGCCGCCGTCAGCGCGGTCGATGCCACGGCCGCCGTTGTGCACGCAGATGTCGACGCCGCACCCCGGGTACGTGCCACCTTGCACCGGCTCGACGAGCTGAACAGGCGCATCGACAGGAGTGCGTTCGCCCTGCTGGCTCTGCACGCGCCGGTGGCGCACGACCTGCGGGTGGTGATGTCGGCGTTCTCCATCGCCGCGAATGCCGACCGGATGGGCGCGCTGGCGGCGAACATCGCCAAAACCGGTCCCGCCCCGGAAACGGCGCGCGACCTGTTCGCCGAGATGGGCGAGCAGGCCATCACGCTGGCCGAAACCGCCTGCCGGGCCGTGCTCGGCGATGACGCCGCCGAGGCCGAGCGCCTGCTGCGCGACGACGCCGTGATGAACGACCTGCACCGTGAACTGCTCACCACCGTCTTGACCGATGGCTGGCCACACGGTGTGCAGTCCGCCTCCGATGTCGCGTTGCTCGGTCGGTTCTACGAGCGGTTCGCCGACAACGCCGTCGAGATCGCGCGCAAGGTGATCTTCCAGGCCCGCGGCGAGGCCCCACTGGCCGATCCCGCATTGCACTGATTTGCATCAGATCTGCGCTCAGAAATGTGTCCCGAACCACCGTTGTCGCGCGTGTCGGTGCCCACAAATAACTGTCACGGATGTTAATAGAGTGATTTTTGTGAATAATGGGAACTCATGAGGTGCCGGTAGAGGGCCGGCGCCACCCCGAGGAGAGAAATGGCCGCGCGACTCCCGACCATGCTCGCCACCGCCGGACTGGCGCTCATGTTGCTGCTCAGTCCGGCCACCGCCGCGACCGCATCGGCCGCCCCCGAGTGCTCCGACGTCGAAGTGGTGTTCGCCCGCGGAACCGACGAACCGGCCGGTATCGGCAAGGTCGGCAAGGCGTTCGTCGACTCGCTGCGCCCCATGCTCAAGGGCAAAACCATTACCACATACGCCGTGAAATACCCCGCCAGCTGGGACTTCATGAAGGCGGCGGTGGGCGCCAACGATATGAGCAAGCGGGTCCAGACCATCGTCGCGCAATGCCCGGACACCAAGATCGTGCTGGGCGGCTACTCCCAGGGCGCCGCCGTGGTCGACGTTGTCGCGACCGCCCCGATCGCCGGACTGGGCTACACCGCGCCGCTGCCCGCGGCCGCAGTCCCGCACATCACCTCGATCGTGGTGTTCGGCAACCCGTCGGCGCGGATCGGCAATCCGCTGACCCGCATGAGCACGATCTTCGGCGCCCGCACGGCCGATCTGTGCGCCCCGGCGGATCCGGTCTGCTCACTGGGCAGGGACTGGGACGCTCACGTCCAGTATCCGGAATCGGGCCTGGTCAAACTGGGTGCCGAATGGACCGCCAAGCTCGTCAAAGCGGCGAAGCCGGCAACTCGGCAAGCGGAAGCAGCGGATACAGCGAGTGCGTCCCGCGCAGCCCCTTGAGTTCGGTCTCCCGCGGTGACCCGAGCGCGATATCGTCCAGATCGCCGACCGCGGCGGCCACCGGCTCGCTGACCAGGATCTCCCCGCCGTCGGCCTGACCGGCGACCCGGGCCGCCATCGCCACGTCGAGTCCAAACAGATCGTCGCCGCGCCGTACCGAGGTGCCCATGTGCACACCGATGCGCACTCGGATGGACTCCCAGCGCGACGAGTCGGCCAGCGCCTCCTGGATGTCGGCGGCACACCGCACAGCGTTCTCCGGGTCGGCGAAGGCGATCATGAAACCGTCGCCCTGATTCTTCACGACGTGTCCGCCGTGCTTGGCGACCCGCGATTCGACCAGCTTGTTGTGCTTGCCGAGCAGTCGGACCCAGGCCCGGTCCCCCATCGCCGCGTTGGCCTCGGTGGAGCCCTCGATATCGGAGAAGACGATGACGACCCGGCCGTCCGCGGTGAGGCGGGCCAGATCCGGCCGCTCCACCCTCGCCCATCCGGCCAGGTCCTCGATCGAGTTGCGGACGGTGGCGCCCAACCCCTTGGTGATGATCATGTCCGCCGTCTGGAACACGGTCTTGATGGCCATCGGCGCCACCCCGCGCCGCCTGCGACGGCGCCGCCCCTCCTGCTCGGCCAGCAGTTCGGCCAGCTGCGCGCGTGCCCTGCCGAGTTGACGGCGGGTCACGAGGAACAGCACCAGGAAGGTGATCAGCGCCGCGCCGAGCAGTGCGACGACCACCAGCAGGACGATCTCGGTTGGCGGCACGCCTCGATTATCGCCCGGCGTCGCCGTCAGTCGGGTAGCGAGCCGCTCAGCCGTTCGGTCGCGGCCAGATAATCCTCGATGAACTCCAGCACCACATCGCGGGCGGGCTTGACCTTGGTCATCAGGCCCACGCCCTGGCCGACGAAATACGTCGACAGCGCCCGCGCACCCTCGTGCCCCTGATCGGCCAGGGCATCGATGCGCCGCAGCACCGGCTCGGAGAGCATGTTCTGCAACGGCAGCGGCAGCGGCTGCTGCCCACCCGGGTTGGGTGCCCAGGCATCGGTCCAGTCCGAGCGCAGCTGCCGCGAGGGCTTACCGGTGCGACCGGCCGAGCGCACGGTGTCGCGCGAGCTGGCGGCCAGCATCTTGGTGACGGTGTGGGGTTCGGTCTCGGCTTCCTCGGTGGTCAGCCATACCGAGCCGGTCCACGCGCCGACGGCCCCCAGCGCGACGGCGGCGGCCATCTGCCTGCCGGTGACGATGCCGCCCGCGGCCAGGACCGGGGTCGAACTGCCGATCTCGGCCAACGCGTCGAGCACCTCGGGCACGACCACCAGCGTGCTCACCTCGCCGCAGTGCCCGCCCGCCTCGGTGCCCTGCGCCACGATCAGGTCCACACCGGCGGCGGCCTGCTTGACGGCATGTTCCTTGGCCCCGACGAGCGCGGCGACCGGAATCCCGCGCTCACGGCCGGCCTCGATCATGTAATCCGGCGGCACACCGAGCGCGTTGGCCATCATCTTGATCGGATGACTCATCGCCACCTCGAGAAGCTCGGCACCGTTGCCGCCGGACAGCACGGGCTTGCCGGTGCGCACCCGGGGATCGGGTTCGATACCGTGGTCGGCCAGCAGCTTGTTGACGAAGTCGCGGTAGCTCTCCGGGATGCGCGAGGCCAGATCGTCGCTGGACAACGTCTCGCCCTTGCCCTCGAACTTGGCGGGCACGATGATGTCGATGCCATAGGGCTTGCCGTTGACGTGCTCGTCGATCCAGGTGAGTTCCTGGTCCAGCCGCTCTGGTGAGTACGCGGCACCGCCCAGGACGCCGAATCCGCCGGCATTGCTGACCGCGGCGACGACATCGCGGCAGTGGCTGAAGGCGAACAGCGGAAAGTCGATGCCGTAGGCGGCGCAGAAGTCCGACGTGGATGTGGGTGCCATCCGCCCATTATGGACACGTGTCAAGTTGGTTCGGCACCGGGTCCACCGCGGGCGCCCATAGTGTGGAGCCATGCGCATCGGCCGACGCGAACTCGTGGCGTTGACCATCGGAGTGATCGTGCTGGTCGCGGCCTTCGTGGTCCCGCACCTGGATCTCGGCACCATCACACCGCTGATCAACAGCACACCCGAGCGGATCCGCGATTTCGCGCAGACCGCGCCGATCTTCGGATGGTGGGATCCGCACGTCGGGTGGGGTTCCCTCGGCGCCGTGCTGATCGGTGCCGCCGCGGTGCTGTGGGGCCCGACGGTAGCTGCGCGCCTGCCGTGGCGGGCGCTGGTGGCCGTGGCGTGGGGCACCTCGGCGCTGTGGGCGTTCTCGCTGGCCATGATCGACGGCTGGGAGCGCGGCTTCGCCGGGCGCCTGACCGCACGCCACGAATACCTGCGCCAGGTGCCGAGCATTACCGACATACCCGAGGCGCTGCGCACCTTCTCGTCCAGAATCCTCGATTATCAACCGGATTCGTGGATCACCCACGTCTCCGGCCATCCCCCCGGCGCGCTGCTGACCTTCGTCTGGTTGGACCGTATCGGGTTGGGCGGCGGCGCCTGGGCCGGAATGCTCTGTCTACTGGTCGGATCCAGCGCCGCGGCCGCCATCCTGATCGCCCTGCGCGCCGTCGCCGACGAATCGATGGCGCGCCGGGCCGCGCCTTTCGTTGCGGTGGCGCCGACGGCGATCTGGATCGCGGTATCGGCCGACGGGTACTTCGCCGGGGTCGCGGCCTGGGGTATCGCGCTGCTCGCGCTGGCGGTGCACGGCACAGCGCGGTGGCCCGTGCCGACGGCGGCCGCGGCAGGGCTGCTGCTGGGCTGGGGCATCTTCCTCAATTACGGATTGGGGTTGATGGCGGTGCCCGCCGTCGCGGTGCTGATCACCGCACCCAGCGTGCGGGCGGCGCTGCGCAGCCTGGGGGCGGCCGCGCTCGCCGCGCTGGCGGTGGTCGCGGCGTTCTACGCGACCGGTTTCTGGTGGTTCGACGGCTACCTCCTGGTGCAGGAACGATATTGGCAGGGCATCGCCAACGACCGCCCGTTCCAGTACTGGGGCTGGGCGAACTTCGCGTCGACGATCTGCGCCATCGGACTCGGCAGCGTGGCCGGCCTCGGCCGGGTACTCGACATCACGGCGTTGCGCAGTCGGTCGGGGGTGCACGTGCTGCTGACCGGCGCGTTGCTGTCCATCGTGCTTGCCGACCTGAGCATGCTGAGCAAGGCCGAGACCGAACGCATCTGGCTGCCGTTCACGGTGTGGTTGACCGCGGCGGCCGCGCTGCTCCCGGTCCGCTCACACCGCTGGTGGTTGGGGCTCAACATCGTCGGCGCGCTGGCGATCAATCACCTGATCTTCACGAACTGGTAGCCGCCGCAACAGGTGAGACGCCGGTACGCACAACCACACCACCGCCAACGCCGTCCACAGCCCGAGCGGATAGTTGCGGTCGAGCACGCTCGGATTGTCCGGCCGCAGACCCGGGCGGTCGTACACCGGGATCGCCAACATCACCAGCACCACGCTGCACAGGCCGGCCACCGCGACCGGTGATTGCCATGCCTTCGGGATCACCCGCCGTCCGACCCAGCCGGCCGCCACGCAGAGCGGTGCGAACACCAGGTCATGGATGGCCACACCCACCACCGCCCAGATGAGGATGCGGGCGATGACCGCGGGCGGGTTGTCGGACAACAGCACGACCCCGTATCCCGCCAGGATGACACCGGTCAGCGCGAGGATGACGCGGATGAGCGTCATCGCAAGACCTCGATGCGTGACAACCATTTGGTCTGCAGCACTCCCGGCCTGCTCGCCGCGATCAGCCGGCACGGGTAACCGTGGTCGAGGTTCAGTGTCTCGCCGTTGATCCGGAGGGCCACGAGCGTCCGGGCGTCCCGCACATGCCGTGCAGGCAGCACGGTCCGCGAGTACGGTCCCGGAGGCTCCAGCGACACCATCCGAACATCGGAATCGGTGTCCGCACCGACGGCGGCAAGCAAGTCGGCCAACACCACACCGCTCCACTGCGCGCCGGCGCTCCAGCCCTCCACACACGCGATGGGCAGGTGCTGTGTCGTCTGGGGCATGGCCCGCAACTCATCGAGGGTGAAGGTTCTGGCACGCGAGCCGTCGACCACGGTCAATCGGTAATCCGAGGCCGAGGCGGTCGTCACCACACCCGCGGCCAACGCCGTTCGGTTGACCGGAACTCCTTGTGGCCCTTCGCCGGAACGTGGCGCGAGCACCGAAACCCGCCGCAGCAGCGGGACGGTCTGACCGACCGTCGCGACGGTGGCGACCGCCACGGCCAACCAGGTACCGCGCAGCACGGTCCGCCGACTCGGCCCGGTGCGTGCATACCCGGCCCCTCCGTCCTTGTCGACGGATTCCCCGAGCGCCCGGCGGATGACGGGCAGCTTCACCGCGAGGTGCACCAGCACCGCGCCGGCCGCGACATAGGCCATCGCGTAATGCACCGGCGGGAAGTAGAACCCGAAGACGTACCACTGTGCGATGTTCAGGAGCCCGGTGCTCAGCTCGAACAGGATGGCCGCCACGAGCACCAGGATGGATCCACGCTCCAGCAGCCGGACCAGTACACCGAGTCTCCCGCGGCTCCTGCTGCGCACGAACAGCTTGGGCCACACCGACCACAGCTTGACCACCACCAGCGGGATCGCCGCGATACCGCAGGCGACGTGCAGTCCCTGGGTGAACCGGTACAACCACACCGGCGCCACCGGCCAGCCGAACCACGGTGACGGATGCGCGATGGCGTGGCTGAGCAGGCCCGTCACGAAACACACCGCCACCGTGATTCCCAGCGCGATGCCGACCCGTGCGGTCACGGCGACATCGCGCCCGCCGGTCACCGGGTCACCAGTCTCGCGATCACCCGATCACCGATGGGATGCACTGTGCGCAAAGTGAACCCGACATCGGCACCGATACGCGCGGCACAGTCCAGACCCACCGACGCCCATTTGAACCACGGACCGATATCGAACGCCGATTCCAGCCGCACCCAGCGGGAGGTGACCCCGGAGGCCGACGCATCGAATTCGACGAGACACTCACCGCGGGCCCGCAGCATCTCCCCGGCACGGCGCAACACCCGCCACGGATCACCGCCGAGGCCGATATTGCCGTCGGCGAGCAGGGCGGTGTGCCAGCGGCCCACGCCCGGTAACGGGCCGAACATGTCCCGGCACAACGCGGTGACTCCACTGCTGCGCGCCAATTCGACCGCTGCAGAGGACTTGTCGACGCCGAGGGCGGGCAGGCCGCGTTGGGCAAGGCCGACGAGCAGACGGCCCGGCCCGCACCCGAGATCGATGGTGGGCCCGGAACACAATCCCACGATGGCCTGATCGAAGACCTGATCGGTCTGCCCGCCCACCATCCAGTGCTGAACCGGCAGCTGGGTGAGTTCACCGTCTTCGTCGCGGATCCAACATCGACGGCCGTCCAACGCCTCGTCATAGAGCTGTCCGTGCATCTCAGACCCCCACCATCCGGGTCGCCTCGGCGAATCGTCCACCCGCCGGGCACACGACCCGCACCCGGTCGATATCGGCGATCGTGTCGACATCGGAGAGCTCGGTGGCCAGCGCCACGTCGAGGCCCTGGGCGCGCAGGGCGGCCAGCGTCAACGCACCCGTATCCGGCTGCGACATCGGAACATCGCGCAGGCAACGTGCCATCGTGGCATCGCGCACGCCCAGCGCCCACCAGCCGCCGTCCTCGGCCATCCCGAGCACGGCATCGGATGCCTGCAGGGCCGTGACGCACTCGGCGAGCAGGTCCGGACTGACCTGCGGGGTGTCCATCCCGATCTGCACGATCGGCGAACCGGGCGCCGCGGCATCGCCATGGGCATGCACCAGGCGCTCGGCGAAATCGCCTCCGCGCTGGGTGATCACGGTGAAATCGAGCAGGCGGCGCCTGATCTCGTCACGGCGGCGCGCCCGCGACAGGTCTCCGGTCATCGCCACCACACGGCGCTGCCCCGCGAGGGCGGCGACCGCGTCGAGGGTGTCCAGCAGCGCGGCCGCGGCGATCTCGGCGGCCACCTGCGCACCCACGTCGGCGGCCAATCGTGTCTTCGCCAAACCGGGAACAGGAGCTTTGGCCACCACCAGGACGGTGGCGGTCGGACTCACATCGCCCGCCAGAAGTCCAGTGCGGCAACGGCACTGCCCCGTACCGAGCCGCTCACCTTGGATTTGCCGCCGGTGCGCGGACCGTAGCCGACATCACGCTCGACCACCTGCCACCCCGCCTGCGCGGCGCGGACCAGCAGCTCAAGCGGGTAGCCGGAGCGTCGGTCGGTGACCCCGAGGCCGAGCAGGGCGTCGCGACGGGCAACCCGCATCGGCGCGATATCGTGCACCGGCAACCCATAACGGTGGCGTAGTCGCCAGCACACCGCGGCGGTTCCGAGGCGCGCGTGCCAGGGCCACCGCAGACCGGGTGCCGCGCGCCGGCGGCCGATCGCCATATCCGCACCGTGGTCGAGTTCGGCGACCAGCGCGGGCAATTCCCGCGGGTCCAGCGAACCGTCGCCGTCGAGGACCGCGACGACGGGTGTGGTGGCCGCCAACACGCCGGCGTGCACGGCCGACCCGTAACCCGGGCGTTGCTCGGTCACCACCATCGCGCCATGCGCGCGCGCCACCACCGCGGTGCCATCTGTGCTGTTGTTGTCGACCACCAACGCCGTATACCCACTCGGTGTGGCCGCCAACACACCGGGCAACGACTGCGCCTCGTTCAGGCAGGGCAGAATCACAGTGACCTTGGAGTCGCCCGCATCGCTCATACCCCGACGCTAGGCTTGCATCAGCCGTCACGCCAGGGTGGCCGGTCGCGGAACTGCGCTAATCCCGAAGTGGCGCAAAGGCAAATTCGGTGAGCCCGGCATCGGGATCCACCGCCGCGCGGAAGCCGAGCACGGCGTGCGCGCGCGCCGGGTCGGCGACGATATGCCGCACGTCGCCATGCCGGTACTGCCCGGTGACCTGCGGCGCCGCGGCGCCGCGCGCAGCGCTGAGCCTGGTGGCGACATCCAGGATCGACACGGGCCGACCGGAACACACATTGACGGGATGAAACCCGTCCAGGTCGGCCTCCACCGCGGCGAGGTTGGCCGCGGCCACATCGTCGACATGGACGAAGTCGCGCATCTGCCCGCCGTCCTCGAACACCTGGGGCGCACCGCCGGCCTCCAGCTGCGACCGGAAGATCGCCGCCACGCCGGAGTACGGGGTGTCGCGCGGCATGCCGGGGCCGTATACGTTGTGATAGCGCAGCGCGACCACCGAACCCCCGACGGAATCGTTGAACGCCAGCGCATAGTGCTCTTGGGCGGTCTTGCTCGCCGCGTACAGGCTCCGCGGTTTCAGCGGCGCTTCCTCGTCGACCAACCGCCAGCGCAGCGGTTCACCGTCGATCGGGCAGCGATGGTCGAAGATGCCGCTGTCGAGGTCCTCGCGGGTGCGCGCAAGCGGCTCGACCTGACCGTGCTCGGGGCAGTCGTACCCGCCCTGGCCGTACACCACCATCGAGGACGCCAGCACCAGCCGCGAACATCCGGCGGCGTACATCTGCGCCAGCAGCACGGTCGTGCCGTAATCGTTGTGGCTGCCGTAGGACGGGGCGTCGGCGGCGTCGACCCCGGCCCCCACCACGGCGGCCTGGTGACACACCACGTCGATGCCGGACAGCACATCGGCCACCGCGTCGGCGTCCCGGATGTCGAGCCGACGGCAACCCGGCGGCGGTGTGGCGCCCTCCCGGTGGGCGGCACCCAACATGGTGTCGACGGCGACGACATCATGGCCCGCCTCGGTCAGCCGCGCCCAGACCCGGCTGCCGATGAAACCGGCCGCGCCGGTGAGCAACACCCTCATGGCAGGTCGAACGGCAACGACACGCCTTCGTGTGCCAGACAATGCGTGCAGGTGCGTTCGGGCGCGACACCGGCGATCGCCTCGTGGACCAGCTGTTTGAAGCCGCTGATGTTGCGCTCGAACTCGGCGAACACGTCCACCGCGCGCACACCGGCGCCGGCTTCGACACCGGCATCCAGATCGGTGACCAACGCTATTGACGCGTAACACATTTCGAGTTCCCGAGCGAGCACAGCCTCGGGATAGCCGGTCATGTTGATCAGGGTGAAGCCCTGACCGGCGTACCACCGGCTCTCGGCGCGGGTGGAAAAACGCGGGCCCTGCACCACGACCATGGTGCCGCCGTCGACCACATTCGGGAGATCCGCGGCCACCGCACGCAGCGTCGGGCAGTACGGGTCGGCGAACCCGACGTGGATACCGCCGGAGTCGAAGTAGGTGTCTCCCCGGCCGTTGGTACGGTCCACCAGCTGGTCGGGGACCACCATGGCGCCCGGGCCCAGTTCGGGGGTCAGGCTGCCGACCGCACACGGTGCGAAGATGCGGCGCACGCCGAAGGCACGCAACGCCCACATGTTGGCCTGATACGGCACGGTGTGCGGCGAGAATTCGTGCTTCAGACCGTGCCGGGGCAGGAACGCCACCTCGTGGCCGGCCACCTCGCCCACCGTGACGGGCGCACTGGGTTGACCGAACGGGGTGTCCAGATCGATGGTGCGCGCGTCGGCGCCGAAGAAGGTGTAGAAGCCGCTACCGCCGATGACGCCGATCACTCGTGCGGCTCACCGTCCAGCTCGGCGCGTTCGGCGGCTTGGCGGGCGGCATCGCGGATCGCGAAGGCGTCGGTGGCCAGGCCGCCGAGGGCGCCTGCCACGTCCTTGACGGCGGTGGTGATGATCGACGCGACCTCCCCCACCGTGGAGGCCACGGACTCCACGCCCTCCTGCAACGCATCCTTGGCGATTTCGGTCTTGCTGAGTCGGTCGGTCATGTGATCAGTTTCATGCGCACCACACGATGTGACAAGGTGCGCCGCGTCACCCCTGTTCAGGCCCCTGGTCGCCGGCCATGCAACGATGACCCGCGTGGCTAGCTTCGCGCAATGGGTGTCCGGCGCCCGCCCCCGCACGCTCCCCAATGCGATCGCGCCCGTGATCGCCGGCACCGGTGCGGCCGCCTGGCTGGGCTCCGCGGTGTGGTGGAAGGCGCTGCTGGCACTGGTGGTTTCCGTAGCCCTCATCATCGGCGTGAACTACGCCAACGATTACTCCGACGGCATCCGCGGCACCGATGACGTGCGCAGTGGGCCGATGCGGCTGGTCGGCTCCCGGGTCGCCACGCCGCGTGCGGTGCTGACCGCCGCGATCATCAGTCTCGCGATCGGCGCGCTGGCGGGACTGGCGCTGGCCATCGTGAGCCAGCCCTGGCTGATCGCCGTGGGTGCCGCCTGTATCGCGGGCGCCTGGCTTTACACCGGCGGTTCCACGCCGTACGGCTACCGCGGACTCGGTGAGGTCGCCGTGTTCGTCTTCTTCGGTCTGGTCGCGGTGCTGGGCACCCAGTACACCCAGGCGCTGCGGGTCGACTGGGTGGGCATCGTGCTGGCCGTCGGCGTCGGGTCGCTGTCCTCGGCGGTGTTGGTGGCCAACAACCTACGAGATATCCCCACCGACACCGAGTCCGGGAAGATCACCCTGGCGGTGCGCCTCGGCGACGCCCGCACCCGCCTGCTGTTCTCCGGCCTCGTCGTACTCACGTTCGCGCTGACCCTGGTGCTGATGTTGGCCACCCCGTGGGCAGCGGTCGGATTCCTGGCGGTGCCATTGGCCGTCCGAGCGGCGGCCCCGGTGCGCAACAAGCTCGGCGGCGCGGCGCTGATCCCGGTGCTGCAGTTCACCGGGTTGACGATGCTGGTGTGGTCGGTGGCCGTGGCGGCTGCGCTGGCGCTCGCGTAACGGCGGCGAGAGAGACGTTTCTGCGCTCTCACGACGCTGCAGACCACAGAAACGTCACTCTCACACTTTCTTCGCATTGGCCCGCCGCACCGCCCAGAACACCACCAGCAGCGCAAGGCCGAGCAACGGATAGCCCATCCCGATCCGCGCCACCGCCAGCCACCCCGTGTGGCCACCGTCGTACAACCATTGCTGCACAACGAATCTCGCCGCAAACAAGACCACGAACGCCAGGGTCGCGATATCGAACGCCCGCACCACCGCCGCGTCGGTTCGCCAGTTCGGATCGGGCCCGCTGCCGCGCAACAGATTCCAGATCACCCCCACCACCGGACGACGGAGCAGCACCGAGACGGTGCACGCGACCGCGCAGAGCAGGCTGATCCAGATACCGGGCAGGAAGTAGTCGTCCGCCGAACCGGTCACGTAGGCGATCCCGGCCGCGAGGCCGACACCGAGCAGCCCGGACACTGCAGGCTGGATCGGTTCGTTGCGTAACCGTCGCAGCGCGACCAAGCCGACCGACACCGCCAGCGCGACCACGACCGCGGCGGTCAGGCCCGCGACGGCGTCGACGATGACATAGGCGAACGTGGGCACGGCGGCATGGACCAGCCCGGAGACGCCGCCGACCCGCTCGAGGATGGTCGGTTCCCGCTCTGCGGGGTCGCATGGTTGTTCGGACGCGCATTGTTCGGACACCGGCATATCGCACACTCGGACGTAACGGCACAGTCAAGTCGACCGGATGGGCCAAGATGGACCCGTGGCGTGGAGCACCCGGGAAATCGCCGACCTCGCAGGCACCAGCCTGCGCGCGGTGCGGCACTACCACCAGGTCGGACTGCTGCCCGAACCACAGCGCCGCTCCAACGGCTACAAGCAGTACGGCGTCGCGCACCTGGTGCGGTTGGTGCGCATCAAGCGACTGGTGGACCTGGGTTTCTCGCTGCCTCAGATCGCGGCGCTCCGCGATACCGACGAACATCCCGAACAGGCGTTGCGGGAGCTCGACGACGAACTGGCGGCCACCATCGCGCGGCTGCAACGGGCGCGCGACGAGCTCGCCGAGATCCTGACGCACTCCGCGCCGACCGACCTGCCCACCGAGTTCGCCGCACCGACCGCGGCGGCCACGATGACCGATTCCGACCGCAAACTGGTGGTCGTGCTGAGCCGGGTGCTCGGCCCACGCGGGCGCCAGGCCTACGCCGACCTGATCGGCGACGCTCGCGAGGATCCGGCGGCCACCGAATTGGACTGCCTGCCCGCCGACGCCGACGAGGCCACCCGCGCCGACCTCGCGCAGCGCCTGGCGCCCTATATATGGCAGGTCCGCCAGGACCATCCCGCGTTGCGGGAGGCCCGCGACGACGCACCGCGGGGTGCGCGCTTCGCCGAGAAGACCATCGGCGATGCGATGGCCGATCTGTACAACCCCGCCCAGCTCGATGTACTGCGCCGCGCCGATCAGATCGTGCGGGCCCTAGAGGCCGAGGGTGGGCAGCGGTAGCGGCGCGAGCCGGTAGGTGGGCGGCTCGCTACCGTGCAGGTGCCGCACGAAGTAGTCCCAGGTGCGCCGCAGGAAGTAGTGCTGCCTACCGATGAGCGCGTGCTCGGCGCCCGGGATGATGATCAGGTCGAAATCCTTGTCCGCCTTGATCAGTGCGTCGGCCAGTCGCATGGTCATGTACGGGTGCGCGTTGTCGTCCAGTTCACCGTGGATCAGTAGCAGCTTGCCCCGCAGGTTTTCGGCCAGGCTCGCATTCGAGATCGCCCGCTTACCCTCGGCACTGACGTCACCGTGGTAGTGCTCGGCCCACATCGCCAGGTTGACACCGTTGTCGTGATTACCCGAGGTCGCCACGGCAACGCGATAGAAGTCGGGGTACATCAGCAGCGCCCGCGCGGCGGCGAAGGCACCCGCGGACTGGCCGGTGATGCCGACGCGGGTGGTGTCCAGCCAGCGGTGCCGGTGACCGAGCTGCCGGATGGCGGCCACATGGTCATCGAGGGCGCCGGCATTGCCGAGGTCGCCGTAGGAATGGTCGTGAAAGGCCTTGTCGCGTCCTGCGGTTCCCCTACCGTCGATGGCCACCACCGCGAAGCCGAGGGCGGCGTAGGCCTCCGGTTCGCCGTGGTGCATGGCATCGAAAACCGGTTCGGCGCGGTAGTTCTGCGGTCCCGGATAGGTGTGTTCGACGATCGGGTACCGCCGCTGCGGATCGAAGTCGTGGGGTCGCCACAGCAGCCCGTAGATCGGCGTCTGACCATCCGCGGCGACGGCGCGGAACCGCTCCGGTGGGCGCCAACCGAGCGCCTCCAGCGCCTCGGTACCTGGTTCCTCCAGGACGACCACCTCGCGGCCATCGCCATCGAGGACCACCGACCGCGGCGGCCGGCTCGGTCCGGATGCCCGGTCCACGAGGTAACCGCCCTCGGCCGGGGCCACCGCATCGTGATCGAGGGAATCGTCGGTCAGCCGGGTGAAACCCTCACCGTCGAAGCCGATCCGGCAGATCTGCCGGACGTACGGATCATCGTCGACCAGCCCGCCCGCGACGAACCACACCTGCCGGGCATCCTCGTCGACCCAGAGCACCGAGCGAACGAGCCACTGCCCCTGTGTGATCCGAGAACACTCGGCACCATCCGCCGAATAGAGGTACAGGTGACCCCAGCCGTCGCGTTGTGACCACCACAGCACCTCGCCGGTGCTCAGGATGCGCACCATGTGCGGGTCACCCAACAGGACGGCCGGATCGACCCGGGTCAGGCCCGTCTCGCTGATCAGCGCGGTCCTCGCGCCGGTCGTCGGGTCCAGCCGATGCAGCTCCAGGGTGCGGGCGTCGCGGGAGTGGTGCAGGTAGTAGACGCAACCCTCGTCGCCCCACCAGGCGTAGACCAGCGCGGTGTTGTGCATGATGACCCTCGGGACATCCTGCTGTCGAACCACTGTGCGGTCACGCACGTCGAGGACGTTCCACGACATCGTCGCCACGGTCTGCTCACCGGGCATGCTGTATTTGGTGCGATGCTCGACCGGCCGGCCACCGTCGGGCGGGCTCGATTCGACGAGCACGAGCTCGGGAACCTCACGTTGATCGATGCGCTGCACCAGGATTCGCGTCGAGTCCGGCGACCACTGCAGCACCGCCGGGGTGGGCAGGCCGAGCAGCCGGAACAGCGAGCGCATGCCGGTCGTCCCTGGCAATCCGCCGTAGTCGAAATCGGGTTCGGCATCGTCGGTGAGCGCGAACTCCTCCCCGTCGACGCCCCGCACCCAGATGTTCCCGTCGCGACGGAACGCGATCCACGTGCCGTCCGGTGACGGCACCTCGCCGGGCACGGGTGCCGGCGCGGTGGAGGGCGTCAGCTGTCCATCGGCCCACTGCCACCGCGTGCCGAAGGCACTGAACACCACCGAGCCGTCAGCGCCGATCTCCACCCCCGAGATGGGCAGCTGGGCACCGGTGGCGGGCTGCCCGGCAGCCACCGACAGTGCTGCTGCCAACCCGTCGTGATCGAAGGCCTCGGCGCGGGTTCGGCGATCCGGGTCGACCGTCACGTAGCAATTGCCCACCTGGTACCAGAAGCGTTCCCCCGCGGCCAGCCATTGCGGCACGAGCTTGCTTCCGGGCACCCGCCGCGCACGGTAGGGGGCCAGCATCTGTTCGGCACGCGCGTAGTCGGAGTCGCTCAACGTCGTCACGACGGCCATGCAACACCCGGACGCTACGGCACACTCAAGTCAGGTGGTGTCCTCGCCGCGCAACCGGGCCTGCAGGGTCTCCTTGTCCCGGCGGCGTTGCTCGTCGAACTCGGCGATGCTCAGCGTCGCCCGGCGGCGCAGCGGCGCGAACACCCAGATACCCAACGGCAGCGCCAGCACGATGGCGAACAGCACCGCCACGACAACGGGGAACTCGCGCAACCCGATCAGATGTCCCGCACCGAGGATCACCGCGGTCAGCACGGCCGCCAAGGCCAACCGCGCCACAAGATAGGCTCCGACGTCACGCAGCATCCGGGTACCCGGCCGAGAATCAGACACGGCCCGAGCCTACCCAGCGGGCGCGTATATTCGGAGTAAGGAGGTTTTCGTTGCAGTACTTACTCCTGGTCCTGGTAGTGACCGGGCTAGCCCTTGTGACATGGCGTCTGTTGCGCGCGTCGGCAAACCGCCCGCGCCCCCGCGTGATCGGGCCCGATGACGACCCCGATTTCCTGCGCCGGATCAACCCCGGCGACAACCCACGCAGCTAGGCGAGCCCGGGGAACCCGGCGGGGCTTAATTGCCGGGAACCCGGCGGGGCTTAATTGCCGGGGAACCCGGCGGCCACCACCGCGGCCAGCCGCAGCAACGCCTCACGCGTCTGCGGCTTCAGCCTCTCCAACGAAATCTCCGCACCCTCCTCGAGATGAGGGTCGAAGGGCAACTGCTGAACCGCACGGCAACGCCGGGCGAAATGATCGACGACCTTCTCCAGATCCACCTTGCCCGACCGCGGACGCACGCCGTTGACCACTGCCACGGCACCGCGCACCAGATCCTGATGGCCGTGCGCGTCCAACCAGTCCAGGGTTGCCGACGCCGACCGCGCACCATCCACCGATCCGGAGCTGACCACGATCAAGACATCGGCCTTCGACAGCACTGCGGCCATCGCCGAATGCAGCATGCCGGTGCCGCAGTCGGTGAGCACCAGGCTGTAGTACCGCTCGAGCAGATCGACGGTCCGGGTGTAATCCTGCTGACTGAAGGCCTCCGAGACAGCCGGATCAGATTCGGAGGCAAGCACTTCCAGCCGGCTGGCGCCCTGTGAGGTGTAGCGCCGGACATCGCTGTAGCTGGCGATCCCCTCGGCATCGCGCAGCAGGTGCCGCACGGTCGCCGGGGTTTCCAGCGGCACCTTCTGGCTGAGCGTGCCGCGGTCGGGATTGGCGTCCACCGCGATGACACGGTCACCGCGGGTCGAGGCGAAGGTGGCGCCGAGCGTGGCCGTGACGGTGGTCTTGCCGACTCCCCCCTTCTGCGAGAGCACCGCGATGCGGTAGCAGCCGCGCAGCGGTCGGGCGGCCTGCTCACGTAGCGCCAGCTGATTGGTGACCTTTGGGCTCTCACCGGGGTTGATGAGCTTGAACGAGGCCAGATACACCCAGCGGCGCCAGCCGCTGCTCGGTGCCTGCTCCGGTTGGCCGAGCAGCGCGACGGTGGACAGATCCAAATACGGCGCGGGCAACGGCAGCGGGCTCGTCTGCGGGGGCAGGTCCTGCGTCAGCGCGGGGAAGCCGCGAGGGGGCGTCGGCGCCGTCCACTCCGGCGGCACCTCGCGCGCCGGATCGACAAAGCGCTGCTGCTCACGGAAGCTCACGTGCTGCTGTTCGCCGCCGAAGGACACCGGTCAGCCCACCCCCGCATACGAGTGCAGGCCCACGGTCACCAGATTGATGAAGAACAGGTTGAACACCATCGCCACGAAGCCGACGACGTTGATCCAGGCGGCCTTCTTGTCCCGCCAGCCCGCGGTCGACCGGGCGTGCAGATACGCGGCGTAGACGACCCAGGCGATGAACGACACCGTCTCCTTGGGGTCCCAGCCCCAGTACCTGCCCCACGCCTCCTCGGCCCAGATGGCGCCGAAGATGACGCCGAACCCGAAGACCGGGAACGCGAAGATGGTGGTGCGGTAGGCGATGCGGTCGAGCAGCTGGGCATCGGGCAGCTTCTCGATGACACGGCCGAGCCCATTGTCCTTCTCGGCCAGCGGAGACATCTTGAGCAGGAACAGCAGGCTCGCGACGCCGGCCACCAGGAACACCCCGGATCCGAGGCTCACCACCGAGACGTGGATGGGCAGCCAGTAGGACTGCAGTGCGGGCATCACCGGCGCGGCGTGGGTGTAGAGCCACTTCCCCGACACCGTCAGCAGGATCAGGGTGGGCGCCAGCACGAAAACCCACAGCACCCGGTATTGCGGCTTGCGCAACACCACCGCGGCGGCGACCAGGCCGGAGAAGCAGGTCAGGTTGATGAACTCGTACATGTTGCCCCACGGCACCCGCGCCGTGGACAGGCCGCGCAGCACGATGCAGGTTGCCAGCAGCGCGATGCCCGCGTAACTGAGCGCCACCCCGGCACGGCCGATGCGTTCGTCGGCCGAACGGACCGGCGCCTCGACGACACGGCCCGGGGTGTCACTGGTCGCGTCGACGTTGAAGGCGGGCCCGCCGGCGGCACCCACCAGTTCCCGCGCCTCGACCTTGCGGCCGCGGGAGTAGGCGAGTTCGACGGCCAGCAGCAACAGTGCGAGCGTCAGCACCACCACCGACGATGTGAACGCCCAGTCCGAATAGCGGGCCAGGCCGAGGTCGATGTCGGTGCTGTTCACGTGTTCATTCCTTTACTGCGAGCAGCCGGTCGGTCAGCTTCTCGAACTCGTCGCCCCACCCGGAGTTGTCGGTGCGGGCGAGTCCACCCAGCTCGACGCTCACGGTACCCGCCGCAGCGGGGGTAATTCGAACCCAGACGCGGCGTCGCCGCACCACCAGCGACACCAGCAGCCCGCCCATCATGGTCAGCGCGAACACCAACACCCACACCTGGGCGGGATCGTGGGACACCTGCATGTTGATGAACGGCACCGCGCCGTCGAAGCGGACGGTGGTGCCGTCGTCCAACCGGGTCTCCTGCCCGGCGGTGAGGTTGACGCGGGCTTCCTTGTTCAGCCGCCCCTGGCCGATCAGGCGGGGGTCCAGATCGAAGATGGACTGGGGCCGTCCGGTGTCCAGCCCGGCGTCACCGCGGTAGATGTCGACGGCCACCGCGGGCTTGTTCAACGCCGGGAAGCTCGAGGACAACAGGGTGCCGTGCAGGAACTCCGTCGGCGCGAACAGGCCCTGGATGGCGATCTGATGTTTACGACGCTCGTCGGGGTCGGGATAGGTACCCGCCGGCGGGTCGACGCGCACCACGCCGGAGGACAACAGCGTCAGCGGATCGTCGGGCCGGAACTGCACGGTGTTGGTGCGGGTCTGCCCGTCCGGGAACGTGACGGTGAAGGTCGGTGCGTACCCGTGGCCCTGCAGATAGATGCGGTCCCCGGCGATGCGCAGCGGATGGTTGACCTCGAGGCGGTAGTCGTTCCACACATCGTTCTGCAGGTCCTCGCCGGCCTGGTACTCGATGTTGGCGGCGAAGCTGACCGCCTGCCCGCTGGGCAGGTAGTCGGCGTCGAAGTCGTTGACCTTGACGCAGATCGGGTACAGCGAGGTGCCGTCGACGGTGTTTCCCGCCCGGAACGAGTCGAATGCCGCGGGCGATGCCGAGCAGAACCCGGGTCCGCCGTTGGCGATGACGATGACGTTGCCCTCGTAGCCGAACAGCTTGCCCGCGGCGATGGCGACCAGCAGACCCAGCAGCGAGAAGTGGAAGACGATGTTTCCGAACTCGCGCAGATACCCCTTCTCTGCTGAAACCTCGGTGACGCCGTCCTCGGTCGTGCGGGTGGTGCGCCGCCATCCCTTCAACCGCTCGTCGACCCGTGCGGCCACCTGGCCTGCGTCCCCGTCGATATCGGCTTCGTGGTGTTTGGGCAGGCGGCTCAGGTTGCGCGGGGCGGGCACCGGCACCGCACGCAGACTGCGCACGTGTTCGAGCATCCGCGGGGTCAGACAGCCCACCAGCGAGACGAACAGCAGGACGTAGATCGAGGTGAACCAGAAGCTGGAGAAGACGTCGAAGGCCTGCACCCGGTCCAGCCACGGCCCGAGGGTCGGGTGATCGGCCAGATACTCGTCGACCTTGCCTGCGTTGAGGCTGCGCTGCGGCAACAGCGCGCCGGGGATGGCTCCGAGGGCCAACAGGAACAGCAGCACCAGCGCGGTGCCCATCGAGGTCAGCGTCCGCCAAGTGTTGCGGAACAGCGCCCAGATGCGCTGGAGGACTCTCATATCGGCAACCTCACATCGCTGACGAACGCATCGCGCACCCAGGCCACGAAATCACCCCACAGTCCGGTGACCAGCGCGATCCCGACGCCGATCATGAGCACACCACCGAAGATCTGGATACCGCGGGTGTGCTCGCGCAGCCAGCTCATCCCGCGCACCGCCCGCGCCGACCCGAAAGCCAGCAGGACGAACGGCAGTCCGAGGCCGAGGCAGTACGCGATCACCAGGGTGATACCGCGGGCCACCGCGGATCCCTCGGTGGCCGAGGACACCGCGATCACCGCGGTCAGCGTCGGCCCGAGGCACGGCGTCCAGCCGAGGGCGAACACCGCGCCCAGCAGCGGTGCCCCGCCCAGGGTCGAGAGCTGACGCGGCGCGAACCGGGTATCGCGCTGCAGTGCGGGCACGAACCCGATGAACACCAGACCCATCGCTATCGTCACGACGCCGCCGATGCGTTGCAGCAGTTCCTGATTGGTGATCAGCGCGGTCGTCATTCCCAGCACCGCGACGCTACCGAGCAGGAAGACCGCCGTGAAACCCGCGACGAACAACCCGGCCGCGCCGGCCACCCGCCACCGGCCTGGGCCGCCGGAGATGGCGGCGAGATAGGACAGATAGCCGGGCACCAGGGGCACCACACAGGGCGAGGCGAAGGAGACCAGACCGGCCAGCAGGCTCAGCCCGACTGCCAGCAGCAGCGGGCCGCCGGTGATCAGATCGGTCAATTCTCTGCAGCCAACCGCTCGACGACCGGCTGAAGATCGGTATCCAGCAGCTCGCGCAGGAACACCGCGGCGACCCGATGCTGACGGTCCAACACCAGCGTCGACGGTATGACGGTGGTCGGGTACTTACCGCCGAAGGCGATCATGGTGCGCATCGACGGGTCGTATATCGACGGGAAAGTGATTCCTCGGTCGGTGACGAAATCGACTGCAGCGGTGCGGTTGTTGTCACGCACGTCGATTCCGAGGAATTGCACCCCCCGGTCCCGGGTGGCGTCGTACACCTGCTGCAGGTGCGGCATCTCCGAGCGGCACGGGCCGCACCACTGTCCCCAGATGTTGATCACGACGACCTTGCCTGCGAAATCCGCCAGCGAGAGCGTCTTGTCCGGATCCATCAGATCCGGTCCGGCCAGTTTGCCTGGCGTGCCCCGTGATTCGGGCGGATCGTAGAAGATGTCGGTCTTGCCACCCGGGGCGACGAATTCGAAGGTGCCACCCTGGGCGACGGCGTCGTCACCGGTCGCGCAACCGGTGAGCACCACCATCAACACCGCCAGCGCGGACAACCACCTCACTAGATTCCCCAGGGCTCCGTGTAGCTCCACCGGATGAGACGGTCGTCGTCAAAGGTGAACGAGGTGATGGACGACAGATTGCACAGCCGGCTGTGCGGTAACGGCAGATGCGCCAGCGAACGTCCGGTCATGGCTCGGCGCAGCGTCTCCACCGGCAGTTGGTGGCTGACGCACACCGCCTCGTGGCCTTCGGCTTTCCGGCGCGCCCGGTGCATCGCCGCGGTCATCCGCGGGGCGATCTGGTCATACGGCTCACCCCAGGACGGCTTGCGGGGATTGCGCAGCCGCGGCCAGTTGCGCGGGTCGCGCAGCGCGCCGTCGCCAGGGGCGACCCGCTTACCCTCGAAATCGTTCCAGGATTCGATCAGATCGTCGTCGGTGTCGATGTCCAGCCCGTGCGAGGCCGCGATCGGTGCCGCGGTCTGCTGCGCGCGCTCCAGCGGAGAGGCCACCACATGGGTGATGTCGTGTGCAGCAAGCCAATCCGCGGCCGCCTGGGCCTGCAGCCTGCCACGCTCGGACAGGTTGTACCCGGGCAGCCGGCCGTAGAGCACCTTTTCCGGGTTGTGCACCTCACCGTGGCGCATCACGTGCACGGTGGTCCGGACTGCGGTCACTGCTTGGCCTCGGCGGCGGCGCGGGCGGCGTGCGGCAGCGCCTCGGCGATCTTCTCGAAGGCGTTCTCGTCCAAGGCTGTCGAGACGAACCAGGTTTCGAAGGCGCTGCACGGCGGGTAGATACCGGCATCGAGCAGGGCGTGGAAGAAGGCCGGGTAGCGCCAGGTCTCGGTGGCCTTGGCGGTGGCGAAGTTCGTCGGCTGCTCCGCACCGAAGAACACGGTGAGGAAGTTGCCGGCCCGCGAAATGTGGTGTGCCACCGATGCTTCGGTCAGCGCGGTGGCGAGCAGCGCGTGTAGCCGGTCGGCGTGGGCGTCGAGGGTCTGATAGACGGTGTCGTCGGCGGCCCGCAGGGTGGCCAGTCCGGCGGCCATGGCGACCGGGTTTCCCGACAGCGTGCCTGCCTGATACACCGGACCGAGCGGGGCGAGGCGCTCCATGACCTCGGCGCGGCCACCGAACGCGGCCGCGGGCAGCCCGCCGCTCATGACCTTGCCGAAGGTGAAGAGGTCGGCGTCCACCGGATCCAGGCCGTACCAGCCGGCGCGGCTGACCCGGAAGCCGGTCATCACCTCGTCGGAGATCAGCAGGGCCTCGTGCTCGGCGGTGATCCTGCGCAGTGCCGCGTTGTAGCCGGGCAGCGGTGCGACGGTGCCCATGTTGCCCGGGCTGGCTTCGGTGATGACGCAGGCGATCTGTTCGCCGTGGGCGGCGAAGACCTCTTCGACGGCGGCGACATCGTTGTACGGCAGCACGATGGTGTCGGCGGCGGCCGCACCGGTGACCCCTGGTGAGGATGGCAATCCCAACGTGGCGACCCCGGACCCGGCATCGGCGAGCAGCGCGTCGCTGTGGCCGTGGTAGCAACCGGAGAACTTGACGATCTTGGGCCTGCCGGTGAAACCGCGGGCCAGCCTGATGGCGCTCATCGTCGCCTCGGTGCCGGAGTTGACGAAGCGGATCCGCTCGACCGGGCCGACCCGGTCGATGATCTCGCGGGCCAGTTCGGTCTCGGCGGGGGTGGGCGCGCCAAAAGACAATCCGTCGGCGGCAACCCGCCGCACGGCCTCGACGACCTCGGGCCGGGCGTGGCCGAGGATCATCGGCCCCCACGAACACACCAGGTCGACATATCGATTGCCGTCGGCATCGGTCAGCCAGTAGCCGCCGGCGCTGGTGATGAAGCGGGGCGTGCCGCCGACGGCACTGAATGCGCGCACCGGTGAATTCACCCCGCCGGGGATCACCGAGGAGGCATCGGCGAACAACGCAGCCGACGCCGATACGGACGACAGGGTGCTGCTCATGGCTTCCAGTCTCCCAGCCCGAGCAAACCCGTCAACTACAGGGTGTAGTGGGCTGCGGCCGATAACCGATCTTTCGGTCCTTTTCCCAGGTCGCGGGGCCATATGATCCACACATGCGATTCGCGCGCCGACGTGCCGAGTTCAACCGACGTTTCGTCAACCCCGTCGTGCGGCCGTTGGCCGGGCACCTGCCGCTGTGGTCCGCGGTCGACCATGTCGGCCGGCGGTCGGGGCGGCGGTACCGCACCCCGGTGACCGCCTTCCCACCACCGACGGGGTGGCGATCCTGCTGCCCTACGGCGTCGACACCGATTGGATCCGCAACCTGCAGGTCGCCGGAACGGGCTCCGTGATGATCGGTGGCCGCAGCCTTCAGGTCCGCGATCCGCGTGTGGTGTCGAGGGACGAGGCCGCCGCCGTCACCCGTCGGCCATGGCAGCGGCTGCTGCGGACCCTGCCGGTCAAATCCGCGGTGCTGCTCACGCGCTCCAGCTGAGCACCGCACCCTCGCCGCGCGTCATCATGCTGCCGGGTTGAACACGCAGCCGGTACGGCGTGAGGCGCAGCACCGCGAAGCTCGGTGACGTCGGCGAATCCCAACCGGGGATGATCGTCGGGTTGTAGCCGAGCGGTTCCGG
Source organism: Mycolicibacterium neoaurum VKM Ac-1815D (assembly GCF_000317305.3). The sequence goes on along the minus strand of NC_023036.2, from coordinate 1,150,808 downwards.
GGCGTGCACGAACTTGTCCCAGACCGCGGCGCGTGTCTCGTCATCGAGATACCACTCGACCAGACAATCGGCGCTGCACGTGTCCTGGTTGGGTGCCCAATAATTAACCGAGACATAGGGATGCACCGCGAGATGGCTCTTCTTCACCGGCGACGGCACCGTGGCGACCCACCCCAACAGGTCGGTACCGTCCCACTCCCACAACGGATGCAGCACCCGGCTGCGCGGTTTGCCGTCGGCGTCGACGGTGGCCACCGAGGCCCAAACGATCGAATGGGCCATGCTCACGAACGCGGGCGCAGTCTCGGAGAGAGTCACTCCGTCACTGTAGGTGCCTCGTCCTTGCCGTAGATCGGATTTCCGTCGTCGTCCAGCCAGTCGTTGACGGCGGTTCCGGTGACGGTGCCCTTACTGCCGGGCAGGACCGCCGTGGGGCGGGGTTCGTCGTAATCGCCGAAGATGTCCTTGTTTTCCGGGTCGGCGTCCGGGTGATCCGTCTTCTCGGGATCCGGTGCGTGTGTCATCAACCCCGGCTGCCCGCTTCTGTGAGCTACGAAACACTCACGCCGACACTGATCGCAGTGCGGCGGGCAGACTGGGCAGGAAATGCCTGGTGGCGAAGGCACGGACCTCGTCGGCGGTCTGCAGCGGCTGCACGCTCGGCAGCAACAGGACCATCGCCGCGTAGCGCAGGATGGTGTCGGCCAGATCGTTGACCGCGGGTGCGCCGATCCGTTCCGCGAAACCCTCGGGGAAGATGACCCGCAGCGCGGCGGCCATCCGCTCCACCGCCGCACCGTAGTGCCGATGCAGCAGTTCCTGGGCGAGCGCCGGGTCGTCGACGATCATCTGATTGAGCACCCGGTGGCGGCGAAACCGCATGATGGACAGCGTGAACGCCTCGACATGGTAATTTGCCTGCGGCTTGGTACTTTTCAACTCGGCGGCGATATCGGCGAACAATGCCACGTTCTCACGCTCGATGACGGCGCCGACGAGCTCGTCGCGGTTGGCGAAGCGGCGATAGATGGTGGTGCGGCTGACCCCGGCCCGGCGCGCGACGTCGTCCAGGGCGACCTTGCGGAAGCCGTGGCGTTCCAACTCGACCAGCGCCGCGTCGAGGATCGCGGTCCCGGCGTCAGCCGCGGGCATAGCCGGCTTGGGCGAACTTGCTGTAGCGCACCGACATCGGCAGCCGGTCCCAGATCCAGTTGACCGGCCGCGAGCGCCAGAAGGCGGCGAAACGCTGGTAATTGCGCTCCTGACGTTCCGTCCACGGCAGCCCCAGCAGGTCTCGCGCCCGCGGCGGGAGGCCGCCGGTGGTCAGGAACGCGGCGACGGGATCGAAGACCTTGGCGATGATCTTCCATGCCGTGGGGTTGACACCCTTCGGGCACGGAAATCCCTTGGTGACGTAGCCGACGCCATACTTTGCCGATTTGTGCGGTACCGCAACCTCATTCATCATCCGGTCCCAGTACTGCACGAATTCGGCATAGGTGGCCGGCATCGGGCGGTCACTCACGCCATAGCGGCGGTACCAGGTCTTGGATTCCAGCCAGATCTGTTCACGCTCGGCATCGGTGAGACGCTTCACGAAGGTGTCCGCGAAGTAGTAGATCTGCTCGACGAAGGTGGCGTGCGCCCAGTAATAGGTCTCGGGGTCCAGGGCGTGGTACCGGCCGACCGGCTGACCGTCGGGGCCGGGCATCGCGCCCTTGATATCCGTGTGGAAGTCGCGCACCTGGGTGCCCGCGTTGTTGTCCTCGGAGCCGTAGACAGTCTTGAAGATCGGCGGGATGGTCCGCTTGAGCCGTTCGGCGGTATCGGAGAAGAAGGTCGAGTGATCGAGCACGCCCTGACCGAGTTCGGCGAGCATGTTCTGCAGGACAGCGGGCCGGGGGCCGATGAGATACATCCGGTTGTCGCCGAAGTATTTCCACACCAGGGAGTCGGGACCCAAGGGCAGCGCGTCGTCCAGAGCCTCAGGCGTGTTTTCGGCCAGTTCCGTCATGCGAAACAGTGTTACAGATTTTGCACTTTGTTCCAACACGATGTGGCGGGGGTCATATTTTGACTCGCATCGGCACCCAAGCTCGCGATCGGCCCACGCCAGTCGCGCGCATCCTTCGTGAGGCAACGACTCATCGCACAGACCGCAGATCCCATGCCGACCACCGCCCTTTCCGCACCTTGACCAGGCCTTACAGGTTTATCCACAGGCGCCTCGATCGGCCTTGTCATGTCGGTGTCCGCGGGTAGACTCGCTCATATGTTCGAACGATCGGGGTTGTCGGGGTTGAGCGATGAGGCGCTCATCGCCGAGGTCACCGATGCCACCCGCGCTGAGGCGGCTGCGGCGGCCCGGCGGTTGGCTGCGATCGCCGAGGTCACCGCACGGCACTGCGAGGACGAGGACGAGTCGTCGGCGTTGAGGTTGATCGATGGATGGGCACTCGCCAAGGCCGAGATCAGTGCGGCCTGCACTCTCAGCCCGCGCGCTGCCAGTGCCCAGATGCGCATCGCGATGGCCCTGCGTGATCGGCTGCCTAGGACCGCGGAGGTGTTCGCGCAGGGGGTGGTGTCGGCGAAGGTGATCGCTGCGATCACCTGGCGCACGCAGCTGGTATGTGATGAGGAGGCGTTGGGGTTGATCGATGCCGGGATCGCCGGCACCGCCCACCAGTACGGCGCATTGTCGGAGAACGCGTTGATCCGGGCGGTCGACTACTGGGTGCATACCTTCGATCCGATCGCGGTGATCCGGTCCAAGGTCGCGGCCAAAGACCGCTATATCGACTTCGGTGACCGTGACGATCCCGACGGGGTGGTGTCGTTCTGGGGACGGATGCGTGCCACCGACGCCGCGATCAGCGACACCCGCCTCAACACCCTCGCCAATGGTGTCTGCTCTGAGGATCCGCGGACCGTGGCCGAACGCCGCGCCGACGCCCTCGCCGCCGTCCTGGCCGGAGCCGACCGACTGACCTGCCTCTGCGGTGACCCTGACTGCGCAGGATCAGGGAAAGACCCTCGCGCCGGTGCGGTCACCATCTACGTCCTCACCGGACAAGACCTCGAAAGCGGGCACGGGACAAAGCCGGACGCGGGGCCCACGCCCGAGTCCGGTCCGGTGCCTGGCACGCCGGATACCGGCGGTGCTGCGGAAGGGCCGGTGGGCGAGCCGGGAGCTGAGGAGCCCGCCGCGAAGGAGGGCAGCACCGATCCCGAGTCCGAACCCGCAGCACCCGCTGCACCAGCCGCCAGCGCTCGACCCGGCCTGGGTGCCGGGATCACCCTCGACGGCGCGATCATCCCCGCCCACCTACTCGCCGACTTGATCGCCGGCGGCGCGACAGTCCGGCCCCTGAGCAGCGCAACAGACCTGGGCTCCGAACCCCGCTACCGACCCTCGGCCAAGCTAGCGGCCTACGTCCGGATGACCGCGATGAACTGCTGTTTCCCCGGCTGCGGGAAACCCGCCCAACGCTGCGATCTGGACCATGTCGTCGCGTGGCCGGCCGGGGCGACCCATCCGGGCAATCTGCGACCGCTCTGCCGCGAACACCACCTGCTCAAAACCATGAAAACCGGCTGGACCCCCACCGCCCACCCCGACGGCACCACCGAATGGACCGCACCGTCCGGGCATCGATACGTGACGATGCCACTGGGGCCGATTCTGTTCCCGCACAACACCATCGACACCCCGATACCAAGAACACGACACATCACCCTCATCGATGAGCGCGACCGCGAACCGGCCATCCCGCGACGCCAACGCACCCGACAACACGACCGTGACTACCGCATCAGCGCCGAACGCACCCACAACGCAGCCGCTGTCGCCCTCGAAAACGCCCGCGGACAACCAGACTTCTAGGCGCGCGACGCCCGCAATCTGACGATGCCCAGCACCGTCAGCACACCGGCGACCGTGGCGAGCAGCAGCGCCAGCAGGATCAGCGGCGGGTAGTAGATGACCGTGGCCACCGTCGGCTCACCCTCCAGAACCGGCGGTAACTCCGCGTCCGAGCGCGAGGCCAACCAGCTCAGTACGCAACCGACGAGGGCAAGCACCGCAGCACCCAGTTGGATCATCGCGGTGCGCCTCACGGCATCTGCTCCTCGACCAGTCCGACCAGGGCGGTGCGGAGGGTGCGGTGTTTACGCGCCCACGCCTGCCCCGTCCGCTTATCGGTCAACTTGATACCGATACCGGTTCGACCGCGCGGAATCCCACTGAGCTCACCGAAGGCGCGGTAGGTCTGCCACTTCTCGCTCTCGCCACGCTTGAGCTCCGGATAGATCTGAACGATATCGGCGATCGGTATCCGCTCGGTGCCCTGACGCAACGTCGTCGGCGTCAGCTCCACCGAGGTGTGGATACGGGCTGCCTTGATCTGGATCGCAAGGAAACCACTGATCAGGATGCAGAACACCGCGGGAACACCCAGCCCCCATCCGGCACCACCGGACACCTGGATCAACGCCATCGCCAGCCCGGCGATCGGGCCGGCCAACAGCCACCACCAGGTACCGCCGGGCTCGTGGAAGAGCACCTGCTCGGCAGGTGCCTCGGTCAGATCCTGGTCGATCGGTTCGTCCTCGGTCATTGCATGTCCAGAAACCAGTCCGTGGCCGCCGGCCGCATGAACAGGGTGGCACCGATGGCCACCGGGACCACCCCGAACAACGTGGGCAGCGTGATGGTGAACGGAGCCAGCAGCGTCAACAGGAACACCATCACCACGACCGCCACGGCCATCACCACCACCGACCGACGGAACCGCAGATCGCCGTTGCGAGCGCGCCCGGCCAGGAAGCTCAGCGCCATCCCGACCACGGCCCACAACACGCTGAGCCCGCCGAGCAGGATCCGCAGATTCTGCACCGTCTCCGGGGAGACATCCTTGCCGAACACCGCGTCATCGGCACTGACCGCCACGCTCAGGCCCAGCAACCCACCCGACAGCAACAACACCGAGCCCACCAGAACCGACCAGAATGCGATGTTGACGATGCCGGGACGTGCGGGTGACGAGGGTGCGGTCATGATCCCGGCAGCCTAGCGGGTGAGGTATTCGTGAGCGTCCTTGCGGTGCAGCAGCACCACCCCGCCCAAAATCAGCACCGACCCCAGGATGGTGCATGCTGCGTACCCGAAGGCGGCGACGGCGGCACTGCGGTCGACGGTGAACAGACTGGTCACCGTGTAGACCACCGCGGTCAGCCCACCCGCGGTCAACAGCGTGCGCGGCCAGCGGTAGCCGAAGCGCAGCAGCCAGGTGAAGGCGGCGACCACCGCGGCGACCACGATGACGAACAGCACCGATGCCGCGTAGATGTACCAGGCCACGTCGATCGGCGCGGTGAACAGATCGATCAGGTAGCCCAGCACCATCAGGATCAGCGCGGCCGCCCACAGCCCGACGCCGGTGTCCACGTCTTCCGGTCGGACGTTCTCGGCAGGCGCAGGCTCGGTCACTTCAACCAGCCGGCAGCCTCGGCCGCCCAGTAGGTGAGCACGATATCGGCGCCAGCCCGGCGGATGCTGGTCAGCGATTCCAGTGCGGAGGCCCGCAGATCGATCCAGCCGTTGGCCGCGGCGGCACTGATCATCGAGTACTCCCCCGAGATCTGATAGGCCGCGACGGGCACCGGTGAGATCTCCGCGGCCGCGGCCACCACATCGAGATAGCTCATGGCGGGCTTGACCATCACCATGTCGGCACCCTCGTCGATGTCCAACGTGATCTCGTGCACGGCCTCGCGTGCATTACCCGGATCCTGTTGGTAGGTGCGCCGATCCCCGGACAGGCTGGAATCCACCGCTTCCCGGAACGGGCCGTAGAACGCCGAGGCGAACTTCGCCGCATACGCGAGGATCGCGACATCCTCGTGCCCCGCCTCGTCCAGGCCGTCACGGATCGCGGCGACCTGGCCGTCCATCATGCCGCTCGGCCCAACCACGTGCGCACCGGAATGCGCCTGCGCAACAGCGAGTTTCACATACTGCTCGTTGGTTGCATCGTTGTCGACGCGCCCGTGCGCGTCGAGCACACCACAATGACCGTGATCGGTGAACTCGTCGAGGCAGGTGTCGGCCATCAGGACGGTGGCATCGCCGAGGTCGGCGGTCAGGTCACGCAACGCGGCATTGAGCACACCGTCGGGATCGAGCCCGACGCTGCCGGAGGCATCCTTGTCCTGCGCCTGCGGAACCCCGAACAACATCAGTCCGCCTACCCCGGCGGCCACCGCATCGGCAGCCGCGCGGCGCAACGAATCACGGCTGTGCTGAACGACTCCCGGCATCGAGCTGATCGGCCGCGGCTCGGTCAGCCCGTCGGCGACGAACATCGGCAACACCAGGTGCCGGGGTTCCAGCGTCGTCTGTGCGACCAGCCTGCGCATCGCCGGCGTGGAACGCAGCCGACGGGGACGATGTCTGGGGAAACCCATTTACCGGCGGCGGCTCTTCTTGCGCGGCGGAGGCAGCGCACCCTCAGCGCGCAGCCGGGCGGCATGCTCGGCGAGCGCCTCAACCAGCGGACCGACCGCGGCCGTCTCCGGCTGCACATCGACGCGCAGGCCGAATTCGACTGCCGTCTCGGCGGTCTTGGGACCGATACAGGCAACGATGGTGCGCGCGTGAGGTTTACCCGCGATGCCGACCAGATTGCGGACCGTCGAGCTGGAGGTGAAGCAGACCGCGTCGAACCCGCCGGTCTTGATCATCTCGCGGGTGTGCGCCGGCGGCGGGGCCGCACGGACGGTGCGATAGGCCGTGACATCCTCGATCTCCCAACCGCGTTCACGCAGACCCTCGGCCAGCGTCTCGGTGGCGATGTCGGCGCGCGGCAGCAGCACCCGGTTCACCGGGTCGAAGATCTCGTCATACGGCGGGAACTCGTCGAGCAGGCCCAGCGAGGACTGCTCACCGGCGGGCACCAGCTCGGGGTTGATACCGAAGGCACGCACCCGATCGGCGGTGGCCTGGCCGACACAGGCGATCTTCACACCCGAGAACGCGCGGGCGTCCAGGCCGAACTCGTTGAACTTCTCCCATACGGCACGCACGGCGTTGGTGGAGGTGAACACCACCCACTGGAACCGGCCGTCCACCAAACCCTTGACGGCCCTTTCCATCTGGGCCGGGCTACGCGGCGGCTCGACGGCGATGGTGGGCACCTCGACCGGCAGTGCGCCGTGGGTGACCAGCCGGTCACTCATCTCGCCGGCCTGATCCTTGGTGCGCGGCACCAGCACGGTCCAGCCGTAGAGCGCCCGGCTCTCCCACCAGTTCAGCTTCGCGCGGTTGGCGACCGTCTTGCCGATCGTGACGACCAGCGGACCCGACAGCGGGCCCGGTGTGCCACCGGAGGGCTCGGCCGCGTTCAGGATGGCCTTGTCGCCGAGGCCGACCAGCGTGGTCTCCACCGAATGCTGCTGGCAGGTGGTGCCGTGCGCGGTGATGACGGCCGGCGTGTTCTCGGCGAGGCCGTACTCGACCAGCGTGCGGGCGGCGTCGGCCAGGTGGCCGGCGGTCGCGTGCAGGATCAGCGGTCCGGGGGCGGCGGCCAGCGCAGCCCAGTCGACGTTCGGGTCACGCACATCGGCGACCGTGTGCGACGAGCCCAGCGGCAGACCGGCATAGGTCGGCACTGCGGTGGTATCCGGCAGGCCCGGCACGATCTCGAAGTTCAGCTGGGTCCGTGCCAGCGCATTGACCTCGGCGATCACCGCGTCCACCGACAGCGGGTCACCGGCGACCAGCCGGACGACGTCGAGACCGTTACGCGCCTCGGCGGCCAGCGTCTTGGCGACCTCGGCGGGATCGCCGAGGGCTGGTCGCACATCGGGACCACCCGGCACCACGGCGGCGACGGTCTCACCGTCGGGCGTCTCGGTGGCGGCGGGCTCGGGGCCCGAGGTCGGCGGCAGTTCGGAACCGACCAGCGCCAGCACCGACTCGGGCACATCGGGATCGGTGAACACCGTCGCCGCATTGGCGAGCACGGTCCGCGCACGCGTTGTCAGCAGGCCCGGATCACCTGGGCCGGAGCCCACGAATGTGATGCGGCCGGGCCGAATCTTGCGGCCCCGGTTACCTGCGTGCCCAGTCATCTGTCACTCCCAGCGTCTGCCAACACGTCGCGTGCGCCCAGTTCGAACAGCTCCGCGGCCACCGAGAGCCCCAGCTCTCGTGCCCGCTCGGGAGTCCCGATGCCGGACGCACGGATCACGTCGGATCCGTCCAGCGCCGCCACGCATGCGCGCAGCGACAGCTCTTCGAAGACGCGGCCGTCCTCATCGATGGACTCGACCACCTCAGCGATGGCACCCACCGGTGCGGAGCAACCCGCCTCCAGTTCGGCGAGCAGGACACGTTCAGCGATGACCGCGGCGCGCGTGTCGGCGTCTTCCAACTCCGCCAGTGTCGCGACGAGGTCGGAATCTGCGGCACGGCATTCGACCGCGAGCGCCCCCTGAGCCGGTGCCGGCAACATCTGCACCGGTTCCAGAGCCTCGGTGACAACGTCCAGCCGTCCGATGCGGGCGAGGCCCGCTCGGGCGACGACGACGCCGTCGAGATCACCGCTGCTTACCCTGTTCAACCTGGTGTCTAGGTTGCCTCGTAGGGGGCGGATTTCCAAACCGAGACCCAGTGCTTTAAGCTGCGCGGCCCGCCGCGGGCTCGAGGTACCGATCACCGAGCCCGCCGGGAGCTCGCCGAGCACCAGTCCGTCACGCGCCACCAGCGCGTCCCGGGAGTCCTCACGGGGCGGAACGGCGGCGATGGTGAACCGTTCGTCACGGGCGGTCGGGAGATCCTTGTAGGAGTGCACGCAGGCGTCCACCTCGCCGTCGGCCAGCGCCTCGCGCAGGGCCGCGGTGAACACCCCGACGCCGATATCGGCGATCGGGCCCTGATTGCGGTCGCCCTCGGTGGAGATGATGACCAGTTCGGCCTCGTGCCCGTTGGCGATCAACGCGTCGCGGACGAAGCCGGCCTGGGTGGTGGCCAGCAGGCTGCCCCTGGTGCCGATTCGGATCACTGAGTATCGGTATCTGATGCGAGCAACGGCAATTCGCCGCCGGCTACGGCGTCGACGGCCTGCGGGTCGAGTTCGAACAACTCGCGCAGCGCCTCGGCGTAGCTGTCCCCACCGGGCGCCCCGGCGAGCTGCTTGACCCGCACGGTCGGCGCGTGCAGAAGCTTGTCGACGACCCTGCGGACAGTGCGGGCGACCTCGTCACGATGCGTGGAATCCAGCCCCGGCAGCCGGTTGTCCAGGCGCAGCAGTTCGGCCTCGACGACGTCGGCGGCGCGCTGGCGCAGCGCGGTGACCGTCGGGGTGACCTCGGCCATCCGCTGGCCGGCCAGATAATTGGCGACCTCATTGGCGACGATGGTGCGTGCGGCCTCGGCATCCGAGGTCGCCGCGCGGGCCCGCGGTTCGCGCTGGATGCGCTCCATGTCGATGACGTGGACGCCGGGCAGCCCGTTGACCGCGATGTCGATATCGCGCGGCATGCCCAGATCGCACATCACCAGCGGACGATCATCGTCATCACGGGCGGCCAACGCGAGGTGCACATCGGCGAGCGTCATGACCGGGCGGACGGCGCCGGTGCTGCTGACCACGACATCGGCGGCGGCCAGGACCGCGGCGACATCGTCGAGCAGATACGGATGCGATGCCACGCCGAGATCGGTGATGTTCTGGGACAGCCTGCGGGCACGCGGCAGCGATCGGTTGACGACGTCGATGCGCTCGACACCGGCCCGGACCAGGTGTTTGGCGGCCAGGGCACCCATCGCGCCGGCGCCGACGACCACGGCCCGGCGGCCCGCCAGGCCACCGATGCGCCGATCGGCCATCTCCAGCGACACCGAGACCACCGAGGCGCCTGCCGAGTCGATACCGGTCTCGGTGTGCACCCGCTTACCGACGGACAGGGCACGCTGGGCCAGCTCGTGCAGGGTGCGGCCGACGCTGTGATTGGCCTCGGCGGCGGCGTAGGCGCGGCGCACCTGCCCGAGCACCTGCTGCTCACCGACCACCAGCGAATCCATCCCGCTGGTCACCGAGAAGAGATGTTCGACGGCGGCCTCGGCGTAGCGCACGTAGGCATATTTGGTGAGGTCGTTCAGGCCCATACCGGAGCATTCGGAGAGCACCTGGCCGATGACGGACAGGCCACCGTGGAAGGCGTCGACGACCGCATAGATCTCCACCCGGTTGCAGGTGGAGAGCACCATGGCCTCGGTCACCAACGACGACTGCAGGAGCTGGTCGACGATCTTGGCCTGGTCGGCCTCGTCGGTACTGAGCTGCTCCAGAACGGAAACCGGCGCACTGCGGTGCGACACTCCGAATAGCAGTACGCTCACGGCATCATCACCCAGATTCTTCCCGTCGCTCGCCCTAGGCCACGGTCCAAAGTAGCCTTTACCAGCGCAGCGACCAAATTAGCTGAGATCTTTTCGTAACTGCGCTTCGTCGACCTCCCAGTAGCTGTGTTCGACACCGTCGAGAAGCACGACCGGCAGCCGATCGCCGTACTCGGCGCGTAACGCGGGCTGACCCCCCTCGGCGGCGATGTCGACATCCACCGACTCCCAGCGCATGCCCAATTCGGCGGCCAGCGCGTCCAGCGTCGCGGCCGCCGTCGCGCACAGGCCGCATCCGGCACGTGTGAGCAACAACACCTGATGGTCCACGCAACCAGTATCGGCCCCCGGTGACTTAATGTTGAACGGTGTCCGACACGCCTCCGCCGCCACCGCCGGACCTGACCGCGGCGGCGTTCTTCGACGTCGACAACACCCTGGTGCACGGATCGTCGCTGGTGCACTTCGCCCGTGGGCTGGCCGCGCGCAAGTACTTCACCTACCGCGATATCGCCGGGATCATCTACGCGCAGGCCAAGTTCCAGTTCACCGGCAAGGAGAACAGCGACGACGTCGCCGAGGGCAAGCAGAAGGCGCTGGCGTTCATCGAGGGCCGCTCCACCGCCGAACTGGTCGAGCTCGGTGAACAGATCTACGACGAGATCATCGCCGACCGGATCTGGCCGGGTACCCGTGCGCTGGCCCAGATGCACCTCGATGCCGGCCAGCAGGTGTGGTTGGTGACCGCGACGCCCTATGAGCTCGCCGACACGATCGCCCGCCGCCTCGGCCTGACCGGGGCGCTGGGCACCATCGCCGAATCCGTCGACGGTGTGTTCACCGGCCGGCTCGTCGGGGACATTCTGCATGGCGCGGGCAAGGCCCATGCGGTCCGCTCCTTGGCCATCCGCGAGGGCCTCAACCTGCGTCGATGCACCGCTTATTCGGACAGCTTCAACGACGTGCCGATGCTGTCGCTGGTCGGCACCGCCGTCGCGATCAATCCCGACGCGGCGCTGCGCGATGTGGCCCGCGAACGCGGCTGGGAGATCCGCGACTTCCGCACCGCACGCAAGGCGGCTCGCATCGGAGTGCCCTCGGCATTGGCCCTCGGTGCGGTCGGCGGGGCCCTGGCCGCGGTGGCCTCTCGCCGCGACGCCGGTCACTGAGCCGCCGCACGGTAGGCTGACCCGCCATGGGCATTGCCGAAGAGATCGTGGGAACCCACTACCGGTACCCCGACTATTTCGAGGTCGGCCGCGAGAAGATCCGTGAGTTCGCCACCGCGGTGAAGGATGAGCACCCCGCCCACCACAGCGAGGAAGGTGCCGCCGAGAACGGTCATGACAGCCTCGTGGCGTCGCTGACGTTCATCGCTGTCGCCGGGCGCCGGGTGCAGCTGGAGATCTTCAACCAGTTCGATGTGCCGGTGAACCTGGAGCGGGTGCTGCACCGTGATCAGAAGCTGGTCTTCCACCGCCCGATCAAGGCCGGCGACAAGCTGTGGTTCGACTCGTACCTCGATTCGGTCATCGAATCGCACGGCGCCATCCTCACCGAGGTCCGCGCCGAGGTCACCGACGACGACGGCAACCCGGTGCTCACCAGCGTCATCACGATCCTCGGTGAGGCCGAGCACGAAGGCGAGGCCGACGAGGTCACCGCCCAGATCGCCGCCGCGCGTGATGCCTCGATCGCGCGAATGGTCGCCAACCAGAACAGCTAGTTGTGAGTTGAGATCGACATTTTTGTGGTCTCAGGAAGCCTGCGACGACAACTACGTCGATCTCACGGGCGCCACCCCCGCGACAGGAGAGTCGTCCGAGCCTCGGAGATGATCTCGGCCGGCCGGTCCTCCTTGATGACGTGCTGGATACGCCAGTCCAACCGGCGCAGCACCCGCCCGATCTTCACATCGTTCACATAGTCGTACCGGCTCGTCAGATGCTGCTGTCCGTCGTATTCAGCGCCGACCTTGAACTCCGTCCAGCACATGTCGATTCGCCGGACATAGCGGCCTTCCTCGTCGTACACCACAAACTGGGTTGTGGGTCTGGGCAGTCCGGCATCGATGAAGAGCAATCGCAACCATGTCTCCTTCGGGGACTCCGCTCCGCCGTCGACGAACGGCAGAGTCGTCCGTAGCCGCGTCACCCCCCGCGCCCGCGGATGCCGCTCTGCGATCGTCGCGACCTGCTCGACCGAGAATCGTCGCGCCCGAGCAAGCGCATCCAGGCGAGCCACTGCCCAATCACGCGGGTGATACCTCGCCAGGTCGAAGGCGGTCCGTGCCGGTGTGGTGACCCGGACTCCCGAGATCGTCGCGATCTCATCCGGTTGCAGGGTGTCGTTGCGCACGATCAACCCCTGCTGGGTACGGCGCCCACCCATGACCACCTCGATGGGCTCATCGGCGTCGACCCACTTCGCGCCGTAGAGTGCCGATGCGGCTACGCCGGCGATGACGGCGTCGGGTGCTGCCAATCCGATTCCGACGATGCGATCGCGCAGCGACACCTCATGCTCAGCGGGGACATAGATCCCCCGGTAAATCGGCCGATACCGGCGTCGCAAAGCGAACGGCGTCAACTCACCTGAAGCGACGGCTTCGGCGCCGACGAATGGGATGCGCATGCTCAATCAGACGCAGCGGCTGCCTGAACGGCTCCATCGATTTAGTGAGATCGACGTTTTTGCGCTCTGACGACGTCCGCGACCGCAGAAACGTCGATCTCGCCGCAGAGAACTACTCAGCCCAGGAAGGTGTTCCGGCGATTCGCCAGCAGCTGATACAGCGTGTGCTGGATGGTCTCGCGGACGTGGTCGGTCAGCTCGAAGGTGATCATGGGGTCATCCGCCGCACCCTCGTCATAGCCGTCGGTGGAGATCGGCTCGCCGAACTTGATGTGCCACTTCGACGGCAATGGCACCAAACCCAGCGGACCGGCCAGCGGGAACAGCGGCGTGACCGGGAAGTAGGGCAGCCCCAGCAGCCGCGCCAGCAACGTGATGTCACCGATCTTGGGGTAGATCTCCTCGGAGCCGACGATCGAGCACGGGACGATGGGCACCTGCGCGCGCAGCGCGGCCGAGACGAAACCGCCGCGACCGAACCGCTGCAGCTTGTAGCGGTCCTTGAAGGGTTTACCCAGCCCCTTGAACCCCTCGGGGAATACCGCGGTGAGTTCACCGGCCGCGAGCAACCGGTGCGCATCGGAGCTGCATGCCACCGTGTGGCCGGCCTTGCGGGCCGCCTGACCCACCACGGGCATGTCGAAGACGAGATCGGCCGCCAGCAACCGCAATGCCCGCTGGCGCGGATGGTGATCGTGCACCGCCACCGACGCCATCAGTCCGTCGAAGGGCAGCACGCCGGCATGATTGGCCACCACCAGTGCCGCTCCGTCCAGCGGCAGGTTCTCGATACCGCTGACCTCGACGCGGAACCAATTCCTGAAAAGTCCACGCAGCAGCGGTAATACGACGTTGTCATTGAGGTGCGGATCGAACCCGAACTCGTCGACGGTGTAGTCACCGGTCATCCGGCGGGTGGCGAAATCGGCGATCGCGGAGATGGCCTTCGACAGCTCGTTGGGGACGTCCTCGGGGGCGGCAGCCGCGCCGTTGTTGCGATGCTCGTCGATCTCGCGGACGACGGCGGCGATCTCCTCGGCGGAGGCGCGTTCGTCGGAGTCCGACAGCAGGGAGGGATGCCTGCGCGCACCGTCGGCACGCTGAGCGGCGCGGCGCGCAGCGGTCGAACGACCCGAATTCGCGCGCAGCGGAATCACTTTCGCTTTTGATTCACCCGCCACCGGACAACCTCTCCCCAACCCGACGTCACGTCGTCCCCAAGCCGCCGCAGCGTTGCGCCAGCGCCACCGCCCGGCCTTCCACAGAGCGTACCCAGTTCGGGTCGATGATCGGCGTCAGACCACGTCCCCGCACGTAATCGTCGAATGCCTCCGCGGTGGTCCACTTCGGGATATAGCCTAGGTCGTTTCGCATCCTGGCGGTATCCATCACCCGGCCGAAGCTCACATAGTTCAGCTGCTCACGGTCGAGCTCGGTGTAGCGGGTGGCGCGACGCAGTGAGTCGACGACGGCCAGCGCCGAACGCGGCACCGGCAGCGCGACCCGGCCGGAACGGCGGATCGCCTGACTCATCATGATGATGCCGTCGGCGCCGACGTTGAAGGTGCCGGGCCTGCCCGCGACGGTGGCCCGTTCCAGCGCGCCGAGCGCATCCTGTTCGTGCAGCAGCTGCAGCCGGGCATCACGGCCCAGCACCGTGGGCACGACCGGCCCTGCCAGGAAGCGCGAGAGCGCGGTGTCCATCGCGGGGCCGATCATGTTGGCCAACCGCAGGATCGTCACCGCGATATCCGGGCGTCGACGGGCCAGCCCCCGGGCATAACCCTCGATGTCGATGCTGTCGCGTGCGAAACCATCGGTCGGCGGCCGGCGCGCACTGCCGTCCTCGGTGAACCGCACCGGATCGCGCGAACTGGACCCGTACACCTCGGAGGTGGACTTGAGCACGACGCGGCGCACCGACGGCGCCTTCTGCGCGGCCGCGAACAGCTGGATGGCACCCATCACGTTGAGCTCTTTGAGGGTGGCCCGTCCACCGGCGCGCGGCGCGTAGGAGGCCGCCGCGGCGTGGACGACGGTGTCGACGTTGCCGTTGCGGATGACCTTGGCGATGAAGGGGTTGCGGATGTCGGCGCGCACGAATTCGGCGCGCCCCATCCGCCGCAACAGATCCTTGCTCGGTGCTATCGCATCCACCGCGATGACATGGTCGATCGCGGGGTTCTGCGCCAGGCGTGCAGTCAGGTACCCGCCGAGAAAACGGCAGGCCCCGGTGACCAGGACGACTTTAGGTTCGGAACCAAGCTCATCCATCGGGCCAGCCTAGCGGCCGAAGCCGAAAGCTACTTACCGAGTTTTCTGCGCTGGACCCGGGTGCGACGAAGCAGCTTACGGTGCTTCTTCTTCGACATGCGCTTACGCCGCTTCTTGATTACTGAACCCATGAACTCCGCTACCTACCGATGTGTGAACTGACCGGGTCACCTTACCCGGGTGCCCCGGCCCGGAACTAATCAGCCGGCGTCGAAGTACGAGGTCTCCAAGAGGTCGTGCACCGCCTTGGCGTGTACGCGGAACGAGCGACCCACCCGTACCGCAGGCAGTTCACCGTTGTGCACCAGGCGGTACACGGTCATCTTGCTGACCCGCATCAAGCTGGCGACCTCTGCGACGGTGAGAAATTGAGCCTTCGGCTGGCCGTCGCCAGCGGAATCCCGCGCCGATGGCCCGTTCATTGACGTCATCGCAACCCAATCCATAAGGCACGGCCGGGCCAGCGGCTTCCCCACCGCTGGCACGTACGCGTGCATACACGAGGAGAATAGCGTGGCCACTGGGGTTATTGCGACGGGTGTGGGCTAATCAGTCCGAAATTGGTGAACTACTCTGATGTAATTCCTAGCTGCTCAGAGCGTGTTTTGGCCGCTTGCACGGCATCTGCCACGGCACTGCGCAGGCCACCGCGCTCGAGTTCTCGCAGACCAGCCGCGGTGGTACCACCCGGTGAGGTCACGATAGCCCGCAGCGCGGTCGCAGAGGTGTCCATTACGCCATTCGGTGCCGAATCCCGGCGGTCCAGCAGCATGGCCGCCGACCCCGCCATGGTGTGCACCACGAGCTCGGTGGACACCTCGCGTGACAACCCGGCCGCCACACCTGCGTCGACGAGCGCCTCCACCATCAGGAAGAAGTACGCCGGGCCCGAACCCGACACCGCGGTGACCGCGTCCATCTGCGTCTCGGTCACGGTCAGCACATCGCCGACGGTGTCGAAGATCGCGGCGACCTCCTTGAGCTGCTCCGGGGTGGCGAACCTGCCTGCCGCCACCGCGCTGACACCACCGCCGACCACCATCGGCGCATTCGGCATCACCCGCACCACCGGAGAGCCCGCGGGCAGCTTGTTCTCGAAGAAGATCGTGCTGACGCCCGCGGCGACGCTGACGAAGACCGTCTCGTCGCTGTCGTTGTCGGCCTTGGCGACCGCCTCGGCGATCTCCGCTGTCACCGCGGAGACATCACCGGGCTTGACCGCCACGATCACGTAGGACGCATTCTCGACGGCGTCGGCCACCGAGGTCACCAACACCTGATGCGTTTCCGACAACTGCCGGGCCCGATCGGGATGCTTCTCGGCAACCACCAGATCCTTGACCTGACGGCCCGCCCTCAACAACCCAGAGAGCAGGGCCTCGCCGATACTTCCTCCGCCGATGATCGCAATTCTCGCCACCGGGAAAGCATGTCACGGACCGTGACATGAGTTCGCTCAGGACGCGGGCACCAACGCGAGCTGACGGCTCTGCACGATGATCCGGCCGCTCGCGTCGACCACGACATGGTCCTCGTCGAACCACTCCTGCCCGATCTGGGTCGTCGTGCACAGCACCCGCAACCAGCCGTCGACCGGGACGGCCCGCAGGAAGGCCGTCAGCTGGACGGTGGGCGCCCAACCCAGGCGGTTGACGCCGAAGGTCACCGGGGCCGACACATCACCGCACAGCAGGGCGAACAGGACGTCCGGGGCGGCACCGCGCGGCCGCACCCAGTACTCGATCACCGGCGGGCCTCCGTCGGAACGCGGCGCCATGGTGGTCAGCGACGGCCGGATATCGCAGCCGTGGGCCAGGTGCACCACATCGGCCATCGGATGTCCGGGCCCGATGGGCTCCAGCCCGGGCGGCGGCTCCGGAGTCATCAGCGGGACCACCGGGTTCGTCGACAGCAGCGGGACGGTGTCGTCCTCCGGCACGCCGAGGGTGATGGCCGCGCGCACGGCGACGCGCTCCCCCTGGCGCAGTTCGACGTCGACCAGACTGATCCGGCGACCGCGCTTGCGCACGTCGGTGAACACCTGCAGCGGCCCCGGGTCCGGCGCCCACAGGAAGTTTCCCGACACCACGATCGGTTCGACACCCGGGACACCGATCTCGGTGCGCGCGGCGTTGGCGCACAGCGCCAGCATCGCCCCGCCGTGCACCTTCGGCCCGATCGTCCAGTGCTCGTTGAGAGCCCCGGTATAGACCCCGTCGCCCGCGGTTTCCAGCCGCATGGCATCGCTGAACAACACACTCATCGCAGCAGGTGCTCCCTTGCGAATTGGAGGGACTCGATCAACAGCGCATCCCGTTCGGCGGCGTTGCGCGCCCCCGAGGTGGTGACCTCCAGGATGACGTGCCCGGTGAAATCCGACGTCGCCAGCTGCCTGCAGATCTGCGCGGCGGGCTGATTGCCGCGGCCCGGGACGAGGTGTTCGTCGGTGGATGCCCCACTGCCGTCGCAGAGGTGCAGGTGCACCAGGCCGTCACCCATCCGGCGCGCCAACTCCAGCGCATCGGTGCCTGCGGTGGCGCTGTGCGAGAGATCCAGCGTGTAGTGCGCGTGACCACCGTCGAGCGGGTCATAGGACGGTGCGAACGCCGAGATCGCCGGGCCGGGATCGCCGCCGCGCCGACGCATCCGCTCGATCGACGGTTTGCCGGTGCCCCAGAACCGGTCGGCGCGGAACGGGAACATGTTCTCCACGGCGACCAGCACGTCGCTGCCGGCCTCCAAGGCTGCGACCTGCGCGCTGAAACCCTCGGCGTACCGGCGCTGCCAGCGAAACGGCGGGTGCACCACGACGGTCTGGGCACCGAGCTGTTCGGCGGCGCGCACGCTGCGCTCCAGCTTGGCGATCGGGTTGGCGCCCCAGACCCGCTGCGAGATCAGCAGGCACGGTGCGTGCACCGAGAGCACCGGGATGCCGTACCGCTGCGACATGGCCTCGATGGCGTCGATGTCCTGGCTGACCGCCTCGGCCCACACCATCAGCTCGACCCCGTCGTAGCCCAGGCGGGCGGCGTGCTCGAACGCCGCCTCCGTGCGCAGCGGGTACACCGAGGCCGTCGACAACCCGACCTTGATCGCGGGGCGCACTAGCTCGTCATCAGGTGGATTGCAGCAACGCCAGCGGGCCGAGGGTGACCATGGCACCCACCGCGACGGCGATCAACGTGCTGGCGATGTCCTCGGTCTTGCGGACCACCCGCACCCCCACGACCAGGCCGAGGATCACCAGCACCGACAGGGCCAGCGCGACGATGTTGTTCCACTTCCACAGCTGGTCGAAGGCGATGAACAACCCGGCACCGAGCGCGACGGCCAGCACACTCTGCACGACGACCCACAGACCGCGCATGAAAGCGGAGCCCTCGTGCTGCTCGCCGGTGTCGCCGACCAACAGCAGCTCGGTGTCGTCGAGATCGCTGCGATCAAGGTCGCCGCTTTTCAGATCGATGTCCTCCGGGCCCGGAGTCCGGGTGCGCCGGGTCGCCTCGTCGGCCACGGAATCGCCGCCGAACAGGGTGTCCGAGGGCGACTTCAGATAGGACAGCCGGTCGGCCGCGCCGTCGACATGGTCGTTACCGTCGACGTCGTCGTCGAGCAGCGGGTCCGGGCTCATCGCCTCTGCGGCCGCCGTATCGGTCGACTCGGCTTCGACGGCACGCCGGGAGAAGCCGTGCGCGCGGCGGCGGGGTTGGAAGGCCACCGGCTCGGGCTCGGCCTCGCGCTGCTGCAGGTGCGCGTCGTAATCCGTGGCCGCCACGTCGACCGCGGCGGTCTCGTCGGCATCCGGTTCTGGTTCGGCCTCGGGTTCGACGTCGGGTTCGGCCTCCGAGTCCCCGAGGGGTTCGGCTTCCGGCTCGTCGAGGACGGGCGCGTCGACGGCGGTCTCCTCGGCCGTCGGAGCCTCGGCTTCCGGCTCGTCGAGGACCGGATCGTCGACAGGCGGCGCCGGGGCGGGGGGCTCGTCGGTCATCGAGACGATCGGGATCTCCCCGGTCAGCTCGGCGACGGTCACCGCGTCGGCATTGCCACGGCGGCGACGGCGACGCCCACCGGGCGCAGGTGCGCCGATCGACCCGTTCTTGGCGAGCAGCTCGGCGACGGAAATGGGTCGCGTCGACGTGTTGTCTGCGTTGCTGTTGGTATCAGTCATCGTCTTTTGCCCTCGGGAGTGGCTGGGATGGTCTCGACCAGGGCGGTTCCGTCGGCTTCACTGTCGAGTTTGCGCAGGATCAGGCCCTCCCGCAACGCCCAGGGACAGATCTCCACCGTTTCGACACCCAAGGCCTTCATACTCGCCTCGGCAACCAGCGCCCCCGCCACGATCTGTGGCGCCCGCTCGGCACTCACCCCCTCCAACTCGGCTCGGTCGGCCGTTGTCATCCTAGAGATGAAAGCGATCAGCTGGCGCAGACCGCTCGCCGTCAGAGTCCGCTTGACCCGCGGCCCCGCCCCCGACGGCGCCGCGCCGGTGAGCCGCGCCAACGACCGGAACGTCTTGGATGTGGCGACCGCCAGGTCGGGTGTGCCCGCCGACTGGATCACCGATCCCGCCTCGGAGAGCTCGGTGGACAGCCAGTCGCGCAGCATCGCCACCCGGCGGCGGCCCGGCGGGTCCTCGGCCAGCCACTCCCTGGTCATCCGCCCCGCGCCCAGCGGCAGCGACAGCGCCACATCGGGCTCCTCGTCGACACCGCTGGACAACTCCAACGAGCCTCCGCCGATATCGATGTTGATGATGCGCCCGGCACTCCAGCCATACCACCGGCGCACCGCCAGGAACGTCAGTCGCGACTCGTCGACACCGCTGAGCACGCGCAGCGACACCCCGGCCTCGGCCTGCACCCTGGCAAGCACCGCCTCGGAGTTGGTGGCATCACGCACCGCCGAGGTGGCGAAGGCCATCAACTCCGAACATCCCGAACTGGTGGCGATCTTGGCGAACTCGTCGACCGTGCTGACGAGTTTGTCCGCACCCTTGCGGGTCAGTTTGCCGGTCGAATCGATCGCCTCGGCCAACCGCAGCGCGGCCTTGGTGGAACTCATCGGTGTCGGGTGTCCACCACGGCGGGCGTCGACGACCAACAGATGAACCGTATTGCTGCCCACATCCAGCACGCCCAATCGCACGCGACCAAGGTTAGTGGGTTTACCGTTGACAACTGTGAAGACGTCACCCGTCGGCGGTAGGCAACTCGGAGGAGTGGGTGGCGAAGTCGACCTCGACTTCGCGCGCGAGTGGGTCGAGTTCTACGACCCCGAGGACTCCAACCACGTGATCAGTGCGGACATGACGTGGTTGTTATCGCGCTGGACATGCGTTTTCGGCACGCCCGCCTGCCAGGGCACGGTGGCGGGCCGCCCCGACGACGGCTGCTGCTCGCACGGCGCCTTCCTCTCCGATGACGACGACCGCGCCATGCTCGACGATGCCGTCACGAAGTTGACCGACGAGGACTGGCAGTTCCGCAGCAAGGGGCTGGGCCGCAAGGGCTATCTCGAAGACGACGAGTACGACGGCAAACCCAACCAGCGGACGCGAAAGTACAAGGGCGCCTGCATATTCCTCAATCGGCCGGGCTTCGCCGGTGGGATCGGCTGCGCCCTGCACTCCAAGGCGCTCAAATTGGGTGTCGAACCGCTGACGATGAAGCCCGAGGTCTGCTGGCAGTTACCGATCCGCCGCACCCAGGACTGGGTGACCCGGCCGGACGGTTCGGAGATCCTCAAGACCGTCATCACGGAATACGACCGGCGGGGTTGGGGCGAGGGCGGTGCCGACCTGCACTGGTACTGCACCGGGGATCCGGCGGCCCATGTCGGCGCCAAGCCGGTCTGGCAGTCCTACGCTCCCGAACTGACCGAACTGCTCGGCGAGAAGGCCTACGCCGAGCTGGCCGCGATGTGCCGGCGCCGAGGACAGCTCGGGCTGATCGCCGTGCACCCGGCGACCCGCGCCGCCGAGTAGGACCGGTCGCAGCGGCTCAGCCCTCCAGCTTGTAGCCGAGGCCACGGACGGTCACCAGGTGCACCGGGCTGGCGGGGTCGGACTCGATCTTCGAGCGCAGTCGCTTGACGTGGACGTCCAGGGTCTTGGTGTCGCCGACATAATCGGCACCCCAGACCCGGTCGATCAGCTGCCCCCGGGTCAGTACCCGTCCGCTGTTGCGCATCAGATACTCGAGCAGGTCGAACTCCTTGAGCGGCAACGTGATCTGCTCGCCGTTGACGCTGACGACATGGCGCTCGACGTCCATCCGTACCGGGCCGGCCTCCAGCACACCGTCGGCGATACCGGCATCGTCGTTGTCCGCGCCACGGCGCAGCACCGCGCGGATGCGGGCGATCAACTCACGGGCCGAGTAGGGCTTGGTGACGTAGTCGTCGGCACCGAGTTCCAGGCCGACGACCTTGTCGATCTCGCTGTCCCGCGCGGTCACCATGATGACCGGCACGCTGGACCGCGACCGCAGTTGCTTACAGACGTCGGTGCCGCTCATTCCGGGCAGCATGAGGTCCAGCAGGACGATATCGGCGCCAGCGCGCTCGAACTCGGCCAGTGCCGAGGGGCCGTCGGAGACGACGGTGGCCTCGAACCCCTCCTTGCGCAACAAGAATGCCAGCGGATCAGCAAGGGACTCTTCATCTTCCACGATCAGGACACTGGTCATGAGAGTGCCGTGCCTTTCGCTACAAGGGCTCCCGGGGAGTCTTCCACGATCAGGACACTGGTCATCAGAGTGCTGCCTTCCTTATTCTTCATCATCGGCCGAACGGCCCTCGGGTATCGCCGGAATCGACAGGGTGAACGTCGAACCGGTGCCCGGCTGACTCCACAACCGAATCGATCCGTTGTGATTGGCCGCCACATGCTTGACGATCGCCAACCCCAGACCGGTGCCGCCGGTGGCGCGTGAGCGCGCCTTGTCGACCCGGAAGAACCGCTCGAAAACCCGCTCCTGGTCGGCGCGGGCGATACCGATTCCGCGGTCGGTCACCGCGATCTCGATCTCGTCACCGCGGCGACGCCGGCTGATCGAAACGTCCGATCCGTCCGGGGAGTATGCGATGGCGTTGGACACCAGGTTGGCGATCGCGGTGACCAGCAGCCGCTCGTCGCCGAGCACCCGGAAACCCGTCGGCGCATCGGTGGTGATTTTGATGTGCGCGCTGTCGGCGGCCACCTTGTAGCGCGAGACCGCCTCGGCGACCACATCGTCGACGTCGACGCTCTCCAGATCCGGCAGCGGTTCGGCGCCCTGCAGCCGGGACAGTTCGATCAGCTCACCGATCATGTCGGCCAGCCGCACCGATTCGATGATTATCTTCTCGGCGAACCGGCGCACGGTATCGGGATCCTCGGTGGAGGCCATCATGGCCTCGGCGAGCACACCCATGGCCCCGACCGGGGTCTTGAGCTCGTGGCTGACGTTGGCGACGAAATCTCGGCGGGTGGCCTCCATGCGGGCCTGTTCGGACTGATCTCCGACGAACACCACCGCGAACTGATGTGCGCCCTCCACCAGCAATCGCACGTGGCCGCGAACGGCAAGCCCCGAACGGCCGGACTTCTGGCGTTTGCGCGGGGACAGGTCGATATCGACATCGGCGCCGGTGGCCAGGCAGCGCTGCACCGCCTGCCAGGCGCGGTCGTCGAGCAGCCGGTCACGCACCAGGCCGAGTTCGATGGCCTGGTCGTTCATGTAGACGACATCGCGGAAGGTGTCGACGACGACGATCCCCATCGGGGACATCGCGGCGATATGGCTGAGCATTTGGGAGACGGTGATCCCACCGCCTTCTTCGATGTCGCGCTCGGTCCGGCGGGCGGTGATCCTGCGCATCGCCACCATGCCGACGGCGACACCGATTCCGAGCGCGAGCACAGTCAGCGCTGCCGCCAACAGCAGCGCGGAACCGACACTCACGCGAAAATCGTACGCATCAGGTGAACGACATCCCAGCAGCAAGCGGCCAAACCGGGACAAGTCACACGCAGAAAGACCAGTATTCGGCGGCCGTTTACCTGACGCTCACCTGGTGCGCGCTACTTGGCGCCCTGCGCCGCGACGGCCGCGGCCCCGGCGGCGGCAGCCTCGGGATCCAGGTACTTCCCGCCGGCCACCGTGGGCTTGAGGTTTTCGTCCAGCTCGTACAGCAGCGGGATGCCGGTCGGGATGTTCAGGCCCACGATATCGGCGTCGGACATTCCGTCCAGATACTTCACCAGGGCGCGCAGCGAGTTGCCGTGCGCCGCGATCAGCACCGTCTTACCGGCCTTGAGGTCGGGCACGATGGCCTGCTCGAAGTACGGCACGAAACGCTCGACGACATCGGCGAGGCATTCGGTCAGCGGGGCCCCGCCCGGGATGCCGGCGTACCGCGGGTCGGCGTCCTGGCTGAACTCGCTGCCCTTCTCGATCGGCGGCGGCGGGGTGTCATAGCTGCGCCGCCACGCCATGAACTGCTCTTCGCCGTACTTCTCCTTGGTGGCGGCCTTGTCCAGGCCCTGCAGCGCGCCGTAGTGCCGCTCGTTGAGCCGCCAGTCCCGGTGCACCGGGATCCAGTGCCGGTCGGCCGCGTCCAGGGCCAGGTTGGCGGTGGTGATGGCGCGCCGCAGCAGCGAGGTGTAGAGCACGTCGGGCAGCACGCCCTGTTCGGCGAGCAGCTTGCCGCCGCGCACCGCCTCGGCCCGGCCCTTGTCGGTGAGGTCGACATCGACCCACCCGGTGAACAGGTTCTTCTGGTTCCAGTCGCTCTCGCCGTGGCGCAGCAGGATCAAGGTCGGCATGACTGGAATCTTGCCATGACCGTTCAGTCCTCGATGAGGTGCTCGAAAGCTTCGAGGTTCTTCAGGGATTCGCCGCGGGCCACCCGCCACTCCCATTCCTTCTGGATGGACGATCGGAAGCCCAACTCCAGCAGGGTGTTGAAATCACTGTCGACGGCCTCGAGCACCTGTCCGAGCACGCGGTCGATCTCGTCGGCGGTCACCGAACTGTTGGCCATCCAGCCCACCAGGTAGATGTCGCCGAGGTTGTCCAGCGTGTAGGCCACCCCGTAGAGCCTGCGGTTGCGCTTGAGCAGGAACTTGTAGACAGACTCGAAGTTCTCGTCGGGACGGCGGCAGACGAAGGCCTCCACCCGCACCGAATGCTCGCCGACGCTCAGGATGGTGTTGGTCTTGAGCCTGCGCTCCCCCGGCAGGGCCACCACGAGCCCGGGCAGACCGCCCTTGACGCCTTTGTGCTGGGTGTATTCCAGGTCGTTGGCGGCCAGCGTCTCCTCGATGATGCGGGTGACACTCATGCTCGCACCCCCCGGCGCAGCGCGAAACGACGGCCGGTCCGCCGGGTCGGCGCCGCCGATCGGGGATGCCGGGACCGGTAGTCGGTGATGGCGCGGCCGTAGCTGTCCATCAGCCCGTCGACGGTGTGTGCCCAGGAGAAGGTCGCCGCGTGCGCCACGGCGGCCGCGCTGAGCCGATCGGCGTCACCGGCGAGCACCGAACGCAACGCCGTCGCCCAGTCCCCGGCATCGTGGCCGTCGACCAGAGCACCGGTCACACCGTCGCGCACTGCCACCGGCAGACCGCCGACGGCGGCGGCCACCACCGGGGTGCCGCAGGCCTGGGCCTCGACGGCGACCAGCCCGAAGGATTCGTTGTAGCTCGGCACCGCGACCATGTCGGCAGCGCGGTAGATACCGACCAATTCGTCACGTGATTGGGGTGGGAGGAATGTCACGCGATCGGTCATACCCAACTCGGCGGCCAGTCGAACAAGCCCGTTCGGGGTGTCCATTCCCGACCCGGACGGACCGCCGGCGATCAGCACCCGCAGGTCGGCGACCTTGGCCGCCGCCCGCAGCAACACGTCCGGTGCCTTCAACGGCTGGATGCGACCGACGAACGCGACCACCTTGTCGTCCTCGGCCAGGCCCAGTGCTGCGCGGGCGTGGCGCCGCGAGCCGGGGGTGAACACCGACAGGTCGACTCCGGGGTGCACCACGTCGATACTGGCCGGGTCGGCATGGTGCAGCGAAACCAGTTGGCGCGCCTCGATTTCGGTGTTCACGATCAGCCGGTCGGCCTCGTCGACAACCTGTTGTTCGCCGACCGAACGCAACACCGGTTCGGGGGTGTCGCCGTCGGCGAGGGCGGCGTTCTTGACCGCGGCCAGCGTGTGGGCGGTATGCACCAGCGGCACCGCCCAGCGATCCGATGCCAGCCACCCCACTTGGCCGGACAGCCAGTAGTGCGAATGGACGATGTCGTAATAGCCGGGCTCGTGGGTGGCCTCGGCGCGCAGCACCCCCGCGGTGAAGGCGCACAACTGGGTGGGCAGATCGTTCTTGTCCAGTCCCTCGAACGGGCCGGCCACCACGTTGCGCACCAGAACCCCGGGTGCCACCTGCACCACCGGCTCGTCCAAGGAGGACGTGGCGCGGGTGAAGATCTCCACCTCGACGCCCCGGCGGGCCAGTTCGAGCGCGGTCTGCAGCACGTAGACGTTCATTCCGCCGGCATCGCCGGTACCCGGTTGTGACAGCGGTGAGGTGTGTACCGACAGGACCGCAACGCGGCGGGCCTCCGTCAGTCCGGACGGCTCGGGTACGACACGCACAAGCTCATGTCTACACCTGCGGCAAACCGGCGGAACCTGCGGGATCAGGACGCGCCGAGCACCGCGGCCTCACTGCGGCGCTGCTGCGCCCGGCGCATCGCGGCGATCGGGTCGGCGTAGAGGCCGCCGAGGGAAACCACACCGGCACCGGCCTCCTGCACCCGGTTGCCGAACGCCGTCACGCGGATATCGCGCGCACCCAGCACCGAGCGGTCCGCGAACGCCCGCTCCACCAGTTCCATCCCCTCGGGATATTCGGTGAAGGCCTGCCCGCCGACGACGAGGTCGTCGGGGTTGAGCATGTCGCGCAGCAGGGCCACCGCCTCGCCGAGCACGCGGGCCCGTTCGGCCAGCAGGGCGCGGGCTCCCTCGTGGCCGCCGCGCGCGGCCCGCAGCAGCGTCGCCATCGTCGAGGTGGGGCCCTCGGCCGGGATGATGCGCTGCGCCCTGGCCGCGGTGAGGACCGCCTCGTCGCTGACGGTCGACTCCAGTTTCCCTGAGCCACCGAGCAATTCGGAGCTGACCGGCAACGCCGCGATGGTGCCCGGTCCACTGGCCGGCGAGTGCACCCGCCCGCCGATGGACAGCGCGTAACCGACGGTCTCCCTGGCATACACGTAGAGGCTGGTTCCGGCCTGCGTGTTCGGGCGGCGCACGGCGAGCAGCAGTTCGGCACCGGCCATCGCGTCCACGTGCGAGGCGACCGAGACCGGCAGCCCGAGCGTCTCGGCAAGCACCGGCCCGACGGGCGCCTCGGCCCAGCCCAACCGCGGGTGGTCGAGATACCCCGAGGTGCTGTCTACCACGCCGCCGCTGGCGACACCGACCCACAGCGGGCGGCGCCGATGCCAGCGGCTCAGGTAGCGGCTCGCGCTGCCGGCCAGTGCGGCCAGCGCCGCGCTCTGGCTGCCGCGCGGGGTAGGCGTCTCGACGACATCGAGGGTGCGGCCGAACAGATCGGTGGCGACGATGCTGGTGGTCTTGGCGCCGATGTGCAGGCCGAGGGTCAGAAACGGCTCGTGGTTCACCTCGACCGGGATCCGGGGACGGCCGATCGCCCCGGACACCGCGAGATCGGCCCGCTCACGCAGCACACCGGCGTCGAGCAGGGCGGTGACCTGGCGGTTCACCGTGGCGATGCTCAGGCCGGTGACCCGGGCGATCGCGTCACGGGCGATCGGTCCGCGCTGCCGGGCGGCACCGAAGACCGATGCCGCGGCCACCTCGGCGACCTTGAGTGACGGCGCGACGATGTGATGGCGGGCCAGCAGGGCGCGCTTGGCGTGGGCGGCGGGGGTCTGACGAACAACGGTGGCGGTGCTCACGATGGGTGTCCTCTGGGCTGGGTCGTGGAAGGGGTGGGCTTCTGCCACACCGGCGACTCAGCGGGACGAACGAGGTCCTCGGGTCAGCAGGGCGCGGCGGGTGCGCAACAACAACACGCACTCCGCACGGCGAGACGGCTCGCCTGGCTGATCGAGATCACGGCGTCAAGGTAACACGGGGATCGCCTCCCGCGCGACGGGTGGATACCGCGGCCTAGTGTTGTCACCATGACGACCTCAACCGACAAGCGCCGCGTCGCGGTGGTCACCGGCGCCAGTGCCGGCATTGGTGAAGCGACCGCCAAAACCCTTGCCTCCCTTGGTTTTCACGTGGTCTGCGTGGCCCGCCGCGAGGCCCCCATCCGGGCGCTGGCCGCCGAGATCGACGGCACCGCGATTGTGGCGGACGTCACTGACCCGGCCGCGGTCGCGTCGCTGGCCGAGCGGCTGGATCGCGTCGACGTGCTCGTCAACAACGCCGGCGGCGCCCGCGGCCTGGAGTCGGTGGCCGAGGCCGATATCGAGCACTGGCGCTGGATGTGGGAGTCCAACGTGCTGGGCACCCTGCAGGTCACCAAGGCGCTGCTGGGAAAGCTGATCGACTCCGGTGACGGGCTCATCGTCACCGTCACCTCGATCGCCGCCCTGGAGACCTACGACAACGGATCGGGCTACACCTCGGCCAAGCACGCCCAGGGCGTGCTGCACCGCACCCTGCGCAGCGAGCTGTTCGGAAAACCCGTGCGGCTCACCGAAGTTGCGCCGGGCATGGTCAAGACCGACTTCTCACTGAACCGCTTCGACGGTGACGAGGGCCGCGCCGAGAAGGTGTACGCCGGGGTGACCCCGCTGGTCGCCGAGGACATCGCCGAGGTCATCGGGTTCGTCGCCAGCCGGCCGTCACACGTCGACCTGGACCTGATCGTGGTGCGCCCGCGCGATCAGGTGACCGGCGCGACCGGCTCCCGGATCAATCGCCGGACCTAACGGCCCGCCGTCGTCGGCGCCGCGGTCGAAGTCGAGGTCGATGTCGGAGTCGAGGTCGGGGTTCCCGACGGCGTCGGCGCGCCGCTCGGGGTGACCGGAGCGGTCACCGGAATGCCCGAGGGCGGGCTGTCCTTGCTCAGCGCCGACATGGCCTGCCACTCGCTCCACGGCACCGCCCAGTCCCAGATGTCACCATCGGCGTAGGACAGGTCGATGCGGGTGCCGGTCACCTCGACCGGGTCGCCGTACATCGCGGTCTGGAAGTACTGTTCGGCATCCGTCAGCGAGAGGTTGATGCACCCGTTGGTGACGTTGCTGTTGCCCTGGGCGCCCGAGCTGGCCGGGTTGGCGTGGATGAACTCGCCGTTGTTGGAGATGCGCACCGCGAAGCGTTCCCGCACGTTGGCGTAACCCGCGGCCGGGTTGGTCATGTAGAAGTCCTCGTACTTCTCGGTGACCACGTGGATACCGCTGCGCGTGACGTTGCGGTCCAGGTCGCCCTCGCCGTAGCTGCACGGGAAGTCCATGATGACCGCGCCCGCACCGTCGAGCACCTGGATGCGGTGGCTGGAGGCCTCGGCCTTGACCACCTGGCGACGCCCGATGGTGAAGTCCAGCGTCGAGTCGGCCGCGCCGTAGGCCTGCGGCCCGAACTTCACCCCGTAGAGGTCGGCGTCCACATGCACGGTGGTGCCGGTCGGGTAGTAATCCTTGGTCCGCCAGTGCACCCGCGAACCACCGGCCTCATCCGGTAGCCAGGCCCAACTGCCCTCCACCGCCGGGGTGGTGGTGACCTTGAGCGCCTTCTCCACGTCCGCGCGGTGCTCGTCGGCGATCGCCGCGTCGAACTGCAGGATGATCGGCGCCGCGACGCCGACGGTCTGACCGTCGGACAACTGGAACTGACCGTTGACGGTGGTCTGCGGGTTCACCGTGCGGAAGCCGCCGGTGACGGGTACCGCCTGGCCGTCCTGGCCGACCACCGAACCGGACCAGGTGTATTCGGCCCCGTAGCCCAGCGGTTCGGAGACGGTGAATTCGGTGCGGTCGCGGTTGAGTTTGCCGGCGACCACCTTGCCGTTGGCATTGGTCAGGGCGATCTTCTGGAACCAGCCGTCGCTGACGACCACTCCGGCTGGCGACGTCGGGGTGATGTCGGTGGCCGCATCGTCCGGGGTCAGCGTGACGGTAGGCGCCTTGGCGGCGGCGGATTCCTCGGCTTGGGAAGTTCCGGCGGGCTTACCGGCGCAGGCCGCCAGCAGTCCGGCACCGCCCAAGCCCATCAATGCGAGCGCACGACGCCGGCTCAGCGGCGCGTTCTCGGACTCGGCGGGGGGTCTCACGTGGACCAAGAGTACCTAGAGCACGCAGCCGACCAGTACGGGCTCGGGTGTGAGTTCGATCCCGAATCGTGCGCGGACACCATCCCGAACGGCCCTGGCCAGGGCCAGGACATCGGCGGTGCCGGCGCCGCCGCGGTTGGTCAGGGCCAGCGCATGCTTGGTGGACAACCGCGCGAGCCCATCGTCGCCGGGATATCCCTTGCCGAAACCGGCCTGCTCGACGAGCCAGCCGGCGGCCAGCTTGACCCCGTCGGGGGCCGGATAGTGCGGAACCGGCCGGTCGAGGGCGTCCCGCAGCCGCTCGTAGGCCTGCTCGGTGACGACCGGATTGGTGAAGAACGATCCGACGCTCCAGGTGTCATGGTCGTCCTCGTCGAGCACCATGCCCTTGGCGGCACGCAGCTGCAGCACCGCCGCGCGCACCCGGTCCGGCTCGACCCGCTGCCCCGGCTCGGCGCCGAGGCGGGCGGCCAGTTCGCCGTAGCGCATCGGCGCGGACAGACCGTCGGCGTTGAGGGTGAACTCGACTTCGGCGACGATGACGGCCGACTGGTGCTTCAGCACGCTGTGCCGGTAACCGAACTCCAGCCGGTGCGGACCCACCCATTCGGTCAGCCCCGTCCGGCGGTCCAGGATCCGCACCCGGGAGATGGTGTCGGCCACCTCCGCGCCATAGGCGCCCACGTTCTGGACGGGGGTGGCCCCGGCGGATCCGGGGATACCCGACAGGCACTCCAGGCCACCGAGACCGTGCGCCAGCGCGGCCACCACGACGTCGTCCCACAGCGCGCCCGCCTCGGCCCGCAGCACCGCACCGTCCACCGAGATGCCGGTGGTGGCGATCCGGACCACCGTCAGTCCGGTGAGATCGTCGGCGAGGACAACATTGGATCCACCGGCCAGCACCAGCACATCCTCGGAGACCGGTAGCGCCGTCAGCGTGGCGATCAGCTGTTCGGTGCTATCGCAGGTGATCAGACGCCGCGCCACCGGACCGACGCGCAATGTCGTCCACGGGGCGATGGCGACGTTCTCGGCAACCGCCGCACCGGCGAAAGTCGGACTGACCACGGACGCTAACGGTAGCGTGCCGACTATGCCGCGTACCCATGACATGGCGGCCGCGTACGGATGCAGCGTCACGGAGTTGTTCGAGGCCTTCACCGACCGGACGTACTGGCTCGAGCGGCTGGAGAAGTCCGGTTGCGACGCGGTCAACCTCGACGAGCTGGCCACCCGCCCCGACGGCGGCCTGGACATCGGCACCACGCAGATCGTGCGGTTCCACCGCCTGCCCGGCTTCGTCAGCCAACTCCATTCCGGCGACCTGACACTGGTGCGCACCGAATCGTGGGCACCGATCGTCGACGGGCGGACCTCGGGCACCATCACCGGTACGGTGCCCGGTGCACCGGTACGGGTCACCGGGAAGGCCGCATTGCGTGACAGCGCCGACGGTGCCCAGCTGGACGTCCGTGTCGTGACCGAGGTGCGCATCCCGTTGGTGGGCGGCAAGATCGAGGGCTTCATCGGTGGCCAACTGGCCGAGATGGTCCGTCTGGAGCAGGAGTTCACCGAGACGTGGGTCAGGGACCGCAGCTGAACAAACCCGTCGGCTCGCCACAGGGCAAACCCGTCGGCTCGCCACAGGGCAAACCCGTCGGCTCGCCGACGCGTGGCACCACGGGGTACAACCGGCTGCGCCGCAGCGACCGCTGGCTCGTGCATTCGCCGCGGGTGCGGGCCGCCCTGCACGCCGCCACCGACCCGCTGGTGGTGGATCTCGGCTACGGCGCACTGCCCATCACGACGCTGGAGTTGGCCGCGCGATTGCAGACGGTGCGCGCCGACGTGCAGGTGACGGGCCTGGAGATCCACCCGGAGCGGGTGCGCATCGCTCAGCGATCGGCCACGGCCGCAGTGCAATTCGGGCTCGGCGGGTTCGAGCTTGCCGGGTTGCGTCCGGTACTGGTGCGCGCGTTCAACGTGCTGCGCCAGTATCCGGTCGAGCAGGTCGAGCCGGCCTGGGCGCAGCTGTGCCGGCGGCTGGCTCCGGGCGGCCTGCTGGTCGACGGCACCTGCGACGAGCTCGGGCGGCGCTGCTGCTGGGTGCTCCTGGACGCCGACGGGCCGCTCAGCCTGACCCTGGCGTGCGATCCGTTCGATATCGACAGGCCGTCGGATCTGGCCGAGCGACTGCCCAAGATCCTCATCCACCGCAATGTCGACGGGCAACCGGTCCACGCCCTGCTGGCGGCCGCCGACCGGGCCTGGGCCGGCGCGGCCGGGCACGGGGTGTTCGGCCCGCGAGTGCGCTGGCGGGCGATGCTCGAACAATTGCGCGCCGAGGGTTTCGCCGTGGACCCGCCGCGGAGACGACTGCGCGACGGGGTGCTCTCGGTGCCGTGGGCGACCGTCGCCGGGCACGGCTAGCCTCGAGCCCATGCGGATTGCCCTGGCTCAGATCCGGTCCGGTACCGACCCGGCGGCCAATCTCGAGCTGGTCGACCGGTACGCCGCCGAGGCCGCCGAGGCCGGTGCCCGGTTGGTGTTGTTCCCGGAGGCGACCATGTGCCGGTTCGGGGTGCCACTGGGGCCGGTGGCCGAACCGCTGGACGGCCGCTGGGCCGACGGGGTGCGCCGGATCGCCGCGCGCACCGGCATCACCGTCGTGGCCGGCATGTTCCGCCCGGCCGACGAAGCGCCCGCCGGCCGGGTCACCAACACCCTGCTGGCCGTCGGTGCGGGCGTCGACGCGCACTACGACAAGATCCACCTCTACGACGCGTTCGGCTTCACCGAATCCGCGACCGTCGCCCCCGGCTCACAGCCCACCGTCATCGACGTCGACGGCGTGGGCGTCGGGCTGACACTGTGCTACGACATCCGCTTTCCCGAGCTCTACCTCGAGCTCGCCGATCGCGGTGCACAGCTCATCACGGTGCACGCGTCGTGGGGCACCGGCCCGGGCAAGCTCGACCAGTGGACCTTGCTGGCCCGGGCCAGGGCCATCGACACCACCGGCATCGTGGCGGCCGTCGGGCAGGCCTACCCCGGCAATGAGATCGCCGCACTGGGCCCGACCGGTGTCGGGGGCAGCCTGGTCGCCTCGGCGACCGGCGAGATCATCGCCGCCGCCGAGGCCGATCCGCAGCTGGTGGTCACCGATATCGACCTTGCCGCCGCCGCGAAGGCCCGGGACGCCATCGCGGTGCTGGTTAACCGCGTCCGGTTCGCTAAGGCACAATCGACTGCGTGACCGATCCCTGGGCCCGCCCCACCGACGGTGTGAACCCGCCGCCGTCCGAAGCGCCGGCAGCAGCGCCCGCCGAACCGACGGTGTCGACGTCCACATCGACCCCGATATCGACTCCCCCCTCGAGCCCGCCACCGTCCCCGCCGTCGAGCTCGAACAAGTTCACGAAGCTCTTCCGGGATCCGCTGTCGATCGTGCTGGTGGTGGTGATCGTCGCCGCCCTGGCGCTGGCCGGCGTCGTCGGCGCCGAGCTGATCGCACGCAAGATCGCCGACGACACCGTCTCGCGGGTCACCTCCTGCGTCGTGCAGGACAACGTCGACGTATCGTTCGGCCCCCGGCCGTTCCTGCTGCAGCACTTCGCCAAGAACTACAACAACATCACCGCGACCACGGCGGGCAACCGCATCCGTGAAGCCGAGGGGATGAAGGCCGAGATCGTCATCAACGATGTCCGGGTCACCGGAAACCCCGAGTCACCGGGCACCGTGGGCGCGCTGGACGCCACCATCACGTGGTCGACCGATGGCATCAAGCGCACCATCCAAAACGCCGTTCCGCTGGTCGGCAGCTTCGTCAACGGTGTGACCACCAACCCCGCCGACGGGACCGTGGAACTGCAGGGCACGCTGGGCAGCATCGTCGCCAAGCCCGTGGTGCGTAACCAGGAGCTGACGCTGACCGTCGAGCGCCTGACCGGCCTGGGCTTCGTGCTCCCGCGTGAGAGCGTCCAGCCTGCGCTGGACGCGTTCCTCAAGCAGATGACCGAGAACTACCCGATGGGCATCCACGCCGACAGCGTCGAGGTCACCGATACCGGCGTGGTCGCGAAGTTCTCCACCCGCAACGGTGTCATGCCCCCGGGCCGCAGCGGCGCCGGCGGCGACCCGTGTTTCGCCGGATTGCCCTAGCTAGAACGGTTCTTCGGTGCCGCCGGGATTACAGCCGGCGGCAACGAGTTCGGCGTCGCTGACGACGGGCCGCCACGGCTCCAGATTCCAGCTCGTCTTACCGGGCTCGACGAACTCGGCGAACTGCCAGTGGCAGTTGAACTGGGACTGCATACCTGGGATATCGGCCTCCGGGGCCAGCGACAGCACCTGCGACCAGGCCTGGTTCTGCTGGGCCTGGGTACCGGGAATCGCGGCCTGCGAGCGGCCGAGGGCCGTGGGATACACGCGCAGGCTCTTCAGGTCGCCCCACTGCACCCATTCGGTGTGATCGATATAGGCCGGTTCGGTCTCGGCGGTCGAGATGGCCGCCGGGCCGGCCAGCAGCAGCCCCGCCGAGCAGAGGACGACGGCTGCGATATCGCGGTGACGCATCGGTTCAGCGCGACTTTCCCTGGATCTCCAGCAGTTTGGGCCGCACGTCGACCAGATACACACCGGCGGCGCAAGCGCCGATCGCGGCACCGAACCCGCCGCTGATCAGCAGGCTCAACAGCACTCCCGCGCCGAGGATCAACAGCCACACCGGCTTGGTGAGCTTGCCCGCGGCGGTGTAGGCGTCCGGGCGCTGCATCGCGGCGTGGATGAACGCGTAGAGGCCCACCAGCGCAACGACAATGCCCAGGGCAAAAAGAATGGCACCCGCCAGGTTTGCAAGCATCACACTTGCAGCCTATGCGGGTGCCACCTTGTTGGCGAACCTACTTCTGGGTGACCTTCTTGGCCGGAGCCTTCTTGGCGGCCGGAGCGGCGGCCTTCTTGGCGGCGGTGGCAGGGGTGGCCTTCTTGGCCGGAGCCTTCTTGGCCGGGGCGGCCTTGGCGGGCTCGGCGGCCTCGGCGCGCTTGGGCAGCTCGACGCCGACCAGCTTGGCGGCGCGCTCACCGACCGCGCGGGTCTGGCTGGCGACGGTGCCCAGCGCATCCTGGGTCAGCTCGACAGCCTGGTCGGTGACCTCTTCGACGCGCGAGGCGGCCTCTTCCAGCGCCGGCTGGTTGCGCAGGCGCTCCAGGGCGGCCTCACCGCGCTCGACCAGCTTGTTGTACTGGCTCTGCGCCTCGTCGGCGTACTTGTCGGCAAGCTTGCGCAGCTCCTCGGAGGTCAGCTTGTCGCGCAGCTCGTCGAACTGCGACGGCAGCTCTTCCTGGAGCTTGTTGAGCCGGGCGCGGCCTTCCTCGACGCGGGTCTCGGCGTCGGAGCGGGCGTCACCGGCGCGGTCGCGCAGGGTCTCGACGATCTCGTTGACCTTGGCCAGTGCCAGGTCGGCGGCGCCGACCGCGGCCAGCAGCGGGGCCTTGAGATCTTCGATGGTGGGCTGATTCTTCTCGGTCATGACGATTCCTTTCAGACAGTGGACGGTTGCGCCGGTGCGGCGTCTTCGGTGTCGAGATGGTCGGTCTCGGCCTCGGCGTCGGCCTTCTGCGCGGCCTCGGCTTCCGCTTCGTTCTGCTGACAGAACGATGTGTAGATGTCGAGCAGCACCTGCTTCTGCCGCTCGGTGATGGCGGTATCGGTGACGATGGCATCGCGCACTTTGTTGCCCTCGCTGGGTTCGAGCATCCCGGCTTGGATGTAGAGCACCTCGGCGGAGACCCGGAGTGCCTTGGCGATCTGGTTGAGCACATCAGCCGACGGTTTCCGCAGTCCCCGCTCGATCTGGCTGAGGTAGGGATTGCTGACCCCGGCCTTCTCGGCGAGTTGGCGCACCGATACCTGCGCCGCCTCGCGTTGAGTTCTGATGTAGCTGCCGATGTCGTGCGCAGCGGTTGCCACGACGCCGGCGAGGTTGTCGTCCTGCGTCATGGTGCCTCCTTCATCCGTAGCTTTTGGCTGACGTATTCCACGGTGGCACGAGGTGCTAACTATTGCAAGCAGTCTGCTAGCAGTCTCAGAAGAGGACCTGGGCGGCGGTGTAGATGGCCAGCCCTGCCAACGACCCGACCACGGTGCCGTTGATACGGATGAACTGCAGGTCACGGCCCACATGGAGCTCGATTCGGCGGCTCGCCTCGTCGGCATCCCAGCGCTCGATCGTCTCGGTGATGATCGCTGTGATCTCCGTCCCATATTGCGAAACGAGGTGCTGGGCACCCCGCACGATCCAGGCGTCGACCTTGGTCCGCAGGTCGGCGTCATCGCGCAGCGACTCCCCGATCCGGACCACAGTGTCGGCCACCCGGCCGCGCAACGCCGAGGACGGATCCTCCACCGATTCGAGCAGGATCCGCTTGGCCGTCGTCCACGCGGTCTCGGCGGCGCGCGCGACCTCGTCGCGGGCCATGATCTGTTCCTTGACGTTCTCGGCCCGCTGGATGGTGGCGGCGTCGTTCTGCAGGTCGCCGGCGAACTCGAAGAGGAACTTGGTGGCCGAGCGGCGCAACTCATGGTTGGGGTCGCGGCGCACCTTGTCGGTGAAGTCCATCAACTCGCGATGGATGCGGTCGCCGACCAGATGGTCCACCCAGCGCGGCGACCAGGTCGGGGAATCCCGCTCGATCACCCGCTCGATCACCTCGCCGGAGTTCAGCGACCATTGGAAGGCGCGGTCGGCCAGCAGCTGCAGCAGCGCCTCCTGGCGCCCCTCGTCGAGCAGGCTGGTCAGCACCCGGCCGATCGGCGGACCCCACTGGGGCTCGGCGATGCGCTTGACGATCATCCGGTCCAGCACCTGCTGGACATCCTCGTCACGCAGCATCTCCACCAGCACCCGCAGCACCGTCGCGACCTCGGCAGCAACCCGCTCGGCGTTGCGCTCGTCGGCCAGCCACTTGCCGGTGCGCGAGGCGACGTCCGCGTCACGCAACTTGGTGGCGATCACGTCGGGTGACATGAAGTTCTCCCGGACGAAGGCGCCGAGCCCCTCGCCGAGTTGGTCCTTCTTGCGTTTGATGATCGCGGTGTGCGGAATCGGGATACCCAGCGGGTGCTTGAACAGCGCGGTCACCGCGAACCAGTCGGCCAACGCGCCGACCATGCCCGCCTCCGCCGCGGCCCGCACATAACCCACCCACGGCGCCGCGTCACCGCGCGACTGCAGCCACGTGCACGCCAGGAACACCACGGTGGCGCCGACGAGAAAACCCGTCGCCACGACCTTCATCCGGCGCAACGCCAGCCTGCGTTGTTCGTCGGCAACCGAATCGGCACCGGCCAGCGACTCAGCAAAACTTCTCTGCACCACTCCCCCATCATCCGCCAACGCGCAGCCGGCTCGTCCACCGTAGTATCAAGGCGACCTAGTGAACGGAATGGAACTCTCGACGGTGGCACAGCAGGGCTCCGCGGCGGTGAAGACAGACGGCCGCAAACGACGCTGGCATCAGCACAAAGTCGAACGGCGCAATGAGCTCGTCGACGGCACGCTGGAGGCCATCCGCCGTCGTGGCGCCAACGTGAGCATGGACGAGATCGCCGCGGAGATCGGTGTGTCGAAAACCGTGCTCTACCGCTACTTCGTCGACAAGAACGATCTGACGACCGCGGTCATGATGCGCTTCGCCCAGACCACCCTGATCCCCAACATGGCCGCCGCGCTGTCGACCGATCTGGACGGCTACGAACTGGTCCGCGAGATCACCCGGGTCTATGTCGACACGGTGGCCTCCGAACCCGAGCCCTACCGATTCGTCATGTCCAACAACTCGTCGGCGCGCACCAAGGCGATCAACGATTCCGAGCAGATCATCGCCAGGATGCTGGCGGTGATGCTGCGCCGCCGGATGCAGGCGGCAGGCATGGATACCGGCGGGGTCGAGCCGTGGGCGTTCCACATCGTCGGTGGGGTGCAGCTGGCCACCCACTCCTGGATGTCCAACCAGCGGATGACCGCCGACCAGCTGATCGACTACCTGACGATGCTGTCCTGGAGCGCGCTGCGCGGCATCGTCGAGGTCGGCGGATCGCTGGAGAAGTTCAACGCCCAGGCCCATCCGTCCCCCGCGCTGCCGCCACACCTGCTTGACTGAGACGTTGTGAGCCAGGACAACACCTCCGAACTGTCGAAGCTGTGGAGCCACGAACCCCACACCCATCTGAAATTCCGCCCCGGGGACAAGGTCTCCGAGATCAACGCCGAGGCCACCCCGGGGTTCACCGGGTCCAAGTCCGACGCCCCGGCCCTGGCCGCCGAGCGCGGTGAGCGGTTCGCCGGTCTGCAGGAGATGCTCTACGCCAACAGCCGCAGCGGTGACCACCGGTCGGTGCTGCTGGTGTTGCAGGGCATGGACACCGCAGGCAAGGGCGGTATCGTCAAACACGTTGTGGGAGCAGGTAATCCACAAGGCATCCAGTACACCAGCTTCGGCAAGCCGACGCCCGAGGAGCTCTCGCACCATTACCTGTGGCGGATCAACAAGGCGTTGCCGTCGGCCGGGCACATCGGCGTCTTCGACCGGTCACATTACGAGGACGTCCTGATCGTGCGGGTGCACAATCTGGTGCCGCCGGACGTCTGGGGTGCGCGCTACGACGAGATCAACGCCTTCGAGCGCG
Organism: Mycolicibacterium neoaurum VKM Ac-1815D; assembly: GCF_000317305.3. The sequence goes on along the minus strand of NC_023036.2, from coordinate 1,112,508 downwards.
AACTCGTCGACACCGGCACCACCATCGTCAAGGTGGCGATGTTCGTCTCGCTCGACGAGCAGAAGCAGCGGCTGACCGACCGGCTCGAGCGACCGGACAAGTACTGGAAGTACAACCCCGCCGATGTCGACGAGCGGCTGAAATGGCCGCTGTATCAGGAGGCGTACCAGGCGATGCTGGACAAGACGTCCACCGACTACGCCCCGTGGCACATCGTGCCGTGCAACCGGAAGTGGTACAGCCGGCTGGCGGTCCTGGAACTGCTGATCGAGGCGCTCAAGAGCCTGGACCTGAGCTGGCCGCCCGCCGAGTTCGACGTCGAGGCCGAGAAGAAGCGGTTGGCATCTGCCTGACCCTCGCGCCGACACTACGGTTTGTGGCGCTTAGTAGCCGGTTCGACGCCAGAAACCGTAGTCTCGACGCCCGAATGGGTCTACTTGACGAGCGTGAACTGCCCGATGTTGGTGATACCCCGGCGGAAGAAGTCGGCGCACCCGACCAGGTACTTCATGTACCGGTCGTAGACCTCCTGGCCCTGCATGGCGATCGCCTGGTCCTTGGCCGCCTCCAGGTTGGCCGCCCACATGTCCAGCGTGCGGGCGTAGTGCGGCTGCAGCAGGTGGATGCGCTGCAGGTCGAAGCCGGTATCGGCGGCCAGCTTCTCGATGTCCTCGACAGCGGGCAGCTGGCCGCCCGGGAAGATCTCCTCACCGATGAACTTCATGAACTTCAGGTCGCTGAGCGTGACCTTGATGCCGTTGGTGCGGAAGAACTCCTGGGTGTGGGCCAAGATCGTGTGCAGCAGCATCCGGCCATCAGCGGGCAGGATGTCGTAGGCACGTTGGAAGAACAGCGGGTAACGCTCGGCCTTGAAGGCTTCGAACGCGCCGATGGAGACGATGCGATCGACGGGCTCGTTGAACTCTTCCCAGCCCTGCAGCCGGATCTCGACATTGCGCGTGGTCTCGACCTTGGCCAGCCGGGCACGGGCGTAATCGGACTGCGCCTTGCTCAGCGTGATGCCGATGACGTTGACGTCGTAGTTGATGAGCGCTCGTTCCAGCGCACCGCCCCAGCCGCAGCCGATGTCGAGCAGGGTCATCCCCGGCTCCAGCCCCAATTTGCCCAGCGCCAGGTCGAACTTGGCGTTCTGCGACTCGTCGAGGGTCATGTCCTCGCGCTCGTAATAGCCGCAGGTATAGCCCATCGTGGGTCCGAGGAACAGCGCGAAGAAGTCGTTGGAGATGTCGTAGATGGACTGCGACTCCTCGTAATACGGCTCCAGACCGGACTCAACCTTCGACATACGAACACAACCCCTGGTGTTGATCAGAAATGACGTTGGCAGGCGCTCACGATTCAGCGGCCCCCGCATCGCATTCGACGACTTTACCCCATGCGGCCCGGCCAGATCGTTAGCCAAGCTCAGTAACTATAAAAGCCCTTACCCGATTTCTTGCCGAGGTGACCGGCCTCGACCATGCGCAGCAGCAACGGCGGCGGGGCGTACAGCGGCTCCTTGAACTCCTCGAACATCTTGTCCGCGATCAGCTTCAGGGTGTCGAGTCCGACCAGGTCGGACAACCGCAGTGGGCCCATCGGGTGCGACAGCCCGCCGACGACAGCGGTGTCGACATCCTCGATGGTGGCGAACCCGGACTCGACCATGCGGACCGCCGACAGCAGGAACGGCACCAGCAGCGCATTGACGACAAATCCTGATCGGTCCGAACACCGCACCACCTGCTTGCCCAGCACGTTGGCGGCGAAGTCCTCGGCCCGCGCCGCGGCGGCCTCGTCGGTCACCAGCGTCGAGATCAACTCGACCAACGGCAACACCGGCACCGGGTTGAAGAAGTGCAGGCCCAGCACCCGCTGCGGATTCTGCGTCGCCGCAGCGATCTTCATGATCGGAATGCTGGAGGTGTTCGACGCCAGCACGGCATCGGGGTCGGTGATGACCTGGTCGAGCTCGGCGAAGACCTTCGCCTTGACGTTCTCGTCCTCGACGATCGCCTCGATGGTCAGCTGGCGGTCGGCCATATCGGCCAGGCTGGTGGTGAACGCCAACCTCGCGATGGCCGCGTCACGATCGGCCTCGCTGAGCTTGCCCTTGGCCGCGGCCCGGTCCAGCGACGCGGTGAGCCGCGTGCGGCCGGCAGCGATCAGATCGTCGTTGGGCTCGAAGACCAGCACCTGGGCTCCGGCCTTCGCGCACACCTCGGCGATCCCGGCGCCCATCTGCCCGGCGCCGATGACACCCACCCGTTCGATGCTCAACTGATTCTCCTTGACTCCGGACAGCCGTCAGGCCCCGCCCGCGATGCACGGACGGGGCCTGACGCTATCAACCCCTGATTGCGAAGGCTTAGTGGCTCAGGTTGTCGGTTCCACTTCGCAAGCTCAGTGGAACTGGCCCTCTTCGGTCGAACCTGCCAGCGCGGTGGTCGAGCTGGTCGGGTCCACGGTGGTGGCGATCCGGTCGAAGTAGCCGGCGCCGACCTCGCGCTGGTGCTTGGTGGCGGTGTAACCACGCTCTTCGGCGGCGAACTCGCGCTCCTGCAGCTCGACATAGGCGCTCATCTGGTTGCGGGCGTAGCCGTAGGCCAGATCGAACATCGAGTAGTTCAGGGCGTGGAAGCCGGCGAGGGTGATGAACTGGAACTTGAAGCCCATCGCACCCAGTTCCTTCTGGAACTTGGCGATCGTGTCGTCGTCGAGGTGCTGCTTCCAGTTGAACGACGGCGAGCAGTTGTAGGCCAGCATCTGGTCCGGGAACTCGCTCTTGACGCCCTCGGCGAACTTCTTGGCCAGCTCCAGGTCCGGGGTGCCGGTCTCCATCCAGATCAGATCGGAGTACGGGGCGTAGGCCTTGGCGCGGGCGATGCAGGGCTCCAGGCCGTTCTTCACGCGGTAGAAGCCTTCGGCGGTGCGCTCGCCGGTGATGAACGGCTGGTCGCGCTCGTCGACATCGGAGGTGATCAGGGTGGCGGCCTCGGCATCGGTACGGGCGATGACCACGGTCGGCACGTCGGCCACGTCCGCCGCGAGGCGGGCCGAGGTCAGGGTCCGGATGTGCTGCTGGGTGGGGATGAGCACCTTGCCACCGAGGTGGCCGCACTTCTTCTCCGAGGCCAACTGGTCCTCCCAGTGCGAACCGGCGACACCCGCGGCGATCATGGCCTTCTGCAGCTCGTAGACGTTCAGCGCACCGCCGAAGCCAGCTTCGCCGTCGGCGACGATCGGGGCCAGCCAGTTCTCGACCGAGGTGTCACCCTCGACCTTGGCGATCTCGTCGGCACGCAGCAGCGCGTTGTTGATGCGGCGGATGACCTGCGGCACCGAGTTGGCCGGGTAGAGGCTCTGGTCGGGGTAGGTGTGACCGGAGAGGTTCGCGTCACCGGCGACCTGCCACCCGGACAGGTAGATGGCCTTCAGGCCGGCACGCACCTGCTGCACGGCCATGTTGCCGGTCAGCGCGCCGAGCGAGTTGACGAAATCCATGTTGTGGAGCTGCTCCCACAGCACCTCGGCGCCACGGCGGGCCAGCGTCGCCTCTTCGACGACCGTGCCCTGCAGTGCGACGACGTCCTTGGGGGTGTAGGTGCGGGTGATGCCCTTCCAGCGGGGGTTGTGGTCCCAATCGTGCTGGATCTGCTCCGGGCTCTTCGGCGTGCCAACGGTGGACATGGTTGCTCCTATCGATTTCGGCAACTCGATTTGTTAACGCTGCAGCGATTTCCACTGAGCTGATGCTTCGAGCATGCCTCACGCCATATGCCCAGGTCCACCCGTTTCGCTTGCCAACTTCGTCCAATGCGCTCAGCCATTTTGCTAATTTTGCGAATCGGTGACCCCGCTTTACCGGTTCAGAACCTACCGACGGGTAGGGGGTTTGCGCTGGTCAGTACGTCCGTACTGTTAAAAGGTGGGAGTCACCGATTGAAGATCGCCGCGACCGCTTTGGTCTCGTCGCCGACGGCATATGTGAGCGTTGTAACAGTCCGGTCGGCAAGATCCGGACCGAACCGATCCGTCGAACCCGCGGGGTGGGTGTGCCGGATGATCTCCAGGTCGTCGCCGAGCGCCACCGGCAGATCGTGCTCGATGGTCACCCGCAGCGGCCTTTCCAGCAGCTCCGGCCGAGTGCCGAGGAAGTCCTCGACGACGCTCCAGTACACCGAGTTGTTCATATGGTCGAAGATGTCGATATCGCTGACGCGAACCGGATACGGCCGGATCTCCTCGGCGTCCGCACGGGCACCGGCCTTCAGGTAGGCCTTCCACCGGAGCCGGTCCACATCGGTGGTCCGGCGCAGACCGGACAGGAAGTCATCGGAGATCCGCGCCGGTCCCTGCGTATCGGCGTTGATGTTGATCCAGAACGCCTCGGATTCCATGAGTCCGCCCTTGCGGCCGTCGATGCGGACCCGCATCTCGCACCACCGATTCGACGTGCCCGAACACCAGCGCCGTAACCGCAGCATGTCCTTGAACTCGATCGGCCTGATCAGGTCGATCATGGTGCGCCGCACGATCCACAGCGGGTGGGTCTCCTCGTAGCCCATCTCCCGCAGCTGATCGGAACCGATGTCCTGGATGTGCCGGGTGGCGGCATCGAACTTCAGGCGACCGGTCCGGTCCACGTCGGCGACCCGCAGCGGCCACTGGGTGTCGAACACATCGGGGTGCGGGTCGGGCACGGGCATCATGGTCTTGGCCAAGCCGGTCATTCCTCCAATATGGCCTGCGAAGAATGCAAAGCCAACCTTTGCAAGTCATTACCCTGGACGGGTGGCAAAGACCTTCGTCGGATCCCGGATCCGTCAGCTGCGGCGGGAACGGGGCTTCAGCCAGGCTGCGTTGGCACAGATGCTCGACATCTCCCCCAGCTACCTCAACCAGATCGAGCACGACGTCCGGCCGCTGACAGTGTCGGTGCTCCTGCGCATCACCGAGGTGTTCGGCGTGGATGCCGGGTTCTTCGCATCCCAGGACGACACCCGGCTGGTCGCCGAGCTTCGCGAGGTCACCCTGGACCGCGATGTGGACATCGACATCGATGCCGGCGAACTCGCCGATGTGGTCAGCGCCCACCCGGCCATCGCGCGGGCGATGGTCAACCTGCACCAGCGGTACCGGCTCACCACCACCCAGCTGGCCGCCGCCACCGAGGGCCGGTTCAGCACGTCGGAATCCGGCTCCGGCGCGATCACCATGCCGCACGAGGAAGTCCGCGACTACTTCTACCAACGGCAGAATTACCTGCACGAACTCGACACCGCCGCAGAAGATCTGACCATCCGGATGCGCATGCACCGGGCCGAGCTGACCCGCGAGCTCTCCGACCGGCTGACCCGCGTGCACGGCGTGCGCATCGTGCGGCGCACCGATCTCGGCGACAACGTGTTGCACCGATACGACCCACAGACCCGCATCCTGCAGGTCGGTGACCACCTGTCCGGCGGACAGTTCGTCTTCAAGCTGGCCGCCGAACTGGGTTACCTGGAGTTCGGCGATCTGATCGACAAGCTGGTCGAGGACGGCCATTTCACCAGCGACGAGTCGCGCACCCTGGCCCGGCTGGGACTGGCGAACTACTTCGCCGCGGCAATCGTGCTGCCGTACAGACAATTTCACGAGATCGCGGGCAAATTCCGCTACGACGTCGAGCGCCTCTCGGCGCACTACGCGGTGTCCTATGAGACCGTCGCACACCGGCTCTCGACATTGCAGCGGCCCGATATGCGCGGCGTTCCACTGTCATTCGTGCGCGTCGACCGGGCGGGCAACATGTCCAAGCGACAGTCGGCCACCGGTTTCCACTTCTCGTCCAGCGGCGGCACATGTCCGCTGTGGAACGTCTACGAGACCTTCGCCAACCCGGGCAAGATCCTGGTCCAGATCGCCCAGATGCCCGACGGCCGCAACTACATGTGGGTGGCACGCACCGTCGAACGCCGCGCAGCCCGTTACGGCCAGCCCGGGAAGACGTTCGCGATAGGCCTGGGCTGCGAGCTGCGCCACGCGCACCGGCTGGTCTACTCCGAGGGGCTGGACCTAGCGGGAGATCGGGTCACGGCCACTCCGATCGGCGCCGGCTGCCGGGTCTGCGAACGCGACAACTGCACCCAACGCGCCTTTCCCGCCCTCGGTAAGGCGCTCGACCTCGACGAGCACCGCAGCACGGTGTCCCCGTATCTGGTGCGCACTACCTAGACTCGGGTGCGTGAGCGCCGATACCGCACCTGCCCGTATCCCGCCCGGCGGATTCCGTGAGCTCGGCCCGTTGAACTGGGCGATCGCCAAGATCGGCGCGCGCGGCATCAGGGCCCCCAAATTCCACCTGTTCAACGTGCTCGGCCAGCATCGGTTGTTGTTCCTGGCCTGGCTGCCGTTCTCCGGGTATCTGCTCTATGCGGGCAAGCTGGATCGCAAGGATGCCGAGCTGGTGATCCTGCGGGTCGGGCACCTGCGCAACTGCGAGTACGAACTGCAGCAACACCGGCGGCTGGCGCGCAGCCGCGGCCTCAAGGCCGATGTGCAGGCCGCGATCTTCGAGGGTCCCGACGCCGATGGCCTGACCCCGCACCAGCGGGTGCTCATCGCCGCCACCGACGAGTTCGTCGTCACCCGGTCGATGTCCCCCGAGACCTGGAGCGCGCTGTCGAAGATCTACGACCGCGCGCAGATCATCGAGTTCTGCACGCTGGCCGGCCAGTACGACGCGCTGGCCGCGACCATGGAGACGCTGCGCATCCCCCTGGACTTCCCCGATTAGTGGGCCTTCTCGGCCATCACCACGCAGTCACCGCCGAGCGCCTTCGCCTCGTACATCGCCCGGTCCGCGGCCGGGATCACACCGTCGAGCCCGGAGACCGGCTCGGTGCACACGGCCACGCCGACGCTGACGGTCACCCGCGGCTCGTCGGGCACGGCCACCGAGGCTCGGATCCGTTCGGCGACCCAGGGCGCCTGGTCGGCCATGATGCGGTCCACCACCAAGAACTCTTCCCCGCCCCAGCGCACCACCACCGCGTGCGGGCAGACACTGGCCCGAATACGGCGGGCCGTGCGGATCAACACCTGGTCGCCGACGACATGGCCGAGATCGTCGTTGACCGCCTTGAAACCGTCGACGTCGATCAGCAGCGCGCACAGATCGGTATCAGGTGCCGCCGAGTCGTTGAGGCGGCGCACCGCGGCATCGAGGCCGCGCCGATTGGTCAGTTCGGTCAACGGGTCGGTCACCGACTGGATGGAGCTGCTCTGCAGCAGCCAGAACCCGAACTGCAGCGCGGGCAATATGCACACCGTGACCGCCAGCGCGATCACCGAACGTGACACGGCGACCTGCAAGCCGTAACCGTCAGAGCTCAGCACCATCCACACCGCGATGCCCAACACCGAAACCACGCACCAGAGAATGTGGGCGACGTGCAGCTTCGGCCCGTGGAAGAAGACGACGTACCCACCCGCGCACAGCAGGATCGGGATGCCCGACATCGCCAGGTTGGCGTCACCGAACAACAACGCCGACAGCGTCATGATGACGTCCACATAGGCGACCAGCAGCGCCGAGACACGTTCGCTGGGCCAGGGGCGCAGCGCCCAGCGCGCCGACCATGCCAGCGAGCCGATCGACACCACCGCCCACCCGGCCCGGATCAGTGTCGTGTCGTTGACCGGCGGAAAAAACACGTTGATCGCACCGAGGAGGCCCAGGACCGCGCCGATGCCGGCGATCAGGTAGCGCAGAACCGGGAGCATCCCCTGGCTACGCAGGAACTCGATCCGCCACTCGTAGTCGTCACGCTGACGCCACCATTGAAGAAGTAGGTCCCCCCGCGCGCCATCCCCCACGGGGTCATTCTTACCGAAAGCAAACGTCTACAAGTACGTGACGGCCAGAACTGTCAGCGTCAGCAACATCGGCGCGACGGGAACCGACCACAGGAACGCCGTGGCGACCCGGTCCTTGCGTTGGTGGGCCCGCCACCCCAGGGCGGCGATGACACCCGCCAGCACGGTGATCACACCGGACACGACGAGCACCCAGAACGGGACATCGCTGGTGTTGATCGCCAGCGAGATGGCCACCAGCCACAGGATGTGGCCGAGCACCAGACCGCCGATGGCGGAGACGATCACTGCCCTGGTCGGCACGCGCTCCCCGTCAGAAGTTGATCATGTGGCCGGCCAGGCCGTGGATGGCTTCCTGCAGTGCCTCCGACAGCGTCGGGTGGGTGTGCACGTTGCGGGTCAGCTCGTTGACGGTCAGGTCCCACTTCTGGGCCAGCGTCAGCTCGGGCAACAGTTCGGACACATCGGGTCCGATGAGGTGCCCACCGATCAGCTCCCCGTACTTGGTATCGGCGATCAGCTTGACGAAGCCGGTCGGATCGGCCAGGCCGTGGGCCTTGCCGTTGGCGGTGAAGGGGAACTTCGCGACCTTCACGTCGTAGCCCTCGGCCCGCGCTTGTTCTTCGGTGAGGCCGAAGCTGGCCACCTGCGGCTGGCAGAAGGTGGCGCGCGGCATCATCCGGTAGTCGCCGAGCGTCAGCGTCTCGGCGCCACCGATGGTCTCGGCGGCCACCACGCCCTGGGCCTCGGCGACGTGGGCGAGCTGCAGCTTGCTGGTGACATCGCCGATCGCGTAGATGTGCGGCACGCTCGTGCGCATGTGGTCGTCGATGTCGATGGCCTTGCGCTCGGTGAGCGCGACCCCGGTGTTCTCCAGTCCGTAGCCCTCGATGTTGGGGGCGAAGCCGATGGCTTGGAGCACCTTGTCGGCCTTGAGGTCCTCGGTCTTGCCGTCCTTGCTGACGGTGACGGTGACCTCGTCGCCAGAATCGGTGATGGACTCGACCTTGGTGCCGGTCAGGATCTTCACACCCAGCTTCTTGTACTGCTTCTCGATCTCCTTGGAGACCTCGGCGTCCTCGTTGGGCAGCGCGCGCGGCAGGAACTCGACGATGGTGACATCGACGCCGTAGTTCTTCATCACGTAGGCGAACTCCATGCCGATGGCACCGGCGCCGGCGATGATGATCGACGAGGGCAGCTCGCGGGTCATGATCTGCTTCTCGTAGGTGACGACATTCTCGGACAACGAGGTGCCCGGCACCAGACGCACCGACGAGCCGGTGGCAATGATCGCGTTGTCGAAGGTGACCTGCTCGGTACCGCCCTCGTTGAGATCGACGGTGATGCTGTTGGCATCGGTGAACTTGCCGTAGCCGTGGATCTCGGTGATCTTGTTCTTCTTCATCAGGAAGTGCACACCGGCCACGCGGCCGTCGGCGACCTTCCGGCTGCGATCCAAGGCGGCCCCGAAATCGAAGCTCGCCTCCCCGCTGATGCCGAAGGTCTTGGCCTCCTTGGTGAAGATGTGAGCCAGCTCGGCGTTGCGCAGCAGCGCCTTCGACGGGATGCACCCGACGTTCAGACAGACACCACCCCAATACTTCGGTTCGATGATCGCGGTGTTGAGACCGAGCTGGGCGGCGCGGATGGCAGCCACGTATCCGCCCGGGCCGGCTCCGAGTACGACGACGTCATAATGGGTCACGAGCACCAGCTTATCGCCGTTGCCCATCGGGTCGAATGGCGACCGCGATTGGGTGCCAGGCAAGATGGGTACGTTCAGTCGAGCAAAAACCCATCCGGGTCTCGGGCTGTACCGAATACCTTGAGATGTGCCGCTCTTCGACCAGGAAGTTGGATCCCATGGCCAAGAACATGACCCCCCATTTTGAGGACGTCCAGGCACATTACGACTTGTCAGACGACTTTTTCCGGTTGTTCCTCGACCCCACGCAGACCTACAGCTGCGCGTACTTCGAGCGCCAGGACATGACACTGGAAGAGGCCCAGTACGCAAAGATCGACCTTTCCCTCGGCAAACTCGGCCTCCAGCCGGGCATGACGCTGCTCGATATCGGTTGCGGGTGGGGCGCCACGCTGCGCCGCGCCGTCGAGAAATACGACGTCAACGTCATCGGCCTGACGCTGTCCAAAAACCAGGCCGAACACGTGCAACGCAGCTTCGACGCCATGGACTCCACCCGCGAGCGACGCGTGATGCTGCAGGGCTGGGAGCAGTTCAGCGAGCCGGTGGACCGGATCGTCTCGATCGGGGCGTTCGAGCACTTCGGTTTCGACCGCTACCAGGACTTTTTCCGGATGACCCACCAGGCACTGCCCGCCGATGGTGTGATGATGCTGCACAGCATCTGCAACTTCAGCCGCGAGGCCGTGCAGGAGAAGGGCATCCCGTTGACGATGGATGGGGTCCGTTTCGCGAAGTTCATCTCCGATGAGATTTTCCCGGGCGGTCGGCTGCCCACCAGCGAGATGGTGCAGCAGTACGCCACCGACGCAGGCTTCGCCCTGACCCGCGAGCATTCCCTGCAGCAGCACTACGCCATCACCCTGGATCACTGGGCCGAAGCGCTGGAACCGCGCCGCGAGGAGGCCATCGCGATCCAGTCCCAAGAGGTCTACGACCGGTACATGAAGTACCTCACCGGCTGCGCCGACCTGTTCCGCAACGGCCAGATCGACGTCGTGCAGTTCACCCTCGAAAAGGGTTCGAAAGGCTGAGCCGACGGCCCGCCTACCCCATACGTCACCGCCGCTCGGGCGGCCAGGAAGGCAGTTCATGCCCAAGGATCTGACCCCGCACTTCGCCGACGTCCAGGCCCACTACGACCTGTCCGACGAGTTTTTCCGGCTTTTCCTCGATCCCACGCAGACCTACAGCTGCGCGTACTTCGAGCGCGATGACATGACGCTGGAAGAGGCCCAGCTCGCCAAGATCGATCTCGCGCTCGGCAAATTGGGTCTGGAGCCGGGCATGACGCTGCTCGATATCGGCTGCGGCTGGGGCGCGACCATGCGCCGCGCCGTCGAGAAGTACGACGTCAACGTCATCGGCCTGACGCTGTCCAAGAACCAGGCCGAACACGTGCAGGCCAGCTTCGATGCCATGGACTCCACCCGCGAGCGACGCGTCCTATTGCAGGGCTGGGAGCAGTTCAACGAACCCGTCGACCGCATCGTGTCCATCGGGGCGTTCGAGCACTTCGGCTTCGACCGCTACCCGGATTTCTTCCGGATGACCCATGAGGCCCTGCCCGACGACGGCGTCATGTTGCTGCACACCATCTGCGCGTTCAACCCGGCGAAAGCAAAAGAAGAGGGCATCCCCGTCACCTTCGAACTCGCGCGGTTCGTGAAATTCATCATCACCGAGATATTTCCCGGCGGTCGGCTGCCGTCGGTCGAGATGGTCGAGGAGGTCTCGGCGGCCGGCGGCTTCACGCTGACCCGTCGGCAGTCACTGCAGCCGCACTATGCGCTGACGCTGGACCGATGGGCACAGGCGCTCGCCGCCCACCGCGAGCAGGCCATCGAGATCCAGTCCGAAGAGGTCTACGACCGGTACATGAAGTACCTCACCGGCTGCGCCGAGACATTCCGCAAACGCCAGACCGATGTCGTGCAGTTCACCCTGCACAAGCGCGCCGGCTGACGGGCGCGTCACCACGATCTGATCGGTCGTCAGAGGCAGTTCAGCGTGGAGCTGCGGGCACCGGGCAAGCCTCGGCCGCTTCGGCCACGATCCGGGTCTGCCCGTCGTCGGGGCGTGCGCCCGCTTCGTAGCGGGCACCGGTGATCGGCGGCCGGTCGGCCAACTCGGCGAGTTCGGAGTCGCTGAACACCCGCCCACGGCTCAGGAAGCGCTTACCCTCCGGGGACTCCAGACTGAATCCGCTGCCACGGCCGGGCACCACGTCGATGATCAACTGGGTGTGCTTCCAGACGTCGAACTGTGGACCCGAGATCCAGACCGGCACCCCGCTCCCGACATCGAGCACGGCCAGCAGGATGTCGCGATCGCCGACGATGAAATCGCCTTCGGGGTAGCACATCGGCGACGAACCGTCACAGCAGCCGCCGGACTGGTGAAACATCAACGCCCCGTGCTGGTTCTGCAGGGTGGCCAGCAGATCGGCGGCCGGCGCGGTGATGAGGGCTCGGCTGGTCATATTCCAAGGCTACGCGCAGGGTATGAATGTCTGTGTGACTTCTGCCGACTCCCCCGCCGATCCGTACCTGTGGCTCGAAGACGTCACCGGCGACGCGGCCCTGGACTGGGTTCGCAGCCACAACGAACCCACGCTGGCACAGCTGGGTGGTGACGAGTTCGAGGCGATGCGCGCCGAGGCCCTCGAGGTCCTCGACACCGATGCCCGCATCCCCTACGTCCGCCGGCGTGGCGAGTATCTCTACAACTTCTGGCGGGACGAGACCAATCCGCGCGGGTTGTGGCGGCGCACGACGCTGGAGAGTTATCGCACCGAGCAGCCGGACTGGGACGTCGTCATCGACGTGGACGAGCTCGCCCGCGCCGACGACACCAACTGGGTGTGGGCCGGCGCCGATGTCATCGAACCCGACCACAGCCTGGCCCTGATAAGCCTGTCCCGGGGTGGGGCCGACGCCGTCGTCGTACGCGAATTCGACATGCGCACACGTGCATTCGTCTCCGGCGGTTTCGAGCTGCCGGAGGCCAAGACCCAGATCAGCTGGGAGGACGAGGACACCCTGCTGGTCGGCACCGATTTCGGCGAAGGCTCGTTGACCGACTCGGGTTACGCACGGCTGGTCAAGCGGTGGCGACGCGGTACCCCGTTGGCCGATGCGGCCCAGGTCTATGCCGGCGAGCGGACCGACGTCATCGTCGCGGCATCGGTGGACCGCACACCCGGCTACCAGCGGACGTTGATCAGCCGCGCGGTCGATTTCTTCAACGACGAGATCTACGAGCTGCGCGGCGAGCAGCTGGTGCGCTTCGACGCGCCGACCGATGCCTCGCTGTCGGTGCATCGCGACTGGCTGCTCATCGAGCTGCGCACCGACTGGGACAACTACCGGGCCGGCTCACTGCTGGCCGCCGATTACGACGAGTTCGTCTCCGGCACAAAGAATCTCACGGTGGTCTTCGAGCCCGACGAGCGCACCAGCCTGCACCAGTATTCGTGGACCCGCGACAAGCTGGTGCTCGTCACGCTGGCCGATGTGGCCAGCCACGTGCAGATCGTCACGCCGGGGACGTGGACCGCGGTCGACCTGGCCGGCGTGCCACCCAACACCAACACCGTCATCGCAGGCGCGGACTCCGATGGTGACGAGATCTTCCTGGACTCAAGCGGTTTCCTGACACCATCGCAGTTGCTGCACGGCACGGCCGACGGGCCGGTCCGCCCGATCAAGGCGGCGCCCGGATTCTTCGACACCACCGGACTGCAGGTCAGCCAACACTTCGCCACGTCGGCTGATGGCACCTCGATTCCGTACTTCGTGGTCGGCCGTCCCGGCGCGACCGGGCCGACGCTGCTCGGCGGGTACGGCGGATTCGAGGTGTCGCGCACACCCGGATACGACGGCGTGCTCGGCCGGTTGTGGCTCGCCCGCGGCGGCACCTACGCGCTGGCCAACATCCGCGGCGGCGGTGAGTACGGACCGGGCTGGCATACCCAGGCCATGCGCGAGGGCCGGCACCTGGTCGACGAGGACTTCGCGGCGGTGGCCGGCGATCTGGTCGCGCGCGGGATCACCACGGTGGATCGCCTCGGCGCTCAAGGCGGCAGCAACGGCGGATTGCTGATGGGCATCATGCTGACCCGTTACCCGGATCGTTTCGGCGCCCTGGTCTGCAGTGTCCCGCTGCTGGACATGAAGCGCTTCCACCTGTTGTTGGCCGGTGCCTCCTGGATGGCCGAGTACGGCAATCCCGATGATCCCGAGGACTGGGAGTTCATCTCCAAATACTCGCCCTACCAGAACATCTCGGCTGATCGGACGTACCCACCGATCCTGATCACCACGTCGACCCGCGATGACCGCGTGCATCCGGGGCATGCACGCAAGATGACCGCGGCGCTGGAAGAGGCCCGGCACCCGGTGAGCTACTACGAGAACATCGACGGCGGCCATGGCGGCGCGGCGGACAACTCGCAGGCGGCATTCCGCTCGGCGCTGATCTACCGCTATCTGTGGCAGACCATCGGTCGTTGACCGACGATGACGGTTGACGACTGGGCGGAGATCGCTCTGATCGGCGCGTTTGTCGCCGCAGCAGCTGCGATCTTCGCCGACTGCGTCAAACGCCGATCCATGGCTCGCGCCGTGTACTGGACGTGTGCCTACATCGCCGTCAGCTGTGTGGCCCTCTCGATGGTCCCGATGGGCTGGCATTACGTCATCGGCTCCACGATCTTCGGCATCGTGGTCGCCATCGGTTACGCCTACGCCGAGACGCCGTTCATCAAGGTCGGTGGCCGCGTCTACTCCGCCGAAGTACGGCACGCGCGCCCCGACCCACCCGACGGTGAGGAACCAGATCTCTCCTCGCCCAAAGAATCCGAGACCTACGACGGTCGCCACTCCGCGGCCTACACCTGGTTCCTGATGGCCGCGGGATCATGCTTGACGGCCCTCGCATTGATCGCAACCGGTTGGCAGCCCGCGTCATTCGTGCTCGTGGCGATCGGGGCGGGCTTCGCGGTGTTCCTCGGCCTCGATGACGGTTCCCGCGGTTTCCCGTACGCCCGCGGCCACCGCCTGGCCTTCCGCATCGCTGCGGTCGCCTCGCTGGCGGGCGCCGGTATCCCGCTGTGGTGCTACCTGTGGGGCCACCGGCGAGGATCGCGCAACCCCGGTTACGGCAAACACGACGCAGCCCGTATGCGACTACATAGGCGTCGGCGCTAGGCTGACGCCGGTGTCCGGGCTCGCGGTATTCAAGCGCTACCTCGTCATCCAGGCGATGACGCTGGTGTGTGGCATCGTCGGGCCGATCTTCCTGTTCGTCTACTTCGCCGCCCAACCCGATGCCACGATCAAGTGGATGTACTGGGCCGGGCTGGTCGTCACCGTCGCCGACATCCTCATCGCGCTCGGGATCACCGAGGCGATCACCCGCCGCTCTGAGGCATAACGTATCCGCGAAGCGCAGCGCTTCCGTACGCTGATGCCCATGAGCCGCCTATCCAGCGTCGATGCAGCCTTCTGGTTCGCTGAAACGAACGGTTGGCATATGCATATCGGCGCCTGTGCAGTGTGCGATCCAACGGACGCACCGGATTTCACCTTCGAGCGGGTCCGCGATCTGGTCGCCAGCCGGTTGCCAGAGTTGCCGCAGCTGCGCTGGCGCGTGACCGGATCCCCGATGGGATTGGACCGGCCATGGTTCGTCGAGGACGACGACCTGGATATCGATTTCCACATCCGGCGGATCGCGGTGCCCGCGCCCGGTGGCCGTAAGGAATTCGACGAGCTCGCCGGGCGACTGATGTCCTACAAGCTCGACCGGTCCAAGCCGCTGTGGGAACTGTGGTGGATCGAGGGTCTTCGCGACGGCCGCGTCGCGATCATCACCAAGATGCACCACTCCGTCGTCGACGGCGTCTCCGGTGCGGGTCTGACCGAGATCCTCTTCGACGTCACGCCTGAGCCCCGCCCGCCGGCCGTCGACGTGGATCGTTCCCTGGTCGGCAAGCGGCTGCCGCGACCCGAACTGCAGCTGATCAACGATCTGATCAACATCGGCGTGAAGACGCCATACCGGATCGCCCGCCTGATCGAACAGACGGTGCGCCAACAGATCGCGGTGCGCAACATCGACAACAAGCCGCCACGCTATTTCGATTCTCCGACAGTCCGATTCAACGCCCCGATCTCGCCGCACCGACGGGTGGCCGGGGCCCGGGTGCCACTGGACCGGGTGAAGAAGGTCAAGGAGGCCTACGGGGTCAAGCTCAACGATGTCGTCCTCGCCCTGGTTTCCGGGGCGATGCGCGACTATCTCAAGGAGCGCGACGAGCTACCGGACAAGTCGCTGGTATCCCAGGTGCCGGTGTCCACCCGCACCGATGCCGACAACGCCGTGGGCAACCAGGTGTCGGCGATGACCGTCGTCCTGGCCAGCGATATCGCCGACCCGGCCGAACGCATCAAGAAGATCTACGCCTACACCCAGGGCGCCAAGGAGATGGCCAAGGCGCTGACCGCCAACCAGATCATGGGCTACACCGAGACGACGCCACCCGGCCTGCTGGCACTGGCATCACGGGCGTATGCGGCCAGCGGGATCGGCAGTTCTATCGCACCGATGAACGTGGTGATCAGCAATGTGCCGGGACCGCCGTTTCCGCTGTATCTGGCGGGAGCACGGGTGGAGAGCCTGATGCCACTGGGGCCGCTGCTGTTCGATGTGGCGCTCAACGTCACGTGCTTCAGTTACTGCGACTCGGTCGATTTCGGGTTCATCACCACCCCGGAGGTGGCGGCGGACATCCACAAGATGGCCGATCTGATCGAACCGGCACTGTATGACCTGGAGGTGGGCGCCGGTCTGGCCGAACCACGAACGGGCAAGCGCGTGCCGCCCCCGCGGACGCCGGTGAGCGTCACCGCTTCCGGTTGACCGGCACCTCTTCCCGACGAGCTCCACCGAGCCCGCTGAGCAGGGACACGATGACGCCGATGATCACGACGCCGCCGCTGATGGTCAGCGTGAGATTGAGCCAGACGTGCATGCTCGAGATGGCGTGCTCGACCATGACCTCGGCGATCTCACGGATGTTGCCGGTGGTGCGGTCCAGCGCGTCGGCGACGTAACGGCGGCCGATCTCGATACCCGCCCAGCCGGCCGCACCGACCAGCAGGCCCGAAACCCCCAGCGCACCAAGCATCTTGCCGCGCCGACGTGACGCGGCCAGCGTGAGCAACGCGAACACCCCGGTCAGCACCGCCACCCCGATGCTCGCCCATGGCCCCCACACCGCGGCGGGGCGCAGCTGTCCGGGACGCAGTCCGCCGGAGGCGTCCTCGGTGATCGCGACCTGCAGATCCTGCGGTGGCTGTACGCCGAAATCGGCCAGCGTCTGGCGGATCGAACCGTCGTCGAGCATCGGGGACAGGTCCACCACCCACTGGCCCTGCGCGTCGTTGGTGAACAGCCAGCGGTGTGCGACCCGGTTGATCGCGCCGAATTGTCCGGGGAACACGTCGCTGGAGGTGTAGCCGTTGGCGGCGGCGCCGATCAAGGTCGCCTGGGTGCCCGAGGTTCCGGTGGCTGCCGTGATCCGGTCGGTCAGCTCCGCGGCCATCGGCTGCTGCAGCGCGCTGTCCTTGGCCGCCGTGGCCGCGAGGTCGGCGTAGCCGTCCTCGCTGACGACGTGCTGCTGGGCCCACAGCGCCGGCAGTGTGACGGCAAGCCCGGCCGTGGTCACGAGCCAGAGCAGAGCGGCCAGCAGAGAACGCATGCCGCCCCTTTCACGATCAATCCGATAGCGCGCGTCCCACGATCAGCGGATCGGGCCTGCCGACCACCTCGTAGTCCTTGTTGTCGTAGTCGAACTTACTCAGCACATGGCGCATCGCGTTGATCCGCGCGCGTTTCTTGTCGTTACTTTTCACCACGGTCCACGGTGCGGTCTCGGTGTCCGTCCAGGAGAACATGTCCTCCTTGGCCGCGGTGTAGTCGCCCCATTTGTCCAGCGATGCCAGATCGGTCGGTGAGAGCTTCCACTGCCGGACCGGGTCCACCTGGCGGATGGTGAACCGGGTCCGCTGCTCGTTCTGGGTCACCGAGAACCACAGCTTGGTCAGGCTGATGCCGTCGTTGACCAGCATCTGCTCGAACAGCGGGGTCTGCCGGATGAACTCTGCGTGCTGCTTGGGTGTGCAGTAGCCCATCACCCGTTCGACGCCGGCCCGGTTGTACCACGACCGGTCGAAGAGCACGATCTCACCGGCGGCGGGAAGATGCTGGACATAACGCTGGAAGTACCACTGGGTGCGTTCCTTCTCGGTGGGTTTCTCCAGGGCGACCACCCGGGCACCGCGCGGATTCAGATGTTCCATGAACCGCTTGATGGTGCCACCCTTGCCTGCGGCGTCGCGGCCCTCGAAGACGATGACGTGCCGCAGGCCGTTGGCCTGGCTCCACTTCTGCAGCTTGAGCAGTTCGATCTGCAGCAGCCGCTTCTGCTCCTCGTACTCGGCGCGGTTCATCCGCTCGTCGTAGGGATAGTTCTCCCGCCAGGTGTCGACGACGTCTCCGCTGGGCAGCAGCACCAGTTCGGGGTCGTCGTCGTCATCGTCGCGGACGGCGTAGCCGGCGGCATCCAGAGTCACCGGCCGAAGCTATCCACCCGGACGTACGTGACGGTGACGTCCGGGTGAACAGCAGGGGTATTACTTGGCTTCGCGGCGTGGACGGATCTGGGCGAACTTGGTCATCAGCTTGTTGCCGCGGGCCAGCGCCTTGACGGTGTGGTTGTAGTAGTTGCTACCCGCCCCCGCCGCGGTGCGCGGCACGACGACCGTCTCCTGACGGCAGAACTTGCGCACCCCGTCGAGACCGCCGAACCGCGCGCCGATGCCCGAGGTCTTCCAGCCGCCCATCGGGGCGGTCGGCAACATCAGATTGGAGATCACGTCGTTGACGTTGACCGCACCGCACTCCAGCTGGACGGCGACATCCTTGGCCCGCTCGACATCCTTGGAGAAGACCGAGGCGCTCAGGCCGTAGGGGCTGTCGTTGGCCAGCCGGACCGCCTCGCCGACCGAGGACACCTTCATGATCGGCAGCGTCGGCCCGAAGGTTTCCTCGGACATACACAGCATCGAATGGTCGACGTCGACGAGCACCGTCGGCGGGTAGAAGCTGCCCTTGCCCTCGGGGCGCTTGCCGCCGGTGAGCGCCTTGGCACCCTTGGCCAGCGCATCGTCGACGTGGCGCGCGGTGACGGCGACCTGCGACTCGTCGATCAGGGCACCGAAGTCGAATCCGGCACCCGCACCCATCTTCAGGTTCTCCACGGCCTTGACGACCGCCGCGACGAACTGGTCGTAGACCGTGTCCATGACGTACACCCGCTCCACCGAGACGCAGGTCTGCCCGGCGTTGAACATCGCCCCCCACACCGCGGCGTTGGCCGCCAGCGGGATATCGGCATCATCGAGGACGATCATCGGGTCTTTGCCGCCGAGTTCCAGGCTGACCGGGGTGAGCCGGCGGGCGGCCCGCTCCATCACCTTGACGCCGGTGGCGCTCGATCCGGTGAACTGGATGTAATCGGAGGAGTCGATGACCGCCTCGGCAACCTCGCGTGCGCCCTGGGCCAGTGCCAGCACCTCGGGGGCGCCGCAGTCGATCCAGCCGCGCAGCAGCACCTCGGCGGTCAACGGCGTGCGCTCGGAGGGCTTGAGTAGCACCGCGCAACCGGCGGCCAGCGCGCCCACGGCGTCCATCAGGGCGTTGGCGACCGGGTAGTTCCACGGCGCGATGATGCCCACGACAGCCCGGGGCCGGTAGTGGACGGCGATCTTCTTGACCGACAGGAAGGGCAGCGGCGCGGGACGGGGATCGGGCGCCATCGCCTTCTCCACCGTCTTGATGTAGTAGGACAGGATGATGCTGATCAACAGCACTTCCTGGACGGCATCGGTGGTCGATTTGCCGGTCTCGGCGATCAGCAGTCGCTCGATCTCGTCACGATGCTCGTCGAGCCATACGGCGTAGCGGGCCAGGACCTTGGCCCGGCCCTTGGCGCCGCGCGCCTCCCAGCCCTGCTGGGCTTCGCGCAGGCCGGCGGCGATCTGGGGTACGTCGGCAGGATTGGTCCAGCGCACCTGGCCTGCGACCGCACCGGTTGCTGGATTCAGGATGGTCGACACGTCGGAACGGTCTGCTGTTGCAGTCATAGGCACATGCTAGCCCCGGGCTGTGACGTATCTCGCACCGGGGTTGACACCTGTCAAGTTTGGCTCAGTCCGACCGGAGCGTGCCGCGGATGTACTTGGCCTGACCGAGGTGCTGCGCACAATCGTCGACGATGCTGACCAGTCGCGCTGATGCCGTCACCGGCGGGTCCCACCCGTCGTCGACGATGCGGCCCAGTTCGGCGTCATCGACGGTCGCGATGTACTCCAGACTCATCTTGTGCACGGCGTGGTAGTAGCCGGCGAGCAGATCGGCCGGGGCGCGCACCTTGGCCACCTCATCCGGCGTATGCCCGTACCCCATGTCGTTGCCGGGCAGGTCCAGCGCGAACCGTTCCCGCCACCCGTCGCGGATCCAGATCTGCTCGGTGCCGGCGATATCGCACACCTGCAGATCCTGGCCCCGGGCGCTGTGCCACACCAGCCATGCGATGCTGTTGGCCCCGGGCACCGGCTGCCAGGACGAGACCTCGTCGGACAGCCCGTCGGTCACCTCGTCGGCATGCTCGATGAGCCGGGTGAAGGCGTCGCGCAGCAATTCCCTCGCAGCATCAGACATAGCGGGAAGGTACCCGCGGCAGCACGGCCCTAAGCGGCACCGTGGAACACCGCCTCGACGTTGTTGCCGTCCGGATCACGGACGAACGCCCCGAAGTAACCGGGGTGATACTCGGGCCACAGCCGGGGTGCGTGCAGCGACTCCGCACCGGCCTCCAGTGCCGCGTCGTGGAACGCGCGCACCGCATCGATGTCGGCGGCCTGGAACGCGATATGTGTCTCCCGGTTCGGGCCCGTCGCCTCCCCCGAGTTCATATCGGAGATCCAGAAGTCGGGCTTGCCCTCGACGCCGTAGCCGATCGCGACATCGAAATCCATCTGCCGGGTGAACCCCAGCACGCCGAGCACCTTGTCGTAGAAGGCCTTCGACCGCTCCCAATCCGCGCAGTTGATTCCAAAGTGATCTATCACGAGGTGACCGTACATTCGAGGTATGACATATGAGGGCGACGCGAAGACATTCGATCTGGTCATCCGCGGCGGCACCATCGTCGACGGGCTGGGCGGTGAGCCCTATGTCGGGGACATCGCCATCGCCGACGGCATCATCCGCGCGATCGGTGCCGTCGACGGCCCCGGCGACCGCGAGATCGATGCCACCGGATTGCACGTCACGCCCGGATTCGTCGACCTGCACACCCATTACGACGGGCAGGCCATCTGGAGCGACCGTATGACACCCTCCTCGGCGCACGGTGTCACCACCGCGGTGATGGGCAACTGCGGTGTCGGGTTCGCGCCGTGTCGGCCCGAGGACCACGACACGCTGGTCGACGTCATGGCCGGCGTCGAGGACATCCCGGGCGTGGTCATGGTCGACGGCCTGCCCTGGACGTGGGAGACCTTCCCCGAGTTCCTCGACGCGCTGGATTCGCGACAGCGGGATATCGATGTCGCCGCCTTCCTGCCGCACTCCCCGTTGCGGGTCTACGTGATGGGCAAGCGCGGGGTGAACCGTGAGCTTCCCACCCCCGAGGATCTGGCCATGATGCGCAAGCTGGCCGAGGAGGCCGTCCGCGCCGGCGCCGTCGGATTCGCCTCGTCGCGACTGACACTGCACAAAACCGCGGGCGGACAACCCATTCCGAGTTATGAGGCGCAGCACGCCGAGATCGAGGCCATCGCCCGCGGTGTCGACGATGCCGGTGGCGGGCTGCTGCAGTTCGTGCCCGACCTTCTGGCCGGCGACTACGAGGGTGCATTGAAGGCCGTCTTCGACGTCGCCGCCGAGGTCGGGTTGCCGGTGACCTTCACCCTGGCGATCGGCAACGCCGGCCCACCGCTGCATCTGGATGCCCTGCGGATGGTCGAGAAGGCCAATGCGCAGGCAGGCCCGGACGGACCTTCGGTCACCGGGCAGATCTTCCCGCGCCCCATCGGCCTGGTGCTCGGCCTGGAGCTCTCGGGCAACCCGTTCGTGATGTACCCGTCCTACCGGGAGATCGCCGACCTGCCGCTGGCCGAGCGGGTTGCGCTGATGCGCACACCCGACGTGCGCGCACGTATCCTCACCGACACACCGGCCGCGGACGGACACCCCTTGATGTTCGCCGCCCAGGCCTGGGACTACATGTACCCACTCGGCGATCCACCCAATTACGAACCCTCGCCGCAGGATTCGATCGGTGCGCGGGCCAGGGCCCGCGGTGTCGATCCCCTCGAAGAAGCCTATGACCGGCTGCTCGACGACGACGGACACGCCATGCTGCTGGTGACGCTGGCCAACTTCCGCGACCATTCCCTGGACACGGTGGCCGAACTGATCCAGCGCGATGACATCGTGCTCGGCCTCGGCGACGGTGGCGCCCATTACGGGATGATCTGCGATGCAAGCTTTCCCACTTACATGCTGACCCATTGGGTGCGCGACAGGCCCTCCGGTCGGCTGCCGTTGCCGCAGGTGATCCGCGAGTTGACCGCGGTACCCGCGCGGATCGCCGGGATGGCCGACCGGGGCAGGCTGGCGGTCGGTTACAAGGCCGATGTGAACATCCTCGACACCGCCGCCATGCGGTTGCACCGCCCGACGGTCAGGGCGGATCTGCCCGCCGGCGGTCGCCGACTCGACCAGGCCGCCGAGGGTTATGTCGCCACGATCGTGTCCGGGGAGGTCATCGCCGAGCACGGCGTGCCGACGGCGGCGCGGCCCGGGCGACTGGTCCGCGGCCGGCAGGAGGCGCCGATCGCATGAGCGTGAAGGTCGATCTGGACAAGCTTGCCGAGACC
Source organism: Mycolicibacterium neoaurum VKM Ac-1815D (assembly GCF_000317305.3). Next base: position 1,089,924 of record NC_023036.2, on the reverse strand, counting down.
CTTGCCGATTTCCCGTTCGGCTATCTGATCACCGTCGGCGACGATTTCCGGGCACACACGGTGGCCGTCACGCCGGTCCTCGCCGACGGCATCTTCACCATCGGGCCGCTGGGCAACACCACCCGCCGCAATGCCCGATCGCACGAGGTCGTCACCGTGTTGTGGCCACCGCGGGAGCCGACCGGATACTCGCTGATCGTCGACGGCACCGCCGTGGTCACCGAGGACAGTGTGCGCCTGACGCCCACTCGCGCGGTGCTGCACCGAAGTGCGATCGAGCCCGGCGCCGGCACCGACCCCGGCGGCCTGCACGACTGCGTCCCGCTCAAGCACTGAGTTATCCACAGGGCGACGGCGGGGGCTGTCGTGCGGACTCGGTGTGAGCTGAGATCGGAGTGTGGCCGGAATCGAGCGTGCCCTCGCGGCGAACGGCGGGGTGCTGTCGGCGGCACAATTACGTGCGGCAGGGGTAGCGCGACCGCCGACCTGGATGCTGCTCCGGCGCGGTTGGTACGCCAGCCCGTCTGCGGATCCGCAGGTGGTTCGGGCCGTATCGGCCGGCGGCGTCCTCGGCTGCACCTCGGCGCTGCGCCTGGGTCGAGTCTGGATCCTCGATCCGGCGCTACACGTGCGCTATTCCAAACGTGCGCGCCGCCCGGGCGTGCGGTCCTGCCACCCCTACCGCCTGGACCCACCGATCGTCGCCGCCGTCGACCCGATCGACATCGCAGTGGCCTCGGCGGCCAATTGCCTCGACGCCGAGCAGCTCGTGATCGTGTTGGACTCGATGCTGAACAAGCGGATGATCGAGATGGCCGACGCACGGTCGATCGTGGCCGCGTCCCCTTTTGCGCGTCTGAACCTCGCCGAGCGATGTGATGCCAGGAGTGAGTCGGGCACCGAGACGATCATCCGATTACGGCTGCGTGCCCTCGGCGTCCGCCTCCGGACCCAAGTGGACATTCCCGGCGTCGGGCGGGTCGACTTTCTGCTGGGCCGTCGACTCATCATCGAAGCGGACAGCCGCGAGCACCATCTCCCGAAGTATCAGAACGACCGAACCAGGGACAGGGTCGCAACGAGCCTGGGGTTCTTGGTGATTCGACTGACCTATGAGGATGTTGTCTACCGCTGGGACGTGGTGATCGAAGACATTCTGGCCGTCATCCGCCGCCGCGTGCATCGCGGCCCGACGCAATGTTCCGTTGACAGCGCCGTCGTGGATATATAGGCACGACGGCACTGTCAGGCGAACATTGGAAAAGCCCGGCCCCGCGAACGGGACCGGGCTTTCCGAAACAACTGGACTTAGAAGTCCATACCGCCCATGCCACCGGTCGGGTCGCCCGCAGGTGCGGACGCCTTCTCCGGCTTGTCGGCGACGACGGCCTCGGTGGTGAGGAACAGCGCCGCGATGGACGCCGCGTTCTGCAGCGCCGAGCGGGTGACCTTGACCGGGTCGGCAACGCCGGCGGCCAGCAGGTCCTCGTACACGTTGGTCGCGGCGTTCAGGCCGTGACCGTCGGGCAGGTTCGACACCTTCTCGGCGACGACGCCCGGCTCCAGACCACCGTTGAAGGCGATCTGCTTCAGCGGAGCCGACAGCGCGACGCGCACGATGTTGGCACCGGTCGCCTCGTCACCCTCGAGCTTCAGCTCATCCAGGGCCGGAGCCGACTGCAGCAGGGCCACGCCGCCACCGGCGACGATGCCCTCTTCGACGGCAGCCTTCGCGTTGCGGACGGCGTCCTCGATGCGGTGCTTGCGCTCCTTGAGCTCCACCTCGGTGGCAGCGCCGGCCTTGATGACGGCAACGCCACCGGCCAGCTTGGCCAGGCGCTCCTGCAGCTTCTCGCGGTCGTAGTCGGAGTCGCTGTTCTCGATCTCGGCACGGATCTGGGCCACGCGACCGGCGATGGCGTCGGAATCACCGGCACCCTCGACGACGGTGGTCTCGTCCTTGGTGACGACGATCTTGCGGGCCTGGCCCAGCAGGGCGAGGTCAGCGGTCTCCAGCGAGAGGCCGACCTCTTCGCTGATGACCTGGCCACCGGTCAGGATCGCGATGTCCTGCAGGATCGCCTTGCGGCGGTCACCGAAGCCCGGGGCCTTGACGGCGACGGACTTGAAGGTGCCACGGATCTTGTTGACCACCAGGGTCGACAGGGCTTCGCCCTCGACGTCCTCGGCGATGATCAGCAACGGCTTGCCGGACTGGATGACCTTCTCCAGCAGCGGCAGCAGGTCCTTGACGGTCGAGACCTTCGAGCTGACCAGCAGGATGTAGGGATCCTCCAGGACGGCTTCCTGCCGCTCGGCGTCGGTCACGAAGTAACCCGAGATGTAGCCCTTGTCGAAGCGCATACCCTCGGTGAGCTCCAGCTGCAGGCCGAAGGTGTTCGACTCCTCGACGGTGATGACACCCTCGTTGCCGACCTTGTCCAGCGCCTCGGCGATCAGGTCACCGATCGACTGGTCACCGGCGGAGATACCCGCGGTGGCAGCGATCTGCTCCTTGGTCTCGACCTCTTTGGCGGTCGAGAGCAGGCGCTCGGTGACTGCCGCGACGGCCTTCTCGATGCCACGCTTCAGGCCGAGGGGGTTGGCGCCGGCCGCGACGTTGCGCAGACCTTCGCGAACCAGGGCCTGGGCGAGAACGGTGGCGGTGGTGGTGCCGTCACCCGCGACGTCATCGGTCTTCTTGGCGACCTCTTTGACCAGCTCTGCGCCGATCTTCTCGTACGGGTCCTCCAGCTCGATCTCCTTGGCGATGGACACACCATCGTTGGTGATCGTGGGGGCGCCCCACTTCTTCTCCAGGACGACGTTGCGGCCCTTGGGGCCCAGCGTCACCTTTACGGCGTCGGCGAGGGCATTCAGCCCACGCTCGAGACCACGGCGGGCCTCTTCGTCATACGCAATTGTCTTGGCCATTGCGAAGTGATTCCTCCGGTTGGGAATTGCACGTCTCATTGGTCGGGTTCAGTGCCCGCGACGGACGGCGTGGGTGTGCTCCCCGCCTCACCGTCCCGACCTGGCACTCACAGATCGAGAGTGCCAAGTTCATTTTTAGCACTCGGGCATGGCGAGTGCAAGGTCACCGGCCGCCGTCGCCCTGGAAGCGGTCGTCGACGAAATCGGCGATGTCGACCGCGCCGGGGAACTCCTTGGCCTCGGCGAACGCATCGGCGATCTGCTGCTCGGAGGCCACCACGTCGGCGGAGAGCGGGACCGGCCGTTTCAGAGACCGGGTCCAGGTGATCGTGGAGGCCTGCGGGCTGATGTCGGTCAGCTTCGCGTAGTCGGCCGACCACCTGTCGAGATTGTCCTCGGACCACTTCGTCGCCACGGCATAGCGATCCAGGAAGTCGGCGATCGCCGCGCTCACTCCCGCGTCGTCCAGCGCACTCGTCGAGGCGACCCAGAAGTTGTAACCATTGCCGGCGGTGTCGGCCGCCGCGATGATCCGCGCGCCGATCTCCTGCTCGGCGATCGCGGTGTACGGATCCCAGACCGCCCACGCGTCGACCTCACCGCGGGTCAGCGCGGCATAACCGTCGGCGGGTGCCACGTACACCGGTTCGATATCGGCGAGACCCAGGCCGGCCTTCTTCAGGTGCAGCAGCAGGTTGGCGTTGGCCGAACTGCCCTTGGTGACCGCGACCTTCTTGCCCTTGAGGTCGGCCACCCCGGACACCGGCGACTGTTTGGCCACCAGGATGGCGTCTCCCTTACCGGTGGCCTGCAGCGCGCCGACGAACTTGATGTCCGCGCCTGCCGCCGCGCCGAACACGCCAGGGGTGTTGCCGACCTGGGCCAGGTGGATACCGCCCGCGCTGGCCGCCTCGACCAGCGGCGGGCCCGCGGTGAAGGTGGAGAACTCGACCTTGTACGGCAGCGCGGCGAGCTGGCCGGAGGCCTTCATCAGCACCTCGATCGAGATCGCGCGCTGGTCGCCGACCTTCAGCGTCACCGTCGACAGGTCGACGGGTCCCGCAGGCGCGGCCTTCTCCGAGCCGCCCGAGCAGGCCGTCAGCACCATCAGCAGGGCCACCAGCAGAGATGCGATCTTCACCAGATATTCCTCAGTGTTGTCGTTGCAGGACGTCGACGCCCAGCAGTTCGAGCAGTCGGGCCGTGAGGACGGCGCCCTCCGGGGAGGCATGGCTGCGCGGCCGCGGCAGGTCGATGTCGACCGTGTGGGCGATGCGGCCCTCGTCCAGGATCAGGACGCGGTCGGCCAACGTCACGGCCTCGGCCACATCGTGGGTCACCAGCAGCACCCCGAAACCGTGCTCGGCGAACAACCCGAGCAACAGGTCGTGCATCGCCAGCCGGGTCAGCGCGTCCAGCGCACCGAACGGTTCGTCGAGCAGCAGCAGGGTGGGCTCGGCGACCAGAGCCCTGGCCAACGCGGCCCGCTGGGCCTCACCACCGGACAGCGTCAACGGCCAGGCATCGACGCGATGGGACAGGCCGACCTCGCCGAGCACACGTCGCGCGTTCTCCTCGGCCGCACGCTTGCGGCGCCGCTGCGGGTCGCCGAGCGCGACATTGCGGGTCACCGACAGCCACGGCACCAGCCGCGGTTCCTGGAACACCACCGTCGGGGTGCCGTGGACGTCGACGTGCCCGTCGTGGTCGTCGGACAGTCCGGCCAGCACCCGCAGCAGGGTCGATTTACCGGATCCGCTGCGCCCCACCAGGGCGACGATCTCACCGCGCCCCACGCTCAGGTCGATACCGTCGAGCACCGCGCGCCCGTCGAATCGCTTCGTCAGCCCGCGTACGACGGCGCTCATCGCGACACACCCGGCCGCCAGCGCAGCGCCCAGCTCTCCAGCCGGCGCACGATCGCGTCGGTCACCAGACCCAGCAGCCCGTAGACGAGCAGGCCGAAGATCACGATGTCGGTGCGCAGGAATTCTCGGGCATTGTTGATGATGTAGCCCAGTCCGGCACTGGCATTGACCTGCTCGGCCACGATCAGCGACAGCCAGGCGATGCCGAGGCTCTGCCGCATGCCGACCAGGATCTGCGGCAGGGCACCGGGGATGACCAGATGGCGCAGCCGTTCCCCGCGGCTCAGCCCGAGCACCTCGCCGAGTTCGACGAGCTTGGGATCGAGCTGGCGGATGGCGGCGAAGGTGTTCAGATACAGCGGGAACGCGACACCGAGCGCGATCAGATAGACCTTGGGTTCCTCGCCGATCCCGAACCAGATGATGAACAGCGGGATCAGACCGAACAGCGGGATGGTGCGCAGCATCTGCAGCGGCGGGTCGACGGCGTACTCACCGATCTTCGACAGGCCTGCCAGGATTCCGAACCCGATTCCGGCCGTCGCCCCCAGGACGAATCCGAACAGCGCCCGTTGACCGGACACCAGCAGGGCATCGGCGAGCGCTCCGGACTCGAGGACCGAGACACCCGCCTCGAACACCGCCGACGGCGCGGGCAGGATCTTGGCCGAGAGCAACCCGCTCTGACTGGCCAGCTGCCACAGCACGAGCAGTGCGATCGGCGCTATCGAGCGCAGGACCCCGGGGCGTCGCCACCACGGCAACGCGTGCCGGGCATGCGGAATCTCCGCGATCTGGGTGGCCATGACTGGCCATGTTGCCGCGGCCGGCCTGCGGTTCCTACGGTTGCGATCGGCGTGACGGCAAATGCGGACGGAGTCCGTCGAACACGATGTCGGTCACGTGCCCGGCCGCCTCGGGGTTATAGGCCTGGGCGGCCTGGCAGCCGACCATCAGTGCCTTGACCTCGGGCACCGTGACGTCGGGGCGGACCGTGCCGGCCCGCTGGCCGGCGTCGACCAGATCGGCCAGCATCGCCAGGAAGTCGCCTTCGGCCTCGGGCATCGACGCATTCGCGTCGATGCCCATCCCGGCGAGTGCATCGACGAGGCCGCGGTCGGCCGCGCCCCAGTGCAGCACCATCGACTTCAGGAACGCGTACAGCCCGCCGCCGGGGTCGGTCGCGGCCAACTCCCGGCCCTGGTCTACCAGCGTCCGGATCCGGTCGGCGATCACCGCACGGAACAGGTCCTCCTTGGCGGGGAAATGTCGGTACACGGTGCCCGCCCCGACGCCGGCACGACGGGCGATCTCGTCGATGGGGACCCCCAGTCCGTCGGCGGCGAAGGTTTCGTAGGCGACCTGCAGGATCCGGGCGCGGTTACGGGCGGCATCGGCTCGCATGAATCGTCACCACCTCCCGGGAACCAGATAAGCGGGGCGCACGTTCCGTATATGACCGAAACCCGCCCGACCCCAGGAGCTTCCCATGACCCGCTGGACCACCCACCATATTCCCGACCAGAGCGGCCGCACGGCCGTCATCACCGGCGCCAACACCGGACTCGGGTTCGAGACCGCCAAGGCACTGGCCGAACACGGCGCGCACGTCGTCCTCGCGGTCCGCGATACCGAGAAGGGCAAGCACGCCGCCGCGCAGCTCACCGGTGACGTCAGCGTCCAGGAGCTCGATCTGGGCTCGCTGGAGTCGGTGCGCGCGGCCGCCGCCGAGCTGCGCGGGGCCCATGAGCGCATCGACCTGCTGATCAACAACGCGGGCGTGATGACCCCGCCGAAGAGCACGACCGCCGACGGTTTCGAACTGCAATTCGGCACCAACCATCTGGGTCACTTCGCGCTGACCGGCCTGCTGCTGGACACGCTGCTCGACACGCCGGGCTCGCGCATCGTCACCGTCAGCAGCAACGGCCACAAGATGGGCGGCGCCATCCACTTCGACGATCTGCAGTGGGAACGTTCCTACAACCGGATCGGCGCCTACGCCCAGTCCAAGCTCGCCAACCTGATGTTCACCTATGAACTCCAGCGCCGGCTCGCCCCGCGTGGCACCACGATCGCCGTCGCCGCCCATCCGGGCACCTCGAGCACCGAGTTGGCCCGCCATCTGCCCTCGCTCGCCAGGCCGGTCACCGAACTGGTCACCAAGGTCGCCGCGCAACCGGCCGCCGACGGAGCCCTGCCGACTTTGCGCGCTGCGACCGATCCCGGAGTGCTGGGCGGTCAGTACTACGGGCCCGCGAACCTGGCGCAATGGCGCGGCGCGCCGGTCGTCGTCGCCTCCAGCGACCGGTCCTATGACGTCGCCCTGCAGCAGCGCCTGTGGACGGTGTCCGAAGAGCTCACCGGGGTCGGCTTCGCGGTCTAGCGTGAGGGTCGTGTCCCTGGTCGTACCGCCCTATCCCCCGCCGCGCTACACCGCGGACGAGCCAGAGGTCAGCGCCTGGGTGCGCCGGGCTGACACTCCGGCCGACCACGATGCGCTCGGCCTGGTGCGCTATCACTACCTGGCGAACCAACAGCAGACCGGCGGCGACTACGGGCTCTATCGCATCGAGCTCAGCCCGCGGGCCGGTGGACCGGGACCACACTTCCACCGCGCCATGAGCGAGGCGTTCTATGTGCTCTCCGGTGACGTGGAGATCTACGACGGTGCCGACTGGTCGACGGCCGGGCCCAACGATTTCCTGTACGTCCCGCCGGGCGGGGTCCATGGCTTCCGCAACACTGCCGACGCACCGGCGGCGATGTTGATGCTGTTTGCTCCGGGCGCGCCACGCGAGCACTACTTCGAGAACCTGACCCGCCTCGGCGAGTTGACCGACGACGAACGCACCCAGTGGTTCATCGACAACGACAACTTCTTCGTCTGACACGCCGCCGGACGCGGGACTCGCGCAGCGGATATGCGTACCCGGAACCCCTTGCCCTAGACTGCCCTTCGACCAGATAGGAGTCTCGGGTGTCGGCTAGTGGAGCGCCCAGCACCCAGGATTTGCGGAGCTGGCAGCGTCGGGCTTTGGTGAAGTACCTGGCGGCCAAGCCGCGGGACTTCCTTGCTGTCGCAACCCCTGGCGCCGGTAAGACCACGTTCGCTCTGCGGATCGCCTCGGAGTTGCTGGCCGACGGCACCGTGACCCAGGTCGTGGTGGTCGTCCCCACCGAGCATCTCAAGACCCAGTGGGCGCAGTCCGCGTCCCGGTTCGGGTTGGCGCTCGATCCCAAGTTCAGCAACTCCGCCTCGCACACCTCCAGCGACTATCACGGCATCGTCGTCACCTACGCCCAGGTGGCCAGTCACCCGACCCGGCACCGGGTGCGCACCGAGAACTACAAGACGCTGGTCATCTTCGACGAGATCCACCACGGCGGCGATGCCAAGTCCTGGGGCGACGCCATCCGGGAGGCCTATGACGACGCGACGCGCCGGTTGGCCCTGACCGGAACCCCGTTCCGCTCCGATGACAGCCCCATCCCCTTCGTCACCTACGAGACCGATGCCGCGGGTTTCGCGCGTTCCAAGGCCGACCACGTCTACGGCTACGCCGACGCGCTGGCCGACAATGTCGTGCGGCCGGTGGTGTTCATGGCCTACTCCGGGGAGGCCCGCTGGCGGGACAGCGCCGGTGAGGAGCACGCCGCCCGGCTCGGGGAACCGCTGACCGCCGAGCAGACCGCCCGCGCGTGGCGCACCGCGCTCAACCCGGAGGGCCAGTGGATGCCCGCGGTGATCGCGGCCGCCCACAAGCGGCTGATGCAGAAGCGCGAGCACGTGCCCGACGCCGGCGGCATGATCATCGCCTCCGATCAGACCACTGCCCGCGCCTATGCCAAACTGCTGACCACCATCACCGGGCAGGAGCCGACGGTGGTGCTCTCCGACGACCCGACGGCATCGAGCAGGATCTCACAGTTCTCCGAGGCGTCCACGCCCTGGATGGTGGCGGTGCGGATGGTGTCCGAGGGTGTCGACGTGCCGAGGCTGGCCGTCGGCGTGTACGCCACCAGTGCCTCGACGCCGCTGTTCTTCGCCCAGGCGATCGGCCGCTTCGTGCGCAGCAGGCGCCCCGGTGAAACGGCAAGCATCTTCCTGCCCTCGGTGCCCAACCTGCTGCAGCTGGCCAGCGAGATGGAAGCGCAGCGCAACCACGTGCTGGGCAAGCCGCACCGCGAATCCGACGGTCTCGACGACGAGCTGATCGCCGACGCCAACAAGACCAAGGACGAGAAGTCCGATCAGGACCGCGGTTTCGAGTCACTCGGCGCCGACGCCGAACTCGACCAGGTGATCTTCGACGGTTCCACCTTCGGCACCGCCGCGGCCGCGGGTAGCGAGGAGGAGGCCGATTATCTCGGCATCCCCGGCCTGCTCGACGCCTCGCAGATGCGCGATCTGCTCAGCAAGCGGCAGGACGAGCAACTCCAGAAGCGCAGCGCGGCGGCCGCCGCTGCCGGCAGCCCCCCTCCACCGCGCACCACGCACGGCCAGTTGCAGGAACTGCGACGCGAACTCAACGCCCTGGTGTCCATCGCCCATCACCGCACGGGCAAGACCCACGGGCAGATCCACAACGAATTGCGTCAGCTCTGCGGCGGCCCGGTGCTGGCCGCGGCCACCGGTGAGCAGATCAAGGCGCGCATCGATGCGGTGCGCAGCCTGCGCTCGTCCTCGCAGCGCTAAAGACCGAGCAGCCCCGGAAGATCGGCGACCGAGTCGATCACATGATTGGGTTGCATCGCGAATTCGTCTGCGGCCCAACGGTCCAGCGTCTGCTGCCGGAACTTTCCGGTGCGCACCAGCACACCGGTCATCCCGACGACCTGGCCGGCAAGCACATCGTTGTTGAGGTCGTCACCGACGATGTACATCTCGTCGGGCTCGACACCCAGGCGTGCGGCGGATGCCAAAAAGCCCTCCGGCGCGGGCTTTCCGACGGCCGTGGCCTTGCGGCCCGAGCCCTCCTCCATACCTGCCAGGTACATGCCGGTGTCGATGCGCAGGCCCTCGGTCGTCGTCCACGACATGCTGCGGTGCATGGCCACGACGGGAACCCCCTGCGCCATCCAGTCGTAGACCCACGACAGGGTGACGTGGTCGTATTCCGGACCCGCGCCGCCGAGCAGCACCACATCGGGGGTGTCGGGCATCGGTCCGCCGTGGGTGTCCACCGAGGCCTGCAGGTCGATACCGGGCATATCGTCGGCGATGTCTCCGCTGTTCACCAGGAAGCAGCGTGCACCGGGATAACGGTCCCTGACGAAATCGGCGGTCAACACCGCCGCGGTGATCACCTCGTCGGGGGTGACGTCCATCCCGGCCTCGGTCAGTAGATCGGCGATCTGCACCCGGGTTCGGGTGGTGGTGTTGGTCAGGTATGCACGGGCGATCTGATTGACCGCCAACGCGTGCAGGGTTTCCCGGGCGCCGGCAATCGGCTGCCACGAGGTGACGAGCACACCATCGATGTCGAACAGCACTCCGCCGGTAGCCATGCAGCGAGACTAAGGCGCGCGGTCCACGTCGGCCACCGGGCTCCCCCACCAGATCGTAATATTGTTTATGCACAGCCCGTAGATTTCGGGAACGATTCGCACCAAACACCTTTTTAACATAATTTAATTTATGTTAATGTGAGCCACGTCATGCACAGGACGTTCCGACCAGCGACCGAGGAGCCGGCAATGACCCTGACATCCACCGAGCGCGAGCACGACGCCATCGATCTGTCCCAGCCCTGGGTGTGGGACGGCCCCAGCGCCGAACGCGACGCACTGTTCGCCCAGCTCCGCCGGGACCGACCGGTGAGCTGGCAGCGCCCCATCCGCAGCCCGATGATGGATCTGCTGGGCCAGGCCTCCCCGCCGGGCTACTGGGCGATCACCCGCCACGAGGACATCGTCACCGTCAGTCGCACCGCGCAGGTGTTCTCCTCGGCCACCGGCGGGGTCACCTTCGAAGACATGCCCACCGAGGTCCTCGAGGCGGCATCGTCGATCCTGTCCATGGACGAGCCGCGGCACGGGAAGGTGCGGCGCATCGTCAGCTCGGTGTTCACCCCGCGGCGGATCAACCTGATCGCCGACCAGATCTTCCGTCAGGCCCGCCAGATCGTCGATGACATCGCCGGGCGGGGCGAGGTGGAGTTCGTCGAGACGGTGTCGGCACGCCTACCCATGTGGACCGTCTCGGAGATGATCGGCATCCCCGAGGAGCAGCGCCAGGAAGTCACCGACGCGGCCACCCCGCTGACCGCATGGGATGACGAAAGCACCTCTGCCACCGACCCGCTCACCACCATGTTCACCGGGATCACCACGCTGCACGCCCGTTGCCAGGAGCTCATCGACGCCCGCCGGTCACACCCGCGCGACGACCTCGTCTCCGCGCTGGTCCAGGCCGAGGTGGACGGTGTCCAACTCACCGACGAGGAGATCCGGTCCTTCTTCGTCCTGCTCTGCGTCGCCGGCAACGACACGACCAAGCAGACCACCACGCACACCATCCGAGCCCTGACCGAATTCCGGGATCAGCGCGCGTATCTGCTGGCCGACTTCGACGGGCGCGTCGACCTCGCGGTCGAAGAACTCATCCGCTGGGCCAGTCCGGTCATGACATTCCGGCGCACCGCGCTGCGGTCCTTCGACCTCAACGGTGTCACCATCGAGGCCGGGGACAAGGTGGTGCTGTTCTACAACTCCGGCAACCGGGACGAGCGGGCCTTCGCCGATCCCGAGCGCTTCGATCTGAGCCGCAAACCCAATCCGCACATCGGTTTCGGCGGTCGCGGACCGCACTACTGCCTGGGCAGTCATGTGGCCAAACTGCAACTCAAGGCCATCTTCGGCGAGTTGTTCCGCCGCCTGCCCGATATCGAGGCCGTCGGCGAACCCGATTATTTGACAAGCAATTTCATCAACGGCATCAAGCGCCAGCAGGTGCGCTTCAGCCCGGAATCGGCACGGTGAGCCGCCGACGGAGCACCGACCGGCGTGGCGAGGCACCCGACGCCGCTACCATGATCACCGGCTGAGGCCATGGGCGCCGATCGCAGCTGCGGCAGACGGGAAACAGATCGATGGCCAGCGTCAATCGGGACGACTACTTCCGCGGTGCGCTGGATCTGATGGCCGCCGACGGCTTCGGGGCGTTACGGGTCACGACGCTGTGCCGGTCACTGGGCATGACCACCGGCTCGTTCTACAACTGGTTTCGCGACTGGAACGACTTCGTCGACCAGTTCCTGACCTACTGGGAGATCGAGCTGACCGAACGGCTGCTCGGCAAGGTCACCGCCACCGAGGATCCGGCGGCGCGCCTGGACCAGCTACGGGGCCTGGCGCTGTCGGTGCCCCATCAGGCCGAGGTGGCGCTGCGGGCCTGGAGCAACACCGAACCGCGTGCCGCCCGGGTGCGCGACGAGGTCGATTCGATGCGCAGGCAGATGATCTTCGACACCGTGAATGCCTTGGTCGCCGATCCGGATACGGCATCGCGGCTGGCCGCGATGGGATTGTCGATCGTGGTCGGCCACCAACACCTCGACGTGCAGACCATGGATTGGTCTCTGGGACAGTTCATTGCGTTGGTCCGGCTACACGGTGATCTGCGCCGGGACCCGTCCTGACCACCCGACGATCCTGGATACAGTGATCTGATGCCAGCAGCCGAAGCCAGCACCGGCGGCCCGTCCAAGCGAGAACTGCAGCGCGCCGCGTCGGTGCGCCGCATCGTCACCGCCGCCGAGGATCTGCTCTCCGAGTCGGACCGCTTCTCCGAGATATCAGTCGAGCAGGTCATCGCCAGGGCCCAGATATCGCGGTCAACCTTCTACAGCTACTTCGACGATCTGGGTCATCTGCTGCGCGTCGTCGGCCAGGGTGTCGTCGGTGAGGTGGTGCAGTCCGCCCGCCGGTGGATGGACCTCGACGGCGCGGTGACCGAGGCAGCTCTGGTGGAGATTTTCACCGACCTGGTGAAGACATACCGGCGGCGCGCCAAACTCCTTGCCGCGCTGGCCGAAGCATCCGTCTACGATCCCGGCGTCCGCGAGGAATTCCACGGGCTGCTCACCGTCGGGCATGTCGAGCTGGCCAAACACATCCGCCGTGCCCAGGACGCGGGCGGTGCCCGCGCCGACATCGACCCGGAGAGCACCGCCGCCTGGTTGGTCTGGATGGTCGAACGCGGTCTCTACCAACAGATCAGGCCCGCCGGGCCCGCCCAGACCCGTCGCCATGTGGCGGCCCTGGCCGCCATCATCTGGCACGCCCTCTACGCTCCGGACGCGCCGTGATCGACGGGATGAACGCGATCGTGACCGGGTCGACCCGCGGGCTGGGGCTGGCCATCGCCGCCGCACTCGGCGCGGCCGGCGCCAACGTGGTGATCAACGGCCGCTCCGAGGACGCCTGCCGCACGGCGATCGACGCGTTGGCCCCCGAGGTCACCGGCGGTCTCGAACATGTCGTGGGTTCGGTTGCCGACGAGCACACGGCCGCCGATCTCGTCGAGCGATGCCACAGCCGTTTCGGGCCGGTGAACCTGGTGGTGAACAACGCCGGGATCACCCGTGATCGCAGCCTGCTGAAGATGACGGTGGCCGAGTTCGACGAGGTGATCGCCGTCCACCTGCGCGGCACCTGGCTGATGTGCCGAGCCGCGGCACAGCAGATGCGCGGCACCGGCGGCGCGATCCTCAACATCACCTCGGGCAGCGCGCTGTTCGGACTTGTCGGGCAGAGCAATTACGCCGCGGCCAAGGGCGGGGTGAACGCGCTCACCCGGGCATTGTCGGTGGAGTTGCGCCGCTACGATATTCGGGTCAACGCGCTCTACCCGGTGGCACTGACCGACATGACGCGGCCGGTGCTGGATCTGGCCGGCGGGCCGGGCGGACCATTACAGGACGTCTTCGGCGCACCGGCGGATGTGGCGCGCATCGTCGTCGCGCTCGCCGGTCCGTCGGCATCCACCATCACCGGCCAGATCCTGGGCTTCGACGGCTCCGAACTCTCGGTGTGGAGCCACCCCGACCGTATCGACCGGCGTTGCCACCGCAGCCCGTGGAGTCCGGCAGAGCTGGATTCGGCGCTGCGGGACCTCGCCGCGCATCCGGCACCCCTGCATCCCGACGAGGTGGGGGCGCGCACCCGGGACGCGCTGTCGGGTCAGCGCGCGCCGGGATCGGCGGCCAGCAGCGAGAGCAGGTAGCTGCCGCCGATCGCCCTACCGCGCGGCGGTAGGGCGCCGTACTGCCGCATCATCTCGGTGATCTCGTACTGGGCGAGGTAGCTCGAGAGCAGTCCGTCACGGAATTCCAGGAAGATGTCGCAGCCATGGGTACGGAACTGTCCGTCGCCGAATCGTGCGGGCGCCGAACCACTCTGCTCGAACAGGAACAGTGCGCGGCCGTCGTCGGGAGCGGTGAAGAACTGTACCTCCCGGAACTGCACATCCGGCATGATCTTCCAGATGGTGTCGACATAGGTGGTGACGGCCTCGGTACCGTGCAGGACCTCGTGCCAGAACACCGTGTCATCCCAGACGATCTCGGGGTGCAGCAGCGCCATCACCCGCGCTGTGTCATGGGAATTCCAGGCATGATCCCAGCGAGTCCCGAAGTCGCGCAGGAATTCCGGGGTCTGCGCCGACGCGCTCATCGGGTGCTCCGCTCGAACCGCTCGGTGGCACGGCTGCGACCGGCCTTCAGCCGTTTGAGCCCCTCGTCGATACGGCGTTCGAACAGACCGCGTTGCAGCAGGTCCTGGGTGACGCGCAGCTCGTAGGCCGTGGCACCGATGTGATCCATGTTCTGCGCCCGCAGCGCGACCTCTTTGAGCACGGTGGTCAGCTCGGCGCCGGACTCGGCGATCTGCTTGGCCAGGGTGAGCGCGGCGTCCCGAAGGGCCCCGACGGGCACCACCTCGTCGACAAGGCCCACCCGCAGCGCCTCCTGCGCGTCGATGGGGTCGCCGGTGAAGAACATCCGCCGGGCCCGCTGGGTGTTCACCTTGCGCAGCATGCCGTGGTAGAAGCCGTTCATCGCGTATTTCACCTGGGTGGAACCGAAGGCGGCATTCGCGGAGGCGATGGTGATGTCGCACATGTTGGCCACATCCATGCCGTAGCCGGGTGCGACGCCGGCCACGGCCGCCACCGTCGGTTTGCGGAAGTCGTAGAGGTCGGTCATGAAACGCAGGGCCAGATCGGTGAAGCGGTTCCGCTCCTCGCCCTGGGTGCCCTGCAGCACGTCCAGCGCCCAGCCCGCGCAGAAGTAGTCCTCGTTGCCGATCAACAGCACCGCGGCCACCCGGTCGTCATAGGCCCATGCGGCCAGCACACCGATCAGTTCCTCGTGCAGTTCCCAGCCCAGGGCATTGCGTTTCTCGGGGTGATTCAGCTGGATGATGCCGACCCCATCTTCGATGCTGGTCAACAGGTATCGGTAAGCAGTCATGGAAATATCGTACATAGTGTTCGAGTTTTTTAGTGAAAAGTCGAACAGCATGTATGGTCAATTCATGACCGAGTGGACCGACCGCCGGGTGGGCGACCTGATCCCGACCCGGGCTGCCCGGTTCCCCGATCGAGAGCTGTTCCGCTTCGACGAACGCCGGGTCAGCTACGTCGAATTCGATTCCTGGGTCACGGCGGTGGCCGCCGACATGCACCGCCACGGTGTGACCCGTGGCGACCGGATCCTGGTGCAGCTGCCCAACTGCCTGGAGGCGCTCGTCCTTCAGGTCGCGGCGTTCCGGATCGGCGCCATCGACGTTCCCGTCATCCCGATCTACCGCACCCACGAGACCCGACAAATCATCGCCGACACCCGGCCCGCAGTGATCGCCGCCGCGTCCGGCCTCGGCTCACGCAGACCACAACACGAGATCGACGGCATATTGCACGATCTGGGCCACCAGCCTGCCGTTCGCTACTCGGTGGGCCAGCCGAGTAGCGGGTGGCACCAGCTACCCGACGCCGATCCGAACGGTACCGCCGGGCCGGACCTGCCCGAACCCGCAGACCCGGACGACGCTGCCCTCATCCTCTACACCTCGGGCACGACATCGGCACCCAAGGGTGCCGTCCTCGATTCCCGTTCGCTGCTGGCTCAGATACGCAACATGGTCTCCAGCGCCGCCCTCGACGAGACCACCGTGCTGGCCGTCGGTACCCCCCTGTCGCACCTGAGCGGATTCGTCGCGGGTCTGCTCCTGCCCGCCTACCTCGGTGCGCGGGCGGTCATCCTGCCCAGTTGGCGACCCGAGGAGGCCGTCGAGCTCATCGACGCCGAACGCGTCACCACGATGATGGGCGCCACCGTCTTCCTGCAGGATCTGGTGTCGCAGTATGCCGGCGGCGCCGCACCGGGACACCGACTGGGGCATTACATGTGCGCGGGCAGCGCCATCCCGCCCGGCCTCATCGATGACGCCGAGCGCGTCGGCATCTTCGCCACCCGCCACTACGGGATGACCGAGACCGCCGGAATATGCACCGGCAGTGACCGTTCCGATCCTGCGCAGCGACGCCGCGAATGGGACGGGCGGGTTCTGCCCGGCATGCAGATCCAGGCCGTCGACGACGACCGCCGCCCACTCGCCGACGGCTGCGCCGGCGAGCTCCGGATCCGAGGGCCCCAGTTGTTCTCCGGGTACACCGACCCCGGCCTCAACGCCGCCCAGTTCGACGCGGACGGCTGGTTCTATCCCGGCGACGTCGGCGTTCTCGACGACGGCTGGCTGCGAATGACCGGGCGCAGCAAGGACATCGTCAATCGCGGCGGGGAGAAGTTCTCCACCCAGGATATCGAGCAGGCGCTGCTCACCCACCCCGACATAGTGGCCGCCGCGGTCACCGCCGTACCCGATTCGCGCCTCGGTGAGGCGGTCGGGGCGTGGATCGTGCTCGCCGACGGCGTCCAGTGGCCGGGCCCGTCCAGCTATCTGCGCCACCTCGACTCCGCGCACCTGGCCAAGGCCAAGTTCCCTGTCGAATGGCATGTCGTACAGCAGATTCCGACCACCGCATCGGGAAAGGTGCAGAAGTACGCCCTACACCAGATCCCGGATCTCGCCACCGCCACCCAGGCCCGACTCTCCTGAGGAATCCTCCGTGAAGACCGTTTCCGATACCGCCCCGCGCACCGTGTTCTCCGCGGACCACGAACAGTTCCGTGCCACCGTGCGCGGTTTCATCGACACCGTCGTCGCCCCGAACTTCGAACGCTGGGAGGACGAGAAGAAGGTCGACCGGTCGCTGTTCACCGCCGCAGGCGCACAGGGCCTGCTGATGTTCGCCACTCCCGAGAGATTCGGGGGTGCGGGGGTGCCGGACTTCCGGTTCAACGCGGTCCTCGACGAGGAGTTCGGCCGGTCCGGTTACGCCTCGGCCGGCCTGGGCATCGCTCTGCAAAACGACGTACTGGGGCCGTATTTCACCGAGCTGACCAACGAGGAACAGAAACAACGCTGGCTGCCCGGGCTCACCGACGGATCACTGATCGGCGCCATCGCGATGACCGAACCCGGCGCGGGAAGTGACCTGTCCGGCATCCGCACCCGCGCCGTGCGCGACGGTGATCACTACGTCATCAACGGCGCCAAGACCTTCATCTCCAACGGCCAGAACTGCGATCTCGTGATCGTCGCCGCACGGACCAGCGACGACAGACACAAAGGACTGTCACTGTTCGTCGTCGAAGACGGCACACCCGGATTCACCAAGGGGCGCAATCTGGCCAAGCTGGGGCTGCACGGTCAGGACACCAGTGAACTCAGCTTCGGCGATGTGCGGGTGCCCGCAGCCAACCTGCTCGGCGACGAGGGCTCCGGGTTCTACCAGTTGATGCACAACCTGCCGCAGGAACGCCTATCCCTGGCGATCACCGCCGTCGCCTCGGCGGAAGGGGTACTGGCACGTACTCTCGAATATGTCAGTGAGCGAACGGCATTCGGCCGCACCATCGGCACCTTCCAGAACAGCAGATTCCTGCTGGCCGAACTGGCCACCGAGATCGACATCGCCCGCGTCTATGTCGACCATTGCGTCAGCCTGCACGCCGAGAACCAACTCAGCGCCGCGCGGGCCGCCAAGGCGAAATGGTGGACCACCGAGTTGCAGGTTCGCGTCGCCGACCGTTGCCTGCAACTGCACGGCGGTTACGGCTACATGCGCGAGTACCCGGTCAGCAGGGCCTTTGCCGACGCACGCATCCAGACCATCTACGGCGGCACCACCGAAATCATGAAAGAGATCATCGGCCGCGATCTCGGCCTCTGAACCCCTGAAAGGACCAATCCCGATGAGCGACTACACCCAGATCAAGACCGATATCACCGACGGTGTCGGCACCATCACCTTCGACCGCATCGACCGGCGCAACGCGCTGAGCCTCGAGCTGATGGCAGACATGAGCGACTGCCTCGACGACTGGCGCACCGATGACGAGGTGGCCTGCGTGGTCATCACCGGCGGCGACAAGGTCTTCTGCGCGGGACTGGATCTGCAGCTGCAGTCCGGGTTCACCGGCGAAACGCGGGTCAAGTACTCCGACGCCTGTATGCGCGCCTACGGCACCCTGCTCGACTACGCCAAGCCCACGATCGCCGCCGTCGCGGGTCCCGCCCTGGGCGGCGGCTGCGATATCGCCGTCTTCGCCGATATCCGGATCGGCTCCGACGACGTGGTCATGGGCTACCCCCAGATCAAGATGGGGCTGACCCCGTACTTCTCGCCGCTGTGGAAGATCGTCGGCCTCAGCCAGGCCAAACTGCTGACGTTCTCCGGCGACCGCATCGATGCCGCCGAGGCGCTGCGCATCGGATTACTGGACCGCATGGTGCCCGCCGGACAGTCGGTCGAGGCGGCGACCGCGTTGGCCCGCTCCATCGCCGCCACCACCACCGCGTCGGCGATGAACAACAAGGAAATGGCATTGCGCGCACCCGCGATGGACCCCATCGCCGCGCTGACCTACGAGACCTTGGCTTACCGCGAGGTCATCTGGCACCCCGAGGTCGTCGACCGTATCGGCCAGGCCTATCGCAACCTGCGCAAGTAAGTCGCCGCACTCGAGGCCGGACGCTCGGGAACGTATGTTCTAGGTCATGAGCCAGAAATGGACCGAATCGAACGTTCCCGACCAGTCCGGCCGCACGGCGATCGTGACGGGCGCCAACACCGGGCTCGGCTACGAGACCGCCAGGGTGCTGGCCGCCCGCGGCGCGCGCGTCGTGATCGCCGTGCGCGATACCGCCAAGGGCGACCAGGCCGCCGCGAGAATCCGGGCGGCCGCCCCGAAGGCCGATCTGCAGGTGCTCGAGTTGGATCTGGGTTCGCTGCAGTCGGTCCGCACTGCCGCCGAGCGCATCAAGACCGACCATCCGCGCATCGATCTGCTGATCAACAACGCCGGCGTGATGTACCCGCCCAAGCAGACCACCGCCGACGGTTTCGAGTTGCAGTTCGGCACCAACCACCTCGGGCACTTCGCCCTCACCGGACTGCTGTTGGAAAATGTTCTGGCCGCGGACAACTCACGCATCGTCGCGGTCGCCAGCATCGCCCACCGGATCCAGGCCGAGATCGACTTCGACGATCTGCAGTGGGAGCGTCGTCCCTACAACCGGGTGGCGGCCTACGGCCAGTCCAAACTGGCCAACCTGATGTTCAGCTATGAACTCAACCGGCGGCTGGCCGGCAAGCCGACCCTCTCGGTCGCCGCGCACCCCGGTATCTCCAACACCGAACTGATGCGGCACACCCCGGGCAGCTCGTTGCCCGGCGTCGGCGCGCTCACCGGCCTGGTCACCAACTCGCCGCTGGTGGGTGCGCTGGCGACGCTGCGCGCGGCCACCGACCCCGCGGTACGCGGTGGCCAGTACTACGGTCCCGCCTTCCCGATCGCCTCGTTCGGGCTGGTGGGGCACCCGCAGCTGGTGACCTCCAGCGAGCAGTCCCACGACGCGGCGGTGGCCCGACGACTGTGGCAGGTATCCGAGGAGCTGACCGACGTGCACATCGACCTCTGATGCGGTCGGTCGAGGAGCATCAGCACATCGTCGGTGAGCTGATCCGGCCCCGGGCGGCGGCCGCGGTCCCCACCGCGGCGGCGCTGGGTCTGGTGTTGGCCGAGGACGTGGTGGCCGCGATCTCGCTGCCCGGATTCGACAACTCGGCGATGGACGGTTTCGCGGTGCTCGACACCGACATCGCCGCCGCCGGGGACGCGACACCGGTGACCCTGCCCGTCGTCGACGACATCCCCGCCGGCCGCACCGATACCCGACCGCTGCAACCCGGCACCGCCCAGCGGATCATGACCGGCGCCCCGCTGCCGGCCGGTGCGACCACCGTGGTGCCGGTGGAGGGCACCGACGCCGATTTCACCACCACCGCGACGCAGGTAGCGATCCGGCGGGCCACCGTCGCGGGACAGCACATCCGCCGCGCCGGGGAGGATGTCGCGGCAGGAACCGCGGTGTTGCGCACCGGCCAGCTGCTGACCCCGGCGGCGCTGGGGTTGGTGGCCGCACTGGGGCTGGACCGGGTGAGCACCCTGCCGCGGCTGCGCGTGCTGGTGATGTCGACCGGTTCGGAACTGGTCGCCCCCGGCGCCGCGCTGGAACCGGGGCAGATCTACGAGTCCAATGCCGTCATGCTCTCGGCCGCGGTCCGCGAGGCGGGTGCCGAGGCGATCACCGCGCCGATGGTGCGGGACGATCCGGCTGCCTTCCGCGCCGCACTCGACGAGCACGCCGCCGATGCCGACCTGATCATCACCACCGGTGGTGTGAGCGCCGGTGCGTACGAGGTGGTCAAGGACGCCCTCGGCGGGCAGGTCGAGTTCACCAAGGTGGCGATGCAACCCGGGATGCCCCAGGGCTGCGGGCGGGTCGGAGATGTCCCGATCGTCACGCTGCCCGGTAACCCGGTCAGCGCCCTGGTGTCCTTCGAGGTGTTCGTGCGTCCACCGCTGCGTGCGGCCATGGGGCTGTTCCCCGACCGGCCACGCGTGCGCGCCACCCTCACCGAGGGGCTGACCTCACCGCGCGGCAAGCGACAGTTCCGTCGCGGCGTGCTGGCCGGAACCACCGTCACCAGCTACGGACCGCCGGCCTCGCATCACCTGCGATGGCTGGCCTCGGCGAACTGTCTGCTCGATATCCCGGCCGATGTCGATCAGCTCGCCGCGGGCGCGCAGTTGGACGTGTGGGACCTGTCCGGCTGCTGACCCACCCGAAAATCAACGTAGAATCGGGAGCCAACATGGCCAGACCTGCGCGTTCACCCGATGACCACAGCTCAGAAGCCCAACGCTTCGTCGAATTGGTCCGTTCCACCGTCCCGCCGCTGCATCCGGCCGGCCTCCCGTTCATCGCCGGGGGTCTCGGCGTGGCGGCCGCCGGCAAGAACCGCCGCTGGCTGCGCAACACCGGGCTCGGACTGGCCGGCTTCTGTGCACTGTTCTTCCGGCACCCGCCGCGGGTGCCGCCGAGCAGGCCGGGTGCCGTCGTGGCACCCGCCGACGGTCTGGTGACCTTGCTGGACACCGCCGTCCCGCCTGCCGAACTCGGTCTCGGGGACACCCCGATGGCCCGGATCAGCATCTTCCTGTCCATCTTCGACGCCCATGTGCAGCGGGCGCCGATCGCCGGGCGGGTGATGGGCGTAGTCCATCGGCCCGGCAAGTTCCTGTCGGCCGACAAGGACGAAGCGAGCGCGGACAACGAACGCAACAGCCTGTGGATCCGCACCCCCGAGGATGTCGACATCGTCGCCGTGCAGATCGCCGGCCTCGTGGCCCGCCGGATCGTGTGCACCGCCAAGACCGGCGACACCCTGGAACTGGGTGAGACCTACGGACTGATCCGGTTCGGCTCCCGGCTGGACACCTACTTCCCGCAGGGCTCGCGGATCCTGGTCGAGGCCGGACAGCGCGCCATCGGCGGCGAGACGATCCTGGCCGAGTTGCCCTGATGTCCAACCGTGACCGCGCCAAGCCACGCCCGGCGGCGATGAAGATCCTGCCCAGCGCGACGACCGTGCTGGCGATCTGCTGCGGCCTGACGTCCATCAAATTCGCGCTCGACGGCCAACCGCATATCGCGCTGGCGCTCATCGGTGCGGCCGCGGTCCTCGACGGTATCGACGGCGGTATCGCCCGCGCGCTGGATGCCCAGTCGCGGATGGGTGCCGAGATCGACTCGCTGGCCGATGCGGTGAACTTCGGTGTCGCGCCCGCGCTGGTCGTCTATGTGACGTTGTTGCCGACCTCGCCCGTGGGCTGGATCTTCGCGCTGCTCTACGCGGTCTGCATCGTGCTGCGGCTGGCGCGCTTCAACGCGCTGCTCGACGACACCTCCAAGCCCGCCTATACCCGGCAGTACTTCACCGGGATGCCCGCGCCGTGTGGCGCGGTCGGTGTGATCGGGCCGTTGGCGGCCATGCTGCAGTTCGGCGACGGATGGTGGACCGCACCGTGGTTCGTCTGTCTGTGGTTCGCCGCGAACGCCGCGCTGTTGGTCAGCCGGGTGCCGACGCTGGCGCTCAAATCGGTGTCGATGCCCCCGAACGCCGCACCGATCCTGCTCATCGCGATCGCCGCGGCCGCCGCCGCCCTGCTGCTCTTCCCCTACGTGCTGGTGCTGCTGATCATCATCGGCTACGTGCTGATCATTCCGTTCACCGTGCGCAGCCAGCGCTGGGTGGCCGCCCGTCCGGAGGCCTGGGACGCGATGCCCAGGGAGCGCCGGGCCCAGCGCCGCGAGATCCGGCGGGCACAACCGCACCGGCGGTCGATGTCGCGGCTGGGCCTGCGCAAGCCGCCGGGCCGCCCATGAGCTTGACGCTCACCGCCCGGCTGAACACGTCGGCCTCCGACAGCCGCCGCGGTGTGGTGCGCCTGCACCCGGAGGCCATTGCCGCGCTCGGGATCCGCGAATGGGACGCGGTATCGCTGTTGGGGTCGCGCAGCACCGCCGCCGTCGTGGGGATCGCCCCGGCGGGCACCCCGGCCGGGGTCGCATTGCTCGACGATGTGACGCTGTCCAATGCGGGGTTGCGCGAGGACACCGGCGTCGTGGTGGCCCCGGTGACGGTGCACGGCGCCCGCGCGGTGACCCTGACCGGTTCCCGGCTGGCCACCCAGTCGGTGAGCTCCGCGACGTTGCGGATGGCGCTGCTCGGCAAGGTGCTGACCGTCGGCGACACGGTGTCTCTGCTGCCCCGCGACCTTGGTCCGGGCACCTCGACCTCGGCCGCGACGACCGCGTTGACCACCTCGGTCGGTATCACCTGGACCTCCGAACTGCTGACCGTCACCGGTGTCGACCCCGCGGGAACCGTGAGCGTGCAACCCAATTCGAACGTCAGCTGGGGCGACGGCACCCTGTCCGTCGCACCGACCCCGAGCCAGGCGCCCGCCGAGCCCGCCGTCCCGCGCGATGACCTCAAGGGTGCCCACACCCAGGCCGGCAAGCTTGCCGAATGGCTCAAGCTCGCCCTCGACCAACCCGAACTGCTCGAAAAGCTCGGTGCCACCGCCCATCTCGGTGTTCTGGTATCCGGACCGGCCGGAGTCGGCAAGGCCACCCTGGTGCGCTCGGTGTGCGCCGAACGCGCGCTCGTCGAACTCGACGGCCCGGAGGTCGGCGCCCTGGCCGGCGACGACCGGCTTGCCAGCGTCACCGCGGCCGTGGCCTCCGTGCAGTCCGGCGGCGTGCTGCTGATCACCGATATCGACGCCCTGTTACCGACCGCACCGGAACCGGTCGCGACGCTGATCCTCACCGAATTGCGGAAAGCGGTGGCCACCAAGGGTGTTGCCTTCATCGCCACCTCCGCGGTCCCGGACAACGTCGACGCACGGCTGCGCGCCCCGGATCTCTGCGATCGCGAACTCGGGCTGAGCCTGCCCGACACCGCCACCCGCGCGGCCCTGTTGGAGGTGTTGCTGCGCGGGGTACCCGCCGCCGATCTGGATCTGGACACCATCGCCGAGCGCACCCCTGGGTTCGTGGTGGCCGATCTTGCCGCGTTGATCCGGGAGGCGGCGCTGCGTGCCGCCGCGCGGGCCAGCGCCGACAACTCGCCGCCGGCACTGGCCCAGGACGATATCTCCGGGGCGCTCTCGGTGATCCGCCCGCTGTCGCGGTCGGCCACCGAGGAGGTCGCGGTCGGTTCGGTCACCCTCGAGGACGTCGGCGATATGGTCGCCACCAAGCAGGCGCTCACCGAGGCGGTGCTGTGGCCACTGCAGCATCCGGACACCTTTGCCCGGCTCGGCGTCGAGCCCCCGCGCGGTGTCCTGCTCTTCGGCCCGCCCGGGTGCGGCAAGACCTTCGTGGTGCGCGCGCTGGCCAGCTCCGGCCGGTTGTCCGTGCACGCGGTCAAGGGTGCCGAGCTGATGGACAAGTGGGTCGGATCATCGGAGAAGGCGGTGCGCGAACTGTTCCGCCGGGCCCGCGATTCGGCACCGTCGCTGGTGTTCCTCGACGAGATCGACGCGCTGGCGCCGCGGCGCGGGCAGAGCCACGACTCCGGGGTGACCGACCGGGTGGTGGCCGCGCTGTTGACCGAGTTGGACGGTATCGAGCCATTACGTGATGTCGTCGTGCTCGGTGCCACCAACCGACCGGACCTGATCGACCCGGCACTGTTGCGACCGGGCCGGCTCGAGCGCCTGGTGTTCGTCGAGCCGCCGGACGCCGACGCGCGCCGCGACATCCTGCGGACCGCGGGCAAGTCCATACCGCTGTCCCCAGAGGTCGACCTGGACACCCTGGCCGACGATCTCGACGGCTACAGCGCGGCCGATTGCGTCGCCCTGCTGCGCGAGGCCGCACTGACCGCGATGCGGCGATCGATCGACGCCGCCGACGTCACCGCAGCCGATGTGGCCACCGCCCGCGAGAACGTGCGGCCGTCGCTCGATCCCCAACAGGTCGATTCTCTACGGGCTTTCGCAGACGGCCACTGACCGTTCAGGCTGGGTTCGATGAACTCAAAACCGTGCACGTAGAATGAGTTCGTACCAACGGTCATACCCGCCGCTGCGCCCTCTTCGGGTGCTCATCGGTCACTGACACCCCGACCCAACCCGATCGGAGTGCCATGCTCGTCGTTTTGCTCGCCCACGTCATCGCCACCGCGGTGGCGCCCCTTCTGGTGGCCCGCTGGGGGCGCCTCGCGTTCTACCCGCTGGCGTTGGTTCCACTGCTGTCGCTCATCTGGGTCGGCCTGAACTGGCCCACCGCCGAGCACGTGCCGACCGTGCACATCCCGTGGCTGCCGATGCTGTCGATGGACATCACGCTGCGGTTCGATTCGCTGGCCGCGATAATGAGTGTGCTCGTGCTGGCCATCGGTGCGCTCGTCCTCTTCTATTGCGCCGAGTACTTCCACCATCACGAGGGCCGCATCGAGAAACGGCTGCCCAGTTTCGCCGCCGAGCTCGTCGCCTTCTCCGGCGCGATGTTCGGTCTGGTGGTCAGCGACAACATGCTGCTGCTCTACATCTTCTGGGAAACCACGACGGTGCTGTCCTTCCTGTTGGTCGGGCACTATGCCGAACGCGCCACCAGCCGGCGCGCCGCCACCCAGGCGCTGTTGGTGACGACATTCGGCGGCCTGGCCATGCTGGTCGGGATCGTCGTCCTCGGTGAGATGTCGGGGACCTATCTGCTCTCGGAACTGATCGCCGCCCCGCCGACCGGCCTTGCCGCCAGCGTCGGCATCGCGCTCATCCTGGTCGGCGCGCTGTCGAAGTCGGCGATCGTGCCGCTGCACTTCTGGCTGCCCGGCGCCATGGCGGCGCCGACACCGGTCAGCGCCTATCTGCACGCCGCAGCCATGGTCAAGGCCGGTGTCTATCTGGTTGCCCGGCTCACCCCGGGTTTCGCCGACACCGCCTTCTGGCGACCGATGGTGGTCGGGCTCGGACTGCTGACCATGCTGCTGGCCGGCTGGCGCGCCATCCGCGAATACGACCTCAAACTCATCCTGGCCTTCGGCACCGTCAGCCAGCTCGGTCTGATCACTGTCATGGTCGGCACCGGCGGTCCGGACATGATGCTGGCCGGGCTGGCCATGCTCTGCGCGCACGCGATGTTCAAGGCCGCGCTGTTCATGGTGGTCGGCATCATCGACCATGCCACCGGTACCCGCGATATCCGCAAACTCGCCGGGCTGGGCCGGGCACATCGGCCCCTGCTGATCATCGCGACCGGCGCCAGCGCGAGCATGGCCGCGTTGCCGCCGTTCTTCGGCTTCATCGCCAAAGAGGCGGATCTGGAGACGGTGCTGCACAGCGAGGTTCTCGGCGGCGCCGCACCGTTCGTGCTCGCCGGCATCGTGTTCGGTTCGGTGTTCACCACCATGTACACGCTGCGCTTCCTATGGGGCGCGTTCGCCGACAAGGGCACCGCCGAACCCAGCGTCCGGGTCACCGAGATGCACCGACCGCCGGTGACGTTCCTGGTGCCGCCGGCGGTCCTTGCCGCCGCAGGCCTGGTGTTCGGCTTGTGGCCCTCGGGTATCGACGCGGTGCTCGACGATTACGCCAAGACCATCCCCGGCGGTTCGGACTACTACCTGGCGCTGTGGCACGGATTCGGTGTTCCGCTGTTGTTGTCGGTGTTCATCCTGGTGACCGGCGCGGTGGTGTTCTTCGGCCGCCGGCGACTGCCTCGCGCGCGCACCGGTTTCACCCCACTGGGCAACGCCGACCGCATCTACGACGACGTGATGCGCGGGCTCGACCTGCTCGCGGTGCGGGTGACCGCGCAGACCCAGCGCGGTTCGTTGCCGGCCACCCAGTCGGTCATCCTGTGCACCCTTGTGGTGTTGCCGCTGGTCATGTTGGCCCTGGGCGCCCGCAACCGGCCCGAGATGGCGCTGTGGGATTCCCCGCTGCAGGTGGTGATCGGCGCGGTCATCCTGGCGGCCGCGCTGGGTGCGACGGTGATGCGCAATCGGTTGGCCGCGGTGCTGCTGGTCGGCGTCACCGGTTACGGCTGCGGTGCCATCTTCGCCCTGCACGGCGCGCCCGATCTGGCGCTGACGCAGTTCCTGGTCGAGACGCTGCTGCTGGTGATCTTCGTGCTGGTGCTGCGCACGCTGCCGGCCGAGGCCGATCGGTCCAACGTCACCCGCAGCCGCGCACCGCGAGCGGTGTTGTCGGCGGCGGTCGGCGCGGCGGTGACGACGCTGGCGGTGTTCGCCATGGCCGCGCGCGATACGCGTCCCATCGCGGCGCTACTGCCCGACGCCGCCTACTACCGGGGGCACGGCGCCAACACGGTCAACGTGTTGCTCGTCGACATCCGCGCCTGGGACACCATGGGCGAGATCTCGGTGCTGGTCGTCGCGGCAACAGGGGTGGCCTCGATGGTGTTCCGCAATCGGCGCTTCGGTGCGGCCCCCCGGGTGCCGCAGGCCAAACCCAGTGTCGCGGGCCAGCCCGATATCGGGTTGGTGACCGCCTACAGTCCGGCGGCCGGTGATGTCACCTGGCTGCGGGGCAGCGAGTTGCGCGACCCGCGGCATCGGTCGCTGGTCCTGGAGGTCGCCACCCGGATCATCTTCCCGCTGATCATGGTGCTCTCGGTGTATCTGTTCTTCGCCGGACACAACACTCCCGGCGGTGGGTTCGCCGGCGGCCTGACCGCCGGGCTGGCCCTGGTGCTGCGCTATCTGGCCGGTGGCCGTTACGAACTCGGCGAGACGCTGCCGCTGGATGCCGGCAAGATCCTCGGCGCCGGGCTGCTGATGTCGGCGGGCACGGCGATCACCTCACTGGCGCTCGGCGCCCCGGTGCTCTCCTCGGCGGTGCTCTATCTGGACATACCGGTGCTCGGGGACATCAAGCTCGTCACCGCGTTGTTCTTCGACATCGGTGTCTATCTGATCGTGGTGGGTCTGGTTCTGGACATCCTGCGCAGCCTCGGCGCCCGGGTCGATGCGGAAAGGGTGCAGAAATGACCACCTACCTCGTTCCACTGATCCTGATCGGCGGGCTCACCAGCACCGGTGTCTACCTGCTCCTGGAACGCACCCTGACCCGGATGCTGCTGGGACTGCTGCTGATCGGCAATGCCGTCAACCTGCTGATCCTCAATGTCGGTGGCCCGTCGGGTAATCCGCCGGTGTACGGGCGCACCAGCAACGGCGCGCAGACCGATGCCGATCCGCTGGCCCAGGGCATGATCTTGACGGCCATCGTCATCGCCATGGGTGTCGCGGCTTTCGTGTTGGCCCTTGCCTACCGCTCGTATCAGCTGACCACCGTCGAAGAGGTCAGCAACGATCCCGAGGACACCAGGGTCGCCGAGCGCGCGGACGAGGATGTCGTGGACCGCGACATCCCGGATGTGGTGCCCTCGCGGGATACCGACGCACCCGACGAACTCGACGCCCTGCCGGGCGCGGAGGGATCCCGCTGATGGCCCTCGCGCAGATCCTGACTCCCCTGCCGGTGTTGATTCCCACCATCGCCGCGGCCATCGCCATGGTCGCCGGCCGCAGTCCCCGTATTCAGCAACTGATTTCGCTGACCGCGCTGTCGACCGTCGTGGCGGTGTGCGCCCTGCTGCTCTATCTGGTCGACCGTGACGGCACCGTCGCCGTGCAGGTCGGCGGGTGGGGCCAGAGCGAACCGGGCATGGGCCCGTTGGGCATCACGCTGGTGGCCGACCGTCTGTCGGTGCTGATGCTCGTGGTGTCCTCGATCGTCCTGCTGGCGGTCGTGTTCTACGCCATCGGGCAGGGCATCAGCGACGGTGATGAACGCCAACCGGTTTCGATCTTCCAGCCCACCTACCTGATCCTGTCCGCGGGAGTGTGCACGGCCTTCCTGGCGGGCGACCTGTTCAACCTGTTCGTCGGTTTCGAGGTGCTGCTGGCCGCCAGCTTCGTGCTCTTGACCATCGGCGGCAGCGCCGAACGCGTGCGTGCCGGCATCGCCTACGTGATGGTGTCGATGGTGTCCTCGCTGATCTTCCTGACCGGCATCGCGCTGGTGTACGCGGCGACCGGCACCCTGAACATGGCCGAGGTCGCGGTCCGCCTGACCGATGTGCCCGCAGGCACCCGCACGGCGTTGTTCGCGGTGCTACTGGTGGCGTTCGGCATCAAGGCGGCGGTGTTCCCGCTGTCGGCCTGGTTGCCCGACTCGTACCCGACCGCGCCCGCGCCGGTCACGGCGGTGTTCGCCGGCTTGCTCACCAAAGTCGGTGTCTACGCCATCATCCGGGCACATTCCCTGTTGTTCCCCGACGGCGGTCTCGACGATGTCCTGCTCGTCGCGGCGTTGTTGACCATGGTGGTCGGCATCCTCGGCGCGATCGCGCAGAACGACATCAAGCGGTTGTTGTCGTTCACCCTGGTCAGCCACATCGGGTACATGATCTTCGGGGTCGCCCTGGGCAACGCCCTCGGTATGTCGGGTGCCGTCTACTACGTCGCGCACCACATCGTCGTGCAGACCACCCTGTTCCTGGTCGTCGGCCTGATCGAACGCCAGGCCGGCGCGTCGACGCTGCAGCGCCTCGGCGGATTGGCGGCGGCCAGTCCCCTGCTGGCGTTCATCTTCGTGGTCCCGGCCCTGAATCTGGGTGGTATTCCGCCGTTTTCCGGGTTCATCGGGAAGGTGGCCCTGCTGGAGGCCGGCGCCCAGTCCGGCACGACGTTGGCCTGGGTCCTGGTCGGCGGCAGTGTGGCCACCAGCCTGCTGACGCTCTACGCGGTGACACGGGTGTGGACCAAGGCGTTCTGGCGGGCTCGCGCCGACGCGCCGGAGGGCGACCTGTCCAACACGGTGCCCGCGGCATTGATCGACGATGACGACGATATCGCCTTCGCCGATCGCAACGATGTCGGCAAGATGCCGCTGGGAATGCTGTTGCCCACCGGGGCACTGATCGCGGTGGGGCTGGCGCTCACGGTGTTCGCCGGACCCATCTACGCCTACAGCGAGCGAGCCGGCGAACAGATACTCGATCGCGAGCAATACATCTCGGCGGTGTTGCAATGAGAAAGATCACCCTACGTATCTGGACGCTGTGCTGGTTGACGCTGGTGTGGGTGCTGCTGTGGGGCACGTTCTCCGCCGCGAACATCCTGGGTGGCTTGGCGGTCGCCCTGGTGATCACCCTGTTGCTGCCGCTGCCGCGGGTGCCCGTCGAGGGGCGGGTCCGGCCACTGTCCTTGGTGCGCCTGATCCTTTATGTCATCGTCAAATTGGTGGTGTCCTCGTTCCAGGTGGCCTGGCTGGCCATCCGACCGGGACCGCCACCGGCGACCGCGGTGTTGCGCGTCCACCTTGCCGTCAAATCCGATCTCGTGCTTGCCCTCGCGGCAGGCATCCTCACCCTGATCCCTGGTTCGGTGGTGTTGGAGATCGACCAGAAGCGTCGACTGGTGTACCTGCACGTCCTGGATGTCGGGTCGGAGAAGGCGGTCGCGGCCTTCTACCGACAGGCCGAGACCCTGCAGCGACTCATGGTGGCGGCGTTCGAACGGGACACGGACTGGCAACCTTCCGCGTCGAAGGAGGACGGTTGATGCACATCGTATGGATCGCTGCGGCGGTCATGCTCTCGGCCGCCGCCGCGATCACCGTCTACCGGTTGCTCGCCGGGCCCACCACCCTGGACCGGCTGGTGGCGTTGGATGCCTTTGTGGCGGTGTCGATGTGCGGCATCGGCACCTGGGCGGCGTTCAGTCTGGACAGCACCGTCACCTACAGCCTGACGGCGCTGGCGCTGATCAGTTTCGTCGGATCGGTGAGCGTGGCCCGATTCCGCGTGCCCGACCGCGATCCGGACGAGCGGAGAGCTTCATGACCATTGCCGATGTCATCACCGCGGTTCTCATCCTCAGCGGGTCTGGGCTGGCGTTGACCGCCGCCATCGGGGTGGTGCGCTTCCCGGACACGTTGACCCGCATGCATGCCGCGAGCAAGCCACAGGTGCTCGGTCTGCTGCTGGTGCTGGCCGGTGCGGCGGTGCAGCTGCGGGGACATCCCGATGTCGGCATGATCATCCTGGCGGGGCTGTTCACCCTCTTCACCGCGCCCGTGGTCGCCAACCGGGTCGGCCAGCTCGCCTACCGGGAGCAGAATGTGCAGGAGAGCCTGGTTGCCGACGAGTTGAAGCACAACCCGTTGCCCGACCCGGAGTAGTCACCCGAATTGGTGCATCAGCAACTGCCCGATCCGACCAACTGGAAATCCCGGCCGGCATTGATCCCGTTCGCGGTGCTGATCGCTGCGGTGATCTCGGTGTACTGCGCCTTCGAAACCGTCGATGCGATCGCCGCTTCCGACGTGACGTCCGCCACGGTGGCGAGCATGTTCGCAACGGGGATCACCGCTTTCGTCGCCTCTATCGCGGTGGGCAAACTCGGATCGGAAACCCTTCGTGCCGAGGCATCCACCGCCGGGACGACCTTTCGTTCGCACCCGGTGGCGATGGCGTTGCTCTTTGTGGCTTTCTTGGCGTTGGTGATCTGCTCCGCCGCATCGGTGACCGGGTATCTGGCGGGCAAGACGATCTCGATAGTCCCGGAGGGCAAGGAGTTCAAGGCATTCTTCGCGATGTCGAATGTGCTGCTGCTCTCGCTCTACGGCACGGTCGCGGTGGCATCGCGGGGGCATAAGACATTTCTCCGACTCTCGGCCGATCGGGTGGAGTACGCCGATGTACGTCGCACCCGAGCGGTGCCGTGGGACCGCATCGAGGACATCGTCGATATCGCACCGAGAATCAGAGCCCACCATCCCGCGGTGTTGCGCAGCAAGGGATCCGACGATCGATTGGTGATCCACCATCTCGACGGATACGTCCCACACGGTGCCACGCTCTACTGGATGATCCGCCACTACTGGCTGCACCCAGAGAACCGTCACGAACTCGAAGACGGAACCGCCCTGGAGCGACTGCGTCTCCAGGACTTCAGTCCCGAGTAGTCACTCCGACAGCTGGAACTCCACCAGCGCCGCCACCGTCTCGACTGCTTCGCGCAGCGCCGCCAGCCGCGCGGACGCGTGCGGGGCGGCCAGCACGGCGTACCGGTCGGCCTGACCGATCGGTATCCGGGCGGCCAACGCGTACAACCGATCTCCTGGGCTCTGCCCGGGCTCCGGCCCACCGAGCAGCACCTCACGCGGCGGCAGCACCGCATCGCGGGCGGCGGCGATTCGCTCGAACAGGGCCATCACGGTGTCTTCGACATCGGAGATGTCCCCGCCGGTGACCATCGGGCCGTCCTCGTCGGGCCATGCCTCGGTGCGTGCGCGGGGATACGGGTCGTCCTCGAGCCACTGCGTCACCCGGATGCGCTCCCCGAGAACAGCGCGCAGGCGGTACTTGCCGGCGCCCAGGTCGGTGTGCTCGGCGATGCGCGCCAATGCCCCCACGTCACTGCGCACGTCGCCGCCGCCGACTTCCCGGCCCGCCTGGATGAGCACCACCCCGAACTCACCGGAGCCGGCCAGGCAGTCCGAAATCATTGCCGAATAACGTGGTTCGAAGATCCGCAACGGCAGTTCCTCGCCCGGCAGCATCGCCACCTCCAGCGGGAACATGGCTGTCGGCGGCGGGGTGTTCACAGTTTCAACTCACCGATCAGCGAATCGACCACGGCGCGCAGGTCACCGTCGTGTTCCTCGGCCACCCGGCGCTGGCGCTGATACGAGGCGCCGTCGCGGTAGATCCGCTCGACGCGGCGCAGATCGTCGGCGCAGCCCAGCGAGTCGGCTACCGGCTCCAGTCGGTTCAGCAGGTCGTCGAGGTCCTCGGTGACCAGCCGCTCGTTGCTGTCGGCATCCAGGATGATCACCGCATCAAGCCCGTAACGCGCTGCGCGCCACTTGTTCTCCTGCACATGCCAGGGCGGCATGGTGGGCAACTGGTCACCGGCATCCAGCCGGCGGTCCAGGTCCACGATCAGGCAGTGGGTCAGTGCCACCAGTGCGCCCAGTTCGGCCAGGTTGGACACCCCGTCGAAGATGCGCACCTCGATCGTGCCGAGATGCGGGGACGGCCGGATGTCCCAACGGATCTCGTTCATGTGATCGATGATGCCGGTCTTCTTCTGGTCGTGGACGAACCGTTCGAAGTGCGACCACTTCTGGAAGTGGAACGGCAGACCCGCGGTCGGCAACTGCTGGAACATCATCGCCCGGTTGCTGGCATAACCGGTGTCCTCACCGTCCCAGTACGGCGAGGAGGCCGACAGGGCCAGCAGGTGCGGGTAGTGGTTGAGCAGTGAGGTGATGATGGGCATCACCTTGTGCCCGGAGGAGATCCCGACGTGCACATGCACGCCCCAGATGAGCATCTGTCGGCCCCACCACTGGGTGCGTTTGATCAGCTCGGCGTACCGCGGCCCCTCGGTGAGCTGCTGCATCTCCCATTCGGCGAACGGGTGCGTTCCGGCGCAGAACAACTCCATCCCGCGTTGGCGGGCGATACGCCGCACCGGGACCAGGGTGTCGTGCAGATCGGTCATCGCCTCCGGCACGGTCTCACAGATGCCGGTGACGACCTCGACGGTGTTGCGCAGCAACTCCTTGTGCACGTGCGGGGTCTCGCCGATCTCGGCGATCACCGCGGCTGCCTCGTTGGACAGGTCGCGGGTCACGGGATCGACGAGCGCGAACTCCCACTCGACACCGACGGTCGGCCGGGGTGACCCGGCGAAGTCGATGCGGTTCTTACTCCGCGGAGAAGACACCGCAGGCCACTCGACCGCCCGCGTCACCGGTGGCCAGCGTCTGCTGGTCGGGGCCGGGAGTTCCATTGATCTGCTGGTACTTCTCGGGCGGGATGTTGCCGAAGTTGTCAGCCTTCTCGTGGATCACGATGGCGGTCTTGGTGCCGGCCAGCAGTTCCTCTGCGGTGAATGCATCGGTCGTGGTGACCAGCTTCGCCGAACCGTCGCTGCGCACCTGCAGCGAACTCAGATCGCCGCTGGAGGGATGCCCGGAGTGGCCTTCGGCCTGGAAGTGCCCACCGGCGCTGGTGAAGTCGCCCTCACAGGATCCGACCTGATGGATGTGCAGGCCGTGGAAGCCCGGGGTCAGCTCGCCGGCGGCGGTGGTCTCGACGGTCACGGTGGCGAATCCACCGGTGAAGTCGATCGTGGCCTTCGCGACGTCGGTGCCATCGGCGGTCTTCAGCTCCGCGGTCAGCGTCTCGGCACCGGCCGCCGATCCGTGCGCCTCACCCTCGCCGTGTCCGCCTGCGGCGGGCGCGCTCGGCGACGGCGATCCGGTCCACACCGGCGGTGTGGTTCCCGGCGAGGTGGCCTCCGGCTCGTACGGTGCGCAGGCGGCGGCAATCGGCACGGTCAGAGCGGCGGCGGCAAGAAGACGGAGCGGAGCTGAGATCGGCATGTCCGAGAGCCTAGCCGGTGACCGCCACGATGACGCCCGGCGGTTGTTCGACGAGTTCGGGGCGCCGCGGTTCGACCGGCGCCTGCAGCAGACGGCCGACCTCCTCGGCGGCCTCGCGCTCCCCCGGCTCACTGCCGAAGAACACCGTCGTCGCAGGCAGACCCTCCAACACGAGGTTGCCCGTCTCGGTCACGTTCCAGCCGTCCTCGCGCAACCTGTCGGCCGCTCCCTCGGCCGCACCAGCGACCTCGGAGGTGTTGAAGACGCGCACCTCGGCATCGCGGGCCGCGGGCGTCGGTTCGGCACTGGAGGTGGGGCTGCTGGTCGTCGTGGCACTGATGGCGACCGATTCGTCCGAGGCGTCGTCGTCATCGGATCCCATGTACTGAAATGCGATCAGCAGGAACGCGACACCCAGGAAGAGCAGCACCATCACCATGGCGCGCAGGGGCAGCCCGGAAGAGTCTCGCTGGTTCATCGGGGCCAGCCTAACGGCTCACGTGATGTCGAAACCGAGCCGCCGGGCGGCCTTGGCCTTCTGCCGGCTCGCGCGCACCCGGCGCAGCCGCTTGACCAGCATCGGGTCCGCGGCCAAAGCCTCGGGCCGGTCGACGAGCGCGTTGAGTACCTGGTAGTACCGGGTCGCCGACATCGAGAAGAGCTCCTTGATGGCGTCTTCTTTGGACCCTGCGTACTTCCACCACTGGCGTTCGAACGCCAGAATGTCGTGTTCGCGGCGGGTCAGCCCGTCCGCAGGTTCGGAGTCGTCCCCGGATTGGCCGGTCCGCGCGATGGCGCCATCCATATCGCTGTTTGGACCCTTCCGATTCACTCGCAAATGACATTGGTGTTGTTCGGCGCTCATTCAATCACGGCGCCGGAGTTTGAGGCGTGATCGTTACCCGCGAGTCGGCTGACTTAAGCTTGCCAATCGTGGCTGTCGTACCGATCCGCATCGTGGGAGATCCCGTCCTGCACACTCCGACCACGCCGGTGCCCGTTGGCGCCGACGGGACCTTACCTGCCGAGCTGGCTGAGCTCATCGCCGACATGTTCGACACGATGGACGCCGCCAACGGGGTTGGCCTGGCGGCCAACCAGATCGGGCGCACCGAACGCGTGTTCGTCTACGACTGTGCCGATGATCGCGGCAAGACCACCCGCCGGCGCGGCGTCGTGATCAACCCGGTGCTGGAGACCTCCGAGGTCCCCGAGACGATGCCCGATCCCGACGATGACGACGAGGGTTGCCTTTCGGTGCCCGGCGAGTCCTTCCCCACCGGGCGGGCGTCCTGGTCGCGGGTCACCGGCCTGGACGCCGACGGCACCGAGATCACCCTGGAGGGAACCGGG
The DNA here is from genome assembly GCF_000317305.3 of Mycolicibacterium neoaurum VKM Ac-1815D. The sequence goes on along the minus strand of NC_023036.2, from coordinate 1,054,352 downwards.
CTGTTCGCCAGGATGCTCCAGCACGAGACGGGACACCTGGACGGGTTCACCTATCTCGATCGGCTGATCGGCAGGCATGCCCGGGCGGCCAAGCGGATGGTCAAGTCCAACAAGTGGGGGGTTCCGGGGTTGAGCTGGTTGCCCGGCGAGGATCCCGACCCCTTCGGCCACTAACCGTGCCTTTCGCGGCATCCCGCGGCAGCAGGGTCTCCCTGCGTTACCGGACCTCCGAGGGCCTGACCGATGTGGTCGGTCATCTGGAGGCACTCACCCCCACCGTGATCGTCCGTCCGAAATCCGGGGACGACGTCGCGATCGATCCCGCCGACGTGGTGTCGGTGCGCGAGCTGTCCCACCGTCCGGTGCGCAACTCCGAGATCCGCGCGCTGGAGCACGCCGCGGCGCTGGCCTGGCCCGGCACCGAGCAGCACTGGCAAGACGGCTGGTTGTTGCGGGCCGGATCCGGTCACACCAGCCGGGCCAACTCGGCTGTCCCACTGCTGTTCTCGTCATCGACAGAGGCGCTGTCGGAGATCGTCTCCTGGTATGCCGGGCGCGGTCTGCGCCCGTGGCTGGCGCTGCCCGAACGGCTGCTGCCGATCAAGGCCCCGGGTGTGAAGCCGACCCGCGTGCTCGTCCACGATCTCTCCCCCACGCCGCGCCTGCCCGCCGTCTCGCTGGCAGCGGCTCCCGACGAGCACTGGCTGCGGATCTACGAACGTGACGTGCCGCCGGACATCCTCACCGCTGTGATCGACGGAACGGTGACCTTCGCGACCGTCGGTGACGCCGTCGGGCGGGGCGCGGTGACCACCGCACCGGAGGGCACCCGCTGGCTCGGCGTGTCGTGCGTGCGTGTCGCGGAGTCCGCCCGCAGGCAGGGATTGGCCCGCGAGGTCTTCGCCGCTCTATCGGCCTGGGGCGCCGAACAGGGCGCGACCCGGGCATATGTGCAGGTGCTCGAGGACAACGCGCCCGCCCGGGCGCTGTATGAGTCGCTGGGGTTCGCACTCCACCACCGGCATCGCTACGTGCGCGCAGATAGCCTCGTGCTCCATGCGTGAGTTACTCGATGCCAATCGCGAGGTGCAGGCGTCCCGCGCGCTGCGCCTGCTGGCCACGTCGAATCTCGCGGTCTACGCCACGCTGATGGAACGCCACCTCTTCGACGGACTGGTCGGCGAAACCGACCTCGTCGTCCGCCTCGAGCGCGATCTGGAGACCCTGCACGAGGCAGGAGAACAGTCCGGCCTCGCCCTGATCAAATCGTGGGCCAGCCAGGGCTGGCTGCACCGGGTCGCCAGCCAACACGCGGGTGTCGAGCGCAACGTCTGCTATCTGACCCAGGACGCCCGCCGGGCGCTGGACTTCGTGCGCGGCGTGCGTCGCAACGACACCATCGCCACCGGCGGGTCCATCCACGGAATCGCCGCCCGGCTCAAGCAGGTCGCCACCCGCGCCGGGGATGATCCCGATCGGATCCGGGCCGGTATCGAGGCCGAGATCGCCGCCTTGCACGCCGAACTCGACGAACTCGCCGCGGGAACCCGCCCGGAGCCCGATACCGTCGCCATGTACGACGAGGCCCGCGCCATCGCCATGCAGATGGAACGGTTGATCACCGATATCGGCCTGTACGGCAACATGATCGAGCAGGCCACCGCCGCACTCGACGACCCGATCGACACCAACCTGGAATACCGCGACCGGCAGCGCCAGATGTACGCCGACTATCAGGCCGCCTGGGACTCAGCGGGCCGCGACTCCCATCGCGCGTTCCTGCACATGATCAACGATCCGCAGCAGCGCGCCGAGTTCGAGGCCGATATCGCCACCGTCGCTTCGCAACTGCCCGAGCTCGACCCGGCCCTGCGCAAGGTGATGGCCAACTTCTTCGAACTCGTCGGCCACCAGATCGACGAGGTGGAACGCATCCAGCAGCGCTGCGCACAGCGGGTCAAGCGGTTCACCGCCTTCGGCACCCTAGAGCAGAGCCGCGGCGTGGCCCGCCAGCTCAACGAGGCCATCGGCGCCGCGCGCACGCTGCTCAAGGAGTCGCTGACCGACTCTCGCCTGGATATCGAGGTGCCGCTGGCCCGGCACGCCATCAGTTCGGTCGGCGCGCTCAGCTTCCGCATCAACGACCTGTCCTCGCCGAAACCGGCCGAGATCGCCCAGGGCGAAGTCGATCTGAGCACGTTCTCCTCGCTCACCACCCAGGTGGACGCACCCGCACTGACCGAAATGCTCAATTCCGCTCTGCCGGTATCCCTTCCGGACGCGTGCGCGATGCTCGACGCGCCCTACCTGGGTCATGTCATCGTGCTGTGGTCCTGGGCGCTCAAACAACCGGCCCCCGCGGTCACCGAGTCGGTGACCGTGCGCTTCCACTCGTTGGACGGGCACGACCGCGAGATGGAGGTCCCGCACCTGATGTTCACCGAACCCGTCACCGAGGTTGCTTCATGACCGACGCCACGACCTCCACACCGGAAGTCGATTTCGCCTCGCTGCCCGATGTCGACCGCTCCGGGCGCAGCACCGGCACACGCAGACCACGGTTCGACGGTGATGTCAGCGTGCTGCCCGACCGCGCCTGCTGGGCGCTGCAGCATCTGCTGACCCGGCGCTACGTCAGCGGCGAGGCCGATCCGGACATCTACAGCTGGATCCTGGAGTACCGCAACGATCTGGCCGTCCGGCTCTCCGAACTGGACCTACAACTGCAGATCTCGGCGCAGGTCGACATCGCCTACATCGAACAGGCCCGCTACGAACCGACACGGGGCGCAAAGCTTCTGCGTCGGGAACCGCTGGGCACCTACGACTCCATCCTGGCGCTGCATCTGGCGCAGATGATGCGCGCCGGGGGTGACGTCAGCTTCCTGATCACCCGCGACGAGGTGCACGGCCTGTTCGCCGGGGTGCTCAACGACACCGACCGCGACACCGTCACGTTCACCGCGCGTATCGACGCCGCGATCGCCCGGCTGGCCGGACTGGACATCCTGCGCCGCACCCGCGATGACGAGGATTCCTACACCGTCAGCCCCGTCATCACCGCGATCATGACCGCGTCGGTGATCACCGAACTGCAGCAGCAGTTCGAGCAGTTGTCGAAAGGTGGTGCCGAATGAGCGAGCAGTTCCATCTGTCCCGCCTGCAGGTCATCAACTGGGGTGTCTTCGACGGCTACCACTCCATCCCGATCAACGCCGGCGGCTCGTTGATCGCCGGATCGTCGGGCAGCGGTAAATCCTCTCTGCTGGATGCGATCTCACTGGGCTTCCTGCCGTTCAACCGGCGTAACTTCAACGCCTCGGGCGATAACACCGCCGCGGGCTCCAGCGCCGGGCGACGCACCGTGGACAAGTACGTCCGCGGCGCGTGGGGTCAGCGCAGCGACGGTGGCACCAGCCAGGTGATGTATCTGCGCGGTGACGGCACCACCTGGTCGGCGGTCGCGGTCACCTACACCTCCAACACCGGGCGCACCATCACGGGTCTGGTGCTCAAATGGTTGACCGGAGAGTCCCGTTCGGATTCGTCGAGCCGGTTCGTGCTCGGTGACGGCGATCTGGACATCGAGGGTGTCTGCAATCGGTGGGCGGCGGGACGTTTCGACAGCAAGGTCTTCACCGACTCCCGGGGCGAGCGAAGCGACGGGGCGTCACACGGTTGGCGGTTCTCCACCAAGGTCGAATCGCAGTACCTGGCCCAGCTCTACGCCGCCATCGGCATCCGCGCCTCCGAGGCGGCCCAGCAGCTGCTTGGCAAGGCCAAGTCACTCAAGAGCGTCGGCGGCCTGGAACAGTTCGTCCGCGATTTCATGCTCGACGAACCGGACAGCCTGAGCCGACTTCCCGAGGCACTCAAGCAGATCGACCCGCTGGTCGAGGCACGCGAGCTGCTGGCGGTTGCCCAGCGCAAGCGCAAGGTGCTCGGCGATATCGAGGCGATCCAGCTGCGTTACGCCTCCGAATCCTCGGACCTGGGCATCATCGATCTGGTCGATATGCCGATGGTCCGCGCGCATACCGATCACCAGCGCCTGCAGCAGTGCCCGGCCCAGATCGAATCGCTGGACGGCACCATCGACCAGCTGGAGAACGAGTACGGCGACATCACCCGCCAGCTCAATCTCGCCAAGGCCGAGGGCGACGCCCTCAACGCGCAGATCAGCGGGGCCAGCGCCAGCATCGGTCCGCTGCAGTCCCAGGTCGCGGCCGCCGAGGCACAGGCCGAGGAGGTCACCCGCCGGTACGCCGCCTACGCGGAGATGGTCCGCGCGCACGGTGCCGAGGTGCCCGAGACCGCCGACGAATTCTGGAATCTGCGTGAGGAGCTGTCCAAGCAGGCCGCCGGTCTGGCCGTCCAGCTCGACCGCGGCCGGGAGTCCTCCACCGACGCCGAATACGCCCAGAAGGCCGCCCGGATGGCCCGCGATCACGCGGCCAAGGAACTCAAACGCGTCGAGCATGTCGGGTCGGCGCTTCCCGAGTTCGCCGTCGCCATGCGCGAACACATCTGCACCACACTGGGTATCGACCCGTCGGCGCTGCCCTATGTCGCCGAACTGATGGACCTTCGGCCCGAGGAGAACCGCTGGCGCGCCGCGGTCGAGAAGGTGCTGCGCTCGGTCGGACTGCGCCTGCTGGTTCCCGATCAGCACTATGCCAAGGTGTTGCGCTTCGTCAACGAGAACAACATGCGGGGCAGGCTGGCGCTGCATCAGGTTCGGGTCAATGCCCCCGATCGGCGTCCCGAGCCGAACACGTTGGCGGGCAAGCTGTTCGTGGTGAACCCGAGCCACCCGTGTGCCGCCGAGGCCCTGGATGTGTTGGCCGCCGCCGGTGATCACATCTGCGTGGACAGCCCGGATCTGTTCGCCAGGTTCCGCCGCGCGGTCACCGACACCGGTCTGTACAAGGACTCCGACCGGTTGGCCATCAAGGACGACCGGCGCCCGCTGAAACCCTCGGAGTACATCTACCAGGGTGATATCACCGCCAAGCTGGATGCGCTGACCGCAGAACTGGCCGAGGCCGAGGAGGTGTTCGCGGCGGCCCGCACGGCGGCCGACGAGATCGCCGCGGGCCGGCAACACTGGCGCGATCAGGCCGCCGCCTGCAAGGCCATCTGTGAACAGTTCCCGCAGTGGAGCCATATCGACACCGAGACCGCCGACGGGCACGCCGACCGGTTGCGTGAACAGTACGAGTTGCTGCTCGCCGACAATCCCGATGTCGAGGCGCTGAGCACGCGGGCCGAGGAGTGCTGGAACGATATTCAGGTTCTGATGACCCGGCGCGGCGCCATCCAGACCCGCCGCGACGATCTCGATTCGCGTCGTACCCGGCTGCTCGACCTGCAAGACCGCCTCGATCCGGCGGCAGTGTCCGAGCAGGCCACCGAGCTGCTCAACCGCTATGCGGCGCAGATCCCGGTGAGCCTGGAGCTGCTCAACCCCGAGCCCTACCGCGAGGCCCTGTTCAACGCGATCCGGCGTGAGCGGGATCGACTCACCGAGAGCCGCAGACGTTCTCACGATGAACTGGCCCGCATCATCGCCACCTACGACTCGTCGTTCCCCGATGCGATACCCAACGATTCCGATGATCTCGACGAGCGGGTGCACGACTATGTCGCGGTGTGCCGCCACATCGACGAGCGCGAACTCCCCGATGCCTACGAGCGGATGATGCGGCTGATCACCGAGCAGGCCCCCGATGCGATCCTGACGTTGCACCGGATCGCCGAGCAGGAGGCCCGCCGCATCGCCGAGCAGATCGAGCGGGTGAACACCGGTCTTGGCGCGGTGGAGTTCAACCGCGGTACCCGGCTGACACTGCGGGCCACGCCCCGCAGTCTGACCGCGGTGACCGAGCTGACCGAGATCGTCAAGGCCATCTCGCGGCGCATCGCCGAGGTCGGCCTCGGTGACAAGAAGGCGATTCTCGAGCAGTACGCCGACATCCTGCGGCTGCGGAACCGGTTGGCGGGCAACACCCCCGAGGACCGGGTGTGGACCCGCGATGCGCTCGACGTGCGTAACCGATTCACCTTCGACTGCGCCGAGTGGGATGTACGCACCGAGGAGTTGATCCGCACGCACAGCAACGCGGGCGACAACTCCGGTGGTGAGCAGGAGAAGTTGATGGCGTTCTGCCTCGCCGGAGCGCTGAGCTTCAACCTCGCCAATCCCGACAGCGGTGACAACAAGCCGGTGTTCGCCCAGTTGATGCTCGACGAGGCGTTCTCCAAATCCGATCCCCAGTTCGCCCAGCAGGCGCTGCAGGCGTTCCGCAAGTTCGGTTTCCAGCTCGTCATCGTGGCCACCGTGCAGAACGCCACCACCATCCAGCCCTATATCGACGGTGTGGTGATGGTGTCCAAGACCGAGGCCAGCGGCCGCAATGCCCGGCCGGTCGCGCATGTCACCACCAAGACAATTTCCGATTTCACCGCGCTCAAGCGCGAACTCAAGGTCCCGGAGCCCGTCTGATGCGCATCGCCACCTGGAACGTCAACTCGATCCGCACGCGGGTGGACCGGGTCACCGATTGGCTGGCGCGTGCCGATGTCGACGTGCTCGCCATGCAGGAGACCAAGTGCAAGGACTCCCAGTTCCCGACGATGCCGTTCGCCGCGCTGGGATACGAGATCGCGCATGTGGGGCTCAGCCAGTGGAACGGGGTGGCGATCGCCTCCCGGGTCGGCCTGGAGGACGTGCAGATCGGGTTCGACGGTGCGCCGTCCTGGCAGGACGTCGCCGAGGCACGCGCCATCGGGGCCACCTGCGGCGGGGTGCGGGTGTGGAGTCTGTATGTGCCCAATGGCCGCACCCTGGCCGACCCGCACTATCCGTACAAGTTGGAATGGCTTGCCGCCCTTCGTGATGCGGCGACGTCCTGGACCGGCCCGGTGGCGCTGGTCGGAGACTGGAATATCGCACCCACTGACGAGGACGTCTGGGATCCGGCGGTGTTCGAAGACTCCACACACGTGTCCGCACCCGAACGAGCGGCGTTCCAGGCCATCCTGGACGCCGGCTACTCCGACGTGGTGCGGCCCTTCACCCCCGGCCCCGGCGTATATACGTATTGGGATTACACGCAGCTGCGCTTCCCGAAGCGTCAGGGCATGCGGATCGACTTCATCCTCGGCTCACCCGACTTCGCGCAGCGGGTGACACACGCCGAGATCGTTCGCGAGGAACGAAAGGGCAAGGCACCCAGTGATCATGCGCCCGTACTGGTGGAGTTGACGTGATGGATCTACTACCCAAGGCCGAACTTTCCGACAACGATGTCGCCGACGTGCTTGCGCGGGCGGTGGCACTGTCGGACCTGATCCTCGATGTGCTCGCCGGGTTCGACCCACTCGGAGTGCGTCGGCATCTGGAGTTCCTGGGGCTGCCGGGTACCGAGGCCTGGCAGCAGAAGAGCCGCGACGAGCGGATCGGCTGGTGGATCTGGCGGGTCGGCGCGCTGGACACCGTCGCCGTGGCGTGGCCGGGAGCATTGGGGGCCTTGGCCAGTCGGCTACCGATCCAGGATCTGCTCGGGTTCGCCTCGCAGACGCTGATCCTGTGTGCGGTGGCTCGCGAGTACGGGGTGACCGACCGGCGGGACACGGTGCGCATGCTGGCCTCGGTGTTGTGCGGCCGCGAGATCCCGCACCCACCCATCCCCGATACCGACGAGCCATGGCCGGACAATGTGTTGGCCAAGGTGTGGCATCTGGCGGGCATTCTCAACGCCATTGGCGGCGAACTGGGTAAGCGTCCGCACCCGCGGGCGGTGTTCCGCTATATCGGGATGCTGCCGCTGGTCGGTGCCGTGGCCGCCTACCTGGGTGAGTACGGGGCCCTACATCGGGCGGCGAAGGCCGGCCAGAAGTGGCTCACGAAGGCTTCACGCCCACGGTGATCAGATCCGAGATCGGCGTCCACGTCGGCCGCCGTACGCGGTGCTGATCGGCGATCTCGAATCCGGCGTCGGTGAACAGGGTGCGCATCGCCTCCGGGGTCGGCGCGTGCGCGGGCGCGCCGAGACCGGCCGACAGCGCGTGCAGCGGCGGGAAGGACTGCCGCGGGCTCATGGTGGTGACGGCCACCATGCCGCCGGCGCGTAGCACTCGATGGAATTCCCGCAGGGCGGCGGGCTGGTCGAAGAAGTGGAAGGCCGAGGTGGTGACGACGGCGTCGAGGAATCCGTCCTCGAAGGGCAGTTGCTCGGCGGGTGCGGTCTTCCAGCGGATGCGGTCGGAGCGTTTGCGGGCCTGGGCCAGCATGCCGTCGGACATGTCCAGTCCGTAGACCTCGTCGGGGCGCAGTTCGCGCTGGATGCGGTCGGCCAGGATGCCGGTGCCGCACGCGATATCGGCGATCTGGGTCGCGCCACGTTGCCGCAGCTGGTCGATGACCTCGTCCTGGGCGGGCTTGTAGACGAACCGCTGCAGACAGGCCGTGTCGTAAGCCGGCGCGGCGAAGCTCCAGAACTTGGTGATCGCATCGTTGAAGGCGCGGCGCTGGATGGTGGTCATCGGCCCGAGTGTAGGCGCGGCCGGCACCGGCCGGTTCACTTCACGAATGCCATCACCGGAGTCGGCACTGAACCGACCAGATGCGAGGGCGCGGGCCTTGTGGGTGTGCAATCGTTGCTGTCGGTTCGCTGGAACCCAAGGACAGATAGGTGGCTCCGAGTTGAGCGTCGATGTGCCCGTGATCCCGACCTCGCTGTGGGCGAGCCTTTTCCGCAGCGACGTGGCGCCGCAGCGACGCCTTCGGAGGCGCCGGCCGCCGGGCGGGCGATTACTCGCACTCGGGGTTCTGTCAGCGTGCGTGGTGGTTGCCTGTGGGGATGGGCAGGCTTCCGAGATTGCGCACCTGCCGGAAAGTGCGAAGCCTGTCGATCCCGAAGGACTATTCGTCGTGACATACGAACCCGCGAGCCCGGAAACCGCCGTCGACGAGCAGTTCCTTCGGGACCGCAGTGTCCTGGAGGATTTCGCCGACAACATGAACGATTACGTGCGGATTCCACGCGAGGTGAAGGTGATGGGCCTTGACTGCGGAGAATCGAACGCCTTCTACAACGAGGAGGCCCACAGCATCGAACTCTGCTACGAGTTGGTGCGCGAGGAGCGTGAAAGCTTCTCGGCGGCAGGCGTTACCGGAGACGATCTCGACATCTCCGTGTATCGCAGCGTCGTCGCGGTTCTATACCACGAACTAGGGCACGCTCTCATCGGCGAGCTCGAGCTGCCCATCACGGGCCGGGAGGAGGATGTCGCCGACCAGATGGCCGCGTACATACTCACCAGCGATGACGATTCGAAAGATTTTCTGCTGACCGCAGCGGAGTCCTACGCTCTCGCCGGCAGCCGCGTCGCCGAATACGACGACACGGACTTCTCGGATACCCATTCGCTCGACCCCCAACGATCGGCGAACTTCCTCTGCTATGTATACGGCTCCGACGAGACCAATTTCCGGTACCTGGTCGACGACGGTGCCCTCAACGAGGACCGCGCCGAAAGCTGCGCCGAAGAGTACGAGAAGCTATCCACCGCGTGGGATACGCTCCTCGAACCCCACATTCGTTAGCGTCCTGGGTCATTCATCCGTAGGCCGGTTGTCGACGTCGATCACCACCCGGATCGGGTTACGGCTGCGATCGCGCAGGGTGGCCAGCCCCTGCTGGTAGTCGTGCAGGGGCATGCGATGACTGATGGTCCCCGCGATGCGCAGCGTGCCCCCGCCCACCAGCTCGATCAGGTCATCGAGGTCGGCGGGGACGTAACCGTAGGATCCGCGCAGCGTCCATTCGTTGGCGACGAACGTCGAGACCGACATGCTGCCGCCGAGCTTGTCGGTTCCGATTCCCATCACCGAACACAGCCCGCCCGGCCGTAGGCTGCGGACCGCCTGTTCGACCGTATCGGCGCGGCCGACGAACTCGAAACTGGCGTCGACCCCGCCGGTTTCGGCGTGAATCTGCTGACTCGGCAGGCCCGCCCGGGCATCGATGACGATATCCACCCCGAACCCGGCCGCCCGCTGCAGGGCAGCGTCATAGGTATCGACGCCGACCACCCTTGCACCCACCACCTGCTTGAGGATCATGACCGCGTGGATGCCGAGTCCGCCGAGTCCGAACACCGCCACCGTGTCACCCGCGCGCACCCCGGCGGTCCGGATGGCATGGAACGGCCCGGCCACCGCATCGGCCATGATCGCCGCGGTGGCGAAGTCGATCGATTCCGGTATCCGGTGGACGTTGCCCGCAGGTACGACCACGTAGTCGGCCGCCGCGCCCGCGCGCCACCCCGAGCACGATGTTGTCGGGGCACTGGTTGGTCCGGCCCGCGCGGCAGGCCCGGCATGTCCCGCAGACCACGATGGGGTTGACCAGCACACGGTCCCCGGGTGCCACGGGGGCGGACACACCTGGTCCCACCTTGTCGATGACGCCGGACGCCTCGTGGCCGAGGATCAGCGGGATCTCGGGCACCGGAATATCGCCGTCGATGAGGTGCAGGTCCGAACCGCATACCCCGCAGGCACGCACCGCCACCCGCACCTCACCGGGCCCCGGTTCGGGAACCGCGATATCGACAAGGCGCGGGGCTCCCACCCCGGACATCACCGCCGCGCGCATCACAGGTCGGCCGCCGCCGCCTCGAGCCGCGCGGCGAGGTGCTCGCGTGCGGCATCGCGCAAGGTCGGCAGGTGACCCGAGCCGAATTTCGGGTCTCCCGGGACCACGTCGCGCAACAGACTCTTGGCCAGGGTCCACTTGTGCACCTCGGTCGGCCCGTCGGCCACCGCCATCACCTGTGCTTCGACCATCATGGCCGAGAACGGCATCTCGTTGGAGATCCCGAGTGCACCGTGCAACTGCATGGCCCGTTGCACCACATCGTGGAAAACCCGCGGCATGGCGACCTTCACCGCGGCGATGTCCTTGCGGACGGCCCGGTAGTCGTCGTGCTTGTCGATCAACCACGCGGTCCGCAGCAGCAGCAGCCGGAACTGTTCGATGTCGATCCAGCTGTCGGCGATCTTCTCCTGGGTGGCCTGCAGGTCGGCCAGCCGACCGTGCCGAGTGGTGCGTGACGCGGCACGTTCCAGCATCAGATCGAACGCCCTGCGGACCTGCGCGATCGTGCGCATGCCGTGGTGGATGCGTCCGCCGCCCAACCGTGTCTGGGCGATCTCGAAGGCGGCACCCCGCGCGCCGAGCAGGTGATCGGCGGGCACCCGTACATCGCGATACCGCAGGTAGGCGTGGCTGGAATGGTCCGCGCCCTCGGTACCGACCCCGGCGTCACGGATGATCTCCACCCCGGGGGTATCGGCGGGCACGATGAACATCGACATCGTCCGGTGCCGGTCGGGGCCGTCATCGGTCACCGCCATCACCAACAGGAAGCTGGCGTACCGCGCGTTGGAGGAGAACCACTTCTCGCCGTTGATCACCCAGTGGTCACCGTCGAGAACCGCGCGAGTGGTGAACAGGGTCGGATCGGCGCCGGCCAGCGGTTCGGTCATCGAGTAGCAGGACGAGATCTCCCCGTCGAGCAGGGGCTGCAGATAGCGGGCCTTCTGCTCGGCGGTGCCGTACTTGGCCAGGATCTCGGCGTTGCCCGAATCCGGCGCCTGACAACCGAAGACCGATGGCGCCCAGCGCGAGCGCCCCAGGATCTCGTTGAGCAGCGCCAGCTTGACTTGGCCGTAGCCCTGTCCGCCGTGTTCGGGGGTCAGGTGGCAGGCCCAGAGCCGTTGGGCGCGAACCTGTTCCTTCAACGGTGCGATCAGCCGCATCGCCCGCGCGTCGCTCTTGTCATACGGATCGCCGAGCACATGGTCGAGCGGCTCCACCTCGGACCGCACAAAGGCATCCGCCCAGTCGAGTTTCGCCTGAAACTCCGGCTCCGTCGAGAAGTCCCACATCAGCTACACTCCAATACAGTTGCATTAAACTTCGATGCGACTGTATCGCTTAGAGGGAGGTGCCCGCCAGATGGCCGGACGAGTTGTCGTGGTGACCGGAGGGAGCCGCGGCCTTGGCAAGGCGATGTGTCGCCATTTCGCCGCCGCGGGCGATCATGTGGTGGTCTCCAGCCGCAAGGCCGATGCCTGCGATGCGCTCGCCCGCGAACTACGCGATGCGCACGGGGTGGACGCCGTCGGCTTCGGCTGCCACGTCGCGTCCTGGGACCAGTGCGACGCGCTGATCGATTTCGTCGAACAGCGATTCGACCGAATCGACGTCCTGGTCAACAATGCCGGGATGTCCCCGCACTATCCGTCACTGCCCGAGCTCAGTGAGGAACTGTTCACCAAGGTGGTCGGGGTCAACTTCGGCGGCCCGTTCCGGCTGGCGGTGCGCGCCGGCGACCTGATGCGCCGGGGTGATGGCGGGTCCATCATCAACATCACCAGCATCGCCGCGGTGCACCCCGAACCGTATGACCTGCCGTATGCGGCCGCCAAGGCAGCGCTGAACACCGTCACCGGCGGGTTGGCCCGCGCATTCGGCCCCGCCGTGCGGGTCAACGCCGTGATGGCCGGTCCGTTCGACACCGACGTCACCGCCGCCTGGAACGATGACACGGTGCACCGGATCGAGCAGTCGGTACCACTCGGACGCATCGGCCGACCCGAGGAGATCGTCGGCGCCGTCGCCTACCTGGCCGGTCCGGACGCCTCGTTCACCACCGGCGCCATCCTCAAGGTCGATGGCGGCATGGCCAGCGGACTGGGATGAGCGCCCCGAACAAGGAGACCCGCGAGCGGCTGCTGGAGGCCGCGGAACGGCTGTTCGCCGAACGCGGTGTCGACGCCGTGTCCATGCGGGAGATCAGTCGCGAAGCGGGATCGAAGAACGTCGTCGCCGGCCAGTACTGGTTCGGGGATCGCGACGGTCTGGTCAAGGCCTTGCTGGACAAGCACAATCCCGAGATCGAGAGTCGTCGGCACGCCCTGCTGGACGCGTATGAGGCAGGTGGAACCGGCGACGTCGCCCTGCTGGCCGCCGCACTCGTCCGGCCGCTGGGCGCCAAGCTGGATCAGGGCATCGCCGGTGCCGGCTTTTTGCGAACCATGTCGGATCTGCTGACCAGACCGGACCCGTCGGTCGAACCACTCGGTGCGGGTTCCCCCACCAGCAGCATGCAGCGTTGGCGCACGCTGCTCGAACCGCTGTTGGAACCCGAAGCCGTACTGCTGCACCGCCGTTTCCTCACCACCCGGTTCGTCGTCGTCGAACTCGCCCTGCGGGCCCGTACTGATCGCACCGAACACGCGCTGTTCCTGAGCCACCTGATCGACGTCGCGGCCGGGCAGCTACTGGCCCCGGTCTCCGCCGAGACGCGCCGACTGCGATCCCTTCGGGTCGACAGCACGAAAGGCACACCACCACAGTGAATCTGGAAATCGACCTCGCCCCAGTGCAGACCTGGCTACGCGAACGCGGTATCGGCGACTCGATCACCGATGCCCGTGCGTTGACCGGCGGGACCCAGAACAGGGTGATCGCGCTCGAGGTGGACGGCCGCAGGCTGGTCCTGCGCTGCCCGCCGGTGCACCCCCGACCGTCGAGCAACCGCACGATGCTTCGCGAGGTCGCGGCGCTGACATCGCTGGCGGGCACGGAAGTCCCGCATCCCCGGCTCGTCGCGTGCTGCGACGACCTCGCCGTCATGGACATGGTCTTCTACCTGATGGAAGAGGTCGATGGGTTCAACCCCGGCGACAACATCAGCGAGCACTACAGCGCGGACGCGGCGACCCGGCACGAATCCGGGCTGGCGGTCGCACGCGCGCTGGCCGCACTGGGCGAGCTCGATCCGACCGGCACCCCGATGGCCGGATTCGCCAAACCCGGCAGCTTCCTCGACCGCCAGGTGGACCAGTGGGTCGGCGTGCTGGCCGGGTACGACTACGGCGATGCCGAAGCCCGTGACCTGCCCGATGTCGGGCCGACCGTGCAGTGGCTGCGCAACCACCAGCCCGCCGATCCTCGCCCGGGCATCATGCACGGCGATTTCCACCTCAACAACGTGCTGCTCGACGCACACCGTCCCGAGGTCGCCGCGATCGTGGACTGGGAGATGTGCACCGTCGGCGACCCGCTGCTGGACCTGGGCTGGCTGCTCGCCTGCTGGCCGCAGGACCCGGCACCGGTCGCCACCGGGGAACGGCTGGCGGCGGCGGGTGGGCTACCGGCACGGCGCCAGGTCATCGAGGCCTACGCGGCCACCAGCAGCAGAAGCACCGACCAGATCGATTGGTACACAGCGCTCGCCGGCTTCAAGATGGCCGTGGTACTGGAGGGAACCTGGGTACGCGCGCTATCCGGCCGAGCACCCCGCGAGATCGGCGAGCATCTGCACCGGTGCGCCATCGGCCTCTTCGAACTGTCTGCCCGTATCGCGGTGGGTGACTGGTCACCGAGCCGATGAATCGCCGTCACGGCGAAAGCTTGAAGGCGCGTTGAGGCGTGCGTGTGGCCATGCTGGGACTACACGACCCGCGTCACACCGGGCAGTCAGAAGTTCGGGAGGTCTCGGTGTAGATGCTGCACAGCGAGCCGGTCGACAACTTCCACGTTCCGCCTTCGTCGACCCAAGCCAGTGGGCGGTGCTGCACTCCCATGCCCATCACCGACATCACCAGCTGGGCGCTCAGCCGTGTGCCGTCGAGTGTCGGATTCTCCACGCGCATGGACACCATCGACCGATGCTGCGCCATCGGTCGAGCCACGATATCTGCCACCGGGAGCGCCGCGTCGCCGGCTTCCAGATAGGACGCGCGCTGCGCTCTGTTGGCGTTCAGGTCGAAGATCACGGCCATCTGTGAGGTCAACTGATCGGCCGACGGTGCGGTCGGCACAGGTTCGGCCCGGGCCACAGCGGCTCCGAGCGTAGCTACGACAGTGAGTACGACGGTCATCGTCGCCAACGTCGGACGGTCGGCGCGGTTCCGGCATATGGTCGTGAGCGTCATGGTGTTCGTCCTTCTCCTCATTGGTGCTTGTCCTGCAAGGGCTTTGGGTGGCGCGGATATCGGCGGTCCAATCAGCTCAGTCCGGTGCACCCGGATGCCCAGTAGGCGCGCGCTTTGATCCGGAGTGCCAGGTCGGGACGAGCCTTCAGACCGCGGCGCACGGCGTTCACCGTGGCGGCGTCGCCTGTGACCACGATGTCGACCGATGCTCCCGTTCGACCGATCGCGGCGGCCTCGAAGAGGTGATCCAGCAATTCTCTGCGATCGGCGGATTTGCGCAGGATGTGCGAATCGGCGTCAATGCCCAACGCGGCCAGTGCATTCGACAACTGTTCCGGTTCATGTGCTTCGTAGAGGAATACGCCGTTCGGGTTGAGCTGCTGGAGTGCGTAGGCCAGGCCGATGCTGGTCTCGTCTCCCACGAACACGGTGTGCGTCACCGTGTCGGAGAGATCGAGCGACTTGCTCGGGCCGAATATCTCGGCATCGACGCCGGCGACGGCGTTGTCGAACCAGCGCACGGCCGGGCCGTCGCCGTGACGGTAGGCGACCACATCGGTGGTGCCCTCGTCGGGGTTCCAGTTGATCGGTGTGTAGGTCCGCATGGCCAGCGATCCGCGACGGGGACGAAGTTGCAGCTTGTCGCCGGGAGTCCAGTGGGCGCGCGTGAATGCGTCGCAGCCCAGGCTCACCTTGAGGAACTTCGGGGTCAGTTCGGTGACCTCGGTGACCCGCACCGAGGTGAACAGGACGTCGGCGGCCAGATCGGAGAGGCGGGCGGTGAGGGTAGCCATGGCAATTCCTTTCGTCGTCGCGCCGTCCCGGTTCGGGATGATGTGGCGCTGGGGGTCCTATGCGGGCAATGGTGTTAGCGCTCGTCCAGTGGTGGCCAGGCGCCCGGCAAC
Source organism: Mycolicibacterium neoaurum VKM Ac-1815D (assembly GCF_000317305.3). The sequence continues at coordinate 1,038,431 of NC_023036.2, read as the reverse complement.
AGCGGTGCGGAAGAGGGGGTGTCATCGTCGAGATATGCGGTGGCATGGGTGAAACCGCGTGCACGAGAGCGTCGGTCAGCGAGGGCATTGCGACGACCGAGGGTGCCGGCGCCGGGACCCGAACCGGCCACGGCCGTGGAGGGCACGGGATCGGCGGGTGTGGTGTCCTGCAGATCTTCGTAGACGTGGATGTGGTCCTCGCCGGGCAGGTCCTCTCGGCGCCGTCGGCGGCGTCGTCCAGGTGATGCGTTGCGTCGGGTCGCTGCTGTCGAGGCGGCGGCGCCGACGGCGGTGGGAGCGCCGTGCGTGTCCGCGCCGTGCAGACCCGGATGGGTGGGCGGCTCGGAATCCGGTGGGACGACGGCATATGGCAGCGGGCTCGCCGGGCTTGCGGTGGGAGTGTGGCTCGGCGGGCCTGCAGGTGTGCTGTGGCTGGGAGTCGCCGTGGGGGCCGCGGCACCGGCGGGCGTGGCCGGAGCCGTCATCACCGGCAGCGATGTCACTGCGGTGGCCGTGCCGGTCGGGGTTGTTCCGGCAGGTGCCGGTGCAGGGATCGGGGCAGCAGGGTGAAGCAGCCGGCCGGGATCCGACAGGGCGATGGCAACTGGCAAGGCGATGGCGGGCCCGAGCAGTAGGAGCGCGGCACCGATCTGCAGGGCGAAAAGGGTGAGGCTGATGCTGATGTATCCGATGAATCCGAACACGGCGGTGATCAACGGGGACAGGGCAAAGAGCGCGGCGGCGGGACTGGTGGCAAGTAAGGCCAGAATCTCGCCGAGGTTGAGATTCTGGAGCGCGTCGATGATGTCGAACACGGGCGCTGGGACCAGGATCTTCAGGACGGCCTCCAGCAGGTCGGACAGGCTCGCACTGCTGTTGAGCGCCGTCGCGGTGTCGACGGCGTGAATGCGCGCGGCATTCGCGAGACCGTCGGAGCACGCTGGACTGCTCGCAAGAATCGGGGGGACCGGCGGCAACCGCGGAACCGAGGCCAGTGCCGTGGCTGCGACGCCGTCGTAGACGACCATCGCCGTCGCAGCCTGCATCCACATGCGCAGGTAGTCGGCTTCGTTGACGGCGATCGGGATGGTGTTGATGCCGAAGAAGTTCGTGCCGACCAGTGCCGCGTGGGTGGTGTGGTTGAGCGCGAGTTCGGCCGGCGTCGGCATGTCGGCGAGCGCGACGAGATGGGCGGCGGCGACGTGCTCCAGCTGGGTGGCCGTGGTGGCACAGACTGTCGACGCGTCGGACAGCCACCCGAGATAGGGCTGATGCGCGACCAGATAGCTTGCGGCGCTCGGCCCTTGCCAGTGACCCGCCTGCACCGCGGCCAGGATGGCGCGGAGTTCGATCGCCGCTTCACGGTATTCGATGCTCAATCGGTGCCAGGCACCTGCCGACGCCAGCAAGGCGACGGGGCCGGGGCCCGCGGACAGCAGCGCCGAATGTACTTCGGGGGGAGAGGCGAACCACAATGGGCCGGTCATGATTCTTCGTCGATTCCTTCGTCGTGAAGCGCGGTACGGGCCGGGATGGCCGGCTAGAGATCCAGAACGAGCCGAGGCGTCGACGACCGCGACACGCAGGCATACATGCACCCGTGGGGTGCACCGATGTCGTCGCGGTGATCGGGTTGCCCGGCGAGGACGCGGACTTCGCAACTGCCGCACACTCCTTCCCGGCAACCGGCGCCGATCGGGTATCCGGCATCCAGCAGCGCATCCAGTAGCGAGGTGTCAGCGGCGACGTCGATGGACTGCCGTGAGCGCGCGCAGAGCACCTGGAAACGTGAGTTGGACCCACGAGCCTTGATGGCCGGCCGGAACCGTTCGATACGGGTTTTCTCAGCGGGAAAGGCACGTTCGACATCAGCCAGCATCGATTCGGGCCCGCAGCCGTAGACCAGAGCGTGCGGGTCCAGCACGTCGGCGATTGCCGCGAAGTCGGGCCGTTGATGACGGTTGGTCTCGACGAGTATGGCCTGCTCCCCCGCACCGTAGCGATCCCGGAGTTCGGCTCCGAACGGCATGTCGGCCAGGGATTTACCCACATACAGCAGCGTTGCCGCGGCACCTGCCGCGCTGGCGGCCTGCATCATCGGCAGCAGCGGTGTGATGCCTATACCGCCGGCGATGAAGAGGTATGACGAGGCTTCCTGGAGCTCGAAGTGGTTGCGCGGCAGCGATACCGACAGGCGCTGCCCCTCACGCAAGAAGAGATTGACATATTCCGACCCGCCTCGGCTGAGCGGATCGTGACGCACCGCGATGCGGTAATGCTCACGGTCATCGAGATCGCCGCACAGCGAGTACTGTCTGGTCAGCCAGTTGGGTAATTCGACGTCGATGTGCGCCCCGGCATCCCACGGCGCCAGCGGTCCGTCGCCACCCCTGAGGGTGAGGCTTGCCACGCCGTCAACGGTGTGAGCGATGCGCTCGATAATGGTGTGTTGCACGAGCATTGTCTCCTTGATCAGTACAACGACCGGTAGGAGTTGCGCTCCAGATCGTGTTCGATGGCTTCGCCGGGGATGTCAAGACCCATCTGCGCGGCGACGATCTCGCCAAATGAGGGCATCTGCCCGGCGAGGGCCTGACTTGCCGGGTCCCACACCCGGGATCGGATCAGGGCACGTCCACAGTGAAAGTAGGCTTCGGCGACCTCGACGATGATCGCCAGCGAGGGCTGTTTGGCTTCGGTGCGCATCCGGGTCAACACCGTGGGTTCATCGGTGACATAGGCATTGCCGTTGACACGCAATGTTTCTCGCATCCCAGGAATCAGAAACAACAGGCCGACGCCGTCATTCTCGGCGAGATTGGTGAACGAATCAGCCAGCTTGTTACCCGGACGGTCCGGCATCGCCAGCGTGCGCGCGTCGAGTACCTTGACGAACCCCGGGTAGTCGCCGCGAGGAGAACAGTCTGCGCGGCCCACCGCATCGGCGGTGGCCATCATCGCCAACGGTGAGTGCGCGATGAACCGGCGGTGGTGCTCACCGATGTGGTCGAAGATCTTCGCCCGCGCCATGCCGTCGGGCTCACCGAGCACGCGCCGAATCTCCGACAGCTCCACCCGCCGAAAGCGGCTCCTCGTCTGAATCACGGAACTTCCCATAAGACGACTCCCTCCCCACATCAAAAGTGAGCTATTGCACCCAGGCGCGCCGACCTTGGTGAAATGCATATCTGCAGCTAGAGCACTAATTATCCGCACACAGCCACGCCAATGGCTACTCGCTTTCAGCGCGATCATCGCCGGCAGCCGGAGACGAGTTCTCCGCATGTGGGGCCGCTGCAGCGACGTTCGGTGGGCATCCACGTTCCCTCGGCGACCGGCCCTGCTCGCATTTCGCGGCCGGACAACCCGGATAACGATGTCGCGGAACGTCAGACCGGCACTGATTCAAGGCGTGTACGACACCCTTCACTCGGATCCGCGCGCGGCTAGGCTGATCGTTCCAGCAGTGAGGACGGTGAGGTGCCCTCGAACAAGCATCCGCTACAGCCGCGTAAGCGGCCGCGTCAGCAGAGGTCCGCACGCACCCGCGACCAGATCCTCGAAGCGGCGGTCGAGGTCTTCGCCCAGCACGGCTATGCCCGAGGCACGACGAACCGAATCGCCGAACGCGCCGATATTTCCGTCGGATCCCTGTACCAGTACTACCCCAATAAAGACGCAATCCTGATAGAACTCGCCGGCCGTCACCTCGACGCCGGTGTCGCCGCAACCGCCGACCACCTCGAGGCAGGTGCCATCACCTCCGTGCAGGACGCAATACGCAATATCGTCGCGGCGGCCATTCACAATCACCGCCACGACCCCGAGTTTCTGCGAGTCATCATCGACCAGGCGCCACGCACCCACGAACTCATGGCCAAGGTTGCCGAACAGCAACAAGAGTCAGTTCAGGCGATGAAGAAGCTCCTCGACGGACGACCAGAGGTCGTCGTTGAAGACAAAGATGCGGCAGCGCGACTCGTCGTTCTGACGATCGAGTCGGTCGTCCACCAAGCGATGTCCGCCCCAAAGGATTTCGATGCCGATACCTTACAAACAGAGCTGGTCTCCATGCTCACGCGATACCTCACCCGTGAACCCTGACCGACGGCGATCAACCGGCGCGGACGAACCCCGCCGATCTAGGTGTCTCCGCTGTAGCGGCCCGCGCTGAACATCGAGGACACCGCCCCGATCAGCATCATCGACGCGGCGGCCAGGAACACCACCGTCAGCCCGGCATGGAAGGGACCGGTGATCAGTTCGGGGAAGAAGGTCTTACCGGTCAGCACCTCGGCGTTCACGCCGGGATCCGACAGCGCACCCGAGGGACCGAGCAGTTCGTCGATGGGGTTGTAGCCCAGGAACGCGGCGAAGAGGCTGCCGACCGGTGGCGTGTTGGCCACCTGCTGGGCCACCGAAGCCGACACCCCTTGAGCCTGCAGCCCGCTGCTCATCGCCGAGGGCAGCGCATCGGCCAGCCCGACGATCATCAGCGAGAAGAAGATTCCGATCGAGAGTGACGATCCGGCGTTGAAGAAGGTGGCGCGCACACCCGAGGCGGCACCACGCTGCGACGCGGGCACGCTGGACATGATGGCCGCGGTGTTGGGAGCGGTGAAGATGCCGCCGCCCAGTCCGTTGAGGAACACCAGCACCGCGAACACCCAGTAGTCGAAGTTCACCGGAATCAGCAACAGCGCAACGAAGGACACCGCCATCAGCAGCATGCCGCCCACCGTCAGTGGCCGCGCGCCGAACCGGTCGGCCAGCGACCCGGCCAGCGGGGCCGCGATCAGGAAGCCGATGGTGACCGGCAGCAGATAGATACCGGCCCACAGCGGTGTCGACTCGAAACTGTAGCCGTGCAACGGAAGCCAGATGCCCTGCAACCAGATGATCAGCATGAACTGCAGACCGCCGCGCCCCACCGAGGACATCAGCCCGGCCAGGTTCCCCATCCCGAAGGCCGCCGACCGGAACAACCGGATATCGACCATCGGCTGGTCCACCCGCAGCTCGATCAGACAGAACACCACCAGCACGGCAAGTCCGGTGATGATCGATCCGAGCACCCACGGATTGGTCCAGCCTGTGCTCGAATCACCATGCGGCTGAATGCCGTAGGTGATGCCGATCAGCAACACGGTCAGGCCGACACCGAACGTCAGCGTCCCCGCCCAATCCAGCCGGCCCGGTGTGCGCACCCCCAGCTCGACCAGGGAGTGCAGGCTCCACACGGTCCCGAGCACACCGATCGGCACGCCCACCCAGAAGATGGCCTGCCAATGCCATTCCGACAGCACCCCGCCGATCAGCAGTCCCAGGAACGAGCCCGCGACGGCGGCCACCATGTTCACCCCGAGCGCCATGCCGCGCTGATTGGCCGGGAACGCGTCGGTGAGGATCGCCGAGGACGAGGCCATCAGCATCGCGCCACCGATGCCCTGGATCACCCGCCACCCGATCAGCCAGATCGCCCCGCCGTCGAGCTGGAACGGGTCGAAGGACAGTGCCACCGCCGCCACGGTGAAGACGACGAAGCCCAGGTTGTAGATCCGCACCCGGCCGAACATGTCGCCGAGGCGGCCGAACGGCACCACCAGCACGGCGGTGACCACCAGATAACCCATCAGCATCCAGAGCAGGTAGCTGATGTTGCCCGGGTCCAGCGGGTTCAGACCGATACCGCGGAAGATCGCCGGCAACGAGATCAGCACGATGGAGGCGTTGATCGACGCCAGCAGGATGCCCAACGTCGTGTTCGACAGCACGACCCACTTGTAGCGGGGGTGCTCATGGATCTTGTCCAGCTCAAGGGTCATCGGCACTCAAATCCCTACGATCGGCAAAAACATATATTAGCTATACAAACGATCGCTCGGCAATCGGACGAGCATGCGCTACCGTGAACGGGTCCACACGGGAGCACGCACCAGCGCGCTGAGAGGACGGCTAGGGCCGTCGACCGTACGAACCTGACCGGATAATGCCGGCGTAGGGAGATGTGTAATGAGTGCCGTTGTCGACCCCCGTACCTCCGATGTCACCACCGGCCCCATCGCCGGCAGCTCCAAGGTCTACTCACCCAATGGGGTGCCGTCGCGCCGGGTGCATCTGAGCACCGGCGAGCACTTCGACCTGTACGACACCTCCGGGCCGTACACCGATCACAACGCCGTCATCGACCTGCAGCGCGGACTGCCCAAGCGCGCCAACGTCATCCGCGACCGCGGCACCCAGTTGCAGCGCGCCCGCAACGGTGAGATCACCGCGGAGATGGCGTTCATCGCCGAACGCGAGGCGGTGTCACCGGAGCTGGTGCGCGACGAGGTCGCCCGCGGCCGCGCGGTCATCCCGGCCAACCACAACCATCCCGAGAGCGAACCGATGATCATCGGCAAGGCATTCGGGGTGAAAGTCAATGCCAATATCGGCAATTCGGCGGTCACCAGCTCCATCGCCGAAGAGGTCGACAAGATGGTCTGGGCCACCCGCTGGGGCGCGGACACCATCATGGACCTCTCCACCGGCAAGGACATCCACCTGACCCGGGAGTGGATCCTGCGCAACTCCCCCGTCCCGGTCGGGACGGTCCCGATGTACCAGGCACTGGAGAAGGTCAACGGTGATCCCACCAAGATGACCTGGGAGTCCTACCGCGACACCGTGATCGAACAGTGCGAGCAAGGCGTCGACTATATGACGGTGCACGCCGGGGTCCTGCTGCGCTACATTCCGCTGACCGCCGAACGGGTCACCGGGATCGTCAGCCGCGGCGGCTCCATCATGGCCGCCTGGATGCTCGCCCATCACCAGGAATCGTTCCTGTACACCCACTTCGAGGAGCTCTGCGAGATCCTGCAGCGCTATGACGTCACCTTCTCCCTCGGTGACGGCCTGCGGCCCGGCTCCATCGCCGATGCCAACGACGCCGCCCAGTTCGCCGAACTGGAAACCCTGGGCGAGCTCACCAAGATCGCGAAATCCCATGGCGTGCAGGTGATGATCGAAGGTCCCGGGCACGTGCCGATGCACAAGATCGTGGAGAACGTGCGCCTGGAAGAGGAACTCTGCGACGAGGCGCCGTTCTACACCCTCGGCCCGCTGGCCACCGATATCGCCCCGGCCTACGACCACATCACCAGCGCCATCGGCGCGGCCATCATCGCCCAGGCCGGCACCGCCATGCTCTGCTATGTCACCCCCAAGGAACACCTGGGGCTGCCCAACCGCAAGGACGTCAAGGACGGGGTGATCGCCTACCGGATCGCCGCGCACGCCGCCGACCTCGCCAAGGGCCATCCCCGCGCCCAGCAGCGTGACGACGCCCTGAGCGCCGCCCGGTTCGAGTTCCGCTGGGCCGATCAGTTCGCGCTGTCACTGGATCCCGACACCGCGCGCGAGTTCCACGACGAGACATTGCCCGCCGAACCGGCCAAGACCGCGCATTTCTGCTCGATGTGTGGTCCGAAATTCTGTTCCATGCGGATCACGCAGGACATTCGCGACGCCATGGCGGACAAATCGGTGGAGTTCGCCGAACGTGGAAATCGGGTCTATCTACCCTTGGTGCCATGAACTTCCTACCGCTGCCCCGGCCAGGGGCAACCCCGCTGCGGGTGATGACGATCGCCGGGTCCGATTCCGGCGGCGGCGCGGGCATCCAGGCCGATATGCGCACCTTCGCGATGCTCGGCATCCACGGCACGGTGGCCATGACCGCGGTGACCGTGCAGAACTCGGTGGGTGTCAAGGGCTTTCACGAGATCCCACTGGACATCATCGCCGGTCAGATCAGCGCGGTGGCCTCCGATATCGGCATCCAGGCCGCCAAGACCGGCATGCTGGCCTCCGCCGAGATCATCGGTGTGGTTGCCGAGACCTGGCGGGCCGAGGGACTGGCCGGCACCGTGCCCCTGGTCGTCGACCCGGTGTGCGCCTCCATGCACGGCGACCCGCTGCTGCATCCGTCGGCACTGAACTCGGTGCGTACCGAACTGTTCCCGCTGGCCACCCTGGTCACCCCGAACCTCGACGAGGTCCGTCTGATCACCGGTATCGAGGTGGTGGACACCGACACCCAGCGGGATGCCGCGCGGGCGCTGCATGCTCTGGGCCCGCAGTGGGCCCTGGTCAAGGGCGGGCACCTGCGATCCTCCGAGCTCAGCCCCGACCTGCTGTTCGACGGCACCGAATTCCACGAGTTCAGCGAACCTCGCGTCGACACCGGACACGACCACGGCGCCGGCGACACGCTGGCCGCGGCCACCGCATCCGCTCTGGCCCATGGCTTCTCGGTCCCCGACGCGGTCGCGTTCGGCAAGTCGTGGATCACCGAATGCATCCGCGCGGCGTACCCCTTGGGTCACGGCCACGGCCCGGTGAACCCGCTGTTCCGGCTGCAGCGGTTGTGAGCCTGCCCGACCCCGCCGGTATAGCAGGAATAGCCCACGAACCGGCCACCACCCCCGCGGGCATCGTGCTGCTGACCCACGGCGCCGGCGGCGACCGGGACGCCGCGCTGCTGGTCGGCCTGTGCGACGAATGGGCCCGGCAGGGCTATCTGGCCATCCGCTACAACCTGCCCTACCGGCGCCGCAGACCGAAGGGCCCGCCGTCGAATTCCGCCGCCAGTGATCAGGCCGGTATCGCCGAGGCCATCGCCTGGGCGCGCACCCAGACCGACGGACCGGTGATCGCCGGCGGGCACTCCTACGGCGGCCGGATGACATCCATGGTCACCGCGAACCCGAGCGAACGCCCGGACCTGCTGGCGCTGTCCTCCTACCCGCTGCACCCACCGGGCAAGCCCGAACGGTCCCGGACCGAGCACCTGCCCGGTATCACCGTGCCGACGGTGTTCACCCACGGCACCGCGGACCCGTTCGGCACCATCGAGGAGCTGCGCGCGGCGGCGGATCTGGTGGCCGGGCCGACCCGGATCGTCGAGGTCGCCGGCGCACGCCATGATCTTCGTTCCACGACTTCGGACGTGCCCGCGCTCTCGGTCGCCGCCGCGGTTATCTTTCTCTCATGACGCAGCCGCCGGAGCAGCCCCAGGGATACCCCCCACCCCCGCCCGGTGGCCAGTATCCACCGCCTGCGCCCGGTGGCCAATATCCACCGCCTCCACCGGGTGGCCAGTATCCCCCGCCCCCTCCGCCGCTGCCCTACACCGACCAGTACGGCCAGCCCTACCCGCCGCAGCAGGCGCCGGGCACCAACTGGTGGGCCGTCGTCTCGCTGATCTTCGGCGTGATCGGTGGCGTGCTGATCAGCGTCGTCGCCGGCATCGTCGGCTTGAACAAGGCCAAGAAGGGCCAGGGCGGCCGCGGGATGGCGATTGCGGGCCTCATCCTCTCTGCGCTGTGGATTGTCGGCCTCATCGCCGTGTTCGCGCTGGTGGCGGCCAATAAGGACAAGATCGCCGACAGTGAGTTCGCCGATCTCTTCGACCCGAACTCCGTCAACGCCGCCGATATCGGGCTGGGCGACTGCCTCTCGGAGATCCCGTCGGACGCCAGCCTGGTGGCCTCGGTCAAGACGGTCAGCTGCACCGAACCGCACAAGGGCGAGGTGTACTTCGTCATCGACGTGCCCGGCGGCAGCTTCCCCGGCCAGTCCGCGATCATCGACTACCAGGATCGCTGCGCACCCGCGCTGCAGGAGTTCTCCCCGGACGCGATGGAAGACCCCGAGGTGGGCATGTTCGTGCTCTACCCCACCGAGGACTCCTGGAAGCGCGGCGATCGCGCCGTGACCTGCATCGCCACCACCGACGTCCCACGCACCGGATCGCTGCAGCAGTAGCGAGGTACCGTTTCAACCATGTTTGACGCCGTCATCGTGGGCGCCGGCTTCGCCGGTATAGGTGCCGCCATCCAGCTCAAACGGCTGGGGATCGACAACATCGTCCTGCTCGACCGAGAGGACGATCTCGGTGGCACCTGGTATGTGAACCACTACCCCGGGCTGGCCGTCGACGTCCCGACCACCACCTACTCCTACTACTTCGAACCCAACCCGAACTGGTCGCGGTTGTTCTCGACCGGTCCGGAGATCAAGAAGTACGCCGACGATGTGGCCGACAAGTACGACATCCGACGCCACATCCGGTTCAACACCGTGGTCCACGGTGCCCGCTGGGACGACGAGGCCAAGGCGTGGCAGGTGAGCATCGCTTCCCAGGACAACACGACCGAGACGCTGACGACCCGGTATCTCATCACCGCGACCGGCTTCCTGTCCCAGCCCAAGCTGCCCGATATCCCGGGCATCGACAGCTTCGCGGGCAAGGTCATCCACACCGCGGAATGGGATGACGATTTCGACCCCGCCGGACGTCGCATCGCGATCATCGGCACCGGTGCCACGGCCGTGCAGCTGATCCCGGAGCTGGCGAAAACCGCGGCCGACCTCACGGTGTATCAACGCACCCCCATCTGGGTGGTGCCCAAGATCGATATGCGTTTCGGCCCGCGGACCAAGAAGCTGTTCGCCCGTATCCCGGCCACCCAGCGGGCGCTGCGCTGGCTCACCGACTCGATCTACGAGTGGATGGTGACCATCGGCGTCGTCTACTACAAGACCTTCCGCGGACGCGGCAACATCTCGGCCGCCGACCTGTCCAAGCTGCACCGATTCCTGACCATCAGGGACAAGGATCTGCGGCGGCGGCTCACTCCGGACTACGACTTCGGCTGCAAGCGACCGACATTCAGCAACGGTTACTACCGCGCGTTCACCAGGGACAACGTCCACCTGCAGGATGTCGGGATCGATCACATCCAGACCGACGGCATCGTCGCCAAGGATGGCACCAAGAACGAGATCGACACCCTGGTACTGGCCACCGGGTTCGACCTGTGGGAGGCCAATTTCCCGGCCATCGAGGTGATCGGCCGCGAGGGCCGCAATCTCGGGAAGTGGTGGCGCGAAACGCGTTTCCAGGCCTACCAGGGTGTGTCCATGCCGTACTTCCCGAACTACCTGAGTCTGGCCAGCCCGTACGCCTTCCTCGGGCTGAACTTCTTCAACACCATGGAGTACCAGATGCGGTTGATGGACCGGTTGTTCTCCGAGGTGCAGCGCCGCGGCGCAAGCACCTTCGAGGTCACCGAGGAGGCGAACAGCCGCTACCTGGACCGGATGACCGATCTGCTGGGCAATTCGCTGTTCACCCTCGGCAACTGCGCCGGCGCGCGGTCCTACTACTACAACCCCGCCGGTGAGCCCACGCTGTTGCGGCCCACCACCACCGACACCGCCATCAGGGAAGCCTCCGAGTTCCCCCTGAGCGACTACGCGATCGCCTGACATCGCAATCAACCAACTGTCGAGAGGAAATCCGTTGACCGAGAAGAAGAGTTCGCCGGGCGTCACGCTCGCAGGGGTGTCACTGGTCGGCGCCGGTCTGGCCCACTTCGTCGCCCCGCAGCTGTTCGAGTCGATCACCAAGCCGGCCTTCCCGAACGACACCGCACGCCACATCAAGACCAACGGCACCATCGAGACCGCCCTCGGTGTGGGACTGCTGGTGCCCAAGACGCGCAAGCTGGCGCTGCTCGGCGCGCTGGGTTACGTCGGCTACCTGGGCGTCAACGCCGTCCGCAACAAATAGGTGTTACAGCGCCGGCTCGGCACGTTCGACGCCGTCGTCATCGGTCTGGGTTCGATGGTCGGGGCCGGCATCTTCGTCGCGCTCGGGCCCGCCGCGGCAGCCGCCGGCTCCGGGCTGCTGATCGGGTTGGCGATCGCCGCGGTGGTGGCCTACTGCAACGCGACGTCCACGGCACGTCTCGCGGCGATCTATCCCCAGTCCGGCGGCAGCTATGTCTACGGCCGAGAACGCCTCGGCGCGTTCTGGGGTCACACCGCGGGCTGGTGTTTCATCGTCGGGAAGACGGCCTCGTGTGCCGCCATGGCCCTGACGGTCGGCGTGTACGCGTGGCCGCCGTACGCGCATGCCGTGGCGGTCGCCGCCGTGGTCGCCCTCACTACGGTGAACTATGCGGGCGTGCAGAAGTCGGCGTTGCTCACCCGGGTGATCGTCGCGGTGGTGCTCGCGGTGCTGGCCGTCGTGGTGGTCGTGCTGAGCGGCGCCGGAACGCCCGCCAATCTGTCGATCGGCACCGATACCGGCCCATGGGGTGTCCTGCAGGCCGCCGGGTTGCTGTTCTTCGCGTTCGCCGGTTATGCCCGCATCGCCACCCTCGGTGAGGAGGTCCGAGAGCCGGACCGCACCATTCCCCGCGCCATACCCATCGCGTTGGGCATCGCACTGCTGGTGTACGCGGTGGTCGCCGTCGCCGTGCTCGCGGTGCTCGGCAGCGCCGGACTGGCCACCGCGACAGCACCATTGGCCCATGCCGTATCGGTGGCCGGACATCCCGAGCTGGCCGTGGTGGTCCGTGTCGGAGCCGCGGTCGCCGCGCTCGGATCACTGCTGGCGCTGATCCTCGGCGTTTCCCGCACCACACTGGCGATGGCGCGGGACCGGCATCTGCCGAGCGGGCTGTCCGCGGTGCATCCGCGGTTCGGCGGACCGCACCGCGCCGAGGTCGCGGTCGGGATCGTCGTCGCGGTCTTGGCGGCGTTCGTCGATCTTCGCGGGGCGATCGGGTTCTCGTCGTTCGCGGTGCTGGTGTACTACGCCATCGCCAATGCCAGCGCCTGGACGCTGCGGCCGGCGCGGCGGCTGATCCCGGCGATCGGGTTCGCCGGCTGTGTGGTGCTGGCGTGCACCCTGCCCACCGGTTCGGTGCTCACCGGGTCCGCGGTGATCGCGCTCGGCGCCGCCCTGTACCTGGCCCGCCGCTCCACAGCGTGAGCCGCTGGGTCATCCCCGCCCGTTACTAGACAGTGTGTCTTGACAGACTGTCTCGGCAGCGCATACCGTCCATCCCGTCGCGGGCTGTGGCGCCGATCACGGTGAGCGGTCACCGTCCGCGCCCCTCCTGACCCGACGGCAGGAATGCGCCGCATCCCAAGGAGATATGTGTTTCCCGGAACTCACGCCGCCGCTGATCCGCACCGCCCGGCGGTCATCATGGCCGGCAGCGGCGATACCCTGACCTACGGCGACCTGGACTCCCGCTCGGCCCAGATCGCCGCCGCGCTACATGCCGCCGGCCTGCGCCGCGGCGATGTCATCGCGATCCTGGCCGACAACACCGCCGAGGTGTTCGTCATCTACTGGGCCGCACTGCGTTCGGGTCTGTATGCGACGGCGGTCAACCACCACCTGACCGCGCCCGAAGCCGGATACATCGTCACCGACAGCGGAGCGAAGGCATTCTTCGTCTCGGGTGCACTGGCCGAACTCGGTCGCCAGGTGCTCGACGAGATACCGGGCGACGTGGCGCGCTATGCCTTCGGCGCCGAAGTCGACGGCTATCGGCCCTACCGCGAACTGCTGGACGCGAAAGTCCCACCGCTGACCGATCAACCGCGCGGTGCGGACATGCTGTATTCGTCGGGAACCACCGGCCGCCCGAAGGGCATCAAACCGCACCTGCTGCCCATCCAGGTCGATGAGCCGGGCGACCCGGTCCTGGCGGTACTGCAGAACGTCTTCGGCATCGGACCGGACGCCGTCTACCTTTCCCCCGCGCCGATCTATCACGCCGCACCGCTGAAGTACTGCGCAGGCATGCAGGCGCTCGGCGCGACCGTGATCCTGATGGAGAAGTTCGACGCCGAGAAGATCCTGGCGGCCATCGAAACCCATCGGGTGACCATGACGCAGATGGTCCCGACGATGTTCGTCAGATTGCTTCAGCTGCCGAACGAGATCCGGTCGCGGTATGACCTGTCCTCGCTACGCACCGTCGTCCACGCCGGCGCCCCCTGCCCGCCCGAGGTCAAGGACGCCATGCTCGACTGGTGGGGCCCGATCCTGGTGGAGTACTACAGCGCCACCGAGGCGCACGGGATGACGATGATGAACTCCGCGCAGTGGCGCACCAAGCGCGGATCGGTGGGACGCGCGGTGCTCGGCACCATCCACATCTGCGATGACGAGGGGACCGAACTCCCTGCGGGCGAGGTCGGCACCGTCTACTTCGAGCGCGATGCCATGCCCTTCGTCTACCACAACGATGCGGCCAAGACCCGCGAGGCCCAGCATCCCCAGCACGAAAACTGGACCACAGTAGGCGATCTCGGCTATATCGACGAGGACGGTTATCTGTTCCTGACCGATCGTAAATCGTTCATGATCATCTCCGGCGGGGTGAACATCTATCCCCAGGAGACCGAGAACGTGTTGACCATGCACCCCGCCGTGTTCGACGTCGCGGTGATCGGCGTTCCCGATCCGGAGATGGGCGAACAGGTCAAGGCCGTCGTCGCGCTCCGACCAGGATTCAGCGCGAGCGATGACCTCGCCGCCGATCTCATCGACTACGTGCGTGACCGCGTCGCCCACTACAAGGCACCCCGCACCGTCGACTTCGTCGACGCGCTACCACGTACACCCACCGGAAAACTGGTCAAGGGCAAGCTCAAAGCCCGCTACACCGACACCACGAGGAGCCAGGCATGACCGCCACATCCCACAAGCGCTACATCGTCACCGGCGCCGCCTCCGGCATCGGGCACGCCGTCGCCGAACGTCTTGTCGCCGCGGGCACGGAGGTGATCAGCCTGGACCGCAACACCCCGTCGGCGGCGGTCAAGCACCATATCGCGGTCGATCTGGCGGACCCGCAGAGCATCGACGCCGCGGTGGCCCAGCTCGACGGCTCGTTCGACGCGCTGATCAACGTCGCCGGCGTTCCCGGCACCGCACCCGCGGCCACGGTGATCGCGGTGAACGTGCTGGCGGTGCGCCACCTCACCGAGTCCCTGATCGACCGGCTCCGCGCCGGTGGCTCCGTGGTCGTGGTGTCCTCGATCGCCGGATTCGGCTGGCCGGCAAGGATGCCCGCCATCCAGGCGTTGCTGGCCACCGACGGTTATGCCGAGGGTGCACGCTGGTTCGCCGAGAACCCGCAGGCAGGTAACGCCTACAACTTCTCCAAGGAGGTCGCCACCGTCTACACGATGGCCAAGGCCCTGGAATTCGCCCAACGCGGGCTGCGCATCAATGCCGTCCTGCCGGGCCCGGTGCAGACCCCGATCCTCGCCGATTTCGAGGAGACGATGGGCAAGGACACCCTCGACGGCGCCAAGGCCCTGCTCGGCAGGCATGCCACCCCCGAGGACATCGCCGGCGCGGTCGCCTATCTGATCTCCGCCGACGCCGGCTGGGTCAACGGTCAGACCCTGGCCGTCGACGGTGGCGGCATGGCGGCGGTGGCCGCCGGCGTCATCCCCGCACCGGAAATGCGTTAGGGCACACCATGAGTACGACAGCTGCAACACCACACGCGCGCGCCGTTTTCGACACCGGTCGCACCCGCCCCGCCGAATGGCGCATCGAGCAGTTGCGCGCCATCGAGCGCATGTGCGATGAGCAGGAGCAGGCCATCGCGGCGGCCCTGCTATCCGACCTCGGCCGCCCGGCCATGGAGTCCTGGATGGGTGATGTGCAACCCACCAAGGCCGAAGCGGCGTTTGCGCGCAAGAGAATTCGCAAGTGGATGCGCCGGCGTCGGGTATCGGTTCCGGTCAGCCAGCAACCGGCTCGCGCCTGGGTGCAATATGACCCCAAGGGTGCGGTCCTGGTGATCGGTCCGTGGAACTACCCGTTCTACCTGGCGATGGCGCCGGTGGTATCGGCGGTGGCGGCGGGCAACACCGTGGTGATCAAGCCATCGGAACTCGCCCCGGCCACCTCCGCGCTGATCGCGCGGCTGGTGCCGCGCTATCTGGACACCGAGGCGATCACCGTCGTCGAGGGCGACGCCCAGGTGACCCAGGACCTGCTGGCACAGGGTTTCGATCATGTCCTGTTCACCGGCGGCACCGAGGTCGGGCGCAAGATCATGGCCGGTGCCGCACCCACCCTGACACCGGTCACCCTGGAGCTGGGCGGCAAGAGCCCTGCCATCGTGGCCGCCGACGCCGACCTCGCGGTGACGGCCCGTCGGTTGGCGCACACCAAACTGGTGAACTCGGGGCAGACCTGCATCGCACCCGACTACATCCTCGTCGAGCGGTCCGTGGCCGCGGAGCTGGTCACCGCGCTGTGCGCCACGATCGCCGAATTCAGCACCACACCCGACCTGCCCGTCGTCAACCGACGCCAGTTCGATCGGTTGACGGCACTGATCGCGGACACCAGTGGTCAGGTCGTCACCGGCGGCGGCTCCGATGAGGTGTCCCTGCGCATCGAACCGACCGTGATCCTCGATCCGGGGCACAGTGATGCGGTGATGTCCGACGAGATCTTCGGTCCCATCCTGCCGATCATCACGGTCGACTCGATCTCCGAGGCCATCGGCTTCGTCCGGCACCGGCCACGTCCGCTGGCCCTCTATGTGTTCACCGAGACGCCGGAGCTGGCCGAGGACGTGATCGATAAAACCGAATCCGGTGGTGCGGTGGTCAATCACGCGATCATGCATTGTCTGGTGCCGCAGTTGCCGTTCGGCGGGATCGGCCCCAGCGGCATGGGCGCCTATCACGGCTGGTGGGGTTTCGAGGCGTTGTCGCACCGGCGTGCGGTGCTGGCCAAGTCCACTCGTCCCGATCCCCGGCTGGTCTATCCGCCCTACACCGCACTGTCCAGGAAGATCATCCGTCTGCTGCAATAGCAATCGGGCCCGGCTACCTTGTCCTGATGGCAAAGCTGTCTGTGACGCCGCGTTGGAAGCCCGTGGGCCCCGATGCCGATATCGTCGCCCCCGACGAACGATTGAGCTGGCCGCGCACCCTCGGGATCGGCGCCCAGCACGTGGTGGCGATGTTCGGTGCGACGTTCCTGGTGCCGGTGCTGACCGGTTTCCCGCCGGCGACGACGCTGCTGTTCTCCGGTATCGGCACCCTCGCCTTCCTGCTCATCACGGGTAACCGGCTGCCGAGCTACCTGGGGTCCAGCTTCGCGGTGATCGCCCCGGTCACCGCCGCCGTCACCGCGCAGGGCACCGGCAGCGCACTCGGTGGGCTGATCGCGGTGGGTCTGCTGCTGATCATCATCGGCGCGGTGGTCCACCTGGTCGGCACGCACTGGCTGGACGTCGTGCTGCCGCCGGTGGTCACCGGGGCGGTGGTGGCGCTCATCGGGTTCAACCTCGCGCCGGCGGCCAAGAACAACTTCGAGCAGGGTCCCGTCGTCGGGATGGTCACCCTGGTGTTGCTGGTCGGTGCGCTGGCCTTCTTCAAGGGCCTGATCGGCCGGTTGGCCATCTTCCTTGCCGTCGTCCTTGGCTACGTGCTGGCGCTGGTACTGGGTCAGGTGGACACCTCCGGGATCGCGCAGGCGGCGTGGTTCGGGCTGCCGGAGTTCCAGACGCCGACATTGCGCCTCGAGGTCCTGCCGATGTTCCTGCCCGCCGTGATCGCCCTGGTCGCCGAGAACATCGGGCATGTGAAATCGGTGAGCCAGATGACCGGCAGGGATCTCGATCCGCTGATGGGCCGGGCGCTGGCCGCCGACGGTGTGGCCACCGTGCTGGCCGGCGCTGGCGGCGGCTCGGCAACCACGACATATGCCGAGAACATCGGCGTGATGGCCGCGACTCGCATCTACTCGACCGCCGCCTACTGGGTGGCCGCCGTGGTGGCCATCGTGCTGGCCCTGTGCCCGAAGGTGGGTGCGACGATCTCGGCCATCCCGCCCGGTGTGCTCGGTGGTGCGACGATCGTGCTCTACGGCCTGGTCGGGGTGCTCGGTATCCGGATCTGGCTGACCAACCACGTCGACTTCGCCAAGCCGGTCAACCAGATGACGGCCGCCATCCCGCTGATCATCGGCATCGCCGACTTCACCTGGCAGGCAGGCTCGTTGACATTCACCGGTATCGCACT
Organism: Mycolicibacterium neoaurum VKM Ac-1815D; assembly: GCF_000317305.3. The sequence continues at coordinate 1,020,515 of NC_023036.2, read as the reverse complement.
GGGCTCCATCGCCGCACTCGTGGTCTACCACGGCATGACGCTGCTGGGTGCTAGTCGCCGAGCGCGTTGACCGCGGCGGCGAACACCGACGGCAGCGCGGCCGACGCCGGGGTGATGGCTGCCCGCACGGGCCGGATTCCGGTGCCGTACAACAGCGTCGCTGTCAGCATCCGGTAGCGCCGAGTCAGGTGCCGCCACCGGCGGTCGTACTCGCCAACGCGGTCACCGACGACGCAGTCCACCAGCAGTTCGGCCGCACCGAAGGCCAGGCCCATCCCCTCGCCGGTCAGCGCGTCGACATATCCGGCTGCGTCACCGACCAGCAGGACGCGACCGGAGGTGCGCCCGCGTACCCGTTGGCGCAGTGGACCTGCGGCGCGGTCCGGCCCGTGCGGCAGGCCATCCAGGCGTTCCATCAGCGCCGGAAACTGTGGTAGGTGCGCATCGAACCCGCCCCTGGTGGACTTCAGGATCGCCACGCCGACACAGTCATCGGACACCGGGGTGACATACGCTTCCCCGGCCTCGGGCCCCCGCCCCCAGTACACCTCGACGCAGTCCGACCACGGGGCCACCGCGATGTGTCGGCGGATTCCCCATCTGCGCCGGCCGGACTCCCCCGCCGAGAGGCCCAGCGCCCGTCGGATCGGTGAGTGCAGACCGTCGGCGGCCGCCAGGTAGCGCGCCCGAAATCCGGCCGCACACACCGCGTCTGGACCCTGGGTGAGCTCACCGACCTCGGACTGCACGATCCGCACACCGGCGGCGGTCGCGGCCTCGGCCAGCGCGGTGTGCAGCACGGTGCGGCGCACCCCGCGGCCCGCTCCGTTGACGAACCGGGCCGCCGCGGTGTGCCTGCCGTCGAGATAGCGGATCCCATGAAAGTCATATCCGTCAGGGTCGATACCGAGTTGGCGCAGGCGGGCCAGGGAGTGTGGCATCAGCCCCTCGCCGCACGCCTTGTCGATCGGACCGGTTCGCTGCTCGACGACAACGGCCTCCAACCCGGCCCGCGCGGCGTACAGCGCGGTGGCCAGCCCCGCCGGTCCGCCGCCGGCGACCAGCAGATCGATCATGTCAGGCTCTGCAGCGCATCATCTTCGACCCTGATCCGGGTGCGCAGCAGCAGTGCGTTGGCGATCGAGAACACCGCGGCGGTGATCCAGGCCCCGCCCGCCAACGGTAGTGCGGCGCCTTCCAGGACTACCGCCACGTAATTCGGGTGCGGCATGAGGCGGTAGGGCCCGCCGGTGACCCGAGGGGCGCCCGGCACCACGACCACCCGGGTGTTCCACTGCTTGCCGAGGGTCGTGATGCACCACCAGCGCAGCAGCTGGGCACCGATGACGACCCAGAAGGCGGGCCATACCCACCGCCTGCGCACCCGTGCCTCGGCCAGCGCGCCGGCCAGCAGTCCGGTGTGCAGCGCAACCATCACCGGGTAGTGCTCGGCACCGAACTCCTTGCCGCCGTTGGCCTTGGACCATGTCAGATTCCGGTTGGACACCACCAGCTCGGCCACCCGCTCCACCGCGACGAGCGCGATCAGGACGATGAACCCGCGCATGTCAGCGCCACCTCAGCAGCACGAGCTCGGAGCAGAACCCGGGCCCCATCGCCATCAGCACGCCGGGGCTGCCCGGCGTCGGGCGGGTGCGGATCGTATCGCGCAGCACATGCAGGACCGAGGACGAGGACATGTTGCCCACCTCGGCCAGCGACTGCCAGGTCAGATCCAGGGCGTCCGATGGCAACGCCAGGGTGTCGATGATGGCCTCGATGACCTTCGGGCCGCCCGGATGGCTCACCCAGGTGTCGATATCGGACACGGTGAGTCTATGTGCGCCAAGGAAATCGGTCATATCGGCACCGAGATAGCGCCCCACGAACGCGGGCACCTCGGCACTGAGGACGATCTCGAAACCGCCGCTGCCGATTTTCCAGCCCATCGTATCCAGCGAGTCGGGATACAGGTGGCTGCGTGAGTCCAGCACATCCGGGCCGGTCGGGTCCATGGTCTCGGCGCGTCGGGCTCCGACCGCGACCACGGCCGACGCGCCGTCGCCGAACAGCGCGCCGGCGACGACGGTCGGCATCGTCGGATGGTGTTTGCGGGTCAGCGAACACAACTCCACCGACACCAGCACCGCCACCTGGTCCGGCGCACCGCGCAGATAGTCGTGCAGCCGGGCGATACCCGCCGCACCGGCCACGCAGCCGAGCCCGAAGATCGGCACCCTGCGCACATCGGGACGCAGTCCGAGCCGGCCCGCGATGCGGGCGTCCAGCGAGGGCACCGCCGCACCGGTGACCGTGGTGGTGATGATCATGTCGACGTCTTCGGGCCGCAGTCCCGCCTCGTCGAGCGCGCCGCGCAGCGCGGCGGTACCGAGTTCGGTGGCGTGCTCGATGAACAGATCGTTGGACTCACCGAAATCGGTGAGCCGGACGTACTCCTCCAGTGGGCGGACCAGATACCTGCTGTGCACCCGCGCGCTCTTGTGTAGCTTGCGCACGGCATCGTGGGCGCCCTCGTAACCGGGCAGTCCCAGGATGGCCTCGGTGATCTCGTCCTGGGTATAGCGATGCGGCGGCAGGACCCCGTGAACGCCGGCAATGGTGCTGAGACTGGCCATTTCCGCGAGAATAGTTGACATATCACTCATGCGGGGGACTCCCAGGTCGGCCGCCCTTTCTCAGTGGTGCAGCCCGATCCGATCGTGCAGTCGTGCCAGCGGTGCGGGCGCCCACCAGTTCCATCGGCCCATCAACTGCATGAAGGCAGGCACCAGGACCATCCGGACCAGGGTGGCGTCCATCAGCACCGCCAACGTCAGACCGAGACCGAACATCCGCATGAACGACACGTTCGCCGCGATCAGTGCTGCGAACGAGATCGACATCACCAGCGCCGCGGCGGTGACCACCCGACCCGTGCGCGCCAGACCGAGCGCCACGCTCTCACCGACATCGGCGGAGGTGCGGCCGGAGGCCAACCAGTATTCGCGGATCCGCGCGAGCAGGAAGACCTCGTAATCCATCGACAGGCCGAACGCGATGCAGAAGAGCAATACCGGAATGTTGGCGACCAATGTGCCGGTGGCCGTCGTGCCGAAGGCACCGAGATGCCCGTCCTGGAAGATCCACACCATGGCACCGAACGCGGCTGTCAGCGACAGGATGTTGAGCACCAGGGCCTTGGCGGGCAAGACCACGCTGCCGGTCAGCAGGAACAGCAAACAGAACGTGATCACCGCGATCAGCCCGAGTACCAGCGGCAGTGTCGCACCGATCGCGGCCACGCTGTCGCGGTCGGTCTGGGCCACCCCGCCCAGTAGCACCTGCCGGTCGCCGGGGCCGGCGATCGCGTGCAACCGGTCCAGCTGTGCCGCCGAACCGTCGGAGAACAGATCGGCCGAACTGGACACCCGGATGAACGCGCTGCCCTCCCGGTGCACCGGCGCGGCCACGGCCAGGACGTCCGGTGCGCCGGCCACCTCGGTGAGGTAGCGCTCCCACTGCTCGGGTGTCAGCCCGCCGGAATCCGGGATGACGATGCTGACCTCGGTGGCGGAGTTGTCGGCGAAGTCCGCCCGCAACCGGTCCCCGACCTGATGTGCCGATGCCGATGGCGGCAACACGCGATCATCGGGAAAGCCCCATTTCACGCCGGTGAAGGGCAGCCCGAGCAGGACCAGCAGCGCCACCACGGCCAGGCCGATCGGCAGCGCGCGACGCAACACGAATTTCGTTGATCTGTACCAGAATTGCTGCTCAACCGGCTTGGGTGGGCCCGACCGGCGGCCTTTGACACGATCACCGAGCAGCACCAGCGCGGCCGGGGTGAGCACCAGCGCGGCGATGGCCGCGAACACCACGGTCGCCACCCCGGCGTAGGCGAACGATTTCAGGAAGTACATCGGGAACAGCACCAGCGTCGACATCGGCAGTGCCACCGTCGTCGCCGAGAACACGACCGTGCGACCGGCCGTCACCATCGTGCGCACCAGGGCGGCCTCGGCGGAGGCGCCCTCGGCCAGTTCGTCTCGGTAGCGACTGACCATCAGCAGCGTGTAGTCGATGGCCAGGGCCAGCCCCATCGCCATGCACAGGTTCAGCGCGAACACCGAGACGTCGGTGGCGAACGTGATCAGCCGCAGCACCGCAAGGGAACTCAGGATCGCCAGCACGCCGACCAGCACGGGCACCGCCGCGACCAACAGCCCGCCGAACACCCACACCAACACCAGGAAGCTGAACGGGATGGCGATGGATTCCATGACCAGCAGGTCGTGCTGGGATTGTTCGGTGATCTGGGTGTTGACCATGGCGACGCCGCCCGCCTGCACCCGCACGCCATCGCGATCGTGGACCAGACGGTCGGTGAGGTCCTTCGCGTGGTCCTGGGCGTGCTGTTCACCGCCGGTGATACCGGCGACGATGAGCCCGGCGGTGCCGTCCCTGCTGAGCAATGCCGCCGAGGCTGCCGCCGGGGCAGTCCATGCCGAACTCACCTGGGCCACATGCTCGGATTCGCCCAGCGCCGTGGCTATCTCGGTGCCCACCCGGCGGGCGGCCGGGCTCATGGCGCCGGCGGCGTCGGAGACGATGATCAGCAACTGCATGTCACCCTGACCGAACTTGTCGGTCAGCAGCTCGGCCGCGTGCGAGGACTCGGCGTCAGGATCGGTGAATCCGCCTGCGCTCAGCTCCTGGGTGACCGGCACCCCGAAGATCGCCGCGGCCACCGCACACAGCGCGGCGATCGCCAGGATGCGCCTGGGTGCCGCCATGGCGTGGCGGGCGAGGCGTTCGAGCACGCCGGGGTTGTCCACCCGAACATGGTGCCCGATGGCTACCGATTTCGGCGGTCTCGGGGCGGTACGCCGTTGACACCCTCGATGGAGCGGGCGTAGGTGGCGATGGTGAAGGCCATCGCCGGGCCGGTGATCGACAGCGCCCGGTGGTCGACGTTGTCCATCCCGTCCCGCGGTCCGCCGGCGTTCGGGTCGAACGGCGCCCCGGCGCGACCGCCCCACAGCCGGGCCTGCACCGGTGTCTTCTGTTGGTTGGCGCCGGTGGTCAAGCCGCCGATGGGCACTCCGGCGGTGAGGAACGCCGCGTAATCACCGGCGGTGTCCAACGGCATATCAGCCGGGCGCACACCGGCCTGATTGAGGTAACCGGCCAAGGTGCGTTCGATACCGGCCGAGCCCTCCGGGACGGTGTCGGCGGGGATCGCCGGATTGGCCTGCCCCGACTGATCACCGTCGAGCGTGAAGTACCCCGGGTTCGGGGAACCGATCATGGTGGCATCCAGGTACGCGGCGATATCGTCGCGGCCGCCGTCATCCAGACCCGCCAGGTACTTGCCCGCGGCGCCCAGCCGCTGGGACCCCCAGAAGGTGAACCGCACCGCATTGTCGATCCGCGGCGCCGACCCCATCGCATCGGCGATGGCGAGTAACGCCGCCACCCCGCTGCCGTTGTCGTTGATGCCCGGGCTGCGCGGCGCACTGTCCAGATGTGCACCGGCCAGCACGACATTGCCGGTGTCACCGGTGGAGGTCTGCGCGATGACGCTCTTGGATCTGGCCACGCTGGCCTGGCCGTCGAGCACCAGGCGCACCGGGTCGTTGGTCCGGCGCAGGGCCGCGTCGGTGGTGCGATCGATGACGGCGACGGGCATGGTCAGCTTCTGGTAGTAGCCCGGTTCGAACAGTCCCTTGGTACCGCCGGCGCTGACCACCAGCAGACCGACCGCCCCATTGGCCGCCGCGGCGTTCTGTTTGGCGACCACCGAACATCCGGTGTCGTCGACGATCGCCAGCGCGCCGCGGACGTTGCCGTAGTCGGCGCGCTCGCATCCGTCGCTGGTGCGCGGACGCAGCGACAGCCCGCTCAGCCCTCCGCGCGGGGTGGACGCCAGCGGCGAGGCCTGTGTCACGGGGTAGCTGCGACCGGCCACCGCCAGGGTCGGGTTGCCGGGATCACCCATCTTCAGCCACTCGAACTCCGGTGTGCTGATCTCGAAGCCGTTATCGCGCAGCACCTCCGAGATGTACTCGACGGTGGCGTCGTAGCCCGCGGTGCCGACGGCCCGGCTGTTGGCATTGTCATCGGCGATGGCAGCGAGCCGCTCCAGGTGGGCGAAGATGGCATCGGCACTGACCGAGGCAGCGAGCTCGTCGGCCCGCAGCGGGGCGGGCTCGGGTGTGCTGCCACACGATGTCAGTAGCAGCGCGGTGGCCGCCGCGGCACACAGGCGCCTCATGATTCGGCGAGCACGTGACGGGTCCGATCCTCGCGCACCGGAACGCCATTGCGTCCGCCGATGTCCTGGGCGTACAACGCGGCGGCATACGCGACGCCGCGACCCTGGATCTCCAGGGACGTGGTGTCGATCTTGTCCAGGGTGTCGGTGTCCTTGTGGTAGTTCGGGTCGAATGGCTCATCGGCCCGGCCACCCCAGAGCTCGGCCTGCTCGGCCGTCATGTTTTCTTCCGCTCCGGAAAACAGTCCCCCCGAGGGGATTCCGGCCCGGGTGAACGCATCGTAGTCGGAACGGCCGTCGAAGCTGGTGTCCTGAGCCGGTTTGCCCGCACCGTCGAGATAGCCGACCAGCATCCGTTCGATACCCGCCGATCCCTCCGGGACACGGGGCACGCTGCCGTCGGCCGCCGGTGGCGCCGACTGGTTACCGTCATAGGTGAAGTATCCCGGATTCGGGGAGCCGAGCATGTCGAAATTCAGGTACAGCGCAATATCTTTGAGCCCCTCTGCATCCAGGGAGGAGACGTAGCGGTCGGAGCCGACCAGCCCGACCTCCTCAGCGCCCCAGAACCCGAAGCGCACCGCGTTGCGGATCTCGGGGGCACTGCCCATCTGCAGGGCGGTCTCCAGCACCGCGGCCACCCCGGATCCGTTGTCGTTGATACCGGGCCCCTCGGGCACGCTGTCCAGATGCGCTCCGAGCATCACGACGTTGTCCGTTGCGCCGGTGCTGGTCTGGGCGATGATGTTGTTGCTGCGCTTGACGTTCACCCCGGCCTCCAGCCGGATCGACGCCTGGCCCGGGTTCGCGCGCAGTCGCGCGCCCTCGCTCTTGGTGATGCCGAGCACCGGGATCTTGACGTCGGTTCCGCTGCCCAGCGTGCCGCCGAAGTCCTCGACGGGACGGTCCTCGTTATCGGCCACCAGCAGGGCCAGCGCTCCCCGTTTCGCGGCGACGGCCTGCTTGTCGCTGAACGGGCACGAGCCGCGGTCGACGAGCACCACCGCGCCCTGCACGGGCAGGCCCTCGTAGTCGGCGTCGGCGCAACCGGGGGTGTCGTCGACGGGTGCGGCGACCAGCGGTCCGCGCACCCCGTCGGCAGGCGTTCCGATGGTGAAGCTCATCGGCAGGGCCGCCACCGGGGTGCCTGACACCTCGACGGTGGGGTCCTCGGCGAACGGGATGCGCACCTCGAAATCCGGGGTTTGCACCTCGAAACCCTTGTCGCGCAGCGCGTTGACCACATAGTCGAGGCTGGCCTGGTAGCCGGGCGTTCCCAGCGCACGGTTACCGTCGTGCTGATCGGCGATCTCCTGCAGCCGGGTCAGATGCGCCATCATGGCATCGGTCTGCACACGCTTGCTGATCTCGTCGGCGTAGCCGGCGGCATCGGCGGTCGGCGACGGCTCGGGCGCACCCGGCGATCCGCAACCGGCGACGAGGGCGGTCAGGGCCAACAGGGCCCCCAGGGACCGTGATCTGCGCTGCATGGACCCCACGGTAGCTCAGGGGTCCCGGCGCTCGACCACGACGACGGCCGCCGCGAAGATCCCCAGGGCGACACCGCCGAAGTACAGCGCCGAACCCTGCGGACCCCACCACATCGAAAAGCTGTGCAGAAAGCCGAAAATCGATGCGCCGGTGAACGCGGCGGCGTTGACGAAGGGCAGCAGCGGCCCCACGGTGCCCCCGATGTCGGTGCTGACGCTGAGCATGGGCTCGACCACGAAGGGCACCAACAGCAGCACCGCGACCGCGGCGGCGGTGTGTCGCAGCAGTGCCCCCACCGCAACCGCCAGGACAGCGCCGGCGGCGGCATACAACGCGAGCGCGCCCACCGAGCACCACTCACCCGACCCCGCGATCAGGATCGACCCGGCCGTCATGGCGGCGGCCACCACGGCGGAGAATCCGGCGGTGACAAGGGCTTTGGCGGCGAGCACGCCGGTGCGGCGCGGGGTGGCCAGGAAGGTGGTGCGGATCATGGCCGTGCGGTACTCGCCGGTGACGGTCAGCGCAGACAGGATCATCAGCACCGGCACCCCGAAGTTGGCGACCCCGAGCAACGGATCCTTTGTCATCGCGGCCAGCCCGAGGGCCAGTACCGCCACGGAGAGCGTCAACCACAGCGCCGACCGGGTGGTGGCCAGTTTGCGGGCCTCCGCCTCGAGCGCGCCGGTCACGAGGGGCCCCCACCGCGATACTGCACCGCATCATCGGTCAGTCCGAGGTAGGCCTCCTCCAGTGAGGTTTGCCGGGCGCTCAGTTCGTGCAGCACGATCCCGTGTTCGGCCGCCAGCTCACCGATCTGCTCGGTGCTGCCCGGCACCAGCAGCGCATCGCCATCGCGGCGGGCCTCGGGCAGCAGCGCGGCGAGCCGGTCCAGCTGCGGGCTGCGCACCCGCACCGCTGCGTCCCTGCGCAGGAAATCGGCCATCGTGGTGGCGGTGATCAACCGGCCCCGGCCGATCACCACCAGCTCGTCGGCGGTGTTGGCCATCTCGGCAAGCAGGTGGCTCGACACCAGCACCGTGCGTCCCTCGGCGGCCAAGTCACGCATCAACGTCCTGATCCACCGGATTCCCTCCGGGTCCAGGCCGTTGACCGGCTCGTCGAACAACAGCACCTGCGGATCGCCGAGCAGGGCCGCAGCGATCCCGAGCCGTTGCAGCATGCCGAGGGAGAACGACCCGGCGTGCTTGCCGGCGGCCGCGGTCAGGCCGACCTGCTCGAGCACCTCGTCGACCCGCGCCTGCGGGATCCGGTTGGTCGCCGCCAGCCAGCTCAGGTGGGCGCGCGCCGAGCGGTTGGGGTAGACCTGACGCGCATCCAGCAGGGCACCGACGGTGCGCAGCGGTTGTTTCAGGTCCCGGTAACGGCGTCCGCCGATGGTGACGGTGCCCGCCGTCGGCCGGTCCAGCCCGACGATCATCCGCATGGTGGTGGACTTGCCCGCACCGTTCGGGCCGAGGAAGCCGGTCACCACACCCGGTTTGATGGTGCAGCTCAGCCCGTCGACCGCCCGGCTGCGACCGTAGGTTTTGGTGAGTCCGACCAGTTCGATCACAGCGCCGGACTGGACGCCTGGGCCCAGAACCGCTTCGGGATCCGGCCGGCCTGCCTGGCCAGATACCCGGCGGTGACGGCCGAGGCCATCGCCGACGCCATGGTGGCGGGGTCGGCCGCCCTGGTCACCGCGGTCGCTAGCAACACCGCGTCACAGCCCAGTTCCATCGCCAGCGCGGCATCGCTGGCCGTGCCGATTCCGGCGTCCAGGATCACGGGCACGTTCGCCGCGTCGACGATCATCTCGATGTGGTGCGGGTTGGAGATGCCGAGTCCGGTGCCGATCGGTGAACCCAACGGCATGACCGCCGCGCAGCCGGTGTCCTCCAGGCGGCGGGCCAGGACCGGGTCGTCGTTGGTGTAGGGCAGCACTATGAAACCGTCGTCGACCAGTTGCTCGGCGGCCCTGACCAATTCGATGGCATCGGGCAGCAGGGTGCGTTCGTCGGCGATGACCTCCAACTTCACCCAGTCGGTGCCGAGGGCCTCGCGGGCGAGCTGGGCGGTCAACACCGCCTCGGCGGCGCCGCGACAACCCGCGGTGTTGGGCAGCGTCGCGATGCCGAGCCGGTTGAGCAGGTCCAGCACTCCGGTACCGGTCTCGGCGTCCACCCGGCGCATCGCCACCGTGGTCAGTTCGGTTCCCGAGGCGATCAACGCCTCTTCGAGCACCGCCAGGTTCGCCGCGCCACCGGTGCCCATGATCAGCCGCGAACCGAACTCGCGGCCGGCAATGCTGAGCGTCGCGTCAGCCACCCTGCACCGCCGTCACGACCTCCACCCTGGCACCGTCGGCCAGCACGGTGTGCCATGACGAGCGCGGCAGCACCTCCCAGTCGACCGCCACGGCGATGCCCTTGTCCGGGAAACCCAGCCGGCTCATCAGCCCCTCGACGGTGGTGCCGTCGGGAACGTCGGCATCCTCCCCGTTGACCAGCAGAATCATTGTGCCCCTCCGAATACCGCGAGTTCCCTGGCGATCCGCTCGGCAGTCCACGGTGCCAGCAGAAATCCGTTGCGCCCGTGGCCGGTGGCCACCAGCGTCCGCTCGTCGAGCCTACCCACCAACGGCAGGCCGTCGGGGGTCATGGGACGCAAACCTGCCGCGCATTCGGCGAGCTCGTACTCGCCGAGGGCGGGCAGCACCGTGCACGCGTCGTCGAGCAGGTCACGCACCCCGGTCACCACCACGGTGGTGTCGCGACCGTGTTCGTACTGGGTCGCGCCCACCACCACACCGTCACCACGCGGTACCAGATACACCTGCCTGCCGTGCACCCGGGCACGAATCACACTCTGCGGCAATGGCATACAGCCCTTGCGCCAACGCAATCGGAGCACCTCTCCCTTGACCGGGCGGACAGCAAGGCCCGGCCACAGTGTCGGCGCGTCGATACCGTTGGCGATCACCCGGACATCGGCGTCGACCTCGGCGAGATCGGTGACCGGCGGCGCCCAGCGCACACCGGCGTCGACGCAGGCCGTCTCCAGCGCGGCCACCAGGGCCCGATTGTCCACCGCCAGTTCGGTCTCGGCGATGAAGCCGTGCCGGATACCTTGCGCCAGCAGGGGTTCGAAGTCCCGGGCGGTGGTGGTCGGCGTCACCGGATGCCCTTGGGCGGACAGCCAGTCCGCCACCGTCCGCAGATCGGCGACATCGGCGCGGTCGACCGCCACCACCAACGACCGGCGCGCGGTGACGATATCGCCGGGCAGACCGGCCAGGAACCCGCTGTGCCACAGCTTCAGCGATTCCAGACCGATCGCGAGCTGAGCCTCCTCACCGGGCCAGCCCTCGCTGTGCGGGGCGAGCATGCCACCGGCCACCCAGGAGGCGCCGCGCTGCTCGGTGCGGTGCACCCGCACATCCCAGCCGTCCGAGGCGGCCCGGCGCGCGACCGCGAGCCCGATGACGCCACCGCCCACGATGCCCAACGAGCCGACCGAGCCGGCCCTCGACGTACTGCCCATTCTTCCTCTCCCTTCGCCGGCATGACCCGGATCAGGTACGACGGTCAAGGCCGGTGCGCGCCCACTCTCAGTCCCCGCTCCCGGGACTCCCGTGTCTGCTGAAAGGATACTCGGGTGTCCCGACTCGATTCCGCCTCGCTGTACCTGTGCACCGACGCCCGCACCGAACGCGGTGATCTCGCCGAGTTCGCCGACGCGGCGCTGGCCGGCGGGGTGGACATCATCCAGCTGCGGGACAAGGGGTTGGAGGCTCGCCAGGAGCTCGACGCTCTGGCGGTGCTGGCCGACGCGGCCCGCCGCCACGGCGCGCTGCTGGCGGTCAACGATCGCGCCGATATCGCGCGGGCGGCGGGCAGCGATGTCCTGCACCTCGGCCAGGACGACCTGCCGCTCACGATTGCCCGTGAGATCGCGCCGGACGCGCTGATCGGCCGGTCCACCCACGACACCGATCAGGTGGCCAGAGCTCTCGTCGATGCGGACGCCGGACTCATCGACTACTTCTGTGTCGGCCCGTGCTGGCCGACACCGACCAAACCCGGCCGTCCCGCGCCCGGTCTCGACCTGGTGCGCCACACTGCCGCGCTGGCCGGTGATATCGAGCCGGCCACACCGTGGTTCGCCATCGGCGGTATAGACGCCGAACGGCTGCCGCAGGTGCTCGCCGCCGGTGCGACACGGATCGTGGTGGTGCGGGCGATCACCGAGGCCGAGGATCCCCAGGCCGCGGCCTCCACGCTCAAGACGGCGCTCAAGGCCGCACTCAGGGCTTGAGCGGCAGCTCGGCGGTGACCTCGCGCAACCGCTCCCAACTGGCCGCGAAGCCGGGATGCAGCGGGAGCGTCGCGACCTGCGCCTCGGCCACCCAGCGCAGCTCGGCGCTCTCTCGATTGGCGATCGTCGGCAGCTGCTCCGCCGCGTCGGCGATCACGGTGGTGTAGCTCCATCCGGGAACCTCGTGGGTGACCACGGTGGCCCGAACGGTCAACTGCCCCGCCAACAGGCCGGCCTCTTCGGCCGCTTCGCGTACCGCGGCCTCCTCGACCGTCTCGTGGCTGTCGCGCGCGCCGCCGGGCAATCCCCAGGTCCCGCCCTGATGGCTCCACGGCGCACGATGCTGGAGCAGGACCGCGAATCCGCCATCGGCATCCGGTGCGCGCAGCAGTAGTCCCGCGGCGCCATGCCGGCCCCAGAAGTGCGCACCGCCGTCCGACAACACCCAACCGTCACCGTCACCGCGCACGTGTTCAGAATAGGGGTACGCGAATTCCCACACGTCACACCAATGTCTCTTAGACTTCTTAGAAATACCGAGGAGGTTGGCGGACACGTGACCGTGGAGTTGGCGCACCCGTCGACCGAGCCGCTGGCATCCCGTTCGCCGACGCGCCCCGTACACCCCCGGTGGTGGTTCCTGTGGACCACGCCGGGGCGCATCCTGACCATCGGCATCGTGCTGTCGGCGTTGGTGATGGCGTGCGCTTTCGCTACCTCCACGACGATCACCGACCGCCAGGAAGCACTGAGCACGGTGCTCGACCACAGCGAGCCGCTGGCCTTCGCCGCCGGACAGCTCTACACCAAGCTCTCGGTCGCCGACGCCGCCGCGGCGACCGCCTTCATCGCCGGTGCCGAGCCGCAGGATGTGCGGGAGCGCTACGAACAGGCGATCACCGATGCCTCCGTCGCGGTGACCCGCGCATCGGCGGGTCTGACCACCGAGCCGATGGTCGAACTGCTCGGCAGGGTCAACGCCGAACTGGCGGTCTACACCGGTCTGGTCGAGACGGCCCGGACCAACAACCGGGCAGGCAATCCGGTCGGCTCGTCATACCTGTCCGAGGCCTCGGCACTGATGCAGTCGGAGATCCTGCCGCAGGCCCAGCGACTCTACGAGGCGACCTCGGCGCGCGTGGACACCGAGACGACCGCGTCGACGCGCATTCCCGCCCCGGTCATCCTGGTGGTGCTCGCCACCATCCTGTTCGGGTTGTTCGCCAACCGTTGGCTCAGCAAGCGGACCCGGCGCCGGATCAACATGGGTTTCGTGGCCGGCGGTTTGGCGGTCTTGATTATGGTGGTCTGGGTGGGTACCGCTCTGGTCATCTCGACGGCGGACAGCCGCAGCGCCAAAAACACTGCGGCGCAGTCGCTGAAGACCGTCACCACGATGGCCATCACCGCCCAGCAGGCCCGTGCCGACGAAACCCTGGCCCTGGTCCGCCGCGGTGACGAGGACGTCCGCAAGCAGTCGTACTACCAGCGCATCGAGACCATCCAGGAACAGCTGAAGGCCTACCTGGCCGCGGACAACGATATCGACAAGGCCGACCTCGCCGATGCCGACGACCTGCTGCGCAAGTGGCGGGCCTCCAACGACCGGATCAACGCCTACATCTCGGTGGGCAACTACCAGGCCGCCACGCAGGTGGCTCTCGGGACCGGTGAGGACGATTCCAGCCCGGCCTTCAGCACCCTCGACGAAGCCCTCTCGCGCTCCATCGAGCAGAGCCGCAGCCAACTGCGCACCGATATCGTCAACGCCCGCCGGGTGCTCTCGGGCACCACCGTCGGCGCGGCCGGCCTGTCGATCATCGCCGCGTTCGCGGTGACCCTCGGGTTGTGGCCGAGGCTGAGTGAGTACCGGTGATCGCCCGGCTGGCCGGCGTGCTCGTCACCGCCGCACTGTTGGCGGGGTGCCAGCAGAACCCCCAGATCGACCCCATCCCCGAGCTGACGCTGGCTCCGCCGACACCGGCCGGGATGGAGGCCGCTCCACCGGAGCCGGTGCCCGAACTGCCCGACAACGACGACTGCGACCGCACCGCGAGCCTGCGGCCGTTCGCCGACCGCGCCCAGGCCGACGAGGCCGTCGAGAACATCCGCAATCGCGGCAGGCTGATCGTCGGACTGGACATCGGCAGCAATCTCTTCTCGTTCCGTGATCCGATCACGGGCGAGATCACCGGGTTCGACGTCGACATCGCCGGCGAGGTGGCCCGCGACATCTTCGGCACGCCATCGCAGATGGAATACCGCATCCTGTCCTCGGCCGACCGCATCGAGGCGCTGGAGAACAACCAGGTCGACATCGTGGTGAAGACGATGAGCATGACCTGCGAGCGCAGGGAGCGGGTGGCGTTCTCCACCGAGTACCTCTCGGCGAACCAGCGCATCCTGGCCACCCGCGATTCGCGCATCCGGCAGGCCGCCGATCTGTCCGGTAAGCGGGTGTGCGCCGTGAAGGGCACCACCTCGCGCAAACGGGTCCAGCAGATCCAGCCACCGGTCGAGCTGGTCGACGTGATCACCTGGGCCGATTGCCTGGTCGCGCTGCAACAGCGTCAGGTCGACGCGGTCAGCACCGACGACTCCATCCTGGCGGGCCTGGTCAGCCAGGACCCGTATCTGCACATCGTCGGGCCGAGCATTAACTCCGAGCCCTACGGCATCGGGATCAACAAGAACAACGAGGGGTTGGTCCGGTTCGTCAACGGCACCCTGGAGCGCATCCGCCGCGACGGTACCTGGAACACGCTCTACCGCAAATGGTTGACGGTGCTCGGCCCCACACCCGCCCCGCCGGTGGCGAGGTACTACAACTGATGAACGACATCGGCTGATGAGCGAAGACCCGGGCACCCAGCCGGCCAGCCTGGCCGACCTCGACGATCTGGACGACGAGTCGGTAGCCACCGTGCGGCCGATGGCCACGCAGGCCGTCTACCGGCCCGATTTCGACGACACCGACCGCGCCACCACTGCCTCCACCGAGCCGTCGGCGACCACGCTGGGTGTGCTCACCAGACCGCGCTCACCGATCCGCAAGCTGGGCGGCGGACTGGTGGAGGTGCCGCGGGTCTACGAACGCGACCCGTTGACGGCCCTGATGAGCAATCCGGTGGTCGCCGAATCCAAACGATTCTGCTGGAACTGCGGTAAACGCGTCGGCCGGGCCACCCGCGAGGGCCCTGGCCGCTCCGAGGGCACCTGCCCGCATTGCGGAAGCCCGTATTCGTTTCTGCCCCAGCTGAGTCCCGGCGACATGGTGGTCGGGCAGTACCAGATCAAGGGCTGTATCGCCCACGGTGGCCTGGGCTGGGTGTACCTCGCCTTCGACACCAACGTCAACGAACGCCCGGTGGTGCTCAAGGGTCTCGTGCATTCCGGGGATGCCGAGGCACAGGCCACCGCGATGGCCGAGCGCCAGTTCCTTGCCGAGGTGACGCACCCGGCCATCGTCAAGATCTTCAACTTCGTCGAGCACGACGACAAGCACGGTGAGCCGGTCGGCTACATCGTGATGGAGTATGTCGGGGGCACCTCGCTCAAGCAGGCCAAGGGCGTCAAAATGCCGGTGGCCCAAGCCATCGCCTACATGCTGGAGATCCTGCCCGCGCTGGGGTACCTGCATTCCCTCGGATTGGTCTACAACGATCTCAAGCCGGAGAACATCATGGTCACCGAGGAGCAGCTCAAGCTGATCGACCTCGGCGCGGTATCGCGGATCAACTCGTTCGGATACCTCTACGGCACACCCGGTTACCAGGCCCCCGAGATCGTCCGCACCGGACCGACGGTGCAGACCGACATCTACACGGTCGGGCGCACGCTGGCCGCGCTCACCTTGAACCTGCGCACCCACAGGGGCCGCTATGTCGACGGCCTTCCCGAGGACGATCCGGTACTGGCCAAGTACGACTCGTTCGGCCGACTGCTGCGCCGCGCCATCGATCCGGATCCGCGGCGCCGATTCGCCAGCGCCGAGGAGATGTCCGGTCAGCTCATGGGCGTGTTGCGCGAGGTGGTGGCCCAGGACACCGGGGCGCCCCGCCCCGGCCTGTCCACGGTGTTCAGCCCACCGCGCTCGACATTCGGGGTGGATCTGCTGGTCGCTCACACCGACGTCTACCTCGACGGACAGGTGCACTCGGAGAAGCTGACCGCCGCCGAGATCGTCAAGGCGCTGCAGGTCCCACTCGTCGATCCCGCCGATGTCGGCGCCCCCATCCTGTCCGCGACCGTGCTCAGTGAGCCGGTGCAGACCCTGGACTCACTGCGCGCGGCCCGCCACGGCGCGCTGGACTCCGAAGGGGTGGACCTGTCGGATTCGGTGGAGCTACCGCTGATGGAGGCTCGCGCCCTGCTCGATCTCGGCGATGTCGCCAAGGCCACCCGCAAACTCGACGACCTGACCGAGCGCGTCGGTTGGCGGTGGCGACTGTCCTGGTTCCGCGGCGTCGCGGCCATGCTGACCGCCGACTACGACACGGCCACAAAACATTTCACCGAGGTCCTGGACACCCTGCCCGGCGAGCTGGCACCGAAGCTGGCGTTGGCGGCCACCGCGGAGCTGGCAGGTAGCTCCGACGAGCGCCGGTTCTATCAGACCGTGTGGCGCACCGACAACGGCGTGATCTCCGCCGGATTCGGGTTGGCCCGCGCCCAGTCCGCCGCCGGGGAGCGCGATGACGCGGTGCGCACGCTCGACCAGGTGCCACCGACCTCCCGGCATTTCACCACCGCCCGGTTGACCAGTTCGGTGACGTTGCTTTCCGGCCGTTCCACCAACGAGGTCACCGAGCAGCAGATCCGTAGTGCCGCGCGGCGGGTGGAGGCGCTGCCGGACAGCGAACCCAGGGTGTTGCAGATCCGCGCGCTGGTGCTCGGCACTGCCATGGACTGGCTGGCCGACAACTCCGCGAGCACCAACCACATCCTGGGGTTCCCGTTCACCCAGCACGGTCTGCAGCTCGGGGTGGAGGCAGCACTGCGGCAGCTCGCCCGCGTCGCCCCCACCCAGGAGCATCGCTACGCCCTGGTCGACCTGGCCAACAGCGTGCGTCCGATGAGTACCTTCTGACGATGTCGGCCCTGACGACCTATCTGAAGATCCAGGGACAGCTTTTCGTCTACGGCATCGTCGGGCCGATCTTCTTGTTGATCTACTTCGGGGCGACACCCAATAACGATATGAAGTGGATGTACTGGTGGGGTCTGTTGATCACCACCGCCGACGTGCTGATCGCGCTGGAGATCACCGACCGTCGCACAAGGCAAGACAGGACCGCGCGATCGCAAGCTCCTCGTTTGTCGGGATGACCAGCACCTGGACCGGTGAACCCTCGGCCGAGATACGGCGCGCATCATGGCTTTTCGCAGTATTGAGACCATCGTCCAATTCGATGCCCAGCCCGTTCAACCCGGCCAGCGCGTCACGGCGCACCGCAGCGTCGTTCTCCCCCACCCCGGCGGTGAAGGTGATGACATCGGTGCTACCGAGCACCGCGAGATAACCGCCGATGTACTTGCGCAACCGGTGGATGTAGACCTCATAGGCCAACCGCGCCTGCTCATCCCCGCCGTCGATGCGCTTGTGCAGTTCCCGGAAGTCGGTCTCACCGCCGAGCCCGTACACGCCAGCGCGACGGTTGAGCATCGTCTCGATGTCCTCGACGCTCATCTGCGCCGTCCGCCACAGATAGAACATGATGCCCGGGTCGATATCGCCCGAGCGGGTCCCCATCACCAGACCCTCCATCGGGGTAAGGCCCATGGAGGTGTCCACGGCTCGGCCACCCCGGACAGCCGATGCCGAGGCTCCGTTACCCAGATGCAGGACAATCTGATTCAGCTCACCGATCGGCCGGTCCAGGAATGCGGCCGCCTGCTCGCTGACATAACGATGCGATGTCCCGTGAAATCCATAGCGACGGATGTGCCAGCGCTCGGCGATATCACGGTCGATGGCGTACTCGGCCGCGGCGGCGGGCAGATCGTGGAAGAACGCGGTGTCGAACACGGCGATATGCGGCAGGTCCGGTAACGCCTTGCGCGCCTCGGCGATACCGAGCAATGCCGGCGGATTGTGCAGCGGCGCAAGCGGTGCCAGCTCCTCGATGATGGCGATGGTGTCATCGTCGAGCAGGGTCGGCCCGTACAGCCTGTTCCCGCCGTGCACCACTCGATGCCCGACGGCGACCAGTCCGTCCAGGTCCGGCAGTTCGGCGAACACCTGCTTGAGCGCCTCGCCGTAATCGACCACCCGCTCGACGATGCCGTGTGCCAGCGAGACACCCGAGTCGGGCTCCACCAGTTCGTACTTCACCGAGGATGAGCCGCTGTTGAGGACGAGTACCGAAGGCGCGGTCATCGGTTCGCCGCCTGGATCGCGGTGATCGCCACGGTGTTGACGATATCTTCGACCAGCGCACCACGAGACAGGTCGTTGACCGGCTTGTTGAGCCCTTGCAGGACCGGGCCTATCGCGATGGCACCGGCGCTGCGTTGCACGGCCTTGTAGGTGTTGTTGCCGGTGTTGAGATCCGGGAAGATCAGCACGGTGGCCCGGCCGGCCACCTCCGAATCGGGCATCTTGGTCGCCGCGGTGGCCGGGTCCACCGCGGCGTCGTACTGGATCGGTCCCTCGACAAGCAGCTCGGGCTCGCGCCCGCGCACCAGTTCGGTTGCCGCACGGACCTTGTCGACGTCGGCGCCGGTACCCGATGTCCCGGTCGAGTACGACAACATGGCCACCCGCGGGTCGATGCCGAACTGTGCCGCCGTGCGCGCCGATGAAACGGCGATATCGGCCAGCTCTTCGGCAGTCGGATCCGGCACGATGGCACAGTCACCGTAGGCGAGCACCCGATCCTCGAGGCACATCAGGAAGATGCTGGACACCGTCGACACCCCTGGCAAGGTCTTGATGATCTCGAATGCCGGTCGCACGGTGTGCGCGGTGGTGTGCCGCGCACCGGAGACCATCCCGTCGACCATATCGTTGTGCACCAGCATGGTGCCGAAATACGAGACGTCATGGATGGTTTCGCGGGCCTGATCCACTGTTATGCCCTTGTGCTTGCGCATCTGGGCGTACTGCTCGGCGAACTGGTCGCACAACTCGCTGGACTTGGGGTCGAGCACGGTGGCCGCCGCGATGTCCACCCCCAGCTCGGCCGCCCGGGCCCGCACCGCCGCCTCCTCACCGAGGATGGTCAGCTCGGCCACCCGGTGGGCCAGTAGCCGGCCCGCGGCCCGCAGGATCCGGTCGTCGTCTCCTTCGGGCAGCACGATCCGCCGGGTGTCGGCACGGGCCCGGTCGATCAGCTGATAGGTGAACATCTGCGGTGTCACCACGCTGGGAATCGGGATCGACAGCCGCGCAATCAGATCGGCGGTGTCGACATGTTCTTCCATCAGCGTCAACGCGGTATCGATCTTTCGCTGGGTGTTCACCGTGACACGACCGCGGGTGTAGGCCACCGCACGCGCGGTGTCATAGGTGCCCAGATCGGTACTGATGATGGGCAGTCGTGAGCCGAGACCGTCCACCAGTCTGGCCACCTCGGGATGCAGCGCAAGACCGCCGTTGAGCACCACACAAGCCAGCGACGGAAAGCCCGCCGCCGCATGTGCTCCCATCACAGCCATCACCACATCCGAGCGGTCGCCGGGGGTGATCACCGCCATCCCCTCGCGTAACCGTTCCAATACGTGCTCGGCCGTCATCCCCGCGACCAGGACGCCCATCGCCTCGCGTCCCAGCAGCTCCTCGTCGCCTCCGGTGAGCCTGCCGTGCACAGCCGCACACAGTTCGGCCACCGAGGGCGCGACCAGCAGCGGTTCCTCCGGCAGCACATAGCTCTTGGGTTCCAGCGCGTTGAGCGCCTCGGCGACGGCGACCAGTTGCGTCGGATCGCACCGGTTGACCACCACGGCCGCGGTATGGGCGTGTTGGGCGGCCAGCTCACCGAGACACAGCTCGACCACCTGGGCAACCTCGGCAGGCGTACGATCCTGCGCCTTGACCGCGAGCACCACCGACGCACCGAGATTCACCGCGATACGCGCATTCATGCTCAGTTCGCTCGGCGTCGCCACATCGGTGAAGTCGCTGCCGACGATCACCACCGCGTCGGCCCGCTCGGCGACAGCGTGGAACCGCTCGACGATATCGGCGATCGCCGCATCCGGGTCCTCGTGCACCTGCTGATAACCGACACCGACACACTCTTCATAGCTCAGCCCGGCCGTGGTGTGCGCCAGCAGCAACTCGAGGATGTAGTCGCGGTCACCCTGGCGGGCGATGGGGCGGAACACCGCGACACGCGCGACCGTGGCCGCCAATCGGTGCAGGATTCCCAGCGCGATCGTCGATTTTCCGGTGTCGCCCTCGGGAGAGGCGATATAGATGGCCGAAGCAGCGGGCGCGGTCACTCCGCCAAGCTTGCCAGTACCTGCTCGAGTTCGGCAATGAGCCAGTCCACGTCGGCGAGCGAGAACACCATCGGCGGCCTGATCTTGAGAACGTTCCCACCCGCCCCACAGACCGAGATCAGTACGCGCCGCTCGCGCATACCGTTGACCACCCGGCGTGCGGTCTCCCGGTCCACCAGTTCCACGCCCACATACAGCCCGGCACCGCGCACCGCGGTGATCCGCGGGTCCGCCAGCGCCGCGGCCGCCGAGCACATGGCCTCGCCGACCGTGGCGGCGTTGGCGATCAGCTTCTCGTCCTCGATGATGTCGAGCACCGCCGCCGCGGCCGCCATGGACACCGGGTTGCCGCCGAATGTGTTGAAGTACGGCACGCTCTCGGCGAAGGGTGCGAGCACCGCACTGCGGGCCACCATCGCGGCCACCGGCATGCCGTTGGCCATCGGTTTGCCCATGGTGACCAGATCCGGCACGACATCGTGCCGATCGAATCCCCACATACCGTCACCGGTGCGACCGAATCCGGGCTGCACCTCATCGGCGATCAGGACGCCGCCGGCGGCGTGCACCGCCTCGACCGCGGGTCGCAGGACGCTGCGGTCCGGGTAGATCCCGTCGGAGGAGAAGATGGTGTCGACGATCAGCGAACTCAGCCCGTAACCGGATGCCTGCAGGTCGGCGATGGCCTCGGCCACACCGGTGAGATCCGGATCGACGGCACGCACATGGGGCCCCAGCGAAGCGATACCACCGAGCGACGGCGAGATGGCGGTCACCGCCTCGGTGTTGCCGTGATAAGCCTCGGTGGTGACGATCACCCCGCGGGCGCCGGTGTAGGCGGCGGCGACCCGCAGGGCCAGATCGTTGACCTCGGATCCGGTGCAGGCGTACATGACCTGATAGGAATCCGCCGATCCCGCGTCGGGAAATGTCGCCAACAGCCGCTGCGAATAGTCGACGATACCTTCGTGAAGGTAGCGTGTGTGGGTGTTCAGCGTGCCCAATTGCCTTGTCACCGAATCGATCACGTGCGGATGGCAATGCCCGACACTGGCCACGTTGTTGTAGGCATCCAGATAGCAGTTGCCGTCGGCGTCATAGAGTCGGGTGCCCTGACCCCGGACCAGGTGCACCGGGTTGTCGTAGAACAACCGGTAGGCGGGCCCGAGCACGCGGTCGCGGGCAGCTATCAGGGGGTCACCGAGGTGACCGCCCCGATAGCTGTTCGAGTCCATGATGTTGGAGAAAGACATGATTCCCGTCAGCGTTCGTGGGCTTCTTCCAGCACCGTACGGCCCAGTTCGGCATAGCGCTGTGGATCCTTGTACTTGAGGAAGAGCGCCAGCAACACCCCACCGATGCCCACGATACCGACCACCCAGGGGATGGCGGCGAAGATCCAGTCGGTGGCCGCGGCTCCCGCCGCGAACGACGCGTTCTTGGCCAGCAGGTAGACCACGTACACCATCCCGAGGCCGCCGAGCAGTGGCGCCAGGAAGGTGGTGAACCAGTTGGCCGTCTCCGGATGCCGCTTGTGCACATGGAAGTACGAGATCACCGAGAAGGCCGCCAGCGCCTGGACGATCATGATGGCCGTAGTACCCAGCAGGGCCATCAGGCCGTACAGACCGGTGTAGGGATCGCGATGGGTGAACTCGAAGAAGAGAACGACCAGGAACGCGAAACCGGTCTGCACGAAACCGGCGATATGCGGTGAGCCGTGGACGCGGTGGGTGGCGCCGAGCGTCTTGCGCATCCCGGGGATGACGTCCTCACGGCCGAGGGCGTACAGGTAGCGGGCCGCACAGTTGTGGAATGCCATTCCGCAGGCGAACGACCCGGTCATCAGCAGGATCTTGAACAGGTCGACCGCCCACTGGCCCAGGTTGTCATGCACCGGGTTGAAGAAGATGTCACCCGCGGTGGCCGAATCTTGCGCCAGCGCAATGGCATTCTCCGGCCCGGTGCCGACGATCGCCAGCCAGGACACGATGACATAGAAGGCGCCGATGCCGATCACCGAGCTCACGACCGCAATCGGGATGATCTTCTTGGGGTTGCGCGACTCCTCGCCGTACATGGCGCTGGACTCGAAACCGACCCAGGACCAGAACGCGAAGAACAGCCCCACGCCGGCGGATCCGATGACGGCCATGGTGGATCCGTCAGAACCCTCGACGACACCGGACAGACTCTGAAACCCGTTGAGCGGGTTCAGCGATCCCCATGACCATCCCTGCGGTCCGCCGCCGGTGAACAGCACCGACAGCGCCATCGCGGCCAGCATCACGATCTCGGTCACCAGAAAGACGCCGAGCACCTTGGCCGCCAGGTTGATATCGAAGTAGGTGAGCAACGCGTTGATCGCGAGCATCACCAGCGCGAACACCAGCCAGGGCACGTCCACCCCGAACAGGGACGAGAACAGGTCGGTGCCGAAGAAGCTGAAGATACCGATCAGCGACGCCTCGAAGACCATGTAGGCCAGCGCGGTCAAGAAGCCCGCGCCGAGCCCGACGATGCGCCCGAGGCCGTGTGAGATGTAGCCGTAGAACGCGCCGGTGGCGGTGATGTGTTTACTCATCGCGGCATAGCCGATCGCGAACAGGGTCAAGACGATGGTGGCGACGAAATAGCCGGCGGGCGCGTAGGCGCCGTTGCCGAAGCCGACGGCAATCGGCACGTTGCCGACCATGGCGGTGATGGGGGCCGCCGTGGCGACCGCCATGAACAGCACACCGACCAAGCCGACCGCATTCGGCTTGAGTCGCTGGATAGTCTCACTCATTGGATCCCAATCTGAGGGCATTTCCCAGACCGATATTTGGTCTGGTCTTTGAAGGGTCGTCGGCACCGATGCCTTCGACAAGAACGACGCGGGCAATTGTTACCCTCCCCAGATCGCTTGGTCAACTGGGAGATTCAGCTGTCAGCCAGCTGTGTTTCGACAAGGTTTCGAAACTGGGAATGGTGCAACGACTGCGTTAAAAACCTCCATTTGGTCTGCTTTGACCCGACCATTGGGCCACACTGGTCGGCATGCCGGGATTGCCTGCCGACCATGAGCACTTCGCCCGGGCGGCGCTACCCGCCTACGGCCGCGCCCCCGACACCGCGCTGCGCCTGCTGAGCCTGTCCGAGAACGCGACCTACCTGGTGTGCGACGACGACCCGATCGTGCTGCGCGTGCACCGGCCCGGCTATCACTCCGTGCAGGGCATCCGCTCCGAGCTGGCCTGGATGGCCGCGCTGCGCCGCGACACCGCGGTGCAGACCCCGGAGCTGGTGTGCTCGACCGCCGGCGAGGATGTCGTCACCGCCTCGGTCGGCGGGCGGGAGCTGCATGTCGACGCCGTATCGCTGATCTCGGGGTGCACCGCCGAGGAGGTCCCCCACGCGGTCGGCTTCGCCCAGCTCGGCGAGCTGACCGCGATCATGCACGAGCACGTGCTGAACTGGGCTCCCCCGCCCGATTTCACCCGTTTCCGCTGGGACCTCGACGATATCCTCGGCCCCGGTGCACGCTGGGGCGACTGGCGCGCGGCCCCGGGCCTGTCCGAGCCGGACCGGGCAGGTATTCAGCGAGCGGCCCACCAGATCACCGAAAGACTTGCCGGATACGGCACCGGCGCAGACAGATTCGGACTGATCCACGCCGACCTGCGGTTGTCCAACCTGATGGTCGACCCGGCCGCGCCGTCGGCGGGTATCACCGTCATCGATTTCGACGATGCCGGCTGGGGCTGGAACCTTGCCGACCTCGGCGCGGTGGTCTCCTGGATCGAGGACACCCCGGAAGCCGAACGCATCATCACCGAATGGCTGGGCGGTTACACGAAGGTGCGGACGCTCGCCGACGAACACCTGGCACTCATCCCGACATTCGTGATGCTGCGACGCATCCAGCTCACCGCCTGGATCGCCTCGCACGCCGATGCCGACGCCGCGATCGCGATCGGCCCCGGCTATGCACTCGGTACCGCCCGGCTCGCCGAGCGCTATCTCAACGACCACAGCTGGTTACGGTGAGGAGAGAAATGTTCGACCTGCAGTCCCGCTCGGTGTTGGTCACCGGCGGCAGTAAGGGCATAGGCCGCGGAATCGCGTCGGTGTTCGCCAAGGCCGGAGCCAATGTGGCGATCGGAGCGCGCACGGCGGCCGGCTTGGACGAGGCCGTCGCCGCGTTGGACGGACTTGGCGCGGGCAAGGTGCTCGGCGTGCGTGTCGATGTCAGCGACCGGCAATCGTGTGCCGAGATGGCCGCAGCCGCGATCGATGCGTTCGGTGGCCTGGATGTGTTGTGCGCCAACGCCGGAATTTTCCCGGACGCCCCACTGGCCACCATGACCGAAGAACAGCTCACCGAGATCATGGCGGTCAACGTCCACGGCACGTTCTACGCCGTGCAGGCCTGTCTGGATGCGCTGACCGCCTCGGGAGCAGGCCGGATCATCCTCACCTCCTCGATCACCGGACCCATCACCGGTTACCCGGGCTGGTCACACTACGGCGCCACCAAGGCCGCCCAGCTGGGCTTCATGCGCACCGCCGCAATCGAATTGGCGCCCAAGGGGATCACCGTCAACGCGATACTGCCCGGCAACATCCTCACCGAGGGGCTGCTCGACAACGGCGAGGAGTATCTGGCGAGCATGGCGCGATCCATCCCGGCCGGCGCGCTCGGTACCCCGGAGGACATCGGACATCTCGCCGCGTTCCTGGCCACCAGGGAGGCGGCCTACATCACCGGGCAGGCCATCGCCGTCGACGGGGGGCAGGTGCTACCCGAATCGCTGGACGCGATCGTCACCTGACCATGGAGGAAACCGTGGGGGGAGCGGTCGCCGAGGATGTGCGCCGCCGGATTCTGTCCATGCTGTCCAGCGGCGCGCTGCGCCCCGGTTCGCGGCTGGGCACCGAGCGTGAGATGGCCGCGCGTTTCGACGTGTCCCGCGCGACGCTGCGCAGCGCACTGCTGCCGCTGAGCCAGGCCGGTGTCCTGGAACGGCGTACCGGCCGCGCCGGCGGGACCTTCGTGCGCGCCGATATCGTCCAACGCCACGCGGCCGAGCAGGCCGGTCTGCCCGCGCTGTTGCACAGCGGCGGGCACAGCAGCCATACCAAGGTGCTGGCGACCGACAGCAGACCGGCGACCGTGGCCGAGTCCGTCGCGCTGGCGATCCCGGACGGCGAGCCGGTCGTCGTCATCCGCAGACTGCGCTACGCCGACGGGGTGCCGCTGTCGGTGGACCAGTCCTGTTTCGTCGCCGCGCATGCCGTGGATCTGCTGGAGCAGCCCTTGGGCGGCTCGCTCTACGAGCTGTTCCGGACCCGTTATGGCTTGGCACCGGCCAGCACCACCGAGACCATCGAGGTCGTCAGCGCCAGCCCCCGCGAGGCGCAGTGCCTCGACATCGGCAGTCGCAAACCACTGTTGGCCATCACCCGGGTGACCAGGGCCACCTCGGGCGTGCCGTTCGAGTACGCCTACGACCTGTTCCGCGCCGACCGCGTCCGACTGACCGCGACCAGCAGCACCGGGCTCACGCTAGCTTGCGCAGCCGCGGTTCCAGATCCCGCTTGAACAGCTCAAGGAAGCGGCGCTGGTCGTGGCCGGGGGCGTGGAACACCAGGTGGTTCAGTCCCCAGTCGACGTAGTCCTTGACCTTGGCGACGGCTTCGTCGGGATCCGACGCGACGATCCAGCGCTTGGCCACCTGCTCGATGGGCAGCTCGTCGGCAGCCTTCTCCATCTCCAGCGGGTCGTCGATCGAGTGCTTCTGCTCGGCGGTCAGCGACAGCGGCGCCCAGAACCGGGTGTTCTCCAGCGCCGCCTCGGGGTCGGTGTCATAGGAGATCTTGATCTCGATCATCCGGTCGATGTCTTGCGCGTTCTTGCCCGCGGCCTCCGCGCCCTCGCGCATGGCCGGGATCAGCTTCTCCTTGTAGAGCTCCTCACCCTTGCCGGAGGTGCAGATGAAACCGTCCCCGGCGCGGCCGGCGTACTTGGCGACCTGCGGCCCGCCCGCGGCGATGTAGATCGGGATGCCGCCCTCGGGCACGTCGTAGATCGAGGCGCCCTTGGTCTTGTAGTACTCACCCTCGAAATCGACGCGGTCACCGAGCCACAGCTCGCGCATCAGGCGCACCGATTCGCGCAGCCGCGCGTAGCGCTCCTTGAACTCGGGCCATTCGCCCTCGTAACCGGTGGCGATCTCGTTGAGGGCCTCACCGGTGCCGACACCGAGGAAGATCCGGTTCGGGTACAGACAACCCATGGTGGCGAACGCCTGCGCGATGACGGCCGGGTTGTAGCGGAACGTCGGGGTCAACACCGAGGTACCCAGGATCAGCCGCTCGGTGCGCTCCCCCACGGCGGTCATCCACGCCAACGAGAACGGGGCGTGGCCGCCCTCGTGCCGCCACGGCTGGAAGTGGTCGCTGACGGTGGCACTGTCCATACCGTGCTCTTCGGCCGCGACGGCGAGTTCGACGAGTTCACGAGGCGCGAACTGCTCCGCCGACGCCTTGTAGCCCAGTTTCAGTTCAGCCATACATAAGTTTCTACACTCACAACATGGCACCGGTTCTGACGGCCGTCACCGAACGCGTTCACCTCGCCGAGACCGACCTCGTGAATTGGACGGTGGTGACCGATGAATCCGGGGTGTTGCTGATCGACGCCGGCTACCCGGGGCACCGTGACGAGGTTCTGGATTCGCTGCGCGAGCTCGGCTTCGGCCCCGAGGATGTCCGGGCGATCCTGCTCACCCACGCCCACGTCGACCATCTGGGTTCGGCCATCTGGTTCGCGAAAACCCATGGCACACCGGTGTATACGCATGCCGCCGAGGTCGGTCACGCACAGCGGCAGTACCTGGAGCAGGTTTCCCCGGTGGACGTGCTGACCCGGGCGTGGCAGCCGCGTTATCTGACCTGGACGTTGGCGCTGGCCCGCAGGGGCGGGCTGACCCATGAGGGCATCCCGTCCGCGCTCGCCCTCGACGAGGACATCGCGGCGTCGCTACCGGGCACCCCGATGGCGGTCCCGTCGCCAGGGCACACCGGCGGGCACTGTTCCTATGTCGTGGACGGTGTGTTGGTTGCGGGCGATGCGCTGATCACCGGGCACCCGTTGAGTAGCAGGCACGGCCCGCAGTTGCTGCCGACGATCTTCAACCACGACCAGGACGGTTGCCTGCGCAGCCTGGCCGCGCTCGGCCTGCTGGACAGCGAGGTACTGGTGCCGGGGCACGGCCCGCTGTGGCGCGGCTCGATCCGCAAGGCGGCCGAGATGGCGGCCCGATGAGCGATACCCCGCTGCACGCCGATCGGCAGCGGGCCGAATCGTTCGGTTCGGCGGCCGCCCGTTACGACCGCCACCGGCCCCGCTACCCCGCCGAGCTGATCGCCGATCTCGTTGCGTACCAGGGGATCCGCGTGCTCGATGTGGGTGCCGGGACAGGTATTGCCGGCGCGCAGTTACGCGCGGCAGGCGCCGACGTGCTGGCGGTCGAACCCGATCCGCAGATGGCCGAGGTGGCAGGGCGTAAGGGGCTGTCCGTCGAGTTGGCGACGTTCCAGGAGTGGGAACCCCGCGGCCGCACCTTCGATCTGGTGGTGTTCGCGCAGTCGTTCCACTGGGTGGATCCGCAGCCGGCGCTGCACAAGGTGCGGGCCCTGCTGGCCCCCGGCGGCAGGCTGGCGCTGCTGTGGAACCGTATCGTGCCCGTCAGCCCGGACCGGGACCAGCTCGGGCGGGCGTATGCGGGTCTCCTCGAGGACTGGCAGCGCCCCTCTGCCGATATCGAGGGCGATGACCTCGACCCGCTGCTGGCGGCGGCCGGGCTGAGCCATGAGCGTCGCCGGTACCTGGAGCATCCGCACTACTCCTGCCCCGAGTGGGTGGAGATGGTCACCACCTACTCCAATGTGTTGCGGCTGCCCGCGGCCGATCAGGAGCGTCTGCGGACCCGGCTGACCGCGCTGATCAGCACCGCCGGCGTCCAGGCGACCAATGACGCGCTGGCTGTGTTGTGCACACCGTCACCCGAACCGTGAGGTCTCACACGATCAGGTCTCACACGATGAGGTCATAGCCGACCACGAAGGCCGCGGTGACGACCAGACCGCAGGCCACCACGATGGTCGGCATCAGGATCTTCTCGTCGAGTTCGGCGCTGTCGGCCACGTCGGCCCGGCGGCCGACGAGGGTGCGCACGCCCAGCCCCAGCAGCAGCACCAGGACGGCGCCCACCACCATCAGCAGTGCGACGATGAGCAGTGACACCGCATCAGCTTACGAAATCAGCTCGCCCAGGCCGTCGCGATCAACTCATGGGAACGCAATCGGTCGGCGTGGTCGAACGCCACCGAGGTGATGACGAGCTCGTCGGCACCGGTGACCCGCGCCAGCGCGGCAAGCCGCTCGGCGACCTCGTCGGCGGATCCGACGAAGCGGGTGTCCAGACGGTCCGCCACCACGGCCAGCTGCTCGTCGGTCAACGGGCCCACGGTGTCCGGGTCGGGGTACGGGATCGCGCCGCCGCCGGCCCGGATCGAGTACACCCAGTGGTCGAAGCCTCTGGCCAGGCGGTGGGCACGGGCACTGTCGTCGGCGGCCAGCACGTCGGCCGAGACCACCACATAGGGTTCGGCGAGCACCTGCGATGGCCGAAAAGCGTTGCGGTAGGCCTCGACTGCCTCCAGCGCGGTGGCCGGGACGATGTGATAGGCGGCCACGAACGGCAGCCCGAGACTGCCCGCCACCCGCGCACTCTGCCCCCTGCTGGTGCCGAAGACCCACGGCCGCAGCGCGGTGCCCGCACCCGGGCTGGCGTGCGCGGCGAAGCCGTCGACTTGATACGTGCCGTTCAGCAGCGCCAGGATGTCGGCCACCTGATCGCCGAAGTCCGGGGTGACGGCCTCAGGTTGTTGCAGCGTCCCCAACATCGCCTTGAGCCGCGGATTGCGCAGCTGGACCGACAGGTCGAACGGTGCCGGTACGACGACGCCGTCCACCTCATGGCGCGCCCGGGGCGGTCGCGGTGGGCGCGGTGCCTGCCGAATGGCCTCGGCGCGGCGCTGGCCCGATCGTCCGACGCCGAGGTCGATACGGCCCGGATGGAAGGCATCCAGCGTCGCGAAGCTCTCCACCACGGCGATCGCGGTGGTGTGGCCCAGCTGCACCGCGGCCGCGCCGACCTGGATGGTCGTGGTGGCGGCGGCGAGCTGCCCGATCAGCACCGCGGGCGAGGCGCTGGCCACCGCGGCATAGTGATGCTCGGCCACCCAGTACCGGCGATATCCCCACCGCTCGGCGTGCTGGGCCAGATCGACCGTCTTGCGCAGCGCACCCGCGGCGGTGTCCCCCGCCGAGATAGGGGCCAGGTCGAGCACCGACAGCGCGGCGGTCACCCCAGGACCTTCTCGAACGCGATCGGATAGCTCTCGCCCTGTTTCGGTAGCGGCTCGCTCAGGCGGGTGTAGCCACTGGATTCGTAGAGCGCTTCGGCCTCCGGTTGGCGGTCGCCGGTGGTCAGATAGATCCGCCGATACCCGCGCTGGGCGATCAACGTCTCCAGTTCGACCAGCAGGGCCTTGGCGTAGCCGCGCTTGCGGTGTTCACGAGCGGTCCAGATCCGTTTGAGTTCGGCGGTGTCGGCATCGAAGCGCTGGAACGCCCCGCCGGTGACCGGGACACCGTCGTCCAGCCCGATCAGCAGCGCACCGTGCGGCGCGGCGAAATCCTCGGCCGGGTGCGCCCGCAACCAGCGGGCCACACCGGCCTCGGTGCCGCCGTAGCGCCGGGAGTATTCGACGGCGAGTTCGGCCAGTAGCGGTTCGGCCAGTGGGTCGGTCTGCCGCACCGGGACGAAACGCAGAGTCTTCACCATTGCTCCTGCCATCACTCGAATGTCCAACGCGGCGCGGCTCCGCGCATTCCGGAGCGGCCATCGGCTCGTCCTGATCGTAAATACCGGCTGGCGAACCCCTCTTCCGCGAAAAACTTGACACGTGTAAAGTTCGCCGCCATGGACAACATCAGGGGCAAGACCATCGCGATCACCGGCGCCGCTCGCGGTATCGGTTATGCCACCGCCAAGGCTTTGCTGGCGCGCGGGGCACGCGTCGTCATCGGGGACCGGGACGTCGCGCTGCAGGAATCGGCCGTCGTCGAACTCACCAAGCTCGGCCAGGTGTCCGGCTACCCGCTCGATGTCACCGATCGCGATTCGTTCGAGACCTTCCTCGACAAGGCCCGCACCGACGGTGGCGGCCACATCGACGTGCTGATCAACAATGCCGGCGTGATGCCCGTCGGCCCGTTCCTCGAGGAGACCGAGCAGTCGGTGCGGTCCTCACTGGAGGTCAACGTCTACGGTGTGCTCACCGGCTGTCAGCTCGCGTTGCCGGACATGGTGCGCCGCCGCAGCGGCCACATCATCAACATCGCCTCACTGTCGGGCCTGATCCCGCTGCCCGGCCAGGTGGTCTACGTGGGTGCCAAGTACGCCGTCGTGGGCCTGTCCACCGCGCTGGCCGACGAGATGGCGCCGCACGGTGTCAACGTCTCGGTCATCATGCCGCCGTTCACCAACACCGAGCTGATCTCGGGCACCAAGTCCGGCGGCGCGATCAAACCCGTCGAGCCCGAGGACATCGCGGCCGCGATCGTCAAGACGCTGGACAAGCCCAAGACCCACGTGTCCGTTCCCGCCCCGCTGCGCTTCACCGCGCAGGCCGCGCAGATGCTGCCGCCCAAGGGCCGCCGTGCGATGAACAAGGCACTGGGCCTGGACACCGTGTTCCTGGAGTTCGACAGGAGCAAGCGCAAGGCCTACGAGGATCGGGCCAGGGCCGCCCAGGGCGTCATCGATTCCGACGGCTCGTAACAGCGCGGACGACCCCGGCCCGATCTCAGTATTCGATCGCTTCGATCAGCGGGCCGGGCTCGTCCATCAGCGCCCAGAAGCGGTCCCGGATGGCGACCGTCATCTCACCGGGCTCACCGTTGCCGATCGGCTCGCCGTCCAGGGAGTTGATCGGGGTGACACCGCCGGCGGTGGTGACGGCCATCAGCTCGTCGGCCTCGTAGAGTTCGTGGCTGGTGACATCGCGCAGGGTGGCCTCGATGCCCATCTGCTCGGCGAGTTCGAAAACAGTCTTGCGGGTGATGCCCGGCAACGCATTTCGCGACGGGGAGGCCAGCTTGCCATCCTTGACGATGCAGACGTTGAAACCCGGCCCCTCGGCCACACAGTTGTCCGAGTCGAGCAGGATGGCAGTGCGGGCCCCGCGGTCCTTGGCCTCGAAGCTGGCCGCGGTCAGATCGCCCCACTGATAGTTCTTGATGGTCGGGTCCACCGTGTTGCGGCCGGCCCGACGGACATGGCGCGGCACGATGGCGGTGGTGCCGAAGATCTGCTCGGCCGGGGGGAACGCCCACAGATACGGGATGGCGTAGATGTACACCTGGTGGGTCAGCTTGGACAGATCCTTTTCGCCCCTTCGCTTTCCGTAGCCCCGGGTAACGGTGAGGTTGACGAAGGATTCGCGCAGCTGCGACATCGCGACGCACTGTTTGGTGATATCGGCCAACTCGTCCTTGGTGTAACCGGCGTCCAGACGCAGCTTGCGGGCCCCGTCGAGCAGTCGGTCCAGGTGATCCCCCAGCCGGAAGATGTTGCCGTGCCACACATGCGCGACGGTGTAGGTGAGATCGGAATGCCCGAAGCCGGTGTCGAAGATGGAGATCTTGGCATCCTCCGCGGGCAGGAACTCTCCTTCGATCCAGGCGACGCCGCCGGCGAACGGGCTGCTGTGGTCCAGCTCGTAATCGCTGTACTGGATCACCGACCCCGGCGGGGTGTCCTCCCGGATGGCTCCCGGTTCGACGGCCACGAGGTTGGAGGTTCCTGTGCTCATGATGATGCGGTCCTTTCTAGAGGTTGTGGGTCTTGGCGTAATCGGCACCGGCGTCGCCACGGCGCAGCCGTGACTTCAATCCGGTGGCCCACCAGATGGCGGCGATCACGACGATGCCCAGGAAGACCCACTTGTTGGTGGTGAACTGGGGCAGGAAGAGTAGGGCGACGGCGACACCGAGGAACACCACCAGAGCGGTGACGTACAGCGGCAACCGAAACAGGCCCAGATCGAAGGTGCCCGGCTCGGCCGCGGGGATCGTGCCGCGCTTGTAGCCGACGAGCAGGCCGATGGTCTGCAGGATGTAGACGAAGAAGAAGAGCAGCGAGGCGATGCCGATGATGTAGTTGAAGGCCTTCTCGTTGACCAGCGCCGAGAGCAGTAGAACCGTTGACAGACAACCCAACCCGAGGACGGCATAGGTGGGGGCCTTGCTCTTCGGCGAGACGTGGCGCCAGACGTGCGAGAACGGCAGCATGTTGTCCCGGGCCATCGAATAGGTCAGCCGGGTGGCCACCAGGATGTTGGCGAGCAGGCAGGCCAGGATGTTGGTCAGCGCGATGGCGACGACGACCTTGGTGACGACCGGTCCGGCCTGCTGGGTAATGATCTCCTCGATCGGTGCGGCCGAATTCGCTTCCACCGCAGCGGGATCCTTGATGGCCAGCACATACACGACGTACATCAGGAACTCGATGACGATCGAGGTGATCAAGGCATAGAACATCGTCTTGGGGACAACCCGTCGCGCGTTCTTGGTCTCCTCGGCGACGTCGGCACCGGACTCGACGCCGATAAGACCGAAGAACGGTCCGAGCGCGGCGGCCAGCCAGGCCAGCATGTAGGAGTCCTTGTCCCCGGATTCGCCGCCGGTGAACAGGGTGGAGATGGGCTGGTGGTTCTCCGGTGTGGAGAAGGCGATGACGGCGATCAGGGCGGTGGCGCCCACGGTGATGACGAGTTCGAGACTGACCCCGATGTTGTTGACCATGGTGGCGAAGCGGACACCGTAGATGTTGATCAGCACGCAGAGGAACACCACGGCGATGGCCAGCAGGATCTGGGTGGTCTGCGTCATGCTCCAGCCCAGCAGCCCGCCGAGGTAGCCGGACAGGATGAAGCCGACGCCGGTCATGCCGCAGACCCAGCCCATCAGCGCGATGAAGCCGGTGAACCAGGCGAGATTCGGCCCGTTGATCCGGCTGATCCACTGATAGGAGTAGCCGGCCAGCGGCAGCTTGGCGGTCAGGTCGGCGGCGATGAACGTCCACAGCGCGAACACCGCACCGGCCAGCAGCAGCGTCCACACGAACGGCGCGCCTGCGGTGAAGTAGCCCGCGCCGAATCCGGTGAACACCGCGGTGGTGGCGCTGATGGTGGCGAAGCCGATGGCGAACGAGGCCAGGGTGCCGACCGAGCGGTCGAGCTTCTGGGTGTAGCCGAGCTCGGCCAGCTTGGCATCTTCGGAGCCGGGCGCGGCGACCGTGTTGCCGGAGCTGTGGGCGGCAGGGGTATCCGAATGAGTGGGTGGAGCTATTGCGTCGGTCATAGTCACTCCAGGTCAAGACGTGGGGACGAACTCCTCCAGGTCAGACAACCGTCATCCGGGGGACATCGGAAGTTCGATGTTTTGATCTGCTTATAAGCAAGAGTTATCAGTCCTGGGCAGAAGTGTCGGCGCCGCCGACTCCCCAACGCGCTTCCACCAGCCTGACCAGCGCATCTGCCTGCGGCGTGAGAGCCGCGGGGTTCCACGCCAGGGCGGTATGACTGAGCGGACGGTCGGAAATCGGCACATAGACGATGCCCGGGCGGTCATAGAAGCGCGCCACCGAGGAGGTGGTGAAGCTGATCCCGAGTCCCCGCGCGATCGCCGTCGTCTCGGCCTCGTAGGTCGCGGCGACGGCGGCGATGGTCGGTGGCCGGTTGCCCCGGACGTCCATCGCCAGCCAATAGTCCCGCCACGTTCCGGCCGTGAGCGGAGCGCAGACGATGGGATCGTCGAGCAGCTCGGCGATCCCGACCTCGGTGCGGTCGGCCAGCCGGTGATCGCGCGGCAGACACGCGACCCACGACTCGGAATCCAGGATGAGCACGCGATGCTCTGGCAGGTCGACCGGCGGGCGGATGATCGCGACCTCGGTGCTCCCGTCGGCAAGGCCCGCGGTGGGATCGGCGAAATCGAACTCGATCGGTTCGACGGTCACTTCGGGATAGGCGGACTCGAAGTGGCGGACCAATCGGAACAACAGGTCGGCTCCGGTGCCGATCAGGTAGCCGACGCGCAACACACCGCGCCGGGTGCCCGAGAGCAGCAAAAGGTTATCGACGACGGCTTCCACCCCCGACAGCGCCTGGTGCACCTGGGGCAGCCACGCCGCGCCCAGATCGGTCAGCGTGACCTCGCGGGTGTTGCGGTGGAAGAGCACCACACCGAACTGGTGCTCGAGCTGTTTGATCGCGGTGGACAGCGCGGGCTGGGTGATGAACAGGCGTTCGGCGGCGCGGCGGTAGTTCAGCTCTTCCCCCAGCACGGCGAAGTAGCGGAGCTGCCGCAACGTCACGTCACTCACTCCGGGATCGGCTCGCCGTTCCGGTAGGACTCGATGGCGTCGAGTCGGTCGAACAGCTCCTCGTGGGTGAAGCTGTGCTTATCGGTGGTTCCGACGAAGGTCACGTGAACCAGTGCACCGTCCTCGGCGGCGTCCAGCCACAACGAGGTGACCGAGATGCCGTCCTCGACCACCGCACCGGACGGCTCGAAGAACCAGATGGCGTAGTCGTCATCGGATTCTTCCTCGTCGAAGATCCAGCCGCGCTCGGTGATTCGCTCGTCGAACTCCGCAAGGTCGGCGACCACCGCATCCTGGATGGCCGAGAGCTGCTCTATCACCGCGTCGGGAACCCACCGTGTGTCAGCGGTCGTCTTACGCTTCTTGCGACGCGCCTTCTTCGCATCCGATCCCTTGGACATCGACTATCCCGATCAGCTCAGCGCCTGGCCCAGATCGGCGATCAGGTCCTCGGTGCCCTCCAGGCCCACCGAGACACGCACCACGCCGTCACCGAGACCGATCGCCGCCCGCCCCTCCGGACCCATCGCCCGGTGGGTTGTGGTGGCCGGGTGCGTGATCAACGATTTCGCGTCGCCGAGGTTGTTGGAGATGTCGATGACGCGCAGCTTGTCCAACAGCTTGAAGGCCGCATCCTTGCCGCCGTCCACCTCGAACGTGACCACCGTTCCACCGCCGCGCATCTGGCGCTGCGCCAGCTCGTACTGCGGATGTGACTGTAGGAACGGGTATTTCACCCAGTTCACACCGGACTGCTGTTCCAGGAACTCGGCGACCCGCTGCGCGGAGCGGTTCGCGTAGTCGACCCGGACCGCCAATGTCTCAAGGCCTTTGAGCAGCGTCCAGGCGTTGAAGGCGCTGATCGCCGGGCCGGTGTGGCGCATCAGCTTCTGCACCGGGCCGTCGATGTACTCCTTGTCACCAAGGATGGCGCCACCTAGGACGCGGCCCTGGCCGTCGATGTGTTTGGTACCGGAATACACCACCACATCGGCCCCCAGCGGGATCCCTTGCTGCAGCAGCGGGGTGGCGAACACGTTGTCCAGCACCACCTTTGCACCCGCAGCGTGCGCCAACTCGGCGACCGCGGCGATATCGACAAGTGACTGCATGGGATTCGACGGGGTTTCGAAGAACACGGCCTGGGTCGGCACGCTGAGCGCTTCCTCCCACTGGGACAGGTCGTCACCGTCGACGAAGACGGTCTCCACCCCCCAGCGCGGCAGGATCTCGTTGCACACCACGAAACACGATCCGAAGAGGCTGCGCGCGGCGACCAGTCGGTCACCGGCACCCAGCAGTGCACCCAGCGCGGTGAACACCGCTGCCATGCCGGTGGCGGTGGCGAACGCCGCCGGGGCGCCCTCGATGAGGCGTAACCGTTCCTCGAACATCGAGATGGTGGGGTTGCCGTAGCGCGAGTACACATACCGGTCGATCTCACCGGTGAACGCGCGCTCGGCGTCGGCGGCGGATTCGTAGACGTAGCCCGAGGTCAGGTACAGGGCCTCGGCGGTCTCCTCGAAGCCCGAGCGCAGCAGGCCGCCGCGCACGCCGATGGTGGCCTGGCTGACGCCGTCGGGCAGTGGTGCGGGGATACGCACGGAGGGAACGTCACTCATGGCTGCTCTCAGCTCTGCTTCCAGGGAAGGCCGACGGCTTTCCATCCGGTACCACCGCGATGACCGTTCTCGTCGAGGTTGCCCTCGAAACCGTCGAGCACGTTGTAGGACGGCCCGATACCCGCGGCCGTCGCGGCCTGCGCCGAGCCGATGGATCGATTACCCGAGCGGCACAGGAACACCACCGGCCGCGCCCCAGGGGCGATACCTGACCTGCCGAGATCGTCGATGAAGGCGTCGTTGCGCGAGCCGTCGGTCCTGTTCCACTCCACGAAGACCACCTCGCGCCGCAACGGGGCGAGGTCGGGAACGCCGACGAACCGCCACTCCGCCTCGGTGCGACAGTCGACCAGGACGGCTTCGGGATTGTCGGACAGCAGCTCCCATGCCTGCTCGGGCGTGATGTCACCGGCGTAACCCGGGCTCTCGGATGTGGACACAGCACTACCGTAACGGCTAGGCCGGACCCTGCGAACAGACCTTCCACTGACCGTCCTCGCGCGTGAACATCATGTCGGCGCTGACCTGGGTGTCCGTTTCGTCGGCGGTGCCGAAGTGATACTTGACGGTGGCGGTGGCGGTATCGCCGACGACGGCGATGTTTCCCGTCCCGTCGACATAGCGATCACCGTGCTTGGCAACCGAATCCCGCTGCCGGTCGAGAACCTCTTTCTCGGTGCCCTGCTTGGCCGCGCACGTGTTGGCCTTGAACGCCTGATAGTCCTGCCGCTGCAGGGCGTCGTTCTGGGCGACCACCACGCGGCCGATCTGCTGGGGATCACCGTCACCCTCGCCGCGGTTGATGACAAGAATCGCGGTGATCACAACCACGATGATGACGAGAGCCAGCAGGAACGGCGTCGCCGTCGGCCTGTCCCGGTCTGCTTCGTCGCCGCTCACGACTGCCAGAGTCTACGCAGCGACACCGCGGTGCGTTGCGCACGGTCACGCGCGATGGTGACGTCCTGGGCGGTGGCGAATGCCGCGCCGAGCCCGTCACCGAAAAGCCAGACATCGCTTTCGGCCACCTCGTGGGCCTGCGCCAGCACCGCCAGCGCCGTGGCCTTGTCGGCGGCCACGTCGAGCACAGCGTCGCCTGCCCGGCCCACCACAGCGGCACCCGGGGAGACCATGATGGTGTCGACCGGAAGCCCGAGCACCGCGCGCGCATGCAGGTCGAAGACCGACAATCGGTGCGTGCGCAGGGTCAGCAGGGTGGCGTCGACGGGGCGCGGCCGCACATCGGCGAAGTACACCTCGTCACCGCGCACCAGCAGTTCCACCGCGTAGGCACCGCGACCGTCCAGCGAGTTCACGATGCGCGCACCGATCGATTTGGCGGCGTCCAGCGCGGCCGGGGCCAGCCGGTGCGGCTGCCAGGCCGACACGGTGCCGTCGTCGGCGACCCGGTGTCCGATCGGTTCGCAGAAATGCACCACCGGACCGGCGGCGCTGGCGGTGCGCACGGTCAGCAGGGTGACCTGGTCGTCGATCTCGACGACCGTTTCGGCCATCACCCGCTGGTGACCGGCGGCGACGGCACGGTCCCAGGCCGGACCGACATCCTCGGGCCGCAACAACACCGATCGCCCCGTGTCCGCCTCGTCGGCGACCGGGGTGACCGCCAGTGGGAAGCCCGCGTGCTCGGCGATCGCGGCCAGCTCCGCGGCCGTTCCGGCGAACCAGAACGGCGCGGTCGGCAGCCCCAGCTCGTCGGCGGCCAGCCTGCGTAACCCCTCGCGGTCCAGGTCGAGCTCGGATGTGACCACGAAATCGGCGTCGTCGGCCGGATTCGTGGTGACCACGGCGCCCAGCCGTGCGAAGGACAGAGCCTGCTCGCGGCCGGTCGCACCGGGTTCGCGCAGCAGCACCACGGGCGCCCTCGGGTCGGCGTGGGGGTCAGCGTCTTCGGCGTGCCTTGTCATCGCCATCCCAGCCTGCCAGATTTTTCAGCCGAGCCGGATGTCGACATAGCACCACCGCCACGACTCACCCGGTTCGATGCTGCACATCACCGGGTGGCCGGTCTCGCGGAAATGCGCGGTGGCATGTTGGTGCGGGCTGGAATCACAGCATCCGATGTGACCGCAGGACAGGCACATCCGCAGGTGGGCCCACGTGTTCTCGCCGTGCTCGGCACATTCCTGGCACTTGCCGGGAGTAAGCGGGGCCGGTTCAGCGCTGTGGGGTATCGCCTGGAGATGCTCACACAGCGGAGTCGGCGACTGCCGTCGTGAACGCTTGAGCATGGTGACCGAGGATAGGTGGATGCGGTGGGAGTGACAGTACTGGCGGTATCGGTGGCCGCCGTGTTGCTGGCCGCGGTGAGCCGCCGCCTCGACGTGTCGGCGCCGTTGGCGCTGGTCGTGGCGGGTCTGGCTGCCTCGTACATCCCGGGTTTCGACGGTGTGGAGCTCGATCCCGATCTGGTGCTGTTCGTGATCCTGCCGCCGCTGCTGTGGTCGGCAGGCCTGGAGAGCAGCTATCTCAACATGCGCAGGAACGCGGGCGCGATCGGCTCGCTGGCGGTCGGCCTCCCGCTGGTCACCACGCTGGTGGTCGGGCTGGTGGCGTTCCGGGTGGTCCCGGAGCTGACCATGGCCGCGGCTTTGACGCTGGGGGCGATCGTGGCCCCGCCGGATGCGGTGTCCGCGAGCGCGGTGGGCCGTCGGCTGGGACTGCCACGGCGGGTGATGACGCTGATCGGCGGCGAGAGCCTGCTCAACGACGCGACGGCGCTGACGGCGTACAAGGTCGCGTTGGCGGCGGCGGTCGGTGCATCGACGGGGTGGGCGTCGGGACTGGGCACCTTCGTGCTGGCCGCGGCCGGCGGTGTGGTGGTCGGAGCCCTCGCGGGTTCGGGCATCACGTTCGTGCGCGCACGCCTGGACGATCCCGTCGTCGAAAGCGCCATCGGCCTGCTGGCGCCGTTCGTCGTCTATCTGGTGGCCGAGGAGGCGCACACCTCCGGCGTGCTGGCCGTCGTCACCGCCGCCGTGCTGCTCGGCGGGCGCACCACGACCCACGCCGGGTATGCCACCCGGCTGCAGGACGACGCGGTGTGGCGGGCGCTGCAGTTCATCCTGGAGTCGTTCGCCTTCCTGCTGATCGGGCTGCAGCTGCCCAGCGTGGTGGACCAGCTGGCGGGATTCTCACCGGCCAGGATCGCCATGTCGGCGCTCGCCGTGCTCGGCACGACCATCGCGGTGCGTCTGGTGTGGGTGTATGCCTTCGCCTACCTGCGCTCGCCACGGCCGTCGGTCGGCGAGACGTTCGTGGTGGCGTGGGCCGGGATGCGCGGGGTCGTATCGCTGGCCGCCGCCTTCGGTGTGCCGATGACGACATTGTCCGGGGACGCCTTTCCCGGCCGCGATCAGCTGGTGTTCCTGACCTTCGCGGTGGTGGTCGGCACCTTGTTGCTGCACGGTCTCACGCTGCCGTGGGTGATCCGACGGTTCGGTGTCGAGGGTGACGACGCGCGTTCGGATGCCTTGGCGCAGGCCGCAGCCCAGGACAAGGCGGCCCGCGCGGCGGCCGACCGGCTCGACGAGCTGCTCGAGCAGCAGCGCGCCGAGGGCAACGCGATCCAGGACAGCGCAGCCGATGTGCTGCGCCGTTGGAACACCGCGCGGCGCAACGCGGCCTGGGAGCGGTTGGGGCGCAGCGAGGAGGAGATCGGGCAGAGCCCGGCCTCGACGTTCCGCAGCCTGCGACTGGAGATGCTGGCCGCCGAGCGAGCGGTGTTCATCGCCGAACGCGACGCGGGCAACATCGACGACGAGGTCCTGCGCGAGGTGCTGCGCGGCCTCGACCTCGAGGAGGCCACTCTCAACCGTCGTTGACCGTCCGGAACCGGTGCATGGCACCGACCAGCGCCGTGAACACCCGGTGCGCCGCCTCCAGATCGCTGTCGGGCAGATCCGCCAGCGCCGCGGAGTTGATCTTCGCCAGCGGGGTGAAGAAGTCGGTCGCGACGGCCATCCCGTGATCGTCGTAGCGCAGGATGACCTTGCGCCGGTCCTTCGGGTGAGCCTCCCTACGAAGATGTCCGGAGGCGATCATCCGCTCCACCAGGTAGGTGACCGCGGCCGCCGAGGTTCCGATCAGCTTGCGCAGCTCGCCGGCCGTCAGCGGCTCCCCCGCGGCGTCGGCGACCATCACGTGCAGCAGCGCCCGGAAGTCGTTGGCGCTCACATCATGCCGACGTGCGAACTCGTGACCGATCTGGTCGGACTCGGCGGTCAGGGCGCGGACGTCACCGGCGATCAACCGCTCCAGGTCCTCACGTGTCACCCCGCGATCATATCGGCAAGGGTTGATTATTAGTTAAGTATCTGAAATATTTGATGTCATGTCCGGTCGACTCTCGTGGCTTGTTGCCCTGCTCGTGATCCTGGCCTCGGGTGCCGGAATGGCGCTGCTCAGCGGCGGAGATTCCGCATCGCAGTCTCCGGTGGCCGTGCCGGCGGGTGCGGAGTCGGCGCGCGTCGACGCCCTGCGCGCCCAGTTCCCCGGGGGCGATCAGGCGCCGGCGATCATCGTGTTCAGCCGCACGGACGGCACGCCGCTCGGCGCGGCCGATATCGCCGCGGCCGGGCCAGGCGCACAGGTGTCCGAGGACGGCAAGGCGGCATTGTCGGTGGCGCCGCTGCCCGCCGACCTTTCCGGGTTCGCCCTCGACGATGCCGTGCAGGAGCTGCGCATCTCGACGTCGCAACGCCTGCCCGACGGCCTGCAGGCCGAGGTGACCGGCGGCCCCGCCTTCGGCGCCGATATCGCGAATTCCTTTGCCGGAGCCAACTTCACCCTGCTCGCGGTCACAGCCGCCGTGGTGGCCCTGCTGCTGATCGTCACCTATCGCTCCCCCATCCTGTGGCTGGTACCGCTTCTGGTGATCGCCTTCGCCGACCGGGTCGGCTCGGTGGTCGGGACCGCGGTGGCCGCGGGCCTGGGCCTGAGTCCGGACGGTTCGACCGGCGGTATCACCAGCGTGCTGGTCTTCGGTGCGGGCACCAACTATGCGCTGCTGCTCATCTCGCGCTACCGCGAGGAACTGGGCGCACGCGCGGACCATCGCGAGGCACTGCGGGTAGCGGTGCGGGCTGCCGCCCCGGCCATCCTGGCCAGCAACGCCACGGTCGTGCTGGCACTGCTGACGCTGGCCTTCGCGACCGCGCCGAGCAACCGCAGCCTCGGCGTGCAGGCCGCCGCCGGCCTGGTGGTCGCCGCCATCTTCGTCCTGCTGGTACTACCGCCCTTCCTGGGCCTGTTCGGCCGAAAGCTGTTCTGGCCGTTCATCCCGCAGGTGGGTAACAAGGCGCTCACCGACAA
The DNA here is from genome assembly GCF_000317305.3 of Mycolicibacterium neoaurum VKM Ac-1815D. The sequence continues at coordinate 978,531 of NC_023036.2, read as the reverse complement.
CGGGGCCTGGCATCGGATCGCCTCGTGGGTTGCGCAGCGACCCGGTTGGGTCTCCGGGGGCGCCCTGGCCGCGCTGGCGGCGCTGTGCCTCGGCCTGGTCGGCACCCCCGTCGGGCTGACCCAGACCGAGCAGTTCCGCGTGCAGGCCGAGTCGGTGGCCGGCTTCGAGACGCTGTCGCAGCACTTCCCGAGCGGTCTGACCGACCCGACGGTGGTGATCGCCCCGAGTTCGGATGCCGCCGCGGTCAGCCAGGCGATCGGGCAGACACCCGGGGTGGTGTCGGCTCGACCGACCGGCGAATCGGATACCGGCCTGACCCAGTGGTCGGCGGTCCTGCAGGCCGAGCCCGCCTCCGACGCCGCCTTCGATACTGTTGACGCCCTGCGTAGTTCGGTGCACGCGGTCAGTCCGGACGCCCTCGTCGGCGGTTCCGACGCCAAGGCCAGGGACGCGGCCGCCGCGGCCCGCCACGACCGCATGGTGGTCATCCCCGCCATCCTCGCGGTGGTGCTGGCGGTGCTGTTCGTGCTGTTGCGCTCATTGCTGGCACCGCTGATCCTGGTGTCGGTCACCGTGCTGAGCGCGCTGGCCGCACTGGGCCTCGGTGGGTGGGCAAGTGTGCACCTGTTCGGTTTCCCCGCACTGGACAACGGAACTCCGCTGTTCGCCTTCCTCTTCCTGGTCGCCCTCGGCGTGGATTACACGATCTTCCTGGTGACGCGCGCCAAGGAAGAGACCCCGCAGTACGGCAACCGGCAGGGCATCGTGCGCGCCGTCTCGGCGACGGGTGCGGTGATCACCAGCGCCGGAATCGTGCTGGCCGCGGTGTTCTGCGTGCTGGGGGTGCTACCGCTAATCGTGCTCACCCAGATCGGCATCATCGTCGGGTTGGGCATCGTGCTGGACACCTTCGTGGTGCGCACCGTGATCATCCCGGCACTGTTCACCCTCATCGGTCCGCGCATCTGGTGGCCGGCGCTGCGCCCGGAACGTTAACGTGTGAGCCGTGGAATCACGAAACGTCTCGACGCGGTTGGGGCGGCTGCGGATCCAGGTCGACGGAGCCGGCGACACGATGGTGTTCTGGCCGAGCCTGTTGATGACCGGCGACATGTGGTCGGGGCAGGCGGCGGCGTTCCGCGATCATTTCAAGGTCGTCCTGATCGACCCACCGGGTCACGGTGCGAGCGAAAAGCTCGCCGCACCGTTCACATTCGAGGACTGCGCACAGTGCGTGGTCGACGTCCTGGACGCGGTGGGTGCCAATCAGGCGCATTTCGTCGGGAATTCGTGGGGCGGCATGATCGGCGGCACGTTCGCCGCGCTGCATCCCGACCGGGCCGGATTCTCGGTGTTGATGAACTGCACCGCCTCGGCCGCCGGATGGCGGCAGCGCCTGGAGTACGGGGCGCTGCTGCGGGTGGCCAAGCTGCTCGGTGGCATCCGCGGCCCGTTGACCCGTGAGGTGGTCAAGGCCTTTCTGGGCCCGACGACCCTGCGGGAACGTCCCGACGTGGTCGGGTATGTGCGCGCGGCAGCTCACTCGGTGGATATCGAATCCTGTTCGTGGGCGGTGACCAGCGTGGTGCCGGACCGACCGGACCAGCGGGAGTTGCTGGCGAGCGTGCGCACACCGGTGCTGGTGGTTGCCGGAGCGGAGGACGCGACGTTCCCGGTGGCCGAGACGCTGGCGATGGCCGCGGCGATCCCTGGGTCGTCGAGCGTGGTCCTCGACGGGGTCGCCCATCTGGCGGCCTTGGAGAATCCGATGCTCGTCAACGCCCTGATCTCGGACTTTATCCTCGGCGCGTAGCGTGTGGACATGACAGCCAGCCAAATGCTGCCACCGGTCCACATGCGGCGCAACGGTTTCGATCCGGTACCTGAACTCGGCGAGATCCGCGACGGAGCCGGCGTTCAGTCGGTGGTCAGCGCGTTGGGCAATCCGGTGTACCTGGTCACCCGGTACGAGGACGTCAAAGCGGTCCTGGCAGATCACGAGCACTTCTCCAATTCCCGACCGCCGGGGTTCGCCCTTCCCGGCGCGCCGCCGATGTCCGACGAGGAGCTCGCCCGCGCCCGCGCCGGGAATCTGCTCGGGCTCGATCCGCCCGAGCATCAGCGGCTGCGCCGGATGCTCACTCCCGAGTTCACCATCCGGCGGATGAAACGGCTTGAGCCTCGGATCGCCGAAATCGTCGAGGATCGCCTGGACGCCATGGAGGCCGCCGGCCCACCTGCCGATCTGATATCCCAATTCGCCTTGCCGGTACCGTCTTTGGTGATCTGTGAGCTTCTCGGTGTCCCCATCGAGGACCGGCCCGATTTCGAGCAACGCTCGGCCCGTCAGCTCGACCTGGCGTTGCCGATAGCCGAGCGGATGGAACTGCAGCGCCAAAGCCGCGAGTACATGCACAGTCTGGTGAGCCGGGCGCGTCGCACCCCGGGTGAGGACATCCTCGGCATGTTGGTCCGCGATCACGGTGCGGAACTCAGTGACGACGAATTGGTGGGCATCGCAGGGCTTCTGCTGCTGGCCGGGCACGAGACGACATCGAACATGTTGGGGTTGGGCACATTGGCGCTACTGCGCTCACCGGAGCAGTTGGCCATGGTGCGTGAAGACCCGGACGCGATCGGCCCGGCGATCGAAGAGCTACTGCGCTGGCTTTCGGTGGTGCACCACGCAATTCCGCGATTCACCACCGGCGAGGTGGAAGTCGCGGGGGTGACGATACCGCCGGGCATGCTGGTCTTCGCCTCCCTGCCCGCCGGCAACCGCGATCCCGCCTTTGTCGATTCTCCCGACGAACTGGACATCCACCGCGGCGCCGCAGGGCATCTGGCGTTCGGACACGGGATCCACCACTGCCTGGGCGCCCCGCTGGCGCGGATGGAGATGCGCATCGCCTTCCCCGCGCTGTTTAGCCGCTTCCCCGCACTGGCCGTCGCCGAGTCTGCCGAAGACATCGACTACCGGTCGTTCCACTTCATCTACGGCCTGCGGTCGCTGTCGGTGCGGTGGTGACGACGATGCACATCGAGGCCGACCGGGAGTGCTGCATAGGTGCGGGTAATTGCGTGATGGTCGCCGACGCCCTGTTCGACCAGGACGACGACGGCATCGTCGTGGTGCTCGCCGCCGATGTTCCGGCCGATGAGGAAACGCGCGCCCGTCGTGCCGCGCAGTTGTGCCCGGCGGGGGCGATCACCGCCATCGAATAGGGCGTCAAGATTTTCTTGACAGGTGCGCATTTGTCAAGGCATCATTGACAGCATGACCGATTCGCCGTTCGCCGCCGCCCAACTACTGCATCGCAGACTCGGCCAACTGGTCGCTGCGCCGATCCTCAGCGCCGACCAAGACCCACTTGCGACGGTGGGCATCGCACGCGAGGTCAAAGAGGACGCCGAGAGTCTGCTGGCCGCTGCCGTGCAGCGGGCCCGCACCGCGGGTCACACCTGGCAGCAGGTCGGCGATGCACTCGGCATCACCCGCCAGGCCGCTTTCCAGCGATTCGGCAAACCGATCGATCCACGGACAGGACAAGCCATGAACACCACCCCACTTCCGCAGGCCACGGAGCTGACGCTGGCCGTCATCGATGATCTCGCGAACGCCCGGTGGGCCGATGTCAGCGCACGCTTCGACGAGACCATGCGCGATCGGCTCACCGAGGCCGGGCTCGCCGAAGCATGGGTTCACATCGTCGGGTTGGCCGGGGCCTACGGGGGCCACGGCGATGTCGACATGATGCGCGCGGGTGACTTCACCACGACGAACACGCCGCTCCGGTTCGAAGCGGGCGATTACGTCGCGCGCATCACCTTCCGCGACGACCAGACGGTCGCCGGGCTGTTCCTGCTGACACCGGACGCCGCGGCGGTCTGAAGGCTACTGAGCTGGGGTTTCGTCGGTCGATTTCACTTGTCGGGGCCGCGAGTAGTATAGAACACATGTTCGAACGGTCGGGGTTGAGCGATGAGGAGCTCATCGCCGAGGTCACCGATGCCACCCGCGCTGAGGCGGCCGCGGCGGCCCGGCGGCTGGCCGCGATCGCCGAAGTCACCGCACGGCACTGCGAGGACGAAGACGAATCGTCGGCGTTGAAGTTGATCGACGGATGGGCACTCGCCAAAGCCGAGATCAGTGCCGCCTGCACCCTCGGATCCCGGGCCGCCAGCGCCCAGATGCGCATCGCGATGGCGTTGCGTGATCGGCTACCCCGCACCGCCGAGGCGTTCGCGCAAGGGTCGGTGTCGGCGAAGGTGATCGCCGCGATCACCTGGCGCACGCAGCTGGTATGTGATGAGGAGGCATTGGGGTTGATCGACGCCGGGATCGCCGGCACCGCCCACCAGTACGGCGCATTGTCGGAGAACGCGTTGATCCGGGCGGTCGACTACTGGGTGCATAAGTTCGATCCGATCGCGGTCATCCGGTCCAAAGCCGCGGCCAAAGACCGCTATATCGACTTCGGTGACCGCGACGACCCCGACGGCGTCGTCTCGTTCTGGGGACGCATGCGCACCACCGACGCCGCGATCAGCGACACCCGACTCACCCAACTCGCCCACGGTGTTTGTTCTGAGGATCCGCGGACCGTGGCCGAACGCCGCGCCGACGCCCTGGCCGCGGTCCTGGCCGGCGCCGACCGACTCACCTGCCTCTGCAGCAACCCTGACTGCGCAGGATCAGGCAAAGATCCGCGGGCGGGTGCGGTCACCATCTACGTCCTCACCGGACAAGAACCCGAAAGCGGGCACGGGACAAAGCCGGACGCGGGGCCTACGCCCGAGTCGGGTCCGGTACCTGGCACGCCGGATACCGGCGGTGCCGAGGAAGGGCCGGTGGGCGCGCCGGGAGCTGAGGAGCCGGCCGCGAAGGAGGGCAGCACCGATCCCGCGTCCGAACCCGCAGCACCCGCTGCCCCGGCCGCCAAAACGGGCCGGGGTGCCGGGATCACCCTGGACGGCGCGATTATTCCGGCCCACCTACTCACCGACTTGATCGCCGGCGGCGCGACAGTCCGGCCCCTGAGTAGCGCAACAGACTTGGGCTCCGAACCCCGCTACCGCCCGTCGGCGAAACTGGCCGCCTACGTCCGCATGACCGCGATGACCTGCTGTTTCCCCGGCTGCGGGAAGCCCGCCCAACGCTGCGACCTCGACCATGTCACCCCGTGGCCGGCCGGGGCGACCCACCCGGGCAACCTGCGACCGCTCTGCCGCGAACACCACCTCCTCAAAACACTGAAAACCGGCTGGACCCCCACCGCCCACCCCGACGGCACCACCGAATGGACCGCACCGTCCGGGCACCGATACGCGACGATGCCGTTGGGACCAGTCCTGTTCCCCCACAACAGATCCGACGTCGAAATCCCGAGAACACGACACATCACCCTCATCGATGAGCGCGACCGCGAACCCGATATCCCACGGCGCCAACGCACCCGGCAACACGACCGCGACTACCGCATCAACGCCGAACGTACCCGCAACGCAAGAGAACTCGCCCTCGAAAACGCCCGCGGACAACCGGACTTCTAGGCGCGAGCGGCCCGCCGCAGCAACAAGACACTGACCACCAGCACCCATGCCGGGAAGGCGAGCGTCAGCCACATGCTGAGGTCGCTGGCGATCAGAAGTCCCAGTGCGGCAACGTAGGTCGAGATCACCAACCAACCCGGCATGAGCTCGGTCTTACGCCAGATGGTGGCCAGCGAGATCATGAACACCGCTGCCATCCGGAGTCCGTAGGTCTTCGACACCGTCAGCAGCACGAATTGCCCGAACTCCGCAACATCTGGATCCATTGCCGCACCACTGCGTTCCAGCCCGGCACCGACCCCAGCGGCAACGAACATCATCGCCAAGAACAACAGACCGCTGCCGATGAATACCGTCGAGAAGAACCGGTCCTCGTAACCGCCCAATCCATCGCGAACCACCGCCATGAACCACAGGAACGCTATCCCGGCGAACGGCATGATCTTCGCGGCGACATCCAGGTTCGTACTGCCCTCTACCAGCCACTGCGCACCCGAGTCGGCACCCTCGGGCAGCGCCAGTCGGATCAGGACCAGCGCAGTCCCGAACAACACCGCGAAAACCACCCCGGCCGCCGCGGCAGCCCGCGGGGTCGTCAGCCTGTCCGTCACACAGACATGGTCACACGATCAGGGCTGACCGGGCAGCAATCTGATCATCAAACCGTTGCTCTCGGCCAACAGCTTCCCGTCGCCGTCGACCAGTTCGGCATTCACAAACGCCTTGCGCCCCTCGGATTCACGCACCCACCCACGCGCGGTGAGCGTCTGGTCGATCGGGGTCACGGCTCGGTAGTCGACATGCAGAAAAGCGGTCCGGCTGACGGGTCGGCCCGCCGCGTGGATCACCATGCCGAACACCGAGTCGAACAGCAGCGGCAGCACCCCACCGTGCACGGCGCCGTTTCCGCCGACGTGATATCGGCTGAACTGCACCGTCAGTTCGACACCGTCGGCGTCGAACTTGGTGATCTGCCATGGCGGCATCAACAAGCTGCCCGCCCCGGGCAGGGACGGCACCCTGCTCGCGGGCCCGACCCCCTCGGCGGCCCGATGCGGTTCCAGCAGGCCCACCAGCTGTTCGGCCAGATCGGCTGCGGCATCCCAGGTCTCACCATCGGGATCGGCCGATACCGCGAGGTCCTGCGCATGACGCATCGCCGTCAGGAAGCGGGCGAATCCCGGGCCCGGATCCGCGAGCTCGAAGACCGGAAACCCGCCGTGCCGGTCGTACTCAGGGTCGGCTCGGCGCGGATCCAGCCCGAAGTCGGTCACGCCAGGATATCCCGGCGGACAATCGTCTGATCCCGCCCCGGGCCGACGCCGATGCATGAGACCTGCGCTCCGGCAAGCTCTTCGAGCCGCAGCACGTAATCGCGGGCGTTCTTCGGGAGATCGTCGAACTCCCGCGCACCGGAGATGTCCTCCCACCAACCGGGCAACTCTTCATAGATCGGCTCGGCCTTGTGGATATCGGCTTGGGTCATCGGCATCTCGTCGGTGCGCTTGCCGTCCACGGTGTAGCCGACGCACACCGGCACCGTCTCCAGGCTCGACAGCACGTCGAGCTTGGTTAGGAAGTAGTCGGTGATGCCGTTGACGCGGGTCGCGTACCGGGCGATCACGGCATCGAACCAGCCACAGCGCCGGGCCCGGCCGGTCGTCACGCCCACCTCGCCGCCGGTCTTGGCCAGGTACGCCCCGTGCTCGTCGAACAGCTCGGTCGGGAACGGGCCCGAGCCCACCCGGGTGGTGTAGGCCTTCAGGATGCCCAGCACCGTGGTGATGCGCGTCGGCCCGATACCCGAGCCCACCGACGCACCGCCTGCGGTCGGGTTCGACGAGGTGACGAACGGATACGTGCCGTGGTCGACGTCGAGCAGGGTGCCCTGCGAGCCCTCGAGCAGCACCGTCTGACCGTCCTCCAGCGCCTGGTTCAGCAGCAACCGGGCATCGGAGATGCGGTGCTTGAAACCCTCGGCCTGGGTCAGCAGGTTCTCCAGAACCTCGGCAGGCTCGAGTGCCTTGCGGTTGTAGATCTTGACCAGCACCTGGTTCTTGAAGTCCAGCGCCGCCTCGATCTTCTGCTCGAGCAGTGCAGCATCGAGCACATCGGCTGCCCGGATGCCCAGGCGCGCGACCTTGTCCTGGTAGCAGGGCCCGATGCCGCGACCCGTGGTGCCGATCTTCTTGCTGCCCATGTACCGCTCGGTCACCTTGTCGATGGCGACGTGATACGGCATGAGCAGGTGCGCGTCGGCGGAGATCAGCAGCCGGGACGTGTCGACCCCGCGCTCCTCCAGACCCGAGAGCTCGGTGAGCAGCACACCCGGGTCCACCACGACACCGTTACCGATGACGTTGGTGACACCCGGGGTGAGGATTCCCGAGGGGATGAGGTGCAGCGCGAAGTTCTCACCGGTCGGCAACACCACGGTGTGACCCGCGTTGTTACCTCCCTGGTAGCGAACTACCCATTGCACACGTCCACCGAGCAGGTCGGTGGCTTTACCTTTGCCCTCATCGCCCCACTGGGCGCCGATGAGCACGATTGCCGGCATGGCATTTCTCCCGCTTAAAGTGATGCAGCCGGTGACCCACCCTATCCGAGCGGAGCCGTAGGAGTTGCGTTGGCCACACATGACGTGGGCGTTTTGTTGTTCGGCGGTCGTCGGACACCCCGTTCGCTGCGCGGACTACCGGGGATTTCTCCCGAGGAGGTGACCGATTTCCGGCGCGTCATCGTGGTCGGCGCCGACGCCGATCTGGCCTCGGTGCTCAAGCGTCTGCTGCGGGCGGACCGCCTCGATATCGAGGTCGCGCACGTGCGCAGGCCCTGGGGAGCGGGTCGGGCGTTGTCCGGTCGGGCCACGCGGGTGCCGCTGATCAGGGACGAAACGGGGTCGGTGATCGTGGGTGCCGCCGTCTGGGTCGGCGCGAATTCGGCATTGGTCGGTGAGGCGGTGGTCGACGACACGGTGCTGTTCGACGGCGAGGTCGCCGGGGTGCGGGTGGAACCGATTGCCGACCAACCCGGGCTGCGCGCCACCGTGTTGTCGCGGCGCATGCGGCCGGGCCGCTGGGTGACCGGACGCGCCGCGCAGCTGGGGACGCCGGGTGCGTTGGTGGTCCGCGACGGCGAGCCGAGCACCCGCGCGGTCAAGCGGTCGACGTTCTACCGGCACACACAGGGCTGGCTATCGGTGCACTAGGTAGCGTCGGGACGTGAACATCAGACCTCTGCGTCAGTCGGTGCGCCCCAGCCCGATCTTCCTGGCCATCGTCGGGTTGACCGTGGCAGGCGGGGTGGGCGCGTGGTTGTGCGCCGACCGCGTGCAGACGCTCTCCTACGTCTCGGTCTTCGTGCTGGTGATCGCCGGCTGGTTGGTGTCGCTGTGTCTGCACGAGTTCGGCCACGCCTACACCGCATGGCGGTTCGGCGACCACAACGTCGAGGTCCGCGGGTACCTGACGCTCAACCCGCTCAAGTACGCCAATCCGCTTCTGTCGCTGGGCCTTCCGATGTTGTTCATCGCCATCGGCGGGATCGGGCTACCGGGCGGTGCGGTCTATCTGCATACCTCCTGGATGACGGCGCGCCAACGCACGCAGGTCAGCCTGGCCGGCCCGCTGGCCAACCTGGTGCTGGCCATCCTGCTGCTCGGCGCGACGCGCCTGTTCTACGACCCGGCCCACGCGGTGTTCTGGGCCGGCCTCGCATTCCTGGGCTTCCTTCAGGTCACCGCCGTGTTGTTGAACCTGCTGCCGATCCCCGGCCTGGACGGCTACAACGCCCTGGAACCCCATCTGAGCACCGACACCCAGCGCACCCTGGACCCGGTCAAGCAATGGGGTTTCGTCATCCTGCTGATCGTGCTGCTGGTGCCGCAGCTCAACCAGCTCTTCTTCGGTGCGGTGTTCTGGTTCGTCGAGCTCTCCGGCGTTCCCGGCCCGCTGGTCTCCCTGGGCGGTGGCCTCACCCGATTCTGGTCCGCCTGGCTCTAGGGCGCTCTTGCAACATATGCATACTTCCGCATATATTCGGCGGCATGGGTGCCGGACATGACCACAGCCACGGTGGAAGCGATACGCGGGTAGGCCGCATGATGATCGGCGCGGCCATCCTGGCCACGTTCTTCGTCGTCGAACTCGTCACCGCGCTGAGCATCAACTCGATCGCCCTGCTCGCCGACGCCGGCCATATGCTCACCGACCTGGTCGCCATGTTCATGGGGCTGACCGCGGTGCTCATGGCCCGCCGCGGATCGACCTCGGCGGCGCGCACCTACGGCTGGCACCGCGCCGAGGTGTTCACCGCCGTGGCCAACGCAGCACTGCTGTTCGGTGTCGCCGCATTCATCCTCTACGAGGCCTTCGAGCGCCTCGGCGATGCGCCCGATGTCCCCGGCGTGCCGATGATCGTGGTCGCCCTGGCGGGACTGCTGGCCAATATCGCGGTGGTGCTGCTGCTGCGCTCGGACGCCGAGCACAGCCTCGCCGTCAAGGGCGCCTACATGGAGGTCGTCGCCGATACCGTCGGCAGCATCGGCGTGCTGATCGCGGGCATCGTCACCGTGACCACCTCCTGGCCCTACGCCGACGTCGTCGTCGCCGTCCTGGTCGCGCTGTGGGTACTGCCGCGCGCCGTCGCACTGGCCAGGGCCGCGCTGCGAATCCTCAGCGAATCGTCACCGGCGCACATCGACGTCGAGGAACTGCGCAGCGATCTGGAGTCGGTCGACGGCGTCACCGGCGTGCACGATCTGCACGTCTGGACGCTCGTTCCTGGCAAGGACATGGCCACCGCACACCTGACCAGCAGCGCGGACTCCTCGCGGGTGCTGGTCGATGCCCGGGCGGTCCTGGCCGCCCACGGCCTGGAGCACGCCACCGTCCAGGTGGAGCCCACCGGCGATGACGATTGCGGGGCCCACGGCTGTTGAGAAAGGGGTGTCAGGCCAGGCCCAGCGCCGCACGGGCGTCCGGGTCACAGTCGTCGAGCAGGTCCAGGCACCGGGCGTATTCCGGGGTCTCCCCGATGGTCTGGGCCGCCTTCGCCAGCGATGCCACACAGCGCAGGAAACCGCGGTTGGGCTCGTGTGCGTAGGGCACCGGACCGAAACCCTTCCAGCCATTGCGGCGCAGCTGATCGAGCCCGCGGTGATACCCGGTCCGTGCGTAGGCGTACGCGGTGACGGGCTGTTCGTCGGCCAGCGCCGCCTCGGCCAGCGCGGCCCAGGCCACCGACGCACTCGGGTGCGCCGCAGCCACGATGGCGGGCTCCTCGCCCGCCGCCAGTTCCTCTTCGGCCTCCGTATCACCCGGCAGCAGCACCGGATCCGGCCCCAGCAGGTCACCCATACGCGTCATGGGCCTATTGTGCCGTGCGGGGATATGCCGCCAGTGACTAGGCTTGCGGAGAGCGTTCGCGAGGGAGGACCGCAGCAGGGATGTCGAACCCAACAGAACCCGGGGACCCGAACACCGAGCCCACCGCGGACGCATCGGAGGCCGAGGATTCCTCGGAACGCCGGTTCACCGCGCCGTCGGGATTCGACGGCTCCACCCAGATCATCCAGTCGGTGCCCGAGCCGCCGACCGAGATCTTCGCCGCGGGTGCGCCGACGGAGATGATCGACACCTCCAAAGTGGCTGCGCCTCAGGTGATTCCGCCCCGCGAGGATGCACCCAAGGCGTCCACGCGCAGGCGCAGCTGGGGCTGGGTTATCGCGGTGGTGCTGGTGATCGCCGCCGTGGCCGCGGTCGCGATCCTCGGCACCGTGCTGCTCACCAGGGGCAGTGACGGCGCCGCCTCCCAGGAGGATCAGGTTCGCTCGACGATCGAGAACTTCGATGTCGCGATCCAGAAGGGCGATCTGGCCGCGCTGCGGGGGTTGACCTGCGGCGCCACCCGCGACAGTTATGTCCGCTATGACGACAAGGCCTGGACCGACACGCATCGCCGGGTCGCGGCGGCCAAGCAGTACCCCGTGGTGGCCAGCATCGACGAGGTGGTCGTGGTCGACGATCATGCCGAGGCCAACGTGACCACCTTCATGGCCAATGCCCCGCAGACCCGGTCCACCCGCAGCTTCGATCTCCAGTTCCGCGACGACCAGTGGAAGATCTGCCAGAACGGCTGAGCAGAAGAAAAAATCGGCGCGTCCCCGGCTGGGGAACGCGCCGATTCTTGTTCTCCGGTCCTGGCTGTCGTGACCTAACCGGCAGAGACCGACCGGCCTGCGCTGTGCAGGTCGTTGCAGGCCTCGATGACGCGCTCGGTCATCCCGGCCTCGCCCTTCTTCAGGTAGCTGCGCGGGTCGTAGACCTTCTTGTTGCCGACCTCGCCGTCGATCTTGAGCACACCGTCGTAGTTGGTGAAGAAGTGCCCGGCGATGGGACGGCTGAACGCGTACTGGGTGTCGGTGTCGACGTTCATCTTCACCACGCCGTAGCGCAGTGAGTCCTCGATCTCGGACTTCAGCGAGCCCGAGCCGCCGTGGAAGACGAAGTCGAACGGCTGGGCGCTGTCGGCGAGGCCGAGCTTGGCCGCGGCGACCTGCTGGCCCTGCGCCAGGATCTCCGGCTTGAGCTTCACGTTGCCCGGCTTGTACACCCCGTGCACGTTGCCGAAGGTGGCCGCCAGCAGGTACTTGCCGTTCTCGCCGGCGCCGAGGGCGTCGATGGTCTTCTCGAAATCCTCGGAAGAGGTGTAGAGCTTCTCGTTGATCTCGGCCTCGACGCCGTCCTCTTCACCGCCGACGACACCGATCTCGATCTCGAGGATGATCTTGGCCTCGGTCGACAGCTTCAGCAGTTCCTGCGCGATCTGCAGGTTCTCGTCGATCGGCACCGCGGAGCCGTCCCACATGTGCGACTGGAACAGCGGGTTCTGGCCGTTCTTGACGCGCTCGGCGGAGATGGCCAGCAGCGGGCGGACGAAGCTGTCCAGCTTGTCCTTGGGGCAGTGGTCGGTGTGCAGTGCGACGGTGATGTCGTACTTGGCGGCGACGACGTGGGCGAACTCGGCCAGCGCGGTGGCGCCGACAACCATGTCCTTGACCCCGAGGCCGGAACCGAATTCCGCACCGCCGGTCGAGAACTGGATGATGCCGTCGCTACCCGCGTCGGCGAATCCCTTGATCGCGGCATTGATGGTCTCCGAGGAGGTGCAGTTGATCGCCGGGAAGGCGAACGAGTGCTCCTTGGCACGGCCGAGCATCTCGGCGTAGACCTCGGGCGTGGCGATGGGCATGGACTTCCTCCTGGGTCGCGTGCGCTGTCCCAGGCAGTATCTCAAGAAGCCCCCGACGGCGGCAGGGCGGATGCCGGGTACACCGGTTACTCTCGGGTAGAAATGCGCGCGCTGCCGGTCCCGACCCTGTTCGTCATCCTGGCCACCGCGATGGCGGGCACGCTCTCCGGGTGCGGGCAGCCGGCCCCGCCCGAGACCGTCCCCACCACGGCATCGGCCCCTCCCCCACCACCGGTTCAGGTCGACTCGGTGCCTGCCGGCACCGCGCAGGTCGTCGTCAACGGCGCCCCGGGCCCCACCGGCCCGGTGCAGTGCGATGACGCTGCCGGCCCGCTCACCATCAGCATCGGGGAATCATCGCTGGGGGTCACCGTCATCATCGACGAGCCCGACGACGAGGCCGGCCAGGATGCTCCCGCCGTGCGGTCGGTGACCATCGGCGACGTCGGCGGCGTCGCCCTGGCCTACGCCTTCGGCGTCCCGGTGCCCGCAACGGCCGGACGCGCCCCGACCGTGCTGCGCAACGACGCCACCTGGATCGTCACCGGGTCGGGCAGCGGCACCGATTCCGCCGATCCGGCGCGCATCGTCGATTCCAGCTACCGGATCGCCGTGGCCTGTCCCTAAGGTCGAGCCGGTATCTTCGAACCCCATGACCACCACCCTGGCGCTCATGCCGGATTTCATGGACCCGATCAACCTGCTGAGCTACTTCGGCACCTGGGCCTTGATCGGGCTGCTGGTGGTCGTCTTCGTCGAATCCGGGGTGCTGTTCCCGATCCTGCCCGGTGACTCGTTGCTGTTCGTGGCGGGCATGCTGGCCGCGGGCATCCAGACCGCCTCGGCCGAGGGCAACGTCGCCGACGTCAACTTCCAGCTGTGGCAGCTGCTGGTCTTCATCCCGGTCGCGGCGATCCTCGGCGCGCAGCTCGGTTACTGGATCGGCCGCAATGTCGGTACGGCGATGTTCAAGCCGAACGCGCGATTCCTCAAGCAGAAGTACCTCGACGAGGCGCATGTGTTCTTCGAGCAGCGCGGGCCCTTCGCCATCGTGATCGCCCGGTTCGTGCCGATCGTGCGCACCCTGGCGCCCATCACCGCCGGCGCGGCCAAGATGAACTATGCGGTGTTCACGCTGTACAACGCCATCGGCGCCATCGTCTGGGGTTGCGGGCTGACACTGCTGGGCTTCTGGCTCGGCCGCTTCGAGATCATCCAGAAGCTGCTGGAGCCGATCGTCATCGGCATCGTCATCCTCTCGGTGCTGCCCATCGCCATCGAGTGGTACAAGCGGCGCAAGGCCGTCAAGGACGCCGGCGAGGGACCGCTGGCCGAGCAGGGCTAGAGCCCGCCGCGCAGGGCGTCGAAGAGCGCCGTCAATCGCGCCCGGTGATCCTCGACCACCGGATCCGGTGCGTCCGCGGCGATGACACGGCGCGCGGTCCCGGTCAGCACCGTCGTGTAACCGGCGATGAACAGGGCGGCGAACAGCGTCGGGTCCCCGTCGAACTCCGCGTCCACCTCCAGATCGGCGGCCAGGGTCTGCTCCAGTTCCGCGGCGATCTCCCTGGCCCGCGCGATCAGCGCGGGTGAGGCGGCCACCGTCCGATAGAACGGGATCGATCCCGCTTTCACCCCGGACAGCGCGTGGCGCTCGTCGACCAATCGGAAGGACGCGTCGCGCAGCGAGGTCAGCGCGTCGACGCCGGCACCCCGGTCGCGCACGGCCGCGCGCAGGATCGCGACCGCATCCTCCACGCGGTCGAAGAGCAGGTCCTCCTTGCGGGGAAAGTGCTTGAACACCGTCACGCTGGACACACCGGCCTGACGCGCCACATCGGCGACGGTGACGGTGTCGAACCCGCGCTCCAGGAACAGCATCGTGGCGACGTCGGAGATCTTGCGGCGGGTCAACGGGCCCCCGCGCTCCGAAGTTCTCGGCATGACCATCCCATCTGTTGACTCACTAAGTTTAGTGACTTAACTTAGTGCGTATGTCCGTTGCTTCCCGCATTCTGCCTCCCCGGTCACTGACCCAGACATGGATGGCCCTGACGGGTCTCAGCGCGGTGTTCCTCTTCGAGATGCTCGACAACTCGGTGCTGACCGTCGCCCTGCCCACCATCGGCCGCGATCTGCACGCCTCGACGACCGCCCTGCAGTGGGTCGTGGGCGCCTACGCCGTCGTGTTCGGCGGGCTGATGCTGGTTTTCGGCGCGCTCGCCGACCGGTTCGGTCGACGGCGGCTGATGATCATCGGCCTCACCCTGCTCGCCGCAGCCAGCCTGGCCACCGCCTTCGTCACCACCGCCGAACAACTCATCGCGGTCCGAGTACTCACCGGCGTCGCCGCGGCGATGACCACGCCCGGCTCGATGGCGCTGGCGTTCCGGCTCTTCGACGAGGACACCCTGCGACTGCGCGCCATCACCCTCATCTCCACCGTCGGCCTGGTCGGGCTGGCCATCGGACCCACCGTCGGCGGACTGGTCATCCAGATCGCCCCGTGGCAGCTGCTCCTGCTGGTGAACGTCCCGATCGCCATGCTGGCGATCATCGGGGTGGGTCGCGGCGTGGCGGCCGACCGCCCGGCCGATCTGCACCGCGACCCACTGGACCTCCCCGGTGCGGCATTGGGGACCACGACGATCGTGCTGGCGCTGCTGACGCCCACGCTCTTCGTCGACCGCGGTGTCGGATCATGGCTGCCGTGGGCGACCGCCGCGGCAGCCGTCACCACCCTCGCCTTGTTCGTCGTTCGTGAACGGCGCACAAGCTTTCCGCTGATATCTCTGGAAATCATTGCACGCCCGTTGGTTTCGAGCGGGTTGGCCTTCAAGGCAGCCGCCGGGCTGGCGGTTGCGGGCCTCGGCTATCTGGTGACGCTGCAGTTGCAGCTCGACTGGGGGTGGCCACCGGCGCTGGCCGCGCTCGGCATGCTGCCCCAGGTCCTCGTGTTGATCGCGGGCAGCGCCTTCGTCGATCCGTTCGTCCGCCGCGTCGGACCCGAACGTGCCGCCTGGCTCAGCGCCTGCACCGTGGTGATCGGCCTGGCCGTGTTCGGGTTTTTCGGCCGGTTCGGCTATCCGTGGGTTGCCGTGTCGCTGGCCCTGGTGGCCGCGGGCATGCGGGTGGTCGGCGTGGTCGCCGCGCTCAACGTGCTGCGCGGGCTGCCGGAGGACCGGACCTCCCTCGGCACCGCACTGACCGATACCGCCGCACAGGTGACCTCGGCGATCGGGATCGTCGTCACCGGCACCATTCTGGCGGCGCTGTTCACCGGCTCGCTGGCAACCGGGAACTGGACCACGGTGCAGACCGGCCAGTTCCGGCAGGCCGTCACGGTGGCCGGGCTGGTGCTCACCGCTCTGGCAGCGACGCTGGTGGTCTTCGGTTCGGTGCGCGGGCGCAGCCGTTAACCCTCCAGCGCGCGGATCAGGCTGGCGGCGTCGTACGGCCCGGTGTGCCGAACGCCATTGACGAAGAACGTCGGCGTCCCACCCAGATCCATCAGTTCGGCATCCTCGATGTCATCGGTCACCCGGTGCATCACCCTGGCCGACTGCACATCCTCGTCGAACTTCGCGATATCGCAGCCGACCCCGTCGGCGTAGCGGTAGATGTGCTGCCATTCCAGGTGGTCCTGCATCTCGAACATGCGGGCACCCATCTCGAAGAACCGCCCCTGCAACGCGGCGGCCTCACTGGCTCGGGCGGCATCCACCGAATGCGGGTGCACCCGTTCCAGCGGCAGATGCCGCCACACATAGCGCAACCGATCCCCGAAATGCGCCCGCACCTCGTCGATCGAGCCGGTCGCTCGGCTGCAGAACGGGCATTCGAAGTCGGCGTACTCGACCAGGGTGAGCGACGCGTGCGGATTTCCGGCGATGTGGTCGCGCTCGATATCGACGGGGCGCAGCAGGGTGGCGCCGACGGCAACCGGTGGGCTGAGCCGGTCGGTGACGGCGAACAGCAACCAGCCGAGGGCGAACGCCACCACCGAGGCCACCAGCACACCGACGCGGGCCAGATCCTGGCTGACCGGATCGCTGATCGCGATGTCGACGATGAACAGCGAGATGGTGAACCCGATCCCGGACAGCGCCGCGCCGCCGGCCACCCGGCGCAGGGTCAGCCCCGGCGCCAGTTGGCCGAGGCCGCTGGCCCGCACGATGGCCGTCGCCGCGGTGATACCGACGAACTTGCCGACCACCAGGCCGGCGATGATGCCCCATGTCAGCGGGGAGCGGACGGCCAGTTCGATGGTCTGCATGTTGAACTGCACGCCGGCGTTGGCCAGTGCGAACACCGGCAGGATCAGGTAGGACACGTACGGCGTGAACGTGGTCTGCAGCCGCTCGTTGATGGAGATCGAATCACGCAGCCGTCGTGCCGCTTCCCGCGCGTACTCGGAGTTCGGGGACTGCCGGAAGACACCGATCATCTCGACGGCCTCCTCCACCCGGTCGCGTTCGGGGGTGAAGACCGGGATCAACAGGGCCACCGCGACACCGGCCAGCGTCGGGTGCACGCCGCCCTGCAACAGGGCGAGCCACAATCCCAGACCCAGCACGAAGTAGGCCGGGCCGCGCGCGGCAGGCAGCAACCGCACCATGGCCAGCAGTGCGATCAGCACCACCGACAGCAGCAACGGCCAGATCCGGATCTGATCGGAGTAGAACAACGCGATCGCCAGCAGCGCACCGACATCGTCGACGACGGCCAGGGTCAGCAGGAACGTCCGCAGCCGGGACGGATGCTTGGGCCCGATGATGGCCAGCGCGCCGACCAGGAAGGCGGTGTCGGTCGAGATGACCACACCCCAGGCCCGCGCCTCGTCGCCGCTGGGATTGAACAACAGGAACACCAGCGCCGGCACGATCAGGCCGGCCAGCGCGGCCAGCACCGGTACCGCCGCCCGGGACCGGTCGGTCAGTTCACCGATGACGAACTGGCTCTTGACCTCGAGGCCGACCAGGAAGAAGAAGAATGTCATCAACGCGTCGTTGACGAGATGTTTGACGCTCATCTCGGCGTGCATGCTGCCGAAGGTCAACCCGACGTGGGTGTCCCAGAAATCGGTATAGCTGTGCGCCCACGGCGAATTCGACCACAGGATGGCCAACAGGGTGAACAACAGCAGCAGACCGGCAGCAGTGTTCTCGCCGCTGCGCGCGGCGGTCGGGTTGCGCCGGATCACGCGGTACCGGCATCCAGGGTGTGGGCGACCTCCATCAGCATCCAGCCCGACAACTGCACCGACAGATCGCGTTCGGGCATCTCGGAGGCGTTGACCGCACCGTCCACCGACTGTGCGGCCTTGGTCGCCGCCTGCGGCACCTCGGCGTTGCGATCCCAGAACGGGCCGAACAGCGGCATACCGTCGACGGTCTGGCGGTAGTCCCACGCCGACTGCGCGGAGGTCAAAACGATCGTGCGTGCGGTGGCGCGGGCCTGCTCGTCGGCGGGAGTGCTGCCGGGCAGATCGGTGGCGACCAAGGCCAGATAGCGGGCGGTGATGGCGTTGAACAATCCCCCGTCACCACCGCCGGCACCGCGGATGACGCCGCCACTCGTCATGTGCTGCTCGACGGCGGCGACCAACCGGTGCACCCGTTCGGCGTGCTCGAGGTCGCCGGTGCGGTTGGCCAATTCGACCTCGAGACCGAGCACGACCCCCTGGCAGTAGGTGTACTGGGCGCGCACCAGCGACCCGGCCTTGATGCCGTCGAAGACCAGCTTGGTCTCGGGATCGATCAGGGTGTCCTCGATCCAGTCGGCCATCTGCTGCGCGCGGCGCAGCCGGTCCTCGGACCGGGCCAGGAAGATGCCGGCCGGACCGTTGGCCGGGGCGTTGAAGAACTGATCCTGTTTGCGCCAGGGAATTCCGCCGCCGTCCTCGGGAACCCAGGAGTTGAGGAACTGCTCGGTGAAGGTGCGCAGCGCCTTGGGTCGGCCGACACCCACCAGCCTCTCGGAGCGTTCCAGGGCCAGGGCCAGCCAGGCCATATCGTCGTAATAGCTGTTGGTCCAGCGCAGGTTGTTACGAAGATGGTGACCGCGGATCTGACGCTTGATCCTGGTCAGGCGCTGCGGCTGGGGATCGCGCAGCTGGGCATCGACCAGGCAGTCGAGCAGATGCGCCTGCCACCAGTAGTGCCAGGTGCCGAAGAGCGACTGGTTGCGCGCCGCCGGCCACGCGGTGACCCCGAGTTGGGTTCCGGGCAGCCCCCACAGCCGTCGCAGGTGCCGCGCGGTGACGGCGGCCTCCGAACTGGCGGCGCGATTTGCCCATACCTCGACCATGGGCACGATTTTGCCCTACCAGGCCGCGGTTATGTCGGCATGTGTGCGGACCCAGGCGTGCATCGCGATACCGGCAGCCACGCCGGCATTGATGCTGCGGGTCGAGCCGAACTGCGCGATGGACACCGTGAACGCCGCACCGGCCGACGCCTCCGGGGTGATCCCCGGGCCTTCCTGACCGAACACCAGCAGGCAGTCGCGCGGCAGCACCGCGGTCTCCAGCGGACGCGATCCTGGCACGTTGTCGACCGCGACGACGGTCAGCCCGGCTTCGGCGGCGAAGGCCAGCAGTGCGGGGGTGTCCTCGTGGTGACGCAGCCGCTGATAGCGGTCGGTGACCATGGCGCCGCGACGGTTCCAGCGGCGCCGCCCGACGATGTGCACGGTGTCCACGGCGAACGCATTGGCGGTGCGCACCACGGTGCCGATATTGGCGTCGCTGCCGAAGTTCTCGATCGCGATGTGCAACGGGTGCCTGCGCCGGTCGATATCGGCGATGATCGCCTCGCGGGTCCAGTACCGATATGCGTCGACGACATTGCGGGTGTCACCGGCGCGTAGCAGCTCAGGGTCGTATCGGGCGGCGTCCGCTCCGGTGGGCAGGGGTCCTTGCCACGGTCCGACGCCGGGACTTTCGCCCCACTCGGTGGGTCCGGGCGACTCAGTCATCGGGGGTGGTCCACAACGCGGCGTGGGTACCGACCACCGAAACGGTCGGGTACAGCAGCGCGGCGTTGATCTCGCCCTGGGTGCACAGTGAAGCCCGGATCGCGACGGCATCGCGGGTCTCGTCGGGCAACACCAGCAGCGAGGACCCGTACGCCGAACAGGCATACGAGAGGCCCTTTCCCGGCAGTGTCGGACCGGTGAGCACCATCAGCGGCCCGCCGCGGTGCTGCGAATCCTCCCGATACCGCTGCGCCAGACCGTCGATCGACAGACCGAGCAACATGTATCCGTTACCGGTGAACGCGTCGGGGTCACCGATCGCCTCGGGCCGCAGCTGTGACCCGTCGGCGGCGAATCCGTCGACGCTGGTGGAGGTGATGACCAGTCCGGTGTCGTTGTCCGGCGTGGGTGCCAGGCCCAGTGGGAAGGCGGCCGGGTAGGCGACGGTGGTCTTCGGCATCCGGTCCTTGGGCGAGTACACGTAGATGCCGCGCACCTGACTCTGGTCGCGCAGCGGGCCGAGACAGACGGTGCCGCTGAGCCTGGCGGGATCGGCGGCGGTGACCGGTTGCAGGTTCAGGTCGGTGACCGAGTCACAGCTGCCGACGGCGGTGGCCTCCAGCGGATGCGACAGCGCGCCGTAGAGACCGAAGCGCAGGCTGTCCGCGGCGACATGGTCGGCGTTCTCGTCGGCGACGGCTGCGTCGACGTCCACCAGCACCTGGTTGCCCTCGAAGCGCAGATTGGCCACCGAGATGTTCCAGCCGAGCAGCGACTGGGCCTCGCCGAGGGTGGCCTGCTGGGCGCCGAAGGGCCCCTGGTGATCATCGCTTGCTGCACATCCAGCCACCAGCATGACGGCCGCCAGCAGCGCGATGGCGGTGCGGATCACGTGCGATCACGGCCCTTGCCGACTCGTTTCGTCAAGCCGCGCAACAGGGTTCGCGGAAGCAGTCGACTACCGGTGGTCAGCGCCTTGTACTGCAGGCCCGGCACGATGACGACCTCGTGGTCGGCCACGCCGGCGAGGGTGTCCTCGACGACATCGTCGACCTCCAGCCAGAACCAGGACGGGGTTCCGGCCATATCGATACCGGCCCGCTCGTGGAATTCGGTACGCACGAATCCGGGGCACAGGGCGTGGACGCCGACCCCGGTGCCGCCGAGGCCGTTGGCCAACCCCTCGGAGAAGGCGATCACCCAGGCCTTGGAGGCCGAGTAGGTCGACCCGCGACCCGGCATCAGGCCGGCGACGCTGGCGACATTGATGACGGTGCCGGTGCCGGCAGCCAGCATGGGGGGCAGCGCGGCATGAGTGAGCGCCATGACGGCGGTGACGTTGACGTCGAGCTGGGACTGCAGCTGCGCGTAGTCCGCGGTCCAGAACTCACCGGAGGTGCCGAACCCGGCGTTGTTGATCAGCACCTGCACGCCGTCGCGCAACCGTGCGCAGACGGCATCGCGGCCGGCTTGGTCGGCGAGGTCGGCGCGGAGCACCTCGACGGAGACACCGTGCCGATCACCCAGTTCGGTGGCCAGCGCCCTCAGCCCGTCGGCATTGCGGGCGACCAGGATCAGGTCATGGCCGTCCGCGGCGTAGCGGCGGGCGAATCCGGCACCGATGCCCGAGGTCGGGCCGGTGATCAGTACCTGCATCTACCGCTGGAAGTGGGGCGCCTGGCGGGGCTGGTGCACCGGCGGGCGTTGCTGGGTGTAGCGGCTGACATCGCTGCGGCTAGGCGGCTGATCGCCGCGACCGGCGGGCAGTTCGGCCGGGCTCTGCAGCGCAGCGGGCCGGGGCGCCAGCGGCCGGCTCGGGGAGCCGCTCCGGCGGGCCAGCGCGGGCTGTCCGGCGCGGGCGCCGTTGGTGCCGGGCTGCTGCACGGGCGGGAGCACCCGCAGCAGGTCGTTGAACTGGCGCACCGTGCGCAGGCCCTCGTCCCACTGGGCGCGAGTGCTGGTGACCGGCATGGCCACCAACGTCCAGTTCTGCTCGTTCCACATGATCTCGGCGCAGTCCGGTGCGGTGTGGGCGAAGGTCACCATCCGGCGGTCGCAGGCCCGGCGGGCCGCATCCAGATTGGTCGAGTACACCATCCGCGGGCCGATCGCGCCGAGCAGCCAGATATCGCTCTCGCGGGGCTCCTTGATGTCCTTGAGTCGCAGGTCGACCACCACATTGGTGCCCACCTTGCGGTGCAGGGCGATCACGGTGGCCACATCGTCGATATCGAAGATGAAGACCGCCTCGCCGCGGATCTGGCCGAGCACCACGTTGCGGGCGTGGGCGCTGTCACCGACGGTTGACATCACGCCGCGCTTCCAGCGGTCGAGGATGTCGGCGGATTCGTGTTCGTAGTCGAACCCGTGCGACTTCGCCCACGACTTACGGCGTCGGCCGAGACCTCGCCGACGGCCGAAATCCACGTACAACAGGACTGCCGCACTCACGAAGCAGAGTGCGGACAGCGTGAACCAGAGAGGAACCATCGCCCTCAGCGTACTTGCTGGACCGGGATTCGCCAGAACTCGAAGTGGTCACAATCTTCGACCGGAACGCCGAATGGCCACTTATCGCCCGGAATCTTTGCGAAACCGTGCAACAAGTGGCCACTCAGCGGGCAGGTCAGCCCAGGACCAGACCGTCACCTGCCGCGTTGACGTTGACGGGGACGACGTCGCCGTCGTGCACGTCGCCGGCCAACAACATCCTGGCCAGCTGATCGCCGATGGCCTGCTGCACCAGCCTGCGCAGCGGGCGGGCACCGTAGAGCGCATCGAAACCGCGCTCGGCCAGCCATTGCTTGGCAGGCAGTGAGACCTCCAGCACCAGACGCCGCTGAGCCAGCCGCTTCTGCAACTGGGCCAGCTGGATGTCGACGATGGAGACCAGCTCCGCCGGGTTCAGCGCATCGAAGATGAGCACATCGTCGAGCCTGTTGATGAACTCGGGCTTGAAGGCCGAGCGCACCGCCGCCATCACCTGCTCCTCGCTGCCACCGGCGCCCAGGTTGGACGTCAGGATGAGGATGGTGTTGCGGAAGTCGACCGTGCGGCCCTGACCATCGGTCAGCCGACCCTCGTCGAGCACCTGCAGCAGCACGTCGAACACGTCCGGGTGGGCCTTCTCGATCTCGTCGAACAGCACCACCGTGTACGGACGCCTGCGCACCGCCTCGGTGAGCTGACCGCCCTGGTCGTAGCCGATGTAGCCCGGAGGCGCACCGACAAGTCGCGCGACGGAGTGCTTCTCGCCGTATTCGCTCATGTCGATGCGGACCATGGCGCGCTCATCGTCGAAGAGGAACTCCGCCAGCGCCTTGGCCAGCTCGGTCTTACCGACACCGGTCGGGCCGAGGAACATGAACGAGCCGGTCGGCCGGTTCGGGTCGGCCACTCCGGCGCGGCTGCGCCGCACCGCATCGCTGACGGCCTGCACCGCGGAGCGTTGCCCGATGACGCGCTTGCCCAGCTCCTCCTCCATGCGCAGCAGCTTGGCGGTCTCGCCTTCGAGCATGCGCCCGGCGGGGATGCCGGTCCAGGCCTCCACCACCTCGGCGATATCGTCGGGCCCGACCTCCTCCTTGAGCATCACGTTCTCGCGCGCCTCGGCGACCGGCAGTGCGGCGTCGAGCTTCTTCTCCACCTCGGGGATGCGGCCGTAACGCAGCTCGGAGGCCTTGGCCAGATCACCGTCGCGCTCGGCCCGGTCGGCCTCGCCACGCAGCGATTCGAGCTGCTCCTTGAGCTCGCGCACGACGTCGATGGCGCCCTTCTCGTTCTGCCACCTGGTGGTCAGTTCGGAAAGCTGTTCCTTCTTGTCGGCGAGCTCGGCCCGCAACTTCTCCAGCCGGTCCTTGGACGCGTCGTCCTCCTCCTTGGCCAGCGCCATCTCTTCGATCTCCAGGCGCCGGACCAATCGCTCGACCTCGTCGATCTCGACGGGCCGGGAATCGATCTCCATCCGCAGCCGGGATCCGGCCTCGTCGACCAGGTCGATGGCCTTGTCCGGCAGGAAGCGGCTGGTGATGTAGCGGTCGGAGAGGGTGGCGGCGGCGACCAGCGCCGAGTCGGTGATGCGCACACCGTGGTGCACCTCGTAGCGATCCTTGAGGCCACGCAGGATGCCGACGGTGTCCTCCACCGAGGGCTCCCCGACCAGCACCTGCTGGAAGCGGCGCTCCAGGGCGGCGTCCTTCTCGATGTACTTGCGGTACTCGTCGAGCGTGGTCGCGCCGACCAGACGCAGTTCACCGCGCGCCAGCATCGGCTTGATCATGTTGCCCGCGTCCATCGCGGATTCACCGGTGGCACCGGCGCCGACGATGGTGTGCAACTCGTCGATGAAGGTGATGACCTGTCCGGCCGAGTTCTTGATGTCATCCAGGACGGCCTTGAGCCGCTCCTCGAACTCACCGCGGTACTTGGCGCCGGCCACCATGGACCCCATGTCCAGTGAGACGACGGTCTTGTCCCGCAAGGACTCCGGCACATCGCCTGCGATGATGCGCTGGGCCAGGCCCTCGACGATGGCGGTCTTGCCGACACCGGGCTCACCGATGAGCACCGGGTTGTTCTTGGTCCGGCGGCTCAGCACCTGCACGACACGACGGATCTCGTTGTCGCGCCCGATGACCGGGTCGAGTTTGCCTTCGCGCGCCCGCGCGGTCAGGTCGGTGGAGTACTTCTCCAGCGCCTGATAGGTGCCCTCGGGATCCGGGTTTGTGACCCGGGCGCTGCCGCGCACCTTCACGAAGGCGTCACGCAGTGCCTGCGGGGACGCGCCCGCACCGGTGAGCAGCTTGGCGGTATCGGAGTCGCCGCTGGCCAGCCCGTACAGCAGGTGCTCGGTGGAGACGTACTCGTCGTCCATCTCGGTGGCGAGATGCTGGGCGGTGGTGATCGCCGCGATCGCATCCGGGCTCAGCTGGGGTTGCGAGGTGGAGCCCGAGACGCTGGGAAGCCGCCCGAGCATGCGCTCGGCCTCGGCCCGGATGGTCGCGGGCTCTACTCCGACCGCCTCCAGCAGTGGTGCAGCGATGCCGTCGTTCTGGGTGAGCAACGCCATCAACAGATGGGCGGGAGTGATCTGCGGGTTGCCTGCGGTGGTCGCCGCCTGCAAGGCCGAGGTCAGTGCCGCCTGGGTCTTCGTGGTCGGATTGAACGAGTCCACGACACCTACCTTTCTAGGTTGTGCAGCTTGGTAAAAATGCTTGTCGTGTAGTGCAACGCAGTCAAGGTTGAGTCTGTTCCGCTCAAGTCTATCTTTTTTAGACGTCGGTGACACACAGTCTCCGCGCCCGGCCGCAGTGGCGGCTAGGGACTAACGTCGGTTCATGTCCGAATCCCAGGAATTCGGGGACTTCGAGTTCGAGCGCAAGTTCTACGTCGAACAGCTGCCCGCCGTCGCCGCCCTCGATCCCCGACCCGCCCTGATCGTGCAGGCCTACCTGTTCGCCGCCGACGGGTACGCGGTGCGCATCCGCCTGCAAGGTTCCGCACCGGAAAACCTCGATGCCACGCCGGCCGAGCTGATCGACGCGCTCGGCGACGACGCCATCGGCACCATGACCGCCAAGGGCCCCGCCGCCGGTGGCACCCGATACGAGGCCGAACGCAATCTGGACCCGATGGTCGCCGGGCAGATCGTCGCGCGCGCCGCGCATGTCATCGCCAAGGTCCGCTACTCGGCCTGGCTCGGCGAGGACGGCTGGGTGATCGACCGGTTCCTCGGTCGCAACGCCCCACTGCTGCTGGCCGAGGTGGAACGCAACGCACCGGTGGTCGACCTGACCATTCCGGCCTTCTGTGCCACCGAGGTCTCCGAGGACGACCGTTTCCGCAACGAATACCTGGCTCACCGTCCCTTCGGGGGGTGGGCCACCGCCTATCGCGACGAGCTCGCCCGCGTCGGCCCCCGCTTCGTCGACACCCTCGGGCACAACGATGTCGAAGGGTCCTCGCAACGACCATGACCCGGCTGGTGGTGGTGCTCATCTGCACGGCCCTGAGCCTGGTCGGCTGCGCCCGGTCCACCACCGGGACCGCCTCGGCGCCGGACGATGTGCAACCGTGGTCCGCCGAAGCGCAGATCGTCGAACTGGTTCAGGAGTTCGAATCGGCCTGGAATACCAGTGATTTCGATGGCCTGAGGCAGTTGATGTGTGCCGAGCTGCTGGCTCAGGACGTGTTCTCCGACGATGAACTGCAGGACGCCCGCGCCGACGGCACGCTGGATCTGACGATCCTGGAGTTGGAGGTCGACGGTTCCACCGCGCGCGCGGTGATCGAGAATCACGGTGCGGACGCCGACGAGATCGCCTTCGTCAGCGAGGGCGGCCGGTGGAAGTGGTGCGAATACTGACCGGCACCTTGCTACCTTCTGCTGCATGACCACAGGTTGGGGATCACTACTTGCCGAGCTGGCCCCGCTGGCGATGGTGATCGCGCTGTCCCCGTTGTCGATCATCCCGGCGGTGCTCGCCCTGGACAGCGCCCGCGCCCGCCCCACCGGGCTGGCATACCTGGCCGGCTGGCTGGTCGGGCTCGGGGTGCTCACCTCGGTTTTCGTGGCCGCTTCGGGACTGGTCGGATCGTTCGACGAACCCCCGGGCTGGGCGTCCTGGTTGCGGCTGGTGGTGGGCGCCGCGCTGATCGTGTTCGGCGGTTACCGGTTCGCCACCCGGCACAAGTCCGAGCACTCCCCGGCCTGGATGCGCAAGCTCAGCGGCCTGACCCCGGCCCGCGCGGCGGCGACCGCGGCGGTGCTGGCGGTGGTGAACCCGAAGGTGCTGTTCATCTGCATCGCCGCGGGGCTGGCCATCGGCAGTGCCGGTGTCGGTGTCGAACACGCCTGGCTTGCGGTCCCCTACTTCGTGGTGGTCGCCGCGAGCACCGTCATCGTGCCGATCGTGGCCTACACGATCAGCGGTGAGCGACTGGCCGGACCACTGCGTCGGCTACGGATGTGGATGGAGCACCAGCACGCCACGCTGGTCGCCGCCATTCTGCTCGTGATCGGCATCATGGTGCTGTACAAGGGTATTCACGGATTGGCTTGATCAGTTGGTGTAGTCCCAGTACTGCAGCCACCGGACCGTCCCGAACAGCCACAGCGTCACCACGTAGGCCAGCGCGATCGCCGAGGCGCCGGCCACGTTGCTGCGCCAGCCCGAGCCCTCGACCGGATCGAGCCAGCGCCGGAACGGTTTTGACGCCCAGGGCATCAGCCACCACTGCATCAGGACGACGCTGGCCACCTGACTCAGCCACAACGCCAGCCACGGGTCCGCTCCCGAGCGATCCAGCTGCGGCCCGAGGAATCTCGACAACAGCATCACCGTCGGGTAGAGAACCAGCATCACCAGCATGGCCGACTTCCAGTTCGGCGTCATCAGCACCCGGCCGCCCTCGGTGCGCACCGTGGTGCCGAACGCGGTGGTGCCCGACACCGATGCGAACTCGCCGCGCAGGCTCGACCGCAGGGAGGGCAGGGCATTTTCCCGTTGGCGCGATGACGTCCACGCGGCCAGCTGCCGGTCGGTGCGGAATCGCAGCACCGACAGCGCTTCCTCCTCGCCCTGCACGAACAACGAGGTGCCCTCGTAACCGCTGAATCCGCTCGCCGCCGCGGTGAGATGGGTTTGCGATTCCAGGAATTCGCCGACCCGGCCCGCCCTGATCTGATGCCGGAAAGCACCGATTCCGGGTGGCGGTGCACCCGTCCCGTCAAGCAGCAGTGCCGGCGCGGCGGACCGCCAGCCGAGCGCGGCACCGGCACGCATCACCTCTGCGCGCTCCGCGCTGTCCAACCAGTCATCGGCCGCGGCGCCCGCGCTGAAACTCACTGCCAGCGCCGGCTCGAAGGGCCCGTCGACCACCGACACCCACGCCGCGACATGACCGGCTGCCGCCGACGCGGATGCCACCACCGTGTCGGCCCACTCGGAGAACGAGCCGTCGCCACCGTGGTGAAACACCAGAATCGCCGTTGTCTCTTCGATGGTGCACACGGTATCGCGGCAACCTGCCGTGCGTCGGCATTGGTGGCGACTCACCTAAACTCGGCGGACGTGGGACTCGATGACCGTGACGCGCTGCAGACACTGCGCGCCGCCGTCGACCCCAACGGCCCTCATTCGGACGCACTGATCGGTCGCTTCTACACCCACTGGTTCGCCATCGATGCGACCGTGCGCGACCTGTTCCCGCCGGATATGGCGCCCCAGCGCCGTGCGCTCAGCCAGGCGCTGGGCTGGCTCCTCGGTGAGATGATCGCCCAGCGCGCCGAGGAACCGGTGGCCTTCCTGGCCCAGCTTGGTCGCGATCACCGCAAATACGGTGTGACGCATTCCCATTACGACACCATGCGGGAAGCGCTGCTGGCCACCCTGCGCGGCCATCTGACCTATGTGTGGGACGGCCGGATCGCCGAGGCGACCGTCGACTTCGTGGATCTGGTCATCGGGGTGATGCGCGGCGCGGCCGATGCCGAGCAGGGGCCGCCGTTCTGCGACGGCACGGTCGTCGAGCACATCCGCGCCACCCGGGATGTCTCGGTGGTCCGACTGCAACTGGACCAGCGGCTGCCGTACCACCCCGGGCAGTACGTCACGGTGCAGGTTCCGCAGTGGCCACGGCGGTGGCGTTACCTGAGCCCCGCGATCCCCGATGACGGCACCGGATCCGTCGAGTTCCACATCCGATCCGTGATCGGCGGCATGGTCAGCCCGGCGATCATCGGTGAGACGACGGTCGGCGACCGCTGGCGCCTGTCGCACCCGCTCGGCGGCCTGCATGTCGACCGCGAAGCCGGTGACGTGTTGATGGTGGCCGGTAGCACCGGGTTGGCCCCGCTACGTTCGCTGATCATGGATCTGTGCCGGGAGGCCGAGAACCCGCGCGTGCACCTATTCTTCGGCGGCCGGTACCCCAGCGACCTCTACGATCTGCCGACACTGTGGCAGATCGCGTCGATGAACCCGTGGTTGTCGGTCACGCCGGTGTCCGAATTCTCCACCGATCCGCCGTGGGCCGCCGACTACCCGGATCACACACCACCGCGCGGCCTGCACGTGCGCCAGACCGGATTGCTCCCCGAGGTCGTGACACGCTACGGCGGCTGGGGCGACCGGCAGATCCTGATCTGCGGCGGGCCACAGATGGTGACCGCGACGAAGGCCGCGCTGATCGCCAAGGGTGCGCCACCGGAGCGCATCCAGCACGATCCGCTCTCGTGAAAGGACGGGCCATGCCCGAATCCCTGGTGCTCCATGATCGGTCGTCCTCGCTGAGCGCGACCTTCGTCCCCGGTGCGGGCATGATCGGCACCTCACTTGCCGAGGACGGCACCGAGTTCCTCGGTCAGCGCCGCGGCCTGAATGCGTACATCGCCGACGGCAAGACCATGGGCATCCCGATCCTGTATCCGTGGGCGAACAGGTTGAGCGGCAAGGACTATGCGGTCGGCACCGCGACGGTGCGGTTGGACGGTGCGCCCGGTGTGCGGACCGATCCGCACGGCGCGCCGATGCACGGGGTCCTGGCCGCGCACCCCGGCTGGCGGGTACGGCATTCGACCGACGAACTGATCGCGGTTCTGGAGTACACGACCCCGGAGCTGCTGGCGGCGTTCCCGTTTCCGCACGTGCTGACCCAGCGGGTGCGGCTGGCAGACCGGACGCTGACCATTACGACGACGGTGGCGCCGGAGCCCGGCGTCGCCGTACCGCTGTGCTTCGGCTATCACCCGTATCTCACGATCCCCGACGTGCCACGTGCCGACTGGATGTTGAGCACTCCTGGCATGCGATGGCTGCCGGTCGACGATGCCGGTCTGCCGACCGGGGAACACCAGGTGTGGCCGGCGTCTGCGGAGCCGCTGGCCGACCGCGCGCTCGACGACGGTTTCGATGAGGTGCCCGAGGGCGCGGTGTTCGCCATCGCCGGCGGAGGGCGGCGCATCGAGGTGCGTTTCGGTCGTGGCTATCCGGCGGCTCAGCTGTTCGCGCCGCCCGGCGCTGACCTGGTCGCCATCGAGCCGATGGCGGCGCCGACCGACGCGTTACGCCGCGGCGGCTACCGGGTGGCCGAGGGCGATCCCGCGGAGTTCGAGTTCAGCATCACCGTTCAGGCGGCCGAGATCCTCTCCCGCACCTCGAAATCCAGCCCCAACGCCTCGGCGATGTAGATGTCCTGGGACATCTGGTTGCCGTGCATCCGCACCTCACCGCGCGGGCTGGAGTAACGCAGGTCGGTCGCCGCCATGGTCATCGACTCGATGCCGAGTGAGCCGGCACGTGAGACCAGCGTCACGAACAATGTCAGTGCCTCGTAACAGGATTCACCGATACTGTTCAGGGCCGGCGCCGCAGCCCCGAAATGACCGTAATAGTGGCGGGCGAAATCCATACTGGCAGTGGTGTTCAGTGCCTCGAAGTACCCGGCGGCGGCGAACAGACCCTCGTTGCTCTCGGGTCCACTGGCCAGCAGCATGTTCTCCTCGACGTGCGGGCTCAGCCTGGGTACCGCCCGACCCAGGCCCGCGGCCGCGAACTGGCGGTTGAACGCGACACCGTCGCCACCGACCAACAGCAGCAGGACCCCGGTGGCCTCGGTCTGTTCGATCTGGCGGATTGCCGCACCGAAATCGTCGGTTCCCAGCGGGAAGTACATCTCTGCCAGCAGCGGTTGCCCGGAAGCCCTGGCGTGAACCCGCGCCGCCGACCCGGTCTCCCGTGGCCAGACGTAGTCGTTACCGATCACCACCCAGCGATCGATGCCGTACTCCGATTTCATCCAGTTCATCGCCGGCAGCAGCTGCCTGGACGGGGTTTCGCCGGTCAGGAAGAGACCGGGCGTGCGCTCGCCGCCCTCATACAGCGGCCCGTAGACATACGGCACCCGGCCGGCGGTGACCTCGGCAATCGCCTTGCGCACCGGTGAGATATGCCAGCCGGTCACCGCATCGACGGCGCCCAGATCGATCAGCGCGGCGATCTCGGCGGCGACGACTGTCGGTGCGCGACTTCCGTCGACGGGGACCAATCGCACCTGTCTGCCGAGCAAACCCGGTCCGGCGTTGATATCGGCGATGGCGAGTTCGGCACAGGCTTCACATGACGGACCGTAGATACCGGCCGGTCCGCTGAACGGCACCACGAGCGCGACGTCGATGGTGTCGCGCCCGATCCGTACCGATTCGTCGAACATCACCGCATCTCCGTCCCGCCACTATCCGGGTTCGATCATCGACCGCTGTCGTTACCGCCGCGTTGCGCAACTGTTGGTTCGATGAAAAGTTGTCCTGCGGCCCGAACAGCTCACACCCGATCGGGCTCAGCGGGAGGTGGGCATCGACAGGTCGCTGACCCGCGCCAAAGTGCGGATCAGATGAACCGCCGTGTCCTCACCGAATTCGTCGATGAGGGCGGATTTGACCAGGCCCTCCTGTCGAACCAACCTGCGCACCTTGGTCTTTCCCCGCGCCGAAAGGTAGATCAGCACCCGCCGGCGATCCATCGCATCGACCCGACGCACCACGAATCCGCCATCGACGAGCTTATCGACGATCCTGGTCAGGGAAGGGGGCGGAATCGTCAGGGCAAGCGCGATATCGCTCATCGTGAATCCGTCGCCGCCGCGCAGCGATCCGAGCACACGCCACCCGTCGATACTGGTGATATCGGCGTCCAGCAGTCCACTCGCCAACGCATCCGACCACCACCGGCCGGCCCGGAACAGGACCTCCGACACGCTGTCCGGACCGGTCGTCGTCGGCACCGCTCCCCCGCTCATCTCTTCCATCTCGAATAATTGGGTTCGTGCAGGATATCCGGCCTCATCACGACCCGCACACTCACGCCGGCTGCGCCATATCGGGGGCTTCGCCGGGCACGGGCCACGCCCGCAGCACGATCTGGGCCAACCATTCCGACGCCACGCCGAAGGCCGCGCCCACCAGGGCCGTCGTCGCGGCGATCAGCGCCGGATTGGAGACACCGGAGGTGGTGATCGGATGCGCGGTCGCCGCAATGGTGCCGACGGTCATCGCGAAGCCGAAGACGATCGCCGGCGTCGCCGACAACCACGGCAGCCGCGACACCTGAACCATTGCCAGACTGCCGATCCCGACGGCGACGGCCGGCAGTACCGCACTCTCGGTTCCGTTCACCGCCAGCAGGGTGCACGTCGCGATGGCGATGCCCGTCCAGTTGCACGCCACCGATTTCAGCAGCCCACCGATGCCGGACCCGACGAAGAAGAACGACGCCCACGCCAGGAACAACACCCATACGGGTAACGGCCAGACGGCGGCGGTCAGCCAGGTCGACAGGGCGCCGAAGATTCCGACGCTGATGGACAGCGCAGTGGCCTTGCTCATCGCATGTTCTCCATCAGTGAGCGTGCCCGTGGTCATGGTCGTGGTCATGGTCGTGGTCATGGTCGTGGTCATGGCCTGCGTGCGCCAACCGCTCACCCTCGACGAGGGTGCGGCGCTCGAGCGTCGAGGCGTCGAAGAGGCCCTTCTGCGTGGCCAGTCGGCAGAATGCCTCCCCGAACTGGCGGTAGTAGATCGCCGGGTCGCAGACATCGCTGAGCCCGGATTCGTCGATCACCGCGATGAGATGTGACTTGAACTCGTCCCACTCGAAGGTCCCTGCCTTGCAGAGGTGTACGACGAGCCCGAACAGCCGACCCTGCCATGGTGCATCGAAGATCAATTCGCCGTTGGATCGGGGCAGCGCGGTTGCGCCGTCCTGGTCATCGAAACCGGCGATATCGGTGACATCCTGGGTGACGGTCATCTAGCTCTCCCGCCCCGCGGAGACCAGTGCGGTTCCGACCATCGAGTCACGACTGATCAGATCCACCAGTTCGTCGACCGAGAGCCCTTCGGTGCCCGACGGACGCTGCGGGACAACCAGATAGCGGATCTCGGCGCTGCTGTCCCAGACGTCGATGGCGACATCGTCGGGCAGCGTCACCCCGAATTCGGCGAGCACGCTGCGCGGCTCCTTGACCACGCGGGCGCGGTATTGGGGGTACTTGAACCACGCGGGCGGGATGCCCAGCAGCGTCCACGGGTAGCAGGAGCACAGCGTGCACACCACGATATTGTGCTTTTCCGCTGTATTCTCGACCGCCACCATGTGTTCGGTCTGCAGCCCGGTGAATCCCATATCGGCGATCGCGGCGGTGGCATCACGCAGCAGCCACTCCTTGTACTCCGGGTCGGTCCAGGCGCGCGCGACCACCTTGGCGCCGTTGACCGGGCCCATGTCGTTCTCGAAGGACGACACGACGGCATCGACGGCCTCGTGCTCGGCAAGTCCCTTCTCGACCATGAGCGATTCCAGCGCGTTCACCCGCGCCTCGACATCGGATAGTGAAAGCCAGTCCATGTGTGTTCTCTTCCTGCGAGTTTCGTCAGTGTGCGGGTTCGAGGTAGTCCTCGAACAGGTCGGCGTACAGGTCGAACTTCTCGGCGGCGGCCTCGCCCCACAGTTCGGTCGAGGTGAACCGGACCATGTAGAGCTGGTGTGGGACGTCGGTCTGCTGGTGGGCGCTGGCCGCGGGGTCGTGATAGGCCCCGTACTGCTTGGCGACGACACCGGTGGCGCGATTGAGATACCCAGGCAGCCGGTTGTGGGTGACCTCGTGGATATTGCGCACCGTCACCGTCGCACCTACCTCATAGGCCGGTGGAGCATCCGCAGGCAGGTCATGGGGCGTGCCCTTCCACAGCACGTCGACCATCTGTTCGGCGAACGGGGACAACGTGTCGGGCTTGTCGGGATGTGGGTTCATCGACGGCGCGCCGAGTTGCTGCATCCGCGCATCGATCTCCTCGTGGGAGATGTATCCCTTGTCGTTGAGCAGCTTCTCCACCGAGAACAACCAGTGTGCGTAGTAGGTCGAATCGGTGTAATCGCTCCATCCCATGAGTTCGATGCCGTGCCGCTGCTCGTCGAGATTGAAGGCACCCTTGGCGATCGCCATCGCGGTGACGGCGTGCATCCGGCCTTCGAAGGGATAGCGCCAATTGGGAATGTCCGGCTCAAGGAACACGGGATCGATGGGACCGAGCCCATCCCGTCCGCCGACGTCATGTGGACCGTGCATTTTCTGAGCACTCCTGTCGATTGATTCGTCTCCACAACACTTCGAGTTGGAAGTATTCGCCGGTGCAACGCGGGTCGCAATCCGTCCAGAGATCCGTAACACGGCATTTACCACCGGTCGCTCGGATGTTAAATATGCGTTTCATGAGCTGTTTTATCCGCCTGTAGCGGTTGCGTCAGTCCGGGTCGACGGTAACCATCACACATCAGCGGAATATTTGTTGCGTGGAACTAATAGTCAGGAGAGAGATCCTCATGAGCACTTCACGCACTGCGCGGGCGGCTGCGGTCACCCCCGCAGATGATGCCGCCGTCGGCTCGGCCCTGTGGTTGACCGGCACTGTCACCCTCGCGCTGATCGCGTACTACTTCCTCGGCTATGACCAGGGCGCGGTCTCGGTCTTCGGGTCGGACACCCATGTGCACGAGTTCCTGCACGACGCCCGCCATCTGCTCGGCTTCCCCTGCCACTGAGAGGATTCCGACAATGGAAAAGAGACTCATCGGGCTGGGACTCGGTGCCGGCGCGCTCGCCGGCATCGTCACCTTCGGCTTCGCCCGGGTCAAGATCGCCCCGCTCATCGATGTGGCGATCGGTATGGAGGGCGCTCACACGCACGGGCCAGCCGCGGAGACACACGAACACGAGCCCGAGGTGTTCAGCAGGACAGTCCAGGAGAATATCGGTGCCGCCGTCGGCTCGGTGATGTTCGCGGTCATCATGGGTGCGCTGTTCGCCGTCGCGCTCGCGGTGCTGCTGAACATGCTGCGCAACCGGCGTATACCTGCCGATCCGCGCACCGTGGCGGCACTTGTTGCGGCGGGGGCGTTCTGCGTCGTCTCGGCGGTGCCGCTACTCACCTATCCGGCGAGCCCACCCGGCGTCGGCGACGACGCCACCGTGGGCGCCAGGACCACCGCTTACCTTGTCGTGATCGCCGGTTCGGTCGCCATCGCCTGTGCGGCGCTGGCGGTGGGGCTCGCGCTGCGCACACGCGTCGGGGCCTGGCCGTCGACAGTGGCGGCCACGGTCGGATACCTGGTGGCAGTGACGCTCCTCGCGTCGGTGCTGCCGTCGTTCGACGAGACCCCGCACGGCTTCCCCGCCGACGTCCTCGCCGATTTCCGGCTCGCGTCGCTGACCAACCAAGCTCTGCTGTGGTTGGTCATCGGGTCCACATTCGCCTGCCTGTTGCCCCGCGCGCTGCGCACCGTCACCCCAGAGGAGCACCTGCGTGCCCATCGTTGAGTTCACCCCGACCCCCGATCAGTACGTCTGGACGTTCGGGGGCGCCGATCCGATCATGGAGGTGGCGCCGGGGACGGTGCTGAAGCTGTGGACCGAGGATGCCTTCGCGGGCCGAGTGACGTCGAGCTCGGACAAACCGAGCGAGGTGCTCAATCCCAAAGAGCTCAACCCACAGACCGGCCCGTTCTACGTCACGGGCGCCGAACCCGGTGACACATTGGCGTTGCACATCGTGTCACTGGAGCCGGCGCGTGACTGGGCCGCGTCGACCACCATTCCGTTGTTCGGGGCGCTCACCGGCACCGACCGGACCGCTGGCCTGCAGCCTGCGCTACCCGAGAAGACCTGGATCTACCAGATCGATCGCGCGGAATCCACCGCGGTCTTCACCGCGCACGAAACCGATTTCACGCTGACGGTGCCACTGGCTCCGATGCTCGGCACCGTCGGGGTCGCCCCCGCGCTGCGGGAGGTGCGAACGACGTTGGTGCCGGACTACTTCGGCGGCAACATGGATACCCCCGAACTGCGCGCCGGCACCACGGTGTACCTCGGGGTGAATGTGGAAGGTGCACTGTTCTCGGTGGGCGACGGCCACTACCGGCAGGGCGAGGGGGAAACCTGTGGCACCGCACTGGAGGGCGCGATGAACGTCACGGTGCTCGTGGAACTGATCAAGGGCGGCGCACCCGCGTGGCCGCGCCTGGAACACGACGACGCCCTGCTGACCGTCGGGTCGGCACGCCCACTGGAGGATGCGTGGCGCTGCTCGCAGGTGGAGATGGTCCGTTGGCTGACCGAACTGTACGACCTCGCCACCATGGACGCCTACCAGCTGTGTTCGCAGCTGTGCCTTTCACCGCTGGCCAACGTCGTCGACGTGAACTACAGCGCGGTGACGAAGATTGCCAAATCACTTCTGCCACAATCTGATCCGTACAGCGGCACGCATGCTCGCATGCGTGCCGCCGCCGGTCAGCTCGACTGACGCTTCCCGCGGGGTTGCCACAGGACCAGCGCGGTGCTGGGTTTACGCAACCGGTCGACCTCGGCGGTCAGCTCGGCAACGCGGCTCTGCAGCGCCTCGACCTGGTTGGTCAGTTCGATGATCCGTTTGATACCGGCCAGGTTGACGCCCTCGTCCTGGGAGAGCCGTTGCACCTCGCGGAGCAGGTCGACGTCGTGCTGTGAATAACGTCGACCTCCTCCGGAGCTGCGCTGCGGTTTGACCAGACCGAGTCGGTCATAGGTGCGCAGGGTCTGCGCGTGCATACCGGCCAGCTCGGCGGCCACCGAGATCAGGAAGGTCCTGGCGTCCTCTTGGCGGCTCATGACAGGTTTCCTGCCCAACCCGCCCTGGGGTCGAATCCGGTGGCCCGCTCGGCCTTTGCATAGTTCTCCAGCGCCTCGGCCGCCTCGCCCTCCAGATTGGGCGGCACAGCGACCTTCACGGTGACCAGCAGGTCGCCGTGTCCGCCGGAGCGCTTGGGCACCCCGCGTCCACGCACCCGCAGGATCCGGCCGTCGGAGGTGCCCTTGGGCACCCGGACTCCGACCTTGCCCTCCAGGGTGGGCACCGAAAGTGTTGTCCCCAGCGCCAATTCGTGGAACGACACCGGGACGGTGACGGTCAGGTCGTCACCGTCGCGACCGAACACCTTGTCGGCGCGGACGTGCACGGTGACGTAGAGATCACCCGACGGCGCGCCACGCAGGCCCGCTTCACCCTGACCGGCCAGCCTGATTCGCTGCCCGTCCTCGACACCCGGTGGGATCCGGACGTTGATGGTGCGGGTCCTGGTGGTCACCCCGGTGCCCTTGCACTCGTCACACGGGTGCTCGATGATCGACCCGCTGCCACGGCATTCGGTGCACGGCTCGGAAAAGCCGAACGCGCCCTGGTTGCGGTTGACCACCCCGGCGCCGTTACAGCCGGGGCACACCTTCGGACTGGTGCCCGGACGCGCGCCGCTGCCATGACAATTGGTGCACGGGGCCGGGCTGGTGAGCCGCAGCGGCATCGCCACACCCTTGGTGGCTTCCAGGAACGAGAGCTCGGTCTCGGTCTCCAGATCGTTACCGCGCCGGGGGCGGCTCGGCCGGGGCTGTTGAGCACCCCGGCCGAACAACCCGCCGAACAGATCACCGATGTTGGCACCGCCGGCCTGCCCGGCCTGGTCGAACAGGTCGCCCAGGTTGAATTCCACTCCGTCACCGGAGAACCCGCCGAAGCCGCCACCGGCGCCGCCGGGTCGGCGGCCGAAGCCACCGCTGGCGAACAGCCGACGGGTCTCGTCGTACTCTTTGCGCTTGGCGTCGTCGGTCAGGACTTCCTTGGCTTCGGAGGCGGCCTTGTAGCGCTCCTCGGCGGCGGAGTCACCGGGATTTCGGTCCGGATGGTTCTCGGCCAGGATCTTGCGGGCGGCCCGCTTGATCTCGTCCTTGCCGGCGTCAGAGGTGACACCGAGCTCCTTGTAGAAGTCCTTCTCGACCCATTCACGTTGGGCCATCCGTCACCTCCTTCGCTGGCTAGTCTTCTGATTGTGCAGGTTGTGCATTGCCGGAGTCAGCATTCTCGACCGTGTCGACCACTCCGACCATTGCGTGGCGTACCACCACGTCACCGACCTTGTATCCACGGCGCATGACGGTGCCGACCACCGGGGCCGACCCGTCACCCTCGTGCTGGACCGCTTCGTGCAGCGACGGATCGAAGGCATCGCCCTCGGCGCCGAAGCTACTCAATCCGAGTCCTTCCAAGGTGGTGACCAGCTTCTCCGAAACCGCCTTGAGCGGACCGGATTCCAGGTCACCGTGGCTGCGGGCGCGTTCCAGATCGTCGAGAATGCCCAGCAGCTGGGTGATCACGCCGGCCTTGGCCCGGTCGGCGGTGACCTGCTGATCGCGCAACGCCCGCTTGCGGTAGTTGGCGAACTCGGCCTGCACCCGTTGCAGATCGGCGGTCAGTTCGGCGACCTTCTCGTCGGCGGCTCCGGGAGCACCGGCGGCCTCGGCGGGCGCCGAGCCCTCAGGATTGCCCTGAGGGTTCGGCTCCTGCTCGCGAACTTCGCCGGTGTCCGGATCGATACGCCGTTTGTCGGTGATGGTCACCGGCTCTTCGTGCGAATCGGTCTGACTCACTTGCGCTCCTGGTCATCCTCGACAACCTCGGCGTCCACGACGTTGTCATCGGCTTGCTGGGAACCCGCATCGCCGCCGGCACCCTGCTCGGCCTGGGTGGCCTCGTAGATGGCCTGACCCAATGCCTGGCTTTCGGTGCCCAGCTTCTCCATCGCGGACTTGATGGCCGCGATATCGGTACCGGCGAGTGCGGTCTTGGCCTCCGCGATGGCGGAGTCGACCTTGGCCAGGGTGTCCCCGGGGACCTTGGATCCACCCTCGGCGCTGCGCTGCTCGGCGACGAACTTCTCCGTCTGGTAGACCAGCGACTCGGCCTGGTTGCGGACGTCGGCCTCCTCGCGACGCTGACGGTCCTCGTCGGCGTGCGCCTCGGCATCCTTGATCATCCGGTCGATCTCCTCCTTGGAAAGGCCGGAGCCTTCCTGGATCTTGATCGTGTTCTCCTTGCCGGTGCCCTTGTCCTTGGCCGTGACGTGGACGATGCCGTTGGCGTCGATGTCGAAGGTGACCTCGATCTGCGGCACGCCGCGCGGGGCCGGCGGGATACCGGTCAGCTCGAAGGAGCCCAGCAGCTTGTTGTGCGAGGCGATCTCGCGCTCACCCTGGAACACCTGGATCTGCACCGAGGGCTGGTTGTCATCGGCCGTGGTGAAGGTCTCGCTGCGCTTGGTCGGGATGGTGGTGTTGCGCTCGATCAGCTTGGTCATCACGCCACCCTTGGTTTCGATACCGAGGGACAGCGGGGTGACATCAAGCAGCAGAACGTCTTTCACCTCACCCTTGAGCACACCGGCCTGCAGCGCGGCGCCCGCGGCGACAACCTCGTCGGGGTTGACGCCCTTGTTGGGCTCCTTGCCACCGGTCAGTTCCTTGACCAGGTCGGTGACCGCGGGCATACGCGTCGAGCCACCGACGAGCACCACGTGGTCGATCTCGCCGACCGAGATACCGGCATCCTTGATCACCTGCTGGAACGGCGCACGGGTGCGGTCCAGCAGATCCTGGGTGATGCGCTGGAACTCCGCGCGGGTCAGCTGCTCGTCGAGGAACAGCGGGTTCTTGTCCGCGTCGACGGTGATGTAGGGCAGGTTGATCGAGGTGCTCTGTCCGGAGCTCAGCTCGATCTTGGCCTTCTCGGCGGCTTCCCGAAGCCGCTGCATGGCCATCTTGTCCTTGGTCAGGTCGATGCCGCTGGTGCTCTTGAACTTGTCGACCAGCCATTCGACGATCCGGTCGTCCCAGTCGTCGCCACCGAGGTGGTTGTCACCGGAGGTGGCGCGCACCTCGACGACACCGTCGCCGATTTCCAGCAGGGACACGTCGAACGTGCCGCCGCCGAGGTCGAAGACCAGGATGGTCTGTTCCTTCTGTCCCTTGTCCAGACCGTAGGCCAGGGCGGCCGCGGTGGGCTCGTTGACGATGCGCAGGACGTTGAGGCCGGCGATCTGGCCGGCTTCCTTGGTGGCCTGCCGCTCGGCGTCGTTGAAGTACGCGGGCACCGTGATGACGGCGTCGGTGATGTCCTCACCGAGGTAGGCCTCGGCGTCGCGCTTGAGCTTCTGCAGCGTGCGCGCGCTGATCTCCTGCGGGGTGTAGTCCTTGCCGTCGATTTCGACGGTCCAGTCCTTACCCATGTGCCGCTTCACCGAGCGGATGGTGCGGTCGACGTTGGTGACCGCTTGGTTCTTGGCGGGCTGACCGACCAGCACCTCGCCGTTGCGCGCGAACGCGACGACCGACGGGGTGGTCCGGGAGCCCTCTGAGTTGGCGACGACGACCGGGTCGCCACCCTCCAGCACTGCGACGACGGAGTTGGTGGTCCCGAGGTCGATACCGACCGCACGAGCCATAGTTCATTGCCTCCTGTTTGGCTTGAATAGGATCTGAGTGAACCTCACTCAAGCCTGCACCCGACCGGTTCACCCTGTCAAGTGGAAGTTGAGTCTGATTCACTCAAGTTGTTGTCGAATTGGTCAACGTCACCGTCGCCGCGATTTGTTCCCGGACCTGCCCACCTCGCCGAAAGTGACGCTGCGGTCGTGGCGGATGTGCCCCGAACAGCCGAAACGTCACTCTCGGCGAGAGCGCAGGAACTCGCGCAGCACGCGGAGAACCTCGGCGGGCTGGTCGTAGGTGACGATGTGGCCCGCCCCGGCGATGGCGACCAACTGCGAATCCGGGGTCCGGGCGTGCGCCTCGTCCAGCACGTCGGCGCCGACCAACGGATCGCCGCTGCCGCGAATCCACAGTGTCGGGACGGCCAGGCGGTGCAGCTCGGGAGTCAGATACACCCGCATCGTTCGCGGCGCGTAGGCCTGGACCTGCCAGTCGTCGAGTGCACGCTCGCCGTGACGGTTCTTCGCCAGGGCCTCCTCGACCGCGGATCCGACGATGCGGTCGAAGCCCGGGGTATCTACACCCGCGGTCAGGGTGGCCGCCAGCGACGACCGGACCAGTCCGGGAAACCTGGCCAGCAGCCAGCTGGTCGCCCGCAGCAATCCCGGCGTCCGGGTGACCACCCAGGTGAGGAACTGGTAGGGGCGGACGGCGTCGAGCCCGCCCGGACCGATCGCGACCAGGGCATCGACGCGGTCGGGGTGCTCGAGCGCGAACCCGGTGGCCACCCCGCCGCCGAGTGACAGACCGATCAACCCCACCCGATCCAGCCCGAGCTCGTCGAGCAGCGCACCCATGAACCGGCGGTAGAACCGGTCGTCGAGGGTGCCGCGCCACGGTCGGCTGCCGCCATGTCGGGGCAGGTCGACGACGTACACCCGATGGTCGCGTGCCAGGTCGGCGATGACGTCGTGCCAGACACCCAGCCCGGTGTCGAGCATCGCACCGTGCAACAGCACCAGCGCCGGGCCCGCTTCACCGGCCAGGTACACCCGCACCGGGCCGCCGCCGACCGTGATGTCGACATGCCTCATCCAGATCGCCTCCGATCGATGTTCGGGCCGCCACCCCATGGCATCACCGCGGCTACCGATCCCGATTCGCG
Organism: Mycolicibacterium neoaurum VKM Ac-1815D; assembly: GCF_000317305.3. The sequence continues at coordinate 937,231 of NC_023036.2, read as the reverse complement.
ACGGCACCCGCCCACGGATATCTTCGCAGCCGGTAACCTGCGGTATCCGTTGCGCGCAATTGGGGGTTCGATCACAGGTGAGAGAGCAGATTCCGCATCACGACCCGGTCCAGGTACCGGTCGACGTGCCGCCTGCACACGTGATCGACAGCGAACCCGAGTCGCCGGAGATCCCCGAACTTCCCGAGCCCGACGAGCCGGCCCAGCCTTCCGAGGGCGTGGTCACCGACAAGGCGCCGGTCAAACGCAACGGTTTCAACCGGCGCGGGTTCCGCTTCTCCACGCCTCTCGGCGACATCGCGATCGCGGTGCGTACCCCGAAACAGCAGCCGGTGGTGCCGAAGTGGTTCGATCCGCTGGGGCTCACCGATCGTGCGGTCGACGCGGCCAAGACGGGCCTCAAGCTGGCCGCGTGGGGCGAGGAGCAGGTCGTCACCTACGTCAAGAACCGCCTGGACGCCGTCGAGCCCACCCCGCGGCCGCTGCCTCAACCCGAGGCCTCACCGCATGACTCGCTGCACACCAAACTGGGTCGCCTGTTGGACAGGGCCCTGGACCAGAGCACCGCGGGCAGTCAGCAGGAGCTCTACCACCGCCTGCTTGACCAGCTGGTGGCCGACGAGGCCCGCATCATCGGCGCGCTGTCCGACGGGACCTCCTCCCCGCTGGTCAACATCTACAGCCGGTCCCGCAACCAGGTCGTCCTGCAGAATGCGTGCCTCATCGGACGTACCGCGAATGTCGCACTTCCCCATATGGTCCCGCAGTACGTCGATCATCTGCTATCCCTTGGTCTTGTCGAGACCGGTCCGGAGGACCCGTCCAAGAAATCCGACTACGAGGTGCTGATGGCCGAACCGATGGTGCTCAAGGCGGTGAAGGGTGCCTCGAAGGGTCCGTTGATCGCCAGGACGGAGAAGCTCTCCCTGAGCCTCTCCACGCTCGGCATGGGTCTGTGGGCGGCTGCCGTCGCCGATGGCTAACGAGACCCTGCTCGCCATCCAGTCCTGGCGGGAGATCACCGCCGACTTCGAGGTCAACTGGTTCATCTATCTGTCGATGCCGTTCGTGGCCGCCTTCGTCGGCTGGAGCACCAAGATCGTCGCGGTCGAAATGCTCTACCGGCCAATGGAATTCCGCGGCATCGGCCCGTTCGGATGGCAAGGCATCGTCCCGCGCCGGGCAGGCAAGGTCGGCTCGAAGACCATCGAACTACTCACCCAGAATCTGCTCAAACCCGAGGAACTGCTCGAACGCGTCGACGCCAGGGAAGCGGTCGAGGCACTGCGTGAACCACTCACCGAGGCCATCGACGAGGTGTCCCGCGAGGTCGCCGAGCAGATCCGGCCCGGCCTGTGGGACGCCCTGCCCGACCCGGCCCGACGTGCCATCCAGAAGCGCATCCAGGACGAGACCCCCCGCGTGGTCGAGTCACTGCTCAACGAGATGCGGGCCGACCTCCCGCGTTTCGTCGACATCCAGTTCCTCGCCGTCACCACATTGGTGCGCAACAAGGACAAGCTCAACAAGCTGATGCGCGGGATGGGCGATGACGCGATGGCGTTCGTCCGGCGCAGCGGCATCTATTTCGGTCTGGTCATCGGTGTCGTGCAGATGATCGCGTGGGCTCTGTTCCAGAACCCGTGGATCATGCCGGCGTTCGGTTTCGGTGTCGGCTTCATCAGCGACTACATCGCGTTGAACATGCTGTTCCGGCCGATCGAGCCGAAGAAGTACCTGGGCTTCATCCCCTTCCAGGGACTGCTGCACGCCCAGCGTGACAAGGTCACCCGCGATTACGCGAGGATCCTGGCCGATGATCTGTTCTCCCCGGAGATCCTGTTCGACGGGGTGTTACGCGGACCGGGCGCGGACAAGTTGTTCAGCCTGGTCGGCAAGGAGGTCAGCGCGGCGATCGACGCCCAGACCGGGGTGGCCACCCCACTGGTCAAGCTCGCCGTCGGCAGCCAGCGATACAACGCATTGAAAGACAGCCTGGTTCAGGTCGTACTGGAGCGGCTGCCCACCACACTGGTGGAGGCGCAGGACTACGCCATGAAGACCCTCGATCTGGAGAACACCATCATCGAGAAGATGGGCCAGCTCACCAACGAGGAGTACGAGTCCATCCTGCGACCGGTGTTCAAGGACGACGAGCCGACGATGATCGCCGTCGGCGCCGTCCTCGGCGGCGTCGTCGGTGAACTCCAGGTGGTGCTGATCGAGAACTTCGGCAACGAGCCGGCCGCGGTGAGCGCGCTACCCCAGCTCGTCCGGCACGCCCTGCACCTGTAACCGCGTCGCGACGGTAGCCTCGCAGGTGTGACGGGTGGGGCGAAACGGACAGCGCTGTGGTTCGGCAGCGGCGGCATCGCTCTGGCGCTGCTGATCGGCGGGTGTTCGGACAGCACCGAGGGCCGCCCGGTAGGCGCCGGACCCACAGGCACCGAGCCGGACTTCCCCACCTCGCGCCCGGACCGCACCACCACCACGCCCACCCAGTCGCCCATCACCCCGGCCCCGGCCCCGCCGCCGGTCACCGTGCCTCCGGGTGGCGAGAACCTGGCCCCGCAGAACGGCTACGTCTTCATCGAGACGAAATCAGGCCAGACGCGCTGCCAGATCTCCGACCGGGCGGTCGGCTGCGAGGCCGAATTCGAGAACTCCCCGGAGGTCGACGGTTTTCCCGCCAACGGGGTCAACATCACCGCTGCCGGCGAAGTCACATGGTTGACAGGAAATCTCGGCGACATCCCGACGGTGCAACTGGACTACCGCACCTACACCGCGCTGGGCTGGACGATCGTCGCCACCGAGGACGGCACCCGTTTCACCAACGACGGAACCGGGCATGGAATGTTCGTCCGGATCGAAGGTGTGGAGACGTACTGATGAACGGCCTACCGCTATGAGCATTGCCCGCAACGAGCGCGCCGCGCTGGTGGCCACCATGCGTGCCGCAGGCCCCGATGCTCCGACCCTGTGCGAGGGCTGGACCACCCGCGATCTTGCCGCGCATCTGGTCGTGCGGGAACGCCGCCTCGACGCCGCGCCGGGAATCCTGATCCCGCAGTTGGCCGATTACACCGCCCGGGTTCAGGACCAGCTGACCGCCTCCACCGATTGGCACGACCTGCTCGGTCAGGTTGCCGACGGACCGCCGCTGTACTCGCCGTTCAAACTTCTCGACCCGCTGGTCAACGTCGCCGAGATGTTCATCCACCACGAGGATGTGCGACGGGCGGGAAAGAATTGGGAGCCAAGGGTTCTCGATGAGTCCACGACGGCGGCACTGCGAAGGCAGGTCCGCTCGTTCGCCAAGATGACGCTGGCCAAGTCCCCGGCGAAGGTGTCACTGTCCACCCCCGACGGAGTCGTGCTGACCACCGCGGGCAAGGGCGCCCCGGTGACGGTGTCCGGCGAGCCCGGCGAACTGCTGCTGTTCGCTGCCGGCCGCGAACCCGTGCGGGTGGACTTCACCGGGGACGCCGACACCATCGCCGCCGTGAAAGCCGGCCGCCGCGGACTCTAGGTATGAGCGCCACGATCGCGGATTACCTCTGGTGGCAGGAGTTTCGGCCGGACTGGGCCGTTGCGCACTGCGTGACACTGCTCGATGCCGCGACCCCGGATCAGGTGATCGGCGCTCTCGGCGGTGACACCATCGATCGGATAACCGGTATCGATGCGCTACTGGTGCACGCCGCCGACCATGCGGGTGAGTGCTACAACCCGACCGAGGCGGTCATCGGCGTCACCACCACCGAGACCGGCTGGGTGCTGATGGCCGAGGTGAACGGATATCTGGGCGTCACGCCTGAACTCATCCGGCCGCTCACCGTGGGCCGGACCGTCGTCTCGCATTTCCGCAACATCAACGCGCTCTACCAGTTCACCTGGTGGCACGATGGGCGCCTACTGACCGATCTCGATCTGCTGTTCCCGTCCGAGCGGGCCGGCGACAACCCCGACGCCGCGCTGGAACACCTGCACGCCGTCGGGCTGCCGCTGGACCCCGACGCCGACGTGTCGGCACTGGATCTCAGTGCGGCCGCATTCGCACTCGCCGAGCGGATCACCGGGGTGGCCTGCACCCCCATATTGTTCGAGCGGGCCGACTTCACGGTCGCCGTCGTACCGATGTCCGCGGGCTAGGGTGGAAACCATGTCCAGCATCGATTTCCGGGTCTTCGTCGAACCACAGCAGGGCGCGAGCTACGCCGACCAACTCGCGGTGGCCCGCGCCGCCGAACAGCTGGGGTATTCGGCGTTCTTCCGGTCCGACCACTACCTGGCGATGGCCGGTGACGGGCTGCCCGGCCCCACCGACTCCTGGGTCACCCTGGCCGGTATCGCGCGGGAAACCTCCACCATCCGGCTCGGCACCATGGTCACCTCGGCCACCTTCCGGCATCCGGGTCCGCTGGCCATCGCGGTGGCCCAGGTCGACGAGATGAGCGGCGGACGGGTCGAACTCGGTATCGGCGCCGGGTGGTTCGAGGCCGAACACCAGGCCTACGCCATCCCGTTCCCGCCGTTGGGCGAGCGCTTCGACAGGCTGACCGAGCAGTTGCAGATCCTGACCGGACTATGGGGCACCCCGATCGGCGAGACCTATGACTTCGCCGGCACCCACTACACGGTCAAGGACTCCCCCGCCCTGCCCAAACCCGCACAGCAGCGGGTGCCGATCATCATCGGCGGTGCGGGCCCCAAGCGGACCCCGGCGCTGACCGCGCGCTTCGCCGACGAGTTCAACATCCCGTTCGCCTCGCTGGAGGATCTGACGGCCCAGTTCGACCGGGTCACGGCCGCCGTGGCCGCCGCCGGGCGCGCCCCGGGGTCACTGGTGTATTCGGCGGCATTCGTGCTGTGTGCCGGCGCCGACGAGACCGTGCTGACGCGGCGGGCCGGGGCGATCGGGCGTGAGCTGGACGAGATGCGGGGCAATTCGCCGGTCGTCGGCACCCCGGCCGAGATCGTCGACAAGCTCGGCGCCTTCACCCAGGCCGGTGTTCAGCGGGTCTACCTGCAGGTACTGGACATGTCGGATCTGGACCACCTGGAGTTCTTCGCCACCGAGGTCATCGGGCAGTTGGACTGACACACGGCTACCATCGGTGGCCGTGACGGGCGATCCCAAATGGCATGAGCGAACGCCCACCCTGCTCGCCGCGAGTGTCGCGGCACTGGTCGCCATCGGCCTGGTCGTGTGGCTGACGTTGACGCTGGTCCGCCAGGTGAACACGCCGGCACCCCCGCCGGAGTATGTGACGCCGACCTTCACCGATGACAGCGGTACCTCGTCGGCCACCACCACCGGGTCGGCCTCGACGACCAGCAGCTACGTGCCGCCGCAGACCAGCGACATCCTGGGACCCGAAACCAGCGAGACGACCACGACCACCACCCGTGAGCGGACCCGCACCGAGCGCACCCGGCAGAACGACGACGAGGACGACGACGAGGAAACCACCACCACCCGGCGCAACCGGCAGAACGAGACCAGGACGCTGTACCCGCTCCCCGCTCCCTAGCGGCCCAACGCGTGGAATTCCGCGACCAGCGCCTCGGCGCTGCGGACGGCAGCCCGGCATACCCGCGCGGTGAACGGGTCATTGAGCGGGTGCTCCGCACGGCGGCGCCAGCGCTGGGTGGCGGCGAACGCCGCGCGCGGCCCGTCGTCGGATCCCAGGCCGGGGGCCAACGGCCCCAATCCGAGCCTGCTGGCCGCATCGGTACCCGCCGCCCCGATCAGCCTGCGCAGCGAGGCCATCTCGTCGTCGGTCAAGGTCGTTGGGCGCGAACGTAATTGGCTCAGCAGTCGGAGTTCCTCGAAGGCATGCGTGTCGGCAAGCAGCGGGTCGATGTCGGCAAGGATCTGCCGGGCCGCGTAGACCGGATTCACCTGCACGAACCGCCGAAGCGACAACAGCGCGGTGTGCGCCTTGAGCAGATCCGAACGCTGGGCGAACTGCTGGTCGATGACATCGCGCAACGCGATCAGACCGCTGCGCTCCAGCAGTTCGTCGGCCAGCGCCACCGAATCGCTGATACCGGCCCGCAGCACCGCGATCGAGATACGCAGGCCGAACATGCCGAACCGCTCCAGCAGCGCCGCGCGGGTCGCGGCGTCCACCGGCAACGACTCGTCCTCGCGGACGAACCGGTCAGCACTGAGCATCGCCTTGGTCAGATCGGCGGGTTCCATGGCCGCCAACTTCTCCAGTGCGACGAACTCGCTCTGGCGCAGCGTCCGCGCGGTCAGCGCGAGCAGCCCGGAGACCGGAACCACTGCCTGGCAGATGCCGGTCTTGTCCATCTCGGCGGTGAACCGCGTCGCCACCTCGCGTGCGGACAACATGGCGTCGAGACGTCCGGCGCCGATCTCGTCGGCACGCGAGGCGACCCCGATGACGCCCAGCGCGCCGGTCTCACCGCCGGTGAGCTCACCGATCTGTTTGAGCAGCGCGATATCGGCGGCATTGAGGGTGCGCAACAGGAACACGACCGCATCGACGCGCGGCACACCATCCTGGGGCACCAGCAGACGAAGGGTGCGCTCGGAGACATCGCGTGACAGCGAGGACGTGCCGGGAGTGTCGATGATGGTGGCGTCGATGAGTTCGGCGGCCGGCCAGGCGACGTCGAGATCCTCGATATCGGCCGGGTCCAGTCCGGCGAAGCTGAACGTCAGACCGCGCTGCCCGTCCTCGGTGGCCCGCGCGATCGGCACGTTCGAGGTCCGGCCGTCCCGATGGTTGGCGGTCACCTTGGGAGTGGGTCCGTGCCGGAACGAGGTCACGATGCGGGTGGCCTCGGTGGCGTCGGTCGGGGCGATGTCCTCCCCGACAAGGGCGTTCACCAGTGTCGACTTACCGGCCTTGAGGGTGCCTGCCAGTGCGATCCGCATCGGCTGATTGAGCCGGCGGCCGATGCGATCCAGTTCGGCATGCGCATCGGGCCGATTCCGGTAGGCGGGATCGGCGCGATAGGCGTTGACGGTGCCGGCCAGGATGGCGCGGACGTGATCGCTGGTGCTCATGACCCGGACAAGCTTAGTGACTACCCGCCCACCAGCTTGTCGGTGTTCTCGATCACCTGACGCAGGATGTCGAGCTGACGGCGCAGTTCCTTGATCCTGGTGTCGCGCTCGGCCTCCTCGAGTTTGGCCGAGGACAGCGCGGCCTGCAGCGACTCGTTGAGTGACCGACTGGTCTGGTCGGCGATGCTGCGGTAGTGATCGCGCAGCTGACGCTGGATGGCGCGCAAACGGTCCCGGGACTCCTTGTTCACCACGAAGGAGACGTCGTCGACGAAGCGGCGCACATTGGTCTTGGCTTCGTTGCGCACCCGCAGCATCCGGTTTTCCATGTCCTCCTTGTAGGCCTTGCGCCCCAACAGGAATCCCGCCCCCAGTGACAACGGGTTGAACATGCCGAGCCCGGCGAACGAGGTCAGCATGCCGAACATGAGGATGCCGCCGTAGGAGCCGCGCATACCGGTGACCACCTTGTGGCCCGCCTTGATCGGTTTGGCCTCCAGCCGGGCAAGCGATTTGAACTCACCGAACCCGGCGCCCATATCGCGGGCACTGACCTGGGGTAGTTCGACGGCGTCCAGGCCGGCCTCCATGAAGAGCCTGGCCACCTCGGCGGCCAGGGCGTCGGCGCGCTGGTAGGCCCAGACGAAGTTGTCACCGACGGCCGTGGCCACGGCATCCTCCAACTCGGCACCGACCTCGGCCCAGTGCAGGGTCGGGTCACAGCCGTCGATCACCTTCTCGGTGTGAGCGGTGATGTGGCGGAATCGGTTTCGCAGGTCGTGGTCGATATCTGCGGTCAGGTCGGCGATACCGTCGTTGAGCCGCTGCTGCCACAGCGCGGTCTGCTGGAGCGCGTTCTGGGCTTCCTGCTTGCGACGTTCCAGCTCGGCGGTGAGCTTCTCACGGGTGGCCGGGTCGTCCAGCGCGGCCAGCTCGGTATCGATGGATAGTCGCAGATGCTCTGCGGCGGCGCGTATTTCGGTGACGACATGGTCGCGGATCCGGTCGGTCTCGCGTGACATCACCTTCTCGGAAAGGAATGAGATGATGGCCGGGAAGTTCGACTCGGCGTTGAGCTCCTTGTCGTTGAGGCTGATGGCATGTCCGCGCAGCACCGAACTGGCCGGGATCACCGGGATCTGGACACCGGCGCGGCCCAGGTGCGCGGTGTCGACGCCGACGATATCGCGCCAGTACGGGTACAGATCGGTCTTGGTGGCGATGACGGCGGCCACCGGGCAGATCTCGACAGCCTGCCGGATGAACGTCAGTTCCGGTTCGGTGAACTCCTGGCTGGTATCGCTGACCATCAACAGCGCGTCGGCATCGGGCAACAGGCCCAGCGTGGCCGAAAGGTGCGGCTGCCCATGCCCGCCCACGCCGGGGGTGTCGATGAAGGTGAGGCCGTTCTTGAGCATCGGCGCGGGTGCGCCCACCTCCGCGCGCACTACCTCCCGGCCCAGCGCGACCGGCAGCCGGCGCAGGTCCTTCTTGAGGTCGGCCATCTCGATGGGCGCGTACTCCAGCCCACCCGGTCCGGCCAGGACCAGGCGAGCCGACGGTTCCTCGGCATAGGAGACGACGGTCGCCACGACCGTGCTCTCATCGTCGCCGACGCGGGCGACCGGCAGGTTGAGCAGCGAGTTCAGCAGCTGACTCTTGCCTTGTTTGAGCTGTCCGGCGATGACCACCCGGATGTGCGGATCGGCGATCTTGTTCTTGGCGACCCGTAGCCGTTCCACCAGATCGGTGCGCTCGTAGAGCTCGGCGATTCTGGTGGTGTGGTCGATGAGCTCGACGATGACCTTCGTCTTGCGAGGATCTGAGCTCGTCGGCGCGTTCGTCGTCATCGGGGTTCCTCTCCTGGGCGTCCACGGTAAACGTGCGAACTGGCGGGGACCAGGAGCGGTCCCCGCCAGTTCTCGGTGGAGGGATCTTCTTAGAACAGTCCGGCGTCGATATTGGTCTCGACGTGGGTGTCCATGTTGGTGTGGATGCCGACCGAGTTGTCGACCGAGTTGTCGACGGCGGTGTGCTCGGAGTGGTCGACCAGGGTGTGGTCGGCGCTGTTGTCGATCTCACCGGAGTTGTCGACGATGGTGATGCCACCGCCGTGACCACCGTCGCCACCGGCGGCGCTGCCGCCGCCGAGGAGGCCGCCGCCGGCCACCGCGCCGCCGCCGTGGCCGCCGCTGGTGTCGACATCGTTGAGCACCGGGCTCTTGTTGCCGGAGATGATGTCGTCGCCGGCGATCTGCGAGTTGTCATGCACCTCGTTCTCGCTGCCCACGATGACCGGCGAGTGGTTGCCGGTCTTGACGTCGACCTCGGAATTGTCGGTGACGTTCTCGTCGCCGACGACGTTGTGGTGACCGGTGACGTTGTCGTCGCCGACCACGATGTCCTTGCCGGTGACATTCTCGTCGCCGACCACGTTGCCGTTGCCGGTGGTGACGGTGCCCGCGTTGTTGCCGTCGACGACGACGCCGCCGTCGGTGGCGGTGTTGGCGGTCTTGTTGCCGAAGGTGATGTCACCGAAGCCCAGGTTGAAGCCGCCGACCTGAGAGTTGGCCCCGGAGCTCTGGTCCGGGCTGAGGAACTCGGCGTTGGTCCGGTTGTGGCTGGCGATGTCGGTCTCCGGTGCGAAGGTGCGCTGCGGGGCGTACATCGGGGCGAACGAGTTGGCCAGGCTGTGGTGGTCGGCAACCGCGCGCTGCAGGCCGAGGATGGGGTCCCCGCCGCCGAGGGCGACACCGGCCGGTGCGGCCGTGGCGGCGACAGCGTGCAGCTGGGCCGCGGTGACGTTGGGCAGACCGGCGTCGCGCAACGCCTGCTCCGGGTCGGCGATGAAGGCGCCTGCCACATCGGGGCTGCGGAACAGGTCGAGGATGTAGTCGATGATGGTGGTCATTTCGGTGCCTTTCTCGATCTTGGCTCAGGAGTCTTTGTTCCTGTCGCTGGATGGTCCGGCGAACTGAAGACAACGTTATGGATCCGCCGACCCCGCTGAAACGGGGCTGATTCCCCTCCCGCCCGAACCCCGTACAGGGGTTTAGGGGCCACCCCCATTAGGGGATTAGGGGATGCCGCCGGGGCGGATATCGGCACGCGAAAAAGCCCGCCCACAGTGGCTGTGGGCGGGCTCGTCCGGAGATCGATCAGTCGAAGGTGTGGAAGTCGTGGTGCTCGGGGTCGACGGGCTGCTCGGGCAGCGACCAATCGGCCACGACGGGTTCGAACACCGGGTCGGCGACCGGCTCGTCGACGATCACCGGACTTGCCGGGAGGTCCTGACCGGTGAACACGTCGTCGAGGGTGCCACCGACATCGTGGATCTCCGGCGCGGTGTCCACCACCGCAGGAATATCGAGATGGTGCAGGTCATCGACCGTTGTCGGGACCGCGTCATCGATACCGAAGGCGTCGAACGCCGCGGTGGCCGCGCCCGTGGCCCAGACGTTGGCATCGGCGGCGGGAGCCACGGTCTCGCTGACCACCGGAATAAGCTGGTTCACATCGGCGATGGTGATGTCGGTCAGCCCGGCATCGGCGATCGCCTGGGTAGGGTCGGCGGCATAGCTTGCCGCGACATCGGGGTCACGCACCACCGCCATCACGAAGTCGAGCAGCGAGTTACTCATCAATCCCCGTCCCTGAAGTCCGTTACATCTGGTGCTCGTGCACCGATGTTATCCACGACGGCGGCTCCCGAGATCGGTGTTGAACCCACTCGCCGGCATCGGCCGTTAGGGGATCACCCATTAGGGGTTTCGACACGTTAGGGGGATTACCGCGTCGACGGTATCCCAGCCGATAAGGTGTGGCAGGACTGATGAGCAAAGACGAGGGAGGGGCCGCTCCATGAGCGACTCGCTGGGGTTGTCCGTCGGGGCGACCAATTTGGTGGCGGCCCGCGCAGGTCGTGCGCCGGTCACCCGACGGTCCGTGCTGACCGTGTTCACCGACCGGGCCCCCGAGGTGGGCGTCCCGAGCGAGAACCCGAACCTGAGCGGCCAGGGCCTGGTGCTCGGCGGGTTCGTCGACCGGGTCGGCGACCCGGTGCCGCTGGTGGCTTCCGACGGCTCCTCACACCGTGGCGAGCAGGTGCTCGCGGAAGCACTCGACGCGATGGCCCACACCGTCGGCGGGGGCAATCCGATCACCATCGCGGTCCCGGCCCACTGGTCGGGCAACGTGGTGGCCGCCCTGCAGGGTGCACTGCGCAGCAAACCGGGTCTGGCCAATGCCGCCCTGGTGCCGGATTCCATTGCCGCACTTGCCGGTCTGCGCACCGCCGGTAACCTGCCGTCCTCCGGCGTGGTCGCGCTCGTCGATCTCGGTGGCAGCGGCACCAGTGTGACGCTCGCCGATGCGGGCGCCCAGCTCGCCCCGATCGGCGCGACGCTGCGCTACCCGGAATTCTCCGGTGACCAGATCGACCAGGCGCTGCTCAACCACGTCATCACCGGAATCGCCGATGCCGGTGCGGCCGACCCGGCCGGAACGGCGGCCGTCGGATCATTGGGCCGGCTGCGCGACGAATGCCGCCGCGCCAAGGAACGGCTGTCCGCCGAAACGGCGACCGCGATCCCGGCCGAACTCCCCGGATTCAGCTCCGAGGTCCGGGTCACCCGATCCGAGCTCGAGCAACTGATCGAAGAGCCGCTGAACGGCCTGCTGGGCGCCATCGACGAGCTGTTGCAGCACAACAATATTGGACCGGGCGACATCTCGGCGGTCGCGACCGTCGGCGGCGGTGCGGCCATTCCGCTTGTCACGCAGCGTCTTTCCGAACGCTTGCAGGCGCCGGTGAGCACCGCGCCGCTGGCGGCTGCCGGTGTGGCCGCGGGTGCGGCGCTGGTGGCCGACCTGGCGTCGGAGGCCGGCGCCGCGACCGGGCTGGCTCCGGTGGCCTCCCCGGATGCGGCACCGACCGGCATGGCGCCGACGATGGGCTGGGCCGGCGCAACACCCCCCGCCGAGGAGGGACCGTCGGGTGGGTTGGCCTGGTCCCAGGACGAGGACGCCCCCACCGGCGAGCCCGTGCCGTATCAGGGGCCGGACTATCAAACCGGTTACACCCCAAGCCCTACCGATGCCCGCCCGCAGCTCGAATTCGCCACCGGCGAGGACGACTATCCCGCCGAACCGGCGCCACTGCCCTGGTACAAGCGGCCACCACTGCTGTTCGGCGCCGCGGCCGCAGCGGCGCTGCTGGCCGTCGGCGGGTTGGCGGTCACGCTGACCGGCAACAGTGGACCCAGCGGCCCCGTCACCGAAACCGCGACAAGCTTCTCGACCGAGCCGGTGCAGACCACCCAGACGGTCACCGTCACCGGTGAGAACGGCGTTGTCACCACCTCGGAGATCCCGCCGCCACCGCCGCCCCCGTCCAGCAGCAGCACCACGACGACGCCGTCCACCACCTCGTCGACGACCACCACGACCACCACCACGACGACGACAACGACGACCACCACGACGACCACGACGACGCCGCCCACGACGACGACTCCGCCGGTGACCACCACCCAGCCTCCGGTGACCACCACGCAGCCGGTCGTCACCACCACGGCGGCCCCTGCCCCCGAACCGGCGCCAGAACCGGCGCCCGAGCCGGTGGATCCCGTCATAGACGGCGCCGCCTAGTCCGACCGTGATCCCGGCGCTGCTGCAGGCACCGGCCGATCCGGTCCGGGTGCTGGTCACCGGCGGGATCGGGACCGGTAAGACGACGTTGCTCGGCACGGTGCGCACCGCGCTGCGCAGCGCCGGGGTTCCCGTGCTGAGCCGGGTCCCGCAGGCCGGGGAAGTCGTTTCCGCGGCGCTGGTCATCGATGATGCGCACCTTCTCGACGACGACCAGTTGGCCGTGTTGACCGAGCTCGCGGCCGACACCGACCGCACCGTCGTAGTGGCCTGCGAACCCTCGGTGCACCGGGATGCCCTGCGCGCCTTGACCATTGCCCTCACCAGAGAGGGACCCGCTGTCCCGCTTGGCCCGTGGACGGGGGCCGAGATCCATCGCGCCGCGGCCGAGAAGAGCGGTGGCTCCCCCGACGCCGAGTTCGTCGCGGCGGTGCAGACCGCGACGGCCGGCCTGCCGTTCCTGGTGCACGCCGCGGTGTCCGCACCGCAGCGCCCGCCGGCCGATTCGGCCCGCTTCGCCCTGGTGGAGCGGCTACGCCAGATACCGCAACCGGTCCTGGACACCGTGTTGCTGTGCTCGCTGGTGTCCGGCCTGGGAGCCGACGATATCGCCGCGGCGCTGGGCCTGGACATCGACCCGGCCCGGCAGCTCGTCGGCGAGGCGCATGCCGGCGGGCTGCTCGCCGCAGGCCGGCATCGGGGTTTTGTCAGGACCGTGCACCGTGCGGCCGCCGAGGTCGTCGGAGCCGCCCGCCATCACGACCTCGAACTGTCACTGCTGCGCACCCAGATCCAGATGTCCACGCTGACAGTCGATCTGGCTCTCGCAATGGCCGAGCACGGGCTGCGGGATCCGCAACTGGCCGCGGCGCTGGCGGACCTGGCCGTCGACAACCGCGACCAACCGGCGCAGGCGGCACGGTTGTACCGCGCGGCCGCCGACGCCGGCTCGACCGAGCTCAGTGCCGAACTCGCCGACGCACTCGCCCTCAGCGGGGACTGCGCGGCCGCGGCGCGGCTGGCCGACGAGCTGCTCTCCGCGACCGATCCGGTCCAGCGCGCCGCCGCGGTCCGGGTCGCGGCCAGCGTCGCCATCCACGATGGTGGTGCGGCACAGGCCGGCGACGTGTTCGCCTGGCTGGGCCCCTACCCCGACGCCGTCATCGCATCCGCCGCCGCAGTGGTCGCGATCGGTACCGGCGACGCCGCGGCGGCCCGCGCCGCCCTGGCGATGCCGGACGCCGGACCGCCGACGTCGACCGCGCGGGCATCGCGCCGGCTGGCCGAAGGTCTGCTCGAGTCGCTGACGGCGCCGTTCCCGACCGCGATCGCGACGTTGAGCCAGGCGGTCACGGCCGACCACCCGATATCGGTCGTCATCCCCGACAGCCCGTCCGCTCTGGTCACCCTCGCCGCGCTGCACGGTGGCGACGCGGTCCGTGCCCGCAGCATCATCGGCAGGGCGACCCGCGGACACCCCGAACCCTTCACCGCCCACCGGCACCGGCTGCTGTGGGGATGGTCGCGGATGCTCGACGGCCGGTTGGCCGGGGCCAACGCCGAGGTCGCCGCGACCGACGGCGCGACGTTGCATCGCCGCGATGCGCTGTGGGCGGCGGCATTGCGCACCGCGATCGCGCGCCGCAACGGTGACAGCGGCGGGGTGCAGAAGCATTGGTATGCGGCCATGGAGGTGCTCTCGGAGTACTCGCTGGACCTCTACTCTCTGCTGCCGCTCGGGGAGCTGTGGGTGGCGGCGGCCCGGTTACGCCTGGTCGACCAGGTGCAGCACCACATCGACACCGCCTTCGACCTGCTGAACCGGCTCGGCAAACCGGTCCTGTGGTCGGTGCCGTTGCACTGGGCGGGCGTGCACGCCGGCATCCTGTCCAACTCCCCCGACGCCGTGGCACCGCACGGGCACGCGCTGACGACGGCGGCGCCGCACAGCAGCTTCGCCCGCGCGCTCGCGGCGGCGGGCCGCACCTGGCTTCGGGTGTTGGCCAATCAGGTCGATGTCGACGAGGTCACCGCGGCCGCCAACGGCCTGGCGCAGTTCGGACTCACCTGGGATGCGACCCGACTGGCCAGCCAGGCGGCGCTGCAGACACCGGATCCGCGCATCTCGGGCGTGATGCTGCAACTGGCCCGCGATCTCAAGATCACCATGGCGGACCCGGACGGATCCGACGGTGATCTTGCCCACAGACCTGACGGCCCGGTTCCGGGCACCGATCCGACCACGCCACCCACTTCCGCGCCGGCCCGGCCGACAGCGCCGTCGACGCTGTCCGACCGCGAGCGCGAGGTGGCCGAACTCCTTCTCCTCGGAATGCCCTACCGCGATATCGGCAGCCAGTTGTTCATCTCCGCCAAGACCGTCGAGCATCACGTCGCCCGCATCCGTCGCCGGCTGGGCGCGGAGTCCCGTTCGGAGATGCTGTCGATGCTGCGTGCGCTGCTCGGAACGACCGCCTGAGCGGTCTCCCGAGCCACCGAGCAGGGTAGCCAACCGACTAGTTAGGACAGCCTTGCTAGCGGCGCCAACTTTGGTGATGTAACTATGAGCAGGCAACTAGCCTAAGTTACCCGTGAGTAACCGCGCTCAAGTTACCGGCTAGTAACCGAAAACCACTGGGAGGCACGCCGTGCAGCACACTCTCGAAATCAGCAGATTGATCCTCGGCCTGCTGATGACCGCCGTCGTGTTGGTGTTTGCTGCAAAGCGCGTCCTGTGGCTCACCAAGCTGATCAGCTCGGGCCAGAAGCTCGGCGACGAACGCGGCCGCAAGGACGATCTCGTCCGCCGATTCCTGAACCAGAACAAGGAAGTCTTCGCCCAGTCGAAGCTCCTCAAGTGGTCCATCCCCGGCATCGCGCACTTCTTCACCATGTGGGGCTTCTTCGTCCTGGCCACGGTGTACCTGGAGGCCTACGGCGTCCTGTTCGACCCCGAGTTCCACATTCCCTTCGTCGGCCGCTGGGCCGTGCTGGGCTTCCTGCAGGATTTCTTCGCCCTCATGGTGTTCCTGGGCATCGTCACCTTCGCGATCATCCGCATCGCCCGCGAACCCAAGAAGATCGGTCGCGAATCTCGGTTCTACGGCTCGCACACCGGTGGCGCCTGGGAGATCTTGTTCATGATCTTCCTGGTCATCGCGACCTACGCGCTGTTCCGCGGTGCCGCGGTGAACGTGCTCGACGAACGCTTCCCCTACCAGAACGGCGCGTTCCTCTCCGACGGAGTCGCCTGGCTGCTGGCCCCGCTCGGACCGACCGCGAACATGTGGATCGAGACCATCGCGCTGATGGGTCACATCGGCGTGATGCTGGTGTTCCTGCTGATCGTGCTGCATTCCAAGCACCTGCACATCGGCCTGGCGCCCATCAACGTCACCTTCAAGCGGCTGCCCGACGGCCTCGGCCCGCTGCTGCCGATGGAGCACAAGGGCGAGAAGATCGACTTCGACGATCCCGCCGACGACGCGGTGTTCGGCCGCGGCAAGATCGAGGACTTCACCTGGAAGGGCTACCTCGACTTCACCACCTGTACCGAGTGCGGACGTTGCCAGTCGCAATGCCCGGCCTGGAACACCGGTAAGCCGTTGTCGCCCAAGCTCGTCATCATGAACCTGCGCGACCACATGTTCGCCAAGGCGCCCTACCTGATCGAGGGCAAGCCCATGCCCGAGGAGGGCTCGGTCGACTTCGCCGAGCTCGGCGACAGCCTGCACGGACACGGTGTGCCCGAGGACGGCTTCGCACGCATCGAAGGTTCCGGCCCCGAGCAGGCGCTGCGCCCGCTGGTCGGCACCGCCGAACAGGGCGGCGTCATCGATCCCGACGTGCTGTGGTCCTGCACCAACTGCGGCGCCTGCGTGGAGCAGTGCCCGGTGGACATCGAGCACATCGACCACATCGTCGACATGCGCCGCTACCAGGTGATGGTCGAATCCGAGTTCCCCGGTGAGCTCGGTGTGCTGTTCAAGAACCTGGAGAACAAGGGCAACCCCTGGGGCCAGAACGCCAAGGACCGCACCAACTGGATCGACGAGGTCGACTTCGACGTCCCGGTCTACGGCCAGGACGTGGAGTCCTTCGACGGGTTCGAGTACCTGTTCTGGGTCGGCTGCGCCGGCGCCTACGAGGACCGCGCCAAGAAGACCACCAAGGCCGTCGCCGAACTGCTGGCCACCGCGGGTGTGAAGTTCCTGGTGCTCGGCACCGGTGAGACCTGCACCGGCGACTCGGCCCGCCGCGCGGGTAACGAGTTCCTGTTCCAGCAGCTGGCCGCGCAGAACGTCGAGACCATCAACGAGCTGTTCGAGGGTGTCGAGACCGCCAAGCGCAAGGTCGTGGTGACCTGCCCGCACTGCTACAACACGATCAACCGCGAGTACCCGCAGCTCGGGTCCGACTACCAGGTCGTGCACCACACGCAGCTGCTCAACCGCCTGGTCCGCGAGAAGCGGCTCATCCCGATCAACCCCGTCGGCCAGGACGTCACCTACCACGACCCCTGCTTCCTCGGGCGCCACAACAAGGAGTACGAGGCACCGCGTGAGCTGGTCGGTGCGGCCGGCGCGAAGCTCACCGAGATGCCCCGGCACGCCGACCGCGGCCTGTGCTGTGGTGCCGGTGGCGCCCGGATGTGGATGGAAGAGCACATCGGCAAGCGCGTCAACCAGGAGCGCACCGAGGAGGCCCTGGACACCGGCGCCTCGGCCATCGCGACCGGCTGCCCGTTCTGCCGCGTCATGATCACCGACGGTGTCGACGAGGTGGCCACGGCGACCGACCGGCAGAAGGCAGAGGTGCTCGACGTGGCACAGCTGCTGCTGGCCTCGCTGGAGACCAGCCTCTACACGCTGCCCGAGAAGGGCACCGCGGCCAAGTGGTCGGCCGAGCTCGCCGAGAAGCGGGCCGAAGCCGAGGCCGCCGCCGCACCTGCGGTCGAAGAGGCCGCCGAAGAGGAAGCGGTCGCCGAGGAGACGGCCACTCCCGCGAAGGCCGCGGCTCCGGCCGCCGCCGCACCCGTCAAGGGCCTGGGCATCGCCGGTGCCGCAAAGCGTCCCGGCGCCAAGAAGGCCGCACCGGCAGCATCGGCACCCGCGGCCGCACCGGCCGCCGAGACGGCCGCTCCGGTCAAGGGTCTGGGCATCGCCGGTGGCGCCAAGCGTCCGGGCGCGAAGAAGGCCGCACCCGCGGCAGCGGCACCCGCCGCGACCCCGGCGGAGACGGCACCGGCCGAGCCTGCGAAGCCCGAACCCGAGGTCAAGGGATTGGGGATCGCCTCCGGCGCCCGCCGTCCGGGGGCCAAGAAGGCCCCAGCGGCACCCGCGGCAGCGGCACCCGCCGCGACCCCGGCGGAGACGACCACCTCGCAGGACACCGCCGGTGCGGATACGGGGATCGAGGAGTCCAAGCCCGAGCCGCCCGTCGTCGGATTGGGTATCGCCGCAGGCGCTCGTCGTCCCGGGGCGAAGAAGGCCGCCGCGCCCAAGCCCGCCGCCGCCGCACCTGCGGCGCCCGAGGCTCCGGAAGCCGCTGTGGTTCCTGAAACCGCTGCGGCCTCTGAACCGGCCGAGCCCGAGCCCGCACCGGCGCCGACCTCCAACGGTTCCGGTGGGGACGCCCGCGTCGTGGGTGACGAGCCCCCGGTGAAGGGTCTGGGCATCGCCAAGGGAGCCCGTCGGCCCGGTAAGCGCTGACCCCGCACCTACTGCCGAGCGGCCAGTTGTGACACGCTTTCAGCGCAAAGCCGTGTCATAACTGGCCGTTCGGCGTTGGCTAGAGCGCCTTCAATTGGAATGGTGTGGCGCTGATGATGCCGCCCGGGCATTCGCCGTTCGAATCGGCCGACAGCACGCCCCCGAGCGTCACCGGATCGACGGTCATATGGACTATTGCCGGGGCATAACTTCCATCCGGGCAGATGAATCCATCCGGTTTGGTGACCGAGAAATTCCAGATGCCGCCGACCAATGTCATGGGTGTCGACCAGCCCTGGTTGCTCGATACCGTCCCGGTACATCCGGAAGGGTCGCACGTGCTGGCCACCACCCAGACGTTGTCCGGGTCGCCCTCCGCCCCCGAATAGGAGCCATTGAGTAATGGCGGTGCGGCCTGGGCGGGCGCAGCCAGGGCCAGGGCTGCTGCCGCAGCAATTCCCATTGCCGCGGTCAGCGAGCGTGTCATCGACGTCATAATGGATCGGAAAATAGCACCGTAATGGCGAAAAACGGCGTCGAGCGGCCATGAATTTACCGTCGTGACAGTCAAACCGTTATGCGGCACGAAAATCCGGTTGTCAACGCGTGGGACACTATTTCTCGTGAGTACCCATCAGCTTCCCGACCGAACGTGGCATCAGAGCCCGCAGCCGCGTCCGCGGACGTTCGCCCAGTCGACCAAGCTGCAGGACGTCCTGTACGAGATCCGCGGGCCGGTACACGAGCAGGCCTCCCGGTTGGAGTCCGAGGGCCACCGCATCCTCAAGCTCAACATCGGCAACCCCGCCCCGTTCGGGTTCGAGGCCCCCGATGTGATCATGCGCGACATCATCGCCGCCCTGCCCACCGCGCAGGGCTATTCGGATTCCAAGGGCATCATCCCGGCCCGCCGCGCGGTGTTCACCCGCTACGAACTGGTCGACGGTTTTCCCAAGTTCGACGTCGACGACGTATTCCTGGGCAATGGTGTCTCCGAGCTCATCACGATGACGTTGCAGGCGTTGCTCGACAACGGTGACCAGGTGCTCATCCCGGCACCGGATTACCCGCTGTGGACCGCCTCGACCGCGCTGGCCGGCGGCACCCCGGTGCACTACCTGTGCGACGAGACCCAGGGCTGGAATCCCGATATCGCCGACCTGGAATCCAAGATCACCGAGCGGACCAAGGCGCTGGTGGTGATCAACCCGAACAACCCGACCGGCGCGGTGTACAGCCGCGAAATCCTGGAGCAGATGGTCGAACTCGCGCGCAAGCATCAGCTGCTGCTATTGGCCGACGAGATCTACGACAAGATCCTCTACGACGATGCCAAGCACATCAGCCTGGCGACCCTGGCTCCGGATCTGTTGTGCCTCACCTTCAATGGGCTCTCCAAGGCCTACCGAGTGGCCGGCTACCGGTCGGGCTGGCTGGTCATCACCGGCCCCAAGGAACACGCGAGCAGCTTCATCGAGGGCATCAACCTGTTGGCCAATATGCGGCTGTGCCCCAATGTGCCTGCCCAGCACGCCATTCAGGTTGCCCTGGGCGGCCATCAGAGCATCGACGATCTGGTGCTGCCCGGCGGCCGGCTGCTCGAGCAGCGCGATGTCGCGGTGGAGAAGCTGAATGCGATTCCTGGAGTGTCCTGTGTGAAGCCCCAGGGTGCGCTGTACGCGTTCCCGCGGCTGGACCCCGAGGTCTACGACATCCACGATGACGAGCAACTGGTGCTCGACCTGCTGTTACAGGAGAAGATCCTGGTCACCCAGGGCACCGGATTTAACTGGCCCACACCGGATCATCTGCGCATCGTGACGCTGCCATGGGCGCGCGACCTGGCCAACGCCATCGACCGGCTCGGCAACTTCCTGGTCAGCTACCGGCAGTAGCAGGCACACCGCCTACGCTGTTGCGGGTGGCCCATTCCCATTCACACTCGCATTCGCTGAGCGGCCCCTCGCCGTTGGGCCCGCTGGCCGCACGGGTCGTGGTCGGTCTGCTGATCGCGATCGGCGTCGCCACCCTGATCGGGGTGGGCTGGCTGTGGCCCAGTCAGCAGAAACTGGACATCCCGCTGCCGTTCCAGAATTCCGCGGGCGGTGGTGTCAGCACCGAGGCGGGCCGGGTGGTGTCGGTCTCGGAGGCAGCCTGCGGTGGGCCCACGGTCGGTGCGGTCATCACCTCCGCGCCCCCGCCCAGCACCGGTGACACGTATTGCACCCAGTCGTTCATCAGGATTGGCTCGGGCCCCAACGAGGGCGCCTACACACTGCTGGAGTTCAGCGGCGGACCCGGACAACCGCAGCTCGTCGTCGGCGACGATATCCGCGTCACCCGCGCCGTCGACCCGACCGGCACCACCATCTACTCGTTCTACGACTACGAGCGCAGTTGGACGCTCACCGCGCTGGCGGCGGCCTTCGCGATCGTCGTCGTGGCCGTCGCCGGCTGGCGGGGTCTGCGCGCCCTGATCGGTATCGCCGTCGCCTTCGCGGTGCTGGTGCTGTTCATGCTGCCCGCCCTGCGCGACGGGGCGAATGCCATTCCGGTGGCGCTGGTGGCGTCGTCCCTGATCCTCTACGCCGTGCTCTACCTGGCGCACGGGGTGAGTCTGCGCACCAGCGCCGCGCTACTGGGCACGCTGACATCGTTGCTGTTGGCGACGGCGCTGTCCTGGGGGGCCATCGAACTCACCCACCTCACCGGGCTGTCGGAGGAGGAGAACAACGCGGTCGCGACGTTCCTCGGTGGGGTGTCGATCACCGGCCTGCTGCTGGCCGGTTTCATCATCGGTTCCCTCGGCGTCCTCAACGACGTCACCGTCACGCAGGCCTCGACGGCCTTCGAACTGGCGCAACACAGCGATTCGCGGCGGGCGGTGTTCTTCGGCGCCATGCGGGTCGGCCGCGACCACATCGCCAGCACGGTCTACACGCTGGTGCTCGCCTACGCGGGCAGCGCGCTCCCGCTGCTGCTGTTGTTCAGCGTGGCCAACCGCTCACTCGGCGACGTCCTGACCGGGGAAAGCGTGGCCATCGAGATCGCCCGCTCGGCCGTCGGCGGTATCGCCCTTGCCCTTTCGGTTCCGTTGACGACGGCGATCGCGGCGGTGCTGGCGACGCCTAACGCTGCAGCAGCTCCAAAAGATAGTTCCCGTAACCCGACTTGAGCAGGGTCTGGGCGTGGGCGGCGAGCTGCTCGTCGTCGATGAAGCCCACCCGCCAGGCCACCTCTTCGGGAGCACTGATCTTCAGCCCCTGGCGTTGTTCGATGGTCCGCACGAAATCGCTTGCGTCCAGGAGGGAATCGAAGGTCCCGGTATCCAGCCACGCGGTGCCGCGGGCCAGTACCTCGACCGAGAGCCGGCCCTGGCGCAGATAGGTCTGGTTGATATCGGTGATCTCGTACTCGCCGCGCGCGGACTTGCGCAGCCCACGGGCGATCTCGACGACATCGTTGTCGTAGAAGTACAAACCGGGAACCGCGTGGTGCGATTTCGGCTTGTTCGGTTTCTCCTCCAGCGATATCGCCCGCCCGTCGTCGTCGAATTCGACCACCCCGTAGGCCGACGGGTTGGCCACCCAGTACGCGAAAATGGCTCCGCCGCTGACATTCTGGAATCGGCGCAATCCCGTTCCCAGCCCGGGTCCGTAGAAGATGTTGTCGCCCAACACCAATGCCACCGAATCGCTGGCGATATGGTCGGCACCGATCACGAAGGCCTGCGCGAGGCCTTCCGGTGTGTCCTGTACCGCGTAGGTCAGATTGATACCCCACTGCGCGCCGTCGCCGAGCAGCCGGTGAAAGCCCGGTGCGTCGTGGCCGGTGGTGATGATCAGGATGTCCCGGATTCCCGCCATCATCAGGGTGCTCAGCGGGTAGTAGATCATCGGTTTGTCGTACACGGGTAGCAGCTGCTTGCTGGTGCCCCGTGTGATGGGGTGTAGACGCGTCCCGGTCCCCCCGGCCAGGATGATGCCGCGCATCTAGGCGTCGAGGTCTTTTTCGGTGAGGCCGGTGGCCGCCAGCGCCGCGTCGAGACTCTCGTGCAGGAACAGCGAGGTGACCTGGTCGTGCACCACCCGGAACGCCGAGGCGGCGGGCGCTCCGTTGACGGTCTGTTCGGCGACGACGACCCCGTCGTGCACGTAGAGCCTGCCCACCTCGGCCGTGACATCCTCCTGTGCCCAGTCCAGCAGCGCCTGGTGTCCTTGGGCGGCGCGGTCGGCGGTCGCGATCTCGATATCGTCGCTGGACAGCTTCACCAGTGTGTCGTAGTCACGGGCGTTGAGGGCGTCGTGCCATGCCAGGACGGTGGCGATCTCGGAGGTGCTCATGCTGAGCACTCTAGAGCGGCGAGCCGGCCAACCACGCGTCCCATACCTCCGCGTCCCCCAGGATCTCCAGCCCGGCATCGGCCGCGGTGCGTCGGCGGGTGATGGCCAGCAGAAGATCCACCGCCCTTCCGCGGACGGCGACGTCGCTCTTGCCGTGCGCATACGTCCAGGACAGCCCCTCCTCGTCGTGCACGACCGTCCACTCCCCGGTGGGGCCGAGGCCGTCATCGGTGGCGTGCAGGTGTAGCGACTGTCCGCGCGGAATCGGCTTGTGCAGCGCGGTCGCCAAGTCGAGCCATTCGCTGACGCCATCGGCGGCCAACCCGGCGGGCAGGTCGAACTCGGTGCCCAGCGCCAGATGGGCATCGGCGAGGTGGACGGTCTGCTCGTGCACCCGGCGCCGGATCCACCAACCCGGGATGTGCGGGCCGACGAAGGTCCACACCTTGATGTTCGCCCCGGCCTGCTCCACGGCGTCGATCAGCGCCACCGCACCCTCGTTGAGCCAGTCGATGGCCGCGTCCATGTCCTCGGGCGGTTTGCCGTCGCGGACCTCACGCGGATTCAGCGGCTCGGTGCGACGGTCGGTGATGATCTGTGTGCACCAACGGTTTCCGCGGCCGACATGGCGGAACAGCTGGTTGACGGTCCACCCCGGACAGCTGTCCACCGGCGTCGCCGGGTCCGCAGCGCGGATCAGTTCACCGAAGTCTCTGGTTTGTTCGAGCAGGGCGGCTCGGAAGTCCATGCTTACGACGGTAGCGCGGCGCGAGTGTCGCCGAGGGCGATTGGCAGGGTGGACCAGCCGCGCAGCACCCGGGTTTCACGACGGGTTCCGTCCCCGGCGAGCGCGGCGTGGGGGAAGCGCTCGAAGAACGTCCGCAGCCCGACCTCACCCTCTGCCCGGGCCAGTGCGGCACCGAGGCAGAAGTGCCTGCCGCCGGAGAACGACAGGTGTTTTCCGGCATTGGACCGTTCGATGTCGAAACGGTGCGGGTCGTCGAAGACGTTCGGGTCGCGGTTGGCGCCGGCGATGTAGACCAGCACCCCTTCCCCGGCCCGCACGCGGGTGCCCGCCAGGTCCAGGTCCTTGGTGGCGATGCGCGCCGAGAGCTGCACCGGGGATTCCAGGCGCAGGATCTCCTCGACGGCGATCGGCCACAGCTCGGGACGTTCGGCGAGTGTCTGCAGGTGTTCGGGGTGCTGCAGCAGCAGTCTGATGCCGTTGCCCAGCAGATTGACGGTGGTCTCGAACCCGGCGGCGAGCACCAGCCCGGCGGTGGCCACCAGTTCCTGTTCGGTCAGCGGACCGTCCTCGGATGCCTCGGAGGCGGTGATGATCTGGCTCATCAGATCGTCACCGGGGTTGCGGCGCAACTGCCGCAGATGCCCGACCAACCAATCGTTGAACCCCTGGACGGCCGCACTGACCTCTTGGTACTGCGGCCAGGTCAGGCCGATGTCCAGGCTGGCGGCGCCGTGCTCGCCGAATTCCAGGACGCGGGATCTGTCGTGTTCGGGGACGCCGAGGATGTCACCGATGACGGTGACCGGCAGCTGCCCGCAGTACCGCGCCACGATGTCGACGGTGCCGGTCTCGGCTCCGAGGTCGTCCAGCAGCCGGTTGGCGGTGTCCTGCACCCGATCTCGCAGCGCCGCCACGGCCCGGGTGGTGAACACCGAGGACACCAGCTTGCGGTAGCGGGTGTGCTGCGGCGCCTCGACCGAGAGCATCGACGGCGGCTGGAGTGGGTGCAGCACATCGGGTTTGGTGCGGTCGATGACCCATTGCAGCGGCCCGGGCAGATTCGACCCGAGCGCCAGCACGCGGAAGTCCTCGGAGCGCAGGACGTCGCTGCAGATCTTGTGGTCGACCGACAGGTACACCACCCTGCCCTTGACCAGCGGTCCCTGCGCGCGCAGTTCCTCGGTGAACGGGACCGGGTCGGCACGGATCGCGGGATCGGCGATCAACCGGCCCTGCGGGTCGCCCCGGCGGGCAAACAGAGTCGAGATCCCACGGACGAATCCGTGCATGGCCATCCAGTGGATGCGTTCACGCATTGTCGCCATCATCACCCCTAACCGAATCGCGGTTCGGTACCTCGTTCGCAGCCTACCGAATTACAATTCGGTGTGGCAAGGATCCGAATACCGGCAGCACAGCGACGTGCGCGCATCCTCGACGCGGCCGTCGAGACCTTCGCCGAGCACGGCTTCGCCGAGGCCAAGATGCAGGACATCGCCAGCCTGGCCGGAGTGGTGCCCTCGGTGCTCTACGACCACTTCGGGTCCAAGCGCGAACTGCATCTCGCCGTCATCGAGGAGCACGCCACCCAGCTGCGGGAGCACTCACTGCGCCGCGTCGAGGGCGCCACCCCCGAAGAGATGGTGCGCGCCAGCATCTCCAACTATTTCGAGTTCGTCGAGGCCGATCCGTTCATGTGGCGATTCCTGCACCGCGACCCGCCCGCCGACTCCGAGACCGCCAAGGTCGTCGAGGAGATCATCGGCCGCGGGACCGCCGCCATCGCCGATCTGATCCGATTCGGCGCCGGGGAGACCACGTCCGTGCGCGGCATCACAGTCGACGATTCGGCGTGGATCCTGGCTCGGGCCACCCAATCTGCCTGCGATGGGGTCGCCACCTGGTGGTATGAGAACCGCGACGTACCGCGTGAGCGCGTCGTCGAGTTGGTGTCCATGTTGCTCTGGCAGGGCTTCGACGGGATGTTGCGCAACGGC
This sequence comes from Mycolicibacterium neoaurum VKM Ac-1815D, assembly GCF_000317305.3. Next base: position 911,738 of record NC_023036.2, on the reverse strand, counting down.
GTCACCGGCCAACAACAGCTCTGACGGCTATCGTGGCGGTTCGACCACTCGCGCAGGAGGGCGGAACGCTCATATCCCACGAACCCCGGCCCAGGACACCACAACGGTCACGGCGCGCCATTCACTGGATCGCCGCGCTGGGGGCTGCGGTCATGGTGGCGGGGTGCGGACAGGCCATCCCGGTAGCCTCCCCGCCGGTCTCGACCGCCGCGGTGTCGAGCACTCCGGACTGGTGCCCGAGCATCCTGCACCATGTCACCGAGTGCGGGGTCATCCAGCGCCCCCTGCTCGACGGCGCACCCGAACTGGGCACCATCGACGTCGGCTATGCCCTGGTGCGCCACAGCGGCGACAATCCCGAACCTGCGGGCACGATCATGCCCAACCCCGGCGGCCCTGGCGTCCCGGTGATCGCGTGGGGTCCCGATGTCGCCGCACTGACCCCGGGCGTCCTCGAGGATTACGACGTGCTGTTGATCGATCCGCGCGGGATCGGCGAATCTTCGCCGATGGACTGCGCGGTCGACGGTTTCGCCTTCGCGATCGGCACCCGGTCCGACCAGCGCGATGCCGTCGCCCAGTGCGCCGACCATCTCGGCCCCCGGGCCGGCGCCTACACCTCCGCGGCCACCGCCGACGATTTCGATGCCGTGCGCGATCATCTCGGCATCGACAAGGTGATCGCCTACGGTGCCTCCTATGGCACCTATCTGATGACGGTGTACGCCCAGCGCCATCCCGATCACGTGCAGTCGATCGTCCTGGCGGGTGCCTATCCGCTGCACTTCGACCCGCTGCAGCGGCCCAATGCCGAAGCGGTCGACCTTGCGTTGCACCGGATCTGCGATCGCAGCGGGGCCTGCGATGGCAACGTCTCGGTGGCCGATCTGCGGATGGTGACCGCCGCGCTGCGCGAGTCCCCGATCACCGTCGACGACGCCCTGGTGACCGAGGGCGAGTTCGCCAACCTCGTCTTCGAGGGGGCCACCAGCGGGGTGGGTGCCGATCCGGACGAGACGACGGCGCTGGGCGAATTACCGGCGGCACTGCACCGTTACGTCAACGGTGACGACGAGGCGTTGCGCGACCTGATCGCCGAGCTGGGTGTGCCCGGCTACACACCGGTGGGCGATGACCTCTACATCGCCATCTCGTGCAACGACTACCTATCGCTGTGGTCCACGAAATCCGATGAGACGCAACGGGAGAACCAGTTCGAGAGCGCGGTCCGGGGGGCCGGCGATCTCGGCTCGTTCAGCGCTCAGGGCTTCGCCGAGGCACAGCACGACGGCGGGGACATCTGCATCAAATGGCCGGCGGCGGCGCAGCAGAAGCGTCCCGACCAGGTCCACACCCCGCTGCCCGACGTCCCGGTGCTGGTGTTGTCCGGCGACCTGGACGCCGTCACGCCGGATGCCAACGGTCTGCTGACCGCCCGCCAGTTCCCGCATTCGACGTTCGTGACGGTGCCCAATGTCGGGCACACCCCTGACAGCGAGCCCAGCGGGTGCGTCGCCGACATCATCGACCGCTTCGTACGCTCCGGATCGACCGGACCACTGGATTGCCTGGACGCCATTCCGCCGATCCAGGTCCAACCCGTGACCGACTGAGCGGGCTCAGCTGCAGAAGATCAGGAAGCAGTTGCTCCCCGGTGCGGCCGGGCCGCCGGGCCCACCCGGACCGGACTGGCTGCCCGGACCTGAACCGCCGCGACCGGAATCGCCTCGGCCGTAGCCGGATTCACCACGAGGTCCGCCTGCACCGGGCCCTGCCCCGCTCGGGCCGGCGCTGGGGGCGCCACCGTTTCCGCCGCCGGGCCACTGCGGGAGCTGCGGCCACTGCGGTGGCTGCGGCTGCTGAGGTGGCTGCGGCTGCTGAGGTTGCGGCTGCGGACGCGTCGGTTGGGGTTGCGCCTGGGTCTGCTGCGGCGGTGTCCAATCCGGCCAGCCGGAGTCGTCATCGTCGTAGTAGTCGGGACGCTGCGGCTGCTGTTCCCACGGCGGTGTCCACACCGGCCACTGCGGGCGCGGCAGCACGATCACCGGCGGCGGCAGCACCACCGGCGGGATGAACGCGGGTGCCGGCGCCGGGGCCGGGGCGGCCGGAGCGGGGGCCGGCGGCGGGGCGGCCGGCGCGGGCGCCGGGGCCGGGGCCTGCGGGGCGGGCGCCTCGACATAGACCTGGCGCGGCGCGGGCGCCTGCTGCACCACGGGGATCGGGGCCTTGATCGTCTGGGCGACCTCGGGCGCCGGCGGCGGGGCGGGCTGGACCGGCAGCGCTTCTGGTGCCGGCGCCGGGGCCTGCATGCTGGGCGCCACCGCGGCCCGCGCGGGTGCGGGACGCTCGTCGGCGGTCGGGCGGATGCTCACGGCCAGTGAGATGGCCAGGGCCACCACGCCGACGACGAAGATCGACGCCATGGCGCTGCCGATCAGCAGGAACGGTTTGCGTTCCTCGTCGGCGGGCGGCTCTACGTCCAGTCCGGACAGGTCATCGGGGATCTCGGCGTAGTTGGGGACCGCGCTGGCCGCCAGCTGGGTGTCGGCGGTGTGCAGCGCCGAACCCGCGGTCGGGCCGTCGGGGTCCAGTGAGTAGGCCAACCCGACCGTCGAGGCCTCGTACATCGGCGCGGCGGCCGAGGCCAGGGCGGCACCGCGGGCCAGGGCGAGTCCGGATTCCTCGGGGGCGCTGACCGGGATGTCGACCAGATCGGCCAGATGTTCCTTGACCGCGGCGACGTCGATGCCCGAGCCCACCACGAACATGCCCTCGGGCGGGGTGTCCTGGCGGGCCACCGCGGCGGCCATATCGGCGAGGACGGCCATCGCGTCGGTGCTGTGCAGGCTGCGGCTGAGCACCTTGACCACCGAGCCGTCGTCACCGCGGACCACCGACAGCGTGGCGGTGTCGCGGTCGAGGAACAGCAGCGCGGTGGAGGCGTAGCCGACCGCCCGGCCGGCGGCCTGGGCCAGCGCGCCGGCGGCGTGCAGTTCGGACACCAGCATCACGTCGGTGAGTCCGCGCGCGGCCAATGCGTCACGCAGGGCGGCGGCCTCGGTGTGGTCGGTCCAGGTGACGCCGATCGATTTCAGGTGATGTCCGCCGGCTTCGGCGCTCTCCTGCGTGCCGAGCACGGCCTCGACCACCTGATCGGCGGCGCTGGGCGTTGCTGCGCCCGCCGCGGCACTGACGTCGAAAACGTCGTGATCGACGGTCGCGCCGTCGCCCTTCTCCCCTTCGACCAGCACCATCCGCACTGTCGTCGGTGTCAGGGACACGCCAAGTACGATGTCCACTTACCCCTCCAGAGTGTTTGCTACATCGCTCGTTTTGTCGCAACCGAAACGTCGACACAAACCGGCAACTAGTTATTCATCGCCACGAGCAGCACCGTCGTTACATCCGGCGGCGTTAGCTAGCGCATGAAACAAACCCTACGCGGGTTCAGCGTTGAGGGAAGTTCAGATACGAGCGCGACGGCGTCGGTCCGCGCTGTCCCTGGTACTTGGATCCGGCCTTGCTGCTGCCGTACGGATGCTCGGCGGGGCTGGTCAGCCGCAGCAGGCACAGCTGGCCGATCTTCATGCCCGGCCACAGCGTGATGGGCAGGTTCGCGACGTTGGACAGCTCAAGGGTGATGTGCCCGGTGAAGCCCGGGTCGATGAACCCGGCGGTGGAGTGGGTCAGCAGGCCCAGGCGACCCAGCGAGGACTTTCCTTCCAGGCGTCCGGCCAGGTCATCGGGCAGGGTGCAGCGCTCCAGGGTGGCCCCGAGCACGAACTCGCCCGGGTGCAGGACGAAGGGTTCGTTTTCCTTGGGTTCCACCAGCGTGGTCAGGTCGTCCTGGCGCAGCGCCGGGTCGATGTGGGTGTAGCGGGTGTTGTTGAACACCCGGAACAGACTGTCCAGGCGGACGTCGATGCTGGAGGGCTGGATCAGATCGTCGTCATGCGGGTCCAGCGCCAGCCGGCCCGCGGCGATCTCGGCGCGGATATCGCGATCGGAGAGCAGCACGCGGTGAGCCTAACCGCCGCGGGTCAGGGGCAGGCGGCTGGCGCGTCCGCGCGGACGGGTTGGTCGGCCGGCAGCGTGTAGGTGGCCACGGCATTGGCATCGTGCGGGCTGTCGTTGCGCACGACGTGCGGGACGCCGGCCGGGATGACGATGGCCTGGCCGGCGAGGTACGGGGTGGGGGCGCACTGGTCGGCGGTCTGCAGCGTGACGGTTCCGCCGGTGATGACGGTGTGCTCGACGCCGGGGTGGGTGTGCCAGCCGCTGCTGGCCGGTGGGTGCAGCAGGAGTTCCTGGACGTAGAGGGTGGTGGGACCCGCCGTCTGGATCTGCACGGGCTGGTCGCCGGTGCCGGTGGCCAGCTCGGTCCGCTCGATATCACCGTCGGGCGGAGTGGCCGCGGCGAGCGGTGCGACGGCGATGCTCAGGCTCAGCGCGGCGGCCGAAGCGGCGGCGAGGCGTTTCATGGATCCCCCAGCTCGTGAATCGGTGTGGCCTGGGTGCTAGCCTTCCTGATCAAACAGGCCGATGTAGTTCAATGGCAGAACATCAGCTTCCCAAGCTGAATACGCGGGTTCGATTCCCGTCATCGGCTCCATACGTACAGGTCAGTGCGAAATTCGGATTTGCGGGCTAACTCCACGACGCGAAATCCCGCATTTTTCCCGTAGATTCGATCCTCAGCCCTGGTTGCTGGCCCATTTCTCCAGTACAGCGCGAGTATCCGGGCCGGCCGTCACCCGCTGCACGTAGTGGCCCTCGGTGGTCGCCAGCTGCGCGTGGGACAGCTGGCGCTGCGCAGCCTCAACACCGAGCCCATCCCGCACGACCGTGGCCACCGACCGTCGGAAGCTGTGCGGCGTCACCCACCGCAGATCCTCATGGCCCGCGAGAGCTTCCCGCAGCGACGACCGGATATTCGTCAGCGCGACCATGCCGCCGTCGCGGTTGGTCAGCACCTGTCCGGCCGGCCCCGTCACCGCGTACAGGTCGGTGAGTACCTGGACGCCGAACGCTGGCAGGCTCACGGTGTGCGCCGGCGCTCCGCCCTTGCGTGTGCCCTGCCGGTGCAGAGCCTTGCCGGCTACACGCCCGGCATCCACCACCGTGCCGTTGACTGTGACGGTCGGCGGGTCACCGAGCAGGTCCACATCCTCCCAGCGGATCGCCAAGACCTCCCCCGGCCGCGCGCCGGTCGCTGCTAGCAGTTCGACGAACGCGGGCAGCATCCGGCCGCGCCGAGGCCCCGGCCCCTTGCGCTCCGTGAACACCTTCACGGCCTGGCGCACCTGCTCGAACTCCATCGCCGTCAGCGCCCGCGCAGGGGCGCGCTCTACCCTGGCGTTCTTCGTCTCGCGCATCGGGTTGTGCTTCACGACATCGAACCGCGCCGCCAGCCCGTACATCCCAACCAGGATGATCCGCATATAGGTGGCCGCCGACGACGGCAGCGACTTCAGATGCGAGTCGGCCCGGCTGGTCGTCAGCTCCGCGATTCGCAGCGCACCGAGCTGCCGGTCGCCATGCAGCCGCCACGTGTCCCGGTACAGAGTCGCCGTGCGCTCACCAATCCCATCCTCCGCAACCTTGGCCGGAATCCATGCCCCGAACAGCTCGGAAAGCGTGGTGCGCCGGTCGATAGCACCGGTAGGTTCACCGGCCTCAAGTTCGGCGGCGATGCGACGTTTCAGCTCCCTACGGGCATCCTCGGCCGACTTGCGAGACGACGCCTCACGCTCCCGCAACACACCGCTGCGCAGACGCACATAGGTTGTCGCATAGAAGATCTCGCCACGCCTCGAATCAGTAATCTTGCCATGCTCGCCCGGAGCCATCCGCTGGCGCGGCATCACGCACCCAAGCTTTCGATCTCTTTGGCGAGCTCACGAATTCGCTTGTCGTACAGTTCGATTAGTTTGCGATCCTGCTCTCCTACGTCGTCTGCCTTGGCCAACGCGTTCCGCTCGATAACCGCTTCGAAATACTGCCGGTGAAGGCGCAGAGGGCGGCTGTTTTGCTCGGCAATATCCGACTCCGCACGCTCGGCATCGGTGAGGCTGGCAGTCTCAAAGCGCCAATCCTGATGCCCCGAAAACCATTCGACTCCAACAAGTTCTGGGACCTTCGCCCCTGGCAGAACCTCGCACTCCTGCATGTAGGGACCGGGGTATAGGAGTATCACGGGTGGCACGTTCAATGCCGCCGCGATCATGGTCAACTCGACAGTGGTGAGGTGTCGGCGCCTCCCGGTCTCGAGATCGGATATCACTGCACGCGATACACGGTGACCGAGCTCCGCCGTTCGATCAGACAGCCATTGCCCTGACCGTTGGCCCCGCCTGCGCTGGATCTCCACAGCGAGGCGGTGCGCCTGGCGTTCGCTCCAGTCTTTCGGCGGACTGTCTATCCAATTCTGCCGTCGCGGTCTCGGTTGCGTCATAACACGCAGGATAGCCGGTTCCTTGCGTCGATTCAGTCGGCACGCTAACGTGCGTGCATCGACGCAATCATATGTCGATATACGTCAAAACACGCAGACGATCGGAGTGAGGACGAACGATTGGGAGGCGACCAGCCTCAAACTCGGAGGAATCAGCAGGTCGCTCGTATTTCAGCTCTGGGCGTCTGGGGCCCTGGCGTCGGTGAAGATCGGCCGCCGGCGATTCAGCACGGATGCGCAGATCAACGCCTACATCGGCAGTCTGGAATCGGTGGCCACCGGCGGAGACGCCGCCTGATGTCCCACCCACACATCGACCAAACCGACCGCGATCTGCTCGATGACCACGCGTTGGTCGACCACGAACCAGCCGGAGACGACACGGCAGCAGATAAGCAGAACGGCCCCCGTGAACCCGGTGTTACCAGCACCGGCGGGAGCCGTCCGAACCACCCCAACCGCTAGATAGGAGAAGTTCAACCATGACTGTACCCACTACCGGCACCGCTCCGGTACCCCCGCGGACACAGTGCGGTCACTGCACCGTGCCCACCAAAGGGACCGAGGTGTGCGCCTTCTGCGCGACGTACACCCCACCCGAGACCGCCGCCCAGCGCCTCGACATCGCCGTCAACAGGATCGACCTGCTGCGCCATGACCTCAACGAAGAACTCCGCGGGTTGCCCGCCGCAACCCCGCTGTTCGCGATCGTCGATATCGTCACCGCGCTCGGTCATCTGCGCCAGGCCGCGGTGGCGCTGGACAAGGCCACCGACACGCTGGAAGCCGACACCGCTGCGGTGGCCCGATGACCTCCTCCGCCCCACTGCAGGAGTACTACCCCGACGGCGATTCACGGCAGGCATCGGTGCTGGCGCCCGAGGCCCGGTACAACCCTTGGAAACACGTCTACATCGAGTATCCCGACGTGAGGCTCAGCGACGATCTCGCGTTGCCTGACCGAGTGATGGGACTCTGCAGGGCCAAACGGATCTGGTTGGACAAGCGCCTCAACCAGGCGGAGCGGCGCTGCACCCTGGCGCACGAGCTGGTGCACATCGAACGCGGTCCAGTGCCGCCTGATCCAGAGATGGCCGCACTCGAGGAGGAGATCGTCGATGAGATCGCCAGTAGGCGCCTGATCGCTGGCGATGATCTTATCGCGACTATCCGCGAGTGCCCCAGCGGCGGACTGCAGGCGTGGGCATTCCGGCTCTGGGTAGACACACCGATGCTGACCGCTCGATTGAAGACGCTGCGCGCCAATGAAATCGAAGCTATCGAGAGCATAAAGGCAGAGGCGCAATCTCTGACACGAGCAGTCGAGCGCATCGCACGCATCCGGGAACCTGGTGAGTGAAACGCTGATCGTGACACGGGCGGTGGACTGGTTTCCGGTCCACCGCCTCGTCACACCCATCGTCGACCAGTTCGAAACATTGCCTGTCGCGGGCACGCTGCCATGGCAAGAGCTGGCCGACACCGACCCGGCGAAGTGGGCCAGCGTCCTCGATGTCGCCCGCTACGGGGCATTGCACCTGCAACTGCGCCAGGAGGCCCTTGCCGAAGCCTCCCGCGACATCAGCGCCAGCACTGACTGGACTGCCATCGCCCGCCGGCACCGCGCCGACCGCGGCCGCGCCTACATTCCCCGAAGGAGAGCATCTTGATAGACGAGTCCGAGTTCTGGTCCACCACAGAAGAACTCACGCTGATCCACCGCTGGGCCCGTGCTCGCTACGCCGCACCCTGGGCCGTGTTCTTCGCCGTCCTGCTGCGCGTCTCAGCCAGCGTCAGCCCCCACGTCCAACTCCCCGGCATCATCGGCGGCCGAGCATCCCTGAACCTGCTGTGCGCGTTCGTAGCCCCATCCGGCGGCGGCAAGGGTATCTCCGACAAGGTCGCCCGGCTAGCGTGGCCCGCTCAGATCGTCGAGCTACCGATCGGATCCGGGGAGGGCATCGCCGAAACATTCACCCTGCGCGGCAAGGAATCTTCCGACAACGAACGCGTCACCAACGCGATCTTCAACTGCCCCGAGATCGACATCCTCACCGGCCTCGAATCACGGCAAGGATCCACCATTCTGGGCACCTTGAAGTCGTTCGCGATGGGCGAGCAGCTCGGCTCCACCAACGCCTCGAAAGCCAACAGCCGCAACGTACCGGCGCACTCCTACCGCGGGTGCCTGTCGGTCGGTGCTCAGCCCGGCCACACCGGGGTCATTTTCAACGACGTCACCGGCGGCACACCCCAGCGTCTCCTATGGGCGCTCACCATCGACCCCACGATGCCGGCCGAACCCACCGCCGACCCCGAGCCGCTCAATCACCACCTGCCCGGGTTGCTGACACGCCGCCATGACGACCCCGAGATCGTCACCGAGATCGTCTACGGCCCCGACGAGATCCGGCAGGCGATCATCGCGGCCCACCTCGCCCGCCAGCGCGGAGAAGGCGACGCACTGGACGGACACTGGATGCTGACCCGCCTCAAGGTCGCCGCTGTGCTGGCCATCATGCACCACCGCACCGTCGTCTCTGAAGTCGACTGGCAACTCTCCGAGACAGTCATGGCAGTCTCCGACCGCACCCGCGACTGGATTGTCACCGAAGCGCGCCAGGCGGCACGAGCAAAGGTGCGCGAGCGGGCAGCTTCCCGGGCGACGTTCGATGAGATGGTCGACGATCGACACGCGAAGACCGTCCGAAGCCGAATACTCCGACTGCTGACGACGGGGTCGATGTCGCGCAGCGAGCTTCGCCGAGCTATGGGCAAACAGCACTACCGAGAAGCCTTTGATGCGGTGTTGCCGCACCTTCTAGAAGTTAGCCAGATCGTCACGATTCCAGGCGAGAAGGCATTGCACTATGCGCTCAATCCGGAGTTCACCGGTGAACCCGAGTTCACCCCACAAATCACCAGGTCAGAAGCGGTGAACCAGAAGTTCACCGGTGAACCACCTGTAGCCAAAACAGAGCTAGATGTTCCCAGGTCGCAGGAAAACGGTCAGTCAAGGCTGTCAACACGGGAGTGGATGGCGAATCACGTCGCTGACCTCCTAGAGGCAGGACACCAGACCGCTGATTCGTTTGCTGTGCTGTCGGCGGGGGAAGCGGCAGGACACTACCGGCAGAGTCTCATAGCCGAGACGTCTAAGCACCCCGGGATGACGATCATGTCGCGGCGCAACGGCACGACGGTGTGGTGGATAGACCCCACGCAGGCACCGCCTCAGGTCTGGCAGCCAGTCGGTGACTGGATCGCCAGCTACGTGGATGTAGTGGCCGACGGCGCCCAGATCGACCGCCTCGACTTCAAGGCACAGGGAATGGCCGAGGGCTACTCCTGGGAGAACCTCCGCAAAGCAATCCGCGACCGCCCCGACATCCACACCACGCACTCTGGACCCAATACCGAGTGGAGAGTCCGACGCACCACCGAGTCGGCCTCGTGACCCGGATACCGATCCACGCCGCCTACGAGCAGAACGGCGCCCTGGACCGTGGGTGCCCGCAGTGCGACGCAGGACCGCGCCAGTGGTGCATCGACTCCCGCGGCCGGATCCGCCGCGTCCCGTGCGTGCTGCGCACCCGCATCCCCGGCCAGCTCACCGAGGTTGCCGGCGCCGACAACCTGGCTGGCCAGCTCAATGTTGTTGACTCCGAAGACAATGCCGAACCACTCGACTTTGGCGAGCCTCGACACCCACCGGCCGGCGGTGCCGTATGACCGCAACTGCACTGATGAGCGAGCCGCTCGACAGAATCCTGGTTGCGGCGCTGAACGGCCGCCTTGGCCAGCTGCTCGACGAGCTCGCCCAGGCCGGCGGCGAGGCGTGAAGTGCGTTTCACCGACGACGACATCGCCGCGCTGTTGTATTGCGTGACTGAACTCGTCGACAGACGCGCGAGATCCGGCGTCAACATACCCGCCTGGATGCTCAAGCTGAGCGCGAGGTTGGACCTGACCAGTGCTTTGAGCGCACGCGATCATAAATTGCAAAGTGTTGGTGCAGCATTGGAGTCGGAGATCGGAAACTCCTTCGTTGGAACCCGCGAGGCGGCGAAGCTACTAGGCCTGACAGAGGCATCAGTTCGCCGTCTCGCAACCGACCTCGACGGCCAAAAGGTAGGTCGTGATTGGGTTTTCAAGCTCTCCACCGTTCTCCAGTACGCAGAGGAGCGCAGTAATGGCAGACATCGCTGAAGCATTCGAACAACACCTCAGGTCGCTAACCGACGACGAATGGACCGCGCTAGCCCAGCGCGTCCGAACGCCGCAACAGCAACAGCCATCTGAGCGACAACGCCTCGACAACGAATCCGACGCTCCGGCCACCAAGATCGGCAAGGGGCGCAACGCCGGCCTGGAAGAGGCTAAGCGGCGCGGATTCATCGACGACAACGGAAAGCCGGTGAAGCGATGAGTCGCCGCAACTCGTTCCTGGACCTCGCGAAACGCAATAGCCGAGCACAGGCACTACTCGATGAGGTCGTCCCAGAATGCGCCCAGTTGACCGCCACCGCGCTCGCTGCCGAAGACCGCGCACAAGAGCTGCGGTCGGCCGCCACCCGAGCCCCGGCGTGGCCGACTGCCCCGGACGAGCTGACACCGGAGTGGTTGGACACCGAAGTCGACCGCCGGCTCGGAGCAACCAGAATCGACACTCAGCTCGAAGTACTCCGCGATCTGATCACCAGCTCCCAGGACGAAGCCAACAGCCTGATCGTCGAGCGCCGGGACGATCTGATCGAACTACTGGCCCAAGACCTCGAAGCCCTCGTTGACGAGATCGGTGCTGCCGTCGAGCGTCTGGGCCCAGGCGTGGACACCGCGGCCGCCGCGATCGACGCCGATGCAGCGGACACCTGGAAACAGATCAGCACGGCGGTCCCCGTCTACGAGGACATCCGCCTCGTGCAGCTGGAGCTGTATCGCAGCGCCGATTTCGAGAAGATCGATCGGGCGGCGTGCGGCGACGGTATCCAGGTCTATGACCCCGAGGCACGCCTGTACTACCACCGCAACTTGGACGACGTTGCGCCGGATTGGAAGCCTGGACTGGATGCCAGGGGAAACCAGCGCGATAGCTCACTGCCGTGGCCCAGCGACCCCACCCAGCGACTCATCTGGTGCATCAACCGTGACTCTGGAATCTGGTGCCCCACCGCCACCGAGATCGCCGCATCGCTGAATACCGTTCCGCCGCGACTGCAAGGCGGCGACCGAGAGCGACCAGCAGCAACCGACTCGCTCATTAATCTACCGTTCATCAACGCCGGATAAGCGGGCGCCGATGCCTGTCAACTCCTTCGACCCGACCCGCCACCACCTCGTCAGGCACGTAAGCATCCGCCACCCCGACTCCGGCTACGTGCACTCATTCGCTCCTGGCGACGAGGTACCCGGCTGGGCCGCAGCCATGATCACCAACTCCGACATCTGGGAAGACTCCGACGGAACAGGACGGCTCGGTGGGCCCCCGCCTCGCGGTGGTGCCGGCGCCAACCTCGTTGCGTGGGCCGAGTACGCGTCGCACTTCACGGACAAGGTGACCATCACCGAGGACGACAAGCGCGACGACATCATCGACAAGCTCGACGCCGCTGGCGTACCCACAACACAGCGGGCCTGACTCAAATGCCCAGAGCACCACGGCGCTGGCTCGACTACAACGGCAACGCGTCGCACCACGGAATCGCAGCCACGCTCGACCAGAATGAAATCCGTGAGCCCCAGAGACGACGAGTACAACACGGCGAAGGTGGCCGCCTACCGGCTGCTCCTGGCGCAGCTCAACGACGACACCGACGCGATGAGCATCGTCGACCGCGAACTCGAACCGGAGTTGCTCGAACGCCCAGACCGCATGAGGAACGTCCTAGGTGTGATGCTCGGAGTCGCGTCCAGCCTCTTGCTGAGCAGACACGAGCGCGACCGATCGCAAGCGATAGAGGAACTGCAGCCCAAGCTCCAGAAAGCTATCGATGCACTTCACAGCGACGACGCGTAGTCGCTGCACCCTCGTTTGATTCAGTACCGAACCGTGAACACAACACAGCTCATCGCCCTGACAATCGCACTGCTCATCCTGAACAGCGTGTTCGTAATCGGACTCGACCGAGCACCAGCGCGCGGCCTCACGATCGGACCCGACAACGAGGACGAAGGTCTCTATCCGATCATCGAACCGCCGACCGGCTGGCGCTCACACTGGAGGTCGGTCTGCATTGCCGGCGCGATCCTCACGACCAGCGCAATCGCCACACTTCCACTGCTGCTCACCTGACCGGCGCGAAGGGGAGGCGCACCACCCTCCCCCCGGGCCCCTCCCCGCTGCCGCAACGCACTGCGAAATCCGACGGCTGCACGCATAAACGCAGGGTTTTTGTCACACTTACGGCGCCGAATCGGGCGATCTGGGCCGCGGGGTTGGTGCGCGGTGTCTGCTAGGCGCACCTGTGTGAGCTGCGGTGAGGGGTTCATTGGCCGTTCGGATGCGACGACTTGCTCGCCGGCGTGCCGTCAACGGGCCCGGCGCGGCCGCGGCCGTAAGTGTGACACCGCTGTCACAGATCCGGCGCCAGCACCGGCGCCGGCGAAGCGCCAGCGGGCGGCGGCGGCCGCCGAGTCAGCGGTTCACAGCGCGGAGGCCCTGGCGGTGCTCGCGGGACTGGACGCGGAGCTGCAGGCGAGCTCTCGGCGCCGTGGTCTGGTGAAGCCGATGAGGTGGTCGACCGCGGAGGCGACGGTTCTGGAGCTGCTGGCCGATGCGATCGACCGCAAGGTGGTGTTGCAGGCGAGCTGGCGGAAAACGACGGACGACAATCTGCGGGTGAAGCTGTCGGCCGAGATCCGGCTACTGGAAACGGCGGTGGCCCGGTATATCGGGCAGATCAAGACGGACTTGCCTGCGGATCCGTCGCTGACGACGACGAAGGCGCAGCGAGCGGCCGAAACCCGGTGGGAGCGCGACCGTGCCCGTTCTTGACCTCGATGACGGCGATTGGGTTGAGGGTTCCTACGGTGTGCTTCGCGTGGACGGTCTGTACGCGGCGCTGCTGGCCAGGGAGCGCGACCGTGCTCGGCCGGATCCGCGAGAGATGCGCCGGCTTCACCCCGAGGGCGGATACTGCACGTTGGCCGACACGGTGTGCAAGCACGAGCCGATTCCGTTGTCGCGGTCGCCGCTGTTGGATGCGCTCGAGGCGGGTCGGCCGGCGGTGCTGGAGGGCCGGCAGCTGCGCGGCCGCAGTCTGCCCGAGGTGACGTTGCGTCGCGAACAGGCTCTCGACTGGTTCTGAAGTGCGACCCGACGACACCGTACGACCGACCGCGGACCCTTTTCGCGGTCAACCGTGAAATGGTCGGGCGCAGGGTCGCCAGTCACCGGTGAGCATGACCCGCGAAGCCAGGTCTGGTTTCACCGCCCAGTGCTGGTTGCGGTGCTGCCACGCCTCGGCTGGCGCTGTGCCGAACGCGGGATCGCTGACACGGGCGTCGGTGTGCACGCGGATGAACCGGTGGCCATCGGTGAAGTACCGCATGCCCCATTCTGGCAGCCGCACCCAGCCTTTCGTGCGACCACGAAGAAGGGGGATGGTAGCTGTGCCGCGCTGCCTTAACCGGTCGACTGAGGTCGTCGAGCTGGCCATACTTCATGGCGTGGACAAGTTCTCGGAGGATCTGCGGTTGCTCCCGGTGGGGACTTTCCAGCCGACCACGGTGTACGCGCTGCTGCGGAAGTTGAAGCTGACCGCCGCCAGTCGCGAGGTCCAGGCGACGGCGATCGACGAGTGGCTTGCCGAACATCCGCCGGGCCCGCTGATGACATACACCCTGCGTAAAGAAGGTTTCAGGTAAGGCTGGTCGGCCGTACCATCGACGGATGGATCTGGTCACGCTCGCTGAGCAGGCAACCGCTGCGGCTGACCTGGACGGTAAGTCGCGTGACCAGTTCCAGTGGGAGATGGACTTCGGTGACACCGAAATCGCACTCAGCATCGCTGTCCTCGACACACGCAAGCCGCTGCCGACAAAAACCCTGGACGAGGTCGCCGCCGGCGCCACGCGCTGGTACCTGAACGGCACCTACCGTCAGCTCATCCTGGACGCCGTCGACCGCCAGCAGCGACAGCACCGGGACGGGCAGCCATGACGCCCCAGGAGGTCGCCGAGGAACTGATCAGGGAAGCTACCCCTGACAACGACGTGCTGCTTAGTCCGCTGCGCGCCGGCGTGTACGGCGCAGTCGTTCTCGATGCGCTGGAGCACGCCGCCACCCACCGCATACCGCTCCGATCGGAGCTCCTCGATGCCATCGAAGCGGCGATCGACGATATCGCGCGCGACGAGATCGATGTCCAGTCGCTGACAGAGGATCTCGCCGTGCTGCGGCCCCTGTGGGCCTAACGTTGAGCGACCTGCACTGAGATGTCGGTGGTGGATGCGATCATCAGCGGAGGCAGTCCTATTCCGTAGCTACGAAGGGTGTTGTCCCATGACACAGGCCGAGGGCGGCAGCGAGCCCGCACAGGAACCACCTCCAGCACCCCCGCCACCCGTCACGGTCACAACCGGAGAGTGGCACAACCCGTGGACAGTGGAGGGCGTCCGAGGCAGCGTGAGCCCCGAGACAGAGCATCCGCGGCCGCTGCAGGGTGTCGTGCGGCCACCCGAAAACAAGCCCAGAGGCAAGTGAGTGACGGCCTGACCGAGCCAGTCGACCCGGTCTCGCCGGCAGGCCGGATCTACCTAGCGATCACCGACAAGCTGCTGACCGCGGAATTCGACCGGCGGAAAGCGTTCGAGTCGCGCGCTGCCGCCCTTCTGGGTTCGAGCGGGACAATGCTGACGCTGATTTTCGGCATCACGGTGTTGGTAACCGGAGACGGCAAGGATGCGGTCTATCAGAGCGCCGCTGCGGTTGGGGTGCTTATCGCGGCTATGGCGGCGTTCCTGCTGTCTGCAGTTCTCGCGATCGTCGTCCAAGCTCATGGGTTCGAGTACGACGTGTTGAGCAACGAGTCTCTGACCTCCCTTGCTCGTGATGACACGGAGTGGGCACGGCGTGCGGATGATGCGACGCGGGCGTGGGTAGGCATACAAGCCAGCACGATCTGCACGATGCGCAAGGGGAACCGCACCAAGGCTGCGCAGGTCGCGTGGAGCCTTTGGATTCAGGTCGTGGCCGTCACTCTGCTATCGGCTTCCGTCGGCGCCGAACTAGTCTCGCGGCTATGCGAGACGCAACCGTTTCCCGTTTGCAGCTACTCCGTATTTTCCACGCATCAACCGCCGGAAGCTCACGTGGATTCACCTGTACCTGCACTTACCAAATAACTGCGTGATCGGTGTAGATCGCACGGTTAGGCACGACTTCTACGCGCCGACCGCCGCCGCAAGCACTCGGTCAAGAGCTACGCCCACGCGGTCATCGGTGTAGATCCGCCCTTTGCGTTTCGTCCAGGACCGCACCGCACTGGCTGCAGCGACGTGCTCGGTTGCACCTTCCTGAGTGGCGACCCAATGGGTGCTGGCGAGCAGCTCGACGCCGTAGGGACCCTCGAAGCCGTTAATAATGTCCAGGACGGCATCGATGGTCTTCGTTACCGTCTCAGCCTCGGCGCCAGACGTGAGGTACTCATCGAGCGCACGAATGCCCCGATCGGTGAGCGAAATGGGTTCATGATCAAGAGCTTTGGCAGTGCCGTCTCCGAATCCAACTGTGTAGGCACCTTCGATGCTTGAAAGCTGGTGGCGGACTTTCTCGCTGTAGGGGCCATAGCGGCCCGGCTCGAAAGCCAACGCGAGACTCGGTTCGAGTGCGTCGGCGAAGTACATCAGCTTTTGGATCTCCAAGTGGGATACCCCGGATTGGTCTTCCCACGGTTCGGAAGCACGACGCCGTTCAATGTATCGACGCATTCCATGCAAAAGCATGGCTCGTCCCCAAGTCATTCGAATGCGAGCGGGTGGAGCAATCTGACGAGTTCCTCCTGCGGGGGCATATAGAACGAAGGTGACATCTGGCAGTTCCGAAAACGCCTCGACCAGAAGGGGTTCCACGTCACGCCAGTCCAGCCCACCATTCCCTGCTCCAAGCGGTGGAACTGCTATCGAGGTAATGCCAAACTTGCGAATGACACGCACGAGATCCTTGAGGCCCGCTTCTATAAACGTCAGCTGAGAGGGGGATCTCCAATGCTGTTTGGTGGGGAAGTTGACAATGTAATGTGGCGCCTCGAGCTGGTTCGTATCGACGACAAACATGCTGCCGATGCGTACCTCGCCCTTTTTGCACGCTTTCTCGTAAGCCCGATACATATCGGGATAGCGTCGTTTGAACTGCAGCGCAATCCCTTTGCCCATCACGCCTACGCAGTTCACTGTATTAACGATCGCGTCGGTATCGGCCTGCAAGAGGTCTCCGTGACCGTAGGTGATCATTGGCCGCGCCTCTCCGTCCTAGTAGTACATCTTCTGTTCAACGATATAGTTGCGCACCCCACCGACAGAATCGAGCAAGGTCGCTGCAGCGGCCGACGTGTCTTCGTCTGAGCAGCACACATAGGACACCAGCTCGATCGGCACTGCGCCGTGGACGAGAATCTCGGCCGACCGTCGACTCTTGCGGTCCGAGTCCTCGGCAGTGTTGTACCAGTCACGCTGGCAGAGCAAGTCGAAGTCTACGAAATTGCCCAGATTTGCCAGATCCGAGCTGAACTGCGTGAAGGATGCGGCCGCGTTGCCGTCGCTCGCGCACCACGTGAGGCCGGCGTCGATGATGTCGCCAAGGCAAATTCCGAGATTCACGAGCGGCCCAGCTCCGCCCGTGTAATGACCGTGACCTCTGCACACGACGTACAGCATGGGTGATTTCGCGGCGATGTAGAACGGGACGTGGTCACTGACCATCGACGTCGGGTAGGACGTATGAGGGTCAACCTTCTTGTGCCGGCGTCGCTCTTTCACTTCATCGTTCGCAACGTTGGTTGCGGCGG
Organism: Mycolicibacterium neoaurum VKM Ac-1815D; assembly: GCF_000317305.3. Next base: position 894,278 of record NC_023036.2, on the reverse strand, counting down.
TGACCGCGGAGTCGGGTAGCAAGCGCCCCGCGTCGACGACGCTTGAGAGATTGTCGATGTGCGTGAAATGCCACACGATCCAGTCCCTCGGCGCTTCGCGGCGTGGGCCTTTACCACGCCCGACGAACCCGGATTCCGGAAAGAAAGACGCATTCATAAGTAGCCGTGACCTTAACGTCGGCAGGGTGAAGGGATAAACAAACACTCGGTCTTGGGAGAGATTGTTCAGGAATGAGCCCGCTCAGTGACGGGCTGCTCCGCCAAAGCTCAACTCCTACGGCCGGCATCCTCGGTCAGCCGCCACATCTGTCCTGGATACGGAGTGACCACGGCATCAATCGAGAACCATCGTCGCCCATCGCGAGGTAACACACCCACGTCGCGGTAGACGAGGCGTAGGTGGTCGTGGACGCGGCGGACCATCTTGACGGACTGGCCGCTGATGGTCGGATCACTCCCGGTCCGGATGGAGGACCGCATCTCGGCCAAAGCAGTATCGACGGCGGACTTGTCCGACTCGGACAAGCCCCGCATCGCGTAGAGGGCCGTCTGACTTACTGTCACCAGATTGTCGGCCCGCTCAGGGTCGGTGTCGGCCATAGTGGTCGTCTCCTCATGTGGGGTCGGTATCGGATGCGGGGGCCGGATCTCGTTCAGAGCCGGCCGTCAGCCCGGTGCGGGCATCACCGGACCCCAGCCCAGACATGAGCCGAGGCCGGTGATGACCTCAATTAGTGCACCTTAGGGTTTATCGCCTTCACTGCGGACTCAAGTTCCTCAATGTGCTCCCGCTCCGCTGCTTCCAGCTCGTCCGCTTTGCGACGGCGGTCGAAGTCGCTGTACCGGTCGTCCGTGACGGCCTTCATCTTGCTCGACGAAATTTTGCCGCCGTTGCGCAGGACTTCACGTTCGTTGAAGGTGAGGAACTCGTCGGTCTTGCCCTCCCACTCCGACATGGTGATCTGCTGGCGCCGGCTCGCACGGTCCTCGGCATAGTCCAGGAACATCGTGGTGATCCGGTTCAGGGTGGTGACCTCCGCCTCAGTGAGGTAGTTCTTGGCCACGCCGACGTCGCACTTGCGGACCGCCGGGCCCTTCCAGGTTGTCAGGCCCATGTTCGGCAGGTCGGCGTCGGCGCGCGCACACACCAACTCGGCTGCGGTATGGCCGGTGACGGCGTATAGCAGCTTGTTCTGGATGGTCGCGAAGAATGTGGTGGCCGCCGAGCTGGTCTTGTCGTAGTCCACACTGGTCTGAGCGAAGATGTCCTTGATCTTCTGGTAGAACCGCTTCTCGGATGCACGGATGTCGCGGATCCGCTCGAGCAGCTCGTCGAAGTAGTCCAGGCCGGCCGGATCTTTGAGCCGGGCGTCGTCCATCGCGAAGCCCTTGATCAGATACTCCCGAAGCACCGTGGTGGCCCATTGGCGGAACTGGACACCCCGCGCGGAACGGACTCGGTATCCGACGGCCAGGATCAGGTCCAAACTGTATGCCTCGATGTACCTGGTTACATCGCGGCCGCCTTCGCTCTGAACTGTCCGGAATTTCCGAAAAGTTGCCTCCGGCCTGCACTCACCGTCGTCATAGATGTTCTTGATGTGTTCGCTGATCGTCGAGATGCTCTTGTCGAACAGCTCCGACATTTCGCGTTGCGTGAGCCAGACGGTGTTTTCAACCGCCCGCATCTGGATTTGTGCGCGACCGTCCGGCGTCCGGTACACGATGAACTCGCCCAAATCGCCTGGCAGATTACTGTTTGCGTCGTCGCTCAATGGTCGACCTTCCTGTTGCTGAGCAAGGAAAAATCGAGGTCGCAGCGCGATCGGAACCACAGCCAAGCGATTCCGACGGAATGATGCCATTTGTCGGCGTTTCGCTTAGACTCGTGGACGTCCGACCAAAGACAATCCCGAGCCCTGCTGGAGTCCGCTTCGGCAGGGCCTCGGCTTTTCCATGGGCGGGACAGTCGTCCCGCCGAATCACACTCTACCGGTGGGGTCCGACAGTTCCGGGCGTGTCGCGGCGTCAATTCCGAACACGTGTTCGTAGAGGCCCCCTGCCGTCACCACGCCGTGCTTCGGTTCCATGGTGGGTAGGCGGTCTGCGAAGCGATCCAGTTCGCGGCGCTCGATGACGGTGCGCCGGCCGTCTTTCTTCGCGATGACGCGGCCGGACCTGATCAGCCGGTCGATCTCCGACATGCTCTTGCTCAGATAGGTCGCGGCATCGGCGCGACTGTAGAGGGGCGTTTATCCATGGAGGAAGTCGAGCACAACGACGGGGCAGAGGCGCGGAGATTGCATTGCAGCTACTCCGCATTTTCCCCGCATAAACCGTCATACACTCCCGTGGATTTACCTGTACCTGGAAGTATCAGGTAACTTTGTGATCGGTTGCTACACAACACTTTCGTGCACCATCCTGGATGCTGGTAGACGCATCGGCCCCAAGCTGAATACGCGGGTTCGATTCCCGTCATCGGCTCGATGAATGGCGAGCAGTAACGCCGGCACGAGTAACTACTTCAGGCTGTCGATTCTCGTCCGCAGCATCTCGGCAAGGCGCTCAGTGTCCCGGTCACCGAAACCGATCTGCTCACATCGCGCCGGCCACGGCTCGGCCGCGTCGACGACGGCGTCGATCATCCGGGAGACCGCGCGTTGCCGCAGCCCAAGACGTTCCCCCGCCTCGATGAAGTTGGCGCGGTTCAGCTTATTGGCACGGCCGTACAGATTGAGCGCCATCGGGTCTCTCCAGCCCGCGTACGGCTGGGTGCACAGCAGGTCGTAGGCAGGAGTCGGTTGCCATATTCCGTTCGGATTGTAGATCGACAGGTTCTTGCCATGCAGATCGCCGTTGCCGATAAGCCAAGAAAAGACAACGGTTTTGAGCAACTCGGCGACCGCCGCCGTCCTGGAACCTCCGCCGCGCGCACACGCCTCGGCGAGTCCGATGATGGCAACCTCGGTCTTGATGCGGTACTTCGAGGCGGGATAGACATTTGCGACCTGACACGCATCCTCCTGCGCAAGCCGGACGGAGCCTTCGCGATCGAATCGGTTTACCAGCAAGGCGCTTTGCCCCTGGGCGTCGTGCAGCACCGAGGTCTTGGCGACTCGCAGACCGCACGCCGCTGCCATCGTCATGAAGAAGTGCTCGTTCTCGACAATCAGCGGATACTGCGCCGGACTGAGCTTCAGGATCGCCGGCCCCGACGCGGTCTGCATTGGCGTGGACAACATACCGGCGCTGACCTTGGGTTGGACACCCGCCAGACCCACCGGGTCGGCCTCCACAGAACCGGACATCTTGGCAAAGACAGCACGGAAGTCGTTGTCACGCTCGGGGTCGAACAGTGGTAGCGGCCGGATCGGATCCGCCCCGGCGGGGAACACCCGGACGTTGCCGATCGTGTCGGCTCCGATGGCAAGCAACAAGGTGAGGTGATCATCGGCAGAGGTTTTGGTCGACGAGGTCACCACGCCCAGCCGGACGCCCTCGGGGAGCAACCCCGCGAAGAACGCGGGAACGGACCCACCGGTGGTGACCACCGGGTACTCGCCGGAACGTAACAGCGACCAGGAAACCGACCGGTCACGGACCCGACCGTCGAGGGCCCCTTCATCGACGTAGGCGAAGCTGATGCCGTCACCGCCTTGTCGCACCAATTGGGCGGCAAGGTTGTCGCCGATATAGACATCGGCTGAGTCGATCTCACGCAGGCCGAGCGGGTGCGGGCCGGTCATTCCGCCGTCGCGTTCACGTCGACGTGGAGCCCCAGTGCGTCGGCGATCTCGAGGACAGACCCGAAGTTGATCGATCCGCTCCCGCGCTCAAGTGACTGAACAGTCGAGCGGGACACCCCGGCCAAGTCGGCCAAGGTTTGTTGCGTGAGTCGCAGCGCGATCCGGCGATCGGCGAAGGCGGCGCCTATGCGTGCGATTTCAGGCATAGCGTCATCGCGTTGCGATCTCCGCCGCCTGGGGCCCACCATCGCACTCCTTATGCTTCCAATTTCACGCGTAAGACCATCGTCGGACATAGCCCGTACCGCTGTCAATACTTAAGCATGCAATTTCAAGCATTGCGCTACGGATCCGTCGCAAATCCGCCTTGAGACACCCCTATGCTCGATATTCCACGCTTAAGGCCGCATTCCCCGGCGGCCGGGTGGGCGGTCACCGCGGCAACACATGCGGGTTCAATATCCCGGCCGGATCGAAGGCGGCTCGGATCCGCTTCATCGTGTCGATATCGTTCGCGCTGCGCCCCAGCTCTATCCACGCCGCCTTCGCGTGCCCGATGCCGTGTTCGGCGCTGATACTGCCCTGGTGGTCAGCCACCAGTCGCAACACGAAATCGGTGATGGCGTGCTGCTTTTCGACCGGTACGTCGAGCATGTTGACGTGGACATTGCCGTCGGCGATATGCCCGAAGCAGATCGCGCGGACGTCGGGGTGCTCGGCTCGCAGCCGGGAATCCAGCGTGGTGAAGAAGTCCGTGAGGACTCGCAGCGGCACGGATACATCCAATTTGACAGCAGGCGTGCGTGATTCCGCCGAGATGGACTCGGTGTGCCGCTCTCGGTACTGCCACAACGTGCGCGCGGGGCCCGCCTCCAACGTGGCGTCCAGGACCGCGTCGGCGTCCTCGGTGAACAGCCCCGACAACGCGTTCTCCGCCTCGCCCGCACCCGCAACCTCCAGCAGCAGATAGATCGGGGCGTCATCGCCGAACGGCGCGCGCAGTCCGGTGTGCCTGCAGACCAGATCGACTCCCGCCGCGGTCATGAACTCCGCGGCCTCCAGCCGCAGGCCGTGGCGCTGCACCCGGTCCAACAACACCAGCGCCGCGTCCACCGATGGCAGGGCCACCAGCGCCACCACCGTCTGCTGCACGGGCACCACCAGACGCATCAGGACCCGGGTGATGACGGCGAGCGTCCCCTCCGAGCCGGCCAGCAGGCCGGGCAGGTCATACCCAATGTTGTCCTTGCTCAGCTCTTTCCATCGGGTCACGACGCACCCGTCGGAGCGGACCGCCTCGATACCGAGCAGCTGGGCGCGAGTGCCGCCGTTCTTGATGACGCGCACCCCGCCGGCGTTGGTGGCCACGATGCCGCCGAGGGTGGCCGAGTCGCGGGAGGCGAGATCCACACCGAGGTCGAGGCCGTGCTGACGGGCCGCCTGCTGGGCCCGCGCGACGGTCACCCCGGCGCCCGCCGCCAGTGTGCGGCCGACGGGATCGACATGCTCGATCTCGTCGAGGCGCCGCGTGCTCAACACGAGCTCGCCGTGCATCGGCACCGACCCACCGACCAGACCGGTGTTACCACCCTGGGGCACCACCGGCACGCCGTGGGCGTGGCAGACGCCGAGGACGGCGGCCACTTCCGCGGTGTTGGCCGGCCGCACCACCACGTCGGTGCGCCCCTGGAATCGCCCGGTCCAATCGGTTCGATAACTGGCGATCGTCTCGGGATCGGTGAGGACGTGCCCGCGCCCGACGATGTGGATGAGTTCGCCGACGATCTCGGCGGCTGCGCCCCTCTCGCTCATAGCGTCCCGGCTGTCGCATGCACTCCGGCAAGGACGATCGCCGTCACCCGGCGGGCGTCGTCCCTGGTGAATGTGCGAGCGCCACGGCTGGCGAACAGTTGCACGGGCCCTGAAAGTATCGCGGCGATCAGCGCGAGGTCGGTCGCGGGTAGCTCACCGCGCTCCACCGACACCTGTAACCGATCTTTCACCATCTCCACGCGACGGTCGAACACCTCGTCCACAACAGCCCGCAGCTCGGGGTTGTCCCGCGCTGCGGTCACGATGCTCAGCATCGCGCGCCCGCGCGGGCTTTCGGTCGCAATGGCAAGGGCATCGAGGAAATCGGTGAGGTCCGCGGCCAGGTCACCCGAATCATGCAGGGGCGCCACGTCGTCACCGAAGCTGACCAGCGAGTCGGCGATCAGCGTCGCTCGATTCGGCCAGTTGCGGTACACGGTCGTCTTGTTGACCCCGGCGCGCTCGGCGATCTGTTCGTAGCTCAAGCCACCGACGCCGTCTCGGGCGATGAGTTCGACGACAACCTCGATGATCTGCCGGCGAACCCGGGCCGAACGCCCACCCGGGCGCCGGCCAGGTCCGGCATTGTCTTCCACCTTCGACACTCTAGAGCGGTTGGGCCGCGCGCAGCCGGGTGTTGCGCGCCTCGATGGCCTGCCACGTGGCGGGCAGCACGATATCGGCTCCGACGGAGGCGAATTCCTGCGCCGCGGCCACTTCCGGACGCATCCGCTGCTCGTAGCTGCTGAACACCTCGTCGAGATCAGCGCTGCGGCCGAGCTCTTCGGTCAGCGTCCATGCCCCGAGCAGGGCCAGCGAGGTGCCCCGCCCGGCCATCGGCGTCGCGCAATGCGCGGCATCACCGATGAGCACGACCCGGCCGCGGTGCCAGCACGGCATCTTTATCTGGGCGAGCGCATCGAAGTAGAGTTCGGGATCGCGTTGTGCCGCGCTGATCAGCTCCGGCACCTTCCAGTCGTCGACACCGGCGAAGGTGTCGGCCAGGATGCGCTTCTGCGCGTCGAGGTCGTGATAGTCGTAGTCCAGCGGCTCGGATCGAAACTCGAATAGCGCCAATGCCTTATCTCGGTAGCGGGCCACGCCGGCCATCAGCCCGGGCAGGTTGAGCACCTCGGAGGTGCGGTTGCCCGGCGTCGATTGTTCGGGCGCCTCGGCGATCGCGACGTACATGCCGAGATGCTCGGTGAAATCTTGCTCGGGCCCGAATGCCAGTCGGCGCACCGCCGAGTGCACCCCGTCGGCGCCGACGACGAGGTCGTAGACGCCGTTGCGACCGGAGGCGAAGCCGACCGACACCCGGTCGCCATCGTCGTCCAGGCGCGTGACGGACTCCCGAAATCGCAGGTCCACCGTCGCAGGCAGCGCCGCGCGCAGGATGTTCATCAGATCCTCGCGAGGGATCTCGACGTCCTCGGGTGACTCGTCGATCTCGTCACGCACCAGGTGGGCGACGGGCGCACCGGACCGGTCGACGAACGTCGTCTGCTCGGTCATCGTGATGCGGTGTGCGTGGACAGCGTCGAGAATGCCCATGCTGCGGGCGATGTCGAGAGCAGCACCCCGAACGTCGATCGGCGAGCCGTTGACCCGCAGATGACCGGCCCGCTCGATCACCTCGACGTCGTGCCCGGCCCCCGCCAGGTCTATCCCCGCGCTCAGACCGGCCACGCCGGCCCCGCTCACCAAAATGCGCATCGCCAATCCCTTCGAACAGCAGTCAACCCACTATAGCCACGTTTTGTTGCTTTAATGGTGCCCGGTGCCTCAGGGGGCGCCAAGCCCTCCGCCATACATCGGTGCGCTGACGCTGGTTCCGCCCTCGTCCACCATCGGCCCGCCGCGGTACTCCCGCAGGTACTCGGCATGCCAGCGCGGCCAGTCCAGATAACAGTCCCCGGCAACCGTGCGGTAGCGCCGGTACTGCCCCCGCGCGGTCCGCAACGAGCGCCGGGCCTCCCGCGCCGCCCGCATCGCCGCATGCTTGGCCGTCCGCTCCTGGGCCGCGCTCAGGGGCACCGGAGGGTCGGTGAAGATCCGCCGATTGAACATGTCACACAGTCTATTGCGACGGCGCGGACCCGACGGCGGCCTCGATATTGCGCGGATGGTGGCAGGCCGCCGCGTGCGTCGCCTCCCGCTCGAGCAACGCGGGTTCCTCGTCGGCGCAGATGTCGGTCGCCCATCTGCACCGGGTGCGGAAGCGGCATCCCGACGGCGGATCGATCGGGCTGGGCACATCACCGTCGAGGATCAGGCGCTCGCGCGCGGCGTTGCGGCGAGGGTCGGGGATCGGGACCGCCGACAGCAGGGCCCCCGAGTACGGATGGAACGGATGGTCGTAAAGCTCGTTCGCCGCACCCGTTTCGACGATCTTGCCCAGGTACATCACCGCCACCCGGTCCGATACGTGACGCACCACGCCGAGATCATGCGCCACGAACAGATAGGACAAACCGAACTCGTCCTGCAGATCCTCGAAAAGATTGATGATCTGGGCCTGCACCGACACATCGAGCGCGGAGACCGGCTCGTCGGCGATGATCAGCTTGGGTCGCAGGGCCAGCGCGCGGGCGATCCCGATGCGTTGTCGTTGACCGCCGGAGAATTCGTGCGGGAACCGGTTGTAATGCTCGGGCGCCAAACCCACGCGGTCCAGCAGGTCCTGCACCTGGCGCTTCACCTCGCCGCCGCTGGCCAGCCCGTGCAACTCGATGGGGTCCCCGATGATCTGACCGATCCGCTTACGCGGGTTGAGTGAGGCATACGGGTCCTGGAACACCATCTGGATATCCCGGCGCATCGGCCGCAGATCCCGGCGGGACCGGCCCACCAATTCCTGACCTTGGAAGCGCACCGATCCCGAAGTGGGCGCCGTCAGCTGCAGGATCAGCCGGCACAGCGTCGACTTCCCACAACCGGATTCGCCGACCAGGCCCAGGGTCTCGCCTTCGCGCAGGGTCAAGCTCACCCCGTCGACGGCCCGCACCCGCGCCACCTCACGCTCGATGATCGCGCCGGCCTTGATCGGGAAATGCTTGACCAGGTCGGTGACTTCCAGCAGCGGCTCCCCCGGACTCACAGTGCCACCGGCTTACGCAGCCCGATACGACCGTCGACAAGCCGCAGGGTGGCCTTCTGCTCCGGGTCCAGCCAACACCGGTCCCGGTGCCCGGCCGCGTTGTCATCGAGGGTCAGTGCGGGCAGCTGTGCGCAGGCATCGAAGACGTGCGGGCAGCGCGGGGCGAATCGGCAGCCCGATGGTGGTGACAACAACGACGGCGGGGCGCCGCCGATATGCGGCAACCGCGCATGCTGCGGTGCGTCCAGCGGTGTGAGTGACCCGAAGAGCCCCCAGGTGTAGGGATGCCGGGGGTCGTAGAAGATGTCGTCGACCCCGGCATCCTCGACCACCTGTCCGGCGTACATCACCAGCACCCGGTCCGCGACCTCGGCCACCACGCCGAGATCATGGGTGATCAGCACCACCGCCAGCCCACGTTCGGCGTTCAATTGGGCGAGCAGGCGCAGGATCTGGGCCTGGATCGTGACATCCAGCGCCGTCGTCGGTTCGTCGGCGATCAACACCTCCGGCTCCAGCGACAGCGCCATGGCGATCATGACGCGCTGCCGCATGCCCCCGGAGAACTCGTGCGGGTAATCCTTCACGCGGCGTTCGGGATTGGGGATGCCGACGGTGCGCAGCAGCTCGACCGCCCGGTCGCGTGCTTCGGCACGGGAGACCGCGCGGTGCGCCCGGATCATCTCGATGATCTGGTCCCCCACCCGATACACCGGATTCAACGATGTCATCGGGTCCTGGAACACCATGGCGATGTGTTCGCCTCGCACGCCCTGTAATTCACGGTCATCCAGTTGAGTCAGGTCGCGCCCGTCGAACCGGACCGCCCCACCGATGGTGGCGTTCGGCGCACGGGTCAGTCCGATCACGGTCTGTGCGGTGACACTCTTACCGGAGCCCGACTCCCCGACGATGGCCAGCACCTCACCGGCCTCCAGGGCAAAGGACACCCCGTCGACCGCACCCACCACACCGTCCTGGGTGGCGAAGCTGACCCGCAGGTCCTCGACTTCGAGTATCGGACTCATACCGGTGCCGCCTCTCCGAGCCGAATCCGTGGATCAAGGAACGCGTAGGCCACGTCGACCAGGGTGTTGAAGAGCACGATGAAGAACGCGCCGAACATCGTGACGCCGATCAGCGGCGGCAGGTCCAGCGTGCCGATCGCCTGTCCGGCATACAGACCGACGCCGTTGAGGTTGAATACCGTCTCGGTCAGGATTGCCCCGCCGCCGACGACGACACCGAAATCCAGCCCGAACAGCGTGACGATGGGGATCATCGAATTGCGCAGCACGTGCTTGATGCGGATCTGCCGTTCGCTGATGCCCTTCGCCCGTGCTGTGCGCACGTGGTCTTCGTTCATCACGTCGAGCATGTTCGACCGCAACACCCGGCTGTAGAAACCGACGTAGAGCACGGCCAGGGTGAGCCACGGCAAGATCAGGTGATACGCCCAGTCCAGTGGGTCCTTGGTCAGCGGAACGTAACTGCTGGTGGGGAACAGCTCGGCCTTGAAGCTCAAGTAGTACAACAGGATTGCGGCCAGCCAGAACACCGGCATCGATATTCCGACCAGCGAGAGCACGGTCAGCGCGCGGTCGGTGAACTTGCCGGCGTGCACGGCGCTGAGGTAGCCGAACCAGATCGCCAGCGCCATCCACAGCACCGCGGCGCCGATGCACAGCGACAGCGTCGCGGGCAGTCCCTTCCATATCTGCTCGACGACATTCTGGGAACTGGCATAGGAGGTCAGCTGACCGGTGAAGATCTGCTTCATCATCGTCAGGTACTGCACGTAGAGCGGCTGGTCGAGTCCCAGATCGGCGCTGACCCTGGCGATCAGTTCCGGATCGGCGTTCTTCCCGGCGATGCGGGCCGCCGGGTCGGAATTGGGAATCACGTTGAAGATGAGGAACACCAGCACCGATATCGCGAACAGCACCCCGACCATGCCGACGAGCCGCCGCACCACAAATCGCAGCATCTCAGTGCTCCAACCGGATCTTGGCGCGCGGGTCGAGGGCATCGCGTAGACCGTCGCCGAACACGTTGAGCGACAACACCGTCAACACGATCATCAGACCGGGCACGATGGTCAGATGCGGGGCGGTGTAGATCGTCTGGTAGCCGTCGGCGATCATCGTGCCCCATGACGCGTTGGGTGCTCGCACACCCGCGCCCAGGAACGACAATGCCGACTCCAGCAGCATGTTGTTGGCGATGTTGAGGGTGAAGAACACGATGATGGTCGACACGACATTGGGCAGCAGCTCACTGATCATGATGCGCACCGGGCCCTTACCCTGTGCCACCGCCGCCTCGACGAATTCCTTCTCGCGCAGTGCCAGGATCTCACCGCGGATCGGACGGGCCATGTAGGGCACATACACCAGCCCGATGATCATGATCGGGATCCACAGCGAGTCCCCGGCGATCTGCAATGCGCCGATCTTCAAGCCGCCCAGGGCCAGTGCGGTGCCCAGGGCGATGCCCAGCAGCAGCACGGGAAACGCCCACACCACATCCATCACCCGCGACAGCGTCGCGTCGATCCATCCGCGGTAGTAGCCGCACAGCAACCCGACCAGGACGGCCAGCACGGTGGTGATGGCCGCCGCGGCCACACCGATGAAGATCGAGGTCCGTCCGCCGTACATGAGGCGCACCATCACATCGCGGCCGTTCTGGTCGGCACCCAGCAGGTACCTGCCATGTAGCCCAGGGCCGAGCGGCGTGCCGTCCGGGGAGACCACATCGACATCGCGGCCGTCGATCTGCACGGTGTCGGTGATGTGATTCTCGTTCGGCCCGGTGTGGGCAACGTGATCGGCCCACACCGGGGCGGCAAGACAGAACAGCACGATCAGCACGAACAACGCCCCGAAGGCAAGACTGATCCTGTTGCGCCGCAGGCAGAGCCAGGCCAGATACCACGGACTACGCCCACGGATCTGCTCGGCGGGAACACCGGGGGGAGGAACGGGTTCCCCCGGCGCCTCCACCGCATCGGACGGGGTGGTCATCCCTACTTCAGCGCCAGGGCCGACCAGTCCTGATTGAACAGGAGGTGGTGGTAGGCCTTGTCGAAGTCGATGCGGTCGGAGACGAACGTGGTGAACTGCTCGTTACCGTAGGGCGCCCAGGCCGCCTGTTCCATATAGGCCTTGTCCAGCGCCGCATACTGCGCCTCGGTGTCCCCCTCGGTGAGTTGCTTGGTCAGCAGTTCGTCCATCTTCGCGTCCAGTTCGGGATAGGAGGCCCGGGAGAAGTTGTTGCCGTTGGTCGGCAGGATCGCCGCGCTGTTGAGCAGCGGCCGGAAGAAGTCGTCCGGGTGCGGGAAATCCTGGAACCAGTTGCCGAAACCGGTGTCCAGATCGGGAGTCGACTGATTACCGATCGTGGTGAAGTAGACATCGCCGGCGATCACCTTCAGCGTCGCGTTGAAGCCGAGCTGGTTGAGCACGTCGTGGTAGTACTCGCCGATCCGTTTGCGGTCGGGCTCGTCATTGGTCCACACCGTGATATCGCGATCGGACGGATTCGCCTCGGCCAGAAGCGCTCTCGCCTTGTCCATATCGGGCCCGGGATAGAGCTTGTACTCCTCATAGCCCGGCATGCCTGGCGGCAGGATCTGCTGCGTCGGGCGCAGGCGCCCACCGAAGACGCGGTTGAGCGCCTCGGGGTCGATGGCGTAGTTGACCGCCTGGCGCACACGCACATCGTTGAACGGCGCGGTCTGGTTGTTCATCCAGAAGTAGTAGGTATTGATCGACTCTTCCAGCCGGAATCGGTCGCCGAAGCGGGTTTTCACCTCCTGCAGGCGGTCGGCATCGGGTGGGTCGACCATGAAGTCGATGGTGTTCTGCTCGACCCCGGTGACCTGCGCGGTGTTGCTCTTGTTCTGGGTCACGATGATCTTGTCGACCTGGGCATCGGCGACCTCGGTGGCACCGGCGTCGCGGACGGTCGAGAAGTTCGGGTTGCGCTCCATGGTCAGCGTCTGGGGCGCCTCGACCTTGGTGATCATGAACGGGCCACTGGAGGGCGGTGGGCTGTTCGTGGCGTCATCGGAGAGCGGAGTGCTCGGCGGCACCGGTGCGGCGAACGGCAGGCCGAGCACGTTCTCGAAGGTGCCGTTGGCGGCGTCGAGGGTGATGGTGATATCGCCGGTCGCGTCGTCGGTGACGATGCCACTGATGGTGTCGGCCGTGCCGTCGGCGTACTGCGGGGCACCGACGATCCCGCTGTAGAACACCGACCCACCGCTGTCGGCCTTGAACAACCGCTGGATGGCGTAGGTGAAGTCCGATGCCTTGATATCGGTGCCGTCGGAGTACTTCATCCCCGACCGCAGCTTCAGCTTGTAGGTCTTGCCGTCATCGGAGATCTCGGGCATATCGGTGGCCAGGCCAGGGACGATCTGGGTGCCGTCCTCGCCTTTGGCGTGCTTATAGGTCAGCAGCGGGGTGTAGGTGTTGTAGAGCACCTCCCACCCCTCCAGTGTGTAGGACAGTTGCGGGTCGATGTAGTCCGGGAACGACGTCATCGAGATGTTGATCTCGCCCCCGCCCGATCCGTCGGATCCCTCGCTCCCGCACGCGGCGACGCCGAACACGGCGACCACCGACGTACAAGACAGGACCGTCATCTTGCGCAGCGCATCGCGCAGCTTGCTCATCTGGCTCCCTAGGTTCGGCGGCACGGGCGAATCCGTCCACGTTTACGCTTCTCGAGCGACCCGGGTAGCCATCTTGGACCCAAATCCGAGAACGCGCACGGCGAACGGCGTAAATATTCTCGTTGCGGACACCATTGACAGGAAACATTCCTGAAACGTGGCCCTCTGACCAGCACCTGGTGGCTGGCGTGTACGACGGTGAAGAACGGAACGCACCCAGTGCAGAAGGAGCAGCCCATGACCGACCAGGCCAACGCCCTCGTCGCCGACTCGACCGGACCCGAGACCGTGCTGCAGGTCCGTTCGATCCCGATATCGGATCTGGGCGAGGGCGATGTCCTGATCGAGGTGTCGTGGTCGAGTGTCAACTTCAAGGATGCGTTGGCCGCCAGCAAGGACGGCAAGGTCGCCCGCATCGACCCACTGGTCCCTGGCATCGATCTGGCGGGCACGGTCGTCGACCCGGGAAGCTCCGGACTGGACACGGGCGCCGAGGTGCTGGTGCACGGCTATGACCTCGGCGTCGCCCATCATGGTGGATTCAGTGAGTACGCACGGGTTCCCGCCGACTGGGTGGTGCCACTGCCCGACGGTTTGACTATGCGGGAGGCGATGATCGTGGGCACCGCCGGATTCACCGCCGCCCTCAGCGTGATCGCTTTGGAAGAACGCGGTTTGACCAGCACCGACGACGGACCGGTGCTGGTCACCGGAGCCACTGGCGGTGTAGGCAGCGTCGCCGTGTCCATCCTTGCCGCGCTCGGATTTTCGGTCACCGCGGTGACCGGCAAAACCGATGCCGGTGACTGGCTGCGCACGCTGGGCGCGGCCGAGGTGGTGGACCGCTCGGCTCTCGGCGACCCAGCACGGCCATTGCAGAAGGAGAAGTGGACCGCCGCGGTCGACTGCGTCGGCGGGGAGACGCTGGCCGCAGTGCTGGCCTCGTTGCGATACGGCGCTGCCGTGGCCGCGTCGGGCAATACCGGCGGAATGGCGTTGCCCACCACCGTTTTCCCCTTCATTTTGCGCGGAATCGCGCTCCTGGGAGTCGATTCGGTGCAGTGCCCGATAGTTCGCCGACGTGACGTGTGGGCCAGGCTCGGGCGCGACCTGCGCCCGCCACTGCTCGAGGAGCTGGTTGCCGGCGAGGTCGGTCTCGACGAGGTACCCGCGGCATTGGAGCGGATCCGTGGCGGCGGCAACCGAGGACGCACCGTGGTGCGCGTGCGCTGACGACGCCCGTGCACAACCACTAAGGTCCGGAACGTGGACCCGCGACCTGCCGCCGACGGTTCGCCTACGGTCCAGGCCGTGGCGGCCGGCCTGCTCGGCGACGTCTCCGCGCTGGCCGATGACATGCTCGAACATCTCGCCCACCACATTCCCGAGATCACGGCCGATCCGGAGCTGCGCGGACTGACCCTTGGATCATGCTCGTCGAACCTCGAGGCGGTGCTCTCCATGGTCCGGCACGGCATCGATGCGACCGCGGCCGAGGCTCCGGTCACCGCGCTCGAGCACGCCCGCGCAATGGCGTCGCGGGGGCACAGCCTCGATGTGATGCTGCGCTTCTATCGCCTGGGCCATCAATTCTTCACCGGCAGGTTCGCTGAAGCGGTCACGGCCCATGTGCCCGATCCCGCCGAATCGTTACGGTTGTTCCTCGAGGTCGAACGGTTCGGCTTCCAGTACATCGATCGCATCTCGGCCTCGGTCTCCACGGAGTATGTCGCCGAACTCGACCGCCGACAGAGCCGGGACCGGGCCGAGCGCAGCGACGTGGTGCGCGCCCTGCTGGCCGACGAGCGGGTCGACCCGCGAAACGCCGAAACCGTACTGGGACATCGACTCACCGGCGGCCAGCTCGGATTCATCTGCTGGACCGCGGACAATGGTGTCGACCTGCCTACGGCGGCCCAACGCTTCGCCAAAGCCCTCGGTACCGACCACCCGTTGAGCATCCCGGCCGGCGCACGCTGCCTGTGGGGTTGGGTCGCCGCATCGCTCGATACGTCGACGGACCTGCGGGTACCGCCGTCATCGGTCGACCCCGACGTCCACATCGCCGTGGGTGCGGTCCATCCTGGTCCAGCCGGATTCCGGACCTCCCACCGAGAGGCCCTGCGCGCACGTCGGGTCGCCGAGCTCGGTGAGCGGACCGCACGGGTCACCTACTTCGGCGATATCGCCCTGGTGGATTTGATGACCCAGGACCTCGACGGTGCTCGCGACTTCGTGCACGGTGAACTCGGCGACCTGGCCCATGACGACGCCAAGACCGAGGCCGAGCGCAGCGCGCTACTGGCCTTCCTGACCGCCCAGGGCAGCCTCAAGACCGCCGCGGAGGCGCTCGGCGTACATCGCAACACGGTGCTGCAACGGGTGCGCCGTGCAGAGGATCGGCTCGGCGGGCCGGTGGCCGCCCGGCGTGCCCAGGTGCATGCCGCCCTGCACATCTGCGACGTGCTCGGCGCATCTATCCTGCGGACAAAATGACCGGTTGACCGCCGAACAGCGGTACATCGATGTGCGCACAGCACATGGATAGGTGCGGCGGGGTCATTGTCCCGCGGTCCCCGGCAGACCTACTTTCGAGACACTCAACTCGTCGCGGAAGAGGACGTACGCCGTGTCCATCACCATCCAGCAGCCCACCCCGCACTCCGGTGCCTCCGCCACTACGCCGGAACCCGTGCCCGACACCGGGGAGCAGATCCCGACGCTGTCCTGGCCGACAGCCGCCATCTTCGTGGCCGCGGTCGGCGTGTTCGGCATCTCGACCTGGGCGGCCCTGACGTCGCGGCTGCCCGCCGTCGTGACCATCATGCTCAGCGCCGCAGCGATCTTCGTCTTGTTCACCGTGCTGCACGACGCATCGCACTACTCGATCAGCCGCCACCGCTGGGTCAATGCAGCCTTCGGCCGCGCAGCCATGCTGTTCGTCTCACCACTTATCTCGTTCAGATCTTTTGCCTTCATCCACATCCAACACCACCTCAACACCAACGACGGCGACAACGATCCCGACCACTTCGTCACCGCAGGCCCACGCTGGCAACTCCCGCTGCGTTTCCCGTTGATGGACGTGCCGTATCTGCGTTTTCTGGTGCGCAACATCGACACCCGCCCGCGCTCGGAGATCCTCGAAACCGCCGCCTTGATCACGTTCTCGGTTGCCGCGGTCGCGGTCGCCGGATTCTCCGGACACCTGTGGCAGCTGGCACTGGTCTATCTCATCCCCGAACGGATCGCGGTGTTCGTGCTGGCCTGGTGGTTCGACTGGCTGCCCCACCACGATCTGACCGACACCCACCGGCAGAATCGCTATCGAGCCACCCGCAACCGCGTTGGTGCCGAGTGGATTCTGACTCCCTTGCTGCTGTCGCAGAACTACCACCTGGTCCACCATCTACATCCGTCGATCCCGTTCCACCGCTACGTCGCAGCGTGGCGACGCAACGAGGCGGCCTATCTGGAGCACAACCCGGCGCTACTCACGGCCTTCGGGCAGCAACTCGATGCCGAGCAGTACCATACCTGGAAAGAATTGAACGGCAGTCTTTCTCGGTTGCTCCCGGTGCATGCCCCCCGCAAGAGCGGAGAGACCCACACCCTGGTCGTACGCAGCGTCGACCCGCTGACGCCCGACAGCGTCCGGATCAGCTTCGATGTTCCTGCCGACCTACGCGAGCAATTCCGTTTCCGCGCAGGCCAACATCTCACCGTCCATCACCGACTGGACGGGCAGTACATTCGGCGCACGTACTCGATATGCACCTCCACCGGTTCCGGTGAACTCGCCATCGCGATCCGCCGAATCCCCGACGGACTGTTCTCGACGTTCGCCACCGAACGACTACGGGCCGGTGACACACTCGAACTGGGCCCTCCCACAGGGGATTTCTGCCCGCCGGCGGACCCGGACATCCGAGGCGAGTATGTGGCCATCGCGGCGGGCAGTGGGATCACCCCGGTGCTGTCCGCCGTGACGAGCATTCTGGAGATCGAACGTGACAGTCGTTGTACGCTCATCTACGGAAACCGGACCACGGAATCGACGATGTTCCGTGCCGAACTCGAGGATCTGCAGTGCCGCTTCGGCGATCGGCTTCGCGTGCAGCACGTGCGATCCGCCGAACCGACGTCCGGGGTGCTGACAGGTCGCATCGACTATCCGATGGTGCGCAGTGTCATCGGCAGCGATGTGCACGCGGTGGACCGCTGGTTGCTCTGCGGACCACAGGAGTTGGTGACACACCTACGCGACAACCTGACCGACTCCGGAGTACCGATTGAGAAGATTCATCTCGAACTCTTCCATGCGCACGCGGCGCCGAGCGCACCGTCGGACTCGATCGCCGCGGAACTGACCATCGGCTTGCGTGGCGCCACCCGAACAGTCTCGCTCAATGCCGGTGAGACGCTGCTGGAGGCCGCCTTGCGTAATCGCATCGCCGCACCGTACGCCTGCATGGGTGGTGCATGCGGGACGTGCATGGCGACGCTCACCTCCGGCACGGTCACCATGGACCAGAATTTCGCGTTGAGCACCGAGCAGGTGCGGACCGGGCACATCCTCACCTGTCAGTCTCGCCCCACCAGTGCGACGGTGGGGGTCGACTTCGACGCATGATGGGGGCCGGGGCGCGGATGTTCTTGCGGCAGCAACATTGTGCCGTCCAGATACCAGTGTCGATCGTCGCGAATACCGGTTGGAATGCACCGAAAGACCGATCAGGTCCTCTCCCAGCGCACTACTGTGAGTTTCCTGTGCAATAGCGCGTGTGAGGACATCAGCCATGGGGCGACCTAGCCGTAACCCACTGAAACGCCTGGCCATCGTGGCGGTGAGCACCGGTGTGACCCTGTCCCTGATCAGCGGGATCGGTGGCCCGGCGACCGCGTTCACGGCGCGGGCGGCGAGCTACGCCGTGCAGCCGATCGCCGCCATCGCGGAGCTACCGAGTTCCATCGGGATCGCCGAGGGCTACGACTTCTACGCCATGGACGAGGCGCAGATCGATCGGACACTCGACGCGATGGAGAGCCTGGGCGTCAAGAGCATCCGGCTCGGTGTCTTCTGGGCGGCCATCGAACCCCAAGAGGGTGTCTACGACTGGGACAAACTCGACCTGTTGGTCGCCAAGGCCAGCGAGCGCGATATGGGCATTCTCGGCACCATCCTGTACACGCCCGCGTGGGCCTCGGCCGAGCCCGAATCGTCCGGATTGGTCAACCACCCCGATCCGGAGAAGTTCGGAGACTTCGTCGGCGTTCTCGCCGAGAAGTACGCGGGACGCATCTCCACCTACGAGATCTGGAACGAGCCGACCGCGAGGATCTTCTTCGATCCGGTCGATCCCGCGGCCTATACCGAGCTCCTCAAGGCGGGCTACCAATCCATCAAGGCGGCCGACCCGTCGGCGATCGTGGTGGCCGGTTCAGTAGTACCCGGACCGACCTACCCGGACGGGGCTGCCATGAGTCCCGTCGAGTTCCTGCAGGGTATGTACGACGCCGGGGCGCATGGCTACTTCGACGCCATCTCCTATCACCCCTACCTGTACTCACTGCCGTTCTCCAACGGCGCCACCCAGATCGACCAATTCGATTACCCCATCGAACAACTCGGCGAGATGCGCGCGCTGATGGTCCAGAACGGCGACGGCAATCTGAAGGTGTGGATCACCGAGTACGGTCAGCCGACGAACGTGAGTTACCAGAACTCCCAGCTGACCGAACAACAGCAGGCAGCGTTCATCGAGGATCTGCTGCGCACCTGGCAGAACGTCCAGGGCGCCGGCCCGGTGTTCATCTATCAGACCCGCGACACCCAACCCAACAGCACCGTCCCGGAGGACAACCTCGGGCTGTGGACCTACACGTGGGACCGCAAGCCGGCCGCCGATGTGCTCAAGAACCTCATCGCCGAGTTCAACCCGCCGACCGGTCCGGTGGTCAACCCCCTGCAGGCCTTCATCGAGCAGATCGTGCGGGCGGTCAGTCAGGCACTGGCCTTCATTCCGAACCTGATCACCCAGGTCGTCCAGGCGGTCGTCGGCTTCGTGGGGTCGATCCTAGGCGTCAATCGCCTTGCGGCCGCCAGCACGACGGTCACCACCGACGCACCGCCGGAGCTCGACACCGCGGGTCCGCACACGGAGTCGGCACGCATGCTGGCCCGGCAGGTGAGCAGCGGCTCTGACGACTCTGACGGCGGCTCGATCACGGCGCAGGCCACACCGGACGATATCGCGGAGACCACCGAACCCGGCCCGCCCGCACAGCCTTCCGCTCCCGTGGTCGAGGCCGACCTCACCGGGGGCGAGGGTCAGGACGGAGAGGTTGTCGACTCGACCGACGAGGTGGACATCCGCCGGGAGCTCACGACTCCCGATCCGGAGGTGCCCTCGATCACCGATGAGCCCGCAGCGGTCAACACCGGTCTCGTCACCGGCACTTCGGATGGCACGAAGGAAGATCCGGTCGACCGGACACCGAGTGACGAGGCCGGCGATTCGGCTGACGGCACCGCCGACTGAGTCGATCCGTCGTCAGGGGGCGATCAGGATGCCGTCATCGGAAGCGGCCTTGAGCAGCTCCTGAATGGTCAGCTCGCCGTAGCCGGTGTGTACAGTTCCCTGGCGCGTGCCCAACCATGGGACCACGCCGGGGTCGGGATCGACGTCGAGGTGATAGGCCTGTACACCCATCAGGTGGTACTGAAAGAAGTTGGCGAAGAAGTCGATCGCGAAGATGACGCTGCCGACCAGGCCGGTGCCCCACATGGCCGCGGAGTTCACGATCGGGTTCATCGCCGCCCGGTCACCGATCATCACGATCGGGCCGTAGTGCGGTTTGAGGCCGCCGCCGGCCACAAACGGCGGGAGGAACGGTTGCAGCCCAGGCAGATCGGTCGACATGAACGCCACCGGACTGCCGTACTGAGCGATGTTGACGAAGTTCGACGTGGCACCGTTGCCGTCGACCCTCGTGTTCATTCCGGGGGCCTCGAAACCGATACCGGACAGACCGGTCTGCTGCGCGACGAACTGCGCCTCCCACCCGCCCAGTGAGTGACCGGTGACGAACACGTCGTCGGGGGCATATCCCTGCAGGGCAGCTTCCTCTTGGACCCGGCGCGCGAAGTCCAACGCATCGTAGAAGGCCCACGGCGTCGTATCGGTCAGGACGACCTGCAGATCGGCGACAATCTGGGCGATCGTGATGAGCGGGTTGAACAGCAGGTTGGTGCCACCGGTGGTGCCCTGATAGGCGATGATGACCTGGCCCTGCGGTGTCACCCACGCCTTGCCCGACATGCCGGAGAAGATGTTGGTCGACTGCAGTTGAAAACCGTTGACGGTCAACGGGACCAGGCCGCCGGGTGTGGTGCCCAGGCCGTACGCGGCCGTCGACGCATTGAGGAACTGCGCGACCGTCGGCGTCGGGCGGTCGGTGGGGCCGGTGTAGACCATGGTGGGAAGCGCCGGCTGTACCGCCGGAGTCTGATGCAGACCCGCCCACCGCTCCAGCTCCCGGAATGCGGCAAACAACAGATCGTTGATCGGCGCAATGTGGAACGGACTGCGCGGCCCGGTCGCGGCCACGGTGAAATCGAGGAACTGCAGGATCGCATTGACGATGCGGCCGGGCAGTTCGATCAGCGCCGCGATCGGCGACAGCGGTTGTGGCGGGGTAGGTGTGGTGACCTCGACCAGAGCCGCCGCAGGCGTCACGGTCCCGAGTTCGGGTTGCGACACCGGGGCGGTGAGCAGGCCGACGGATCCGATGGCCTCGGCACGAGTCGACGTCGGGGCGGGCCGGGCTTCGAACCGGTCGTCGCGAGAGCGCTCGGCCAGTGAGCCGGACGACGCCAGGGGTTGCGGCGTCGATTCGGTCAGGGGTGGTTGCGGATCGCGGGTGGGCTCGGGCTGCTGGTCCGAGCCGGGTTCGGGTTGAGTCGGTTCCCCGGATTCATCATCTTCGGGGGTGATGCCGGGCGTGATGACTTCCCCGGTGTCCGGTGTCGGGACGTCGACGTCGGGAGTCGGTGCGGGGGTACCGGCGCTGTCACCATCCGGCTCGATTGCCTCCGGTTGGTGATCCTTGAGGTCGACCGAATCGTTGTCGTCGGTTTCCCGGTGATCGGTCGGACCCGGCCGGACCGGCTCGGCCCCGTTCTCTCCCCCACGATCGGCGGGGCTTTTGGTCTCCTCGCTTCTGGTGTCGGGCCGGGTGGACGTCGGGCCGGCGGGAGCCGAGTTCGATCCGGTCCCGCCGGTCGATTCGGATCCCTCCGCCCAGGCCACACCGTGTATCGGTGCAACGACAAGGCCCGCGCTCAGAGTGACCGCGGCTACGCCATACCGCCACGACCGCCGCGTCCTGGCCACATCCATCCGCTCGACAGCCTCCATCGACGACCCCCCTGCGCTCCAGCCCGACGCTGACAACATGCGATGTCATGGGACAGTAGCCACAAAGCGCACGCGGGACGCCGTTTTGGCAAACCCGCCGGGTCCGCCGAGGAGCGTCTCGGACGGTCAGGACAGGGCGCGATCCAGATTGATCGCCGCGCTGATGAGCGCCAGATGGGTGAATGCCTGCGGGAAGTTGCCGACCTGGTCACCGGTCGCGCTCACCTGCTCGGCGTACAGCCCGACGTGATTGGCGTAGGTGAACATCTTCTCCAGCGCCAACTGGGCATCGGCCAGCCGTCCGGCCCGGGTGAGCGCTTCGACGTACCAGAACGAGCAGATCGAGAAGGTGCCTTCCTCGCCGTCCAACCCATCGGTGCCCGGCTCATAACGAAAGACCAAACTGTCCGTCACCAGATGTTTCTCTATCGCGGCGAGCGTGGACAGGAACCGCGGATCCGCGGGCGACAGGAACTTCACCATCGGCATCAGCAACAGACCGGCATCCAGATCGTCACCGCCCTCGACCCGGGTGAACGACTGCAGATCGGGATTCCACGATTTCGTCATGATGCGGTCGTAGATGTCGTCGCGAGCCGTGGACCAGGACACCAGATCACCGGGAAGTCCCCGTGCCCGGGCGATCCGGATCGCTCTTTCGATCGCCACCCAGCACATCAGCCGTGAGGTCGTGTAGGCCTGAGGTTCGTCGCGGATCTCCCACATGCCCGCATCGGTGCGATCCCAGTTCTCGGCAACCCAGTCGACGATCGCGATCACGTCGTGCCACGCATCATGGCTGATACCCGGACCGTGCTTGTTGAACAGATACACCGAGTCGATGATCTCGCCGTAGATGTCGAGCTGGAGTTGGCGTGCGGCGGCATTACCGACCCGTACCGGCTGGGAATGACGGTGGCCGCTCAAATGGTCGAGCTCATGCTCCTCGGGCGGCTTGCCGTCGATATCGTAGAGGACGCGCAGCGGACCCAACCGGCGGTCGTCATCGCCGTCGCGCTGGCCCATCCGCTCGGACAGCCAGCGGATGAAATCGCTTGCCTCGTTGACATATCCGAGCCGGAGCAACGCGTACAGACTGAACCCGGCATCCCGGATCCACACGTACCGGTAGTCCCAATTGCGGCTTCCCCCAACAGGTGCGGGCAGGCTCATGGTGGGGGCGGCCACGATCGCACCGGTGGGTTCGTGGGTCAGCAACTTCAGTGTGATGGCCGACCGGTGCACCATCTCCCGCCAGCGGCCGGTGTAGCTGGAGGTGGAGATCCAGTCGCGCCAGAACGCGATGGTGGCGTCGAAGAGGTCGTCGGTCCGGCTCATCGTGTCGGCGGTGACATCGTCTCCGTCCTGCAGCATCTCCAGCACGAACAGCGCGGTCTGACCCGATGCCAGTTCGAAGTCCGCTGTCACCACGCTGTTTTCGGGACCATCCTCGATATCGAGATCGGTGGAGGCGATCAGGCCGAGCCGCACCCCGTCGCCGGTGATCAACACACCGTCCCCGGTGTATTCGGCCGTGCAGGACTGACGGGCGTAGTCGGGGCGGGCGTCCAGTCGCATCTGCAGGCGCATGGTGCCGCGGACGCCGCTGATCCGGCGTACCAGACGTTGGCGATGAGCCTCCTCGTCGGGAGCGAGCACCGGCATGAAGTCGTGGACTTCGACCACACCGCCATCGGTGAGGAAACGCGTGATGAGCACGGCGGTGTCCGGATAGTAGAACTGCTGGGTGCGGGTGACGTCGGTGCACGGGGTGAGCTGCCAGCTGCCGCCCTTGTCCTGATCGAGGATGGCGGCGAACACGCTGGCGGAGTCGAAACGCGGCGCGCAGAACCAGTCGATGGTGCCGTCGGCGCCGACCAGCGCACAGGTCCGAAGGTCGCCGATCAATCCGTGTTGGGAGATCGCGAGCGCCTCAGTCATCCGGCAGGTGCCAATCGGTCAGCGTCGTGGCCGCCTCAGGTCCCCACGATCCGGTGGGATAGGACCGCACTTCCGGCGGGCTGTCCAACACCGGCTGGCATATCTGCCAGAGTCGGTCCACCTCGTCGGCGCGGGTGAACAGCAGCTGATCCCCGCGCATCACGTCGAACAACAACCGCTCGTAGGCCTCCATCGGCACCTCTGTGTCCTCGGACCGGCCCATACCGAAGTCTGCGTCGACAGCCATCACGTCTAGCCCGGGTCCCGGCTTTTTGGCGGCCAGGTGCAGGCCGATGGTCGGTTCGTCGGTGAGTTCGAGCACGAGCCGGTTGCGTTGGGGTCCGAACAGATCGGTCGATGCAGCGAAGGTGAGGGTGACGGTACGTCGGTTGTCGCCGAGGGCTTTTCCGGTACGGAGATAGAACGGGATGCCACGCCACCGCTCGGTGTCGACGAATACCTGGGCGGCGACGAACGTTTCGACCTGGGAGTCGTCTGCTACGCCATCCTCGTCGAGGTAGCCCTCGTATTGGCCGAAGACCACCCGCTGCGGGTCCATCGGTCGCATGGCGTCGAAGACGGCGGCCTTCGCGTCGCGCAGACCGGTTTCGTCGAGACGCGCGGGCGGTTCCATCGCGATGACTCCGAGCAGTTGGCACAGATGAGTCGTGACCATATCGCGGAAGCATCCCGTCGACTCGTAGAAGCCGCCACGTCCCTCGATGGTGAGCGTCTCGGGCACGTCGACCTGGACGGACTCCAGAGTTCCTGCGCGCCAGGCCGGCTCGAAGAATCCGTTGCCGAAGCGCAGTGCCAGGATATTCTGCACCGCCTCCTTACCGAGGAAGTGATCGACCCGGTAGATCTGCGTCTCGTCGAAGATTTCCTTGAGGGCAGAGTCGAGCTGGCGCGACGATTCCAGGTCGGTCCCGAACGGCTTTTCCACCACCACTCGGGCGTCCTCGGCCAGTCCTTCGCGACCGAGCATGTCGATCATCGGCTCCATCGCCTCTGGTGGCACCGACAGATAGATCAGCACGCGGGCGTCGGGGCCGACGTCTTCCCGGCTGCGGCGCACCGCGTCCGCCAGTTCGGCTCCGTCGTCGGCGTCGGACACCACGAAGCTCAACCGCCCGAGCAAGTCCGCCAGAACCTTGTCGTCGTGATCATCGATCGCCTCACGCAGGGCGGCGGCGACCGTATCGCCGAAGTCCTCGGGGGCGTGGCGACCCGACCCGATGATCGCGTAGTCATCGGGCAATCGGCCGGAAGCGGCCAGCCGATAGAACCCGGGGAACAGCATTCTGGCCGCCAGGTCGCCGGTGGCGCCGAACACCACGAAGACGTGTGGGCTCAGGTCTCGGCGGGGCACCCTCGTTTATTGCCCACCAACGGGTGCCCGCTAAACACCATTGCGTACCGGCCTCCACAACAGGGCGCCCAGGATCAGCCCGGCGAACGGCACCGCGGCCAGAATGGTGCTGAGGGTGACACTGCCTCCGGTGACGAGCGTGAAGTTGGACAACACCAGCCACAGACTGCCCAGCAGGCCGAGTACGGCCAGCACCGGCGCGAGTCGCGTCTGCCACAGCTTGCCACCGCCGAACTCGCGGTGCCGCAGGAAGAACACCAGCACCGCCACGGAGGTGGTCAGCATCAACAGCACCATCCCGACCGTGGCCACGCCGGCCATCGACCCGAAAACACCGACCAGCGGGTCGATTCCGAGAACGGCCAGCACTGCCACGATCACCGCCGCGGTCACGGTCTGGACCACCGAGGAGAAGGCAGGGGACTCATGGCTGCCGTGCACCGTGCCCAGTCGGGCCGGCATCAGGCCTTTGCGCGACAGCACGAACTGATAGCGGGCGATCACATTGTGGAAGGAAAGCACGCACGCGAAAAGGCTGGTCAGCAGCAGGATGTTGACGATATCGCGGCCGATGCGGCCGAGCGCGCCATCGGTGGTGTCCAGCAACATGTTGGCCTCGCCGTCCAACGTCTGCTGTGCGGTGGCGGCCACCTGATCCGGCCCGATCGCGACGACGAAGGCCCATACCGTCAGGGTGTAGAAGGCGCCGATCAGGATCACCGCGGCGTAGGTGGCCCGTGGAATGGTGCGCTCGGGATCACGCGCCTCGTCACGGAACACGGCAGTGGCCTCGAATCCGATGAACCCGGTGAGCGCGAAAAGGATTGCGATACCGATGACACCCTGGGTGAACACCTCGGGCGTGAACGAGACAAACGTGATGCCGGCCGGACCTGGGTCGGCCACGATGGCGAGGTCCAGGACGACGACGATGCCGATCTCCAGCGCCAGTGCCACGCCGAGCACCTTGGCGCTCAGCTCGATGTGCCGGTAGCCCAACACGGCCACAATCGCCAGGATCGCGAAGGAATACACCGGCCAGGGAATGGTCGGGCCGTTGTAGAACGCGACAGTATCGCCGATGGCCCAACCGATGTAGCCGTAGATGCCCACCTGGATGGCGGTGTAGGCGATCAGCGCGACCACGGCAATGCCTTTACCCATCCGTTCACCGAGACCGACTGTCACATAGGAGAAGAACGCGCCGGCTTCGGGGACGTGGGGGGTCATGGTCACGAAGCCGACGCTGAAGACCAACAGCACCAGGGAGGCGATCAGGAAGCCGACGGGCGCACCGGCGCCGTTGCCCAGTCCCATCGCCAAGGGCATGTTGCCGCCGATCACCGTCAATGGTGCGGCGGCCGCGACAACCATGAAGACGATTCCGACGGGTCCGAGACGTCCGGACAGCCGCTGGGTTTGCGCGTTCTGGGCAGTGGTCATGAGTTCTCCCGCAGGGCCGAGGTTAGCTGGTCGTGGTCGATGGCATGCACGGTGTAGCCGCGGTATCCGGTCACCGTCTCGGCGGCCACCATGGCGTTGACGATGGCCTCTTCGGTGGCCTCGATGGTGAGGTCGAACAGCAGGTCCATCAGTTGGGGGCCGACCATTCGCAGGGGAATCTCGCGGGCCACCTCCGGTGCGCCCTCGACGGCACCGTAGGGCGGGATACCGCGATTGCCCGTCGAGAACGCGAGCATCAGGTCGCCGCTGTACTGTTCGCCGGTGCCGCCGAGCCGGCCGACCGCGAGTGCGGCGCGCTGCGCCATGCGCTGGCACTGATGCGGCAACAGCGGCGCGTCGGTGGCCACGATGACGATGATCGATCCCGATCCGGGTGCGTAGCCGGGAGGAATGGCCGGCAGCGGCACATCGGGCTGGGTGATCGGTACGCCGTTGATTCGAAGACGCTCTCGCCGACCGTGATTGGCCTGCACCAGCACCCCGACGGTATAGCCCTGGACCCGTGATGCGGAGCCGGTGCCGCCCTTGAACTGGTGGCAGATCATGCCCGTGCCCCCGCCGGTGTTGCCCTCGGCGACCGGCCCATCGGATGCGGATTCCAGGGCGGCCCGCACATGCTCGGGCCGGACATGAAACCCGTTGATGTCGTTGAGGAATCCGTCGTAAGTCTCGCCCACAACCGGAAGAGACCAGTACGCACCGTCACCTCGGACACGGACCTGCTCAGCCACGAGTGCATCGCGGACCACACCGACGCTGTGCGTGTTGGTCAGGCCGATCGCGGTGGTCAGTTCCCCGGATTCGCGGATCCACTCAAGGCCGGTCAACTCACCGCTGCCATTGAGGACATGGGAGCCGGCGAACACCGGCTCGGTCCAGATGTCGTCGTGTGGAACGACGACGGTGACCCCGGTGTTGATCCCATCGCCCTGCAGAGTGGTCTGGCCGACACGCACGCCGGGTACGTCGGTGATCGCGTTGTGTGTTCCGGTGGGGTGTCCCCCGATGATCACGCCGAGATCTCTGGCACGCATTCTTCCCGCCTCGTTCACGAGTTATTTTCCATGTTGGAAAAGAACTATGCGCCCGTCGTGTGCGCTGCGCAACAGGAACGGCAAAATAGGGTCTGAACGACTTTCGAGGGGAGCAGCGCGTCGATGGCACGACCCAACCGCCAGCAGGAGCGGCGTACCGAGATCCTGGACGCGGCGATCGCCGTCATCGAGCGCCACGACCTGGCCTCCCTGCGACTGGCCGATGTGGCCGCTGAACTGGGCCTGACCACCAACGCGCTGCGCTACTACTTCAAAGACATGCCGGAACTGCTGTCCGAACTCGCCTTGCGCTCCGACATCCGCTTCTATGAGCAGCGGCTGGAGATCGGAACCCGAACCGACGATCCGTGCACCCGACTGGCACTCACCATCGCCGCCGGATTGCCCACCGGCCCCGAGGACGCCGAGTGGCGGGCCATCTGGCGGGCAGTACTTGCCGCAGGCTTCGAGCTGGATCAACGCGGCGATGTCCAGGCGATCTACCACCGGCAGGTGGGGCTCTATGCCGACCTGCTGGCCGCCGGCGCGCAGTCCGGGGCGTTCGTGTTGAGCTCCCCCGCCCGCGATATCGGCATGACGCTGATGGCGATGGAGGACTACTTCGGTTACCGGATCGTGGCGCGCGATCCCCAATTGGACCGACCGGTGGCACTGCGGCTCATGCGCGACTACGCCCGGTTGGCCACGGGCACGGAGCTACCCGACACGGTGTGATGGGAATTCACCTGCGCTTCTGAGGTCAGTGACGGCGCAGTGCGGAGGATGTCGACATGAGTTTCTTACGGACGGCGGCAAGCATCGTCGGGACCGCGGCGCTGCTGGGTGCGCTCCTTGCGCTCGTGCTGCACTTCTGGCCCGGTGTCGATCGGGTGACAGTGGCCGCCGCCGCGGTCTCGCCGGTGCTCTGGTCGGCCTGCACCGTGACCGCGGTGGTGTGCCTTCTGTACGCTCGCGCCCCGCGGCGCCTGGTGCTCGCCGCCGCGCTGGCTGCGTCCGGGATCTGGGTGCAGGCGCCGCTGTGGCGCGGCGAGCCCGCACCCACAGACCCGGCCCTGACGGTGCTCACCGCGAACATCCAGGTCGGGGCGGGCGACGCCGAGGCACTCGCGAAGCTGGTGCGCGACAACCATGTCGACGTCCTCGCCGTTCACGAGGTCACCGATGAGGCGGCACAACGAATTTCTGCGACGACGATCACCATCGACCTTCCACACGCACTGGTGCGTCCGGCAGCATTGGCCAACGGCACCGCGCTCTACAGCCGCCACCCCCTCAAGAACACCGGCGTCGTGCCCGGCTTCGTCATGACGGCGCTGACCGCTGTCGCCACCGTTCCCGGCCGCGGCGACGTGCAGCTCTTCGCGCTGCACCCCATGCCACCGCTGGACGTGGGCACCTGGGACTCCGAGTTGGGCCGCATCAGAGCTGTTTTGCAGGGCGTTCCCGAGGGTCGACCCGTCGTCGCGCTCGGTGATTACAACGCCACCTATGACCACGTGCGCTTCCGGAACCTGCTCACCGGTGGCTACCGCGACGCTGGGCAACTCGCGGGGGCCGGGTGGCTGCCCACGTACCCGACGGACAAGACCTATCCGCCGGTGGTCGGCATCGACCACATCCTGCTACGCGGCCTCGGCGCCGCGGCGGTTACGGCGCACGAGGTCCCGGGTGCCGATCACCTGGCGCTGCTCGCCCGCGTGGGCTGACGGGACGGCCGGCGACTAGCCAAGTGCGGCAGCGCCATTGACCACCACAACCATGCCCAGAGCGACGATGAGGAACGAAGCGATGACGCCGATGGCGCGAGTAGCGCTCAGGCTCAACGCCCCACCGAAGGCCGAGCCCACCCAGGCCAGAAGAAGCTGCCAGGTAAGCGACGCACCGCCGACCGCGGCCACGAAGATCACCGACCCGATCCACGAGCCATCGGAATGGGTCACTGCACCGGAGAGTGCGATGAAGTACACCAAAGTGATCGGGTTGATCGCCGTGAGCCCGACGAACCGGGCGAACGCCGCCGGCGCCGACGCTCGTTCTACCTCGGCTGCCGCTCGCGGCGGCTGTCTCATGCCCTGCCACAGCTGCCGCACGCCGATCGCGACGATCAGCACCCCCGATGTGAGCAGGAAGACGCCACGGTGATCATCGATCGCCCGCGCGAAGGTCGCGCCGGTGAGCGCCGCGATGATGCAATAGACCAGATCCACCGTCGCCACACCCGCGGCCCCGGCGGCCGCGGTGCGGAACCCGTTGACCAGTCCCTCACGCAGCAAGAGCGCCGCGACCGCGCCCAGCGGCATCGCCACGCCGAGCCCAGCCACCACCCCGGCAACGGCCGGTGCCACGATGTCATTCAGCACCCGCCGAGTGTGCGCGTCCTCCCCGTGCGCGCACCGACAAAATCTCCGGTGGACGGTTAAAATACCAAGCGTGGACGGTCTGGACGAGCAAATTCTCGGGATCCTGCGGGAAAATGCGCGTTGCTCGTTCAGTGAGCTCGGCCGCCTGGTCGGACTCAGCACGAATGCTGCGGCGGCCCGAGTCCGACGGCTGGAAACCGAGGGGGTCATCCTCGGCTACACCATCCTCGCCGGCCAGAATGTGCCCGGTCCGCGGGGCGGCCTGGAAGTATTCATCGATGTCCGCCTCGACGCCGAAACCGACAACGACACGTTCACCACACGCATCGCGCAGGTTCGCCAGGTCGTCGACGCCATCCACATGACCGGTCCCTACGACTACCTGCTGCGGGCGTACGTCCCGGATACCGGCGCGCTGGACCTGCTGCTGCGTCGGCTCAAGAAGGAGTGCGGAGCAGAGCAGACACAGACGCGGGTGGCACTGCGTTCCCGCTGATCGTTGAGCGCTAGCTGTACTGCTGGGGATCAGCTGACTCTGGATCGGCGAACTCCGCGAGCGCGACGGCAAGTCCGCAGGGATCATCGACGGGGATGAGATGGCCGCAGTGGGTCATGTCGACGGTCCGCAAGTTCTGAGTGATCGGCTGGAGTTGAACCCCCAACACATGGCCGACAACCCCGCCCGCGATAGCCAAGGTTGGCACGGGAACGCGGCGCGCGTCGGCCACTGCCGATTGGATTTGACTGCTGTTCAAGGCATTTCGACGGTAGTACTCAAACCCACAGCGCAGCGAGTCATAGCCGGAGTACGCCGCCACGAACTCCTCTCGAAGACCCGGGGCGAGTGCCGTCACCGTGCCCCCGTCCAGGAACCACCCCAGGTAGTGGTCCTCGCGGCCGGTGACGATGGCCTCGGCGAGGCCGTCCACAGCGTGAAATCCGAACCACCATGGCGGACCGTCTGCGAAGAACTCCTCGGCGCCGGGCGCATTCGGAAGCACTGCCTCCATCACGGCCAGCCTGCGGGCACGTGCCGGGTGCCGCTCCGCAAACATCCACGCTATGGGCGCGCCGACGTCGATACCCGCCACCAGGGCGTCGGAGACGTCCAATACATCGAGCAGCCTGTCGATATCGTCCGCCACCGTCTGCAGGTCGTAACCGGTTGCGGCGCGGGTACTCCCACCGGTGCCGCGCAGATCTGGCGCGATGACTCGGCGACTTTCGGCGAGAATCTCGATCACGCCGCCCCACAAACGCCAGGTGTGCGGCCAGCCGTGCAACAACACGATCGGCGGTCCGGATCCAGCCAGCGCCGTGTTCAGCGTGATCTCCCCGACATCAACGCGCGCAATCTCGATCGTCATCGCCGCGGAAACCCTCCTAGTGGTTAAGAATGTAGTCATGGTTACCGTAGGAAACCTCTACTTGCCTGGGAAGACGGCACCTGCCCAGCCCCTGGTTACGTCGAGGTGACCGTGCAGTCCAAGCGGGCGCCTCGTGGCGATCTTTTCGACGTGAGGTGCCCCACCCGTGATCTGCTCGATCGCGTCGGCGGAAAGTGGACGGCAATGCTCGTGAAGCTTCTCGACGAGGCCGGCGAGCGCCGCTTCAGCGAGCTCTCAAGGGGCGCAGCGGGCATATCGCGCAAAATGCTGGCGAGCACGCTGCGTGACCTCGAGCGCGATGGGTTGGTGTCACGCAGGGTCCAGCCAACCACCCCGCCGAGTGTGTACTACGAGCTGACACCCCTAGGGCGATCACTGTCCGAACCGCTTGCCACCCTGCGGAATTGGGCTGAGTCGAACATGCGCGCCGTCGACGACGCGAGGATCGAGTTCGACCGTAGGAGCTAGTGGTACTGCCGAGGTAGAACGGTCAATCGGGTGACGCCCGGGACCTTGCCGACCCCCGAGTGTTGCCGCTGGTGATTGTGGCGTGGAGCCCGCCGGACAGTGCCGATCGCCGGGCGCGTTCGTCGAGGTGGCAGTGCTCGGAAGCATCTTCTCGCCACCATGGGCAGTGGTGTAGAGCATTCGACGCTCGACGGCTTCTAGATCACCCACACCCCGCGACCGCGCCGACCACCGCCAACACGCACAAACCCCCGTTTGCCACACACATCCCGGTACCCCCACAGCCCAGCTCAGCACGTGCGTGGCGTCACGCCCACATATAACTGACTGAAATGTCAAGCTGAAGTGACGGGGGCGACTCCATATTGCGAGTGACACGTTAATCAGGTAATTGTGACTAGCCGGCTACAGCAGCTTCTGTGGCAACCAGGCGTGGGAACGGTGAGGTCAGGGGGCCACGACCATGAATGCGCTGCTCTGTGACGCACGGGTGACACCGGACGGATCGGTTTTGGCGATCGAAGATGTCGGCGCTCGCGGACTCGGGGGCGTCTATGTGGACGGCGCCGCGTCCACCGTCGATAGGGCCGGGTCCGTGCATGCCCTGTGGGTGCGCACAATGAGCGTTCACGAAGCGGAGCTCCTCGGAAGACGGGTTCGCGCCCGAGTGCTGGTCGGTTCTGACACGCGAGGGCTCGGCAGGCTCGTGTTCCGCGGACCGCTCACCATAGGAAGTGGAGTGCTGGCGATCGGTGACGCGCGGAGCCCGGATCGTCAGCTCCTGTTCGGTGAACCAGCCACACTTCACGTCAGCGTCTTCATCGAAACCTCGATCAGAACAATCTATTTCACTCACCCTCCCGCTGAATTCCCGACATCCGGACCGAGCGATATCACACTGCTCATTGCTGACAACCCTGGCCTCAGTCCCGCCGTCGGCAACACGACGTTTGGCCGTGCGCGGTTCCGGCGACTGTCGGAACTCCTCACTGCCCGACGCAGACCTCCCTGTTGAGAGGAATTGCTTTGTCAGCTCGCCGATCTCCGGCGAATACGACTCGAAGAACGGGAGGACGCCTTGCATCTGGTGGCCATAGCACTGATCGCTGCGCTTGTCGGCGCGTGCACATACTGGCTCTACGCGGACATTGTGACCGAGCGCGCTGAACGCAAAGCGCATAGTTCGTTGCTACGAGTGGTCGAGGGCTACGTAACCGCAATCAACAGCCACGACCGAAAAATCCTTGAGAGGACGACAGTCGGCCCGATGAAAGTCGATCTGCCATACGACATCATCTCCCCGATACGAGTCGCTGTCGAAGCGCACGGCCCCGCAGCTGTCGAGAATTTCACCGTCGAAGCGGTCGGCGAGACGACAGCCATCGGCTATCTGGTCACATCATTCGCAGACCCGCGGCTTCCACCTGAGCGCAGCCACATCACCAATATCAGTAGCGAGATTGTCTTCAAGAAAGAAGACGGAGTTTGGCGAATCAGTGGCACCGTGCTCCGACAACGGCGCCACCGCTTGCCCGACCACTGACACCCCGCCTACTGTGACGGCCAGCACACCTCGCGGAAGTCCGCGACCGAGGAGGACAGCGTGACCGCCGAGAAGAAGATCACCTACTGCCGCATCTGCGAACCGCTGTGCGGACTGATCGCCACCGTCGAGGACGGCCGCCTGCTCTCACTCAGGCCCGACAAGGACCACCCGCTCTCGCAGGGGCGCGCCTGCCCCAAGGGGATCGCGTTCAGCGACGTCCAGAACGATCCCGACCGGGTGTTGCAACCCCTTCGGCGCCGGCCCGACGGCAGCTTCGCAACCGTCAGCTGGGACGAGGCACTCGATGACATCGCCACCCGCCTGGGAAGTGTGCTCGCCGAGCACGGCGGCGGAGCCGTCGGCGAATATCTGGGTAACCCTTCGGCATTCGGGTACGCGGCCAGCCTGTGGTCGGGACTGTTCATGAAGCGGATCGGGGCAGGCCATCTGTACTCGGCCGGATCGCAGGACATCAACAGCCGCTACGTCGCCAGCAAGCTGCTCTACGGTGCCGCCACCCAGATCCCGTTCCCCGACCTGCCGCGCACCGACTTCCTGTTCATGCTGGGGGCCAATCCGCTTGTCTCCCACGGCAGCGCATTACGCGCACCGCGTGTCAAGGATGACCTCGCCGGCATCGTCAAGCGCGGCGGCCGCGTCATCGTCGTCGATCCTCGCCACACCGAGACGGCGGCCGCCTACGAACATGTCGCGGTCCGACCCGATTCCGATGCTTGGTTGATGCTCTCGCTGCTGAACGTGGTGTTCGCCGAGAATCTACAGGACAATCTCGCGTTGACGGCACACACCGTCGGCGCGGAAACTCTACGCGCCCTGTGCGCGGACTTCCCACCCGAGGACACCGCCATCCGCACGGGTATCCCGGCGCCGACCGTCCGCGCACTGGCCCGCGACTTCGCCACCGCCCGCACCGCGGTGGCGTACGGGAGAACCGGCGCATGCCTTGGCCATCACGGCACGCTGGTCAGTTTTCTGATCGACGCACTGAACACCGCAACAGGCAATCTGGATCGCCCCGGCGGTGCCCTGATGTCACATCAGGTGATCCCGGTCGAGCAGTTCGGGGAAAAGTCCGGGGCGTTCAGCTACGACACCAAGACGTCGCGCATCGGTGGGTTCCCGGATGTCTTCGGCTCGTTCCCGGCTGCGCTGATGGCCGATGAGATCACCACCGGCGGAAAGGGACAACTGCGAGCCCTTTTCGTGCTCGCGGGCAATCCCGTGCTGTCGGTGCCCAACAGCGCTGCCCTGGAGTCCGCGCTGGGGGAATTGGATCTGCTTGTGTCCCTCGATCTGTATGTCAACGAGACCAACCGGCACGCCGACTACATCCTGCCCGCCACCACGTTTCTGGAGCGCGACGACCTCCCGATGGCGTACGCGGCCTGCTGTCCCACGGTATTCCTGCAGGCCGCCGAACCGGTGGTGCCCGCATACGGGCAGGCACGCCCCGAATGGGAGGTCTTCGAGGATCTGGCCGAACGAATGGGGCTGTCGCTCTTCGCCACCGGCGCCCTCGCTCCACTGAACGCGGTGTTGCGGTGGCTCCGACGCCGCGGTGTGCGCATCACCCCGCAACGCATGATGCACACGTTGCTGCGCATCGGCCCCTACGGTGACAGGTTCGGGCTGCGCCGCGGCGGCCTCAATCCGGCTCGGTTGCGCGCACACCCGCATGGTGTCGTGTTGGCCGAGCACGCACCGCACGGTGTGCTCGCCGAGGCGGTCACCCACCCCGGCGGCAAGGTCGATCTGGCACCGCCCCAGATCGTCAACGAGGTGGCTCGGCTCGGCACGGCGCCCGGCACCACGGTGGACTTCCCGCTGCTGGCCATCGGGATCCGGGAACTGCGATCCCAGAACAGCTGGATGCACAACAGCCCGATCCTGATGAAAGGTAACCGCACCCAGCGCGCGCGGGTCAATCCCTCCGATGCGGCGGCGGCCGGTCTTGCCGATGGCGGTCGAGTACGCGTCGTCTCGGCCACCGGTGCCATCGAACTAGAGGTCTTGGTCTCCGATGAGCTCGGGCCGGGTACCATCGCCATCCCCCAGGGATGGGGACATCGTGGCGGCGGCTGGCGGCTGGCAAACGCCCATGCCGGCGTGAACGTCAACGAACTGACCTCCAACCGTCCCGAAGATCTGGAGGCTTTGGCGGGTATGTCGGTGCTCAACGGTGTGGCGGTGCGCTTGGAGCCGGTCCGGCAACCCGCCGAGAGTCCGGCCCGTTACTCGGCGTCGCGGCCCTGACGACTGCCGCGATAGACGCGCCGGCGCAACGCCGTCAGCCAGGCCGGAAGCAGTCTCACTCCGTCGGCACGGTTGAGCGTGGGATCGAAAGCGACGTCCTCCGGCCAGACATCCTCGAGGTCTCGATCGAACTCCAGTACCGCCAGCGGACCGAATTTCCCCGAGCCCTCGGCCTGTTCGATGCTGACCACCAGCGACTGCTCAGGCACTCGGCGGCGGATCTCGGCGGCATCCAGGCTGGCAAAGGCGCTGGGCGACAACAGTTCTGCACGCAGCCAATAGATCCTGTCCCGATGCCCTTGGACATCCGCCCGATCACCTGGCCGTTGCCAATGGGCAGGCCTTTCCCGGGTTCGGCGCACCTCGTGACCCGTCCCTGGACCAGCGCACCGCTCGGATGAAACAGCCGGGCGTCCCGCCGCGCGGCGCCCGCGCGGAACGGCGCGGTCGTCAGCTCTGAAGCCTTCATGTCGCCGGGTTGCCCGCCGTCGACCGCACCAAACACGACTCGTCGCCGGTGAGCGACGGACGACCGGCAGCGTCCCGGGTGATCAGACCTCGCGCCTCGAACTGGTCCAACCAACCGCCCATCGGTAGCCAGCCCCAGCGCCGCTGGAAGATTCGGGCATTGCGGACGATATCGCGCACATGCTCGACGGGTGGATCGCTGACGGGGTGGTACTGATGGAACGCCTCGGCGCCCCCGATCCACCGTAACGGCACATCGAGTGCGGCAGCCGTCTGGGCGAAATCGGTGTCTTCGCCGCCGTAGCCGCAGTAGTCCTCACAGAATCCGCCGATGATGCCCCAGGTGGGTGCGGTGACGGCAAAGGACAGCGACCAGAACAGCCGGTGATCGCCACCGGACAGCACGGTATCCGCATCAGGTGCGGGTCGCGCTGGATGCGGACTGGCCAATCGGCCCAGACCGGTCTCCGGGTAGCCGGTCGGACCCGGGGGTGGGAGATAGGCGACCGGACCGCACAGCAGCGCGTCACGGTGTGACGGTGTTGCGCCCACGTCACGGTAGCGCTGCACCATCGTGGGGGCGGGTATGCAGTCGACATCGAGGAAGATGAGCAGTTGCGCGCCGTCAGCCAAAGCTGCCGCTGCGCCGATATTCCTGGCTCGTGCCAGCGGAAGACCGCCCGCTCCGACGGCGCACTCGATCACGGCCGTGGGAAACCCCGCGCCACCGAGATGGGTGTGCACATCGGGATCATCCATCGCGATCACGACCTGTAGGTCGGGACGAACCGTACCGGCCGCCAATCCGGCTCGTTGGCGTTGCAGATGCGCGCCCCGCCCATGGACAGTGGTGATGACCGCGGTTCTCATGCCGACACCACGCCCCGGCATGCCCGCGCCGTCTCCTCGATCGCGGCGGCCGCGCGACCAGCAGCCCCGTGTACACGCCAGCGTTGCCACTGCTCCCCGCCGATCCCGTACGCGCGTCGGGTCAACTCGCCCCAACCCTCGGGAGCCGGCCACTCGAACGCGATGGCCGCCAACCCATGCCTGTCCAATACCGTTGCGGTGGTGTGCTGTTCATCGAAAGGGCGCCGCTGGGGAATCACGATCGCCGGACGCCCGGCGGCGGCCGTATCGGCGATGCTGTTCTGCCCAGCATGGGTGATGATGACATCTGCGCCGGCCAAGTGCGGCCACGGATCGGATACCCAGTCTCCGTGCTGTCCGCCCAGCCACGTCCACTCGGCCGATCCATCACCGGTGGTCTGCGCAGAGTCGGAACCGCCGGCGCCCGAGAGGACCACGATGTTTCCGGTGCTGACGCGGGCGGGAACTCGGCGACCGTCGAATCGGCTGATGCCGCCGACGTAGACGGTCTTGTCGTCATGAGGGCGAAGCCATTCGGGGATACGAAGCTCACGAGGCCATGCCGCGATGATGCGATCGGCGAGGGTGTGAACCAGCGTGTGGGGAGCGTCGGTACGGTTACCGGGCAACGCGATCACCACCACCGGTATCCCCAGCAGACGCGCGAAGGTCGCCACCTCAACCGAGACGTCGACGACCACAGCCTCCGGTCGGGCATCGCGAACCCAGTCGGCGATGGCGTTCATCCTGGCGGTGTAGCCGGTGTCGAAATGTGGCGCCCAATGCAGCGCACCGTGCGCGGTGGACTCGTGCACCGTGTCGGCGCCGTCGTCACGCGGAAGCACGATCACCTCCGTGAACGGATTGTCCTGCGGCACGTCTCGGCTGGTGAGCACGGTGACCGGCCGAGTCATGCGCTCGGTGATGCTCATCGCCCGCGCGAGGTGCCCGTAGCCGTGATGGTGCACGTAGTAGCCGATCATCGTTCGCATCTCCCGCCGTGGCGATCATGTGTCTATACAGCGACAGGTAGGTCCACACCATCGCATCTTCCGAACAGCACCGCGCGGGAGGTGACATCACCGGGAGGCATCAGGCGGCTGCGAATACCCGGCCCTCGCTCGCCGAAACCACCGCGTTGTTTGGCGGCGATATTCGCCAACTGGACGATTGAATGCGACGTCCCACGGGGTATTCCTCCACCGTGACCCTCGCAACTCCCCGCATCGAACCGCTCCTTCCTCTGCCCCGGGGGCCGCTGTCGCTAGCGGTCATCGAACTGCTCAACGAGCGTGCGCCGGTCAACCACCTGTCACGAGTCGAGGCGTCGCTGGCAGACGCCGACCCTTACGGTCTCGATCTCCACCTGGCGTTGTATGTCTGCTACGAGTTGCACTACCGGGGGTTCGACGGCGTCGACCCCGGCTGGGAGTGGGATGCCGGCCTGCTGCATTTGCGCGGTCGATTGGAGAGCCTGTTCCTGGCCGAGGTGCAGCGCGAGGTCGGCCCCATCGGGCCAGACGAGACCGCGCATGCGGAAATGGATGCGCTCTCGGTCGAACCCGTTGATGGCGAGGGGCTTTCGTACCATCTGCGAGACAAGGGCACCTGGGATCAGATGCGCGAGTACTTCGTGCACCGCTCGCTCTACCACCTGAAGGAAGGCGATCCGCACGCGTGGGCCATCCCGCGGCTCATCGGGCAGGCCAAGGCGGCGTTCGTCGCCGTCGAGTTCGACGAGTTCGGCGCGGGGAACGGCACGCGCTTGCATCAGCGGCTGTTCGCCGACCTCATGGACGCCGCGGAGTTGGATTCCGACTACCTTGGCTATATCGATATTGTTCCGGCCGAGGCGCTCGCTGCCGTGAACCTCATGTCGCTGTTCGGTCTGCACCGTCGGCACCGCGGAGCGGCCATCGGGCACTTCGCCTCCACCGAGATCACCTCGCCTCCGGGGTCCAGCCGCTTGGTCGATGCACTGCAGAGGTTGGGAGCCCCGCAGGAATGCATCGCGTTCTACGCCGAGCATGTCGAGGCCGATGCCGTCCATGAGCAGGTGGTGCGCACCGATGTGGTGGGCGACCTGCTGTCCCGCGAACCCCATCTCGATCGCGATGTCGTCTTCGGGATCCGCGCCCACGCCCTCGTCGAGGACAAATTGGCCGATCACATGTTGCGATCCTGGGACCAGAACCAGAGCTCGCTGCGACGCTCGCTCGACTAAGTAGGGTCTGCACTACGAAGAGGCGGGCCGGATATGAATCCGGCCCGCTTCATCTAACAGTCAGTTGTTGTCGTCGGCCGATTCCGTCGCCTTCACCTTTTTCGCCCCTGACGTGCGGCAGCGTCGCCGGTGGCTGGTGTCACACAGCGGATAGTCCTTGCTTCGCCCACAGGCGCATATCGCGACCATGAATCGGTCCGATTGGATGGTCGTGCCATCGGCGAGTTCCACCGACACCGGCCCCTGAACCAGGACCGGACCGCCGCGCACCACCCGAACGATACGAAACTCTTTCTCACTCATGGCTTGTCGGCCCTGATCACCAGTAGCTCCTCTTCACGCCGACCCGGCTGCAACCGTCCCGTATCTTCCAGCCACTGGGCACGGGCGCTCAGGACCGGGCCGAACGGGATCCATTCCCAAGCCACGATATCGGCGTCCAACCCAACGGCCGACAACGCCTCCAGCGTCTTCCGCGGATCTGCAAACTCCGACTGCACGATCAACACGCTGCCACCGTCAGCCAGCAGCGTGGGAACGGCCGCGCACAGCGGATCCAGCACCGTCCGACCGTCCGCGCCGGCATCCCAGGCACGTGCGGGGCCGACCGTTGCGGGCAGTGCGTCAAGCGCCGGGTCGTGGGGAACGTAGGGCGGGTTGCATATCACCAGGTCGAAGGGGCCGAATTCCGCTGCGCGCGCCCAGGATCCCAGGTGGACGTCGACCGACGCACCGGCGATCTCGGCGTTGGCGCGAGCGCATCGCACCGCCCGCGGGCAGATATCGAATGCCGAGACGCTTGACGCGCCCTGCACCGCAGCATTGATCGCCGCGACACCGCTGCCGGTACACAGGTCGGCCACTCTGCTTCCCAAGGCGAGCCCGCTCTTTTCCATGGTTTCGACCAGCAATCGCGAATCCTCCTGCGGCGCGTATACGCCGTCGGTCACCATGGTCACCAGTCGGGAGTCGCCGTCAAACGGGTAAGCGGTAGTCATCTTTGCCTCTCGCGGGTCAACGGGTCAGCACTGCCGGGCTGAAATGCCCTCTGCCGTCCCAGGTCAAACGCCGCATTCTTCAGCGCCTCGCCTGGCGGATACCCATTTCGTCGCGAGGACCAACATTGGCAATCCCACCCCACCTCAATATGAGCTTGCGCTGCGCCCCCGCCACGCGATGACATGTACCCATGAGTGCGTTATGGCCCCTGTTCGACCTTCGCGTGCGCACACCGCGGATCACGTTGACCTACGTCACCGACGATCTCGGATTCAAGCTTGCCGAACTGGCCGCCGGCGGCATTCACGACCCGAGCACCATGCCGTTTTCCGAACCATGGACGGATGCGCCGACAAAATTGTTGCAGCGCAACGCGATGCAGTACTACTGGCGTTGCCGAGCGAACACCTGCGCCGACAACTGGGATATCGTGCTGGCCGCATCGGATCGAGACGATCGATTGGTAGGGATGTGCTCGTTATCCGCGACCCATTTCCCGACGCTGCGGGTCGCCAGCACGGGGTCCTGGCTCGGCATCGAATTCCAAGGTCGCGGACTGGGCCTGGAGATACGACACGCTGCGCTACACCTGCTGTTCGCCGGCCTCGGCGGTGCACGGGCGACGACCCGCGCATGGCATGACAACGCCGCATCGCTCGGCGTCACCCGCGCGCTGCCCTACACCTACACCGGCGCGGAGCTGGCGCTGCGCCGCGACAGGCCCGACACCATGCTGTCCTTCGCCATGGACAGAGCACAGTGGAGCGCCCAGCGGCGCGACGACATCGGGATCCAGGGCA
Organism: Mycolicibacterium neoaurum VKM Ac-1815D; assembly: GCF_000317305.3. The sequence continues at coordinate 853,287 of NC_023036.2, read as the reverse complement.
TCACCGCGGCGCGCGCTCAGCTGGGTGTGTAGGTAGCCCCACTCGCCAACTGTCCAAATCTGCCAGGTCGCGAAGCTTCCGTAGCCCTGCCGCGTCCAATTAACTGGGCGTTTGGCCCATGATTGCAGATCTGGCAAATCTTTGACCGATACGCCAGCCGTCCGGAACAATTGTTCACACAACGCAATTTGCAATCTTGATAATTTCACCATCGGTACCATTTTGCGCAATCTGACCGCATCTCTCCGTCATTTTTTTGAGTACATGCCATTCGCGAAGCAAGTCTTCACGTGCGGTTAAGGCCCCCTATATAAGCACTTCAGGGCCATACTTTCGCACACTTCGGCTCTGCGCGGTCATTTGCTTCATCTTTTCTGGATTTCTTTGATTAGACGAAAAATTGCATGGGTACATCTCCAATATCAAGCGGAGTGATCCGAATCACATCTTGATGATCCTGGATATCTGGAGTGAGGAGAAGGCATCATGCAGGGGCCCTGGCAGCGAGCAGCTAATCCACTTTGCTCAGTAGCAGCGCCATTGTTTGCGGCAGCCCTGGTCGGGGCGTCGGTCCAGACCGGAGCGCCGCCCCCACCGACGCAGGATGTCCAGCAGGTGTCAGCCCAGGTGACGCTCGCCGCGGCCATCGATACCTCTCCCAACGCCGTCGGCATCGCCGAATCCGAGCTCTACTTCATGACGCCGGCCGAGGTGGAGGTCGCACTGGACACCATGGAGTCCCTCGGTGTCACCCAGATTCGGATCTTCGTGCCGTGGCGTGCCGTTGTGCCCGCACCGGGCGTCTACAACTGGAGCGAGGTGGACAAGGTCGTCGATGCCGCATACGAACGCGGTATCGCGGTGATGGGTGCCGTGACAAGCACCCCGACCTGGGCATCGGATATCCAGGACTCGGCCTACGGGGCTCCGCGTGACCCGGAGGACTTCGGTGACTTCATGGGCGCGCTGGCCGAACGATACGGCGCCGGTGCGGGTGATCCCGAAACCGCGCGTATTTCGGCATACGAAATCTGGAACGAACCACAGAGTTTCGTGTTCTGGAATCCCCGCCCCGATCCGGCCGCCTACACCGAACTGTTGAAGGCCGGTTACACCGCGGTCAAGGAGGTCGACCCCAGTGGCACCGTCGTCGGCGGCGTCGTCACCGCCGGACTCAGCTGGGGTGGGATCAACATCAACCCCGTGGACTTCGTCGAGACGATGTACGAATCCGGGGCCGCGGGCTACTTCGACGCGCTGTCTTATCACCCGTACAACTACGACTGGAAGTTCGGCGATGGCTTCGGCAACGAGATATCGGCGGTCGGACAGTTGCAGGCCATGCAGGACCTCATGGCGCAATACGGTGACGGCGACAAGACCGTGTGGACAAGTGAATACGGTCTGCCGACCTCCTATGTCTCCGAGGCCCAGCAGGCCGAGTTCATCGAAGATTTCGTGACAACCTGGTCCGAACTCGACGGCGTGGGACCACAATTCATCTACTCCCTGGTCGACAGAGACTCCGGCTCGACCGAGGTCGAGGACACCTGGGGCCTGTTCCGCGACGACTACACACCCAAGCAGGCCGCCACCGTGGTCCAGGCCTGGATCGCCGAGAACGGCCCCGTTCCGGAAAGCGGAATCCCGGTGGATGAACTGCCGACGCTGGAGGAGTTGCCAGACGCTCCGGTGGTCCCGGAGGCTCCGGAGGTCGAGGAGCCGGCGCCGGCTGATCCGGTGGCCGAGGCGGTGGCAAACTGGCAGGCAGCCCTGGCCGAAGCGGCGGCCAACTGGGCGGCAGGATGGGGCCAGCCGAACAGCACCGCCACGACGACACAGTCCGTCGCCGGAACAACCGCACCGACCACGACGTTGCGCACCGCCACCGCACCGGGCGATGACGAGGTCGACACGCAAACCAGCGCAACGGATCCCGCCCTGGAGAGCACCGATTCGTCACGGATGGCAGTCATCGAGGCCACTCAGGCCGAGCCCGAGAGCACCTCGTCGCGAACCACCACCTCTCGAACCGAGACCTCCCGAACCGCAACGTCGGAGCCGGATACGCCCGAGACGGACACGACTGTCGCTACCGATACCGCTGACAGCCCGGCGGATACCGGAGGCGAGAAGGACGCGGCGGCGAGTGACACGAGCTCGACCACGGACAACTCCACCGGCGGTTCGTCGGGATCTGGCACCAGCGACTCCACCGACGCGGACACCGGCTCAACGGAATAATCAGGCGATACCCGGCCGGGGTGGCTTTGTCGCCGCTCCGGCCGGCGTCATGCGCCCAGGGTTGGTTGTCCAGGGGCTAGAAGACCCGGATCCAATCGATCAGCATCTCGGCGGGATAGTTGCCACCAGCGGGCTCACGGCCACCGGAACCACCGATGGCGATGTTGAACACCGGCGCCATTGTGAAGCCCGGATCGTTGAACGGCCATTCCCCCAACGAATCCGCGCGCACCGTCCAGAACGGTTCCATGCCCGGTTCGTAGTCGCGCCAGAAGTACATCCCCTCGGGCTTCCAGGTCATCCGCCAGGTGTGCCAATTGCTGTCGATGGGGTGTTTGAAGGTCTGGAACTGGGTGCCGTCCAGACGCGCGTGAACGGTGGTGCCCGACGGCCAATCCCGATTGCCGTACCACTCGAACAGGTCGACCTCGCCGCCGCGCACCGGATTGTCGTTGATCAGCCAGAAGGCCGGCCACGCGCCGTTGGTCAGGCAGTTCAGTTTGACGCGCGCCTCCCAGGTCGTCCCCACTCCGCCGCGCCAGTTGCCGATGATCTTGGCGCTGGCGAACTTCTCCTGGATATTGGCACCCGGTCCCTCCGTGGCGCGGATGACCAGGTTGCCGTTGCCGTCCTGGAACACGTGTTCCTGGTCGGTGACATAGCGGCCCATGTTGAACGGCTTGTCCCACTCGACCGGGTTACGGATGGTCTCACGCTGCGGCACGATGAACCACGACGCGGGGTCCGGCGGTGATCCGGCCGGACCGTTGAATTCGTCCTGCCACAGGATGGGCGGCGCCGCCGCTTCGGGCGTCGGAGTCCCCGGCCCGGGGCCCAGATCACCGGGCAAAGGCTCGCCGTGAGCGGTCGCGGCGGGGAGTGCGGCGGCCGCCGCACCGAGTCCGAGCATCAACATCGCACTGCGTCGATCGAATTCAGGCACAGCCGACCATAACCAGCCGTGGCGGATTTCGCGCAAAGCCGCGCCAACCCCATCGCACGCTGAGTGCGCTCTCAGCGTCAAAAAGGACTTTGACGTGCGGCGTTCTCGCCGGCCACGGTTGCCGCACCGGAACATCGACATGGGTGACCAGTCGGGACATCAGGTTCGGGCGACGCGGAGCGGCCGGTAGCCGGACCTCGTGCCGGTACAGTTCCTTCTGCAACTGGTCTGCCGACGGTGTGAGTTCTGCGCTGTCGGCATCGAGTCACGGGGTTGGTACCTACCCGTGGTGAGAGGGAACCCGGTGGGAATCCGGGACTGTCCCGCAGCGGTATGCAGGAACGACCGCCGTCAACGGCACTGGTGCGCAGCACCGGGAAGCGACGGCCAGTAGGAACACCTTTGGGTGTGTGCCTGTGAGTCCGAAGACCTGCCAGCTGTGCCGGGCGCGCCGCGCCCGGCGGCGCATCGCCTCGTGGACTGGGCGTATGGCCGACAGCGGCCTCGGCATACCTGCGGGCGGCCTCTTCGGTTGCACGTTCCTATGGGCGGTGGGCTCCCCATCGTTGCTGAAGGACTCTGCGTGACAACACAATCTGCCCCTTTGTTCACCGCCACCATCCTGGGGTCGCCGCGTGTCGGCCCGAACCGCGAGCTGAAGCGCGCGGTTGAGAAGTACTGGTCCAAAAAGATGGACCGCGCCGAGCTCGAAGCTGTGGCAGCCACCCTGCGGGGTGACACCGTGCGCCACCTGGCCGACGCCGGCGCGGACTCGATACCGGTCAACACCTTCTCCTACTACGACCACATGCTGGACCAATCGGTGTTGCTCGGAGCCCTGCCCCCGCGTGTTGCGGGCGTCCGCGACGACCTGGACCGCTACTTCGCCGCCGCCCGCGGCGGGACGTACGACGGCGTCGACGTTGCCCCCTTGGAGATGACCAAGTGGTTCGACACCAACTATCACTACATCGTTCCCGAGATCGGCCCGAATACCGCTTTCACGCTGAATCCCGCCAAACTGCTCGCCGAACTCGACGAGGCGACGGCGGTCGATGTGCCGCTGCGTCCGGTAGTCGTGGGTCCCATCACCTATCTGGCGCTGAGCAAGGCCGTCGACGGTGCCGGCGCGCCGATCGAGCGGCTCGACGAATTGGTCGATGTCTACGCTGAACTGCTGGAGCTCCTTGCCGAACGCGGGATCGGTTGGGTTCAGATCGACGAGCCGATCCTGGTCACCGATGACGTCGACGACGTCGGTGCACTGGCCGAGACCACGTACGCCCGGCTCGGTGCGCTCTCCCACCGCCCGGCCATCTTCGTCGCGACATACTTCGGCCAGTTGACCGACGCGTTGCCTGCCCTGGCCCGCACCCCTGTCGAGGCCATCGGAATCGACGCGGTGGACGGCTCGGTGGATGCCGTTGCTGCTGTGCCGGAACTGGCCGAAAAGACCGTCGTCGCCGGCGTTGTCGACGGACGCAACATCTGGCGCACCGACCTGGAGAGCGCGCTGGCCACACTCGCCACGCTTGTGGGCCCAGCCGGCCGTGTCGTCGTGTCGACATCGTGCTCGACACTGCACGTGCCGTACTCGTTGGAGCCCGAGACCGACCTCGATGAGGCATTGCGTAGCTGGCTGGCCTTCGGCGCCGAGAAGGTCGCCGAAGTGGTGACCTTGGCCAAGGGGCTCGCGCAGGGCAGGGCAGCCATCGCCTCGGAGATCGAAAACTCGAATGCCGCAGCGGCTTCCCGCAAGGTCGACCCTCGGCTGAACAACACCGATATCCGCTCCCGACTCGACGACATCCGGGTCGCGGGAGCATCCGGACGGGGCATCGCCGCCGATCGGCGCACCGCGCAGCAGGAACGGCTGAACCTCCCCACGCTGCCGACCACGACCATCGGCTCATACCCGCAGACCACCGAGATCCGGTTGGCACGCGCAGATCTTCGTGCCGGCAGGATCGACGAAGCCCAGTATGAGCAGAAAATGAAAGACGAGGTAGCGGCTGTCATCGCGTTGCAGGAAGAACTCGGCATCGACGTGCTGGTGCACGGTGAGCCCGAGCGCAACGACATGGTGCAGTACTTCGCCGAGCAGTTGGAGGGGTTCTTCGCCACCCAGAACGGTTGGGTTCAGTCCTACGGGTCCCGGTGTGTCCGTCCCCCGATTCTCTACGGCGACGTGGCGCGTCCGCGCCCGATGACCGTCGAGTGGGCGGCCTACGCGCAGTCGCTCACCGCCAAACCGGTCAAAGGAATGCTGACCGGTCCGGTGACCATCCTGGCGTGGTCGTTCGTCCGTGATGACCAACCGCTGGCCGATACGGCAGCACAGGTCGCACTCGCGATTCGGGACGAGACGGTGGACCTGGAGAAGGCCGGTATCGCCATCATCCAGGTCGATGAACCGGCGCTGCGCGAACTCCTCCCATTGCGCTCCAAGGAGAAGAAGGATTACCTGGCGTGGTCGGTGGAGGCCTTCAGGTTGGCCACTGCGGGTGTGCGCGACGACACCCAGGTGCACACCCATCTGTGCTACTCGGAGTTCGGGGAAGTGATCGGCGCCATCGCCGACCTCGATGCCGACGTCACGTCCATCGAGGCGGCACGATCGCATATGGAGGTGCTCACCGATCTCAACGCGGTGGGCTTCAGCAATGGAGTGGGACCGGGGGTCTACGACATTCATTCCCCGCGGGTGCCAACCACGCAGGAGATGATCGTGGCACTACGTGAGGCGCTGGAAGCGGTGCCTGCGGAACGCCTTTGGGTCAACCCGGACTGCGGCCTGAAGACTCGCAGGACCGACGAGGTCATCGAGTCGCTCCGCAACATGGTCGAGGCCGCCACGGCGGTGCGCGCAGAACGTTGACGACGGTCGTGCCCCGGAGTCCTACGGGCTCCGGGGCACGGTCTCATTGATCACTCAGGGGCACTGTAGGCGCTCGGGCCGTTCCACCAAGTGCCTCGAGCACAGTGATGGTATCGACGGTCTCTGGGACGTCGTGGACTCGCACGGTGTCGACTCCTGCCGCCCAGGCCGGGCCCACGACAGCAAGCGAGGCCGCCAGCCGATCGTCCACACCGCGACCGGTCATCGCGCCGAGAAAAGACTTGCGGCTCATCCCGAGTAGCACGGGAAAAGGCCCGCCGCACAGATCAGGTAGTCGGCGCAGCAATTCGAGGTTGTCGGCAACAGACTTGCCGAACCCGATTCCCGGATCCACCCACACCGGCCTGGCACCAGCTGAGAATGCCGATTCAGCAGTTCCCTGGACAAAGGCTCGCACCTCGGCGTTCACGTCGCCATATTCCGGGTACCCTTCTGCCAGAACCGGAACCGTATGCGCGTGCATGCTCACATACCCGACGCTCAGTCGCCCGGCGAGGTCGTACAGCTTGCCGGACACGTCGTTGATGATGCGTGCTCCGGCCCGGACTGCTTGCTCTGCGACCTCACGATTACGGGTATCGACCGACACCACACCGCAATGAGCGAGTTCGGTGACGATCGGCACCACACGACCGAGCTCTTCGTCCACGGATACCGCAACAGCTCCCGGCCTAGTCGATTCTCCGCCGACGTCCACCGCCCAAGCTCCGTCGTCGAACATCATCAGGCCGGCCTCCACGGCCCGATCGACTGTATCGAATCTGCTTCGCGCCCAGAAGGAGTCGGGTGTCGCGTTGAGGATACCCATGACCCGCATCGGCGTGTCACGGTCACGTACGCTCATCGCGGCGACCAGTAGGCCAGCATCTCGGCGAGGGTGTCGAATGCGGGCGCGCTGACACCGTAGGGCGCCTCGAAATGCAGACTCAGTGGGAATCCGAGGCCCACCACTCCGTCGATGACCTTCTTGTAGAGGTCGACCAAGAGAACACGTTTCGTGGCGGAGTCGCTGGCGGCGAGTCGTCTGACGAAGGCCTGTTCGGCAGCGACCGCCTCGTTGCCCGGGTCCCGGATCAACCAGTCGATCAACCCGACCCGGCTCTCTATCTTCGGCACGAATCCGAAGGACAGCAAGATCTCCGGGCGGTGCTCAGTGGCCTTGGCGAAAACTCGCAGGAAGTCCACGATCGCATCCGAATAGAGCAGTTGGGTCATGCCGAAGGTGGCACCCTTGGTGCATTTGAAGTCGAATCTGCCCTGCTCACCCTCGCGGGTAGGGATGAGGATGACGCCTCGGTTGGCGACCAACCCGTCAAACTTCGAGAGTGCATCTGCCGGAGCCACACCGTGACCGTCACCGTCGTTCATGGTGCGCGGTACCCCGACGAAGATCATGCCGTCGAATCCCACGGTGTTCAGGTCCGTCAGGCGGGTGCGCAGCGCTGTCTCGTCGTGAAAGGCGGTGACCTGGGTGCACAAACCGCGCACCCCGGCGAGATCCGCGCGCAGTGCCGTCCAATAGTCGAGAACGTCCATCTTGGGCAGCATCTCGACGGGCCGGTCGCCATCCTCCTCGATCATGCCGGGGAGCATCACATGCCCGATACGCCCAGAGATGCCCGCCGTTGTCGACAGTTCCAGGATCTTGCGCGCCTCGTCACGGACGTGGTCGGGTCCACGGTCCAGATTGGGCGGCACCAACTCCAACGCGATGGTATTCAGGGGCACAGCTGACGTCCTTCAGTGAGACGGGTAGCTCATCACCGGCGGACGTCGATCAGCGTGCGGCATTGACCGCTCATCGGACATCCGCCTTTTCCACGAGGCGATGGGCCGCCGGGCGCGGCGCACCCGGCACGGCTGGCAGGTCTTCGGACTCGCAGGCACGCATCACATCGATGCACCTAAAGGCCGTCGCTTCCCGGTGCTACGCACCAGTGCCGATGACGGCGGTCGTTCCTGCATACCGTTGCGGGACAGTCCCGGATTCCCACCGGGTTCCCTCTTGTTCCACATCGGATGTGGAACTCGATGCTGTGGCGTGGCGCCACAGCAGACCAGTCGCGCCGATAAGCGTACCCACTTGTGGTCGGCCCCACGGTCCCCCGTTGAGGTGAGGCCGACCATTCAGGAGATCACGACCAGGAGGTCGCCGCCTTCGACTTGGGCGGTGCCGGTGACGGCGATGCGGGTCACGGTGCCGGCCTTGGGTGCGGTGATGGCAGCTTCCATCTTCATGGCTTCGATGGTGGCGATGGTGTGTCCGGCCTGCACGGTGTCACCGGCGTCCACGCCGATGGTGACGACCCCGGCGAACGGGGCGGCGATATGGTCGGGGTTGGTCTTGTCGGCCTTCTCGGCCGCGGCGACCTCGCTGGCGATGCTGCGGTCCCGGACCAGGGTGGGACGCAGCTGGCCGTTGAGGATGGCCAGCACGGTACGCATCCCACGCTCGTCGGCCTCCGACACGGCCTCCAACCCGATGAGCAGTTCCACACCGGGTTCGAGTTGCACACGGTGTTCCTCGCCCTGGCGCAGCCCGTAGAAGAACTGGTTCGCGCTCAGCATCGAGGTATCACCGTACTGATCGCGGTGGGCCTGAAACTCCTTGGTCGGCCCCGGGAACAGCAACCGATTCAGCGTCTCCTGACGGGCGCGCCCACCCACCTTCAATGCCGCCTCATCCTCGGCCGAGAGCGGGGTTTCGGGTTTGGCGTCGGCGCGGCCCTGCAAGGCCTTGCTACGCAACGGTTCCGGCCAACCACCGGCCGGATCCCCCAACTCACCCCGCAAAAACCCGATCACACTGTCAGGAATGTCATAGCGATCCGGATCGGCGGCGAACTCATCGGCATCAGCACCGGCACCCACCAACGCCAACGCCAAATCGCCGACCACCTTGCTCGACGGGGTCACCTTGACCAACCGGCCCAACACCCGATCCGCCCCGGCGTAGGCGTCCTCGATCTCCTCGAACCGATCCCCCAACCCCAACGCGACGGCCTGGGTCCGCAAATTGGACAGCTGCCCGCCCGGGATCTCATGGGTGTACACCCGCCCCGTCGGCGCCGGCAGACCGGCCTCAAACGGGCTGTAGACCTTGCGCAACGCCTCCCAGTACGGCTCCAGATCACACACCGCCTTGAGGTCCAGACCCGTATCGCGGTCGGTATGCGCGGTCGCGGCCACGATCGCCGACAGTGCGGGCTGGCTCGTGGTGCCCGCCAACGGCGCCGACGCCCCATCCACCGCCGAAGCGCCCGCCGTCCAGGCCGCCAGATAGGTCGCCAACTGCCCACCGGGAGTGTCATGGGTGTGCACATGCACCGGCAGATCAAACCGCTCGGTCAGCGCACCCACGAGCTTCGTGGCGGCCTGCGGGCGCAACAACCCGGCCATGTCCTTGATCGCCAACACATGCGCCCCGGCCTCGACGATCTGCTCGGCCAAGCGCAAGTAGTAATCCAGGGTGTAGAGGTCCTCGGCAGGGTTGCTGAGGTCCCCGGTGTAGGACATCGCCACCTCGGCCACCGCCGACCCGGTGGCGCGCACCGCATCGATGGCCGGGCGCATCGAGTCCACATTGTTCAATGCATCGAAAATCCGGAAAATATCGACACCGGTCGCGGTCGCCTCATCGACAAAGGCCTCGGTGACAAGCTCCGGATACGGGGTGTAGCCCACGGTGTTACGGCCGCGCAGCAGCATCTGCAAACAGATGTTGGGCATCGCCTCCCGCAACGCGGCAAGGCGCTCCCACGGGTCTTCCTTCAAAAAGCGCAGCGCCACATCATAAGTCGCGCCACCCCAACACTCCACCGAGAGCAACTGCGGGGTCAACCGGGCCACATACGGCGCCACCAACAACAACCCGTTGGAGCGCACCCGGGTCGCCAACAACGACTGATGCGCATCGCGGAACGTCGTATCGGTCACCCCGAGGGCCGGGGAATCCTTGAGCCACTGCGCAAATCCCTGCGGCCCGAGCTCCACCAACTTCTGCTTGGACCCCGCAGGCGGGGCCACCGACAGGTCGCACGGGGGCAGCTTGTCGGCGGCATACACCGTCGACGGGCGCGCCCCGTTGGGCTTGTTCACCGTCACATCGGCCAGATAGTTCAGGATCTTGGTGCCACGATCGGCCGGGGTGTGCGAGGTCAACAGCTGCGGGCGCTCATCGATGAACGATGTCGTCACCCGGCCCGCCCGGAAATCCGGATCATCGATCACCGCCAACAAAAACGGGATATTCGTCGTCACGCCGCGGATCCGGAATTCCGCCAACGCACGACGCGCCCGCGCGGCGGCCATACCGAAATCCCGGCCGCGGCAGGTCAACTTCACCAACATCGAATCGAAATGCGCGCTGATCTCCGCACCGGTGTGCGTGCCACCATCCAACCGGATACCCGCACCACCCGGAGAGCGGTAGGCCGTGATACGCCCGGTATCGGGACGAAACCCGTTGGCCGGGTCCTCGGTGGTGATGCGGCACTGCATCGCCGCACCCCGAATCGCGATGCCGTCCTGCGACAGACCGAGGTCGGCCAGGGTCTCCCCCGCAGCGATCCGCAACTGCGAGGACACCAAATCCACATCGGTGATCTCCTCGGTCACCGTGTGCTCCACCTGAATCCGCGGATTGCACTCAATGAACACATGATGACCGCGCTCGTCGAGCAGAAACTCGATGGTGCCCGCACAGAAGTAATCGATGTGCCGTGCCAATGCCACCGCATCGGCACAGATCTTCTCCCGCACCGCCGGATCCAGATTCGGGGCCGGGGCCAACTCGATGACCTTCTGATGGCGACGCTGCAAACTGCAGTCCCGCTCGAACAGATGGATCACGTTGCCGTCACCATCGGCGAGGATCTGCACCTCGATATGGCGCGGGTTGATCACCGCCTGCTCCAGATAGACCCGGCCGTCCCCGAACGCCGACTCCGCCTCCCGCGACGCCGCCTCGATCGCCTCACCCAACCCCGACGACTCCTCGACGCGGCGCATCCCCCGACCACCACCACCGGAGACCGCCTTGACGAACAGCGGAAACGTCATCGAGGCCGCCGCAGCCAGCAGATCCTCCACCGAATCCGAAGGCTCCGAGGACGCCAACACCGGCAGACCGGCCTCCCGCGCCGCCGCGATCGCCCGCGCCTTATTGCCCGTCAACTCCAACACCTGCGCCGACGGGCCCACGAAAGTGATCCCGGCCTCCACACACGCCCGCGCCAACTCCGGGTTCTCCGACATGAAGCCATACCCCGGATACACCGCATCCGCACCGGCATGCTTGGCCACCCGGATGATCTCCGGCACCGACAGATACGCCCGGACCGGATGCCCCTCATCCCCGATCTGATACGACTCATCAGCCTTCAGGCGATGCAACGAATTGCGATCCTCGAACGGGTACACCGCAACGGTCGTTGCACCGAGTTCGAACGCCGCGCGGAACGCGCGGATGGCGATCTCGCCGCGATTGGCCACCAAGAGTTTCGATATCACCGGCGACGTTCCAGCGGTCGCTGGGCGGTCCCGACGTACTCACTCAACGGCCGGATGAGAGCGTTTGAAGCGGTTTGCTCCATGATGTGGGCCGTCCACCCGGTGATCCGACTCATCACGAAGATCGTTGTGAAGCAACCGATGTCGAAACCCATAAGGTGGTACGCCGGCCCGGTCGGGAAATCCAGATTGGGCTTGATACCGGTGGCGGCGGCCATATCGGCCTCCAGCACGTTGTAGATGTCCAACCATTTCTGCCCGTCCCGGACGGCGGCGACCCGGATCAGCGACTCCTTCATGGTCGGTACGCGTGAGTCACCGTTCTTGTAGACCCGATGGCCGAAGCCCATCACCTTGTCCTTGCGGGACAGTTTGCCGTGCAACCATTCCGATGCCTTGTCGGCAGAACCGATCTCCAGCATGTCGTGCATCACGGCCTCATTGGCGCCGCCGTGCAGCGGACCCTTCAGCGCACCGATGGCCGCGGTCACCGCGCTGTAGATGTCGGACTGCGTGGAGGTGACAACCCTGCTCGCGAACGTGGAAGCATTGAAGCTGTGTTCGGCGTAGAGCACCATCGATGCTTCGAAGGCGTCCACGATGACCTTCTCCGGGACATCCCCGAAGCACATGTGCAAGAAATTCTGTGCATAGCTCATGTGACTGTGCGGGGCGATCGGGTCGAGACCGCGACGCCTGCGCATGTCCGCGGCCACGATCGTCGGCAGCACGGCCAGCATGCGGAGCGACTTGTCGTAGTTGGCCCTCGGACTGCTGTCATCCTCATCGGGGTCCTGGGCGCCCATGTAGCTGATCAATGTCCGCACGACGTCCATCGGGTGGCAGGTGTCGGGCAGCTTGGAGAGCAAGGACTGCATACCGCGGTCCATCCGTCGGGCAGCACGCTCACGCTGAGTGAACAGAGCCAGCTCTTGGTCTCCGGGCAGCTCGCCGTGCCACAGCAGGTAGGCGACCTCTTCGAAGGAACACATGGCAGCCAGATCCTGTACCGCGTAACCGCGATAGGTCAGCGAATTGGTCTCCGGGACAACCTTGGAGATCGCCGTCGTGTCCACGACGACGCCGGCCAGGCCCTTGCAGATGCGCGGACTGTCTTCGACAGCGCTCATGGTGCCACCCCTTGCAGTGCGAAGTTGTAGATGTCGGAATCGAATTCGTTGTACTCGGCGTAGTGCAACAGTTCGTAGAGCCGGCTGCGGTGTTGCATCTGATCCAGCAGTCCGGATTGGGTTCCCGCCGAATTGATCTCACGCAGACCGGTTTCGACGGCATGCATGGCCAACCGCAGCGTGGTGACCGGATAGATGACGACGTTGTAGCCGATATCGGCGAGCTGGCCGGCGGTCAACAGTTCGGACTTGCCGAACTCGGTCATGTTCGCCAGTAGCGGCGTGTCGACGGCGTCCCGGAAGTGCTCGAAGTCGGCCGGATTGTGCAACGCCTCGGTGAAGATCAGATCGGCCCCGGCATCGGCGTAGGCCTTGGCCCGATCGATCGCGGCACCGATTCCTTCGATGCCGGCGGCGTCGGTGCGGGCACAGATCACAAAGTTGGGATCGCGCCGCGCAGCGACCGCCGCCCGCAGCCGCTTGACCATCTCGGACGTTTTGACCACGGCCTTGCCGTCGAGGTGACCGCAACGCTTGGGGTTCACCTGGTCTTCGAGGTGCAGGCCGGCCAGGCCGGCGTCCTCGAGGAGGGTGACCGTGCGCGCGGCGCTCATGGGCTCACCGAACCCGGTGTCGGCGTCGATCAGGGTCGGCAGGTCCGTCGCCGCAGCGATCTGCGCACCCCGACTGGTCACCTCGGTCAGTGTCGTGAGGCCGATATCGGGTAGCCCGAGGTCAGCCGACAGCACCGCACCGGACACGTAGACACCGTCGAAACCGATCTCGGCGACCAGCTTCGCGACCAGCGGAGAGAACGCACCCGGAAACCGCTGTAGCCGACCGGATTTCAGTGCGGTGCGGAAGCGCGCTCGTTTCTCTCCGGCCGAGGTCGACGCACCCATCAGGCTCATCGGAAGACGCCCGAGGGAATCGTCGGGGCCTTGTCCAACACCCGTTGGTCGACCCGGATGTTCAGCGCACTCAGACCACCTGACTTGATGCCGGCAGCACCGTCGACGACCTGCAAAAACCGTTGCTGCTCTTCCGGTTCCACCACCCCCTCCGCCAGCACGCCGAACTTGTGCACGTACTGTTCCCGAGCGAAGGGGCGGGCGCCCAGCGGATGCGCATCGGCAACGGCGAGCTCGTCGACGATGGTCTCCCCACTCTTGAGGGTGATCACGGCCTTGGCGCCGAAGGCCTTATCGGCCGAGTCGGTGCTGTGGTAGCGACGCGTCCACTCCGGATCCTCGACCGTGGAGATCTTGCGCCACAGCTCGATGGTGTCGGGACGGTGCGCGCGCTCCGGCGCGTAGGAGTGCTCGTGGTGCCAGGTACCGTCCTGCAGCGCGACGGCGAAGATGTACATGACCGAGTGGTCCAGCGTCTCCCGAGACGCGTCCGGATCGAACTTCTGCGGATCGTTGGAGCCTGTACCGATCACCACGTGCGTGTGGTTGCTGGTGTGCAGCACGATCGACGCGATCTGATCCAGATCGCCGACCCGCTCGCGCATCCGGCGAGCCAGGTCGATGGGCGCTTGGCTCTGGTACTCGGCCGAGTGCTCCTTGGTGTAGGTGTCCAGGATGGCCCGTTTCGGCTCACCCGGCTCCGGCAGCGGCACGGTGTAGGTGCGCTCGGGCCCACCCAGCATCCAGGCGATGACGCCGTCCTCACCCTCCCAGATGGGAGCCGGGGACCCCTCACCGCGCATCGCGCGGTCCACGGCCTCGATGGCCACCTTGCCGGCCCAGGCCGGGGCGTACGCCTTCCAGCTGGAGATGAGGCCCTTGCGTGACTGGCGGGTCGCGGTGGTCAGATGCAGCGCCTGCCCGATGGCGTTGTAGATGGTCTCGGTGTCCAGGCGCAGCATCGTGCCCAGGCCGGCGGCGGCCGACGGACCGAGGTGCGCGACATGGTCGATCTTGTTCTCGTGCAGACAGATGCCCTTGACCAGATCGACCTGGATCTCGTAGGCGGTGGCCAATCCGCGGATCAGGTCGGCACCGCGCACCCCGAGCTGTTGGCCGACGGCGACCAGCGCTGGGATGTTGTCACCGGGATGGGAGTATTCGGCGGCCAGGAACGTGTCGTGGAAGTCGAGTTCGCGCACCGCCACGCCGTTGGCGTAGGCGGCCCACTCGGCCGAGTAGCTGCCTTCGACACCGAAAACGGCGGCACCCTGGCGCGTGGGATGCGCCAGCGCCTGTGCACGGGCCACCGTCACCGGGCGGCGGGTCACCGAGGCCGCCGAGACCGACGCGTTGTCGATGATGCGGTTGATCACCATTTCCTCGGTGGCCGCCTCGACCGCGACCGGGTCGGCGGCGACCTCGGCGATCTTCCACGCGAGGTGCTCGGTGCGAGGGAAATTCTCGGCGCTGCGTCGGGTACGGACGTCGTGTTTCTGCATGATCCGCACGCTACGCAAACGCCGACGACATGCGAAAGCACCTGTAAATGCGTAATTTTGCGTCCATTGTTGACGCACTTTGCGAATGTTGTGTAAGACGGGTGCGCTAAGGTTTGCCGCGGTGGCGAAGACATTCGCGGGAGCCCGGCTACGGCGGCTCAGGGACGAGAAGGGCCTGACTCAGGTCGCGCTGGCGCGCGCCCTGGGCCTGTCCACGAGTTATGTGAATCAGCTGGAGAACGACCAGCGCCCCATCACCGTCCCCGTACTGCTCGCGCTCTCGGATCGCTTCGATCTCCCGACGCACTACTTCGCGCCCGATTCCGATGCTCGGCTGGTATCCGACCTCCGCGAGATCCTGGCCGACGGGTCCTCGACGACGACCCAGATCGAGGAGTTGGTCGCACGCATGCCCGAGATCGGGCAGACCGTGGTCAACCTGCACCGGCGACTGCACGATGCGGTGGCCGAACTCGAAACCGTGCACGCCCGCGCCAATTCCGAGCTTCACGGCGGTACCCAACAGCCGATGCCCTTCGAGGAGGTTCGCGACTTCTTCTACGACCGACGCAATTACATCGACGTGCTCGACCGTGCGGCCGAGGATCTCTTCGTCCGGCGCAGTCTGCGCATCGGCGGCATGGACGGTCAACTGGCCGAGCTGCTGTTCGACGAGTTCGCCATATCGGTCGTCGTCGACAACGGAGATCGCCTCGGGCCCAACGTCAAACGACGCTTCGAACCGGACACCCGGACACTACTACTGGCACGTTGGCTGCTCCCGGGACAGCGCGCCTTCCAGTTGGCCACCCAGTTGGCGCTGCAACTGCACTCGGATCTGATCTCGTCGATCGTGGCCACCGACGACCAGCTCAGCGCCGAGGCGCGCGATGTCGCGCGCATCGGGTTGGCGAACTACTTCGCAGGCGCCCTGCTATTGCCCTATCGGATCTTCTTGTCGGCTGCCGAGTCGTTGCGCTATGACATCGACCAGCTCGCACGCAATTTCGATGTCGGTTTCGAGACCGTCTGTCACCGGTTGTCGACTCTGCAGCGTCCCGACGCTCGCGGGGTCCCGTTCATCTTCGTCCGCACCGATAGTGCGGGCAACATCTCCAAACGGCAGTCCGCCACCGCCTTCCACTTCTCCCGGGTCGGCGGCAACTGCCCACTGTGGGTGGTTCACCATGCCTTCTCCAGGCCCGGGGAGTTCCTCACCCAGGTGGCGCAGATGCCCGACGGCCGCAGCTACTTCTGGCTGGCGAAGACATCGGTGTCCCCACCCGGCCGGTACCTGGGAACCCCGAAGAGTTTCGCGATCGGGTTGGGATGCGATCTGGCCCATGCCGACAAGCTGGTCTATTCGGTGGGTATCGATCTCGCCGACGCCGAGGCCACCGTGCCGATCGGCGCCGGCTGCCGGATCTGTGACCGGGCGGCGTGCCCGCAGCGGGCGTTTCCCTATGTCGGGCGACCGGTCCAGGTGGATCCGCAGACCAGCAGCAATCTGCCCTACCCGCCCGCCAACTGACCGGACTAGCGGTAGTAGACCTCGTCGCCGGTCGGGTAACCGCCGCCGGTCGTGGTGACGTGCACGTGGTCGTAGTGGCCGTAACCGCCCGACCCGGATGCACCGGTCGGGGTGTAGTAGGTGCCGCGCCAGATGGCGTCCTGCATGCCGAAGCGGGCGGCGTTCTTCATCACGTAGGCCACGATCTGATTGCCGAGTGCGATCCCCTGCGCGCTGCCCGGATTCGGGATCATCACGTCCAGGGCCAGTCCGTTGGGGTGCCAGCGCAGTGCGTCGGGGCGCACACCGCCGATGCTGCGGATCTCGGGGAAGACAACGCTGATTGCCCGAGCAGCCAGGATGGTCTTGACCTGCAGTCCGTGTTCGGGGGCTACCCCGGGAGGCAGCAGCAGCGGGCGGTTGTCGGGACGCCACCGGGATGCGGCGACCAGCTGAGCGGTCGGCGCCGCGGGCGCTGCGGCCGAGACCGTCGACGAATTCCAGGCGAAGTCGGCGGGCGCGGCGACGATCTCCACACCGGGCACGACGGGTGCGGCGGCGCTGACGACCGTCACGGGCTCCTGGGGCGCCTGGGGGCGGGCCTCGGAGCCGACCGAGAACACGATGGCTGCCGGGGCCAAGATCGCGGCAAGAGCCGCTGACGACCGATAGCGGCCGCTCGCCGTTCCATATCGCGCCATTCACCGCACCTAACGAATTGGTTCAGCAATCACCGAGACCGTGGCGTTTGCTTCCCGTTACACATTCGTGACTTTGACTCCGGGACTATAACCCGGCGTGTCGCGGCGGCTCAACTCTTCGCAAAAACCATCGGTGCAGGTGAGGGCCCACCCGGCGGTCACGGCCCCGCCGGAACTCCCTGGTTGGGCACCTGGATCGGTATCGGCGGCAGCAAAGGGATCTCCAGATATGTGGTGGTCATCGCCGGTTGGGTGGTGGTCACCGCGGGCGTGGTGGTGACCGGCGGAGCAGTCGTCGTCGTCACCGGAGGAGTCGTGGTGGTGACGGTCGTCGTGGTGGTCGGCGGCGTTGTCGTCGTAGTCGTGGTGGTCGTCGTCGTGGTGGTCGTGGTCGTGGTGGTGGTCGTCGTCGGCGTGGTGGTCGTCGTCGGCGTGGTGGTCGTCGTGGTCGGCGGCGTCGTGGTGACGATCGTCGAGGGGACCACCGGCGCGACCGGTTCGGGACGCGGCGCCACCGGCTCCGGCGCGGGCGCCTGGGTCACGGTGACGGGCGGCGGCTCGACCGGTGCGGCGGGTTCGGCCGGTGGCGGTGTCAACACACCGGTCACCGGGGCTGTGGACGGGGTGGGCGCCGGGCTCTCCGAGGTTCCGGTCAAGGCGATGGCCACCCCACCGAGCGCGACGAGGGAGATGAGACCCACCGCAGCGAAGACCGCCATGGGTACCCGCGGCAACCCCCGCGGCTCGTCGGCGTACACCGACGGGTCCTGCTGCGACACCACATGGGTGGCCTCGTCGACGAGGTAAGGGTCGGCCAGATAGGGATTGACACTCGGATAGTCCTCGGGGCCGGTGTAGGGCACCGGCTCGTTACCGGCATCGCCGTCCTCGGACCAGGCCAGCGCACGGAATGTCGACGATCCGGACGGGTCATGGGTGATCGCCGCGGCCGGAGCCAGACTGGTCGGCGCGTCGGCGCCCACCGCCGGAGCCATCCCGGTCTGTGCGCCGGTATCGGTGCCATACGCCGCCCGCAGCACCGCCCCGAGTGCGGCATCGAGTGCAGGTTGCGGCGTGTTCACCACCGGTGTCCTGGTGTGCTCGGACAGTTTCTGGGTGACCAGCGGGATACTGGCCCCGCCACCGACGGTGGCGATCACCGAGACATCGGACCACCCGATTCTGTTGCGCTGCAACAGGTTGTCCAGTTCTGAGAGCACCAGGGCGAAGGGCTCGACCAGCAGCGACTCCAATTCGGCCCTGGTCACCCGGACCACCGAGCGGACACCGGGAAGGTCCACGGGCACCTCGGTGGCGGTCGCCCCCGACAACCGTTCCTTGGCCTGCCTGCACTGCTCACGCAGCACCCCGAGCTGCCCGACAGCGGCCGTTGCGGCCGGATCCGCGTCGTTGACACCGGCGAGCACACGACCCAACAACGCCTGGTCGATGAGGTCACCGGAGAAGTCGGCCACCCGCACCGTCTCGTCGATCGGTTCGAATCCGGCGTCGGCGTCGGCCAGTGTGATGCTGGTGCCACCACCGCCGAGGTCGATCAAAATCACCGCCCCGCGTGCGTTCAGGCCCGGGTTGGCGTTCAGTGCGGTCAACGACGTGACGGCATCGGACACCAGCCGTGGCGGAGCGCCCCCAGGTGAAAGCACCGGGTTGGCGCGCAATGTCGCACGCAGAACCCGCATGGTGGCCGGAGTCCAGTGCGCAGGTACCGCAATCACCGTCTGCCCGGACCCGGTCGGGCCGACCAGCGCTTCGAGGGCCTCCACCAGGAGATCGTCGGCGAGGTAGGACGATCCGTCGGCGGCCACCAGTGGCACCGGATCGCCCACCCGTTCAACGAAACCGGAGAGCACCTGGCCGGGACGCCCGGACGGCACGCCTATCTCCGGCGCGCCGTCGGTGGGAAGGGTCAGCACCGCGCGCCGTGTCACTGGTTGGTCGCCGACCCGGGCAGCAACCAGATTGGTCGTGCCGATCGACAACCCCAACGGGTCGCTCATTGGGCCCACCCTAACCGGCGGCCCTGTCGGCGGCAGGCCGGACACCGCCGGTCTGGCCGGAGTTCCAGACATCGACCGGAGGCTGTGTTGTGATGTCGGGCATGGCAGACATTGCACGCGATATGCACGACATCAAGCAGGTCAAGTACCGCTACCTGCGCGCCCTGGACTCCAAGCACTGGGACGATTTCGCCCAGACGCTGGTCGAGGACGTCAGAGGTGACTACGGGCCGTCGCTGGGCAACGAGCTGCACTTCACCGACCGCGACGCCCTGGTGGACTTCATGCGCACTTCCCTGGGTCCGACGATCTACACCGAACACCGCGTCGACCACCCCGAGATCACCTTCGACGGTCCCGACGAGGCATCGGCCACCTGGTACCTGCAGGACCGCGTCATCGCACCGGACTTCAACTTCATGCTCATCGGTGCCGCGTTCTACCACGACCGCTACCGACGCACCGACGACGGCTGGAAGATCAGTGCGACCTCCTACGACCGCACCTATGACGCCACGATGTCGCTGGAGGGCCTGAACTTCAACCTGAAACCCGGTCGCGCACTCAACATCTGAGACCTGAGTTACTTGGACCCCAGTTACTTGGACACCGCGATCAGCGCACCGGGCCGCAGCCAGCGCATGATCTTCACCATCATGTCGTCGTCGATGGCGATGCAGCCCGCGGTCGGCCCACCTCCGGTGGTGTGCAGGAAGAAGGCACTGCCCGCGCCGGGCACCCTGGCCTTGTTGACGCCCATCACCACGGCATGGGCGTATTGCGGTATCTGCAGATTCTCGGTGGCGGTGCCCTCGATGCCGAACGGGCACTCGTCGCGCTTGCACACCTGCATGGTGTTGTAGGTGGGGCTGTCCTCATCGCCGTCCCACCAGTGATCGGGGCCCACCTGCACGTGCGGCAACCCACCGCCGGGGTTGGGCTCGGTTCCGAAGGTGAAGTCCAGCGAGAAGATACCCATCGGCGTCTTCATCGAGCCCTCGCTGAAGTCCTCGGCCATCCCGGCCGATCCGATATCGGCGGGGATGCCGACGCCGATCGGTTCCCAGCCTGCCGCGGTCCGCTCCCAGACATCCATCTTCGCGGTGGTGGGACCCACGCCGACCACTGAGATCACCTGAGTGGCCGAGCCGACCGAGTCGACGAACCAGGGCGTCTCGGCGGCACGGGCTACGGGTGCGACGGCGCACGCCAGCCAGAGCGCACACGCCATGGCGAGCAGTCGACGCATCGGTCAATCGTCGGTGCGGCGCACAAGCGGGTCAAGTCAAGTTTCAGACACGATCCGGTTGGATAGGTTGAAGGCCATGGGACTCGGAACGCTCGACCGCCGCATCTTCGACGCCGTCGCCGAGTCCGACAGTCCCTTTCTGGACAAGGTCATGCCGCGGCTGACCTCGGCGGCCGATCATTCCAAGCTCTGGTTCGCCATCGCCGCGGCGCTGACGGCGACCGGATCACCGTCGATGCGACGCGGGGCCGCGCGAGGGGTGCTGACGCTGGCGGTCACCAGCCTGCTCACCAACCAGGGCGCCAAGCGCATCTGGAAACGGCCCAGGCCCGACCACTCGATGGTGCCGCTGCTTCGTCGCTCACGCCGGATGCCGACCTCCAACTCGTTGCCCTCCGGCCATTCCGCCAGCGCGGCGGCCTTCGCCGTCGGGGTCGGACTGGAAAACCGGTCACTCGGTGTCGGGCTGGGAGTGCTGGCCGGCCTGGTCGGACTGTCCCGGGTCGCCACCGGTGCGCACTATCCCGGTGACGTGCTTGCCGGTTTCGGTATCGGGACCGCCGTGGCGCTGGCCGGTGCGGCCGTCGTGCCGACGATCGTGGAACCGCCGATCACCGCGGGGCATCCCCGCCATTACCAGACCGAGGCCCGGCCCGACGGCGAGGGCGTCATCCTTGTCGTGAACCCGAACTCGGGAAGCGGCACCGGAGCGCGCATTCTCGACGAGGTCCGACAGTCGCTGCCCAAGGCCGAGATCGTCGAGGTCGGCGACGACGAGGACATCGCCGAGAAGCTCCACGAGGCCGCCGATCGGGCCGAGGTGCTTGCCGTGGGTGGCGGTGACGGGACGGTGTCCTGCGCGGCCGGCATCGCATTGCAGGCCGGGGTACCGCTGGCGGTCTTCCCCGGTGGCACGTTCAACCACTTCGCCAAGGACATCGGGTGCGATACGGTCGCGGCCACCGTCGAGGCGCTACGCACCGGGTCGGCCGCCTTCGTCGACACCATCGCCTTCAACGACACCGACACGGTCGTCAACACCGCCAGCATCGGCGCCTACCCGAAATTCGTCCGAATCCGCGAAAAACTGGAGAAACGGGTCGGTAAGCCCGTGGCCGGCGTGTACGCGCTGTTCCGCACCCTGCGCAGCGATGCCAGCGTGCGCATCCGCTACGACGACAAGACCGTGCAGACATCATTGTTCTTCCTTGGCAATTCGCTGTACTCCCCCTCCGGCTTCGCCCCGTCGCGCCGGGTCCGGATGGACGACGGACTGATCGATGTCCGCATCCTGGAGACCGGTCCCAGGTTCGCCACCCCGCGCATCCTTGCCGCGCTGGCGACCGGCCGCCTGGTGCACAGTCCGCTCTATCACGAACTGCGTGTGCCCGAGTTCAGCTTCACCGCAGTCGACGGGCCCACCCGGATCGCCCACGACGGCGAGGTCGAGATCGTCTGCCAGGAGGCGACCTTCAAGAATCGCTATCGCTCGCTGCCAGTGTTTCGTCCGCTGCCTCGGAACGTCTGAGCACCGGCAGCCACGCCAACGCCCACAGGTATCCCAGCGCCCAGCCCGCCAACACATCGGAGGGGTGGTGCACGTTGAGCACCACCCGGCCGACGCCGACCGCGACCACGCTCAACACACCGATCACCACAACCGTTGTCCGCCAACGCCGCAGCTGATGCCAGCCGGCCATGAGCAGCGCGGTCACCGCGGCAGCGACACCCAGTGCGTGCCCCGACGGGAACGACGAGGACATCTCGCCGACGAGCGCGGTGCTCGGGCGCGGCCTGTCGATCACCAATTTCAGCACCAGCACCAGCAGAGCGGACGCCTCGACGGTGAGGGTGAGGAAGAGGGCGACGTGGTACTGGCCGCGCAGCAGCGCATACCCGATCCAGACCAGCGCGAGCACCCGGAACACGGCCGGATGCAGCACATTGCAGAGCAGATTCCAGCCGTCCACCCACACCGGATGGGCCGATCCATACCGGTACAGCGGGTCCAGCACCGTCCAGTCCGCATCCGTCATCCAGGCCCAGTGGCCCAGGACACCGCCGAGCGACACCAGGAACACGATCGCCGCGGCCGTGACCGCCATGCGGTGTCGAGAAGTGGCCGCCAGGCGGTGCTGAGAACTGGTCACCTCATCGAGGGTAAGTGACCGACGACCCGATCTCGGCGGTTGGCGTAGGGTTCGCTGCATGGCGGTACTTCTGCGTAAGTGGCTGAGGATCGGCAAACTTCCCGGTGAGCTGCGCGCCGAGGTCGAGGCAGAAGGAATTCTCCACCTCGCCGAGTACGTCGCGGTGACCCGCCGGTTCTCGGGCCAGGTTCCCGGCAAACGATCCGCAGGCAGCGTCTCCAGTTTCACCGGTTCCCTGGTGATCACCGAAGCGCGGGTGCTGGCCACCCTGTCGACCATGCCGAAGCTGGCCGGCCGCACCATCGACCAGCGCTGGGACGCCGTCCAATCCGGCACCGTCACGGCCGATCTCTCGGTCGCCGGTCTGGTGCTCGATGTCGACATCGCCGCGGTCGACCCGCGCTGTTCGGGGACGCTGTCGCTGCACTACAAGGAACCGCTGCCCGAGGACCTGCTGGCGCAACTGCCGCGCCGGTCGCTGGCCTACGACGTGCCGCCGGAGTTCGTCTTCCGTGCCGTCGGGGTGCCCTACCACCCGTAGGGTCGCGCCATGACCGTTCCCTACGACACCGCGCTGCGCGACCGGGTCCGCGCCAACCTCGCAGCCCATACCCGTCGTACCGTCACCGACCCGACCAAGCGGCACGCCGCCGTTGCCGTGACCCTGGTCGACTCCCGCGTCGGCGAGGACCGCGTCGACCCGGCACCCGTCGAGGACTGGATCGCGGGCCGGCCGATGCCGGACAGCCTGGACGGCCGCATGATCGATGTGTCCGGCGGGGCATCGTTTCTGCTGTGCCGACGGGCGTCGCGGCTCAATTCGCATGCCGCACAATGGGCGCTACCCGGCGGTAGGCTCGACCCCGGCGAATCGGTGATCGACGCGGCACTGCGCGAACTGCACGAGGAGGTCGGCGTCGAGCTCGGCAGCGATGCGGTTCTCGGACTGCTCGACGACTACCCGACCCGATCCGGATACGTCATCACCCCGGTGGTGCTGTGGGGTGGCGGCCGACTGGACCTCGCTCCCTCCCCCGACGAGGTCGTCGCCGTCTACCGGGTGGGCCTGCACCAGCTCCAGCGTCCCGACTCCCCGCGATTCGTCACCATCCCTGAGAGCCCTCGGCCGGTGGTGCAGATTCCGTTGGGCCACGACCTGATCCACGCCCCGACCGGCGCAGTCCTGCTGCAGTTTCGGTGGTTGGGCCTGGAAGGCCGCGCCGATGCGGTAGACCAGCTCGAGCAACCGGTCTTCGCCTGGAAATAGCGGAGCCACTAGCATATTCGCCCCTCCTTCGACAGTGCGGCGGTCGGCCTGCGCGAAAACCGCTCTGCACGCGGGACCGTCACTGTGGAATATTGCGAAGGGACGAACAGGAGGTGGCGCGTGACCGAGGCGCGACGCGAGAACGTGTTGATCGTGCACTGGCATGATCTCGGCCGTTATCTCGGGGTGTACGGCCACCCCGACGTACACAGCCCGCGGCTGGACGGGTTTGCCGCCGAGTCCATCCTGCTCACCCACGCCCACGCCACCGCGCCACTGTGCTCGCCTTCGCGTGGCTCCCTGTTCACCGGCCGCTATCCGCAGACCAACGGACTGGTCGGCCTGGCCCACCACGGCTGGGAGTACCGCGCCGGGGTCCAGACCCTGCCCGCCATCCTGTCCCGGTCTGGTTGGCACACCGCGTTGTTCGGTATGCAGCACGAGACGTCGTATCCCTCGCGGCTGGGTTTCGACGAGTTCGACGTCTCCAATTCCTACTGCGAATACGTCGTCGAGCAGGCCACCGGATGGCTGCGGCGCCCGCCGGCCGAACCCTTCCTGCTGACCGCCGGCTTCTTCGAGACGCACCGGCCCTACCCACACGACCGCTACACACCGGCCGACCCTGCTGCCGTCGACCTGCCCGACTATCTGCCCGACACCCCGGCCGTCCGCCAGGATCTCGCGGACTTCTACGGGTCCATCACCGTCGCCGACGCCGCCGTCGGCGAACTGCTGGACACGCTGGCCGAGACCGGTCTGGACCGCAGCACCTGGGTGGTGTTCATGACCGATCACGGTCCTGCCCTGCCCCGGGCCAAATCGACGCTGTACGAGGCAGGTACCGGCATCGCCATGATCGTGCGGCCACCGATCGGGTCCGCGGTGCCTGCCCGGGTGTACGACGAACTGTTCAGCGGTGTCGATCTGGTGCCCACGCTGCTGGACCTGCTTGGCCTCGAGGTGCCCGATGAGGTGGACGGCATCTCGCATGCCGAGGCGTTCGCCGGGACCGGGGAATCACCGCGTAATGAGGTGTATTCGACAAAGACTTATCACGATTCTTTCGATCCGATTCGCGCAATTCGGACGAAGGAATTCTCCTATATCGAGAATTACGCCTCCCGACCACTTCTGGATCTGCCGTGGGATATCGCCGACAGTGCACCCGGCGCCGCCGTCGGACCGCAGGTGAGCGGTCCCCGGCCGGTGCGCGAGCTCTACGACCTGCGCGTCGATCCCAGCGAGTCACACAATCTCTTCGATGGCCCTCTTCCAGCGGAAATCGAAGCCGTGGCACGCGACTTGGCGCTGCGGCTCAACGATTGGCGACAGCAGACCAACGACGTCATCCCGTCCGAATTCGCCGGCACGCGGATCTCGGAGCGCTACACCCAGACATACAAGACCATTCTGGAATGGCCCGCTCTGAGCAGGTCGGCAAAAGCGACCGAACGAGGCATCGAAGACACCTCCAAATCAGGGCAATAGTTAAACTCGCGGTGACCTGAATACCAGGTCTACGAGGCGGAACAATTGCCATTAGAGTCTCGCCCATGGCCCACTCGAAGGCGTATCTCGTCCTCGCGTCGCAGCGCAGCGGAAGCACTCTGCTCGTCGAATCGCTGCGCGCGACGGGCGTCGCCGGTGAACCGCAGGAGTTCTTCCAATACCTGCCGACCACCAGCCAATCACCGCAGCCGCGGCAGTGGTTCGCCGGAGTCGAGGACGAGTCGATCCTGCGCCTGCTCGATCCCCTCGACGAGGGCAAGCCCGACCTTGCGCCGCCGGCGATCTGGCGTGACTACATCCAGACCGTCGGCCGGACCCCCAACGGGATCTGGGGTGGCAAGCTGATGTGGAATCAGACGCCTTTGCTGCTCGACCGTGCGGCCGGACTGCCCGATCGATCCGGGACCGGCCTGCTGTCGGCCATCCGCGATGTGGCCGGCAGTGATCCGGTGCTGGTACACGTCTACCGCCCGGATGTGGTGTCCCAGGCCGTCTCGTTCTGGCGGGCGGTGCAGACCCGGGTCTGGCGCGGACGCCCCGATCCGGTGCGCGACGCCCGTGCCGAGTACCACGCCGGGGCCATCGCACATGTGATCACCATGCTGCGCGCGCAGGAGGAGGGCTGGCGGAACTGGTTCGCAGAGGAGGGCATCGAACCCCTCGATGTGTCCTATCCCTACCTCTGGCGCAACCTCACCACCGTCGTCGGCGATGTCCTGCAACGGCTGGGACTCGATCCGCGGCTGGCCCCCGAGCCGGTGCTGGAACGTCAGGCCGACCAACGTTCGGACGAGTGGGTGGACCGATATCGCGCCGACGCACACCGGGAAGGGTTGCCGACATGACTTCTGCCGAGGGCGCCATCGAGCGCGTCGACGAGCTGCGGTTGTTGGAGGCCGAGGCCGTGCACATCATCCGCGAGGTGGCTGCCGAGTTGCAGCGCCCGGTGCTGCTGTTCTCCGCGGGCAAGGACTCGATCGTGCTCTTGCGGTTGGCGGAGAAAGCTTTTCGTCCGCTGCCCTTGCCGTTCCCGGTACTGCATGTGGATACCGGGCACAATTTCGAGGAGGTCATCGAGTTCCGCGACCGGCGTACGACCGGAGCCGGACACAAGCTGCTCGTGGCGTCGGTGCAGGAGACCATCGACAGCGGCCGCGTCGCCGATCCGGGGCCCGGTGCCTCACGCAACCGGCAGCAGACCCGCACGCTGCTCGATGCCCTGGAGGCCGGCGGGTTCGATGCCGCATTCGGCGGCGCACGCCGCGATGAGGAACGGGCCCGCGCCAAGGAGCGCATCCTGAGCTTCCGCGACGAGTTCGGGCAGTGGGATCCACGAGCGCAACGGCCCGAGCCGTGGTCGTTGTACAACGGGCGCATCCGCAAGGGCGAGCAGGTACGGGTGTTCCCACTGTCGAACTGGACCGAGATCGACATCTGGCGCTATATCGAGCTGGAAAACCTTGAGCTGCCGTCGATCTACTTCGCCCACGAACGTGAGGTGTTCGAGCGAGACGGCATCCTGCTGGCGGTATCGGAATACGCCAAGCCCGTCGACGGGGAGTCCGCGGCGGTGGAGTGGGTGCGCTACCGCACCGTCGGCGACCTGACCATCACCGGTGCGGTCCGGTCACAGGCCACCACCATCGACCGCGTGATCGCCGAGATCTCGGCGGCCACCGTGTCCGAGCGGGGCGAGACCCGCGCCGACGACCGGACCTCGGTCGCGGCAATGGAAGACCGTAAGCGGGAAGGGTACTTCTGACATGACGACCCGTCAGCTACTGCGCATCACCACCGCCGGATCGGTCGATGACGGCAAGAGCACCTTGATCGGCCGGCTGCTGCATGACACGGACAGCCTACCGCTCGATCACCTCGAAGCCGTGACCGACGCCGAGGGGGTGGCCGATCTGGCCGCGCTGTCCGACGGTCTGCGCGCCGAGCGCGAGCAGGGCATCACCATCGATGTCGCCTACCGGTTCTTCTCGACCGACACCCGCAGCTACATCCTGGCCGATACTCCCGGCCACGAGCGCTACACCCGCAACATGTTCACCGGCGCCTCGAACGCCCACGTGGCCATCCTGCTGGTCGACGCCCGCGCCGGTGTGCTGCGGCAGACCCGCAGGCACGCCCGGATCGCAAAGCTGTTGGGCATCAAGCATTTTGTCGCCGCGGTCAACAAGATCGATCTGGTCGACTTCGACGAGGGCCGATTCGCCGAGGTGGAGCGCGAACTACAGCAGGTGGCCGATCGGCTCGGTGGTGCCGACCTGTCGGTCATCCCCATCGCGGCCAAGCTCGGCGACAACGTCGTGCACCGTTCGGTCAACACACCGTGGTTCACCGGGCCCACCCTGCTGGAGTATCTGGAGACGGTGGAGTTGGCCGCGCCGCAGCCCGATCCGGCCA
Organism: Mycolicibacterium neoaurum VKM Ac-1815D; assembly: GCF_000317305.3. Next base: position 825,328 of record NC_023036.2, on the reverse strand, counting down.
GTCTGCGGTTACCGGTGCAGTGGGTATCGCGACCCACCGCGCAACAGCGCCGCCGGTACACCGGGCGGTTGTCGGCGGGCACCCTGAAGGTCGGCGATCCGGTCGTGAGCCTGCCGGCAGGCACCCGCTCGACGGTCACGGTGCTGGACACCCTCGATGAGGACCGTACGACGGCCGTTGCGCCGCTGTCGGTCTCGATCGAGCTGGCCGACGATATCGACGTCGGCCGCGGTGACGTGTTCGTCAGCGCCGCCGAGAATGCGTCGCTGCCGGTACTGGCACGTGAGCTGGATGCCACGGTGTGCTGGTTCCTCGACGAGCCGCTGCGCGCCGGCGACCGACTGGCGCTCAAGCAGGGCACCCGCACCGTGCGGGCGACCGTGCAGGAACTGCACACCAAGCTCGACCCCGAGACACTCGACGAGGTGGACGGCCCGGTGGAGCTGGCCCTCAACGACATCGGCTCGATCACGCTGCGTACCAGCTCGGTGGTGGTGGCCGATGCCTATGCCGACAACCGGGACAGCGGTGCCTTCATCCTCATCGACGAGGTGTCCAATGACACCGTCGGTGCAGGCATCATCGCAGAGCCTCGCGAGGTCAAGCCCAGCGGACACAACCGCTCCGATATCAAGTGGCACCCGTCCTCGCTGGACCGCGAATACCGCTGGGGCAGAACCGGTCAGCGCGGTGCCACCATCTGGTTCACCGGACTGCCCGCCTCGGGCAAGTCGACACTGGCCGTCGCCGTCGAACGTGCGCTGGTCGAATCGGGGCGGGTGGCCTACCTGCTCGACGGTGACAATCTGCGCCACGGTCTGTCCGACGATCTGGGCTTCTCGGCCGGTGATCGGGCCGAGAACATCCGCCGGGTCGGGCACCTGACGCGGTTGCTCGCCGACGCCGGTGTGGTGGCGCTGGCCTCCCTGGTCTCACCGCTGCGGTCCGACCGCGAACTGGCCCGCACGCTGAACGATGCGGCCAAGCTGCCGTTCCTGGAGGTGCACGTCGCGACCCCGGTCGCCGAGTGCGAGCGCCGCGACCCCAAGGGGCTCTATGCCAGGGCCCGGGCGGGTGAACTGAAGGGGCTCACCGGGATCGACGCACCCTACGAGCCCCCGGAGAACGCGGATCTGGTGGTCGACACCACCGGTGCCGATATCGACGACCTGGTCGCCAAGGTCATCGCACTGCTCGACTGATCGCGATTTGTGGAGTCTCACCCGCGGTCGTCACGGCTGAGACTCCATACATCACCGCAGCTGGGCCACCACGAAGATCCGACGGAACGGGAAGTACGTGACACCGTCCGCGCGGGCCGGATACGCCTTCGCCAGCAGCGGAATGATGGCCTCCCGGTAGCGCTGCCAATCCTGCGCGGACAGCCGTTCGCGCACCTGTGTCAGCGCGGTACCGGTGATCCAGTCCAACACCGGTGTCTGCCCACGTAACTCGTGTAGGTAGGTGGTCTCCCAGGCATCCACCGCGCACCCGGCGTCGGTCAGCAGGCCGGCATAGTCGGCCGGGGTACCCACCACGTCGGCATCGCGGAACGGCATGTCACCCAACGCCTCGGCGAATGCCGCATCGCGTGCCACCTCGCGCACCGCCTCATGCGACGGCGCGGAGAAGTTGCCGGGAACCTGGAAGGCGATCCAAGACCCGGGCGCCAACTGCTGCACCCAGCTCACCAGCAGTTCCCGATGCTCGGGCACCCACTGCAAGGCGGCGTTGGAGATGACGACATCGGTCTCGGGTTCGGGTGACCAGTCGGCGATGCTGCCCAATCGGACATCGAGTCCGCGTTCACCGGCGGCGGCCACCATTTCCGGTGACGAGTCCACACCCGACACCGATGCCGCCGGCCAGCGCCGACTCAGCGTCTCGGTCAGGTTTCCCGGCCCGCACCCGAGGTCGACCACCCGACGCGGTGCGTCGGCGGCCACGCGGTTCACCAGGTCGAAGAATGGGCGGCCGCGGTGATCGGCGAACGCCAGATAGGTATCGGGATTCCACATACCCCGAGTCTGCCCGGTCGGCGCCTTTGACAGGATGACCGGCGATGGACGACACAACCGAGGTGCGCCGGATCGTCGAGGGACTGGGCCTGCCCGGCGTCATCGACGTGCACACCCACTTCATGCCGAAGAACGTCATGGACAAGGTCTGGCAGTACTTCGACAGTGCCGGCCCGCTGACCGGACGGCCCTGGCCCATCACCTACCGTGCGGACGAGCGGGACCGTCTGGCCACGCTGCGATCCTTCGGCGTGCTGGCCTTCACCTCGCTGGTCTATCCGCACAAGCCGGCCATGGCCGAGTGGTTGAACCAGTGGGCGGCGCGTTTTGCCGCCGACACCCCGGACTGTCTGTCCACCGCGACCTTCTTTCCCGAGCCCGGCGCCGCTCGGTATGTGGCCGCCGCGATCGAACACGGTGCGCGGGTATTCAAGGCCCACGTCCAGGTCGGCGGGTACGACCCCACCGATGCCCTACTCGACGATGTCTGGGGAGTGCTGGCCGACAGCGGTACGCCCGTGGTCACCCACTGTGGCTCGGGACCCACTCCCGGCACCCACACCGGCCCGGACCCGATCCGCGCGGTTCTGGCCCGGCATCCGCGGTTGCGCCTCATCGTGGCGCACATGGGCGGGCCCGAATACAGCGACTTCCTGGACATCGCGGCAGCACATGATGGCGTGTACCTGGACACCACCATGGCGTTCACGCCCTTCATGGAACGCACCATGCCGTTTCCGGCGACCGAGTATGCCCGGTTACGCGATCTGGGCCACCGCATACTCTGGGGCAGCGATTTCCCGAACATCCCCTACACCTATGCCGAGGCGATGCGCGCCGTCGGTGATCTGCCCGGCGTCGACGACGCCTGGCTGCGCGGGGTGTTCCACCACAACGCCGCGGCGGTCTTCGGCACCCCCGATCCTGACTGACCGATACCGTCGGTTCGACCGGGCTACCATCAGTTGGCCCGCGAAAGCCCGAGAGAGGCAGCCGTGCCCCAAGCGCAACCGGTCGATCCGCCGATCCCCGTCCCCGATATCCCGGGCGCAGATGCAACCGCCCGTGGACTGCCTCGGCGGGTGGATCTGACCCGCCAGCAGCGGCTGGTGGTGGACGCTTCGGCGGTCGCCGACCTGGCGCTGCGGACAACGGTGGCCTCTATCGTCGGGGCGGCGATGTTGCCGAAGCTGGCCGGTGCGGCGCTGCGTCCCGGTTCGGTGCGCGACGAGGACGCCGCGCTGCAGTTCTACATCGATCTGGCGGCCGAGCATGATCCGACGCTGTCGTTCCCTGCGCCGACCGAACCACCTCGGGTGTCCTCACGGCCGGCGAACCTGTTGGCATCGTCGGTCGCCCACGGCTCGGTCTACAACATCCGCTTCAACAGCAGCTTCCGCGCGATCAACCCGGCACTTCGCGACCGGCGCGCGGGATATGTACGCAACAACGTCGTGCACGCGCAGCACTGGGTGCACGGCGACGGTCCCCGGCCCACCCTGTGCCTGATCCACGGCTTCATGGGGTCGGCGTACCTGTTCAACGGCCTGTTCTTCTCGTTGCCGTGGTTCTTCCGCTCCGGCTACGACGTACTGCTCTACACGTTGCCCTTCCACGGGATGCGCGCCGAAGCCGATTCGCCATACAGCGGATACGGCTACTTCGCCGACGGCATGCCCGGTTTCGCCGAGGCGATGGCCCAGGCGGTGCACGACTTCCGTTCGGTCATCGACTATCTGGAGTACACCGGGGTCGACCGAATCGCGCTGACCGGCATGTCGCTGGGCGGGTACACCTCGGCACTGATCGCCTCGGTCGACGACCGCATCCAGGCGGTCATCCCGAATGTCCCGGTCGTCACCCCCGAAGCCGCATTCGACGACTGGTTTCCGGCGAATATGCTTGTGCGCCTTGGTAATCGACTAAGCAACGTGGACAAGTCGCGATCGGATGCCGCGACGATGTTCCATTCACCGCTGAACTACGCACCACTGGTGCCCAAGGAGCGCCGGCTGATCATCGCCGGACTCGGTGACAAGCTGGCGCCGCCGCAGCAGGCTGAACTGCTCTGGCGACACTGGGACCGGTGCAAATTCCACTGGTTCCCCGGCAACCACGTGCTGCACGTCAGCCAGCCGGATTATCTGCGTCGGATGACCCGATTCCTGCGGCCGTACATGTTCTGACCCTCCCGAGTCACACCGTCGAGGGCCAGCGCACCTGATCGGCGAATGTCCCGGCGGGACGGTGTCCGGGCAACCGATCCGCCGAGAACGGATCGAGTGCGTCAAGTGTCGACCGCTGGAGTCCGCCGAGCGGAGCGAGCGCCGCGATGGGGGGCGCTCCGGTCGGACGCTCCGCCGAGCGCAGCGCAGCCACCGCGGTCACCGACTCGGGGGCGAATTCGACTGCCGTCCAGCGTTCCTCGCAAGGAGCCGCTCGCACCAGGTCCAGCGTGGCGGCCAACGCATCGACCGGAATCCGGTAGGCGGTCAGGAAACCGGACTCGTCGGTCACGGCCCGCCAGGTCTCCTTGGCCGAATCCGACACCGGTCGCGGGGCGTGCTGCACCGCGGTGACCGTCCAACCGCCCTCCCGCAGATGGTCTGCCAGGCGGCGGGCCACGGTCTCGGTGGTCTGTGCGACGGGGATCTGCGCCGAACGTGCCTGTAGCGCGGGTAGGTTCTCCTCGGCGTCCAGGGTCAGGCTGATCCAATGCTGGACCTGCCCGCCGGCCTCCCGGCTGGTGATGCGCACCTTGTCCAGCCGCAATCCGTAGCGATCGGCATAGCCGGCGATCAGCCCGACCGGCAGTTCGTCATCCAGTGGATCCTCGATGCCCAGCACCACGGTCGCGGCGGTCACACGGGCCGGACGGCGCGCACCGCCGCGGTTGCCTCGCCAGATCGCCCACCGACGGACGAGTTTGGTCGTCGCGAATTCCCCACGCCACCAGGAGAAGAGAGCAATCACCACGACGACAGAGACGCCCAGGACCCACTGCTGGGTGGCATCGCGGTAGGGGTAGGCCAGCACTGCGGCCACGATGAACAGCAGCGCGAGTGCGAGTCGGACCGTCATGCGGCGGTGTCCTTCCGTCGTTGAGTTGCGGTCACGGCCGTCACGGTGGCGATCAATGCCAGCAGACCCGCACCGATGAAGGCGATATTGCGCCCGGTGTGATCGGGCGCCACCGGATCGGGCGGAGCCGCAACATCTCTGGTCGTCCGTGGTGGACTGCCGGGACCCGGCACATCCCAGGTGAGGGCGGCAACCGGGTCGACGGTTCCCGCGCCCACCAGCGATGACGGCGAGCGGTCGGCACCGCGGGCGGTCATGGTCAACCGGCGCACCACCTGGGTGGCCGAGAGCTCGGGAAACCTGCTGCGCACCAGGGCTGCCACGCCGGACACATAGGCGGCCGCATAACTGGTGCCCGAAACCGGTGTCAGCTCGCCCTTCTCGTCGGGCTGGCCGTTGGCCAGCGCCCCGTCGGGGCCGTTGCTGATCGAGGTGATGTTCTCCCCCGGCGCGGCCAGGCCCACCCACGGGCCGGACATGCTGAACGCCGCGGGTGCGCCCGCCGAGCCGAGCGCACCGACCGACAGCACATAGGGCTGCCACCACGACGGCGTCGAGACCGAGGTGACGCCGGCCCAGTTGCGCGGGTCATCGGGACGGTTCGGGTCGGTCAGCGGGTTGGCTGCACAGGCCGTTCCGCCGGCGATACCGCCGCCGGTGTTACCGGCGGCGGCGATGATGACGACATCCTTTTCGACTGCGGCGTAACGCAATGCGGCACCGAGCTCGCTTTGGTCGATGGTGGTGGTCGCGGGCACGCAGGCCACCGACGAGATGTTGATGACCTGGGCGCCCAGGTCGGCGGCGCGCACCACCGCACGCGCCAGCGTCGCGATATCGTTGTTGGCCTCGGCGATCGCCGGATCCTCACCGGGCTGGTTCGGCGCGTACTTGCCCGAGGTCTGCCGGATGGACAGCAACCGGGCACCCGGGGCGACCCCCGAGAAGCCGTCGTCACCGGGCTGGCCGGCGATCAGTCCGGCAACCATGGTTCCGTGTCCGTCGCAGTCGGTCAGTCCGTCTGTGGCGCCGACGAAATCGCCGCCGGCAGCGACATTGGGCAGCCGGGGTCCTGGCTGCACACCGGTGTCGATCACGGCCACGGTCTGGCCGTCACCGCGGCTGTGCCGCCACGCGTCGTCGAGGTCCAGCGACAGCTGGTTGGGGCTCACCGCGGCGGGATCGGTGCCGGGGATCGTCCCGGTCACCGAGCACGCGCTGCGCTGGGTCATGGTGCGCAGTGGTCCCGCGGTTCCCGGCGGGGGTGCCACGGCGGCGTCCACTTCCGGGGGCGTCACAGCGCCGGCCGCCGGGCTGGCCACCAGGGCGACCATGACCGCAGCGGCGAAAGTCACGCCTCTCCCCTGGCGATTTCGGCGCGCTGACGTTCGCTCACCGAACGTCAGCGCGCCGAAATCGCACGTCATCGGTTCAGCACCCATTCGAACAACCCCAGTAGGTATGCGGCCAGCGGGATCACCGAGGCATCCAGTGCCGCTGCGGCGAAACCGAACAGCCGGCGCGCGGGCAGTGAATAGGTCTCCGGTGCTGCCAGCCGCGGGTTCAGGGCGGCGATGATCCAGCAGCCCACCACCACGACCAGTGCTCCCAGCGCCCACCACGCCGCGGTGTACCGGTCGGTCGCGGCGAACACCACCAGCAGACCGGCGGGCAGCAGGAACGACTGGCTCAACAACCATGCCTTGCAGGGCGCGGAGTCCCACACCCGCGCGCGCACCGTGGTACCCAATGCCGCGACGACCACCAACACCCAGGCCCACGGCGATACGGACTGCGCGCCGACCAGGATCAACGAACCCGTCACCGAGAGCAGCACGCCGGCGGCCAGAAAGCCTGTCTGATGCGCATCGGTCACCCGGACGCGGCGCGGGAGGTCCTCCAGCACGCGCAGGGGTTGAGCCGACGGAGTCGGGTCACCCGGGGCGGGGATGACCGGCACCGGCAGCCGGGCCCACAGCGCAGACAGCCGCGCCGCCTGCACGGTGACCACCAGGGCGAAGACGATCAACCCGGTACCGATCCGCACATCGGTCATATCCCAGATGGTCGCCAGCGCCGCGAAGATCATGACGCCGACGCCCAGGACGGTCGCGGCGGTGAAGGCGGCGATCCCGCGTTCGAACACCACGATGCTGATGATCGACCAGGCGGCGACTCCTGCCGCGGCCAACAGAACCTGAGACGCACCGAGTTCACCGGGTACGGCAAGTCCGAAAGCCGCGGCGATCGGAAGCAGCGCTGTCAACGCCAGCGCGGTGCCGAGGTGCGGGTGGCGTACCCGCGCGGCGAACGAGGCCACCACCGTCGCGGCCGCCAGGCCGGCGACGGCGAACAATCCCGCGGAGTGACCGGTGATCAGCCGCACGGAGGTCGCCAGCGCGGCGCCGAACACGATCAACGCGATGGCCGCGAGCACGGCGGCGCGCGCGATATGCCCGTGGCCCCAAGGCAGTTCCCGCGCGGCAGAGAAGATCATGGCCGCGTCGGCGATATCCTCGACGATGCGCGGCGCGGCCGGTCCGGCCGGGATCTCCTGCAGCGCGAGCAGATCGCCGTCGACGACACCGACGGTGTCCAGTGTCGCGTCCAAACTGAACGGCGCACCCCCGATGGGAGCCAGGCTCAGTTGCGCCGGCGGAGTGTCGGTCGCGTCGTCGGTAGGCAGCACTGTGCGCTGGACTGCCGGGATGATCTCGCGCAGCGGCAACCCTGCCGGCAGCGCCAGCTCGGTCAGTCGCCCCGCCGCATCGGAGCCACCACCCGTGGCGGCCAGCACAGCCACCCGCACGATCGGCATCACAGTGTTGTCGGGCATCGGTTTTCCGTTCTCTGGTCGAAATCTCGGTTATGCGTGACCGGGGCGAACCACGGGCCACCGGGCAAGGTGGCGATGAGGTTGTCGATCGCCGCGGCGATGGCGCTGTCGCTTCCCGGGGCGAAGGTGGACACCCACTCGCCGTCGAATGCCCGTTGCGGGCTGGCCAGGATGCGACCCGCCGGGCAGTCGAGCACACTGACGCCGACCTCGGTGCTCACCCGATGACCGTCGCGGTGCTCGCCGGCGACGATCTCGACGTAGCTGCGCCGCTCGGTGAACACCGACTCGACCACCTGTCGCGCCGAGGACGAGATCCCCAGGTAATCGAGGATCTCGGTCAAATCGGCCCCAGCTCTCAGTTTCTCGTCGGCGCGAGCGCCGGCGCGGACCGGCACGGTGAAGTCCTCGAACTCGGCAGGCCGTTGGCCTGCGAGTCCGGCCACCAGAACCGGCACCAGGTCGCGAGCCGCGTGGATGTCCATGGCGGTGAAGGTCACCAGGCCACCGCTGCGCAATGCCACCACCGTGGCATCGTCGGATCTGCCGACGAGGCCGCGCAGCATGTCGCCGTGCGGGGCCACGACGCGCATCTCCAACCACTGCCGGGCCTGGCAGGTCTGCCTTATCCACTGTGCGACAGCAGGATTGACGACCCGGTCGGCGGACATCACACCCAGCTCGGTCAGCTCGTCGATCCGTTCGACCGCGAACGGCTCTGCGGACGACGGCTCACTATAGGGCGGCGTGATCGCCAGTACCCACGGAAACGACCCACAGCCCGTCGTGTCCGCGATGTACCAGGCCTGCTCGACGGTCAGCTCGACCGCATTAGCAGCCATCTATCCCCATTTGGCACCTTCTGCCCGGTCCCGGGCATTCATCGCGATGGTGTTCGTCTCGTGCGTGCTGGCCATCGCCTGGTAGGCGCGCACCAGTTCGGCCAGACTCGCGTTCCACTGCGCCTGCCACGCCTGGTACGTCATCCCGGTGTCACCCTGCCAGGCGCCGGAAAGGGCCGCCTGCTCGGCGGCGATGTCTGCGCCTACGGTGTTGAGTGCTCCTGCGTAGCCGTTCATCTCGGCCGACAGACCCAGCATGGCCGGGTAGTTGTACATGATCTGGGACATGTGATTTCTCCTTTGGCAGCCGGTGTCAGATGCCGGTGTAGGTGCTGGCGGCGGCCGCGTCCTGGGCGACATAGGTGCCTGCGGCGTCGGCGAGGTTGGCCTGGGCGATGTCGAGCAGCGCGTTCACCCGCGCCGACACCTCGATGAAACGGGCATGGGCGGCCTGGAATGCCGCCGCCGACTCACCCATGTGGAAGGCCTGCGAGGCCTGGGCGGCCCCCTCGGCCTGGGTGATGGTGCTTCGCATCAGGGCCGCCTTCGCGGCGAACGCCGACTCGGAGGCAACCAGCTGCGGAATGTGCGCATCGAGCATGCTCATGAATGTTCCTTTCGGGCAGGGTATTCGGGATCAGGCGTTGTGGTGTTCGGGGGCCACCCACCGGGTTCTCAGTGCGGTCTTCCCCCTTCCGATGCGGGTGGCTCATCGGGGCTCCAGGAGCCCGGCAGCATCGGGTTGGCCGGCGCACCGCCGAAGGAATCCTCGGTCAGTTCGGCCAGACCGGCAGCCCTGGGCTGCTCGGCGCTGACCGCTCCGGTGAAGCCCATCGGGCCGGCTCCGCGCTCGGACGCGCGGATTGTCGGCTCGGGCCGGGGTTGCGGTGGTCGCGGGTCCTCCTCGGTGGCCTCGTAGTCCATGAACTCGTCGGCGTACGCGCGGTCCTTGATCTCCCCGCCCTTCTTGCGCCGCCGCTTTCGGCGCTCGGCGGCCGACAGCGCGGCGGCCGAGGCCACGGCTGCTGACGACCCTGACGCGGGCGCCTTCGCCTGGGTGCCGTCCCGGACCGTAGGGCTGAAGCCACCGCCGGGGTGGCCACCGTAAACGGCGTAGGCCAGCGCAGGGGCAGCTGCCGCGGGAGCCGTCGCCGGGGCGGCAGCCGGGGCCGCCGCCGGGGTGGCTGGTGCGGGCGCCGCTCCCGCGGGCGTGCCTGCCGGGGCGATGCTGGCCAGTGGCAGCGCGGATTCTCGTTGTGGGCCAGGCGCGGCCGGATCGCCGAGCACCAATGGTGGCAGGTCGGTGAACTTCGGGATCAGCGCCAGGAAGGCCAGCGCGACCAGGCCGAGGGACAGCAGCGGCAGCAGGAACGGTGCCAACGCCACCCCGATCCAGGTGCCCCAGCCGACCGGCTGGAGGATGGCCTGATAGACCAGCGCGAACAGCATCGGCCCCCAGGTGACCAGTGCCGCCGACGGGTTGGTGAGGAAGTCGATGAACATCTGGCGCAGGATGCCGATGGGGTCGGAGAAGAACTCCAGGATCAGGTCGCCACCGGGCAGCGATTTGATGTACTGCTCCAGGAACTGGACGATGATGTTCGAATTGTTCAGCGCCGAAGCCGAATTGACCGCATCCGCTTGGGCGGACAACTGGGTTCCGGTCGCGGTGAACGCACCCGCCTCGCCGATACCCGGGGCCAGTAGCGGCGGCGCGGGTTCCAGTGTCGGCATGGCGGCCACCGTCGCCGCGGAGACCGCCTGATAGGTGCTCATCACAGTGGCAGCCTGGATCCACATCCGTGCGTAGTCGGCTTCGTTGACGGCGATCGGAATCGTGTTGATACCGAAGAAGTTCGTGGCGATCAGCACGCCCCGCATGGCGTGGTTGGCGGCCAGTTCGGCCAGCGTCGGCATGGTGGCCAGCGCGGTGGTGTAGGCGGCCGCGGCCGTCTGGTGCTGCGCGCCGGCCACGGCGCTGGTGACGCTGGCTCGCGCCAGCCACGCGAGGTAGGGCTGGTGGGCCGCGATGTACTGTTCCGAACTCAGCCCTTCCCAGGACCCGGCCGCCACCGCTCCGAGGGTCGTGGTCAGTTCTGCTGCCGCCGCGGCATACTCGGTGCTCAGCGACTGCCAGGCTCCCGCGGCGGCAAGCAGCGACCCGGGGCCCGGACCACTGCTGAGCAGCGCCGAATGCACCTCGGGTGGCAGGGCCATCCAGATGGGAGCTGTCATGTCAGCCGCCGCGGGCGATCAGATAGCTTGCCGCCGCCTGCGCGTCGCCGCTGGCATAGCTCGCACCCGACTGAGCGACGCCCAGGCCGGCGCGACCCAACTCTTCGACGGCCAGCGCCGCGACAGCACTGTGCGCGTTACCGTGTGCGCTCAGGCCCGCGGCAGTCTGCAATGACACGGGGTCGGCGGCCGGCGGGATCACCGCGTTGACCAGAGGCGCCGCCGCGGCGTGGGCGGCAGCCAGTCTCGCGGTCAGCGATTCCACCGCCGAGCCGGCGGCGGTCAGTCCTTCGGGAACCACACGCAGCGTCATCAGCTGTATTCCTTTCCGTTTGATCCGGCAGGTGCGATCGGCTCGGGTACAAGCGGATTCACCAGTTGCACATACGTCGCCACCTCGCTGTCGCCGAGCAGCATGGCGCGCCCGGCCGGTAGCTTGCTGAAGCGCACACCACGGAGTTTGCCGCCGTCGGAGGGGCTTCCGGACAGCATGACGGTGGTCGCTTGGAGATCGTTGAGCCTGCGCAACAGCGGTGCCGTCATCACCGCGTGCGCGGATCCGCTCGCCCTGGCGGTGACGATGACGCGCAACCCCAGATCGCCCGCCTCGGCAAGCAGGCCCAGCAGCGGGCTCCAAGGGCGCTGCCCGGCATAGGGGCCGCTGACAGCCGGACCATCCGGTATCTGGTCGACATCGTCGATGATCAGGTAGTGGATCTGTCCTCCGCCGCTGGCGCGGTAGGACCAGTTGCGCAGTTCCTGAGCACTCAACCCGGCCGGCGGACGGCGCTTTTCGATCAACGCCGCCAGTCCCAGCATGGCCGGGGTGATCCGGTCGATGTTCGGGGTGTACTCGTTGTCGGGGAACAACGGCTCGTCCACCAGGTGCAGCCGGCGGTCGATGACCGTGAACGCGATGTCCTGTTCGGTGGAATTGTCGCGGATGGTGCGGATCACGTGGCGCAGCAGCGTCGTCTTGCCCGAGCGGGAGTCGCCGAACACCATCATCAGCGGGTGCCTGGCGAAGTCGATGGCGACGGGTCGCAGATCCTCCTCGCGCTGGCCGATCACCACCTGTTCGGGCCCCAGATAGGCCGCGCCGAGCGCCGAAGGAGGCAGCTGTGTCGGCAACAGCCGGACTGCCGGGGCATGCAGCCCGTCGTGGCGCGAGTTGAGCGTCGCGATGTAGCCCAGTTCCGGTGCAGCGAACAAGAAGTGTTCGGCGGCCATCGTGAGGCCGCGACCGGGCTGGTCGGCGGGCACACTCTCGGCGGGCCGGTGCAAGGCACCGGCGACCCGGACATTGCTGTCGTGCGCATCGCTGAGCTTGAGCTCAAGCCGCATCCCCAGGCCGTCGCGCATGGCCAGCGGCACCTCCAGCCAGTTCGGCGTGGTGATCACGACGTGGATGCCGTAGGCAAGGCCCGCGTTGGCCAGTTCGGTCACCCTGGCCAGCAACGGATTACGGGTATTGAACGTGTCGGTGTTGTCCCTGCTGAAGGCGTACAGATTGTCGATCACCAGGAACACTTCGCCGTAGCCGTCGCCATATCGGCCTGCGGCGCCCGTCGAGGCGCCGCGTTCCTGCCGCGCTCGCAGCAGCTGCTCGAGCTCGGCAAAGGTTCGCCGGATCAGTTCGGGCTGCAACGCTGTCGCAACGGCGCCGACGTGCGCCAGATCGGCCATGGGGGCGAGCTGGCCGCCGCCGTAATCCAGGCAGTAGAAGCTGACCTCGCCGGGTGCGTGCAGTGCGGCGGCCGTCAGCATGAATGTCTGCAGGGCCGTCGATTTGCCCGACCGCGGGCCACCGTGGATCAGCAGGTTGCCCGCGGAGCCCGCAGCATCGAAGACCAGCGGATCGCGGCGCATCTCGAACGGCTTGTCGATCTCACCGAGCGGCCAACGCCACTTCCCGACGGCGATCTCGGTGCGGGCCAGCAGACCCGCCAGCGGAATCGTTTCCTCCAAGGGTGGCAGCCACAGCTGCGGCGCCTTCGGCCCGTAGTTGGCCAACTGGTCACCGATCGTAGCGATCAGCTTGCGCGGCGCCGGTACATCGTCGGCCTCGGTATCGACGATGACGGTATCGGGCGCAGGCTCCACCCAGCCCGCCGTGAACAGCTGCGGCTCGGGCACCGAGTGCACCACCACAGCGTGACTGCTGCGTGGCGGATCGTAGATGCCGTCGACATAGGTGCTGCGGAACTTGATGGGGTTGGCCCCCGGCGCCGGCACCAGGAAACCTTCGCCTTTGTGCTCGCGGCCGGATTCGATGCGGTAGGCATCCTCGGAGCCGATGATCTGCCGGCTGATCGACGGACTCGCGACCTTCAGACCGATCCGGTAGGAGGTGTTCTTGTCGATGTCCTTGATCCGGCCGACGTCCAGGGTCTGCGACGCGAAGAGGATATGGATGCGGAAGGAACGCCCCTTGCGCGCCACATAGTCGAACAGTTCGGCGTACTCGGGATGCTCGGCGAGCATCAGGGTGAATTCGTCGGCCACCACGAACAACGTCGGGATCGGAGGAAGATCGTGTCCGGCCGCGATCGCACCCTCGTACTCGGTGACCGAGTTGAATGCACTGTTCTGTACCCGGCGGCCGGCGTCCTTGAGCAGCTGCTCCCGACGAGCCACTTCACCACGCAGAGTGTCTGCGAAACGGTCGGCCAGTGAACGCTTTTCGGCCATATTCGAGATGACGGCAACGACCTGGGGAAAGTTGCGGAAGATGTCGGCCCCCGCCTCACCCTTGAAGTCGGCGTAGATGACGATCAGCCGGTCTGCCGGATGGGTCGTCAACAGCGACAACAAGATCGACATCAGGGTCTGCGACTTGCCCGAGCCGGTCATACCGATCATCAGGCCGTGCGGGCCCATTCCGCCCTCGGCCTCGTCCTTGAGATCGAAGATCAGGGGTTCGCCGGTGGCGGTCACACCGATGGGTACGCGTAGTTCCTCGTCGCGGTGCCTGGGCGCCCACAGACTCGCGACATCGAGCGCCGAGGCATCGTCGACCCCGAAGAGCGTGGTGAACGTCGATGCCCCGGTGGCCGCGGTGCGCGACTGGTCCGGGTTGGTGTCCCAGCGGGCCAGCCGGCGGGCGAGGTGGGAAGCCTGCCCGGCCGAAAAGCCGTCCGCGGTATCGATATACGGCTGCCAGCCGCCGGTCTGCCATCGGTCGATGCGCCCATCGACCACCTTGAGGATGGGGCGTTCCGGGTCCGAATACTGCTCACGGTGCGGCTCGATGCTCGACCGTGCGATCACGGTCACACCCGCGACACCGGCCCGGCCGACCACTGCGTCGGCGTCGGCCTCGTCATCGTCGATGAGCACCAGGAGGTGCTTTCCCGCCTCAAGCGGGTCACCACCGAAGGCATCGCGCTCGTCAAGTGTGGGCGCCAGCAGTGCCCGCAGCGCATCGACGCTGGGTGCTAGGTAGCGGGCGGGTCCGACACCGTCGACACGGCCGGGAACATCGTTGTGAGGCAGCCATTTCAGCCACGACCAGTCGGCGGCCTCCAGGTCGGGTGTTGCCAACGCGACACTCAGCACCGCCGGGTCATGCCAGGTGACCGCCTGCGCCACCCAGGCGCGCATCGCATCGCGCACCTCCTCGGGTGTTCCCAGGACCGTGATGCGCGAGACCTTGGCGAGGTCGATACCGACCGGGGCGGCGCGCACCGTCCGGTGTACGTCGAGCAAGCCGCGCAGGGTGGTGTGTGCCACCGGTTCCAGGTCGATCTCGTCGGCGGTGTCCTTGACCCGCAGCGGGGTACTCAGCGGCACATCGGCCACACCGGCACGCACCACCAGGAAATCGGGGTCGTGCGGGTCGCGCTCCCACTGGCGTCGAGATCCGGGCATCGCGGACAGCGAACCCGGCGCGGGATGCGACCACTCCAGCGCGGCGCGCTGCTCGGCGGCCTGGGCACGGACATTGTCCCGCACCACCGACAGATAGCGCAGATAGTCGGCGCGCTCGGCGTCGACCTCCTCGGTGCGCAGCTTGTTGTCCGAACCGCGGTAGAGCGCGCTCGCCGCCAGCAGCAGGACGAACGGGAAGAACAGCATGGTCGGTGAGATCATCCGCATCCCGGTGGCGAACAATGCCACGATCATGCCGACGATCAGGATGACTATGAGATAGGGCAGCACCCGACGCAACAGCGATGGCGGCACCAGACGAGGCAACGACGGCGGCGCCTCGATGGTGATGGTGCCCTTGCGGACCTCAGGGATGGGCAGTCGGCGGCGCGCCTCGAAGATCAAGCGACTCATCAGTTTTCTCCATCGGCGGCCATGGCTCCCACGGCATCGTGTGCGACCAGCGCGTCGGCCCGCGACAGTGTCGGGCCCGGCGCGAACTGGGTGAGCACCGACCACGGGATGGCCAGCGGGGGCGGGTTCAGGCCGAGTGCCTCGACGGTCTTGGCGTCGGTGGTGGTGTCCACCCCGTAACGCACACCGGTATCGCTGACCCAGAAGGCCGAACCGGCGGGCGGAGAACCGGGATCGGATCCAACGGACTGGACGAAGTATCCGCTGCCCGGTGTCAGCGCGACGCGCTCGGCAGTGGCCGCGCTCCCCGCACCGACCAGGTCCACGGTGTGTAATCCCTGTGGCAACGGCAGTGCGGCTCCCGAGAGCAGGCTCAGCCTGCCCGCGGTGGCATCGGCGGGCTTGGACCAATACGCACAGGTGACAGGTGCCGGTCCGGCGTCGACAAGTGTCAGTTCATCGGTCGGGTAGGCGGCCGGGTCGATCCCACCGGCCACCGGCAATCTGGCGATCTCGTCGGCGCCGAGTCTCGGTGGCTGCTGCAGGCCATAGGAGTCGGTGTTGCGCATGACGGACGCCAGCACCGGCGATACGGGCTGCAGCCCGTCGATCTGCACGATGTAGTGACGGAGGGTGTTGTCGGAGTCGAATGCGGCGACCACCGCACCGACCGGCGCGGGGACGGGCAGATCGAACTGCGGCGGCGCGCCGGCGCCGGGCAGTACTGGCGCGACCAGTGGTGCTGATTCAGGGATCGCGTTGAACAGGCCGGGGGCGATGACACGTGGCTCCGGGATGGTCGCGCCGAGCCCGAGGGCGGCGGTCACGGCGCGGTTACCGAGATCGATGGGACTGCGTTTGCCGCCCCACAGCAGCCAGGTTCCCGCGTTCACGGCGCCGACATTGCGCACCAGCACCGCACGGCCGGCCGGCATCGCCGCGGCCTTCTCGCCCTGTTCATCGGGAACACCCGCGATCAGGGTGACACCGGCCCCATTGTCGGAGACCGAGTCGCAGACCGTCCAATTGGCGTCACGAGAGGTGTTCTGCACCATGCGCTCCGGGGCGCCTGGGATGCCGATGAGATTACCGCGGGCAAACCGGTCGATCTCACTGCTCTTGACGGTCGTGGGGTTGTCGGCCTGTCCGGCAATCAGCCGCGCGGAGGTGAGGTTCAGCGCCGGATGCACGACGTCACCGATGCGCACGTAGAGCGCCGAGGTGTCCCGGTCGGCCAGGATCGTCGCGCTACCGGCGTCGCCCCCGGGTCGGATGAGGGAGAAGACGAAGCAGCCGGCGACCACGGTGACCGAGACCAGCGCACCCACGAGCACCGCACGGTTCTGTGTGCGCAGCGGGTCCACCAGCATCCGGGTGTCGTGTAGTGCCACACCAGAGGCGATCCGGCGCATCATGAATCGCCACCCGGACACCTGGTGGCGGGTGACGAAACCGCGGCGGTACGCGACGCGGTCGGGATTTTCGTTGACCGGTGTGCGAGAGGCGAATTCGCGGCGCTCCTGCTCGCTCATCCGGCGGCCTGCGGCAATGCCAGACCCAGGCCACGCAGCAGCGGTCCGGCGGAGCGGCTGACGTCTTCGGCGGTGATGGCCATCAGTTCTTCATCGGTGAAATCGTCGGAATCGGAGTGATCCAATCGGTACTCGCGTTCCTCTTCGGAGCGTTCGACAAGGTTTCGGACGAATCGACCATTACCGGCGATGTCCAGGCTGCGTCGGGCGGTACCGGTGGCGTCCGGGGAGGAACTGGCGGCGAGGTGGGCGAACAGCGCCTCCATCTCGTCGTGGGCCGCCGGCTCGAAGACGCTGTCGCGCTTCTCGGCCATCCGGGTTGCCATCTCGACGAGTTCGGCCGCGTTGTAGGACGGGAAGTCGATGCTGCGGGTGAAGCGCGACCGCAGACCCTCGTTGGTGTCCAGGAAACGGTCCAGGTCGGCACGGTAGCCGGCGACGATCACGACCAGTCGATCGCGGTCGTTCTCCATCCGGGCCAGCAGGGTGTCGATGGCGACCAGACCGAAATCGTTCTTGGCACCGGTGGAAACCAGCGCATAGGCCTCGTCGAGGAACAGCACACCGTCGAGCGCGCTGTCGATGATGGCGTTGGTCTTCGCCTCGGTCTCGCCGATGTGCTGACCGATGAGGTCGGCGCGGTGCACCTCGCGTACAGTTTCCTTCTTCAAAAGGCCCAGCCCGCAATAGATCTTCGCGACCACCCGAGCGATGGTGGTCTTACCGGTTCCTGGTGGGCCGGCGAACACCAGGTGGTTGGCGCGTTGGGCGACGGCCAGGCCGCGTTCCTGGCGGCGGATCGACATGGCCACCGAGCTTTTCAGCCGGGCCACCTGGTACTTGACCTCTTCCAGCCCGATGAAGTCGGCGAGTTCGGCCTCGGCCTCGACGAGCAGATGGGCCTTGCGTTCCTTGGCCCCCGGATCGACGAAGTCGGCCTCGCCCGGTTCGGTGTCCGGGTCCCATGGGTTGGTGCGGGCCTCGATTCGGGCTGCGGTGGTGATGTTCAGCCCGAAAGACTTGTCCAGCAACGCTTCTTCGACACCACTGTGCTCGGGGTTGGCCGCGTATAACTCGGCGAGCACATCCTCGGATTCGTCGTCCTCACCTTCGGCGCGCAGACACAACCCTTTGACCAGGCCACCGTCGACCGCGGCCACCGGGACGGGACCGGCGGGATTCTCCAGATGCGACAGGGCAGGCGCGTACATGCCCAGGTGTGCCAGCGCGATGCCGAGGGTCACCCGGGCGGCGTGGGCATAGTGCTCGTCGAGGTGGGGGTTGTTCACCACGGGGGTCAGCACGCGCACCACATCCGACCAGCGCCGGCTGCGGTGATAGAGGGCGACCCGCACCCAACGCGCCTGTAACCAGGCCGGGCGCCGGCCGACCAGTTCCTCGACGAGCAGGTCGGCAGCGGGGAGATCGCCCGCCTCCGCCAGCGCGGCGGCATACGCGAGGGTGATGTCGTCGCGGTCGGTGGCCCGGAACCGGAGGTACAAGCCGGTGTCATAGACGAAACCGAGGTCGCCCGACCCCAGCTCGATCTCGCGACTCAGCACACCGAAGGTGCCCATCGTGCGCCAGATTTCGCCGATGACGCGGCGGGCGTCGGCGCCGACGCCTGCTCCGGTGGCCGCCAGCCCGATCCACGCGTCGCACTGGTCGCCGGCGATCCGCGTCAGCTCCGTGAAGCCCGAAAGCGCCGCGGTGAGGTCTGCCGGTCGTCGACGGTCATTGACCGACAGCCCGAGCGACCGGCAGCAGGTCGCGAACCTGCTCACCACGTCGCGGTCGACGCGCGCTCCCCCGGCGATGGGCGCAATCGATGTACTGACGGTATCCATGTAGTGGTCGCAGGGGCTGTACGCCCGCTGCCGTCTCCTTAAGTATGCCTATGCTAACTCCGCAGAAGTTAGCATTGCATCAACTAACTGTCGAGACGTCTGGCACGGGTGGTTGCGGTGTGCAACATCACCACACGCGCGGGACGACAGCGAAGTCCCCCAGCGGATGTACTGGCGCGATCATCCGGTCAGCAAACTATGAAAAGGAGGCCCCAGGAGGCCTCAGACGAGCGGTCGGCCCGTGCGGATGCGCCAGTCGAGGTCCTTGAGCAAGATGTTGAACGGAAACTGCCGGACCGGACCCGGCGCGATGTTGTTGACGAACCGTAAAGCGCCCATCAGTTGATCGAACCGGCGCTGACGCTGCGGGTCCCACGGCAACCGCATCTCGTCACGAAACCGCTGCGGCAGGAATCCCGTGGTGATCAGGCCCGCCAGGTCCTCGGCATGCCGTTGCAGCGGGCCGGGCAAACGCAGACCGCGCAACCGGGCGACCGCAATCGGATACAGGAACTCGCGGGCGGTGTCGTCGATGTGGATCTGGTCGAGCTGCTGCTCCCAGTACGCGTCGAACGCCGCTCTGTCGGCGGGCCACATTTCCGGTGTCACCTGCAGGGTCGTGCCGAGGGCCATGCCGTCGCGGTAGTGCTGGTCGGCCGTCTCGTCATCGACCTCACCGACGAAGATCCGCCGTACGTCGACCGATCCCTTGTACAGACACGCGGCCACCCACAGCTGCAGATCCTTGTCGAACGCGTTGTACCGGACGGGACTGTCCTCGGTCGAGTGCACCTGGGCATGCGCCTTGTTGACGGCCCGGCGGAACGCCGTCTTCTGGTCGTCGGTGCCGCGGCCGGCCACCGCCAGGTAGGTGAAGGTGGTGCGGGCCCGCTTGATCGGATGGCGATCGATGCGCCCGCTCTCCACCTTGCTCTCCATCACGCCGTACGCGACGCCGGGGCGCCCGAGTTGCATGATCACGTTTGCCGGGCCCGCCAGTAGGGCCACGCCCATCAATCCGTCGCCGACCGAAGCCCCCCGGCCCCGCCGGCGCGGTGCAGACGGCTGGCGCGAGGTGTCGCTGATGCCTCGTTCGACGATCGCCATTGATTGCCCCCAAAAGTGAGAACGAGTGTTTCCCGATACTGCTCGCCCATCTTGCCGCGCACTTTCGACAGGTGTCAATATGGGTCCATGCCCCAGGTTCGGCCGTACCGCGGTGTCGCGGCACCGCAGCGGTTGGCCGAGCGTCGGCGACGGTTCCTCGATGCCGGTCTCGACCTGCTGGGAAGCGGAGACAACGAACTCACGGTGCGTACGATCTGCAGCCGGGCCGGAGTAACCACTCGACACTTCTACGAGGCCTTCACCGACAAGGATCAGTTCGTCGCCGCGGTGTTCGACTCGGTGATCGGCACCATCGCGGCGACCACACAGGCTGCGGTGGCGGCCGCGCCACCGAACGAGCAGAACCGGGCAGGTATCACCAACCTGGTCGAGACCATCGGGGCGGATGCCCGCGTCGGCAGACTGCTCTTCGATACCTCTTCGTCGAATGCGGTACTCATCCGCAAACGCGCCGAACTGGGCGGATTCTTCGCCGTGCTGGCCGCCCAGCACGCCGGGGAAGTACTCCCGAAAGCCGGGACCGCGCAGGTCGACGCGATAGCGCATTTCGTCGTCGGCGGCGTCAGCCAGACGATCAGCGGCTGGCTCAGCGGGGCCATCGACCTCACGAGCGCCGAACTGATCGATCTGCTCACCGGGATGCTGAACAGCTTCCCCGACCCGCGCCAGAGCTAGGCCGGTTCACACGACCGCTCGCGGCGGTGTCTCACACGACCGCTCGCGGCGGTGTCTCACACGACCGCTCGCGGTCGGCGGTCCGCCGCGGTCTTCGGCACCGTCGTCGCATCGGCATCGGTGAATTCCTTGATCCAACAGGCGAACTCCAGGGTGATGCCATCGGGATCCTGAAAATAGAACGACCGGACGTAGACACCCGGGTGCAGGGTTTTGGAGGCCTGCCACTCACTGTCGTCATGATTGAGCACCGGTCCGACCCGGACACCCTTGGCCTTGAGCTTCTCCCGGTAGTCGTCGAACTTTTCCGCGGGCACATGGAACGCCAGGTGATTCATGGTGGACACCGCGCTGGTGATCTCACCGAGCCCCGGGAGCGCGATGGGGGCGGACACACCGGGGACGCCGTCGGGAGCATCGGTGAACCAGAAGAACGCCACGCAGTCGCCATTGCCTGCATCGAAGAAGAAGTGCTGCCCCATCCCGCCGGGCAGATCCAGCGATTTGATCAGCGGCATCCCGAGGACACCGGAGTAGAAGTCCACGGTGCGCTGCATGTCCGAACAGACAAGGGCGACATGGTTGATGCCACCGAGGGCGAACTCGGAATTCGGATTGTCGGGCTTGATCATCACGACCTCCAGGTCTGGCGCAGATCCAGATCTGAATCTAACATCAGATTCAGATCTGATCAACGAATCGGGAAGGTAGGGATGTGACCGCTCGGGTCGAGCTGCCCACCGTGCGTGGCCGCCAGACACAGGCAGCCATCGACGCCGCCGCACGAACAGTCGTGGCACGCAAGGGAATTCTGGCGACCACCGTCGCCGATATCACCGCAGAGGCCGGCCGGTCGACCGCGTCGTTCTACAACTACTACGACTCCAAGGAGGCGATGGTCCGAGAGTGGGCCGTCCGCTTCCGCGACGAAGCGCGCGAGCGTGCCCGCGCGGCGGCCGAACCCGGCCTGGACGATGCTGCCCGCGCCCACGCCGCGGCGGCAGCGCACTGGCACACCTACCGGCACCGCCTCGCCGAGATCATCGCCGTGTCCCAGCTGGCGATGGTCAGCGATGATTTCGCGCAGTACTGGTCCGAGATCTGTGAACTACCCATCACGTTGATCACGAACATGGTCGAGAAGGCACAGCAGCGCGGGTTCTGCGCCGGTGACGACCCCCAACTGATCGCAGTGGCACTGGTCTCCATGCTCCACCAGTTCTGCTACGCCCAACTGTCGGGCACGGGCGCCCAGACAGCCGATGACGACAAATGCATCACCACCCTCGCCGCCATCTTCCACCGGACCATCTATCACGAGGGGACACCCCGGCCATGACAACCAAGGGCGCGACACCCGGGGTGATCCGCGAGTTCGTCGCGATGGACTCCCCCACCGCTCGGCGGGCCGGCGCAGGCGGGCACCCGTGTCAGGGTCTGTATCACCGTGGGGTCGGCCGCAAGCCGAAGATCGCGGTCATCGCCACGCACTATCAAATCGACTTCTCCGAGCACTATCTCGCGGATTATCTGGCCACGCGCGGTATCGGGTTCCTGGGCTGGAACACCCGCTTCCGCGGTTTCGAGAGCAGCTTCCTACTCGATCATG
Organism: Mycolicibacterium neoaurum VKM Ac-1815D; assembly: GCF_000317305.3. Next base: position 803,241 of record NC_023036.2, on the reverse strand, counting down.
CGCTGGTCGACATCGGGGTCGGCGTGCGCTGGTTGCGTGAGGTCCAGAACATCGAAACCGTGGTGCTGCTGGGCAATTCCGGTGGTGGGTCCTTGATGGCGGCATACCAGGCCCAGGCGCGGCACCAGCATGTCACTCCGCTGGACGGCATGCGTCCGGCCGCGGGTCTGGCTGATCTGCCCGCGGCCGACGGATACGTCGCGAGTGCGGCGCATCCTGGCCGTCCGGAGGTGCTGACTTCCTGGATGGACGCCTCGGTGATCGACGAAAACGACGCCGTCACCAGCGATCCCGAGCTCGATCTGTTCGACGAACGCAACGGCCCGCCCTACTCGCCGGACTTCGTGACCCGGTACCGCGCCGCCCAGGTGGCCCGTAACGAGGCCATCACGGACTGGGTGGAAGCCGAACTGAACCGTGTGCAGAACGCCGGGTTCTCGGACCGGCCGTTCACCGTCATGCGCACCTGGGCCGATCCGCGCATGGTCGACCCGACGCTGGAACCGACCAACCGGCGGCCGAATCTCTGTTACGCCGGGCCACCGGTCAAGGCCAACCGATCCGCACGCGGGATCGCCGCGGCATGCACGCTGCGCAACTGGATCGGCATGTGGAGCCTGCGGCATGCGCAGACCCGCGCCGAACCCCATCTGGCGCTGATCGACTGCCCGGCACTGGTGATCAACGCCCACCAGGACACCGGCGTCTTCCCGTCCGACGCGCGCAGAATCCATGACGCCCTCGGCTCGACCGACAAGGGATTGGTGTCCATCGACACCGATCACTACTTCACCACCCCCGGCGCGCGCAGCGAGCAGGCCGATACCATTTCCAAGTGGATAGCGACACGGTGGCGTTGAGAGTCCTCGCACATTTCACGCCCGGCCAGCGAGTTCTCGATATGGTTGCGCCGGAACAAGATTGGCTGGACATCCGGTGGTGCGCCGAGGACGACGACACGACCTTCTATCGCGAGCTCCCGCACGCCGAAGTCATCTGGCACGTGCTGCGCCCACTGTCGGGTGCCGACCTGGAGCTGGCACGCCGTTGCAGGCTGGTGCACAAGCTGGGCGCCGGGGTGAACACCATCGACGTGACGACCGCGACCGCCCGCGGTATCGCGGTCGCCAACATGCCCGGCGCGAATGCGCCGTCCGTGGCCGAGGGCACGGTGCTACTGATGCTCGCCGCACTGCGCCGCCTACCAGCCCTCGACCGTGCCACCCGGGCCGGCACGGGCTGGCCATCGGATCCCAGCCTCGGCGAGACGGTCCGCGACGTCGGCGGCTGCGCCGTCGGGCTGGTCGGCTACGGCAACATCGCCAAGCAGGTCGAGCGCGTCGTCATCGCGATGGGCGCCCCCGCGGACCGCGTTCTGCACACCAGCACCCGCGACGACGGGAACCCCGGCTGGCGCCCGCTGACGGAACTGCTGGCCGAGAGCGACATCGTCTCGTTGCACCTGCCGCTCACCGAGGCCACCCACCATCTCTTGGACCGGCGGGCCCTGGCGCTGATGAAGCCCGATGCGGTGCTGATCAACACTGCGCGCGGGCCGATCGTCGACGAACAGGCGCTCGCCGAGGCACTGCGCGACGGACGGTTGGCTGCCGCCGGACTCGACGTGTTCTCGGTCGAACCCGTCGACGCCGACAATCCCCTGCTCGACCTCGACAACGTGGTGCTGACCCCGCATGTCACCTGGTACACCGCGGACACGATGCGTCGCTACCTGGAGTTTGCGCTCAGCAACTGCCGGCGGATCCGGGACGGCCACCCCCTCGCTAACGTGGTGAACCAGGTGAACTAGGGGCGGGCGGTGACAACCGTCACCCCGCGGGTACCCTCGGTTACCAACCGACCGGTTAATAGGGAAGTTGCCCCCATGGAGGTTAAGCGTGCCCATCGCGATCAACTCTGAACACAACGACCTGGCCGATTCGGTCCGGTCACTGGTGGCCAAGGTGGCCCCGTCCGACGTCCTGCACGAGGCACTGGAGACGCCGATCTCCAACCCGCCGCCGTACTGGAAGGCCGCCGCCGAACAGGGTCTGCAGGGAGTTCACCTGTCCGAGAAGGTCGACGGCCAGGGCTTCGGCATCCTCGAACTGGCCATCACGCTCGCCGAGTTCGGATACGGGGCGGTCCCCGGCCCCTTCGTCCCGTCCGCGATCGCCAGTGCGCTCATCGCCGCCCACGACGCCGAGTCCTCGCTGCTGAACGGTCTGGCTACCGGTGACACCATCGCCGCCTACGCCATCGACTCCGGCCTGACCGCCACCCGCCAAGGCGAGCAGCTGGTCATCCGCGGCGAGGTGCGGGCCGTCCCCGCCGCCGCCCAGGCCTCCGTGCTGGTGCTGCCCGTTTCGATCGACAGCAGCGAGGAATGGGTCGTCCTGGACGCCGACGCGCTGGAGATCGAAGAGGTCAAGAGCCTCGACCCGTTGCGTCCGGTGGCCCATGTCCGGGTCAACGCCGTCGAGGTCGCCGGCGACCGGGTCCTGTCGAACCTGACCCGCGCACACGCCCGGGCGCTCATCTCGACCCTGCTGTCGGCCGAATGCGTCGGCGTGGCGCGTTGGGCGACCGACACCGCCACCGAGTACGCCAAGATCCGCGAGCAGTTCGGCCGCCCGATCGGGCAGTTCCAGGCCATCAAGCACAAGTGCGCGGGCATGATCGCCGAGACCGAGCGGGCCACCGCCGCGGTGTGGGACGCCGCCCGCGCCATCGACGAATTCCACAGCGGCAACGAGGATTCCAAGTACGAGTTCGCCGCCGCCGTCGCCGGAACGCTCGCTCCGGTGGCGGTGCAGCACACCACCCAGGAATGTATCCAGGTCCACGGCGGTATCGGCTTCACCTGGGAGCACGACACCAACGTCTATTACCGCCGCGCACTGGTGCTGGCCGCCGGCTTCGGCCGGGCCGCCGACTACCCGCAGCAGGTCGTGGACACCGCCACCGGCGGCGGTCTGCGCAAGCTGGACATCGATCTGGATCCCGACACCGAGAAGCTGCGCGAGGAGATCCGCGCAGAGGTCGCCGCGCTCAAGGAGATTCCGCGCGAGGAGCGCAACACCGCCATCGCCGAGGGTGGCTGGGTGCAACCGCATCTGCCCACGCCGTGGGGCCGCAATGCCCAGCCGATCGAGCAGATCATCATCGCCCAGGAGTTCTCGACCGGTCGGGTGGCCCGCCCGCAGATGGGAATCGCGGCCTGGATCATCCCGTCGATCGTCGCCTACGGGACCGACGAACAGCAGCAGCAGTTCCTGCCGCCGACCTTCCGCGGCGAGATGATCTGGTGCCAGCTGTTTTCCGAGCCGGGCGCCGGATCGGATCTGGCCAGCCTGACCACCAAGGCCACCAAGGTCGACGGCGGCTGGCGCATCACCGGTCAGAAGATCTGGACCACCGGCGCGCAGTTCTCACAGTGGGGCGCACTGCTGGCGAGGACCAACCCGGATGCTCCGAAACACAATGGCATCACGTACTTCCTGATCGACATGACGTCACCGGGTGTCGAGGTGAAACCGCTGCGCGAGCTGACCGGGGACGCCATGTTCAACACCGTCTTCATCGACGATGTCTTCGTGCCGGATTCGATGGTGCTCGGTGAGGTGGACCGTGGCTGGGAGGTCAGCCGCAATACGTTGACCAACGAGCGTGTCTCGATCGGCAGTGCCGAGCCGCCGTTCCTGGCCAGCCTGGACCAGTTCGTGGAGTTCGTCCGCGACGGCCAGTTCGATCAGATCGAGCAGAACCATGCGGGCAAGTTGATCGCCGAGGGGTACGCCGCCAAGGTGCTCAACCTGCGCTCGACGCTGCTGACGCTCGCCGGTGGCGATCCGATGCCCGCGGCCGCGATCTCCAAGCTGCTGTCGATGAAGACCGGTCAGGGTTATGCCGAGTTCGGTGTCTCCTCTTTCGGCACCGACGGCGCTATCGGCGACAAGGAGCAGGAGCCGGGCAAATGGTCGGAGCGGCTGCTGTTCAGCCGGGCCACCACGATCTACGGCGGCACCACCGAGGTGCAGCTCAACATCATCGCCGAACGTCTGCTGGGCCTGCCCCGCGACCCGTAACGGTCACCTTTTCTGCGCGAGCAGACGCGTGTACCCCTGGAACCAGCCGGTTTTGGGGGTACATGCGTCTGCTCGCAAGCGGGAGGTGCCCCCAGCTCGCCAGGGCAACGGTCAGGGCAGGATCGCGTCGACGTAGCCGCCGTCGACGCGGAGCGCACCACCGGTGGTCGCCGAGGCCAGCGGCGAGGACAGGTACACCACCATGTTGGCGATCTCCTCGGGCTCGATGAGCCGCTGGATCAGCGATTGCGGTCGGTGCAGCCGCATGAACTCACGCTGCGCCTGCTCCCAGGGCAGCTCCTTGTCCACCAGCTGATAGACGAAGTCCTCCACCCCGGCGGTGTGCGTCGGCCCGGCGATCACCGAGTTCACCGTGACACCGGTACCCGCCGCATCCTTGGCGAAACCGCGGGTCACCGCGAGCAGGGCGGTCTTGGACACGCCGTAGTGGATCATCTCCGCCGGGGTCACGATCGCCGAATCACTGGCAATCTGAAGCGCTCGGCCCCAACCCTTTTCGATCATGTTCGGCAGGTAGGCGCGGATCAGCCGGACCGCCGAGAGCACGTTGACGTCGAAGTAGGTGCGCCACTGCTCGTCGGTCACCTCGCGGGCTGGGACGGCCTCGAAGATCCCGAGATTGTTGACCAGCACGTCCACGTCGGGGAACTCGGCCACCAGCGCGGCGGTCCCGTCGCCGTCCGCCACATCAGCGGCGAAGCCGACAGCATCACCTCCGACAGCGGCAACCGCCTCGTCGACGCGAGCCCGGGTGCGGCCGTTGACGATGACGCGGGCCCCGGCGCCTGCCAGGCCGTGCGCGATGGCCAGGCCGATGCCCTGGGTGGAGCCGGTGACGAGCGCGGTCTTACCGGAGAGGTCGATGTTCACGACAAGGTATTACCACCGCGCGCCCCGAGGTATTCCTCCCCGCGAGGGTGCGTCGACTCGCGACGGCACGCGGTGTGTCGGGGTGCAGACACGCACGGTCGCTGGGAAGGTGAGGTCAGTCGATATCCAGCTCGCGCAGTTCACGCTTGAGGATCTTGCCGGTGGGGTTGCGCGGCAACTCCTCGATGAAGACCACCTCACGCGGGACCTTGTAGCGCGCGAGGTTGTCGCGCACATAGGCCTTGATGGTGTCCTCGTCGACGGTGGAACCCTCGACCCGCACGACGAAGCAGCGCAGCCGGTGGCCCCACTCCTTGTCCTCCACGCCGAGCGCGGTCGCCTCGACCACCTCGGGATGGCCGCTGACCAGATCCTCGATCTCGGCCGGGAACACGTTCTCACCGCCGGAGACGATCATCTCGTCATCACGCCCGCTGACGTAGAGCAGATCATCGTCATCGAAGTATCCGACATCGCCGGAGGACAGCAGACCGTCGATGATCTGCTTGCCGCCGCCGCCGGTGTAGCCCTGGAACGGGAAGAAGTTGCCGACGAAGATGCGCCCCACCTCACCCTTGGGCACGTCGTTGCCGTTGTCGTCGAGAATCCGGACCTTCATACCCTTCACCACCGGGCCGACGGTCGACGGATTCTTCGAAAGGTGCTGCGGCCCAGCGATGGTCGCGAACGCGACCTCTGTGGATCCGTACAGGTTGTAGATGACCGGACCGAGGTCCTTCATCGCCCTGGTGGCCAACTCGGCGCCGAGCTGCGAACCGGATACGAACACGATGCGCAACGACGACAGATTCGGCTTGGGCGAGGTCTTCTCGAGCTCATCGAGCATGCGGGACAACATCACCGGGACGACGACGATGGCGGTGACCTTGTACTTCTCGATATCGGCGAGCACGGTCGCGGGCTTGAATCGACGACGCAGCACCAGCGTCGTGCCCAGCATCATGGCGATCGTCGAGTGCAGGAAACCCAACGCATGGAACATCGGCGCCGGCAACGAGGTGACCTCGTTCGACTTGAACGGCACCGAGGACAGCACGCCGCCGATCGGCGCCAACGAGGGCGGGGCACTGCGGTTCGCACCCTTCGGGGTACCGGTCGTGCCGCTGGTCAAAATGATGATCGACGATTTCTTGGTGGCCGCAGGCGGCGGCGCGGAACCGTTCTTGGCGACGATGTCTTCGAGCGTCTCGTCGGTGCTGCCCGACGGTTCGTCCTTGTCGGGGTTCACGCCCAACGCGCGCAGCTTGCCGAGCTCAGGCGCGGCCTGCGAGACCGCGGCGGTGTACTCGTCGTCGTAGATGATGATCCGGCTGCCCTCGCGCTCGGACACCTCTTTGATCTGCGGGCCGGAGAACTCGCTGTTGAGCAGGATGATGCGGGCACCGATCTTGGCGGTGGCATACACCGCCACCAGGAACCACCGATGGTTGCGGGCCAGGATGCCGACACCGTCCCCACCGCCGATACCGCGGGCCAGCAAGGCATTGGCGACGGCGTTGACAGCGTCGTCGAGCTCCTTGAACGTCATGGTCCCGAAGTCGTCGATCACGGCATTGCGGTTCGGGTAACGACGGGCGTTGAGGGCGGGGATCATCCCGATCTCGCCCCACTGCTTCATATCGTTGACGAAGGCGGCGATATCGCGCGGGGGCTCCAGCTTGAGCGCACCCGCCTGGAACATCTTGCGGGCATAGTGCAGCTCCGCGGCGCCCCGATCGATGTACTTGCCTACCGATTCCTGGATCTTTGACAGCGGGCTCAGCTTCGACATCTGTCAACCTTATGTGACGCCGGTCGCTGTGCGGGGTCGAACCTACGATGAGGAGATGGCCGCTCGCGCGCAGGTGGAGATCGCGGGCAGGCAGGTGCCTGTCACCAATCCGGACAAGGTGGTCTTCGCCGATCTCGGACTCACCAAGTCGGATCTGTTCGATTACTACACCGCCGTTGCCGACGGCGCCCTTCGCGGTGTGCGCGACCGACCGATGATCCTCAAACGATTCGTCAAGGGCATCGCAGTGGAGGCGATCTTTCAGAAGCGGGCCCCGGAGAAACGGCCCGACTTCATCGATGTCGCCGAATTGAAGTACGCATCCGGGACGTCGGCCAAGGAGGCGGTGTTCACCGAACCGGCCGGTCTCATCTGGGCGGTGAACCTGGGTTGTGTCGACCTCAATCCTCATCCGGTGCGTGCCGGTGACCTGGAGCATCCCGACGAGCTGCGGGTGGATCTCGACCCGATGCCAGGTGTGGAGTGGCCGCAGATCCTCGAGGTCGCCGCCGTGGCCCGATGCGTACTCGAAGACCACGGCCTGACAGCCTGGCCGAAGACCTCGGGGTCGCGTGGCTTCCACATATACGCGCGCATCCACCCCCACTGGCCGTTCACACAGGTGCGACTGGCCGCCGAGGCGCTGGCCCGCGAAGTCGAGAACCGCAGGCCCGACCTGGCCACGGCGCGCTGGTGGAAGGAGGAACGGGGCGCTCGCGTGTTCGTCGACTTCAACCAGAACGCCAAGGACCGCACCGTGGCCTCGGCCTACTCGGTGCGAGCCACCCCGGATGCGCGGGTCTCGACACCGTTGCACTGGGACGAGGTGCCCGATTGCCGCCCGGAAGCGTTCACGGTGGCCACGGTGCCGGCACGCTTCGCCGAGATCGGTGATCCATGGGAGGCGATGAACGACCATCCCGGGAGCCTGGACGGCTTGCTGGAGTTGGCTCAGCGGTTGGGTCCGGCCGAGAAGCCGCCCAAGGGCACGGGCCGGCGGACCTCGACGATGCCGCTCATCGAGGTGGCCAGGACCAAGACCCGCGACGAGGCGATGGCGGCCTTGGATGTGTGGAGGAAGCGTCATCCCGAGGCGGCGGATCTCCTGGAGCCCGTCGACGTGCTGATCGACGGAATGCGCGGACCGAGCTCGATCTGGTACCGCGTCCGGGTCAATCTGCAACACATCCCGGAGTCGCAGCGACCGGTCCAAGAGGAACTCATTGCCGACTATTCGCCGTGGGATGGTTACAGCGGATCGCAGTGGCGGCACTGAACGCGCGAGTCGGCTACTGGCCGGTACGCGATACCCTAGGTTTGAACTTTTGAAACGTCGCAATGAAAACTATTGCACCACAAGAGATTTCAATTTGCTCAGCGAAACCTTACCCTGCTCTCAGACTATCTTCTTAGCAAAGTCTCAATCACTACTCCCAAGTACCTTAAAGTCGCCCGATAACTTCGGTGTCAGTAGAGATCCACGAAGGGAGGCAGTCCATGACAATCGCATTCCGGTATGGCAACCCCGCCGTCCAGTGCGGCGGTGCAGAACTGCGGGCGCAGTGCCGCCATCTAGCCCTGGTGGTGACGGTATCCGGCGTGATCGACGACAACAACGTCGAAAGCCTCACCGAGCAGGTACGTCGACTGGTCCTGACCGAGAAGCCGTTCGTTCTCGACCTGACCGACGTGACCTTCCTGTCCGCACGCGGTGTTGCACTGCTCTACGCACTCGATGACGAATGCGATATGGCCGGTGTCGAATGGGCGTTGGTTGCCGGCGCCCCTGTGGTCGACGTCCTGCACATGATCGACGACGCATTCCCCATCACGGTCTCCGTTCCGGAGGCGCTGCATCACTTCGCCGAAGGCACCCTCGCCCGGCGTCGCCTGCTCCCCCTCCTTCGCAAGACCGCATAGAAAGGCGGAACGACATGTTGCTCGACGTTCGCTGGTTGACCGCCCTGATCGGTCGGCATCGCAAGCCGGCCCACTAGGGCCCCATCCCGACAACGAATCGGCCCCCGCCACGTCTGTGGCGGGGGCCGATTCACATCTGGAGCAGTCACCGCATCCGGCTAGGGACTTCCGGCCCTACCGACTCCGGCGGCCCCGCCGCACACTCATGACCATGGCAGCAACATCGCAGACAGCGGCCAACGCTCGAATCGTGGAAGACGCCGTGCAGCTGGCGTGCCGGGCACCCTCCTATCACAACAGCCAGCCGTGGCGGTGGGTCATCACCCCCGACGGGGTACAGCTGTTCGTCGACACCGACCGGTTGGTCGCCACCGATACGAGTGGACGTCAGGCGGTGATCAGTTGCGGTGCGGCCCTTGACCATTTCCGCGTTGCGGCTGCGGCCGCCGGCTTCCGGACCACCGTTCATCGCTATCCCGATTCCGGCGACCACCTGCACCTGGCGACCATCACACTGGCACCGGCGGATACCGTCACCGCATTCCAGCGCCGTCAGGCGGATGCGATCCTGGCCCGCCGAACCGATCGTCTGCCCCTGGCAGCGCCCGCCGACCCGGCAACCTACGATCTGCTGCTGGGCGCCGCGCACGACGCCGATGCGGCGGCCGTGGATGTGATCGATCCCGCGGACCGGCCCACCGTCGCCGATGCCGCTCAGCTCACCGAGGCACTGCGCCTCTACGACAGCGCATATCATCACGAAATCGGCTGGTGGACATCACCTTTTGAAGTTACCGACGGCATTCCGCACAGCTCACTCGTGTCGGCCGCCGAGGCGGACCGGGTCGACGTCGGCCGCAACTTCCCGGTGACGCAGCACGCGGAGCGCCGGAGGCACATCGCCGAAGACCAGGCTGGACTCCTGGTCATCTCCGCCCCGGAGGACACCCGGCTGGACATGCTGCGATGCGGCGAGAGGCTCTCGGCATTGCTGCTCGACGCCACCATGGCCGGCCTGTCCTCCTGCACGCTCAGCCACCTCACCGAAGTCCCGGCCACCCGCGACATCGTGGGCGGGCTGGTGAACCGCGCTCATCCGCAGATCGTGGTCAGGATCGGGTTGGCCTCCGAACTCGACGACGTGCCGCCGCCGACACCGCGGCGCCCGCTCGGCGAGGTCCTGCACGTCAGGATCTGAGCAGACCCTCCAACTGGGCGGCCACTGCCTCGAGGGGTTGCACGCTGCGCTCGGCACGGCACATCGCTACGGCACCTTCGACCGCCGCGACCACCAATGTCGCCAGATCGGCGGCGGCGCCGTGGCTGACACCGCACCGACGCAGCGCGGCAGAGAGCTCGGCCGTCCACGTGCTGAACGCGAAGACCGCGGCATCCCGCGCCGCGTCTCCGGGATTCTCGTGCACCGCAACCGCGACCACTGCACAGCCGCGGCCGAAGTCACTATCGACCAGCGTGCGACGCCACATTTGCACGAACGCCCGCAACCCGGCGATCGGACCGTCGACAAGCCCTTGTCGCAGAACAGCGCCGGCCTCGCGGTCGGCCCAGCGCACCGCCTCCGCGGCAAGTTCGGGCTTTCCGCCCGGAAAGTAGTGATACGTCGACCCGAGCGGGGCGTCGGCATGACGGGCCAGTTCGCGCACGGTCATCGTCCCCAAACCGCGCCGCGCCAGCAGATCGGCTGCGCCGGCGACCAACCGGTCGCGCGCGGTGGGCGCATCGCTTCGCAATATTCGCTCCTATAACGTCTGTCATAAAACTGCATGACATGCGGTTATAACGATAGTAATAGAACTTCACCGAGACGTGGGCCACATCCCGGCGTGTCACCGTGTCAACTCCGGCAACCCCGGGTAGCCGATAGTCGAGGGTGCTCACCCGCACCGTCCGATCGACCGATCGGATACATCCATTCCGAATTACGTGCAGGGGGATACGCATGACCGACAAGACCGCGCTCATCACCAACTTACGCACCATCCTTGAACTGACCAGCACCGAAATCCAGATCGCCGAGGTCCGGACGGCGCAGGCGCGCACCGAAGCGGTGCGCGAAGAACTGTCCGCCAATGCCGAGAACGCACGGACGCGTGCCGCGCTGATCGAGGCAACCATCCGCGAACTGGGCGGGTCGCCCGATATTCTCGGCCCACTGCTGGGCCGCGCGGCCGCCGCCGTGAAGGCGCTCACCGAGCAGGCCGAGCCCTTCGCCGAGGCACTGCTTGGCGATCTCGCCCTCGAACACCAGCTCGTGGACCGCGCCCGCTACCTGAAGTCGCTGTCGGTCGCCGCGGGTAACCGCGAGGTGCAGGATCTCGCCGACTCGCTTATCGAGGCCCACAGTGCGACCGTGCTGTGGTTGACCACGGTCTTGGCCGAGGAAGCTCTGGGCGGCCCAGCGGCTTTGCGGCGCACACCGATTCAGGCCGTCGCCGGCGCTGCGGTGAAGTTGGCCAACCTGCCGGGCATCGTGGCCACCAGGGCCTTCGAGCGCGTGTACGCCACCGCCCGCGCGACACGCCCCACCATCGATGAGGCACTCAGCCGCGGTAGCCACGCCGGTGAGATCGCCGTCAAGACTCTCTCGGCTTCACGGGATGCCGCGCTGTCGGCCGCCGAGAAGGTCAGCCGTCGAGAGGGCGCCGCGGAGGTCGCCGATGCGCTGCACACGATCCGCGGCGAGGCCGGTGTGCTGGAGGCCGACGAGTTGCCGATCGCCGGCTACGACGACCTCAACGTCAACGACGCCGTGGCCGCGGTGAAGGAACTCTCCGATGCCGCCGACATCCGAGTGGTCATCGCCTACGAGGAGTTCCACAAGAATCGGCAGCGCGTCGTCTCAGCCGCCCAGGTGCGGCTCAGCGCCATCGCCCAGGAGATCGTCGGCATCAGCTGACATCTGTAGAGAAGTCACAGGTGACCTACGGACCCACCGGGCCGTAGGTCACCTTTTTCTGCGCGGGATCAGCGGAGAGTGCGGGCCGCCGTCGACACGGCGCGACCGATCGAGGCGACCAACGCGCTGTCCAGCTTCCACGACTGCCAGAACAGCGGCACGTCGAGATGGATCGGCGATATCTGGACGAAGTCCGCGGTCACCAATTGCTCCGGATACATTCCCCAGCCCAGGCCGGCGCGCACAGCGGCGCCGAACCCCTCGGCCGTCGGCACATAGTGCACGGCACGATGGACATCGCGCCGGAAAGCCTTTCGAATCAGCTTGTCCTGCAAAGCGTCATCTCGATTCCAGGCCAGCGAGGGCATCTGTGTGGCAGCGGCGGCAGTGAATCCCTCCGGTAGGTACCGCGCCACGTAATCCTCCGATGCGACGGGGACGTAGCGCATGACGCCCAGCGACTGGACCCGACAACCCGGCACCGCGGCTCGTTCGGTGGTGACGGCGCCCATCACCGCACCCTCGCGAAGCAACCGGGCCGAGTGATCCTGGTCTTCGATGCGCACATCGAACAGCACCTCGGGCAGCAGCCCGAACACCGCGGTGAACCAGGTGGCCATCGAGTCGGCGTTCACAGCGACCGCTATGCGAGTGCGTTCGGCGGAGCCAATGGAGGTTTCGGCCAGCGCCTCCGATTCCAGCGTGGCGATCTGGGCAGCCAGGCGCAGGATCGGCACTCCGGCGGGGGTCGCCCGGCAGGGCTTCTCGCGGACCACCAGAACCTGCCCCACCCGCTGCTCAAGAGCTTTGACCCGTTGACTCACCGCCGACGGGGTGATGTGTAGCCGCTCGGCGGCAGCATCGAAACTGCCCAGGTCGAGTACGGCGGCGAAGGCCGACAACTGCTGACCGTCCAGTTTCACCCATCAAGGCTAAACGAAAGCGGCGCCGAGACCGCATCGTTCCCATTGCTAGTGCACTAATCTATGGTGTACTATCCATATCTCAGGCCCGTCGGATTTCCGATAGGGCCATTTCTCGTTGCCGCACAACATAATTCGTGTTTCACGGACGTTTCCGTCGTGAGCCGACGGCAACGTATCCGTATTCCGGGCCTAACCACGCGGAAATACCCGGCGCATCTAATGGAACCAGCCGATCACCGGCCGTCCGGCGACACCGCCGACGAACCGCGATACGAAACCCGGAGCACATCATGACCTTTGACGCATCCATCACCGAGAACATCGCCGCCTCACTGGCCGAGATCCCACATCCCGCCCTACCGAAGGGAACCTCCATCTACGGCGGGACCAAGATCTTCCCGGACTACCAGGCCGAGGCCGGCGAAAGCTACTTCACTCTTGTCCACGGCATCGCCCACGAATCGTCGGTATCGTTCGTGGCGGTCCTGCAGGCCACTCGCGCCCTGCGCAAGGGGTTCGAATCGGCGCTCTACTTCTACGGCCCAGGTGCCATCAACTGCCTTGCCACCCGGGGCTTTCCGACCACCGGTGATTCAGGATTCCCAGGTGAGCAGAACATCAACGACGCGCTGACGACCTTCATCAAGGAGGGCGGTACGGTCTTCTGCTGCCGCTTCGGGCTCGGTCTGCACGGTGGGCGCGAGGAAGATCTGATCGACGGCGTCATCCCGGCCCACCCGCTCGACGTCCAGGATGCACTGATCCACTATGCCCGCAAGGGCGCCATCATCAACTCCACCTACATGGTCTAGGAGATGACGGTGACCATCCTGGCCGCCGTTTCGGCGAACTTCACCCGCGATCTCGAACAGAACTACGCGCTCATCTCTTCGCTCACCGACAAGGCACGGGCAGCCGGCGTGGACTTCATGGTGCTGCCCGAGGCCGCGATCGGCGGATACCTGCCCTCCCTCGGAAACCACGGCGATACCGTGCGAACAACGAAGCGGGATCTGCCACCTGCCATTCGGATCGATGGACCGGAGATCGCACGAGTCCAGCAGATCGTCGGCGATCTCACCATCGCCATCGGGTTCTGCGAACTGGCCGACGACGGCGAGACCCGGTACAACACGGCGGCCGTTCTCGATGGTCACCAGGTGTACGGCACCTATCGCAAGGTCCATCAGCCCCTCGGCGAGGGGATGTCGTACTCCGCCGGGTCGAATTACCGGGTGTTCGACAGCCCGGTGGGCCGGATCGGCCTACAGATCTGTTACGACAAGGCATTTCCCGAGGCTGCCCGGATGATGGCTTTGGACGGCGCGCAGATCATCGCGAGCCTGTCGGCCTGGCCGGCAGCGCGTACCGCCACTGCCCAGAATCTGCAGGACGACCGTTGGACCTATCGGTTCAACCTCTTCGACACCGCCCGTGCGCTGGACAACCAGGTGTTCTGGGTGGCATCCAATCAGAGCGGCACTTTCGGATCACTGCGCTACGTCGGCAACGCAAAAGTGGTCGATCCTGGCGGAAACATACTTGCCACAACGCTTCTGGACAGCGGACTGGCCGTCGCCGAGGTTGACCTGGACACGGCCTTCCGCACCGCCCGCGCCGGGATGTTCCACCTTCGCGACCGCAGGCCCGACGTGTATGGCCCACTGATCGCCCCGACCTCGGCGCACGAGGCGAACTGGCAGGCGCTCGCCCATGCCTGAGATGACATTCGACATCCGCTGGCCCGACGGCAATACCCAGCGCTACTACTCGCCCAGTCTGGTCGTGCACGATCACCTCTCGGCCGGCAGTAGCTACACCGTCGGCGAGTTGGTCCAGCGCACCGGACACGCCATGACCGAGGCCAGTGACCGCGTACGGGCCAAGTTCGGCTTCGCCTGCACCTCCGCGGCTGAGACCGCGTCCCGGATCAGCGGCGCCGCTGCGGGTTTCCCGCTGGACGCACTGGTCGAGATCACCTCGATGAACCCCGGATCGGAGCAGCGATGACCAACACCCATGTTCCTGTGGTCGTCGTCGGGGCCGGCCAGGCCGGATTGTCGGTCAGTTGGTACCTGGGCCGGGCCGGCATCGAGCACCTTGTCCTGGAAGCCGCGACCCCCGTTCATGCCTGGTCGGACAGCCGGTGGGACAACTTCACCTTGGTGACACCCAACTGGCACTGTCGACTGCCCGGTTACTCCTATAGCGGCCCCGATCCGGACGGTTTCATGACTCGCGATCAGGTGGTCGAATGGCTGAACGGGTGGTTGGCGACCTTCACCCCGCCGCTGCGCACACATACCCGGGTGACCAAGCTGACCAATCACATCAACGGCGGATTCGAACTCACCGTCGAGGATGCCGCCGGTTCGCACACTCTCACCTGCGACCACGCCGTCATCGCCACCGGCGGTTACCCGTTGCCCGTCATACCGCCGTTCGCCGCAACATTGGACCCGTCGATCCGCCAACTCCACTCCGAGCTCTACCGCAACCCCGATCAGCTACCGGATGGGGCGGTCCTGGTGGTCGGTACCGGTCAATCGGGCACGCAGATCGCCGAGGACCTGCACCTGGCGGGCCGAGCGGTGCATCTGGCCGTTGGTGGCGCACCGCGGGTGGCGCGGACCTATCGCGGCCGGGACTGCATGACCTGGCTGTCCGACATGGGCCTCTACGATCGACCCGCCGCCCAGTACCCCGGCGGCAAGGCGGCGATCGAGAAGACCAACCACTACGTCACCGGACGCGACGGTGGCCGCGATGTCGACCTGCGCCAGTTCGCCCTCGAAGGCATGACGCTGTACGGCTCGCTGACCGACGGTAGGGACGGTCAGCTGCGGTTCGCGCCGAATCTGACCACCGCGCTGGATCACGCCGATTCGGTCTACAACTCGATCTGCGCCGATATCGACGCATACATCGAGCAGAAGGAGATCCCGGCACCCCCGGCCTCGCGCTACATCCCCGTGTGGACACCTGAGGACGAGCCGACCACGCTCGATCTCGTCGGCCGGAACGTCACAAGCATCGTGTGGGCCATCGGCTACCGACCGGATTACCGGTGGATCGAAGCCAGTGCGTTCGACGGTGCCGGCCGACCCATGCAGACCCGCGGCATCACCGGCGTGGCGGGGCTGAGCTTCATCGGACTGCCGTGGATGCACACCTGGGGGTCGGGACGGTTCCTCGGGATCGACCGCGACGCGCGCCATGTTGCGGAGTCGATCCTTGCGCAGCAGAGCAGGTTTCACACGATCGCTTCGGCCAGCTGAGGGGCAGCAATGACCATATCGACCAGAGTCGACCTCGCCCTGATGGGTTTTCGCGGGCAGCCACCGGTGAGCCGCACCTCGGGCGCTGGCCCGAGCGCCGACGGTCACCTCGTCATCGACGGTCTCAATGCCGCGATCCCACGAAACGATGACAGTCCGTTCGTGTTCGACGGCACCAGGGTGCTTCGCGACGGTGTGGACACCGGGCTGGACGTCGAGGTGGTCGACCGCCCACGTTTCTACGATCTACGAACCGCCGACGGGGTCCCCTACGAGAAGATCGCTCGGCTGCACGGCCGTAACGTGCTGGCCACCACGGTGGTGCAGACGTGCATTCGCTACGAAGCCGAACAGCGCTGCCGTTTCTGCACCATCGAGGAGTCACTGCGCACGAACTCGACCACCGCGGTCAAACGACCGGCCGAGTTGGCCGACGTGGCCGCGGCGGCGGTGCGGCTGGACGGGGTGACCCAGATGGTGATGACGACGGGTACATCCGCCGGAACCGACCGGGGTGCAAGACATCTGGCCCGTTGTGTTCGAGCGGTCAGGGCGGCGGTCCCGGAACTGCCCATCCAGGTGCAGTGCGAACCTCCCGCCGATCTGTCCGTCATCGGTGACCTTCGTGAAGCGGGGGCCGCCGCGATCGGTATCCACGTCGAATCACTGGACGACGACGTGCGCCGGCGGTGGATGCCCGGCAAGGCGACCGTGCCTCTGGAGCAGTACCGCGACGCCTGGCGGGAGGCGGTCCGGGTGTTCGGCCGCAACCAGGTGTCCACCTATCTACTCGTCGGTCTCGGTGAGGACCCGGACGACCTGGTGGCCGGCGCCGCGGAGTTGATCGGCATGGGGGTCTATCCGTTCGTCGTGCCCTATCGGCCGCAGGCCGGGTCGCTGGCGGTCGAGGTCGATCATGCGCCGGCGCCGGATTCCGCACTGGTGGAGAAGATATCTCGCGAGGTGGCGACAAAACTGGCGATGGCGGGCATGGCCGGCGCCGAGCAACGCGCCGGCTGCGCGGCCTGCGGTGCGTGCTCGGTGTTGCAAGGGCTCGGAGCCTGATGATCCCCTTCGACCACAGCACCTCGACGTCAACGGCAGACCTGTCGATCCTGGCCGGGACACGGCCGCGCGCACCGTTTCTCATCCGTCGAGGCGACGGAGCGGATGTCCGCTCCTACCGCACCCTGCGCCGCATCGAGTTCGTCGGTGTCCAGCGCTTGTTCGCCGGATCGGACTCCGACGACACAGACGACGACCCGCGCACCGTCGTGCTGGTTGCCGTCACCGCCGACGGCGAACTCCTCGGCGGTGTGCGGTTGGCACCGGTCGGGTCCCGTGACCTGGGATGGTGGACCGGCAGTCGCCTGGTGACCGCACCACGGGCCCGTTCGGCGGGCGTCGGACCGGCATTGATCCGAGCCGCCTGCGCCTACGCCGAATCGGTCGGAGTGTTGCGATTCGAAGCCTGTGTGCAGAACCGGTACGAGGCCGTCTTCGCCGCCATGGGGTGGGAACGCCTGGGCGACGACCAGGTCGGCGGCCGGCCACACAGCCGGATGCGCTACCCCATCAACCCTTTCGGCGCACTCGCGGCCGCAACGAAGTCGTTTCTGGGTCGTTCACTGGCCCCGCTACGCGCTGTGCCGGGCGGGCTCGGAGCCGATGGGTACATCGGCGACGACGGCGCCCCGGTACCCGGCACGGACCTGGTCGCCGCATGCGATGCCATCATCCCGTCGATGGTCGAACGCGATCCGGAGTGGGCCGGTTGGTGCTCGGTGCTGGTCAACATCAACGATCTGACCGCCATGGGCGCCGTTCCCACCGGATTGCTCGACGCGGTGGCGGCCCCCACACGGCGGACCGTGCAGCGCGTGATCGGTGGTCTCGCGGCCGCATCGGCGGCATGGGATGTCCCGGTTCTCGGTGGGCACACCCAACTCGGTGTCCCCGCCGCACTGGCCGTCACCGCACTCGGCCGGACGAGTGATCCGGTACCCGCCGGTGGCGGGCGCGTCGGCGACCTGGTGCGGCTGACCGCCGATCTGTCCGGCGGCTGGCGGACCGGCTACACCGGTAAGCAGTGGGATTCGAGCAGCACCCGGTCCGGCGCGGACCTCGCCGCGCTGTCGGGGGTCGTTGCCGGGATGCGCCCCCGCGCCGCGAAGGACGTCAGCATGGCCGGTGTGGTCGGCACCCTGGGCATGCTCGCCGAGGCGAGCGGTACCGGCGCCGAGCTGGAGGTGTCCGCGGTGCCTCGGCCGCAGACCACCGACCTCGCGGCGTGGCTGACCTGCTTCCCGGGTTACGCCATGCTGACCGTCGGATCTGCCCAGCCGGTGCCGCTTCCCCACGGTGTCGTGGCCGCCGACTGCGGACGGTTGACCGCCAGCGTAGGCGTACGCCTACGCTGGCCCGACGGGGTCACCACGACCGCACTGTCGTCGCCGGTCACCGGACTCGGCCCGGCCTGAGGAGAGCGCATGGCACCGGTCACCCTCGGCGCGGTCGCCGCACACTTCGGGCGTGATCTCGATCGCGGCGTATCCAAGGTCGTCGGCATCATCGAGTCCGCCGCCCGCGACGGAGTGGACATGTTGGTCCTACCGGACGCCTGCCTCGGCGGTTACATCGGTGATTTCGCTGCCCCCGACCCCGATGACCCACCACCCGCTCTGGATCCCGACGGTCCCGAGATCGCAGCCGTGATCGCCGCGGCGGGTCCCATGACGGTGTGCGTCGGCTATGCCGAGGAGGCCGCCGGTGGCAGCCGCTACAACGCGGCCGTCTGTGTGTCCGGTGACGGCGTCCTCGGTCGCTACCGCAAGGTGCACCAGCCTGCCGGTGAGTCGCTGACCTACCTGGCCGGTGATCGCTTCGACAGCTTCGACACCCCGGTCGGCCGGGTCGGGATGCTCATCGACTACGACAAGACCTTTCCGGAGGCCGCCCGCACCCTGGCACTCGACGGGGCGCAGATCATCGCCGCGTTGTCGGCTTGGCCGGCGAGCATCACCGACCGTGCCTCCCGGCTGCCCGCGGACCGCCAGTCGCGCCTGTTCGACCTGTATGACTGCGCGCGCGCCGCCGAGAACCAGGTGGTGCTGGTGTCCTCGAACCAAACCGGGGTGATGGGGAATCTGCGGTTCCTCGGCCAGGCCAAGATCGTCGGTCCGGGCGGCGACATCCTGTGCACCACCAGGTCGAAGGGCGGGCTGGCCGCCGCGAAAGTCGATGTCGAGAACGAGATCGCCAGGGCAAGAAAGGTATTGAATCACCTGACCGAGTTGCGCAGCGACATCTACCGGGTTCGGAGGTGACATGCGGATCGCTCTGCTCACCTACTCGACCAAACCGCGCGGCGGCGTGGTGCACACCCTCAACCTCGCCGAGGCGCTGGCACGAGCCGGTGCCGAAGTCACGGTCTGGTCGTTGGCGCGCGCCGGCGACCGAGGATTCTTCCGGTCCGTGGATCCGGCGGTCTCGTTACGACTGGTCGAGTTCGTCGACCTCCCCGGCGACACCGTCACCGACCGCATCGTGCGCTCCATCGACACCTTGCGGGGCGAATTCACCCCGGACAGTTATGACATCGTGCACGCCCAGGACTGCATCAGCGCCAATGCCGTCGGGCACTGTATCCGCACCATCCACCACCTCGACGAGTTCACCACGCCGATTCTTGCCGAATGTCACGAGAAGGCGATCACCGCGCCGTACGCACGGATCTGCGTCTCCTCCGCAGTTGCCGCCGAAGTGCGGGCGGGCTGGGGTATGGATCCGACGGTGATTCCCAATGGTGTTGCAGCACAAAGGTTCATCGACGCCGATCCCGGATTCGGCCAGCTGCGCCCCTACCTGCTGACCGTGGGTGGCATCGAACCCCGCAAGGGCACCCTCGACCTGCTGGAGGCCTATCAGCTACTGCGCAGCCGGCATCCGGAGCTCGCGCTGGTCATCGCGGGTGGCGAGACGTTGTTCGACTACCGCGACTATCGCCGAGCCTTCGAATCGCGAAGCGTCGCACTGGGCATCGAGCCGATCATCCTCGGTGCCATCGCCGATGACCAGCTACCGGGCTTGGTGGCGGGTTGTGAGGTGTTCGCTTTCCCATCTACCAAGGAGGGCTTCGGTTTGGCCGCGCTGGAGGCCCTGGCGGCCGGCCGACCGGTGGTCACTCGCGATCTGCCGGTCCTGCGCGAGGTGTTCGGCTCCGCCGTCCGGTTCGCCTCAGATGTGGACGGTTTCGCGGCGGAGATCTCCGCTGCACTGGCCGATCCCGGCGACTCCGGCCCCGGGCGTGCGCTAGCACTGTCGCTGACCTGGGACAGTGCGGCCCGAGCGCACTTGGCCTTCTACGAGAAGCAGCTTTCGGCATTACAGAGCGGTCGTTTTTTGTAATATGCCGAGATGGCAGACACCGCGGCGACACCGTTCACGACGCGCCATGGGGACGAGTTGGTGCCCAACGCGGTCGCCCACGGCGGCTGGGGCCCTACCCTGGGGGGTCAGGTCATCGGCGGCCTGCTGGCCCGGGCCATCGAGCAGCAGGTCGCCGACCCCGATCTGCATCCGGCCCGGCTGACGGTCGACATCCTGCGGCGGGTGGCCACCGAGCCGGTGCGTGCGAACGCTTCGGTGCTGCGGGCCGGTCGGCGGATGTGTTCGGTGGACGCCACCATGACCCAGGGCGGCCACGTGGTCGCCCGGGCATCCGCGCTGTTCCTGCGGCGCAGCGCTCAACCGCCCGGCCGATTCTGGACCGCACCGGTGGAACTGCCGCCGATACCGGACGAACCCGATGTCATCGCCGAGAACATGCCGATGTTCATCCGAGCCTACGGGTCCTCCGATGATGCCGACTTCCCGTGGCAGCACGACGGACCGCGCCATGCCTGGGTTCGCGAGTTCCGGGAACTGGTGCAGGGCGAGTCGATGACGGCGTTCGTACGTGCTGCGATGGCGGTCGACATCACCGCTTCGATGGCGAACTTCAGCACCGCCGGGCTGGCATTCATCAACGCCGACTACACCCTGACGCTGAGTCGGTTACCCGACGGCCCGTTCATCGGCCTGGCCGTGCAGAACCACAGCGCCGCCGACGGTATCGCCACCGGATCGACGGCACTGTTCGATCATCTCGGGCCGATCGGCATCGGATTGTCGACCGCGATCGCCAGTTCCGGGTTCGACCCCGCCGGCCGGAGGTGACCCGTCAGCTCGGCGGCGGGAAGCCCCCGGTGGCAACCGGACCCCACCGTCGAGGAGTGATACGCAACAGGCACTTGCCCTGATCCAGCATCGCCTGCCGGTACTCGTCCCAATCCGGATGCTCACCGGCGACGGCGCGGAAGTAGTCGACCAACGGCTCGACGGCGTCCGGTAGGTCGATGCACTCGGCATCGCCGTCGATCTGGACGTACGGTCCGTGGAACTCCTCGGACAAGACCGTCACGCTGGCCCGCGGATCACGGCTGATATTGCGCGATTTGGCCCGCTGCGGATAGCTCGCGATCACGATCCGCCCCTGCTCGTCGACACCACCGGTGACCGGTGAGCTCTGCACCGAGCCGTCGGAACGGAACGTGGTCAGCACCATCTGGTGGCGCGGCCGGACGAAGGCGAGCAACTCGTCGCGGGTGACCGTATCAGCGGTCGCATAGTTACGGGCCATGCACCGATTCTAGTGCCCCGATCTACTTGACGATCAGTTTGCGCTGGGAGGCCATCGTGAAGACCGCCGCGACGATGATCACCAAACCCTTGATGATGGTCTGGGTGTAGTCCGCCGCTCCGATCTGGTTGAGCCCGTTGGACAGAACGGTGAGGATGAGCACACCGAGCACCGTGCGACCGACACCGCCGACACCACCGGAGAGTGCGGTACCGCCGATGACGATGGCGGCGATCGAATCCAGCAGGATCGTCGAACCGAGTGTCGGTCCCGCCGATCCCAACTGTGCGGTGAGCAGCAGCCCGGCCAATCCCGCGGTGATTCCGGAGAGCACCAGGATCAGCACCTTCACGCGTGCGGTGCGTACACCCGCCAGCTCCACCACACGTTCGTTACCGCCGATCGCGTAGACGTAGAGCCCGAACCGCGTTCGGCGGGCCAGGAACCAGACCACCGCAAGGGTCAACAAGGCGATCAGCGCGGCATTCTGGATGTTCGGGATGAACTGGCCGATCGCCAGGTTGCGGACCGCCTCGTTGGTGAAGTTGATCGTGCTGCCCTGCAGCACCGTCAACCCGATACCGGCGAACAGCGACAGGGTGCCCAGGGTCGCGATGAACGACGGCACTCGACCATAGGCGAAGACCACCCCATTGATCAGGCCGATCGCCGCACCGACGACAACGGCGATGAGCAGCACCACGATCGGATTGCCGAATCCGCTGTTGATCAGTGATGCGATCACGGCCCCGGTGAGTAGGGCGATCGAGCCGACCGACAGGTCGACGCTGCCGGCGACGATCACCAGAGTGGCCCCGAGCGAGGCCAATAACAGTATTCCGGCCTGCCCACTGATCAGGGTGAGGTTCGCCGCCGACAGGAAGGCCTCGGCACGCACGGAGAAGAACACCACCAACGCCAGCAGGGCCGCCAGGGGCAGTACATCGCGCACGATGTTGAGCCGGCTCGGGGGTGAGTTGGCAGGCTTCCCTTCCGCGGCGGTGTCGGGTGTGCCTGCAGGGCGGGTCAATTCGGTGGTCATGTCGTCATCCAATGCTGGTAGGTACATGGGTCGAGCCGGGGATCATCAACGCGACCAGATCGTGTTCACCGGGCTTGTCGTCCGGCGGGGCGTCGATGACGGCCACCACACGCCCCTCGGTAACCACGGCGATCCGGTTGGACAGGCCGATCAGTTCGGGCAGGTCATCGCTGACCAAGATCACCGCGGTGCCGTCGGCGGCCACCTGCCGCAGCAGGTCGTAGATCCCCTCACGCGCACCGGTGTCGACACCCTGGGTCGGCTCGTCGAGCACCAGCACATCCGGCTTACGCAGCAGCCACTTGGCGATCAGGACCTTCTGCGCATTGCCACCTGAGAGCGAGGACACCGGCGCGTCGATGCCCCGTGCAACGATGCCGAGCTCACAGACATACTTCTCGGCAACCTTGCGCGCGCGTCCGACGGCCCACAACCCGACCCGCTTGGTCGCGAAATGATCATGCAGCGAAGCCAATTGGATGTTGTCGACGATGGATGAGGAGGTCACCAGGCCC
Source organism: Mycolicibacterium neoaurum VKM Ac-1815D (assembly GCF_000317305.3). The sequence goes on along the minus strand of NC_023036.2, from coordinate 780,192 downwards.
TTGTCGGAACGATCGGGCGGGACGTAGGCGATACCGGCACGGACATGATCGCCGATGCTCCCCGCCACCGTCTTGCCGTCGACCAGCACCCGTCCCGCGGTCGGCCGAACCGCCCCCGCGATGATCTCGCCGAGCACGCGCTTACCAGAGCCCTCGGTACCGGCCAGCCCGACGATCTCGCCGGGAGCAACCTGCAGCGTCCCATCGCGCAGCACCCCGGCGCCCGCCACGCCCTCCACGACCAGCCGCGGCGGCACGTCCTCGGTGATGCTGCGTTGTAGGTTTTCCCGGTAGTAATTCTCGGTCCGCGACCGGCCCACCATCAGGCGGTGCAGTTCGCTCTCGTCGACCCCCGCGGTCGGGCGGTCGGCCACCGATTCACCGTCCTTGAAAACCGTGATCCGATCAGTCGATTCGATGATCTCCTGCAAACGGTGCGATACGAACACCACAGCGGCGACCCCGCGCAGACGCTTCAACAGCAGCAGGAAGTTGTCCTCGTGCTCGGAGTCCAGCGCTGTGGTCGGCTCGTCGAAGAGCACCACGGGCCGTGCCACCTCCAGTAGATCGGCCAACGCGGTCACCCGCGCGATGTCCAGGCTCTGCTTCTGCCCCGGGGTCAACGATCCCGTCGAGGCATCCACCTCGACCCCGTCGACATCGGCCTTGCTCAGGGCGTCGGCGGCGGCCCTGCGCAACGCACGGTGATCCAGCCCGCCGAGCCGGGTCCGAAACAGCTGCTCCCACCCGAAGAAGACGTTCTGATACACCGGAAGTGAGTCGATCAGCGCCGCCTCCTGGAACACCCGGAAGATGCCCAGTCGGTTGGCGTCCTGGTAGGACTTCGGGGCGATATCACGGCCGTCGAGCTGCAAGGTGCCCGAGTCGAAGGGCAGCACCCCGGACACGATGTTGAGGATGGTGCTCTTGCCTGCACCGTTCTCCCCGATCAGACCCACCACCTCGCCGTCACCGACGCTCAGATCGACACCCTTGAGGGCCCGGTGCGCCCCGAAGGTCTTGACGATGTTGCGGGCCAGCAGGCGCGGCGCGCCGTTCACAGAGCTCACATCACACCTTCTTGTAGGGCGACGGACCGAGCACCGGCGTGCGGTAATGGTCCTTGTAGAGGGCACGGATTCGGTCGAAATCGCCGTTACGCCGGGCATTCAGATACGACTCCGGGTACTCGAACCCCTCGGGCTTCGGCACGCCCGGCCAGATGGTCTCCAGGTCTTCGACCGGGTAGCCGTCGAACTGCAGATCGAAATCCGTGGGATGTTCGGTGCGCGAAAGCAACCGGACGTCGAAGGACTCCCCGATCGGTCCGTCGACGTAGCGGGCCTTGAACGCACCGACGTTCTCGGCGGTGATGATCTCGGCGTGCCAGCCGTAGAAGCGCTCGGCCGCTTCGGGTTTCCATCCGTTGAGGCGGTCGTGGAACTGCGCCAGTGTGACGAACGACGGGTAGGCCGGAACGTTGCCTGTGGTCACCAACTGGGTACCCTGCACGATGCGGTCGATACCCGCGGTCGAGCCGTTGGCCCCCACCACGAACACGTCCTTGCCCGGCACCTTCCCCGCGGCTTCGATCCCGGCGACGACCCCGGTGGCCGCGTCATCGTTGACCGCCACGATGCCGACCGTGTCGGGATAGCGGGCCAGCAACGACGCAGCGGCCCGTTGCGAGAGGTCGGCGTCATACTTGGCGTGTAGTTCTCCGGCGAAGGTGATCTTGGGGTACTTCTTCAGGGTGTCGTGCACGGCGAGCCGGCGCTGCACCTCCAGACCGTCGATCGACGGGTAGTAGCCGCCGACCCGCACGACGGTTCCCTCCTCGTTGATCTGCTTGGCCAGCACGTCCACGGCCTTGCTCACCGAGAGGTACTCGTCGGGCATCAGGAAGGAGTTGTACTTGTCGCCGTAACGATCGCTGTGCCACGGCGTATACCAGGCCGGCGAGTTCCAGGCCGCCTGGAAGAGCACGCCCCGGTCGTTGGCATCGTGGGCCAGCGTGGGCAACGAACCCGGGTCGTTGAGTCCGACGAAGATCGCCGTGGTCTTCTGGGTGAGCAGCTGGTTGAACTGGTTCGACTGCACCGCGGCATCGCTCTTGCCGTCCAGTACCACCGACTTGTAGCCCAGTTGCGCAGCGGCCTCCTGAAAAGCGTTGCCCCACTGCACCTGGTAATCACCGGTGGATGACCAGTTGAGCAGCGCGATCTGGCCGTCGGTGTAGGCCACCGCCCCGCCTCGAGCGGCATCGCGGCGCCCGACCGCGGTCAGCGCGCCCGCGGAGGCCAGCGCCGCGGTACTGCCGGCGAGCAGCTTGACGAACTGCCGCCTGCCCAGCCCATAGGTGTCCAGCTTCTCCAGAACGGAGTCGATGGCGCGACGGTTGTCGCTCTCGGATGTCATCGCCCAGAAGGTAGTCGGCCCAGTCGATTTCGCCGAGTATCTCGCGCAGGATAAAAATAACCGTGACTGCAACCCACGCTGAGGAAAACTCTTGTGGCGCGTGTGCGCCTTCACCCTGCGTGATTTGTGGAGTCTCGGCCGCGACCATGGCGGCTGAGACTCCACAAATCACCGGGTGAGGGCACGTTGGACCTGGGCGATGACCCGATCGGGGTACTCGGTGAGGTCCAACCAGGTGAATCGCAAGACCAGATAGCCGGCAAGGATCAGCGCATTCTGGCGTACCCGGTCGTTGTTGAAATCGTCGGCATCACTGTGGAATGCCCAGCCGTCGGTTTCGAGGATCAGCTTGCGGTCCACGAACACATAGTCGCCCTTGTAGCCGGCGACCGGATGGTTGGCCTTCCACCCGGTGATGCCCGCCGAGCGAAGGAGCTTGCCCAGCAACCGCTCTGCAGCAGATCGAGTTCCGTCCTCGGCGGCACGCAACAGTATTCGCGCGGCCGGTGAACCGTGGCGCCCCTTGTTGTTGAGGTGGGCCCTCCACAGCGCCCGCAGGTCGACGTGGCGTTGCAGAGCCGCGTCCATCAACGCGGCACCTCCGCGACGTCGAACGGCCGCTTCGACAACGGTCAGCGGTAGAGCGGTGACCCGAAGGTGGTCGGCCTCGACAATCTCCCGCGGATCGAGATCGCGGCGACGCAGTCTGGTGCCGGGCTGGAAGCGCAGTCGGCATTCTCTCGGCACCGTGACCTCGACAACGTCCGGCGCGAACTGTGTGAGTCGCTGCCACCACGCCGCCGTCAGTCCGCTACCGACGGCCTGATCGCCATAGGCCCAGATGCCGGCGCGGATCCGGGCCCGGTCGGTGAACTCACGATCATCGGCGAAGTACACCCCCTTCGCGCACCGGCGCCATTGACCGGTACGCACCCGGTAGTCGATGGCGTCCTGACCCAAGCCTGCTGATCGAGCATGGGCGAGGGTGACGACGCCGTCGTGGCGGCGCAAGATGTCTGCGAGCATGCTGACTTGGACGCAGCGGCCGGCCGAACGGTTCCATCGTCTGCGACTTGTGGAGTCTCAGCCGTCACCGTCGCGGGTGAGACTCCACAAATCACAGGTCAGAAGTAGCCGCTGCCGGGCAGTTTGGTGCCGCGGGTGTGGTAGGCGCCGATCGCCTGGGCCTTATAGGACGTCGGGTTGTGCGATGCCAGCGTGCGGATGTTGCGCCAGTGCCGGTCCAGCAGGTGTGCCTGACGGACCACCGACGCGCCACCCACATCGAAGATCTGCGAGGCCGCCTTCTGGGCCAGCGCGTCGACGACCACCTTGGCGTTAGCGGCCTGCAAGGACGCCTCGTGGGCCAGTTCGAGGGCCGGGTCGGTACCGGCCACATCCGCGTCGTAGGCGGCGGCCAGGGCATCCGCTGCCGCCAGCACGGTGGCTTCGGCCGCGTACGCCGCGGCGGCGATCTCGCCGATCTCACGTTGCAAGAGCGGATCATCCGGCGGTGATGGGCTCGGCGCCCAGGTGAAACTGCGCGCCCGCTGATGCACATGGGCGACGGCATCGTCCCGAAGAGCTCGCAGCACACCGACTTCCAACGCGGTGACGTACAGCTGGAAGAACGCCCCGGAATGGTACAGCGGCGGCCGCTCCGTGCCGTCCTCCGGCGGCGCCCAGAGCAGTACCTCGTCGGCGGCGACCGCCACGTCCTCGAAGATCGCGGTGCCGGTGCCCGTCGCGCGCTGGCCGAAGCCATCCCAGTCGTCGAGCACGGTGACACCCGCCCGGTCGATGGGCACCAGCGCGATCACCGACGCGTCATCGGAATCGCTGGCCAACACCTCGGCGTAGTCGGCATACAGCGTGCCGGTGGTGAAGAACTTCTTGCCGTTGAGCCGATAGCCGTCACCGTCCGGCGTCAGCTTGGTCTGCCAGACGAATCCGCCCGCGGGGTCCGATCCCAGCTCGGTGGACGCGTTGCCGACGACGGCGCCGGACAGCGCCAACTCGATCGCACGCTGCCGCACCGCACCGGAAAGCCGCAACCTCTCCTCGACGTGGGCGAAATGCCCGCGCAGGATGTGTGCGACGTTGACATCTGCCGCCGCCAGTGCGATCACGGTGGCGAAGAGTTCGCGCAGACTGGCTCCGCCTCCTCCGTCGGAGGCCGGGACACGAAGCGCTCCCAGCCTTTCCGAGCGAATCAGGTCGATGATGCCGAACGGTCGCTCGTTGGCGCGTTCCCGTTCCAGTGCGCCCTGACCGATCTTGGACAGCAGGGCCGCCAGGCGCGGTGACCCGAAGGTCAGCGGTTCGGTGGTCACGGTCATCGGCTCGCCTCCTGGTGGGTGCGGCGGTATGCGGCCGCTCGATGCGCATCGGGTAGTCGCGGTCCGCGCCCGAAAATCTTGTGCCGCAAAGACCCTTGCGTGTACTCGGTCTTGTAGAGACCGCGGCGCTGCAGCTGCGGGATGACATGAGCGATGAAATCCACGAACGAACCGGGGGTGATCACGTTGGTGATGTTGAAACCGTCGACATCGGTTTCCTTGACCCAGGACTGCAGGTCGTCGGCAACGTCGTCACCCGAGCCGACGCTGAATCCGCCCTCCGCATCGATGGCGTGCGCGTCGACGAAGTCACGCAGCGTCCACTGTCCCTGTCCGAACATCTGCACCGAGGATTTCAGGAACTCGTTGTCGGTCACCGCTACCGGGTCATCCAGGTCGAACCGGGACAGATCGCTGCCGAGCCAACCCGACCACAATGCCAGAGCCCCTTCGGGATCGATATAGCTGCGGAAGTCGTCGTGCCGCGCGCGGGCCGCGGCCGCAGTCGGACCCGTCACCGCGACATGACCGTTGACTATCTTGACGTCATAAGGATCACGTCCGACGTCCGAGGCTCTGGTTCGGATATCGGCGACGGCCTCGCGCAGCAACTCCTTGGTGGGTGCGCCGATGAAGATCACCTCGGCGTTCTGCGCCCCGAAAGAGCGGCCCCGGTCCGAGGCACCGGCCTGATACAGCACCGGTGTGCGCTGTGTCGACGGCTCGCACAGATGGATGCCCGGTACCCGGAAATGCCTGCCGTCGTGGCCGATCGCGTGCACCTTGGTCGGATCTGTGTAGTGGGCGCGCGACGGATCGGTGCCGACGGCGTCGTCCTCCCAGGAACCCTCCCACAGCTTGTAGAGCACCTCGGTGTACTCGTCGGCGATGTCGTATCGGACGGCGTGCGGGGTGATGGTGTCCAGGCCGTGGTTGCGCGCGGCGCTCTCCAGATACCCGGTGACGATGTTCCATCCCACGCGCCCCTTGGTGAGATGGTCGAGCGTCGACATCCGGCGGGCGAACGAATAGGGGTGCTCGAAGGATGTCGCCGCCGTGATGCCGAACCCGAGGTGCCGTGTCGCGGCCGCCATCGCCGATACCAGTAACAGCGGATCATTCACCGGCACTTGCGTTCCAGCGCGCAGAGCCGCGTCAGGCCCACCGCCGTAGACGTCGTAGACCCCGAGCACGTCGGCGATGAACAGGCCGTCGAACAGCCCGCGTTCCAGGAGTGCCGCGAGGTCGGTCCAGTACTCCAGATCCTTGTACCGTGCCGCCTGCGATTCCGGGTGCCGCCACGTGCCTGCCACGATATGAGCGACACAGTTCATGTCGAACGCGTTGAGGATGATCTGCTTGCCCACCTCGCCACCATGGATCAGGGTGCGCGCCGGGTCCAGCTATCCGATCGACGCGATTCGGAGTCCGTAACGTGCCGTCACGAAACCCGCTACGGTGACAGCCATGGCGAACCCCCGCATCACGCCGCTGGAGTACGCCCTGGCCTATCTGGCGCAACAGACCGCACCGCTGGTCTTTCGTCCGCCGGGCATTCCCAAGCCCGCCCAGCCGGTGGGCCCGCCCGATATCGTCCAGGTGCCGACCCGGCACGGGCCGGTCCGTTGTTTCGTCTATCGGCCGCATCCGTCCGCGCCCCTGGCCGGGCCCGGCGCCCCGCCGCTGCACATCGACATCCACGGCGGCGGTTTCGTGCTGCGCAACACCGCCGAGGACGCCCACATCTGCCGTTTCCTGGCTTCCGATGTGGGCTGCGCGGTGTTGGCCATCGACTATCACACGGCCCCCCAAGTGCTCTTCCCGGTGGCGGAGCAGGAATGCATCGACGTCCTGCAGTGGGTGATCGACCATGCCGACCAGCAGGGCTGGGACGGTGACCGCGTCAGCGTCGGCGGCGCAAGTGCCGGCGGCAAGTTGAGCATGAACCTTGCCCAATACGCCCACGAGGCGGGCATCGGCTTACGGGCCGCCGTGCTGTCCTACGCGGTGGCCGACTGCACGCGCACCGGCCGCACGTCTCCGAAGGCCAACCCGATCATCTCCCCGACACTTCAGAAGTTCTCCGCCAGAATGTATTTCGTGGATCCAGCGAGTCACGCCGACCCGATCGCCTCGCCGTACTATGACGACGAGCTGCCGGCGAAGATGCCTCCGACGCTCATCCAGACCGGCGACCTGGACACCTTGGGCCCAGAGATGATCGAGGTGGCCGACCGGTTACGCGCGGCCGGCGTCGACGTCGTCCATACCGGCTACCCGACCGACCACGCGTTCAACACCCAGGGGGACCGCTCGATCATGGACGCGTCGATACGGGAGATCGCCGCCTTCTTGTCGGAGCGGCTGTCATGAGTACGGCCGAGCCTCACGTCGAACACGTCGTCGCCGCACTACGGGAGCGGTTGTACGGCGCGATCTCATGCCTGGCGACGTTGGCCGCCCTGGCCCGCTATACCGACGCCGATACCAATGCCTGGTACCGGGTGCTCGATGTCGCGGTGGCCGCGGGCGGTTTGTGGGCGGCGGCGTTACTGGCCGAGTTCGTCGCTCGGCTCAGCGTCGAGGGAGCCGCACCGCGCGGCCGCGCGGCCTGGTCGATGTTGGCAGCCTCGGGTCAGATCATGCAGGCCGCCGCCGCACCGGCCTTCATCCTGGCGCTTGCGGGCTTCGGGGTGATGGATACCGCCACCGCGGTGTGGATCGCGATGTGGTTCCTGGTCGCCGAAATGGCCTTGATCGCCTACCTCGCGGTACGGCGGGCCGGGCTGCTCTGGTGGCAGCAACTGCTGGCGGTGCTGCTGCTGACCACGGCGGGCGCGGTCGTGGTCGCGGTCAAGATGATCGCGCACCACTAGCCGCTCGGCTCAGCCGGTCTCGACGGGACGATCGTCGGCCGACCACTGCGACCACGAACCCGGGAACAGGGCGGCGTCCACTCCCGCGGCGGCCAGCGCCGCCACCAGCACCGCAGCGGTGACACCCGAGCCGCAGTACACACCGACCTGCTCGCTCCCACCGAACGTCCAGCCCAGCGCGGAGAGCTCGTCCTCGGAGAGCACGGAGCCATCCTCGGTGAGAACAGCGGTGCTGGGCAGGTTGCGGGCACCGGGAATGTGGCCGGCGACGGCGTCGACCGGTTCGACCTCGCCACGGAAGCGCTCGGGCGCCCGGGCGTCGAGCAGATTCGGATGGACGGCCGCCTCGTCGGCGGTCACGGTCGGCATCGCGCCGGCGTACAGATCCTCGTGGGTGACCACGACGTCGCCAGGCTCGGGGTCGACAGTCCCGGTCTCGAGGGAATGCCCCGCGGCAGTCCATGCACCCAGTCCACCATCGAGAATCCGCACGTCCTCGACACCGGCGGCCCGCAGGACCCACCAGGCGCGGGCCGATCCGGCTCGGTTCCAGTCGTCATACACCACGACCGGCACCCCGCGGCGTACGCCCCAGCGCCGCGCGGCGTCCTGCAGCTGCGCCCCCGACGGCAAGGGATGGCGACCGCGTCCGGTCACCGCATGATCGCTGAGCTCGTCGTCGAGGGACACATACACCGCCGCCGGGATGTGCCCACGCTGATGATCGGCCCGGCCGTCGGGCTGCATGAGCTGCCAGCGCACGTCCAGCACGGTCACCGGCTCGCCGTCAGCGAGCATGTCGGCGAGTTGGGCGGCGGTGATGAACACAGTGGTCATGCATCCAGCGTCCCAGATGGTGAGCCGGTCGCCGAAACCGGAAACAATACGGCGCGGTGTGGTGTTCTAGAGCCCATGGCCGACAATCCCGAACTGAGCCCAACCGACTGGGTCCGCGAACAAACCGAACGCATCCTCGAGCAGGGCACCACCGAAGGGGTCGAGGTACTCGACCGACCGGTCGTGCTGTTCACCACCACCGGCGCGAAGTCCGGCAAGAAGCGCTATGTGCCGCTGATGCGGGTAGAGGAGAACGGCAAGTACGCCATGATCGCCTCCAAGGGTGGCGATCCGGCGCACCCCGCCTGGTATCACAATGTCAAGGCACATCCGCAGGTCACCGCGCAGGACGGTGACAAGGTGGTCGAGCTGACCGCGCGCGAGGTCGACGGCGACGAGCGGGCCCACTGGTGGGAACTGGCCGTGCAGGCATATCCGCCCTATGCCGAGTACCAGACCAAGACCGACCGCCAGATTCCGGTCTTCGTGCTGGAATAGCGACATCGCGATCGGCAGGACCGGGCATCGTCGGGTCCTGCCGATCGGTGCGGTAACGCTGCCGGCCCAATTCGGTTTTCCTGCAGCGTGTGTCCCCGGGACACGACGACGAACTCGACCCCCGACCGTTGCGGTAGGTTGTGTTGGCGCAGGCTACGCCAGAGCGCGCCGGCCGCGCCGGGTAGAAAGGTCGATACATGCAACGCCGCGTCCCGAGGATCGCCGACCTGGCTCCGTTGATGCAGTTCAAGAAGCCGGAGTTCAATGCGCGCACGCGCCGCCTCACCGGTGCGCTGACCATCGAGGATCTGCGCGCCATCGCCAAACGACGCACCCCGAAGGCGGCCTTCGATTACACCGACGGCTCCGCCGAGGCCGAGCTGTCGTTGGCCAGGGCCCGACAGGCCTTTGAGGACATCGAATTTCACCCGGCGATCCTGCGCGATGTGTCCAAGGTCGACACCAGCTGCACCATCCTGGGCGGTCGCTCCGAGCTGCCGTTCGGTATCGCGCCGACCGGATTCACCCGGATGATGCAGACCGAGGGTGAGTACGCCGGAGCCCGGGCCGCGAGCCGCGCGGGCATCCCCTTCTCCTTGTCCACCATGGGCACCGCGTCCATCGAAGATGTCAAGGCGGCCAATCCGCACGGGCGCAATTGGTTTCAGCTGTACATGTGGAAGGACCGAGACCGTTCCATGGCGCTGGTCGATCGGGCCGCCGCGGCCGGTTACGACACACTGCTGGTCACAGTCGACGTGCCGGTCGCCGGAGCGCGGTTGCGTGACAAGCGCAACGGAATGTCCATTCCCCCGGCGCTGACAGCCAAGACCGTGCTGAACGCGATCCCACGACCACAATGGTGGATCGACTTCCTCACGACCGAACCGCTGGCTTTCGCCACGTTGGACCGGTGGTCGGGCACGGTTGCCGAACTGTTGGACACCATGTTCGACCCCACCGTCACGTTCGAGGACCTGGCGTGGATCAAGTCCCAATGGCCGGGAAAGCTCGTCGTCAAGGGAATCCAGACCGTTGCCGACGCACGGGCGGTGACCGCACTCGGAGCGGACGGCATGGTGCTGTCCAATCATGGTGGACGCCAACTCGATCGAGCACCGATACCCTTCCACCTCCTGCCCGAGGTGGCCGCCGCCGTCGGCGCGGACACCGAGATCATCCTGGACACCGGGATCATGTCGGGTGCAGACATCGTCGCCGCGATCGCGCTCGGCGCCCGGTTCACACTGGTCGGCCGGGCCTACCTGTATGGGCTGATGGCGGGCGGCGAGGCCGGTGTCGACCGGATGATCGAGATCCTGTCCGAACAGATCACCCGGACCATGCGACTGCTCGGCGTGACCGCTCTCGACGAGTTGACCCCCGAACACGTCACCCAGTTCCGGCGGCTGATACCGCGCAAAGGTTAGGCCGGGCGCGACACCGCCACCACGACACGGCCGTCGGACACCGACGCCGTCAGCGACACGGGTTCCCGGCCCGCCGGGCGTGCGACGAGGAGTGCCTCGGCCACCGGTGCGACCACTTGCTCGCGGATGGTCCTGCGCAACCCGCGCGCGCCGTACACCGGGTCGAACCCACTGCTGCACAACACATCCAGCACCGAGCCGTCCACATCCAGGCGTACCGATTCCGCCGCGAGCCGGCGGCGCACCAGGTCGACCTCACGCATCGTCACCTGTCGCGCTGTCGACGGCCGGAAGGGTTCGAGCACGACAGTTTCGTCGATGCGATTGAAGAACTCCGGATCGAAGAAGTCCTCGACGGCGGAAACGACCAGGCTCCGCGAATACTGCTCGTGTGCAACGGTCTTCCTGCCCAGCCATCGTCGGGCGCGTCGTCGCACGCCGTCGGCGACATCTCTGGAGCCGAGATTCGACGTGATGAAGATGTAGCTGTTACGGAAGGAAATGGTCTCCCGCCCGTTGGCAAGCCGCAGATGGCCGCTGTCGAGCACGTGCAGCAGGGCGCGGATCACCGTGGGATCGGCCTTTTCTATCTCGTCGAGCAGCACGATGCCCGGCGTGTACGGGTCACCTTCGATCTTGCTTCGGTCGAACAAGGTGAACGATTCCTTGCTGCCGGCGTAGCCGGGCGGGGCGCCGGAGAACGATGCGGCGTAATGCTCCTGGGCCAGCGCTGCCATATCGATGCGACACAGGTCGTCGGGTCCTGAACGCAATTCCGCCGCGACCTGTCGGATCAGCTCGGTCTTCCCGACCCCGGTCGGGCCGACCAGCAGCACGCTGGCCAGCGGCCGACCGGGATCGGTGATGCCCGCGTGGGCGATCGCCACCGCACGAGCGACGGCGTCGATCGCATCGGGTTGACCGAGAATTCTGCTACCCAGCCGCTCACGAAAACGCCTCTGGTCGAAGCCCGCCGACGGGTCCGGCGACGATGCGACGCCATCGGCGCGGTTCTCCTGCGCGGCATTCTGCTCGTGGTACATGTCCGTCAGGAACGGCACGTGAAAGCTCCTAGGCTTCGGCGGTCTGTTCGACGGGCAGCGAGCCGACCCGGCAATCCGCGACGCCGACAGTGTCGCGGGTGATCGACTCGACAACTTCCTGCGCCTTCTGCGCGTCGGTGACCCACAGCTTGTAGAACTCGAACGGACAATCGGCCACACCTTTGTCACCGTCGCCGGCCGCATGCACACCCGAATAGCCGCGGTGCAGCAGTTTGAACAGATGGTTCTGCGACTGATCGTTCTGTCGTGCATCGCGGATGGCCGAGAGGGACAGCTGGGCGAACTGGATTCCGTACTCCTCCTCGCCCGTCTCGCCCAGGGTGCGGCCATCGAATCCGATCACCGCCGAGTGACCGAAATACGAGTAGACGCCGTCGAATCCGGCGGCGTTGGCGACCGCCACATAGCAGTTGTTCGCCCACGCCATCGCCTTGGCCATCATCACCTGCTGGTCCTTGGCCGGGTACATGTAGCCCTGGCAACGCACGATGAGCTCGGCACCCTTCATGGCGCAATCGCGCCAGATCTCAGGGTAGTTGCCGTCATCACAGATGATCAGCGAGATCTTCATGCCCTTCGGCCCCTGGGTCACATAGGTGGTGTCACCCGGGTACCAGCCCTCGATCGGGCACCACGGAAGGATCTTTCGGTACTTTTGCACGATCTCGCCGGTGTCGTCGATCAGGACCAAGGTGTTGTACGGAGGCTTGTTCGGGTGATCCTCGTGCCGCTCACCGGTGATGGAGAAGACACCCCAGGTCTTTGCCTTCCGGCAGGCGGCGGCGAAGATGTCGGTCTCGTCGCCGGGAACCGTGGCGGCGGTGGCGTACATCTCATCGGGGTCATACATGATGCCCTGAGTCGAATACTCGGGAAAGACAACGAGATCCATACCGGGAAGTCCGGACTTCATCCCGACGATCATGTCGGCGATCTTGCGCGCGTTGTCCAGAACCTGCTCCTTGGTGTGCAGTCTGGGCATCTTGTAGTTGACGACCGCGACACCGACGGTATCCGGACTGGACGAGATGTCACCGTGACGCATGCTGTTTCTCCTTCTGGTTGATGAAAATGGTTTGCGAACAACTGGATTGACGAGCGCTCGGCTCGATACGAGGCACGTGTCAGCGATATGCCGCACCCGCGGCCACGGGCATCTGACGCGGTCCGGGGCTGAGCAGTTTGGCGATCAGGAGCAGTGCTGCGAGCCCGATCGCCCACCCGAGGGCAAGCGCTCCCGAGGTTTGGTAGGTGCCGGTGAGCGCCAGGAAGGCCGGCACGGCACAGGTGGGAAGGCTGAGCAGGGTCACCGCCCAGCCGGTGAAGCGGGTCAGTTCCTCGCGACGTAGGCCCAGCACCAGGAAGAACAGAAACCACAACACCGCCCAGGACAGCCAGATCACGCCGAATACGGGGTCACCGGACACCGTGAACGACAGGATCGAATAGACGACAGCCGCGCCGGAGACGAACAGCGAGAACCAGCCCAGCCCCTCGGGTTCGAGCCCGGCCAGGTTGACCACGCCGACGTAGAGATAGGTGAAGCCGAACAGGTACAAACCGGACGCGGCCAGCACAGCAGTTGGGTCACCGGCATTCTGGATGAGCATGACGGTCGGGACGACACACTGCAGCGCTCCCACGAACAGGTTCAGCACCGCCGCAGAGCGGGCCGGCACCCGCCCGAGCAGCATCAGGCCGTTGACGAAAAGCACCGCGCCGACATAGAGCAATCCCACGTTGTTCACTCGACACCTCGCCATTGGTTTCATCTGAATTATCTCCAAATGAAAGTATGTGAGCCCGGCCACAGTGTCAAGGGTGCTCGGCGGGCCGCGATCAGCTCAGCGGCGCGACAGCGTGGTGAGCACCTCGAAGTCGAACCCGTCGGCCGCGGCGAGATGGACCGGCTGCAGCGTTTCATCGTGGCGAAATTGCACAGTGCCCCTTGGGCTCTCATAAGAGAGGCTATCGGCGGTGGCGATATCGGTGAGCCTGCCGGCCCGATGGATCAGGCGGGCCAACAACTGCGGTCCCTCGTAACACGATTCGGCGATTCCGCTCAGCGGAGGCGCAGTGGCACCATGCAATTCGAGATAGCGGCCCAGCAGTTCCATCGGGCCCGCACCGACCATCGAGCGAAAGTAGGACGCTGCCGAGAAGAGTCGCCGCGTGCCGTCCTCACCACTGGCCAACAGCATGCTCTCGTCCATCAGTGGACTGAATCGTAAGAACGACGCATCGGCGTCGAGTTCGGCACACGTGCGGTTGAATTCGATGGCGTCGTGTCCGACCAGCAGCATCAGAACGGCATCACAACCGGATGCCATCGCCGCGCGGACCACCTCGGTCATATCGGCGCTGCCGAGATCGACAAACCGACCGCCGACGATATCCAGATCGAGCTCGCGTGCGTAACGGCGTACCGAATCCATCGACGAGCGCGGCCAGACGTAATCGTCGCCGACGATGAACCACCGGCGAGCACCGACGTTGTCGCGCAACCATCGCAACGCCGGAGCGATCTGCGCGTCCGGAGTCTCCCCACAGCAGTAGATGTCGCGCCGCCGCTCACCGCCCTCGTACAACGCCGGGTACGCATACGGCACCCGTCCGGCGACCACCGGCGCCAGCGCGTTGCGCACCGAAGAGATGTGCCACCCGCTGACCGCGTCGATGCGGCCGGACCCGATGAGCGCATCGATCCGGTCGGCGACCACGACGGGGGCCGCTCCCCCGTCGACCACCTCGATCTGCACCTCACGGCCAAGGACACCGCCCGCGGCATTGAGGTCCTGGGCGACGAGGTGGCTGACCGCCTCACAGGCGGGCCCGAACACCCCGCCCGGGCCCTGCAGCGGCAGGACCATGGCGATCCGCCAACGCTCGGGGTCGCCACCTGTCGAGGGCGGACCCGTCATCTTCTCGTCCTCACCTGTGCTTATGCGCGTTAGACTGCTATCGTTTCCAACTGAAAGTATCGCGCTCTTCACACGCGATCGGCAAGGGTTTGAGGGGATATTCGTCATGTCGAGCGCGTCGGCGGGACCGGGTGCGAGTAATTCGACAGCGCTCGTCGTACTCCGCGCGGCACGGCGCCTGGGCAGCGACCTGGAAGCCGAACTACAGGGCGCCGATCTCGGACTGGATCACTGGCTCGTCGTCGACGCCCTGTCAACCGGTGACGGCTTGACGATGGCCGAGCTGCAGGCCGCCACGCTGATCGCCGGACCGACCCAGACCCGGGTGGTCGACAAGCTGGTATCCCGCTCGCTGGTGTACCGCGAGGTCGACGAGTTCGACCGCCGCAAGGTGCGGGTGTATCTCAGCGCCCGCGGCTCCGCATTGCACGACGAACTGCGTCCCGCCATCGAGGCCGCCGAACGCAGCTGGCTCGACCTTCACGGCCCGGCAGTGCGGGCCAGCATAGGAAGCAGGCAGCAGACCAAAAGTCGGTCAGCTCACTAGCGCTGCACCGCAGCATCTTTCGGTCATCGGTGGCGCACACAGGTGCAGTGCGACAAAGATGGCCGGATGGACCACATCACTTTCGTCCCGACACCCGAGCAGTTCGCCTTCACCTTCGGTGGCGCCGAACCGGTCATGCGGATCAAGCCGGGGACGGCACTACGGCTGTGGACCGAGGATGCCTACGGTGGCCGGATCACCAGCGCCGACGACATCGCCAGCAGCGCACTGGACACCGAGGACCTCAACCCGCAGACCGGACCGTTCTGGATCGAGGGTGCCGAACCGGGCGACACGCTGGCCGTGCATCTGGTGGACCTGACTCCGGCCCGCGGCTGGGGCGCATCCACCCTGATCCCGTTCTTCGGAGGATTGACCAGTGTCCCGGTCAACCCGACACTTCAGGAACCCCTGACCGAACGCACCTGGATCTATGAATATGACCCGGCAACCGGAACCGTCGGCTTCTCGGCCCACGGCAGCAACTTCGAGGTCGCGCTGCCGGCCAATCCGATGCTCGGGACGGTGGGGGTGGCCCCTGCCCGCCGAGAGGTGCGCACCTCGTTGGTACCCGACGTGTTCGGCGGCAACATGGACACACCGGAGATGACCGCGGGCGCAACCTGTTACCTGCGGGTCAACGTGCCCGGCGCGCTGTTCTCCCTCGGTGACGGTCACTACCGTCAGGGCGAGGGCGAGTCCTGCGGCACCGCCGTGGAGGGCGCCATGAACGTCACAGCCATCGTCGAGCTGATCAAGGGTGGCGGACCCGCGTGGCCGCGACTGGAGACCGACAGCCACCTGATGTGTATCGGCTCGGGCCGCCCCTTGGAGGAGGCCTGGCGGGCCGGACAGGTGGAGATGATCACCTGGCTGGGCGAACTCTACGGGCTGGACCGCTTCGATGCATACCAGCTGCTGACCCAGATATCGCTGGCACCGATCGCGAACGTCGTCGACACGAACTACAGTTCGGTGACGAAGATCGAGAAGAAGCTGTTGCCGACCGCCGCGGCATACGGCGGTGTGCATGCCGAGCTTCGTTCTGCGGCAAAGACTCTGGGCAGCATCACCTACTGAGGAGCATGACCGATGGAT
Organism: Mycolicibacterium neoaurum VKM Ac-1815D; assembly: GCF_000317305.3. The sequence continues at coordinate 764,164 of NC_023036.2, read as the reverse complement.
CTCGGACTCAAGGGCAAGCGTTTCGCGGTCACCGGCGGTACCCGCGGTATCGGCCGGGCGGTGGTCGAGGGCCTCCTCGCCGAAGGGGCAACGGTGGCCTTCTGCGCCCGCACCTCCGAGGCTGTCGCCGCGACCCAGCGGGAACTCGGCAGCGGCGCCATCGGAACCGCTGTCGATGTGGGCGCGACCGCGGCCCTGGCGGCCTGGGTGGACGCGAGCGCGGAGGCCCTCGGCGGCCTGGACGGTGTGGTCGCCAATGTCAGCGCCCTGGCCATCCCGGAGTCGGCGGAGAACTGGCGCACCAGCTTCGAGGTCGACCTGATGGGCACGGTCGGTCTGGTCGATGCCGCACTGCCGCATCTGCAAGCAAGCGGCGCCGGCTCGATCGTGACCATCTCGAGCGTCTCCGGACGCGAGATCGATTTTGCGGCAGGGCCTTACGGGACCATGAAAGCCGCGATCATCCACTACACACAGGGCCTGGCCTACCAGCTGGCAGGCAAAGGAGTGCGGGCCAACACCGTCAGTCCCGGCAACACCTATTTCCCCGGCGGGGTCTGGTCGTCGATCGAGCAGAACGATCCGGAACTGTTCGCGACCGCACTTGCGCTGAACCCGACGGGGCGGATGGCCACACCTGCTGAGGTGGCCAACGCGGTGGTGTTCCTGTCCAGTCCGGCCGCCGGCTTCATCACAGGGACCAATCTGCTGGTCGACGGTGCGCTGACCCGCGGCGTGCAGTTCTGAAAACTCGGCGTGTTTGGCTGCGTCGCGGTCGTGGAATCCGGGACGGATGACAGATCCACATACCGTACTCGCCGAGAAGAGCGTTGCCATCCTCGCCACCGACGGTGTCGAGCGCGTCGAGCTGACCGAACCTCGAGACGCGCTGAACAAGGCCGGCGCCACCGTGACCCTGCTGTCGCTGCAGGACGGCGACATCTCCGCTCGTGATCACGATCTGGAACCGTCCGGTAGTCATCAGGTCGACCGCCTGGTCAAAGACGTTCGCGCCGAGGAATTCGATGGACTCGTGATACCCGGCGGCACGGTCAACGCCGACAAGCTTCGTGCCGACGACGACGCGGTCGCATTCGTCCGGGCGTTCGTCGAATCGGGCAAACCGGTCGGGGTCATCTGCCACGGTCCGTGGACCCTGGTCGAGGCCGGTGTGGCCAAGGGCCGCACCCTCACCTCGTACCCCAGTCTGCGCACCGACCTGCGCAATGCGGGTGCGACCGTCCTCGACGAGGAGGTCGTCATCGACGGCAACCTGATCACCAGCCGGTCGCCCGATGATCTGCCCGCGTTCTGCGCAGCGGTGGTCGACGCGATCGCCCACGGTTCGCAGGCGTAGCCACCGGTAGCGGCTTCAGGCGTTGTACGCGGCGCTGAAGAATTGGAGTTCCAGTCGCATCGCACGGCGATAGGCCTCCCGGACCGCCGGGACATCCGCGCCATGCTGATCAAGGAGCCGCTCCAAAAGCGCTGCCACCGAATCGAACTCGGGATCGGCGTATGTCTTCACCCACTCGGCGTAGGGCCCGGCGCTGTCGGCATCCAGCGCCGTGCCGACGTGGGCATAAAGCCGCATACAGGGGGTCATGGCCGCGCAGATGACGCCGATTTCGCCGGTGGCCGCGGTCGCCAGCAGGAATTCTGTGTATGCCAGTGTGGCCGCTGCCGGTTGCACGGCCGCCATATCGATATCCCACCGGGCGGCATAGGAGGCGTGTAGGCGTAGTTCCTCGCGAACACCGGCGAGGAGATCGGCAAAGGTCAGCAGCGATTCCGTGTCGGGACTGCGAACCAAGGCCAATGCGTAGGCGCGCGCAAAAGATTCGAGAAAGTACGCGTCCTGGGCGACATAACCGGCGAAGCAGGCCTTGTCCAGCGACCCGTCACCGATTCCCCGTACGAACGGATTGTCCAGGACCTCGGCGACGATATCGGCATTGGCCGCCCAGAGTTGTGCGGACAGACTCATGACGGGTCCGCCCAGGCCATGTTCCAGAAGTCGACCTCCAGCCGGAGCACCTCGTCGACCAGGTCGGCGTGGCGCTGCGGCTGCGCCAGCACTGCCAGACCGTCGACGTAGTCGGCGAATTCCGGAACCGTCCAGTGGTCGATGAACTCGGAGTACGGCGAGTCGGCGGATTTCGCGGAAGTCCACCCCAGCAGGTAGACGCGCTCGATGACCCACAGGCCGGTGGCGGCGGCCTCGAACGGCTCGCTGTCCAGCCGCCGCAACAACTCCCGGTAGGCCAGCGTGGTCGGTAACGGTTCGGGTTCCGGGGCCAACCCGCGGTCGGCGGCGTGGCCGTCGAACCAGTCCAATTCGGCGACCAACGCCGCGCACCCACCGGCCAGCACTCCCTGTGCCGAGCGCGGAGCACGGGCCAGCAGGCGTGCCTGGAAGGTCAGCAGGTCGGCGACGAACAGCGCGTCCTGAGACAGCCACCGGTCGAAGGATGATGCGGCGACAGTTCCATCACGCACCGCGTCGAGGAACGGGTGACGGGTCGCGGCAGCCCAGAGGTCATCAGACACGCCGACGAGACTAGTTCACGCGTGCTGCGGCTCGTAGCCGCAGATCGCCGCGACCTTCTCGGCCGAGGCCGACGACGGGTCGAACTCGTAGCCCAGCCATTCGGCGGCCAACCGGCGGGCCAGCTCGATGCCGACCACCCGCTGCCCGAAGCACAACACCTGGGCGTTGTTGCTCAGGATGGCGCGTTCCACCGAAAAGCTGTCATGCGCGGTCACAGCCCGCACCCCAGGGACCTTGTTCGCGGCGATCGCGACGCCGAGGCCGGTCCCGCAGACCAGCAGGGCGCGGTCGGCGGTGCCGTCGGCGACCATTCGGGCGGCGGTCACCGCGACGTGCGGGTAGGCGGTGTGCTCGTCTGCGCCGACGCCGACATCGACCACCGAGGCCACCCTCGGGTCGGCCTCGAGGTCGGCGCGCAGGACGTCCTTGTACTGCAGGCCGGCGTCATCGCAGCCCACCACAATTCGCAGTTTCATGATTGCTCCACTTCGCTTCGCGGCGGCATGACCGCACCTTCGATCAGATCGGCCACGGTCTGGATGCACATGGCCAGGGATATCGCACCGGCGTCCGGGGTGCCGACGCTGCGCTCGGCGAGGGGACGGGCCCGTCCGACCTTGGGACGCAGCTCGGCGGTGGCGGCGGCGGCCTTCTGGGCGACCTCCACCGAATCCAGCCAGGCGGTGCGCCAATCGGTTCCACGGGCCACCGCGGTCTCGACACTGTCCACGAAGGGGGCCAGCGCGTCCAACATCGTCTTGTCGCCGGGCCGCGCCCCGCCGAGCGTGGTCAGCGCGTCGTGTCCGGCGCGCAGGGCGGCGGCCACGTCGCGATCTGCGGGTGCGCCTGCATTACCGAGGCGGTCGCCTCCCGCGGACAGTGCGGCGCCCCACAGCACGCCCGAGGTCCCGCCGGCCTTCGCCGCCCAGGCCTCACCGGCGGCGGCGAGGACAGCCGCGGTCCCGCCGGCCTCCTGCACGGTCGCCGCCGCGGCAGCGGCCGCCGCGTTGGAGCCCTTGACCATGCCGCGACCGTGGTCGCCGTCACCGGCCACGGCGTCGATCCGGCCGAGTTCGGCCTCGGCGTTGCGCATCTGCGCCGCGATTCGGGAAATACCCTGTGCCACAGCGGCCCCAACACGGCAGGAGTGCTCGTCGCCCGCGGTGATCACGGTTGCCGGCGTCGCGGCGGCCACGGTGGTGCGTCGCGCGGCCGCGGCCGCGGTGACGCTGCCCTTGCGATAGGCCGGGGTGTCGCACGGCGCGGTCCACAGCCGCTCGAGTTCATCGTCGAGCCACATCACCGTGAGCGAGCAACCGGCCATGTCCAGGCTCGTGACCAGTTCACCGACCTCTGGGGACACCACCGTATGGCCGGATTCGGCGAGTCGGGCCGCTACGGTCTTCCAGACCACGAACAGCTCTTCGTATTTGGTACGGCCCAGTCCGTTCAGGATGACCGCGACACGATCCGATGCGCCGGCGGGCTTCTCGGCGAGTACACCGGCAACCAACAGCTCGGCCAGTTCGGTCGCGGTCGGCATCGCGTGGCTGGAGACCCCTGGCTCACCATGGATCCCGAGACCGAGATCCATCTGCCCGGCCGCCACGGTGAACAAGGGCTGAGCCGCGCCGGGCAGCGTGCACCCGTCGAACGCGACACCCAGCGTGCGGGTAGCGGCATTGGCCATGGCGGCAATCCGTTGGACGGCGTCGAGGTCTGCGCCTTCTTCGGCGGCCGCGCCGGCGCAGCGGAACACGGTGAAGTCACCGGCGATCCCGCGGCGTTTGGTGATGTCCTCGGCTGCGGCACTGGCGATGTCATCGGTCACGACGAGAAAGCGCGCGTCGATGCCTTCGGACTGCAACTGGGAAACCGCCAGCCCGAAGTTCATCACGTCGCCGGCGTAGTTGCCGGTCAGGAACAGCACCCCGGCGTCGCCGTGCGCAGCCCGGGCGACCGAGGCGGCCTCCTGCGCCGACGGTGAGGTGAAGATGTTGCCCACCACCGCACCGTCGGCGAAGCCGTGGCCGACCACGCCGCAGAACGCGGGATAGTGCCCTGACCCACCGCCCACGACAACCGCCACCTTGCCGGGCGGGGTCTCGGTGGCCCGTACGACGCCGCCGGGCACACCGCTGACGTAGTGGGCATTCGCATCGAGAAATCCGGCGAGCATGTCCTCGGTGAAGGTGGCCGGGTCGTTGAACAGTCGAGTCATGACGCTGACCTCATCTAGTGAATGTGGCTGCCGCCGTTGATATCAACGGTGGTCCCGGTCAGGTAGCTGGCGTCCTTGCTGGACAGGAAGGTGATCACGGCGGCGACCTCCTCGGTGGTGGCGGTACGCCCGACCGGGATGTCGGCGGCCAGCTTGGCCTCCTGCTCATCGGTGGAACCGACGCGGATGTTGGTGTCGACCGCACCGGGGGTGACGGCGTTGACGGTGACGCCGGTGTCGGCGATCTCGCGGGCCAGCGACTTGGTGAAGCCGAGGATGGCGGCCTTGGCCGACGAGTAGGGGACTTTGCCGAAGACGCCGCCGCCGCGCTGCGCGCTGACCGAGGACATGTTGACGATGCGACCCCAGCCCTGCTCGATCATGGCGGGCAGGAACGCCTTGGTGACCAGGTAGGTGCCGGTGGCGTTGACGGCCATGACCTTGTTCCACAGGTCGAGGTCGGTCTCCAGAAACGGCACGGGCGACGTGATGCCGGCGATGTTGGCCAGCGCGCCGACCGGGGGCAGATTGCCCGCGGTGACCTCGGCGGCGACGGCGGCGTAGGCCTCGTCCACCGAATCGGGAGAGGTCACATCCACCGCGTGACCAAAAGCCGGTACCGCGTACTGGTTCCCGACCTCGGCGGCGATCTTGGCGCTCTTCTCACCATCGAGGTCGAGGATCACCACGGCCCAGCCTTCCCGGGCGTAGCGCTCGGCAACGGCAACGCCGATGCCCTTCGGGGAGGTGGCGCCGGTAACCACGGCTGTTTTGTCGGCGGACATCATGACTCCTCAGATCAGATCGGTGATCAACAGCCCGGCGGCGGTAGTTGCCGCGGGCCGCTCATCGTGGGTGACATCGCGGGTTTCGAGTTCCAGCGAGAAGTGGCCGGTGTAACCGGCATCAGCGAGCGCCTTGAGGCCGCGGCCGAAGTCGACCGCGCCATTGCCTGGCGAGAGATTGATGTTGCCGGGTACTGCATCGCGAATATGGACGTGGGCGATGCGCGGTCCGAAACGGTCGACGAATTCGACCGGGTCGCCGCCGGACGCGACGACATGGCTGAAATCGAGCACGATGCCGACGCGCCCGTCGAGCCGGTCGGTCAGTGCTTGGGCGCGTTCGAGGTTGAAGCACAGCCGGTGGTAATGCAGGGACTCCGTCCACACAGCCACCCCGCGCCGTTCGGCGGCGGACGCCGCGCTATGCAGTTCGGCGGCCACCCGGTCCAGGTCGACCGACAGTGACTCGATCGGCTGGTGGTCGAGCGCCCCACAGGGCAGCACGAGCGCTTCGGCACCGGTCGCGGCCGCGAGTTCGACGAGCATCTCGGTGTGCCGATCGCGGCCGTCGTTGCCATCCGGTCCGGATTCTCCCCCGTCACTCCAATCGCCCCGGCGTGCGGCGTTCAGGTCGCCGATATCCCCGTTGATCGAACGGACCCTCAGCCCCGATGCCGCCACCGTGCGCGCCACGTCATCGACCGCAGCCTCGTCGAGCACATAGGGAACGTGGTCGCACACACCGGGCAAGGCACCGAGATCGATCTCGGTGAAGCCAAGGCCGGCAATGGTCGTCAAGGCGCCAGCCAGGTCTTGATGCCTGAAGCTGATTGTCGAGCAGCCCAGCCTGCTGCTGAATCGACCGGTCATGACACCTCCGTACGTTGTGATGCCCGGCACACTATCCGAGTTGACTGTTAACAGTCAACGGGCAACACAAGTTTCCTGTTGACTGTTGACATCGCGCTGTGGGCGTGGTCACACTGAACCTGCCGCGGCACTGTCAACCGTCGACAATGACCTGCTCAGTTGGTCGTAACGCCAGGTCGAGCCGATTTGAAAGGATGTCCACCATGAGCGACGAAGCTCTGAAGATGCGGGGCCCGGTCAACGGGACGCCGGAGGCCAAGCGGGTCGCCGTCGGTTCCGGAGTCGGCGCCGTCATCGAGACCTATGACTTCATCGGATTCGGTACCGCCGCGGCGCTGTACTTCGGCACCGCGTTCTTCCCGAACTCCAGCCCGGTCGCCGGCACACTGGCCGCCTTCGCCACCCTCGGTGTCGGCTTCGCCGCGCGCCCGATCGGCGGCATCATCGGCGGACACCTCGGTGACAAGGTCGGCCGCAAGCCGGTGCTGGTCGCCTCCCTGATCATCATGGGTCTGGCCACCTTCGCCATCGGTCTGCTGCCGACCTACGCCGCGGTCGGCGTGCTGGCGCCGGTCCTGCTGGTGACCGTGCGCATCATCCAGGGTCTTGCCTTCGGCGCCGAATGGGGCGGGGCCATCCTGATGAGCTATGAGCACTCCCCCTGGAAGCAGAAGGGCCGCTACACCGGCATCGTCCAGGCCGGCTTCCCGGTCGGCCTGCTGCTGGCCAACCTGACCTTCCTGGTCAGCGTCCACCTGCCCGGAGACTGGGCCTGGCGGGTGCCGTTCCTGGCCAGCTTGATCCTGGTGATCGTCGGCCTGATCATCCGCGCCAAGGTCCCCGAGTCACCGGTGTTCACCGACGTCAAGGATTCCGGCAAGATCGTCAAGTCACCCATTGTCGAGGTGGTCAAGAAGGACTGGCGAAACATCGTGCGCGGCATCGGCCTTCGCGTCGCCGAGACGGCCGGCTATGCCGTCGCCATCACCTACATGATCAGCTACCTGAAGAATTCCGGCCTGGCCACCGCCAGTCAGACACTTACCGCACTGTGCGTCGCCTCATTCCTGGGCATCTTCGCCACCTTTGGCTGGGCCGCACTCACCGACAAGGTCGGACGCCGGCCGGTCTATCTGGCCGTGTGCGCCTTCGGCATTCCGTTCGGAGTACTGATGTTCGCCATGGTGAACACCGGGCTGATGTTGCTGATCGTGGTGACCTTCGTGCTCGCCTACACCGTGTGCCAGAACGCCCTGGCCGGCGCCCAGGGCGCGTGGTTCCCCGAGTTGTTCACCGCGGCGACCCGCACCTCGGGAGCCTCGCTGGCTTACCAGATCTCGGCGATGGTGTCCGGCTTCACCCCGTTCATCACCACCCTGCTCTTCGAGGGCTTCGGCTGGATGGGCCCGGCGCTGCTGTTCTCCTGCTACGCCGCGATCGGTCTGTGGGCGGCACTGCTCACCCGCGAAACCTGGGGGCCCGCCGAGCGCAAGGCCGCTGACGACGCCGTCGCCAACCACCACGAACTGGTCCGCTGATGCGCACCGAGCGGGTACGCCAGGCTGCGTACCGGATGCGCCACCATGCGCTGAACATGGGTGAGGCACAGGGCCAGGGCTATGTCGGACAAGCACTGGGCGCCGCCGACATGCTCGCCGCGGTCTACATCGACCAACTGACGTTCCGTGCCGACGATCCGCACTGGGCCGACCGGGACCGATTCCTGCTCTCGACCGGCCACTACGCGATCGGTCTGTACGCCGCACTCGCCGAGGCCGGGATCATCAGCGTCGAGGAGCTGGACACGTATGGTTCCGACGAATCCCGGCTGCCGATGTCCGGAATGGCCAGCTACACACCGGGAATGGAGATTTCCGGTGGTTCACTGGGGCACGGACTGACCGTCGCGGTCGGGATGGCGCTGGGCCTGCGCCACCAGGGCAACCCCGCACGGGTGATCAACTTTCTGTCCGACGGCGAGCTCGACGAGGGGTCGACATGGGAGGCCGCGATGGGCGCTTCCCATCACGGTCTGGGCAATCTGATCGCCATGGTCGACATCAACGCGCTACAGGCCGACGGCCCGACCGCCGGGGTGCTGCGCACCGAACCGGTGGCCGACAAATGGGCAGCCTGCGGTTGGCATGTCGCACGAGTGGACGGCAACGACGTCGATGCGCTGCTGGGAGCCTTCGATTCGGTGAGCACCGACAAGCCGTCGGTCATCCTGTGCGACACCAGGATCGGCCGTGGGGTACCGCTGCTGGAGAACCGGGAGAAGGCGCATTTCATGCGCATCGAGGCCGACGAATGGCAGATCTGCCGCGAGCAGTTGACCGAGGGCTACCAAGGAGTTTCAGCATGAGCGCGCCGGCCAAGCTCAAGACCTCGGCAATGATCGCGTCGTTCGCCGATCCGGGCCAGAAGACCAGCCCCGCGCCGTTCGGACACGCGCTGGTCCAGGCGGCCCGGGAGAACGACCGCATCGTCGGGCTCACCGCCGACCTTGGCAAGTACACCGACATGCACATCTTCGCAAAAGAGTTCCCGGACCGATTCTTTCAGATGGGCATGGCTGAGCAGTTGCTGTTCGGTGCGGCGGCGGGTATGGCCGAGACCGGCCTGGTCCCGTTCGCCTCCACCTACTCGGTATTCGCAGCCCGACGGGCGTATGACTTCATCTGCTTGGACATCGCCGAACCGAACCTCAATGTCAACGTCGTCGGCGGACTGCCCGGGCTGACCACCGGCTACGGCCCATCCCACCAGGCGACCGAGGACATCGCGATCTTTCGCGGTATGCCCAACCTGACGATCGTGGACCCGTGTGATTCGGTGGACATCGAGCAGGCCGTGCCCCAGCTCGCCGACCACCTGGGGCCCACCTATCTACGCCTGCTGCGCGGCAACGTCCCGACCGTGCTCGACGAGTACGACTACCGCTTCGAGCTCGGCAAGGCCAAGGTGCTGCGCGGGGGTGCCGATGTCGTGTTGATCTCGTCGGGGCTGATGACCATGCGGGCACTCCAGGCTGCCGAGCAGTTGGCTGCACACAATGTCGACGTGGCCGTCGTGCACACCCCGACCATCAAACCGTTCGACGCCGAAACGGTTCTCGCCCAGGTGGATACGGATCGCCTGGTGCTGACCTGTGAGAACCACACCGTGGTCGGTGGATTGTTCGAGACGGTCGCGGCCGCTGCGGTGCAACGTGGGGTGGCCAAACAGATCACCCCGGTGGCCTTGCCCGACGAGTTCCTGGCGGCCGGCGCCCTGCCGACCCTGCACGACAGGTACGGCCTGGCCACTGCGCGTCTGGTCGCCACCGTGCTGGAACGTCTGTAGGGTGTTGACAACTGAATGTTGACAATCAAGGAGCGCGGCATGTCCGTGGATTCCACATCGCTGCTGCGGTTGGAGAAGACGAGTCTGCGTGAGCAGGCGCTGACCGCGCTGCGCCGGGCGATCACCACGGGCCAGCTGACGCCGGGTACCCACCTGGTCGAGACGGATCTGTCCGATGCGCTCCAGATCAGCCGCGGCACGCTGCGCGAGGCCATGCGCCAGCTCCAGCAGGAGGGGCTCATCTCGGCGGGAGCCCGCGGCCGGTTGTCGGTGCGCCATCTCGACGCCAAGGAGATCCGCGACATCTTCAACGTGCGGGCAGCGCTCGAATCGCTGGCCGCGCGCGAGCTCGCGTCGCGCGCCGAGCGGGTCGACATCGTCGCCACGTTGCGCGCCGCTGTTGACGATATGGACCGCTGGGCCGAGGCCAATCTGGAGGACAGAATCGAGGCCGACCTCCGGTTCCACCGGACCATGTGCCAGCTCACCGGCAACGAGACGCTGGTGCACCAGTGGACCTCGTTGGAGGGCAGCATCCGGATGTCGATCATGTTCTCCGGCGTCGACCGCGCCATACGCAACATGAACGCCAAGCGTCATTACGACATCGTCGACGCCATCGAATCCGGCGACGGTGACGGAGCAGCAGCTACCGTCACCGGGCACATGGTGGAGGCCGCCAGCACCTTGGTGGGGTGAAACTCTCCCTCGTCTGCCGAAGCGTCGGCGCGGACTGTGCGCTCAGGCGCAGGGTTGCGCCTCGGCGACTTGCGCGGCCGGAGTCGACGGTGCGGCGATGACCCGCCGAAGCGAGTAGCGCGGTGCCGGCATGGTCGAGACCAGCACCAGCCGATGTCGGCGTGCCTCCCGCAGATGGGTCGACAAGGACGCCACCCCGATCAACGCCCAGACGAGGTTCGACGCGGCACTCGGCCAGGCGCCATACATCCCCGCGGCGGCGCCCGCCATCAGTCCACCCGTGATGTTGAGCGCGGCGTAGCGGCGCGACTTCCCGCCGAGCCAACCACGACTGACCGCCAGGTACGCGAACAACGTACCCGCCGCCCCGACCCAACCAAGGGTTGCCGCAATCATCGAAAACCGCCTTCGTGCCATCCAAACCAGCAGAAGTATCAACTTTGTGTGCGTTAAACACAATTGAATAGATGTGTACTATCAATGTAGTTTTTGTGAATGGAGATCGATCCGCGCCGACTGCGCTATCTACTGGCGGTGGCCCGCGAAGGCGGCGTTCTCGCCGCAGCTGATGACCTGCAGATGACGCCGTCGGCGGTCTCGCAGCAGATCACCCGATTGGAACGTGAGACAGACCGCGTCCTGATCACCCGCACCACCAACGGTTCGGCGCTCACCCACGAGGGCCAGATCCTGGCCGAGGCCGCGCAGCAGATCGAACGCGCACTGGCCGAGGCACAGTTGCAGCTGGAGCGTGGCGAAGCCGAGATCCACGGCACCATGCGCCTCGGCGGGTTCCAGAGCTTCCTGTCGGTCGTGATCGCGCCGATGCTGCCGGAGTGGCGCCATCAAATGCCGGGCATCCGGTTCGAGATCGTCGAGGCAGACCAGGAGCCGCTGATGCGCGCGCTCAAGGATGGCGAATTGGACGCTGCCATAGTCGAACTGGATTCCGCGGATACACCGAGACGGCCGCCGGCCGGCATCGTCGAGGTACCCCTGCTCGACGAACCATGGAAACTGGCGGTGCCGGCAGGCACCCTGGCCACCGATGTCACCGAACTGGGCCGCCTGCCGCTGCCATGGGTCGGCGTCGAACCGTCGTCGGCGACGGCCAGGGCGGCTGCGCGGCTGAGCCGCTCCATCGGACTGAATCAGCCGATCGTGCACCGCTACTTCGGCACCCAGACCGCTTTGGCACTGGTGGCCGCTGGCGAGGGCATGACGCTGATCCCGATGCTTGCGCTGCGAGGCATGCCGCAGGACGGTGTCGAGACGGTCGACGTGCCGGGCCTGGGGACCCGCCGCGTGGTGCTGCGCAGTTACGCACGCGGCAAGCACGCGGGCGCGGTGCTCGATGCTGTACTCGCCCTCATCCACGAGGCGGTGCTGAACATCACCGCCGATGAGGCGGCGCAGGCCTCCTGACACGTCGGCCCGGCTTCTCTGTTTAGTTGTCAAGGTGCGCTGCAGCTTTGGGGCCTTGAGGTTATGCGGCGGTGGGTAGGTCGGTCATGGTGCGCCGGGTGTGGGAGCGCAGATGCTCCGGTTCGGGCCCGCCGGGTGCGTGGGGCGGGATGAACCAGGGGTGGCGGTCCCTACCGAGGTAGACCTGCCAGCCACAGTGATGGATGAGGCTGTGGTGCAACCGGCACAGCAGCACACCGTTGCCTAAACTCGTTGCACCCCCGGCACTCCAGGGTTGGATGTGGTGGGCATCGCACCACGACACCGGGCGCCCACACCCCAGATGCGCACACCCACCATCGCGCACGGCCAGCGCTTTACGGATGGCCGGGGTGAACAACCGCTGGGCGCGCCCGACATCCAGCGGCACCCCGGTGTGGTCGACGATCACCGAGGTCAACGTCGCATCACAACCGATCAACTCCGCGGTCGCCGCGGAGACCGGCCCACCGAAGCCCAACCGGTCCACCGTTTCCCCACCACCCACCGATGCCTCTGCGGCTACCGGTCGGATGAGGGTGACGTGCGGGAGCACCCCACCAGACATCGGACGCCTCGACTGCGACAAATAGGTGCGCAACACCTGCCCGATCGCCTCCGCCCGACGGGTGGTGATCGACCGCGGATCCGCCGAGCCATCCGGTAGCGGGACCGGCCGGCACAACGGATCCAACGCCGCACACAACTCTTCCCCAGTACCGACGTCCAGATCCAGGGTGGCCTCAAACCGGCCCTCAGCGTTCTGCACCACAGTCATCTCATTCAGCGTGGTGTCCTCGGCCACCGGCACCACCCGCTCCTGAGGCGGACAACTCGCACCACGGTCGATGGCGATCGCCCGCGCCTTCGCCGCCACCTCCGCCGGGCTGGTCTGCACCATCAACGCGCGCACCACCACCGCCCGTTCTTCGTCGGACAACGGTGCTCGAGACTCCACGTGCGCGACACCTCTGCCGACGGCATCGGCGAACTCGATACCGATCCCACCCAACCGCTGCGCCAAGACCAATGCCGGCAGCGCGGGTGCCATCCGCCCCACCCGTACCGCCCGGGCCGCCACACCCGGGGCCATCCCCAACAACCGGAGCAAATCAGCCCCGGTGCGTAGGTGCCGCCTCCCCGGCACACCGGCCCGTTCGGCCGCCGCCACCGCCGAGGCAATCACGACATCGAGCAGATTGCGCGCCGACACCGCCGACGCCAACACACCCAACAAGACCTCGTCATCGACCACGGCCGCGGACAATCCACCAACCGCCCCAAACCCGGCCCCACATCAACTTCCGGTGGCACCGGAGCGAGCTCATCGATCAGAGCGTCGACAAACGAATCGAGGTAGGTGGCGTCCATGCCGATACCCAAGCTTTCGAGGATTCTGATGGGGCAGGCAAGTTCATCGAAGACTTTGGCAACTGGCTCTGGAGGTCCATCACGGGACCGTCGAACCCCTCGGCGACAGCAGTCGCGGTGCAGGCCCCCCGTGCTGATCGGACCCTGGATACTTTCATATTCGAACTTATGTGCTACTCCTCAGGTTTTCGTGGGGAGCTTGATGTGGAGCCCGCCGAGGCACAGGTAGATCATCGAGGTCAGTGTTTCGGCTGAGTGATGTCCGTAGCCGCGTGCGTTGATGAGTCGGATCTTGGCGTTGATGCCTTCGGCGAGTGCGTTGGACAGTTTGAGTTCAATCGCAGCGAGGATGGGTTCGGTGTAGACCTCGAACCGTTTGCCCAGTGCGGCGAAGGCCGGGATGCGGGAGCGTTTGGCGGCGGTGATCCAGGCTCTGAGGAGTTGGCGTGCAGCGCCGGGTTCGTGGTCGTAGCGGTAGAGGTCGCGAGCTTGTTCTTTGAGTGCCCATGCCCGCCCGACGTGCCGGTTCTGTTTGGCGATCTCGTTGACCAGGGCGCGTTTGTCGTCGGGGAGTTTGTCCTCTCCGGTGCGCAGCGCCCAGCGGGTGGTCCGCCATTGCGTTGAGGACATGTGGACTCGGTCTGGCCCAGCGGCAGCCTCGGAGAAGACACGGTCCAGTGCACGGTTGACCCATTGCAGAATGTGGAATCCGTCGTAGCAGATCGTTGCCTGGGGCAGGTGCTCTTGGGTGGCTGCGGTGTAGACGCTGCTGACGTCCATGGTGACCGCTTGGATTCCGGCGAGGGTCGAATCTGGTTGGCTTGTATAGAATTTAGCGAGTGATTCGCGACTCTTTCCGGGTTGGACATCGATGACGGTGCCAGACGTGTGATCGCCGATGATGGTGAGATAGCGGTGCGGGTGGCGGTAACAGATCTCGTCGACACCGATCTGATACAGGGCCCTTAGTCGACGTTGGTCGAGCAGCTCAGCGACTCCGCGTTTGATGATCGAGGTGACCGATTCCCAGGCGCAGCGCATCAGTGTGGACACTGTCGTGCGGTCGGTGCGCTGGGCCAGCCACAGCACCGTGTCTTCGAAGTCTCGGCTGAACCTGGCTCCCGGGCGGGCCCAGGGCACCTCTTCGGTGGTCACACCGCAATCCGGGCAGTGCAGTCGGCGGATGTCGTAGGTCAGCCACAGTCGTTTGGTGCCCAGATCGAGGTGTCGCCATCGCCGCCGGCGGCGGTCATAGACTGACCGGACGCGTTTGCTGCAGGGGCACCTCAGCAGTCGGGCTGTGGGGCGCAGGGTGACTTCGACGTCGCGGTCGCCGATCGACACCTCGACCACGGATGCACCAGGAATCTGAAGAAGACGGTTAAATGCAGTACTGACGCGCACGCGGATCGATCCTCTGGTTGAGGTTGGTGTGGTAACCCCGAAACCTAGAGGCACGCCGCGTGCGCGTCCTTCATTTCACGAACGACCCGCTGAACCTCTTGCACTGCACTGCAAATCAACCCTCAACAGCACAAAGACGCCCACTAAAACACTAGGAGCGCCACTTATGTTCGAGTCTACGCCCGATGCAGTTGCTGCGCAAGTGTTGCCCCTCAGGGCGTCGGTGTCGATTTGGGCGGTCTTGCTGGCGACACTTCGGCCGCTCGGGAGCGGTGTCGACGTCCTGCGCCGAGCACGGCATCTCGCGAAAGTCGTGCTACGAGTTGGGTAAACGCGCCCCTACGATGGGCCGACGGCGTCACCGCACGGAGAACCTGCCCGCCAACACATGGATGCGAATAGTGGGTGGGCGACATCGGGCAGACCGCAGAACTGTCACCGATGTCCTGAGACATCACGTTGCTCCCCGTGACAAAATCGACAGAGCCCTACGCGGCGGACGACAACACAACCGCCCACATAAGCAATTCTTAACTGAAGTAAGAATCGTTAGCTGTACTGGATCGCGGCAGCAGCTTAGCGTCGAGACCATGGCATCACCGCTGTTCATCGGCTTCCTGACCACGATGGCGCTCATCGCTGCCATCGGCGCGCAGAATGCGTTCGTACTGCGTCAGGGCATCCGCGGCGAGCACGTCGTGCCGGTCATCGCGCTGTGCACCGTCTCGGACCTGATCCTGATCGCCGCGGGCATCGCCGGTATCGGCGCGGTCATCACCGCCCACCCCACCGCCGTCACCGTCGTCAAACTCAGCGGAGCGGCCTTCCTCATCGGGTACGGCCTGCTGGCCGCACGCCGGGCGCTGCGGCCGGCCGGGCTAGCGCCGGCCGAGCAGGCCCCGACCCGGCTCGTCGAGGTGCTACTCACCGCCGCGGCCCTGACGTGGCTCAACCCGCATGTCTATCTCGACACCGTCGTGTTACTCGGATCGCTGGCCAATGAGCACCACGAGCAGCGCTGGCTTTTCGGCGCGGGTGCCGTCGCCGCGAGCGCGCTGTGGTTCACAAGTCTGGGTCTGGGCGCCCGCAAGCTGGCCGGACTCTTCGCCAATCCGGCGACATGGCGCGCACTCGATATCGTGATCGCGGTGGTCATGATCGGTCTCGGGACATGGATGGCACTGTCCTGAAACGCTTTTCGTCGCCGATGACCTATCAGGCGATACAGCGGAAACCGATGTGAGTGGTCGCGCTGTCCTGAGACTGAGCGGACCGCGCGGCCGGGCGGTAACGGTGGCAGTACTCCGGCGCGCACAGGTGCGAACCACCCTTGAGCGCGTGGCTGACAGTCGGGTCACCGGACGGTGGCGGCGGGCAGCAACCGTTGTCGACGCCACCGTCGATGCGGTGATGGCGGCCGAAACGCGTCGTGGTCCACTCCCAAACGTTGCCGATCATGTCGACGAGGCCGAAATCATTGGGCGGGAATGTGCCGACCGGAGAGGTTCCCGACCAGCCCAGCGCACCATCGTTGCGATAGGGGAATTGCCCTTGCCAGGTGTTGGCCATCAGTCGACCTTCGGGCCGTACCTGCTCACCCCACGCATAGGCGGTGGTGGAACCGGCCCGCGCCGCATACTCCCACTGGGCTTCGCTGGGTAGCCGTCGGCCCGCCCAGGTGGCGTAGGCGAAAGCGTCGGGGTAGGCGACCTGCACCACGGGGTGGTCTGGGCGGTCATCGTGGGAGGAGTCACCGCCGAACGGCCGCCGCCAGCACGCCCCGGGTTCCCAGACCCACCACTGCCGCCAATCCGCGAGGTTCACCGGTCCGGGCGTCGACCGAAAGACGAGGGCACCGGGCACCAGGTCGGCCGCCGGAACGCCCGGGAAGTCGGCCGGCTCCAATGCCCGTTCGGCAACCGTGAGATACCCGGTGTCGGAGACAAATTCGGCGAACTGCGCGTTGGTCACCGGATGGCGTTCGATCCGAAACGGCTCGACGGTCACGGTGTGGACCGGGGCCTCCTCGGGGTAGAAAGCGGTCGACCCCATTCTGTAGGTGCCACCCGGAAGGGAGACCAGTTCGGTCAGCATTGTGTCAGGGTAAACAGCGACGTGCCGTGGGCGCCATCAATCCTGTTTCTGCACAGCACCTTCGGTACCACGTGGCGCCGTCCGGAATAGAGGCAGGTGGCGAGACCGGTGCGGATGGTGCAGGGTTGTGTGACGACGCGGCGACGCTCGAATGGGCCGGCACCAGTCGTGATGGATCTCGCAGAATAGACACGGCCGTCAACGGGTACTCCCGTGCTCCGGAGCCACGTGCACGCTCGTCAGCGAAGCCGAACAGCGCGATGTGTCCGACAGAGTTCGACAGAGAAGGAACCCCATGCCGGAAACGCTCGATCCGACACCGTCCACACCGACACAGGAGGTGTGGCCTGGGAAGGCCTATCCGCTCGGAGCGTCATACGACGGCTCCGGGACCAACTTCGCCCTGTTCAGCGAGGTGGCCGAGAAGGTCGAGCTCTGCCTCTTCGACGCCGACGGGAACGAGACGCGCTACCGGCTGCCCGAGGTCGACGGGTTCATCTGGCACGGTTTTCTACCGACCATCGAGCCTGGTCAGCGCTACGGGTACCGAGTACACGGACCGCACGACCCGGCCACCGGACACCGCTGCAATCCGAACAAGCTGCTGCTCGACCCTTACGCCAAGGCCATCGATGGCACCTTCCAGTGGGACCAGTCGCTGTTCGGGTACAACTTCGGTGAGCCCGACAGCCGCAACGACGAGGACTCGGCCGCCAGCATGCCCAAGTCGGTGGTCATCAACCCGTACTTCGACTGGGGCGTGGACCGGCCACCGCAGCGTGAGTACGCCGACAGCTTCATCTACGAAGCCCACGTCAAAGGATTGACCCAGACCCATCCGGACATCCCCGACGCCATTCGCGGCACCTACGCCGCGATCGGGCATCCGGCGATCATCGCCCACCTGCAGTCACTCGGTGTGACCGCGATCGAGCTGATGCCGGTGCACCATTTCGCCAATGACTCCACGCTGATCGACAAGGGCCTGTCCAACTACTGGGGTTACAACACGATCGGCTTCTTCGCCCCTGACGCCAAATACTCCTCCAGCTCGACCCCCGGTGGTCAGGTGCAGGAGTTCAAGGCGATGGTGCGCACTCTGCACGAGGCCGGTATCGAGGTGATCCTCGACGTGGTCTACAACCACACCGCCGAGGGCAACCATCTGGGCCCGACCCTGTCCATGCGCGGTATCGACAACTGCGCCTACTACCGGCTCGTCGACGATGACAAGCGCTACTACATGGACTACACCGGCACCGGAAACAGCCTCAATGTCGGCCACCCGCACTCCCTGCAGTTGATCATGGACTCGCTGCGTTACTGGGTGACCGAGATGCACGTCGACGGGTTCCGGTTCGACCTGGCCTCGACGCTGGCCCGTGAGTTCTACGACGTGGACAAGCTGTCGACCTTCTTCGAGCTGGTCCAGCAGGATCCCACGGTCAGCCAGGTCAAACTGATCGCCGAGCCGTGGGATGTGGGCCCGGGCGGCTACCAGGTGGGCAACTTCCCCCCGCAATGGACAGAATGGAACGGTAAGTACCGCGACACGGTGCGCGACTTCTGGCGCGGTGAGGCGGGCAGTCTCGGCGAGTTCGCGTCCCGACTCACCGGCTCGGCGGATCTGTACGAGAACACCGCGCGCCGACCGGTCGCGTCGATCAACTTCGTGATCGCCCACGACGGATTCACGCTGCGCGACCTGGTGTCCTACAACGACAAGCACAACGAGGCCAACGGCGAGGACAACAACGACGGCGAGAGTCACAACAGGTCCTGGAACTGTGGAGTCGAAGGCCCCACCGATGACCCCGACATCCTGGCGCTGCGCGCACAGCAGGAACGCAACTTCCTGACCACCCTGCTGCTGTCGCAGGGGGTGCCGATGATCTGCCACGGCGACGAACTCGGCCGCACCCAGGGTGGCAACAACAACGGGTATTGCCAGGACAACGAGATCACGTGGGTGAACTGGGCCGATGCCGATCAGGGCCTCCTGGAATTCACCGCGAAACTGGCCCAGCTGCGCGCAGAACACCCGGTGTTCCGACGCCGGAGATTCTTCAATGGGCGTCCGGTGCGTCAGCGCGGATCCGAGTCGGTTCCGGACATCTCCTGGTTCCGTCCCGACGGGTCGGAGATGAGCGACGAGGACTGGGACACCGGATTCGGCAAGTCCGTCGCGATCTTCCTCAACGGGAACGGCATACCCGACCTGGACGTTCGTGGCCAGCGGGTGACCGACGATTCGTTCGTGGTGTGCTTCAACGGACATCACGAACCGATCGAGTTCACGCTTCCGCCGTCCGAGTTCGGGCAGGCCTGGGTGCCGGTGGTGGACACTGCGGCCATGCCGGACGTCGCCGAGGAGGCGGTATCCGCCGGTGCGGCGCGCAAGGTCGGCGCGCGGTCGGTGACGGTATTCCAACAGGTGACCGGCTGATTCCGGGCGCGCCCTATGCTGAGCGATCATGGGGGCGCGCGTGCGGAACAACATCACCGAGGTCGGCTGTGCCGATGCACCGGTACTGCTGCTCTCGCACGGGTTCGGGTGCGACCAGAACCTGTGGCGACCGGTCGTGGAGAGTTTGCGTTCGCGGTTTCGGATAGTGCTGTTCGATCACGTCGGTGCCGGAGCCTCGGACCCCGCGGCCTGGGATGCAGACCGGTACGCGCAGTTGTCCGGCTACGCCGATGATGTGCTCGACATCGTCGAGGATCTCGACCTGACCGGAGTGATCTTCGTCGGGCATTCGGTGGCCGCCATGATCGGGGCGCTGGCGATCATCGATCGGCCCGATCGGTTCGCCAAGCTCGTCATGGTGACACCGTCTCCGCGCTATATCGACGACGGCGACTATCGGGGCGGCTTCTCCCCCGATGACATCGACGAGCTGCTGGAATCGATGGACGCAAACTACCTGGGCTGGTCCCATTCGATGGCTCCCGTCATCATGGGCAATCCCGACCGCCCGGATCTGCACCACCAACTGGAGGCGGCCTTCTGCCGAACGGACCCGGACCGGGCCCGGGTGTTCGCGCGGGCGACCTTCCTCTCCGACAATCGCTCCGACCTGGCGAAGATCCCGGTGCCGACGCTGGTGATCGAGTGCTCGCAGGATGTCATCGCGCCGCGTGAGGTGGGAGAGTACGTGCACCGGCACGTGCCGGACAGCACGCTGGTCACCCTCGACGCGATCGGTCACTGTCCGCATGTCAGCGCTCCCGAGGCCACGGCGGCCGCCATAGCGGACTTCGCCATCCGGACATGACCGAGCCGGACCGCGCGGACTTCTGGGACGATTCGCCATCCGGGCATGTGTTGCTGACGTCGGAGGGCCGCATCATCGCGGCCAATGCCACCTTCGCCGCCTGGTTGGGTTATCCGCGGGAATCGCTCCGCGATCGGTTCTTTGCCGAACTGCTCACCGTCGGTGGCCGGATTCACTACGAAACGCACTTCGTTCCGATGCTGCGGATGACGGGAGCCCTGGACGGGGTGACCGTCGATCTGCGCGCAGCCGATGATTCCCGGCTGCCGATGTTCCTGACCGCGAACGTCAAACCCGCCTCCGGTGCAAATCCCGAGCTGTGGCGCGTCACCGCTGTCGACGCCAGCGACCGCCGCGCCTACGAGCGCGAGCTGCTGGAGCAGCGGCGCCGCGCCGAAGCGGAACGTGAACGGGCACGTTCGTTTGCCGACACCCTTCGCCGCTCGTTACGCCCACCGCTGTTGTCGCCACCTCCGGGGCTCGACGCCGCCGACCACTTCCATGCCGCGGCCGACGAAGACGTCGGTGGCGACTTCTACGATCTGTTTCCGCTGTCCACCGACACCTGGGGGTTCTTCCTCGGCGACGTGTCCGGCAAGGGCGTCGACGCCGCCGTCATCACCGGATTGACCCGGTATGTGCTGCGTTCGGCTGCGGTGTTCGACGCGGATCCCCTGCACGTTCTGCAGAACCTCAACAGCGTGCTCCGGCAGCGGCTCGAGGTGGCCGCTCACCGGATGTGCACGGTGGTCTACGGAAACCTGACTCGGCGTGGTTCCGGCTTTGATGTCGAGCTCGCCAGTGCCGGCCACCCGCCGCCGCTGCTACTCGGCGCGGACGGTCAGGCCTACTTCGTCGACACCGTCGGTGGCCAGGCTGTCGGATTGATCGAGAATCCGCATTTTCTCGGTGTGAGAATGCATCTCGGCCCGGGGGACACCCTGGTCCTCTACACCGACGGGCTGCCGGACGCACGCGTCGGCCCCGGGCCCGAACGCTTCGACGACGACGGTAAGGCCCTGCTCCGTTTCGCCGCCACGCACACACCCACCCGTCCCGCCGAGATCGTTGACGCCATCCGCGCGCTGCTGGCCGAACTGGGATCCGGGGTCGATGACGATGTCGCGGTGTTGGCGCTGGGCGTGCCCGGCCCGTCGGCGTGACCCGAATCAGCTTGCGGCGGTGCGTAACCGGGTCGCCAGCAGACCGTGCCGAGGTCCGAACAGGTAGGCCGTGGCAAAAGCGACGCCGTTGACGAGCACCACCATGGGCCCGGAGGCAGTGTCGAGGTAATAGCTGGCGTACAGCCCGACCAGCGCACTGCCGGAGGCGACGGCCGGCGCGATCACCAACATCCGACCGAAACGATCGGTCAACAGGTATGCGGTCGCACCAGGAGTGATGAGCAGGGCCACCACCAACACGACACCGACCGCCTGCAATGCGACGACCGACGTCAGCGCCAGCAACCCCAACAGCGCCGCGCTCAGCAGCCTCGGGCTGATCCCGACCGCGTGGGCGTGGCTCGGGTCGAAGGCGTAGAGCGTGAAGTCGCGGCGCTTGATGACCAGCACTGCGAGCACGATCGCGCCCAGCACCGCGACCTGCAGGAGATCGGAACGGGAAACCCCCAGCAGGTTGCCGAAGATGATGTGGTTCAAGTCGATCTGGCTCGGGGTGATCGAGATGAGGACCAATCCCAACGCGAACAGCGTCGTGAACACCACCCCGATGGCGGCATCTTCCTTGGTGCGGCTGGTATCTCGGACCACGCCGATGAGTGCCACCGCGGCAAACCCGAAGACTATGGCGCCCAGGGCGAATGGGGCTCCGACGATGTAGGCCAGTACCACCCCGGGCAATACCGCGTGCGAGACGGCGTCACCCATCAGCGACCAGCCGATCAACACCAGCCAGCACGAGAGAGTGGCGCAGACGACCGCGGCGATCAGCGTCGTCGCGATGGCACGCACCATGAATTCCAACTGCAGCGGCTCGGCGAGAAAGTCCAGGATGCTCATCGCTCATCCTCATCGTTCGCGCCGAGCCCGAAGGCGCGCGCCAGATTCTGTGGCTGCAGCACCACATCGGGACGATCATGCAGGAGCACGGTATTCATCAGCAGTACGGCCTCGTCGGCGAGATCGGGCAGTGCCCGCAGATCGTGTGTGGACACCACGATGGTCACACCGGTGTCGGCCAGGCCGCGCAGCAGGGAGCTGATGGTCGCTTCGCTGCGGGTATCCACGCCCGCGAAAGGTTCGTCGAGCAAGAGCAATTCGGCCTCCTGCGCGATACACCGCGCCAGAAAGGCCCGTTTGCGTTGGCCGCCGGACAGCTGACCGATCTGGCGATGGCGATACTCGCCGAGTTCGACGCGTTCCAATGCCTGTTCGACCGCCCGTTTGTCCGCGGCGCGCGCTCGCCGTGTCGGCCCCATCCGCCCGTACCGACCGGTCATGACGACATCGTGAACCGCCAGTGGGAAGGCCCAGTCGATGGCCTCGCTCTGCGGCATGTACCCGACCGTGCCCGTCTTACGGGCTCGCGCCGGATCCCGCCCGAAGATCCGCACCGCGCCGCTGTCCGGACGCGCCAGGCCCATGATCGCCTTGAACAGCGTGGACTTACCCGATCCGTTCATCCCGACCAGGCCGCACACGCGCCCCGGTTCGATGGTCACCGTGGCATCCCTGAGGGCCAGGACGGTGCCATAACGCACCGTGATCGAATCCACCTCCAGTGCAGCGGCCATCACGAGACCCGTTTGGCGGTCAGCGCATTCGCGATGGTGTCGGCGTCATGCCGGATCAGATCGAGATAGGTGGGGACCGGTCCGTCGACCGCCGAGAGCGAGTCGACGTAGAGCACGCCGCCGAAGGTCGTACCGGTGGCCTCGACGACCCGCTGCATGGCAGCGTCGGACACCGTCGACTCGCAGAACACGGCGGGCACGTTGTTGGTCCTGACGAAGTCGATGGCCGAGGCGATCTGTTGCGGAGTGGCCTGTTGTTCGGCGTTGACGGCCCAGATGTACTTCTCCGTCAGGCCGGCATCGCGGGCCAGATAGGAGAAGGCACCCTCGCAGGTCACCAGCGCGCGCTCCCCGGCAGGAAGTGACTCGAGTTCGGTGACCAGTTCGTCGTGCACCTGCTGGAGTTGCCCGCGGTAAGCGGCGGCGTTGGCCCGGTAGTCCTCGGCGTGCGCGGGATCGAGTGCGGCGAAGGCTTCCGCCATGTTGTCGGCATATGTCTGGACGTTCAGCGGCGACATCCACGCATGCGGATTCGGCATTCCGGCGTATGCATCATCGGCAATGTCGACCGGCGCGACCCCGTCGCTGACCACCACATGCGGGACGTCGAGACCGTCGACGAACTTTGCGAACCACGCCTCCAGATTCAGGCCGTTGTCCAGGATCAGATCGGCCCTCGCCGCCTTCTTGATGTCACCGGGCGTCGGTTCATAGCCGTGGATCTCCGCGCCGGGTTTGGTGATCGACTCGACCGTGAGGTGCTCGCCGGCCACGTTGGCAGCGATATCGGCGAGCACCGTGAAGGTGGTGAGCACGGTCGGCCGATCCCCTGACCGTGAGTCCGTGCCGACCTCGCAGCCCGCCGCCACGAGCACCACGATCGCGGCAGCCACGCAGCGGGTGACCCACGACCCAACCAGCACCATTTCGCTCACTCCACTCAAAAATTTCGGTTGGCCGAAACCTTAATGTGGAGGTGTCGCATCGGCAAGGCGCCGGCTGAGCTGCGCGCGTTTGGCGACGAGCATTTCCGGCTACCGCTGCACAATGACCAACACACCCACCGACGGCATCATCGACGACGCGGCACCCGGCGACATCGTTTCCCTGCATGATCGGGCCGGCGAGTACAAGGTGGTCCACAAGGAAGATCATGAAGACGGCTACCTGGTGACGTTCGAGGCCGACGACGGTGAGACCTTCCAGCTCGAATTGGCCGCCGGTACCCCTGCTCGTCGGGCGCTGGAATCCAAGTGGGAATCCACCCAGAGCCCGACCGCGCACTCGTGAGCCGGCCGATGCGCACCGTGGAATATGCCCCGGGCAGATCGGCTGACATGTACGGGCCGGCGGGCCGGCCCACCGCGTTGTTCTGGCATGGCACCCAGACCGATTCCCGGGCGGCCGTACGACCACTGGCCGAAGTTCTCGCCGAGCGCGGTCTGACCGTCATCGCCGCCGACTGGGATTCCCACGCACCCGATGCGGGACGGTCCGATCTCCTGGCATCGGCTCGGTTCGCTGCGCAACAGGCAGCAGGAAGCGCCCTGACCGTGATCGGCTGGTCGCTGGGCGGTGTCGCCGCCGCCGGCCTCACGTTGCGGGCCGCAGAGCTCGATATCGCTGTGGCGCACACCGTATGCCTCGGTGGCGCATTCTGGGCCGATGACCCGATCTCGGGCGGCGTGGTGCAGTCCGGCGCTCCGGCGGGCGCGACACCGACGCCGTTCACCCTGCTGACCGGAGATGCCGATGCCGTGGTGCCGGCGTCGGCCTCCATCGAATTCGCTGCGGAACTGCGGGTCATCGGCTGGCCCGCCGAGGTGATCGAGGTTTCCGCCGATCACGGGTCGATCGCCGGCGCGCGCTACCTTGCCGACGACGACCGATACGAGGCCGATGACGACCCCCGGACCCGTGGCGTCGTCGCAGCGGTCGCCGAGGTCATCATGGCCCGGCTGGCGGCGTAGGCGGCCGCCGGTACGTCAGTGCACCGGTGTACCGCCGGCCGGGCTCGGCTGCGCAGCGGTGAAGAAGGCTCCCACCACCGCGACCGCACCGATGATGGCCGCCGCCACGAACGCCGCATGTACCCCCGGCATGTCCGGGGCGCCACCCGCGGTGGACGCCTTGGCCATGACCGTCACGAACAGGGCGGTACCGGCAGCGCCCGCGACCTGCTGCAGGGTGGTCATGATGGCGCTGCCATGCGAGTAGAGCCGGTCCGGCAGCACGCCGAGCGCATCCGTCATCAACGGTGTGAACATCATGGCGAGGCCGACCATCATGACCGTCTGCAGCACAACGAGTGCCCAGATCGGAGTGGCGGCCGACATCAAGGCGAAGCCACACAGTGCCAGGAACAACATGATCGAGCCCGGCACCACCAGCCTGCGCGCCCCATGGCGGTCGTACACCCGCCCGACCAGCGGACCCGCCATCCCCATCAACAAACCGCCGGGCAGGCTGGTCAGCCCGGCGATCAGGGCACTGCGTCCCAACACATCCTGGACGTACAGCGGGATCATGATGATGGCGCCGAACAGGCCCATGAAACCGATGACCACCAGGCCCACCGATACCGCGAACCGCCGGTACGTGAAAGGTGTCAGGTCCAGGAATGCGCGCTGCACGCGTTGCAACTGCACCTGACGCGCGCCGAAGGCGAGCATGGCTACTGTTCCCACCACCAACGGAATCCACGCAGGCACGCCCTGCCCGCCGTGGCCGCCGAGTTCGGAGAGTCCGAACACCAAGCCGGCGAACGCGATAGCCGACAGCGGTACCGATATGGCGTCGATCGGGGTGTGCTGTTCTCGGTCATCGGCGACGCGTAACCAGGTCAGACCCGCCGCGAACGCCAGCAGGGCGATGGGGAGCACGATCCAGAACGTCCACCGCCAGTTCAGCGATCCGAGGATGATGCCGGACAGTGTCGGCCCGACCGCCGGGGCGACCGCGATCACGATCGAGATGGTGCCCATCGTCTGCCCACGGCGTTCGGCAGGGATCAGTTTCATGACCGTCGTCATCAACAGCGGCACCATCACGGCGGTGCCGCAGGCCTGGACGATACGACCGGCGAGCAGGGCCGGAAAGCCCGGCGCCAGGGCCGCGATCAACGTGCCCCCACTGAACAGTGACATCGCGGAGGTGAAGATCGTGCGCACCGAGAAGCGTTGCAGCAGCGACCCGGACATGGGGATGACCACCGCCATGGTCAGCAGGAAGCCGCTGGTCAGCCATTGCGCGGTGCGTGCCGCAATGTCGAGGTCGACGATCAGCACCGGCAACGCGACGCTCATGATCGTCTCGTTGAGGATCATGACGAACGCGGAGAACACCAGCAACGCGATGATCACCGCCGCGCTCGGTGGGGCTTTCGGCAGCGCTTCGGTACGCACGATCGGCCCGGTACTCAATTCAAACTCCCTGGATTTCCGCACGCGCGATGTGGTGCGGCCTTCCAGGGTAGGCGCGCAGGCATCGGTCGGGAAATCGATTATTCGGTCCCCGCGGTGGCCAATCGATCTCGCTGAGTCGGCATGGGTGTCAAGCTATCCGGCCGGACACGCACAATGGAGTCGAAGCATCCATGAGAGGACATCACGGTATGGGCAAGGGACTCCGCCGAATGGCATCCTGCAGCGCGGTCATGCTGCTCGGGATGATGGCCACCCCGCCCGCGTCGGCACAACCGACCCAATCGCAGCTGATCACGGTGCAGGCACCCAGTGCCGACTCCCCGGTCGGGACGCTCACCGCCTACGAGATGGTCGGCCACGACTGGCAGCAGGTGATCGGACCGATTCCGGCCGATCTCGGCGAACTGGGCGTCGGCGAGCCGCAGGACGATGTGTTCCGCACCCCGCTGGGTACCTTCCCGCTCGGGATGGCGTTCGGGCGCCAACCCGATCCGGGGACCGCGTTGCCCTACACCCGGGTCGATGACCAGGACTGGTGGGACGAGGACGTCGACTCCCCCACCTACAACACCCTCGTGCGCTCATCGGCCATGCCGTCCGAAGATGCGGAGAACCTGGGCTCCTCGGGCGCGATGTACGACTACGCCGTGCTGATCGACCACAATCCCGCCCGCATTCCCGGCCGCTCGGCCGGCATTTTCCTGCACGTGACCGACGGTGAACCCACCTGGGGCTGTATCGCCGTCGCCCGTGACGATATGCGGGCGCTGCTGCAGTGGCTCGACCCGGCAGCGTCACCGCGCATCACCATCGGCATCGGCGACCAATCGCTACCCGGCCGATGACGACCGTTGCGCCGTCAGCGCAGGGAGGCGTTTACGCGCCACCCGGCTCCGGGTAACCCGCGTTCAGCCGGAGGAGGT
This sequence comes from Mycolicibacterium neoaurum VKM Ac-1815D, assembly GCF_000317305.3. The sequence continues at coordinate 737,003 of NC_023036.2, read as the reverse complement.
CGACAGATATGCGACAGGGAAAGCACGCGCGGCGGACGCCCCGCAGCACAACCATCAGCGTGACGATCTCCTTCGCCGTTGCGTTCGCCGCGGTGGCCACCGCGCTGATCATGCACGCGGTGGCCACGCAGCCGTCGACCGAGCCCGAATCCGCTCCCACTCCCGTCGCCCACGCCGTCCAGCCGGTGATCCAGGAGGGTCGGCTGATCGCGGTGTCGCCGACATCCTTGACCGCGATGGGGCCAGACGGCGTGGCGCGCACCTTCCTCGTCGACGATCAGACCCATGGGGTCACCGCACACGGCAGTCAGCTGGGCGGCACCTCCGCGGCCTTCGCGGTCAACGACGAGGTGTCCATCGTGGGTGTTTCGCGCGGCGAGCAAAAGATCGCCACCACGGTCGTTCATCGCGAGGCGATGAACCTCAACGGTCCGCCGATGGATTACGCGCTGCCCTGATCGGCGCGCGCGTCCGCAGGACTCGTTCGCTGCACGAACAACCACAGCACGACGCCGGCGGCCAGGATCGACAACGCGATACCCAACTCCAGCACGCCCCCGTAGCCGGTGATCGAGAAACCGGTGGCACCCACCACCAGCAGCACCGCGAGCAGACCGGAAAGACCGACCGACAACGGCACGAACACGTGCGGTAGCCGGATGGGCCTGATGGCGTCGGGGCGGTCCTTTCGCAGCAGCGCGAAGCCGGCCAACGCCAGCACGTGGGCCAGGATGTAGCCCAGGTTGCCGGTCACGATGATGGCCAAGGGTTGCTGAAGCACCACCAGCAGAACGATGTTGAGCACCAGCATCACATTCAGCGCCCGCACCGGTACACCCCGGCTGTTGAGCTTGCCCATCGCCCGGACGGTGATGCCCTCCTTGCCCATGTTGAACAGCACCCGGGAGGCGTCGGCGACCGAGGTCAACATCACCAATACCAGGGATGCGATGAGGCACAACACCATCACGTCCGCACCGGCACCGGTGAGCTGCGAGAAGCTGGCGACGAAGAACGTCGACGGGTTCTCGCTGATCGCCTGCTCTCCGGCGAATCCACCGAGCGTGAGCGGGACGAGAAAGAACACCCCGAGGCAGAACAACGCGGAGGCGCGAATCGCGCGCGCGGTGTCGCGGACCGGGTCCCGGTATTCCGAGGCGAACGTCGCACAGACCTCGATGCCCAATGTCGTCCATGCCATCACGTACAACCAGACGATCGCCGTGTGTAGGCCCGCCCATCCGTGCAGGTTCCAGGTCAGGTCCATGGGGGCCCAGTCGGCGCTGAAGAGCGGCAGTATGACGAATACCGCCAGCGGCACCATCAGGATGGCGGCAGTCACGTAGACGAAGGCCATCGTCACCCGCACTCCGACGATATTGATCCCGTACAGGACGAAAATGACGATCAGCCCGACGGCGATCGGGAAATTCAGATGCAGCGGCCCGAAGTCCATCGACCACAGTTGATCCGGGAACCACTGCGATTGCACGAGCAGGCCGGTGAAGGAGCCGTAGGTGGCCAGATTGGACCCCCACGGCAGCCAATAACCCACACCCGCCAGCGGGGCGAACCACGGCACCCGCTTTTTCCATGCCTCCGCGGCATATCCCGAGATACCGCCGGACGCATCGGGGAACATCGCCGCCAGTTCGATGTAGATCCAGTTCACTGCCATCGAAATCACCATCGAGATCGCCCACAACACCGCGGCACCCCAGCCGCCCAGGCCGGCTATCGACGCGCCCAAAGTGGCCACGAGCGCCGCAGGCATGGTCATGGCCATCGCGAAGCCATCGAACCAGCGCATCTTTCGAGGCAGCACTTCGTCTACCGAATGCAGCGCTACGGGATCATTCCTGGTCGCCATGCGATCCTCCATTGTCTTCAGAAACGAGTACCCGACATCCATGTCGGGCGTGTCGATCAGGTGCGACCCCGAATGTGGGCCCTCTTCGCGTATCACGCTGTTCCGGAGTAATTCTCACGGATGTTCGGCGCGGTTCACACGCTAGACCCACACGCGCTTCAGCGCATCAGATAGGAAAAATTGTTTTTCATCAACACTTTTCAGATGTATTGATACACACGACGATGCTCCGGACCGTCCGTGAAGACCGCCCCGGAGCTGTCACCTACCGCTCTCGCTACTGCAGCACAGCGCTTTTCATGACGGTCGGAACGAGTCGTGCGCAGCACGCGGCGCGTGCTTGACCATGATGTGCCTGGCCACCGTGTACTCGGCGACCGCCGCCTGGCTCATGTCCTTGCCGAAACCGCTGGCCTTCACGCCGCCGTGCGGCGCCTCCGAAGCGATCGGGAGATGATCGTTGATCCAGGTGACGCCGGCCTCGATGGCATGTGCGACCCGCAACGCCCGCGCGACATCGGTCGTCCACACCGACGACGCCAGACCGTACCGACAGTCGTTGGCCAACCGAATCGCGTCGGGCTCATCGACGAAAGGCAGCCCTACCAGCACCGGACCGAACACCTCGTGCTGCACGATCTCGGCAGACTGCTGTACCCCCGTGATCAACGTGGGCGGATAGTAGGCACCGTCTCCTTCCGGCAGGACGCCTCCGGCGCGGACCGTCGCTCCCGCAGCGACGGCACGATCGACGAAATCGTGGACTCTGGAGCGATGTTCGAGACTGATCAAGGGTCCGATATCGCTGCGCGGATCACGTGGGTCGCCGACGCGGATCTCACCGAGAACCCGCACAAGGCGGTCCATCAGGTCATCGAACACCGACCGATGGGCGTAGACGCGAGTGGCGGCGGTGCAATCCTGGCCGGAGTTGTATGTCGCCCCCATGGCGATACCGTGCGCGGCCGCATCCAGATCCGCATCCTCGAACACCAGACAGGGAGCCTTCCCACCGAGCTCAAGATGAACACGCGCACCACGAACGGCAGCAGCCGACATCACCTGCCGACCGGCACGCGTGGATCCGGTGATCGAGATCAGTTGAACTCGTTCATCGGCCACCAACGCCTGTCCGACGTCGTCACCACCGGTCACCACCTCCAGCACGCCGGGCGGCATACCGGCCGTGACGGCGAGTTCGGCGATGTAGAGCGTGCTCGTCGGGGTCGTCGGCGCCGGTTTGATCACGATGGTGTTCCCGGCCGCCAGCGCGGGGCCGATCTTCCACAGCGCCATGATCATCGGGAAGTTCCACGGTGCGATACCCACCACCGGGCCCACGGGTCGGCGCACGATCATCGAGGTGTATCCCGCGCTGAGCACGCCGGCTCCCGTCTCCTCGAGCGACCGACCCGCGCCTGCGAAGAAACGCAGATTGTCCGTCCCGAAGGGCAGTTCGCCATCCCGGAAGACGGCCTCCGGCTTACCCGTTTCGGCCACCTCGATCGCAGTGAGCTCGTCGGCATGGGCTTCGATCAGATCAGCCCACTTCAACAGCACGCGTGCACGTTCACCTGCGGTGCGTTGTGACCAGTCACCGAACGCATCGGCCGCCGCCGTCACCGCGGCGGCCGCTTCGTCCACCGTGGCCTCGGTGACGGTCGAGGTGGGCTTACCGCTGGCGGGATCGATGAGCATGCGCTGATGCCCAGATCCGGCCGCCCTGCGTCCTCGATGAAAAAGTCCTGTGGTCATGGCTCCCTCTCCTCAGCTGTTGAAGCCGACACCGAACCGGTCGAGAATGCGCAGAAGCACTCCCCGCGTGCCGGTTTCGTCCTCACGCGCCAGTGCCGCGCGGGTGAGTTGCACGGCAGTCCAGCGCAGTGGCTCGGGCGGAAAAGGCACCGCGGTGCCGGTAACCGCCTTCAGCCTGGTCCGTTCGGTCAAGCGGCCCGCCAACAGATCGAGAGCGACCTGGGCACCGAATCGCGTCGAGGCCACGCCAAGGCCGGTGAAGCCGACCGCGTAGGCAAGCCTGCCGTCGTATGCGGTCCCGAAGATCGGGGTGAACCGGCTCGTGGTGTCGATCACGCCGCCCCACCTGTGGGTGAACGGGAGCGAACCCAGTTGCGGGAATGTCTGTCGGAAGTGCTGTGCCAGAACACGATGCGAGGCGTCTCGCTGTTCGAGCTTGCTGTGCACGGCATTCCCGAAGTGATAGATCGCGTCGTAGCCGCCCCACACGATGCGATCGTCGCGGGTCCGGCGGAAGTAATGGAACTGATTCCCCGCATCGGTGAGCCCCTGGTTCTGCGCCCAGCCGATCGATTCCAACTGATCTGCGGTCAGTGGTGCGGTGGCCAGCACATAGTCGTAGACCGGAAGAACCCAGGCGCGCAGTCGCCGTAGCAGCGGCGGATAGGCGTTGGAGGCAAGCACGACCTGCGCGGTGTCGACACGTCCGTGGGTGCCATGCACGGTCAGCCCGGCGCCCGAACGTTCGATACCGGTCGCTGCGGATCGCTCGAACACGGCGGCACCGAGCTTTTCTGCGATCGAGCGCAGTCCATGGGTCAACGCCATCGGGTCGACGAGCCCGCCGCCAGAGATCCTCAATCCCCCGACGAAGGCCGGTGAGTGGAGATCGGCGCGCACTTCGTCGCGGTCGAGGAAGCGTACGTCCTCACCGCGCCGGGTGTACGTCGCGACCGCAGCCCGAAGTGCATCGGCGTCGTGAGCCGTCCTGGCCAGCGTGGTCTTACCGCACCTGCGCAGATCGGCGTCGACATCATGCCGCTGGAGCAACTCCGCGATCTGCTCGACGTTCTGGCGGCCGAGTCGCTGCAGCTCGTCGAGTTCATCGGGCCACATCGCCTCACCGTGGGCGATGCCGTGGGTCAGGGATTCGGAGACGAAGCCGCCGTTGCGGCCGGAGGCACCCGCGCCGATCCAGTCCTGTTCGAGCAGGACGACACGACGATCGGGGTGCTCGGTCAGCGCCTCGATGGCCGACCAGAGCCCGGTGTACCCCCCACCGACGATCACCAGGTCGGCGCGCTGCCGACCGGTCAGCGGTTCACTGCGCGGTCCCGTTTGCACTCCGTCCCACCAGACGGGCCGCGGCACGGCATCGCGCAACTCGTCGGCGGGTCTCATGGTGCACTCCGGTATCTCTGTTGAACGATCGGGAACATACTTGCACTGAACTTCAATGCCATCTATTCATAACATCGCACGTAGGTGCCCCTAGGGATGTAAAAACTGAGTAACTGTTCAAATTTATATCCCACCACTGGCGGTTATCTGGCACAGTGATGTCCACATCGACTGAGGGGAATGGGCGTGCCGGTCAGCCGTACAGAACGACGCGCGAAGTTGCTCAACGCGGCGCAGCGCGCCGTGATGAAACATGGTGCCGATGTGCAGCTCAACCAGGTGGCCGCCGAGGCCGGATTGACCTCTGGCGCGGTCCTCTATCACTTTCCCGACGTACAGACCCTGCTCGTCGAGGCCAACCGCGCCGGGATGGAGCGCTTCTACGACGACCGGCTCCGGGCCATCGAAGGTATTGCCGAACCAGACCGTCGATTGGTCGTCACCATCGAATCCGGTCTCCCGGTGGATTCAGACGACCCGGCGGTCAAACTGTTGTGCGAGCTCGGTGGCGCGGCAGGCCGTTACCCCACCTATGGGGTGCTGCTCACGGCGTTGTTCGATCGCCAGGTCGCCATGTATCAGGTCATCCTCGAATCCGGTGCGGCACAGGGCACCTTCACCCTGGCCTCCCCGTCCTTGACCATCGCGCGCAACATCGTCGCGCTCGAGGACGCCTACGGCTATCGGATGGTGGCACGCCATCCCAGCCTCGATGCCGACGCCTCAACCGAGCTCATCCTCGACTACGCACGGGTGACGACCGGCCATCCCCTGCCCCGCACAGAACATGGCGAAAGGAAGAAACGATGAGCACACCCCTGACCATCATGTTCTGGCCGGAGTCCGCCTACGGGCCTACCAACCAGTGCATCGGTGTCGCAGCGAAGCTGCAGGAGCGCGGCCACCGCATCATCTTCGCCGCCGAGTCGTCCTGGGCGGGAAAGATCGAAAAGTACGGCTTCGTCGAAGAATTGGTCGATCTCGCCGAGCCGAGCCCCCAGGATGCCGACGCCGACGCCGGACAGTTCTGGACCGATTTCATCGCCGGCACCGCACCCGAGTTCGCCAAGCCGACCATCGAGCAGATCGAGTCCTTCATCGCACCGACGTTCCAGGCGCTGATCGACGGCGCGAAATACAGCGAGGCGCGGCTGCGAGAGATCGTCGCCACCCATCAGCCCGACGTGATCGTCGAAGACAATGTCATCCTGTTCCCCGCGCTGGCCACCGCCGGCAAGCCCTTCGTCCGATTCATCTCCTGTAGTCCATTGGAGGTGCCAGGACCCGATGTGCCGCCGCCGTTTTCCGGACTCCCCAGTGACGACCCGTCGCAATGGGAGAGCTATCGCGCCGAATTCGACCGTGTCCTGCGTCCGATGTGGGCGGATTTCGATGCCTGGGTCCGCGCTCAGGGTGCCGCGACGCTCCCCGAGCTGGAATTCATGCCTCGCGACAATGCCGCCACCATCTACATCTATCCCGCCGAGGCCGATTATGTCGATCGTCGCGCGCTCGACGACTCCTGGACGCGCGTCGACTCCAGCATTCGAGAGACCGACGAAGCCTACGAACTTCCGCCGAGCATGGCACAGCGCCCGGAGGGCAGCGCGCTGGTCTATCTGTCGCTCGGCTCGCTGGGTGCCGCCGACGTCGCCTTGATGCAACGACTGGTCGACGTGCTGGGCCGTACGCCGCATCGCTTCATCGTCAGCAAGGGCCCCCAAGCCGACCAGATCCGGCTGGCCGACAACATGGTCGGCGAGCAGATGCTGCCGCAGACCAGGATCATCCCGCTGGTCGATGCGGTGATATCGCACGGCGGGAACAACACCACCACCGAGTCACTACATTTCGGCAAACCGCTGATCGTCCTGCCCTTGTTCTGGGATCAGTACGAGAACGCGCAGCGGGTCGACGAGCTGAACCTCGGGGTGCGACTGGACACCTATCACTTCGCCGACGGCGACCTGGTCGACGCCCTGGACCGCATCCTGGCCGATCATGATCTACGCGAACGGGTTTCGCAGATCGGCGAGAAGATCCGCGAGCGTGACGGACTGCGAGTGGCGGCCGATGTCATCGAACGTGTCGGCCTCGAACACCGCAGCTGACCGTGATCTCGGATACCGACGATCCGCTCACCGCCCCGCTCGATCTGCTGCCACTGGGGGATCGGCATGCGCTCGCGATCATCAGCAGCGACGGTGAGTTCTCAGCTGTTCCGGTGGTCCGCGACGGCGGGATCCGTCGTGCCAGCCCGGGTGACGGTGCGGCAGAAGCCCTGCTCGAGCTCATCGTCGGCACTGCCGGTCGCACCTCGGCCGGCCGTTTCGAAGTGGTGTCATGGGCCAACGGCCGGGTGCCGAATGGAGAGCGAGCGGTAGGGGTCGACCAGACCAACGAGTCCGTGATCGTGGGCGATACCGCGGTGGTGAAGTGGGCAACGCACCTGGAGCGCGGGCCACACCCGGCGGTCGGACGCCTGACCCACCTGATCGCTTCCGGTTTCACCGCGATGCCCACGCCGTGGGCGGTACTCACCTGGGTGCCCGATGACGACCAGGAAACCCTCGTGGCGACGATCACCGGATACCTGCCGGGTGCAGTCGACGGCTGGACGTGGGCCGTCGACCTGTTTCTGGACGCGGCGCGAACCGGTGATCACGCCGCCGTGCTGCGCACCTGTGCGTCACTGGGGGAAGTGATCGCCGACATGCATTGCGCGTTGGCCGCGACAGTCACCATCGCGACCGACACCGATGCCCGCCGTTGGCGCGACAATGCGTTCACGACGTTCGATGCCGCGCGCCGACTGGCCGATCCCCAGCTGGCCGACCTTCTCACCCGACACGCCGACGCCATCGCGACAACTCTGCAGGACCTGGCCGCTCTCGCCGGTGTACCGATATTGGACGCCCACGGGGATCTACATGTCGGCCAGATCCTCAGTTCGTCGAACACGTTGCTGGTCAACGACTTCGACGGCAATCCCGTTCTCCCCCCGGCCGAGCGTGTGCTACCCGCACCGGCGGCGGTCGACCTGGCCGGGATCATCCAGTCTTTGGCACATGTCGGCATCGTCGCGGCCCGCCGCGGTGAATTCACACCCGAGCAGTTGCGACCAGTGGACCTGACGGCACGCACTGCGCTCTACGACGCCTACCTGAGCAGGCTCGCCGACAACGGGCACGCCGAACTGCATGTCGACGGTGCACTCATCGCCCTGCGGTTACAGCAGGTACTGCGTGAGATCGTCTACGCCGGTCGCCATCTGCCCCGCTGGATGTATGTTCCCGATGCCGCCCTACCCGCCCTACTGCACGAGATGAGCCGATGAATCCTGATGCCTTCGCCGCCGACCTCACCCGCAAGCCGGAGGTGTTGTCCGGACTGGCCATGGCTCTGGCACAGCGGAATCCGTGGGCGTCGGTGATCACGGAGGACATATCGCGTGTCGTCTTCCTCGGCATGGGGTCCTCCGCGTACGCAGCCGGTGTCGCCGCGGCACGATTGCGTGCGCGTGGCGTATGCGCAGTCTCCGACATCGCATCATCCCAGCTGCTGCCGAACTGGGGGCCGGGCACCCTGGTCGTTGCGACCTCCGCCTCAGGCGGGTCGGTGGAGACACTGGACGCACTCGACCGCCTGGATTCCACCGCCACGACGGTGGCGCTGACCAACACCGCCGGATCAGCCATCACCGAACGCTGCTCGGCCACTGTCGAACTCCTGGCCGAGCCCGAGCTCGGCGGGGTGGCCTGCCGAAGCTTCCAGCACACGGTGGTGTTGCTGCTGGCGCTCGAGTGCCAGCTGACGGGAACACCCATCGATGAGCTGACGGCCACGGTGGAGATGGCAGCCCAGGCCAGCGACCACCTGCTGACCCGTGAATCAGACTGGCTTCCCACAGTTTCCGAGTGCCTGTTGGGTCCGGTCGAGACACATCTCTGCGCACCGGCGCACCGACTCTCGTCCGCCCAGCAGGGTGCACTGATGTTCCGCGAGGGTCCGCGGCGGTCGGCCATCGGCTGTGAGACCGGCGATTGGAGCCACGTCGACGTGTACCGCACCAAGAACACCGATATGCGGATGCTGGTCTTCGCCGGGTCGGCATGGGAGGCCCAGCTGGCCGAGTGGACGGGTCCGCGCCAGACCACCGTGGTTGCGGTGGGCGGTACGGTACCCACCGCGACCACCTGCGTGCGCTACCCCGGCGATGGCGTCGACGATGTCCGACTACTCACCGAGACATTGGTACCCGAGCTCGTCGCGGCCCGCGCCTGGCAGGCGCAGAGCTGATCAGCTGTTGAGCGACCATATCGAGTAGTTCAGCGCCGTCGCGAACAGCACCCATCCGAGGTAGGGGACCAGCATCACCGCGGCAACCCGATTGATCTTCCAGAACAAGGCGATGGTTGCTGCGACGGCCACGTCGAGAAGCAGGATGTCGACGAGCGCCACTCCGCGCCAACCGACACCGAAGAACAGCGGTGACCACAGCAGATTCAGGACGAGCTGGACGGCATAGATGATGATGGCAGGGCTGGTCCACCGCGGAGTCTCCCGCCAGACCAGCCAGGCCGCGACTCCCATCAACACGTACAGCACGGTCCACACCGGGCCGAAGAGGTTCGGCGGCGGAGCCCAGTCCGGCTGGGCGAGATTACCGTAATCGCTTGCCGCGTCCGCCGACGCCAGTCCGCCCAACGCCGCGACAAGAGCCACCGAAACCAGCGAGACGATCAGTGCCGGGATGTGTCGGGACCGGCCTTCGGTAGAGGTATCAAAAGTCATCTGCGTCCATTTCTGCTCGCTTCTCGGCGCCATTGCGGTGCTGACACAATGACTCGGATACCCACCATATTGTTCAGCCTGCTGAATAATTGCAAGTCCCGACGAAGGAAGATCGATGGACGACTTGGACGGCTGGCCGACCGGTCGACTCTTGTCGATGGCGGCACGGCTCGTCGAACAGTCCTGGGAGCACGTCCTCGGCGAGTATGACCTGTCCAGTGCGGGATTGGTCGTGCTGCACGTGGTCGCGACCGGACCCGCGACCCAACGCGAGATCGCGCACGCCTGTCGGGTCACCGACCAGACGGCCAGTCGCACCGTCGAACGGCTGGAACGTCTCGGCTATGTCAGCCGACAGGTCGATCCGCGAGACGAGCGACGCAAGACGGTCACGAGCACAGCGGCGGGCCGGCGGGTGTACGCCACGCTGGTGGAGCGGGAGAAGAAGGATCCGGGACTGGTTGCCGTGATCGGGGACGACGGCCCCGAACTACGCCGAATGCTGTTGAAGCTGGTGCGCAGCCGACGAGCCGAAGGCGACGGCTCTGCACCGCCGCCCTGAGCGCGAGCACCTTTCGAACAGAACCGTTGACGTACAACGCCTATGAGATCGAGAGATCAGCCCGTCTGGCTTTGTAGCGTGATGGTGGCTGGTCCTGACTTGGCTCCCGTCAGGCCCCTGCCCTGCGCGGTCACGGCCAGCGCGGTCCGATCCCCACGGAACAGATCTCGCGAGAACTCGTACGGGGTGCCGTGCTGATCATGTGTCACGCGGGTGATGAGCAGGAGCGCGCTCTGCGGTTCGATGCCCAGCAGGCTCGCCTCCTCATCGGTGGCATTGACAGCCTCGATACGCTCCATCGCCCGGCCATTGACCAGACCGTACTGCGACTCCAAGAGCTCATAGAGCGAGCCGCCGAGCTGCTGTTCGAGCAGGCCCGGGAATCTGTCCGCGGGTAACTGGGCGTGTTCCAGCGAGATCGGCGAACCGTCCGCCAGCCGCACCCTGGTGATATCGACGACGTAATCGCCGGGACCGATCTGCAGTGCTTGCCGGGTCGTCTGGTCGGCGACGCCGATCTTGGTCGACAGCACCCGCGAGCCGGCAACATAGCCTTGGCTGGCCAGGAAGGCAGGCACGCCCACCACGTCGGAGAGGTTGCGCTCGACCTGGCCGTGGCTGATGAATATTCCACCGGCACGCCCGATGACTCGGTGCACCAGCCCAGCCTCCTCCAGTGCGGCCAACACCTGCCGCAGACTGGTCCGGCTGGTGCCGTACCGCTCAGCCAGCTCGCGTTCGCTGCCCAGCTTGGCTCCAGGATCTCCGGCGTTCACATCCGCGACGATGCGGCGGCGCAACTGCTCGCTGTGACTCGCCACCGCTCCCCCTGCATCCGCGTGATTGGTACATCCAATTCTAACCGGACGCGGGCGCGGTCATTTCCGCGATGGCCATGTGCGACTCCGGCAGGATCTGACCGCCATCCACGACCAGCGACTGCCCGGTGACGAATGCCGCCTCATCGGTGGCGAAGAACAGTGCCGCATTCCCGATATCGGCGACCGAGCCCAACCTGCCGATGGGCACGGCCGAGGTCATCTGATCGATGTAATCTCCGCCCATGTCCGCCAGACCCTCGGTGGTGATGTTCCCAGGCAGGACCGCATTGATGGTGATCTTGCGGGGTGCGAGTTCGATTGCCGCAGTGCGCAGAAAGCCCAGTTGGGCAGCCTTGCTGGCGCCGTAGTGCGACCATCCCGGGTAGCCGGTGACAGGACCGGTGATGGACGAGGTCACGATGACCCGCCCATGGCCGCTGGTGGTCAGGGCGCCCAGCGCGGCCTGGACCATGAACACCGTGCCCTTGAAGTTGACCGCGAGCACCTGGTCGATATCGTCGGGGGTCAGTTCCTCGAGCCGGCCGGACGGGAAGATGCCGGCGTTCGCACAGACGATGTCGAGACCACCGTGACGTTCGATGGCGGCTTCGACCACCCGCTGCGCCTGCTCTGGATCCGCGACATCGGCGCGTACCGCGCTGATCGCGCCGGCAGCACCGGCTGATGCCGCCACCGCGCGATCCAGATCCTCCTGATTGCGCCCGGTGATGATGACGTTGACACCTGCGGCGGCGAAGACCTCGGCGATTCCGCGGCCGATTCCTCTACTACCACCGGTCACGATCGCGGTGCGACCGGCTAGTGAATGAAACATCGTTGTCCTCACTGTGTGTCAGAGATTATGCCCGTTGGACGAGAGATAACGTTCGGCCAATCCGCAGCTACCTTCGACGTAGCTGATGGCCTTGGTCGCGGATTCCTTGGAATGGCTGTGCGAGCCCATCCATGCAACGAGCAGCAGCCGTCGCAGGAACACGAACGAGGCCAGCATGTTCTCGTCTGCGGCCGCCAGTTCACGGCGGCTCCGGTAGCCGGCTACCCAGGATTCCTGCCACTGGGGCAAGGCCGGGTCGTCCTCGATGAAGGACACCGCTGTACCAAAATCGTAGAGATACCACCCGAATCCGCAGTCGTCGAAGTCGATGACCGTGGTCCGTTCGGTTGCCGGGTCGACCAACAGGTTCGCCAGCCGCAGGTCGGCATGCACCAGCCCGAAGCGATTCGGGTCGGTGCCATAGGCATGCAGCCTGTCCTTCAGCAGCTGCTCCGCGCGGCCGAGGAGGTGCCGTTCGCCCTCCCCCACGCCTGCGACATCCTGCCAACGTCCCCAGCGGCCGCGGTCGCCCAGACTGTGCTCCCAGTCCCAGGAGAAGCGCTGGAAGCCTGCGGGCCGTTGCCAGCGTTGAGCATGATCGTGCAGCGCGGCGGTGATCCGGCCCAGCGACTGAAAGTCGTGGTTGGTCAATGCTGTTTCATCGGGTTCGGCACCGGCGACCATCTCGAATCGGACGACGTGCCGATCCGCGCCGGCCCCGTCGACCGTGACCACCCGCCGACCGTCGAGGGCAGGCAGGACGCGAGGAACCGTCACATCGCTGTCGGCACTCAACGCTGAGAGCCAGTCGAGCTCCGATTCGATCTCGTGGGCCCGATGATAGTTCTGTCGGTGTACCCGCAGGATGGACTGTTCGCCACGATCGGTCACCAGATACGTGGCGTTCTCCGAGAGATTGAGCAGCCGCAGGTCGGCACCGGCCGAGACCTCGTAATGGCCGAGCGCACGTCTGGCGAGATCAACATCGTCGGTGATCACCGCTGCCACGAATATCGCCTCCTTTCCATCTTCGTCGTCATCAGTGCTCCCGACCTTCGATGCCGGCCAACACCTCGGTGATCCGATCCCTGGCGACGGTGACGTCTTCGTCGCTGCCGCCGATGTACAGCCGCCCGGCCGCACCGATCATCTGGACATCGACGATCGTCAATCCCGGTGCCGCTCGCTCGGCCTCGTTCGCAGCGACAGCGGCGAACAACGCCGGCGTCATCTCATAAACCAGCAACGACTCACCCGGCAGGATCATCGACGCCTGCCGATTGCGGTTCAGGATGACAGCGTGCTGATCGGTGATGTCGGCGATGATGTCGTGATAGAGCACCCGAGGCCGCAACTGATCCTCGGCCTTGTTCCCGGTACCCGCCAGGATTGCCGCACCTGCCCGACGTACCTCTTCCAGGTCGGCCGAGTGGATCTCGAGCACGCCGAATTGGCGCTCCACGTAGAGGATTCCCGGAGAAATACCGGGCACCTCCCGCAGTGCCAGGTCGATCACCCGCTCGATCGCGAGCGCCGGCGACACCTCCACGATGAGGGCGTGTTCACCCGCGTACGGCGGATAGCCGCGCGCCCGGGTCGGAGTCCCAAGATACGCCGCGAACTGCCGTTGCAGATCCTCGACCAGGAGGTAGACCCGTATCTGGGTGTGGATGGAGCCCGACATGGCTACTTGCTGGACACCGCGAAGTGGGCGCCCAATTCATTGTGCGGACGCGGTATGACGTGGACGCTCACCAGTTCACCGACCTGCGATGCGGTTTCGGCGCCGGCCTCGGTGGCTGCCTTCACGGCTCCGACCTCACCGGTCACGATCACCGCCACCAGCCCGTCACCGACCTCCTTGCGGTCGGTGATGGTGACGTTGGCCGCCTTGACCATCGCGTCGGCAGCTGCCAGTGCGGCGACGTATCCCTTGGTTTCGATGAGACCGATTGCGTTGCTGGACATGACTTCTCCTTATTTGTTGGGTGTTGCGTCTATGGAACCGATGACGAGCGCATCGACCGGTGGTGGTGGGCCGGTGAACCACCCCGAGGCCACTGATCCCTGCGCGATGAGCACACGCTCTCCGACGCCGGTACCCAGGACGTCGAAGGCGACCAACCGGGATTCCGTGCCGTCGATCTGCACCTCCAGGAAGGCGCCCGGCGGAATGCCCTCCACGTGCCGTGTCGACCAGACATTGCCGGTGACAGTTGCTGTAATCATGTCCGCTCCTTGGTGATGGTGATGCCCAGGCTGCGCGCCTTCTCCCTGGCCAGCGGTGTCAGCACCGCGCGGCGGCCGAGGAGCAGCGTCCCGCCTGCCAGATCCGCCAGATAGCGTTCGGTGACCGCTCCGCTGTCCACGCGGTGCACCGGGCCGACCGATGCCGAACCGGTTGCCTTCGACGCGAGCCGGAAGCGGAGCCGGCCGGCCTTGAGGTCCGCGCGATTCTTCGGATTCTCGAACAACCGCAGCAGCTTTCGCACGAAGCCGTCAAGTTCCACCTCGTCGGACAGCCGCACCGTCTCGGTGCGGATCTTACCGTCGGACGCACGCGGGCCGGTGGGTTCCACACCCATCGCTTCGGCCACCGAAGCCGGTGGCGCGGGGGCCACCGCGGTCGGTGCGGGCGGACCCGGTTCCGGTGTCTTCAGGCTTGCAACGGCGTCGCGCACCACCTCCCGAACCATGGCGCGCAATTCATCACGGTCGACACTCATGGCTGCGCCAAGGCATGTCGGGCCGCGTCGGCGGCCTGGCGGACATCGGCTTCGGCGCCGGCCAGATACACCCGGCCGGTGGCGCCGATCATCCGGAAGTCGACGACCTTGATGTCGGCAGCCTTCTCTGCCTCGTTGGTGGCCAGGATCGCATAGGAGGCCGGCTGCACCTCCAGGACGAACAGCGACTCTCCGGCCAGCACCATGGAGCCGATCTTGTTGCGATTGATCAGGAATGCGTGCTGGTGATCGATGCTGGAGATGATGCGGGACGCCAGGATCGTCGGGCGCACGGCCGCCCCACCGTCACCGCCGAGGGAGTCCAGCGCGGCATCTGCCGCGGCCTTCACCGCACCGGTCTCACCGTGGAACTCCAGGTAGCCGAACTGCCGCTCCACCACGAGGATTCCGGCCTTGACCTCGGCGTGCTTGAGCGCGACATCGGTGACACCTTCGATATCGAGGCCGGGAGCGACCTCGATGATCTGGGCGGCCTGATCAGCCCGGGGCAGTGCACCCTTGATCCAGGTCCCGAGATAGGACATCGTCTGGGGTTGGAGCCGGTCGATGAAGATGAAGGAACGTAGTTCGGCCACAAGGTCACCTCTTGATCAGTTGAGCGAGTTCCTCGACGACCAGCGCGCGCAGCTCAGCGCGCAGGACATCGAGATTCGGATCGGACGAACGGGGCTGCGGCATGCGCCTTGCCGGCACCGGTGGGGCACCATCGCCGCGATCGTTGGAGGCTCGCGGGTAGGCAGGAACACTGCCGCTCGGCGCACGCCACGGCTGGATACCGCCGAAATCGGCCATGCGGACGGCCGCGTCGGAGTTGTAGGCGATCCGTGTCCAGTTGACCAGATTGTCCGGTTGCAGGTTCTCCCCGATGGAGCTGCGACCCACGAAACCGGTACCGATGGTCATCGACGGTGCCAGGTTGGTCTCCAAGCCCGAGCTCCCGGTGGAGTTGCCCACGTTGACCGACACTCGCAGGACCGGTACCTGCGTGGCGAATTCGGTTATCACCGCCGGGTTCTCGCTGTGGATGGCAGCCGAATGGCCGGCACCGGCGATCCGCACCACCGCACGCGCCGCCCGGATACCGCGATTCGCATCGGCGACAGTGGTCATTCCGAGTACCGGGGACAACTTCTCGTGGGCCAACACTTCCTCCGAGATCACCTGGCCGAACGGCGCAACCAGTACCCGCGTCTTCGGAGTGACCCGCAGTCCGGCCTGTCCGGCGATCCATGCGGCGTCGCGCCCGACCACGTCGGTGTTGAGGTGTCCACCGGGAAACATGTAGGCACGCAGGCGACGTGCGCCATCCTCGTCGAGGACGTAGGCACCCGCCCTCGACAATGCCGATTGGAGCTTGTCCGCGATGCCCGCCTCGGCGATGAGGACGGACTCATTGGTACACAGCACCGAATTGTCGAAGGCCTTGCTGTCCACGATCCGTCGAGCCGCCGCGGTGATATCGGCGCTCGCGTCGACGAGCACCGGAACGTTACCGGGCCCTACCCCGAGCGCAGGATTGCCGGAGGAGTACGCGGCGCGGACCACCGCCGAACCACCGGTGGCCACGATGACATCGGTACGTTCGTCGGCCATCAATGCCTCGGCCAACGGGATGGTCGGTTCATCGATGACCTGGATGATGCCGTCGGGCGCTCCGGCGGCCTCCGCCGCTGCGGCCAGTATCAGTGCGGCATCCGCCGAGCATCGTTTGGCCCGCGGGTGCGGGGCGATGACGATGGCGTTGCGTGTCATCAACGCCAGAATTGTCTTGAAGTAGACGGTGGCAACCGGATTCGTCGTGGGCGTCAGTGCCAGCACCACGCCGGCCGGGCGGGGCAACTCGACGATCTTGCGGTCGGTGTCGACGCGCGGTGAGACGAAGTCCCGGCCGCGATAGTGATCGACGATGCCCCGGGAGCAGGCCCGGTTCTTGATCACCTTGTCGGCCACCACCCCAATCCCGGTTTCCTTCACGGCATCGGCAGCGAATCGTTCGGCCTCCCGGTATCCCGCTTCGGCCACCGCGTTGACAATCGTCGACACCGTGGCCGCGTCGTATCCGGCGTAGGCCGCGGCAGCCCAGCGGGCACGTTCGAGCATGTGGCCGGCCTGTGCGGTGTTCATGATGCCCTTCTTCCGGTGGCAGCTGTCTTGGCCCGGCCCACCGCGACATCGAGGCGGTCCAGGACGTCCTCGCACAGTTCGCGGGACAGCAGAAGTCCCGGTTTGAACTGCAGCACACGGGGATCCAGGGTCGAGAAGATCGCCCACACCCCGTTCTCATAGAGTTCCCGCATGACGTACTTGGCCCCTTCGGGATGGTCGAACTCCAAGCCGATGACAACACCGTTCTGGCGGATTCCGGTCAGCCAGTCGGGGTAGTCGGCCTGGATGCGTCGCAGTCCGTGATCGAAAAGATCCGAGATGTAGTGGACCATCGAACGCACCTCGGGCCGGGTGCAGATCTCCAGGGTCTTGATCGCGGCAACACAGCCGAGTTCGGCGCCACCGAAGGTCGAAATGTGCCCGAAGCCATCCTGATCCAGCCATTGCGCGGCCCGTTCCCCGAGCAGGGCCGCGGTGATCGGATACATTCCGCCGGACAATCCTTTTCCGGTCACGATGATGTCTGGTTCGATACCGTGCTTGGTGATCGCCCACAGTTCGCCGGTGCGCATCAGCCCGGTCTGGACCTCGTCGGCGATGTACAGCGTTCCGTGTCTTTCGGTGGCGGCCTTCACTGCTTCGAGGTAACCCACTGGCGGAAGCGGGAATCCGTATGTCGCGGGGATGGTCTCCATGATCACCGCCGCCACGTCGCCTGGGGCAAGGGCTCGTTCGATCGCGTCGATGTCACCGAAGGGCACCTGCAGGAACTCGTCGGGCCGATCGGCGAGGAACAACTTGGCGAAGCGGTCATCACCGGTTGCCACGGCCAGGCCGGTATGACCGTGATAGGCCTTGATGACCGAGACGATCTTGCGCCGTTGGGTGCCATGGCGTGCGCTCTTGAGCGCGATATCGATCGCTTCGCCACCACCCGACCCGAAGGCCACCTTCTTGATCGACGCCGGCGCCGTCTGCACCAGTCGCTGAGCGAGAGCGGTCCTCGCGACCGACGGGAAGTGGTGGTTTCCCACGTCGAAATGCGCCATGCCGTCCGAAAGGGCCTGCATCACTTCGGGGTTACGATGCCCGAGATTGTAGGTGCCGCCGTTGAGGTGCATATCGATCAGACGACGACCGCCCATGTCCCACAGGAAGTAGCCCTCCCGGCGGTCGATCACCAGATCGACCCCGGAATCCGTCCAGAACCGCGTCTTGTCCGGATTCCAGAAGGCGGTCGCCTGCTCCAGGACCTGTTCCTTGGATTCGAACGAGAACGTGCCGTAGTCGTACATGCGACTCCTCTACTGCCACGGGGAAGCTGTGACGCCGCCCACCCTAAAACGAGTGGACCAATTAAGTCAATGGTCTCTTTCTGGGTATTGCCAAGCTGAATTGGTAGTGCCAATATCGACTGGTTCGCATGTGGCCTGCGCCACACCGACTCCCAACCCTCAGCGTGGAAGGTGCGCTATCGATGTCCATAAATTCTCGACCTACTGGAGAAACACCAGTTCAAGACGTCCAGCGGCTCAAGCGCAATGCCGTGGGCACGGTGGGCGTGATCTTCATGGCTGTCGCCACCGCGGCGCCGATCACCGCCATGGTGGGTAACGTGCCCATCGCCGTGGGATCCGGAAATGGTTCACACGCCCCCGCCGGCTACATCGTCGCCACCGTCGTCCTCGGTCTGTTCGCCATCGGCTACGCGACGATGGCCAAACACATCACCACCACCGGCGCGTTCTACGGCTACATCTCCCACGGCCTCGGTCGGGTGGTCGGGATGGCCAGCGGCGGGCTCATCACGATGGCCTACGTGGTGTTCGAAGCGTCGTTGATCGGCATCTTTTCGTTCTTCGCGCAGAACATGCTGTTATCTCAGCTCGGTGTGCACGTGCACTGGATCATCCCGGCACTGCTCATGCTGACAGCGAACGCGATCTTGACCTACTTCGACGTGAACCTGACCGCGAAGGTGCTCGGCGTCTTCCTGGTCACAGAGATCGTCATGCTGGCGCTGGGCGCTGTCGCGGTACTTTTCCGCGGCGGTGGTCCGCAGGGTTTCGCGGTGGCCGAGACCCTCAATCCCTTGGGCGCATTCAGTCCTGCCGCCGGAATCGCCGGCGCCAGTGCCGGACTCGGCCTGTTCTTCGCGTTCTGGTCATGGGTCGGATTCGAATCGACCGCCATGTACGGAGAGGAATCGCGCGACCCCAAGCGGATCATCCCGCGTGCCACCATGATCAGTGTTCTCGGCGTTGGCGCGTTCTACGTCTTCGTATCGTGGATGGCGATCGCAGGCACCGGTCCCGATCGAGCGATTGAACTCGCCCAGGACGCCGACACCGCCTCGGAGATCTTTTTCGCGCCCGTCCGCAGTACGTACGGCGAATGGGCGATCATGGTCTTCAACGTGCTTCTGGTGTCGGGTTCGTTTGCCTGCGGTATGGCCTTCCACAACTGCGCCTCGCGGTATCTGTACGCGCTGGGACGCGAGGGCCTGTCGACTCGTCTGCAGAAGACCATCGGTGCGACACACCCCACTCACGGCTCACCTCACATCGCGTCCTTCGTGCAGAGCGGCATCACCCTGGTGATCATCCTGTCCTTCCTTTTCGCCGGCATGGACCCCTACGTGCACATGTACACCCTGTTGGCGATCCTCGGGACGATGGCGATCCTGATCGTCCAATCGCTCTGTGCGTTCTCGGTGATCAGCTACTTCCACATCCGCAAGAACCATCCGGTGTCCAAGCACTGGTTCAAGACACTGGTCGCACCCGGCCTCGGTGGCATCGGCATGCTCTACGTGGTGTACCTGCTGTGGCAGCACAAGGACACCGCCGCGGGAACCGCATCCGGCACGCTGTTGTTCACGTTGACACCCTGGATCGTCGTCGGCCTGTTCGTGTTGGGTGCGGTGCTTGCCACCTACTTCAAACTTCGCGATCCTCGACGCTACGAGCTGATCGGACGAATCGTGTACGAGGACAGCGAGATCAGGGACTGACGTGTTCGCGGCTTCCGGCCGGCACGGGTCACAGCAGTCCGTCAGCGACGGCCTGGTGAACGGTGCGCACCGCCGGCCGGAAGCCGAGACGTCGCGCCCGCGATCCATCCATCACCAGATGCCATGGGTTCGGCAGCGGACCCGCGGTCGCATCCATGGCGCCTCCGGCCAGGTGGACCAGTTCATAGAGGGACATGGCGGCCTCGTCGCCGACGTTGATGATCTGGCCGTCCAGGGCTCCGGTCAAGGCCAACCCGGTCACGGTGGCGATGTCACGGTGGTGGACCATGCTCATCCGTGCGGCCGGGTGCATATTGCGACCGGCCACCAGGGCGGGCAGCGCCTCCAGGTGGCCGTCGCCGTCTCCGTAGACGAATCCGTAACGCAGGATCGTCCACGTCAAACCGGCTGCACGTAAGAGCTTTTCGGCCGCGATCTTGCTGGCGGGATAGGCAGCGGTGGCGGCGACCGCGTCATCTTCACGGCCCGGTCGCCCGCCACCGGTGCCGTACACGTGGCTCGTACTGGCCATGATGAACCGGGCCTCGGGAGCGATTCTGCCGGTGGCCTCGACCAGCTTGCGAGTGCCGTCGAAGTTCGTCCGCCAGATCAGGTCCTCATCGGTCGAACGGAACATCGCGGCCAGGTGGATCACGGCATCGGCCTGCTCAAGCGCCCGGGCGAGCGTGTCACCGTCGAACAGGTCGCCGATCACCTCGGTGACACCGGCGGGGGCGGACCCGGGGCGCCGCACCAACGCATGACAGTCCAGACCTTGCTCGAGCAGCCTGGGGACCAATCGGGAACCCACCAGCCCGGTTGCACCGGTCACCACGATCTTCATGTGTGTCTCTCCTTCCGGTACTGCTCGAGACGTGCGGTGGCCGTTCTGAGCACCCGGACGGCCACCTCCAGGTCGTCGGCGTCGATTCCGTCGAACGCCAACGCGTGAATCTGCGTCAGGTCCGGGAGATCTCTCCACAGCGCGCGTCCTGCCGGGGTGATCCGCAAGAGCTTCTGCCGCATGTCATCGTCGGCAGGGACCTGCTCGATCAGTTCCTTGCGAACCAGCGCGCCCACCACCGAACTCAGGGTGGCCCGTTCGACCTGAAGGCGGTCCTGGAGCTCGCGCTGTCGAATGGGTCCATCTTCGACCAGGAAGTACAGCACGTACCACTGCGTCGCCCCGAGGCCGTGCGGCCGGAGCGAGTCTTCCATGGCCTCGCGGGCGGCCAGGTAACAGCGTTTGGTCCAGGCACCGATCGTGTCTCGGTGCCCATCGTTGTCATTGTCTGGCACCAGACAAGTCTGTCTGGTGCCAGACAAACTGTCAAGCGGGTCCATCGCCGATGAGGTTGATGGCCACCACCGTGCCGGCGAGCGGAAAATCGGGTGCGCCGCCGCGCAGCAGCGTGATACCCCTTATGGCCACGGAGAACTCCGATGGAGAGGCAACCATGAGTGGCATCGTCGACGTCGCGCCCCAGCACACCGAGTGCGGCGAAGTGGCGATCCGACGAGTTGTCCGCGTCCACATGAAAGCACCGGGTGTGGCACCGGGTAGCTGACCCGTGACGATCGAGACCGCGCTGAGTTTCGCGGGGCTGTGCCTATTGCTGTCCATCTCACCGGGTCCGGACTCCCTGCTGGTGCTCCGGCTCGCCCTGAATCGGCCACGCGAGGGCATCTTCGTCGCGGCCGGCTCGGCGATGGGCTCGTTGCTGTGGGCCTGCGCCGTCGCGGTGGGATTGGCCCGCTTGCTGGCGGCCCACCCCGGTCTGGTCGATGTCCTGCACTTCGCCGGCGGGGCCTACCTGATCTATCTCGGCATTCGCGAGGTGTTCGACACCGACGAACTGCTCGATCATCCCGGCGGTCGGACGCGCGCCGGGACAGCCGGATTCACCAAGGGACTGGTTTCGTGTCTACTCAATCCCAAGGTCGGACTGTTTTTTCTGCTACTGGCTCCGCAGTACGCGCCGAACCTCACGGTCGGCTCGATCCTGGCGTTGGGTGCCATCGACGCGGCAGTGGCCTTCCTCTACCTCACCGTGCTGGCCATCGCCGCGGCACGCATCTTCACGCGCGTCACCAATCCACGCACGCAACGCCGACTCCGGGTGGGATCCGGAGCGGCGATCGCCATCGTCGGTGTCTTCATCCTGGTGCAGGTGCTCACCTGACGAAGAGGTCCCACTTTTGCGTACCACGCAACTTTGCGCGTTGCGCATCTTTTGGGCAGGATGGAGGCATGACAACACCGCGCATCCTGATCGCCGGCGCCAGCATTGCCGGTCCCGCGACCGCCTTCTGGCTGACCCGTGCCGGTTTCGAGGTCACCATCGTCGAGCAGTCACCCGAACTCCGGCGCGGCGGTAACGGAGTCGACATTCGCTCCGAGGCGCTGACCGTGATCGATCGCATGGGCCTCACCGCCGACGTGAGGGATCGCGCCATGGTGAACCGCGGAATGCGCTTCGTCGATCGATCCGACCGGCAACGCGTCCGCTTCCCGACCTCCGAAGTCCAGAACATGGTCGGCTCCGAAGATATCGAGATCACCCGCGGCGATCTCGCGCACTTGCTCTACGCCGCAACCGAATCCGACGTCGAATACATCTTCGGCGATACCGTCACCAAGTTGAACCAGGACGACGCCGGAGTGGACGTCACGTTCGCCCGCACACCTGGACGGCATTTCGACGCGGTGATCGGCGCCGACGGGATCCACTCCAAAATCCGGCGCGCAGCGTTCGGTTCCGAGGACGACTTCCGCGTTTTCAAGCAGCATTACTATGCAGTGGCGAGCGTCGATTCCACTGTGGGCGAGCCCTTTTGGACGACGTTCTACAACGAGCCCGGCAAATCGGTGGCTCTCTACTGCGATAGATCCGGACACGGATTGATGACCTTCACCTTCCACAGCCCCACTCCGTTGAGCTATGACTATCGCGATATCACCGCTCAGCGCCACCTGGTCCGCGATGCCTTCGCCGAATCGGGATGGCACGTTCCGGCACTTCTCGATGCCGCCGAAGCCGCCGACGACTTCTACTTCGATGCACTGGACCAGATTTCGATGCCGTCATGGTCGACCGGACGTATCGCGCTGGTCGGCGATGCCGCCTATTGCGCATCACCGGCGTCGGGGGCCGGCGCACTGCTGGCGCTCACCGGAGCCTATCGTCTCGCGGGCGAGCTGAGCCGCAGCGATTCACCGCTGGACGCCTTCCTCCGGTACGAGGCCGCCCACCGCCCGCTGGTGGCAGCCAAGCAGAGCCACCTGTTCACCTACATCACGGTTCCCCGGACCCGATCCGGCATCGCTGCCCGAAACATCATGCTGTCCAGTCCGATACCTCGGATACTGGGACGACGATCGTCACACGACCCGAGCAGCTTGCCCGACTACTGTTCTCGACCGATCAGTTGACGAGGGGGACACGAGCTGTGGGTTCAGATTCGGCCTCCCCTGCACCAGGACAGGGCCTGCGCGAGCGCAAGAAGCGCGAGCTGCGCGCCCTTCTCAGCGCGGTGGCGCTCGACCTCGCGGTCGAGCACGGCGTCGCAGGAGTTCGCATCGAAGAAATCGCGTCCGCGGCCGGAGTATCACCGCGGACGTTCAACAACTACTACCCCAGCAAGGAAGCGGCGATCGTCGGCGTCGCAGCGATCCGCGCCGACGTCTTCCGCGCGGCATTGCGTGCCCGCCCTGCCGACGAACCACTTCCCCAGGCGCTGCGCGCAGCCGCGGCTGCGCTGTTCTCCGACGAACCCGACCGCGCCTGGATGGCCCGGGCTCGCCTCATCCGATCCGAACCGTCGTTGTTCGCCGAGGAACGCAAGTCCGATATCGAGGTCGAGCGGGTCCTCGCCGACGAGATCGCCGAACGGACCGGCACCGACCCGGACGTCGACCTGGCTCCACGACTGGCCGCCGCGACCGTCATCGCCGCCATCCATACCGCGGTCCAGTACTGGCTGGACATACCCAGCGCCGGGACGCTGCGCGAGATCGTCCAACGGGCCATCGTGGATTGCCCGTTGGGTGGGGCGGAGATATAGGAAACGTCGCCCGGTAGATCAGCCACCATGGCGTCATCGGAAATATGGATGACTCAGCTCATCCGGAGTGCGGACTGACCTTTCCGCGCTGATCCTCGAATCTCTTGCGCTGGCGGGCACCGTACGCCGCGGCCTTCACGGCATCATCGTCTTCCATTCCAGACCCCAATGCCCCGCCCAGAGTGGCGACCGCAGCCACCAACCACGCCATCAACAGCAGCGCTGGCAGACCGACGGGTCCACCGATGCTCTGGGCGACCAATTGCGGAGGCAATGTCCACCACGCCGTCAACAGAAGAAGCAGGAACAGCGCAGCATGGAAGACGACAACACCGACGGCGAGGGTGATGACAGTTGAAGCGTTGTACAACACCGCACGATCCCGTGCCACCGACCCCTTTGGCCGCTCCCACAAGCCGTGTTCGACGATGAGCCAACTGACCATGGCAACACTGGTCAAATTGTTGCGGCACTGAGTCGCCACGGCCCCATGGTGCTCGACAGTTGCCACATCGTCGGATAGGCGAGACTCACGGCACCGGTGGCAAATGCTGCCATCATGACCTTCGACATCCCGGTGACCAGCCGCCATGGGCGATTCGCGTAGACCATGCCCGCGAGTAATCGCACGCGTTGCAACCCGGACGACGAAACATAGTGAACGACGTCACCGTCCACTATCCGAGTTGCCCTCGGCACGGGTGCCTCTCGATCTTTCGCCGAGTGTGTCATCTCGGAGTAAACCGATTGCACGACGGCTTTGAGCCGGTGTTCGATCGATACCGCCCCCAATGCCGGCACCGAGATCACGGCAAACCGATCGCGCGTACTGATGTCAGCCACCACCGGCGTCGTACCCTGCCGCCGCGGTAGATCGGTGACATAGACAACTATGTCTTCTGCCTCGTCATCCGGTGCCACAGCTTTGATGATGTCTGCCATTGCGGTGTCCTCGTCTACCGAAATAGCCTGTCGGCGCACCGAGACCTGCCATCTACCGCAACCCGAAGGTGCGTCGGGCAGCACCTCCGGAAGCGAGCCGGATACCCGCTCAGCGATGGCTGCCGGGGCTCCCGGGTCGGCGATCAGGAGTATCGCAGCACGATTACTCGACATACGGGCCGCTTACCCGAAGAGCGGAGGCCGAAACGTGGTGAAAACCGGCGCCAGAGGTTTGAGTTTCGCGTCGTCACCCCGAACGCGAGGATTGCGGTTGCACCCGCGACGCGCGATCAGGTCATGACCCCGGCGCCCCCCTGCCCATCTGGACCGCTCAGCCGCGGGGCGCCTTCTTGCGCGGTCGTGCCGCGGCCTCGCGCGAACTGACGGCGAGGTGATCGGTCATCAGTTTTGCCATCGCTTGCCGTTGCGGCTCGGTCGGCAACGGCACGTCGGTGATCATCTGACCGACCATCAACCCGACCGGCGCGGCCCACAGCAGATCGGCGATGGCATCGGTGTAGGACGACGGCGCGCCGATGAGACCGGCGATCCTCTGCAGTCCTGGCTGCAGTTTCGCGAGCTGCTCGACACCGAGAGTCGACCGCAGCGACCGGGTGGCGATCAGGATCTCCATGGCGGTCATGCTGGCGGGATTGAGGAAGGTTCGCCACGCTGCATCGGCGAGCGCCGTCATCCGGGCTTCGGTATCAGTGATGCCGTCCACCTCGTCGGCAAGCTCGTTCACGGCGGTCACCAGGGAGGTGATGGCGTGGTCGACGACGGCGGTGAGGAGCCCGTCACGGTCACCGAAGTGGTACTGGATGACACCGGTGCTCAAACCCATCCGCTCGATGATGTGCCGAGTGCTGGCTGCGGCGAACCCTTCCTCTCGGATACATCGGATTGTCTCTTCGATGACGAGTTCACGCGTTCGATCGGCACGTTCCTGGCTACGGTGACGGGTGCGTCGTGGCGCGGTGCCGCCGGTGACCTTCTTGGGCATCAACGTCGCTTTCCTACGCTGTGAGCTGCTGCGGCGTAGACGACCCACCGGCAGGCAGCGCCGGTTCGTTGCCGACCACAGACCAGGCAGCGCCGCCGCGTCGATGTCGTCTCGGGTGCCGCATGAGCTAGATCCTAGGTGTCAGTCGTATCGGTCGACTGCGGACGCCCACACTGGACTCGTCAGAAAGCGCGCGGTGCGAGCATGAGGTCGAGCCAGTTCTCTGCGGGCCGCATGCTGGCATCTGCCGCAGCGAACATCCCCACACCGCCATTGCGGTCCTGGAAGAGACCGTTCCCGGAGTCGTAGGTCGTCACGTCCAGTCCGGCGAAGGCGTCTCGTGCCGAGGTGTCGGTTCCCGCTTCGGCGGGCAGCGCCGCCGGTGGCGGTGTGATATCTGGTACGCCCGACGGGGGCGGCCGTTGCCCGTAGGGGGGCACCTGCTGGTCAGCCGGAGGGCTGTAGGGCAGCGGCGGTGGTTGCGGACCTGGTGTGACAGGGGGTACCGGCAGCGGGAAAGGCGCGAACGGGGCAGGCCCCGGCCCCGGTTCGACACCGTCGGGCAGTTGGGTCACAGGCGCACCGGGATCGTAGTCTGCGCCCGGCGGGATATAGGGATATTTGTTATAGGGCAGTATGTTTCGAGGGTCTGTGATCGGCGTGGCTTCGGGAACCGCGGGTCCCCGCCATGCTTGGTTCCCGATCGGGACGTATCCGATCGGGTCCCGGCACAGGGCGACCGTAGGCGCCCGCTTTCCCGGAAATTCCTGGCACGGGTAATTGCGCGCTCCCCGGACGACCGACGCTGAGTTGTGCGGCACCTTGCAATACATGTCGTTCGGCAGGTCTCGCAGGGTCTGGTCCCCTGGGGACCTGATTTCCGGTGGCGGGATGAAGCCGACGTTGCACGGCGGCGGATCGCCCAGCCCCAGTTTGAAGTCGACCTTGGCACCCTCGTCGGCCGGCATCTGCTCGGCGGCGCTGATCAGGACCGCCGTCACCGCCGGCAGTACGACCAGGGTCTGTTCCAGCGACTTGCGATAGATCACGCCTATGCGGCCGAAGTTGGCCAAATTTG
Source organism: Mycolicibacterium neoaurum VKM Ac-1815D (assembly GCF_000317305.3). Next base: position 710,011 of record NC_023036.2, on the reverse strand, counting down.
CGGCCAGCATGGGAAAGGAGGGGCGGATGCCCTCGAATGCCTGCGTCGCCGCGTCAGCGGCGGCAGGCGCCGTGTCGAGCAGTGTCCGCAGCTGTGGGTCGGCGTTGCGGAGATGGTTGGTGAACCGCGCCAATCCATCTGCGAGCGATGTGATGTCCGTGCCGCTGCGCAGTTGCGCCTCCAGAAAGGGACCTAGCCGATCGATCAACGCGGTGGTGTCCTGGCTGGACGAGTTCAGTTCGTCGAGAAGGTCTTTGCCGGAGTTGATCAGCCGGGCCACTTCTGGACCGGTACCACCGAAGGCGGCTGCGGTCTCGTCGAGCACGTCCCGGAGTTTGCTGTGGTCCAGGGAATTGACCAGGCCTTGGGCTTCCCGCAGAAGGCCGGCGACATCGCCGCTCAGCGCGGTATGGGCTCGGTCGATGACGGCACCGTCTCGCAGCATCCGTTGCGGATCGCCATCCGCGTGCGGGATGAGGTCGACGTACTGCTCACCGATCGCCGAGACACTCTTCGCCGCCGCGGTGACGTCGGCGGGGATGGGCGTATCCGAGTCGAGGCGCATGTGAACGTCGACACTCAGTTCGTCGGTCAATGTCACGGCGGTGACCTTGCCGATCGTGGATCCGCGATAGGTCACGTTGGCGTTCGGATAGAGCCCACCGCTGGCCCCGAAGTTGGCGGTCACGCTGTAACGTCCGATGCCCAGTGCTTCCGGGACACGTAGGTAGAAGATCGCCACCGAACCCATTGCAATGACGGTGACGACAGCGAAGACACTCAGTTGCCAACGAACGAGTCGGGTCAGCATCAGCGCTGCCCGGTGCTCGGGTCGGACGCCGGCGCCGGCACGGCGAAGGGGTCGGCAGCCTGACCGGACAGATTGGCCTGTTCACCGATGAGGAAGTCCGGCGTGGTCAGGATCTCGCTGAGGTGCTTCATATTGGGATCCAATGGCGATGTCGTGAAGACGTTTTCGCCGAATCGTCGTTGCGTGAGGTCCAGTGTGGCGATGGCATTCAGGTAATCACCGCGCACCGCTTGTTTGATGCCGGTCTGCGGGAACGGATAGGTGGCCATGATCGGTAGAGCATCGATGAGTTCCTGGGCGTGATCAGCGAGGGGCTTCACCACGGCGTAGGCGTTGGTCACATCGATGGTGAGATCAGTCTTGGTCTTGGCAAGGATACGGGCTGCGATATCACTGAATCTGCCCAGTGCGGAGAAGGTGTCGACGATCCGTGTTGCGTTGTCGTTCAGGGTCCGCGTGGCCTCCGGTAATGCGGCCAGCGCCGAGCTGATCGTCGTGTCATCGGCGGCGAATTTCCCGGCCACCCTGTTGACCGATTCCATTGCTGTCACGATGTCGCCGGCCTGTCGGTTCACCGCCGCGGTGAAGTCGGCCAGTTGTGGTAGCAGGTTCGCAAAGTCGCCGCTATACCCGTTGACAGCCTTGTCGAGTTCGTCGGTGATGTCCTGTAAGGCACCGAGATTGCCCTTGTTAACAACGACGCCGAGCGTCGACAGCACTTCTTCCGTACTCGGGTAGCGTGCGGCGCGCTCCATCGGGATACTCGTGCCGTCACGCAGAACGTCCTCACCAGGCTCGGTGGTGGGCGCAGCCAGTTCGACATGCTGAGAGCCCAACAACGATGTCTGCCCCAGTGTGACGGTGGAGTTCGCCGGCAGCTCGACTGCCGCGCTCAAGGACAGTTGCAACGCGGCGTAGAAAGTTCCGTCCGGACGCTGCATGACCTGTTGTCCTGAAACACTGCCGACGGCGACATCCTCGACCAAAACCGGTGAGTTCTGCGGGAGAGTGGACACATCGGGCAACTCGACGGTGATCGTGAAAGATCCCGTCCCGTGGCCTTCGGTACCCGGCATGGCGAGTGAATTCAGTCCACCGAACTGGCATCCACTGACAACGACGAGTGTAGATCCGAGCGCCGCCAGCAGTCGCACAGATCGGAAGGTGACCGGATACTTCATCGTCCCGGCTCCGTTGTCGGTGAGGTCGGCTCCCCGGGGTTAACAGGAGGCAGGATCAAGCTGGTCAGATCAGGTGTCGACGGCCCGGGCAAGGTCGAACCGGGTAACGGCTGCCACTGCAGTTGTGATGTTGGCGTTTGCGCCTTCGCCTCGGTAGCCGGTGTGTCGTAGACGAACTGACCTTTGTAGGCGGTGATGGAGTTGATCGGATGGAACAGCACCGGCGGAAAGTTCATCATGATCCTCTTGAGCACGGGTGCCATTCGCTGCCTGCACAGCTCAGTGCGTTTGAAGTAGTCGGGAGTACCGCCGGCGTCGAACACGCCTGCGCACAGAAACTGCACGGGATTGGCAAGATTGGGCAGTGACAAGATGGCCCCGATGGACCCTTGTGCCGGGTTGTAGATGTTGTAGAAGTTGGCAAGACCGTTGGGCGCCACATGCAACACCTGCTCGATGTCTTCGCTGTGCTCGGTGAGCAACGATGTGAAATCGGTGAGCTTGCGCACCTGTCCGCTGATGACCGAATTGTTCTCCTGGAGAAAGTTCTTGACACTGGCCAGTGCGGTGTTGAGGACGTCGAGTGAACTCGCGAGATCATCGGTGCTGTCGGCAAACACCTGCGACAGCGATGCGACGTGGCCGGTGAACTGGACGATCTGCTCGTTGCTGCCTGCAAGCGCATCGACAAGGGTGCGCAGATTCTTCACCGTGCCCACCAGATCGAATCGGGAGTCTCCCAGACGCCCTGCGGTCTGCGACAGTTCGCGGATGGCGTCACGGAAGGATCGGCCCTTGCCGTCAAACGTGTCGGCTGCCTGATCGATCGCGGCGCTGAGCGGTCCTTGTACTGCACCGTTGTGCGGCCCCAGTTGGGACGCAAGCTGCGTGAGTTCGTCTTTGACGTCGTCCCACTCCACCGGGACCGCGGTACGTTCGATCGGGATCGTGGAATGGTCGGCCAGCGTGGGCCCGTCGGTGTACAGCGGGCCGATCTCGATGACGCGAGCCGAAAGCAGATTGGGCGCCACGATGACGGCGGAGGCATCAGCCGGGACGGTGACTCCGGGATTGACGGTGAAAGTCACCGCAGTGTGATCCACGCCCGGGCTGATACTGGCGACCGTACCGACTGGTACGCCGAGGATTTCGACGTCGTCACCAGGGTAAAGCCCGACGGCTGAGGCGAAATGTCCGGTGACGGTCAGCGGGGCCGGACTGGGCCTCCCCACGATGACACCCCCGGTCAGCGCCACCAGCAGTGCAACGACCAAGGCTAGCCGGGGAGTCCGGCGGCGCAGAAGAGCATTGAGTCGCGTCATGGCGATTTCGGCCTCACAACCGCACGGTCGGTGATGAACCCGCGAAGAAAATCGGCCAGGCTGTCGGGCAACTTGCCGGGCTGGAAGTAGGAGTCCAGCAGGATCCCTCCGATCGATGGTGGGGGGACACCGAAGACGTTGGCCTGAAAGCCCGGTCCGGACCCGACCACTTCACCCAGTGCGGTCGAGTAGGCAGGTAGTCGCGTCAGGGCGGCCGAGATGTGCTCGCGCCGTTCGTTGAGGTTGTCGAGAACGAGATTCAACTTGGTCAGCGTCGGACCGAGTTGCTCTTTGTTGTCGTCGACGAACCCTTTGAGCTGGGTAGCGAGATCTCTGATGCCGGTGATCAGCTGGTCGATGGCGTAACGCCGTTCCGCCAGGGCGCCGAACAGCAGGTTACCGTCGGTGACCAGCTGGTTGATCTGCCCGGACCGCGCGGCGACCACATCCGACAGCGACTTCGCATGCTGGAGAAGCCGTTGCACCTTCTCGTCGCGGTTGTTCACGCTGCGCGAGAGCGCCGTGATGCCGTCCAGCGCAGCCCGTACGTGTGGGGTGGCATCGCGCATGGCGGTCGTCAGGACGTCCAGCGTCTCGACGAAGCGGGGTTGGTCGAGTTCGCCCACATTGTGCCCGAGGTCCTGCAACGCATTGTTGAGCGTGTACGGCGTGGTGGTACGGGCCAGGGGTATCGCGGTGACAGAACCGACTCCGAGTGGGGTGACCTCTACCGAGCGCTGGCCGAGGACGGTATCGGTCTTTATCGCAACCAAAGATTGGTCGCCTATCCGGATATCACGGTCGATGGTGAAACCCACCTTGGCAGCTCGGTGGGTGAGGTCGAGCTCGACGGAGTCGACCTGACCGACGGTGTAACCGTAGATCTGGACCGGGTTTCCGACGACGATGCCACCGGCGTGGGCGAAGTACGCGTCATAGTGCAGGCCCTGTGGCCAGATCGGCAATTTCGGATAGCTGAAGGACACCAGTACCAGGCAGGTGACGACAAAGATGCCGAAAACACCTGTGCGCAGCGGATCTCGCCGTGTGGGGCTACTTGACAAAGTCGCATCTCCCATTGTTCGACGATGGCGGTTTGACCGCAGGCAAGAGGATGTCGCTACCGGCGGGGCCGTTGATCTTGATCTTGACCGAGCAGAAGTAGATGTTGAAGAACGATCCGTAGGCACCGAGCGCGCTCAACCGCAGATAGTCTTCGGCGAGCGGTTCTATCGTCGCGTTGACCTCCTGTTTCCGGTCGTCCAGCGCGGTGGCCAACGGGCCGGCGTTCTCGAGCACGCCCTGCAACGGACGTCGCGCCGTGCTGAGGACATCGGTGAGATCTCGTTGCGCCGCCGCCAACGGTTCGACGGCGTCGACGATGGGGTCACGCCCTTTGCTCAGTGTGGTGACCAGTTGTTGGAGCTGATCGATGCTGGTGTTGAGTTCGGTACTTCGGTGATCGGCGGCGGCCAGCACCGTGGTCAGATTGTCGATCGTCTGGTCGATCAACTGATCACGGCTGGCGATCGTCCGGGTAAAATCGGCGGTGGTGGCGAGCACCGTGGACAGCGTGCCCCCTTTGCCCTGTAACAGCTCGATGATGGCATTGCTGACGGTGTTCAGTTTGGCTGCATCGAGACCTTTGAGAACAGGTCGAAGGCCGCCGAGAAGAGCGTCCAGATCGAGCGCAGGCACAGTGTTCGAGCGTGGAATCGTGGCTCCAGCAGGCAATTTCACGAGATCGCCGGGTCCGGCGAGGATCTCCAGGTACCGGTCGCCGGTGAGGTTGAGATAGCGGATGGCGGCCCGGGTAGAGGTGTAGAGCTGCTGACGTTTGTCGACGGTGAATGTGACGATGGCGTGATCGCCCTCGATGGCGATGTTTTTGACAGAGCCGACGGCAATTCCGGCGATGCGCACGTCCTGACCGGTTTTCAGACGCGACACCGACGCGAACTCGGCACGGAAGGTGTTGTTCGATCCGAAGCGGAACTGACCGAACGTGACGACCAGGCCTGCCAGCACGAGCAGCATGACGGCAGTGAAGATGGCAACTTTCAGGCCGGTCCTCCGGGAGCGCATCAGTAGTCATCCCGTTCGGCATAGGCGCCGTTGAAGAGGAACTGCAGTGTCGACGGCGCGTCGAACTGGAGCTCGGTGTTCGGCTGGTATGGCACATAGGCGTTGTCGGTCACAAGGAAAGGGGGGCGATACCACGATCCGCCGGATTGCTTTGTGGGCAGGTTGGGAAGACCTCGACAATTGGGGCCACCTGATGCGTTGACCAACGGAAGACTCTCGGGATAGGTGTAGACCGCGGTCCCGGGAATGAATCCGGCATTGACGAAGAGCGCCGGTTGCACTCCGCCGATATTGGGCCCGAACTTTTTGTAGGCCATGGCCAATGCGTCTATGAGACAACCATATTCCGGAGAATAATCACTGAGCACCCCCAGCGGGGCGCGTAGTCGTTGGACGGCGGCCACGACATCGTTCTCAGCGGGTGCGAGGGTGTCCGCTCCGGTGATGGAGAGCCCGGTCGTCGCCATCAAGACCGAACTGAGTTGGTCGGCTTCGTCGACAATGGTGGCACTCACCGTCGGCACATTTCCCAGTGTGGACACCAGGTCGTCGGCAGCGGCGTTGTAGATGTCACCCGTGCCACTGAACTTCTGGAGATCAGTCTGCAGGGTCGGCAGATGTGGGCTGACACTGCCGACGAACTCGGACAGAGATGTCAGTGCGGCACCGAGATCATGCCCGTTGCCGCGTAACCCTTCGGCAAGCGCAGTCACGGTGGCGTTCAGGCGAACCGGGTCGATCTTGTCGAGTGTGTCGACCAGAGTCTGGAACAGTGTGTTGACCTCGACGCTGACATCGGCGGCCGTCAGATGCGCGCCGCGGGCAAGGTGATCCGCCACAGGACGCTCCGGAGGCAGCAGCTCGACGGATTTCGCTCCGAAGATCGTGCTGCTGGCGATGCGCGCGGTGACGTTCGACGGGACCTTGGCGAGCTCGTCGGTGCGGATGGCCAGGGTTAGTTGGGCAGCGTCGTCCTCGTATTCAATATCGGTTACTCGCCCGATCTGGACGCCGAGAAACTTGACCTTGGCATCACGTTCCATCACCAGACCTGCCCGCGGTGCGGTCAACGTGACGGCCGCGGTCGAGGCGAACGCACCTTGGTAGCCGAGGTAGGTGACGCACGCTGCAGCCAGGCAGGTTGCCGTCAGCACGACCGCAGCCACTCGCACCTTGGTGCCACGAGTCAGATGCACTGCCACTGCGCGCCCTTCGCCACGTCGGAATGTTCACTGCCGGCATCCGGGTCCGCCGTGAACGAAGGCAACAGGAGTCGACTGGATCGACACCGGAACTTCGCTGGGACGGTCCCAAAAAACTACAACACGTTATAACATTACGCGTGATATAAAACTAGAGTCCGTCTCGACGTCCCTCATGACGGCCCCCACTCGTCGGATCGGACGAGTACGAGTTCGATGAATACCTCGATGCGGAGGAAGCGCTCATGACCGAGACCATCACCCCCGATGGTGGCGAGCACACCCGCCAACGGCGCGGATTCTCCTCGCTTCAGAAAGCGCTGTTCGTCGTGCTGGCAGTCTTCTTCGCGATCCAACCAATCTTCTGGTACCTGGAGATGCACGTCGGCGTGCCGCAGTCCACAGCATCCACCGTGCTCGTGGTGTTGGTGGTCTGCTGCTTTGTGACCGCTCTCGCGTTGCCGTGGCTTCGGGTCGGCGACCGCCGCGACTGGACTCGCGCCGACCGCTTCGGGGCGATGATCATCGTCTGGGTGTTCATCGCGCTGATTCCCCGGTTCATCTGGGAGCTGCCATGGTTGTTGTTCTTCGACCAGATCGTGGAGGGCATCGAGAACGGCGCACTGTGGACCTACATGTGGTCGCCGATCCTGCTGGGCGGCGACGCACGTTACCTCACCGGCGACCCGCTGATCGTCTGCATGGAGTACATCGCCTTGTTCGTCGGCATCTTCGAGGCCTACGCGCTGTTCCAGTTCTTCCGGAACGGCCGTCGATTCACCAGTAACCAGCTCTCACTGATCATGGCCGGCATGATCGTCGAGGTGACGCTTCCTGCCGTCTACTTCGGCGTGGAGATCGCCAACAACTTGGAGAGCATGTCGTCGCCGGCTGAGATGTGGGTCAAGTTCGTGTTGATCAACGTACTGTGGTGCACCATGCCGTTGTTGACCTATTTCTGGGGCGTGCGTCGCCTCGTCGGCCAGGATCTGACCGTCCGATTCTGATCGGCATCGAACCTGTCACCCGCGCCGCCACCCCTGGGGTCTTGCCTACGGCCACCATTCTGGTACAACAACTTTCGCAGGATCCTTGCCCCACCCGGACTCTGATCCTAGTCTGGACAGATGGCCACCCGGCGTGTGCATAGTCTGCTCGATTCCAGAGCGCCAGGTCCGTTCGCGTATGCGCAGCGAACATTCTTCTGCGGACTCGTCGATCAACCGCTGCGCTGATGCGGGATATTCCGACCTCGTCGCCCTCAAACCCGCAGTCGAATCGGCCGATAGCGCCTCGGTTGCGGTCGGCGCGTGAGGTGGTCGAAGCGTATAACCTCATCGCTTGGAATCAGTGCGACCTCGATCTCGCCGATGAACTTCTGGGCGACAGAATCATTCGGCACGGTGTGGGCTCGGTGACCGTCCTGACCCACGATGAGGCGGTCGCGCGTATCAAAGACCACCACGCGATGTTCGAGAGCATTCGATTCGATGTGCGAACCATCGTCGCCGGGGTGGACGGTGAGCACGCCGCGATCATGTACGACGCCACAATCGTCCTCGACGACGGCACGGTGAGCGCCATCGGCAGCATGGAGATCTTCCGGGTCGTCGATGGCAGGATCACCGAAGTGTGGAACACAGGCCATCAAGAAGGGTCCTGGGCGTAACACGGGTACAGCGTGTCTCGATGGTCAGTTGCGGCTTACACCGCGTGGGCACACCGCGCGGTTGGTCATGAGCGGCGCTCGATGAGGTCGAGCGTGCCGAGGTCTCTGATGGCTGCGCACCCGCGTGCCAGCATCGCCAGCACCATGTCGTCGCCGCGTTCGGTGGCAGCGGAGAAGGCGAATCCAAGCATGGTCAACAGCGGGATCTGAAGCATGCCGATGCGGTAGTCATCCCAGCACGCGCCTACGTCGTAACCGGTGACGCCGTGGCTGCACAGCCGGCGGTGATACGCCGTGACGAGATCCGCTTCGAAGCCGGCCCTCTCGGCCACCGGAAAGCTCGTCGCGATGAAGTACGCCAGGTCACGCGCCGGCAACCCGACCGCGAGTGTCTGCCAGTCCACCACAGTCACCCGGGTGCATCCTGGATCGAACAACAGGTTGTCCAGACGGTAGTCCCCATGGAGAAGAGCAAAGCGGTTCGGTTCAAGACGAAGCCACGCCGACACGAGCGTGACCGCCCGGTCGATGGTCAGGAGGTCCTCGGGCGATATCCGGGCCCCTAGTCGCTCCGTGGTGGTGTCGGCGGCGAACCGCGCCAGATCACCCATTCCGCGGGCGATGTCGGCATCCGCACGCGGCATCGTCGTGCCCCCGAAGTCCAGCCACGCGGGATCACACCAACGCGGACCGTGGAGGCCGGCAAGAGCCTCGACTGCCAACGCAGCCTCGGTTGCGGAGCAACCGTGGATCTGGTCACCTTGAACAGCCGGTGCCAGATCGGCCATGAGCATCACGAAGTCGACGCCCTCGTTCGCAATGTCGATGTGATAGCAGTGCGGTGTCGGCACCGCGACGGTCGCCGCAACCTCCGTGTAGAACGCATGCTCAGATCGGTATCCCAGCGCAACCCGTTGCCGCACTTCGGGATCCTGCGACGGCAACTTGACGACGTAGCTCGACGGCAGCTGATCGCCACCTCGGGTGTACGTCACCGCGACACGGTAGGTCGCCCCGGTCTGGCCGGTTCCGACGGGGGTCACCGTTGCAGTGTCGACCACTGGCTCGGTGCTCACCGAACGCAGTGCACCGGACATCCAGGCCGGCGTGATCTCGCTCGGCTGTAGCGGAATCATGCGATCTCCGACGGTGTCGACTCGGGCAGCTGGGCACTGGTTCGGATAGCCAGTTCTCTGGCCCAGCGGTAGTCGGCCTTCCCTGCCGGGGATCGTACGATGGTGGAAGTTCGGATGAAAGACTTCGGAATCTTGTAGCGCGCAAGCCGTTCGGAGCATGTGGCAGCCAACTCCTGGTCGGTCGCCTCTACACCGTCGATCAGCTGGACGATGGCCACGACCTCCTGGCCCCAACGCGGACAGGGCCGTCCCACGACTACGACGTCGTACACCGCGTCGTGCGCACACAGAGCCCGCTCGACCTCTTCGACGAAGACCTTTTCTCCTCCCGTATTGATGGTCAGTGAATCACGGCCGAGCAGAACGATATGGCCATCGGAGCGATATTCGGCTCGGTCGCCCGGCAGGGACCATCGCACCCCGTCGATCGTCGGATAGGTCGCCGAAGTCTTGGCCGGATCACCAAGGTATCCAAGCGGTATGAACCCTCGTTGAGCCAGCCACCCTTGCCCGCCGCCGGGGGCGAGAACCCTCTCGCGATCAGGCGATATCACTGCAGTCGCATCCGACGGAGAGAAGCCCGTCGCCTCGGCGACTTCGGCGGTGGACAACCTGTTCATCTGAGTGCCGGTCTCCGACGACCCGATCACGTCGACAAGCGCAACGTGCGGCAGTGCCGCCAGAATGCGGTCCCGGACGGTGGGCGAGAGCGGCGCCCCACCATTGGTGATGGTGAGGAGTGTCCTCAGATCGTGACCCCCAGTCTCGATCTCGTCGATCAGCGGGCGAGCGACCGCGTCACCCACCACCGGGATTCCGGTGATTCCGAGTTGATCGACCAGACGCAGCGCCTTGGCCGGATCAAGTGTGCGGACATCATCGGGTAGCGCGATCCAACCTCCCATGGTCATGAGATAGAACGTCGCCCATTGTCCGGCACCGTGCATGAACGGAGCCACCATCAACAGTGACAATGCGCCTGGTGCCTGCCGGACGCGAGCCTGTAGCGCTTCCAGGCTTTCCAAGGCAGGTCCACCTCCCAGAGGTCGGCCGCCCATGGAGGACATGAAGATATCGTGCTGGCGCCACAACACGCCTTTGGGCATGCCTGTGGTGCCGCCGGTGTAGATGATGAACAGGTCCTCACCGGAAGGAGCCGGCATGGCGGTCGAGGGTGGCGCCGTATGGACGATGGTCTCGAAGTCGACCGCACCTTCGAGAAGAGGATGTCCGGAATCATCCGGCACCTGGATGAGGAACTTCACCTCAGGTAAGCGATCACGGATCTCGGCGACTCGTGGTGCGAACTCCGCGCCGTAGACCAGCACGGTGGCACGCGCATCGCGTAACAGGTAGATCAGTTCCTCGCCGGTGTAACGGAAATTGACGTTGAACGGTGCGACACGCGCACGGTATGCACCGAGCATGGTCTCCAGATACTGGTTGCTGTTCCGCAGGTAGATCCCGAGGTGGTCCTGCCCGGATTCGTAACCCTGCAGCCCGCGGCGCTCGATGTGACAACCCACGCCCAGGCTGTGGAGATAGTGCGCAACGCCGTCGACACGAATATCGGTGGCGGCATAGGTGAACCGCTCACCACGCCAGTGCAGGAAACAGTAATCCGGTATCGCGGCGGCAACCGCGCGGAACACACTGGACAGATCGAATTCAAAGCTCACCGCGACCTACTTCCTGCCCTGGATCGACCCATCTTCGATCACGATCCCGCCGTCACCGACGCGGACCGCAGTTGCGGGATTCCGATGAACTTGACCCGTGGGCGGTCGACTGCCGCGCCGCGTCGTCGCTCGGCGGCGTCGATATTGCGCCAACCCGACCAATCCACCGGTTGCGCACCGTTTTCACGCAGCGCCGCACTGAGGGACTCGGGCCCAGCGATGTCACGGGTCAGCTTGCCGTCGCAGTGATCACGCCAGAGCGTATCGACGGTCTGTTCTGCACACGTGCGGTTGCTACCGATGACGCCGCGCGGGCCGCGCTTGATCCAGCCTGCGACATAGCTACCCGGGCTGTCCTGCACGCGGCCGTCCTCGTTGGGCACGACCCCAGCGACATCGTCGAACGGGAGGCCGGGCACCGGCACCCCGCGATAGCCGATCGAACGCAACACCAATGATGTGTCCAACACTTCGTTGGCGCCGTCCCGTTCGACACGCAGTCCGGACACTCTTCCGTCACCGATGATCTCTACCGGTGATGTGTTGAAACGGAGGATGATTCGTCTGTTGCCCGGAGCGGTGGGCCGCGCCGCATACTCCCTGGCGATGTCCAGCTTCAAGGTGGCCCAGAGGTCGGTGTCCCCGGTCGAATCCTGCACCGGTCCGTCTATGGTCACATCGACTCCGTCGAGCTCCCCGAGCGCGAGGAACTCGCCTACCGAGAAGGCGGCATCCGCGATGCCCCGTCGCCCCAGGACCACGACCTCACGGATCGTGCTGTCCCGCAGTGCGTCCAATGCGTGATCCGCGATATCGGTGCGACCGAGTGCAACGGAGTCCAGCAGCATCATCCGTGCGATATCGAGCGCGACATTACCGTTGCCGATGATCACCGCACGTTCGCCGTCGAGGACGAACCCACCGTCCGCGTAATCGGGATGGCCGTTGTACCAGCCGACGAAGTCGGCGGCGGGGTGGCTGCCGGGCAGGTCCTCACCGGCAATCCCGAGCGGCCTGCTGGTGGCCGCGCCCACGGCGTAGATCACCGCGTGGTGATGGTCGAGCACCTGGTCGTGACTCAAGTCTTTACCGATCTCCACGCCAAGGTGGCACCCGAACCTGGGGTTGACGAAGGTTCTATCGAAGATGTCGACCACCGATTTGGTGTGTTGATGATCTGGTGCGACACCGGCCCGAATCAGGCCGAACGGGGTGGGTAACCGCTCGAAGAGGTTGACCCGCACTCCGTCGATCGCCATGAGTTCAGCCGCGGCGTAACACGCCGCCGGACCGGCGCCGACTATCGCCACCGTCAACTCGCCGTCTGCAACCTGTCGCGATGGTCGCTGCGGCGTGGTGTCCGGCTCCAGCGGATGGCGCTGGAAGTACTCGGCGTTGATCTCGCGGAACCGTGCCTGCGCAGCGGGCACATCCTCCTCGTAGTAGATCGCATCGACCGGGCATTCGTCGAAGCAGGCGCCGCAGTCGATGCACGACTCGGGGTCGATATAGAGCATGTCGGCGGCCGACGCATCGACCGGACGAATGCAGTCCACCGGGCAGACCGGCACACAACTGGCGTCCTTGCAGCAATTCTGCGTGATGACGTACGCCACGACCCCTCCCCTCGACCTCACGGTCATCGGACTACATCCACTCGATTAGCTGGACAGGTGTCCATTATTATATGATCCGTTATCGTTTAACAAGCGTCCACCGATTGTGCCTGTTTTGTCGCATCTTTCCGGCGGGTAACGTCCACGACCAACGAAGCGGACACAACTGTCGGACGGTCGATAGGGGCATATCGTTGGACACCTGTCCACCACGGTTTCAACGGATGGATGGCTACGATCTACAGGGAGACCGCGTGGCGCTGAGGCCAGACGACGAGGAGGCGTACCACTATCACGTCGCTTCGCTGCCCGAAGAAGAACTGACCACCGAACGTCAGCGCGAACGCCGATCCCGAATACTCGACGCCGCCGTGTCTGTCGCGGGTGCCGGCGGATATGACCGCGTCCACATGCGCACCATCGCCGACGAAGCAGGTGTCGCGATGGGCACGCTCTATCATTACTTTCCGTCGAAGGTTCATCTTCTCGTGATGGCCTTGGAACGGGAGTTGATCCGATTCGACGAATTTCTGAGCGCGGATCTGTCCGCCATCGACGACCCGATATCGAGACTCCGGTTGTCGGTCTGGAGCCTGATCAACGCCATGGAACACTCCGACCGAGTGACACACTCGCTCACCCATGCCTATGTCGCGTCTCATGTGGTGGCTTCCGTGGAAGCCGAGATGATCCGCAGACAGACGGCGATCATGTTCATACACGTCATGGCCCAGGGTTACTCCGCCGAGATGAACACCTTCGCCGCCATCGCAGACCTCATCACCGACGTGTGGACTTCAGAGGTACTCGCGTTGGTCCAGGGCCGAAGGACGTTCTCCGAGATGCGCTCCAGATTGGGCCATGCCATCGACATCGTGGGGCGCAGCGCCGAGCGCCGACCGAGTCGAGGGTGAAGCATCACCACACCCTTGCCTCATTCCGCAACCCGCCGTAGCGTAACCAGCTGTGACCCGCAGCTTCCACACCGGCCGGCCCTTCGAGACCCCCGAAGCCGATATCGCCGCGGCATTGGAGCAGGTCAGCATTCCTACGCTGCTGCTGTCACTCGTTCACATCACCGGCGACCCGCGTTTCATCCGCGACTACAAGCAGGCCGGACTGTTCCTCAATGAGGTACAGGGTTTCATGTCCGAGGAGGACAAGGACCGTGCTCGCACCGAGGCCCTTCCCGTCATCACTGCATACCGCGACGCCGGGTGCCCGGTGCCGGAACCCCTTTCGCCGGAACTGATCCGACAGATGCTCGACTGGGCAGCCTGTGAGCACGTCGGCGAGGACAACCTGCCGCTGGTACTCGAGGAGCTCGACCTCGACGGGATCGACCCACGGCGACCGCATGCGCTCGAGGACACCGGGGACTTCCATGTCATCGTCATCGGCTGCGGTGAGTCCGGCATCCTGGCCGGCGTGCGGCTCAGGCAGGCCGGCATCGGCTTCACCATCCTGGAGAAGAACAGCGGACCGGGCGGAACATGGTGGGAGAACAGCTATCCCGGTGCTCGTGTCGATGTAGCCAACCATTTCTACTGTTACAGCTTCGAACCCAGCAATCACTGGCAGCACTTCTTCGCCGAACAGCCCGAACTGCGGCAGTACTTCACCGATGTCGTGGACCGCCACGAACTCGGCCCGCACATCCGCTTCGGCACCGAGGTCCGGCAGGTGAGCTGGGATGGTGATCGCTGGAACGTCACCACCGGCGACGGCCAAAGCTTCGCCGCCAACGCCATCATCACCGCCGTCGGACAACTCAACCGTCCCAAGATCCCGGACTTCCCTGGCGCCGACACGTTCACCGGGCCGTCATTCCATTCCGCTGCCTGGGATCACGGCGTCGACATCACTGGAAAGCGCGTTGCCCTGATCGGCGCCGGGGCCAGCGGATTCCAGATCGCCCCAGCAATCGCCGACAACGTCGCACGCCTCAACGTCTTTCAGCGCACCGCCCAGTGGATGTTTCCCAATCCCATGTACCACGAGCCCGTGGCCGAAGGCGTGCACTGGGCAATGGAACACCTGCCCTACTACGGCCGCTGGTATCGCTTCCTACTGCTCTGGCCGGGCGCGGACAAAGGTCTGGATGCCGCGCTGGTCGACCCCGACTACCGAGACCAGAGCAATGCCGTCAGCGAGATCAACGCCATCGCGCGCATCATGTTCACCGACTGGATCACCAACCAGGTCGGAGATGATCCAGACCTGCTGGCCAAGGTGTTACCCGACTACCCGGCCACCGGCAAGCGCACCCTGCAGGACAACGGCAGTTGGTTGAGCACACTCAAACGCGACCATGTCGAGCTCATCAGGACCCCGATCGAGCGCATCACCGAGACGGGCGTGGTCACCGCCGACGGCACCACCCATGAGGCGGACATCATCGTGTACGCCACCGGTTTCCGCGCCACCGACGTGTTGTTCCCGATCACCGTCACCGGCCGCGACGGCCTCGACCTGCACGCGGTGTGGGGCACCCGACCGTATGCCTACCGCAGCATCACCGTCCCGGGCTTTCCCAACTTCTTCATGACCTACGGTCCGGGCGCCCACCTGGCGCACGGCGGCAGTCTGATCCTGAACTCCGAGTTGCAGATGCGCTATATCAACCAATGCTTGGAGCACCTGATCACCGCCGACTTGCGATGCATCGAACCACTACCCGATCCGACCGCCGAATGGCACAGGCGGTCTCAGGAAGAGATCCGCAAGACCGTCTGGGCTCACCCATCGATCACCCACTCGTACTTCAAGAATGACGACGGTGAGATCCACACCGTCAGCCCCTGGCGCCTGAGCACCTATCACGCTGCCGTGCGCGAACCCATCTGGTCGGACTTCCGGGAGGAATGAGCATGCGTTCAGTGGTGGTCGACGCCGAAGGCACCGTCAGCGTCCAGAGCCGTCCCGACCCGCTCCTGCCTGGCGCCGACGGTGCCATCATCGCCGTCGAGGCGGCCGCGATCTGCGGGTCAGACCTGCACTTCCTGGAAGGCCACTACCCGCTCGCCGAACCCGTAGCGCTCGGCCACGAGGCGATCGGGACCATCGTCGAAACCGGCTCGGAGGTAGCCGGTTTCAACGTGGGCGACCGGGTATTGGTCTCCTCGGTGGCTGGGTGCGGACGATGCTCGGGTTGTGCCACCCGCGACCCCATCCGCTGCGTGCTCGGTCCCCAGATCTTCGGATCCGGCGGGCTCGGCGGTGCACAGTCGGAGTTGCTCGCGGTGCCCGCCGCCGACTTCCAGTTACTCAAGATGCCCGAGTCGATCAGCACCGAGCAGGCCTTGCTACTGACAGACAACCTGGCCACCGGATGGGCGGCAGCCTTGCGCGCCGACATCCCGGTCGGCGGCACCGTCGCGGTGATCGGCCTCGGCGCGGTCGGCATGTGCGCGCTGCGCAGCGCGCTGACCCTCGGCGCAGCCACTGTGTACGCGGTCGATCCGGTGCAGACGCGCCGCGACCGCGCGGCCGCATGGGGTGCGGTTGCTGTGGATTCGCCTGCTGTGCAATATATTCGGGAAGCTACCGGTGGGCTGGGCGCCGATGCCGTGATCGACGCCGTCGGCACGGACGCCACCATCAGCGATGCCATCGACAGCGTGCGCACCGGGGGTACGGTGTCGATCGTGGGCGTACACGATCTGCAGCCCTACCCGCTGCCCGCGCTGGCCTGCCTGATCCGCAGCCTCACCATCCGGCTGACCACCGCCCCGGTGCAACAGACCTGGCCCGCACTCATCCCGCTGTTACAGGCCGGCCGGCTCGACGTCGACGGCATCTTCACCACCACATTGCCTTTGAACGATGCCGCCGCCGGATACGCGGTGGCGATGGCACGGTCGGAGGACCATCTGAAGGTGCAGTTGATCCCCTGAGTCGTCCGCGGCCGTCCACAAGTTCGAAGCGTACGTGGCTCCCACGAGATATCCGGTGAGCCCGGGTCGGTGACCCAGTCACCGAGAGGTTCTACAGCCCCGACGAGGCCTGTGCGAACCATCGTGCCCGAAGGGCATTGTGCTGGCCTTTGCGAAAGGTTGGGTCCGGTATGTAGCCACCCATCATCTGCGACTCCACTCCGAACACACCGCCGCCTTGAGACCATGTCCGACCAAAGTTACTGCGTACCTTGATAACTACACAGTGAAACGCGTGCATGGTGTTACCGGCGAAGGCGGCGTCGCCGGTCCCGCCAGGTCGAACACCCCGGGCTCGCGCATGCCGAAAGGCGGTTCGACTCCGATCGAGGGCCGCGGACGCTAGACGAACGTCCGCTTCAGGTACCCCACGAGCGCGTCAGCATCCACCGCGCCGGAATAGCCCAGATGCCCGTCAGGACGCACCACGATGGCTGCAGGTCCGTCGACACCGTAAGCCGCGGCGAATTCGCCGATTTCGTCGCGCACCAACGGCAGCACGGTGGCCTCGACAGCCGCATCGGGGTGAGCGACAACGTACACATCGAGAAGCCCGTGCGCAGCACGCTCGGCGGCCTCGGCTGCGTTCTCCAGCTCCTCGAAACCTGTTGCTGGGTCGGCATACAACAGCAGAGTGTGTCGGGTGCCCACCAACAGAGTGAACAGGCGCAACGGCTCGGCCTCGGCCGCTCGGGTCAACCCACGCGCATCGGGTGCCCGGCGGCCGGCACCGGCGGCCACGATGGGACTGTCCGCGTAGCTCACCAGCAGTTGCGCCTCCCGGCGGATGACGAAGTCGGGATCGGTCGAGTCGGCGCCGATCCCCTCCCGCGCGCTGCGCACGGTACGTCCGACCACCTCCTCACCGATGGGTCGACGCTCCGCGTCGTAGCTGTCGAGAAGCCCGTCCGCCGCATCACGGGTCACGGCCAACGCCAGCTTCCATGCCAGGTTGTAGGCGTCCTGAATTCCGGTGTTCATTCCTTGCGCACCGGTGGGCGGGTGGATGTGCGCGGCGTCGCCGGCGACGAAGACCCGGCCGCGGCCGTAGGCGTCCACGATGCGGTGGCTGATCCGAAACACTGAGGACCACCGCATGTTCCGAGCTGTGGTCGGCTCCGGTGACAACCGATCCAACACCGCCTGGATGTGGTGTAGCTCCGGCGTGCCCTCACCGAAGCCGTGCTGCACCCCACCCTGGGTGGACAGCTCGGGCGGCACCAGCATCGACATCCGATAGCGTCCCCGCCCGGGCAGCGGTATGCACACCAGAATGTCGTCGACCTTGCCCTCGGAGTTGTGCATGGATCGCACCGCGTAACCGGGCGGTAGCGTCCAGTCCACCTCGACATCGGCGAGCATGTATTGCTCTTCGAAGGCGGCGCCTTCGAAATTCAGGCCGAGCGTCTTGCGGACGATCGAGTGTGCGCCGTCGGCACCGATCAGATATTGCGCCCGAACGGGTGTCGCGTTGTCGAGCATGGCGGTGACACCGTCGGAGTCCTGTTCGAAACCGGTCAACCGGACGCCGCGTTCGATGCGCACACCGCGGGCCGTGAGCTCCCGGCGCAACACCCGCTCCGTGCTGTACTGGGGTATGCCGATGAAGCGAAACGGCACATCGTCGGGAAGCGTCAGCTCGATGTCACCGACCCGTTCACCGTTGAGGTAGGCGATCTGCCCGCGAAAATGCACCGCCGCATCGAGGATCTGGCGCACTATCCCCATCCGCTCGAACACTTCGAGGGTCCGTGGTTGAACACCAACAGCTTTGGCGTACCGGGGCGGTTCGAGTAGCGGATCGATGATCCGCACGGCCACACCGCGGCGGGCCAGTTCGATGGCGGCGGTCAGTCCGATCGGGCCGGCGCCCGCAATCAGTACGTCGGTCACGCCCGAGATTATGCCCGAGCGTCAGTTTTCGCGGACGTGCGATCGTAGATTGTCTCGCAACTTCACCATGCCCTTCTGGATGGCGCGCAGTTCGTCGGGCTCCAAACCGGTGGCGGCTATCAGATCCATTTCCACGCCTTGCTCCCGTAGCGCGCGGCCGGTATCGGTCAGACTGACCAGCACCTGGCGCTCGTCATCTGCCGAACGTTCCCGAGTGAGGTAACCGGCGCCCTCGAGTCGCTTCAGTATCGGAGTGAGGGTGTTTGACTCCAGGAAGAGCTTCTCACCGAGGCCGCTGACGGTCTGGTGATCCTTTTCCCACAGGGAAACGATCACCAGGTATTGGGTGTAGGTGATACCGGCTTTGTCGAGGAGCGGTTTGTACGCTTTTCCGTAGGCGAGGTTCGCCGAGTACACGGCGAAACACAGGAAATCCGAGAGCTGGGGAAGCTGCGGCTTCATATGCCGATTCTAGCGCGCGCGATTGAATCGGGAATGAAGTAAATCTCGGTCGAGTTGCACCGATCAGCCGAAGCGAAAGCACAGGCCGCCGAACCCTCGAAGGAGAAGACCATGTCCGTCGTCTACACCGCCTCAACCCACACCACCGGCGGCCGCCAGGGCGAGTCCTACAGCTCTGACGGCAATCTGGACATCCAACTCACCGCGCCGGGCGCCGAGGGCACCGGCACCAACCCCGAGCAACTGTTCGCCGCCGGCTGGTCGGCCTGCTATCTGAGCGCCATGGGACTGGTTGCCGGACAGCACAAGGTGAAGCTGCCCGCACAGACCGCTGTCGACGCAGAGGTGGACCTGGTGAACGCTGACGGCGGGTTCTCGCTGCAGGCGCGTCTCAACGTCAGCATCCCGGGTGTGGACCCAGAGACCGCACGCCAGATCGTCGACGGCGCACACGAGGTATGCCCCTACTCGAAAGCCACCCGCGGCAACATCACGGTGACCATCAACCTGGTCTGACCCGCAGCCCAGCGGCCTGGGGCGCCCGACGTGTCCCAGGCCGTCCGGGTGCTCAGCGCGGGGAGGGCTGCTGCTGTGTGATGCAATGGATTCCGCCGCCGCGGGCGAACAGCGGCCGGGCATCCACCGACACCACCCGGCGGCCCGGGTACTGCTCGGTGAGGATGGCGGCGGCTTCGCGGTCGCGGGGATCACCGAACGCGCAGGCGATCACCCCGCCGTTGACCACGAGGTGGTTGATGTAGCTGTAGTCGACGAAGCCTTCGCCATCGGTGAGGACCGTCGGGGCCGGTATCTCGACGATCTCGAAGCGCTCGCCGAGTGAATGCCGAATTTTGTGACATACCGCGGCATCCGGGTGGTTGTCGTCGGTCTGGGCATGCACGAGGAGGCGACCGGGCTCGGCGAATGTCGCGACGATATCGACATGCCCGCGCGTACCGAAGCGCTGCGAATCCCTGGTGAGGCCCATCGGTAGCCAGACCACGGCGGTGGCCCCGATGGTGCGCGACAATTCGCTCTCGACATCGGCCTTCGTCAGATCAGGATTGCGGCCGGGGTCGAGTTGCACTGTCTCGGTGACCAGTACGGTCCCACATCCGTCGACATGGATGCCGCCGCCCTCGTTCACCAGCGGGGAAGAGACCAATGGCACGCCGGCCAGTTCGGCCACCACCGCACCGACCTTGCAGTCGCGGTCCCAGCGCGCCCAGTCCTGGCCGCCCCAGCCGTTGAACACCCAATCCACCGCGGCGACCGAACCGTCGTCGGTATGCACGAAAGTCGGCCCGATATCGCGCATCCAGGCGTCGTCGAGTGGGACCTCGACTGTCTGGATGTCCTGCGACAGATAGCGTTTCGCGACGTCGACCTCGTCGGGGTCGACCAGCATGGTGACCGGTTCGAACTCTGCGATGGCGTGTGCGACGGCCGCCCACGTCGACCGTGCCTCGTGCTGTTCATCGGCGGTATCGCCCAGGGAGTATCCGGCGGATGGGAAGGCCATCCACACCCGGTCCTGGGTGGCACCCTCGGCAGGCATCATGTAGGTCGGCCGATTACTCATTTGACCACCGCCGTGGCTGAGTGCCCCGCGCCGTAGGGGTGCGCGACATCCACCGGCGCGGTCAGCGCGCCATAGCTGTCCGGTCGGCGCGTCAGCAGGAACGGGAAGAGCTCCAGCCAGTCACGCCGTTGATCGAGGTCCAGATCGGCGATCAGTACCGCCTCCTCGTCACGGGGCGCCGACACCAGCACCCGACCATATGGGTCGGAGATGAACGATGACCCGTAGAACGACAGGGCGCCCTCGTTCCCGGTCCGGTTGGGCACCACCATGAACAGTCCGTTGCTGATGCCGTGCCCGACGATCACATGCCGCCACAGCGGCTGGGTGTCGAACGCGGGGAACACAGGTTCGGATCCGATGGCGGTCGGATAGACGACGATCTCGGCGCCGCCGAGCGCGTAGCTCCGCGCGACCTCGGGGAACCATTCGTCCCAGCAGGTCGGCAGGCCCACCCGCGCACCGAGACCCTCCGGCGCGTACACCGGGTACGCGTCCTCGGCCGGTCCCTGACGGAAGTAGGTGTCCTCGTAGTAGCCCGCCGAGATCGGAATATGCATCTTGCGGGTACGCCCGACCAAGTCGCCCGCCGGCGAGACCAGGATCGCGGTGTTGAAACCGAGACCGTCGGCGTCTGGCGCCTTTTCGTACAGCGAGGCGTGCACGAAGATCCCGTGCCGCCGGGCCGCCTCGGCGGCCATCGAGAAGGTCGGGCCGTCCAGCAGGTTCTCGGCAGAGTCACCGGGATTCGCACCGGCCCGGGTGTCGGCGGGATAGCGCAACAGGGTGATCTCGGGCAGGAACACCGCGGTCGCACCGGCGTCAGCGGCACGGGCGATGCCGTCGTCGAGCACCCCGATCAGCTCGGCGGCATCGGCGCGCCACCGGTGCTGCACCAGTGCGACGCGCACCGGCAGCCGTCGCGACTCGGCGGTCCGGGACAACGGTTCAGCGGGCTCGGCGGTGAGAACGAGCATGTCGACGCTCCTAAAACGAATGAGTTTCGTTTATTGTGGGATGCGGAGAAGCCGTTGTAAAGAGCCGAAGGGAAATCGATCAGTGGGACGACCCAGGGTGGCGATTCTGTCGACCGACCGGATCGCTGGTGCCGCAATGGATCTGGTCGAGAGCACCGGCGGTTTCACCATCCCCGAATTGGCCCGCTCACTCAAGGTGAGCCCGTCCTCGTTGTACAACCACGTCACCGGGCGCGAGCAGATCATCGAACTGCTCCGCGAAAAGGCCATGAGCGCAGTGACGCTTCCCGACACCGACGGACCATGGATCGACGTCGTCGCCGACATCATGCGTTCCTACCGTCGCAGCTACGCCCGCTACCCGAGGCTGATCCCCTTACTGACCGCCTACCCGGTCGCCAGCACGCACGCCGTCGCGATGTACAACGCGCTGGCACAGACGCTCACCGCTGCCGGGTTCAGCGCTCCCGACACCCTGCGCGCCATCACGCTCATCGACTCCTTCGTCCTCGGCTCTGCGCTGGATGCCGCAGCGCCCGATGCGCCGTGGGGGTCCAGCCCCGACGTCAGCCCGCAACTCGCGGCCGCGCTGGCAGCCGGATCGGGCCCGGACCGCGCGGAGGACGCCTTCGAGTTCGGTCTGGCGGTGCTGCTGCGCGGGCTGGCCCCGTAGCCGGTCGGCTGGTGGGAACCTTCGCGGTGTCATCGCCGCGACGGTGCGCGAACTCTCCACCGCACCGGCGTGTCATCGTGCAGACACGCACGCTCGCCGGGAAGTACGCTCACGGCGTGCCGACACCCTGGTCCCGGCGAGGTTTCCTGCTGGCGCTTGCCGCCGGATCGGCGGCTGCAGCCGCTGCCTGCAGCTCCGAGCAACGGCCCGGCGCGGTTGCCGATGACGGGTCGGTCACCATCCGGCACGCATTCGGCGAAACCCGAGTACCCGCGCCACCGACCCGCGTGGTCAGCGCCGGGCTCACCGGCCAGGATTGCCTGATGGCCGTCGGCGTTACCCCCGTCGGGGTGACCGAATGGTTCGGCGGGCAGCCGTTCGCCACCTGGCCATGGGCGCTCCCGGCGCTCGGCGCCGCCCGACCAGCGGTGCTCAACCTCGACAACGGTATCGACGTGGACGCCATCGCGACGCTCGACCCCGATCTGATCATCGCCACCAACGCCGGCCTGGACCGCGACACCTATGACCGGCTGTCCGACGTCGCGCCGACGATCGCCCAGTCCGGGACGCAGGCCTTCTTCGAACCGTGGAAGGACCAGGCCGCAGCCATCGGTGCCGCGGTGTTCAAACACGACGAGATGACCCGGCTGATCGCCGACGTCGACACCCGGTTCACGACCGTGGGTACCGAAAACCCCCAGTTCAAGGACAAACGCGCGCTGCTCTTGCAGGGCAGCCTCGAGGGCGGGGACGTCGTGGTCACGCCACCGGGCTGGCGCACCGAGTTCTTGACCCAGCTCGGTTTCACCGTGGCCGACACCGACGCCACCGTTCCGCGCGACCGGATGGCGCAGGTCCTCGGCGCGGCCGATGTGCTCATCTGGTGTGCCGACGACGCCGAGACTGCGGTGCTGACAGCGGACCCCATCATCGCCGAACGGGGGGCCCGCAACGTCTTCACCGGCCGCGACCTGGCCGCGGCGATCGCCTTCAGCTCGCCGTTGTCGCTGCCCGCGGTCGCCGACCAGCTCCCGGCCATGCTCAGGCCCGCGCTGGCCTGACAAGATATCCGGGTGAGCAGTCCGAACGACACCCAGCACGGCCCGTCCTACGCACAGGTCGGTTCGGCCTACTATCCGATCTTCGTAGCGGTTTTCACCGCACTGGTGATCATCTCCAACGTCACTGCCACCAAGGGCGTCGAGTTCGGCCCGATCATCACCGACGGCGGGTTCATCGTCTTCCCGCTGACCTATGTGATCGGCGACGTACTGTCCGAGGTCTACGGATTCAAGGCGGCCCGGCGCGCGATCCTCACCGGTTTTGCGATGAATGCCCTTGCCGCCGCCGCCTTCTGGGCAACCGTGTACCTACCCGCCGCTGATTTCTACCCGAACCAAGAACACCTGGAGAACATCGTCAGCGCCTACACCGGGCTGATCATCGCCGGCATGGCCGGGTTTCTCGTCGGGCAGACTCTCAATGCCTGGTCGCTGGTGCTCATCAAGGAACGGACCAAGGAGAAGCATCTCTGGGCACGCCTTGTCGGGTCGACCTTCGTCGGGCAGCTCGGTGACACCGTCGTGTTCTGCGCCATCGCGGCCAGCGTCATCGGTATCACCTCGTTCAGCGATTTCTTGATCTACACCGCGCAGGGTTGGTTCTACAAGACCATCGTCGAGGTGGTGCTGCTGCCCGTCACCTACCGGGTGATCGCAATGGTCAAGCGCCGCGAACCGACCTATCAGCCGGTCGCGTGAACGAGCGTATGAACCTTTGTTAAGGCTCCTCTGGCAAACCCCTCAGACACGTCGAACGTCACGTTACCCGGCGGTAGCTTCGGTAGATGACGGTGACGACGGAAGTCCACGTGCCCGGTGATCTGGGCACCGTTCGCGATTACGGCGATCAGGCGCTGCTGCTCGAGTTCGACGGCACCGCGGCGGTATTGGCCTGGACCGACACTCTGAAGAGCGCCGGGCTGCCCGGCGTCCTCGACATCGTGCCCGCCTCCCGGACGATCCTGGTGAAGTTGGCGGGCCCACGGTATCTGGCCCCCACCCGGCAACGGCTCAAAGCCCTGCGCCTGCAGCGTCCCGTCGATGAGTACGGTAAGGCGGCCCAACCCGACGTTGTGATCGGTGTGACCTATGACGGTGCCGACCTGGCCGAGGTCGCCGAGCTGACAGGTCTGAGTACCGCCGAGGTGGTCGCCGCCCATACCGACACCCTCTGGCAGGTCGGATTCGGCGGTTTCGCACCGGGATTCGCCTATCTGATCGGCGGCGACCCCAGATTACGAGTCCCCCGCCGGGCCGAACCACGGACCCGGGTTCCGGCCGGATCAGTCGGTCTGGCAGGCGAATTCAGCGGGGTATACCCTCGCGAGTCGCCCGGTGGCTGGCAGCTGATCGGGCGCACGTCGACGGTCCTGTTCGACGTCACCCGCGACCGGCCCGCCCTGCTCACGCCGGGGATGACCGTCGCGTTCCGGGCGGATTCATGAGCGACGCTTGCGGAGCGAATCGACAAACACGATGCGAACTCCGAGCCTGCGAGGAGATCGCGTGAGCGACGCTTGCGGAGCGAATCGACAATCATGAGCATCACGCTGGAAGTACTGCGCACCGGCCCGCTGGCCCTGGTGGAGGATCTGGGCAGGCCGGGCATGGCGCATATGGGGGTGACCACCTCGGGTGCCGCCGATCGGCGGGCACACACCCTGGCGAACCGACTGGTCGCCAACCCGGGTGAACACGCCACCGTCGAGGTCACCTTCGGTGGATTCTCCGCCCGCGTACACGGCGGGGATGTCACCATCGCCGTCACCGGCGCCGACACCGACCCGGCCGTCAACGGAGTTCCTTTCGGCACCAACAGCATCCACCACGCACGCGACGGTGAGGTGATCTCATTGGGCGCACCGCACTCCGGGCTGCGAAGCTACCTGGCGGTACGCGGCGGGATCGACGTGGCCCCGGTGCTCGGTTCACGCAGTCATGACGTGATGTCGGCGATCGGCCCGGCACCGCTGCGCGCCGGTGACGTGCTGCCGATCGGGGAACACAGCACCGGCTTCCCCGAGCTCGACCAGGCGCCAGTGGGCGCCATCTCGCCGGAGATCGTGGACCTCCAGGTCGTTCCGGGACCGCGTGACGACTGGTTCGTCGACCCCGACATCCTGGTCCGCACCAATTGGCTGGTGACCAACCGCAGCGACCGGGTCGGCATGCGACTGGCGGGGATGCCGCTGGAACACAGCCGGCCCGACCGGCAGCTGCCCAGCGAGGGCGCCACCCGCGGGGCGATCCAGATACCGCCCAACGGTTTTCCGGTCATCCTCGGCCCCGACCATCCGGTGACCGGTGGCTACCCGGTGATCGGCGTGGTCACCGACGAGGACATCGACAAGCTGGGCCAGGTGCGCCCCGGACAGACGGTCCGGCTGCACTGGTCGCGGCCGCGCCACCCGCACGACATTTGATGGTAGAAACGGCTGTGTGCGCAGTCACACACCGGGACCCGCCGCGGTCCGCGACGTCCACACAGCGCGGCTGATCCACACCGCCGACCTGGACGCCGAAACCCGCGCGGACGCCCGCCGCATGGTCGTCGAGGCCTTCGCCGATGACACCGAGGACACCTTCGAAGATTCGGATTGGGAGCACGCGCTCGGCGGCATGCACGCCCTGATCTTTCACCGTGGCGCGATCATCGCCCACGGAGCCGTCGTCCAACGCCGGCTGCTGTACCGCGATATGCCGCTGCGGTGCGGCTACGTCGAGGCCGTCGCGGTCCGCGAGGACTGGCGCAGGCAGGGCCTTGGCACCGCGATCATGGATGCGTTGGAACAGGTGCTGCGCGGGGCCTACCAGCTGGGTGCGCTCGGCGCGTCGGAGGTGGGGATGCAGTTGTACCTGCCACGCGGTTGGCAGCAGTGGCACGGCCCCACCTCGGTGCTGGCACCGAGCGGTATCACCCGCACCCCGGATGACGATGGCGGCGTCTACGTCCTTCCCGTCAGTGTCGAACTGGACACCAGCGCGGAGCTGAGCTGTGATTGGCGAGCCGGCGACGTCTGGTAATGCCTGTTCAGGACCTCACCGCCGGAAGGTTACCGCGGTGAGCGGAAGTTCACGGCCGGGTTATCGTCAGCAGCGCCCACGCAACAAAGCGCCCATAACCTCTCATCGATGTCGCCTGCAGCCACTACAGCTCGGCCAGCGGCGACACCCGCGCGCAATCGCGGAGTAACAGCCCCGAAACACCGACTGAATACACAGGTGACATGACTGGACCTGACTGGGCGCCGCTCACCGGGTTCCGGGTGGCGGTCACCTCGGCTCGACGCAGCGAAGAGCTCGCCGCCCTGCTCACCCGGCGCGGTGCCGACGTGACCAGTGCCGCGGCCATCACGATGGTCCCGCTTCCCGACGACGACGAGCTGCGAACCAACACCGAGGCGCTGATCGCCGCGCCACCCAATATCGTGATCGCGACCACCGGGATCGGGTTCCGCGGCTGGATCGCGGCCGCCGACGGCTGGGGTCTGGCCCACGACCTGACCGCCGCGCTCGGCAACGCTCGTATCGTCTCGCGGGGGCCGAAGGCCACCGGGGCACTGCGCGCCGCCGGTCTGCCAGAGGAATGGTCCCCGGAGTCCGAATCGTCCCGCGAGCTGCTGCACTACCTGTTGGAGGGTGGCATCGTCGGTATGCGGGTCGCCGTGCAGTTGCACGGCACCAACGACGACTGGGACCCGTTCCCCGAGTTCCTCGACGAGTTGCGCGCCGCCGGTGCCGACGTCGTGCCCATCCGGGTGTATCGATGGAACCCGGCGCCGCGCAACGGTCCCTTCGATCAATTGGTGCTGAGTATCGCCGACCAGCGTTTCGACGCCGTCAGCTTCACCTCCGCCCCGGCGGTCGCTGCCCTGCTCTTGCGCGCGGCCGATCTCGGCGTGGAATCGGCGGTGCTGGACGCCCTGCGCACCAACGTGCACGCGATGTGCGTCGGCCCGATCACCGCCCGTCCGCTGGTTCGCCTCGGGGTGCCCACCTCGGCTCCGGAACGGATGCGGCTGGGTGCCCTCGCCCGTCACATCACCGACGAGCTGCCGCTGTTGCAGTCACGACGGATGCGGGTGGCCGGGCATCTGCTGGAGATCCGCGGCACCTGCGTACTGGTCGACGATGTGGTCAAGGAACTACCGCCGGCGGGGATGGCCACCATCCGCGCCCTTGCACATCGGCCGGGCTCGGTGGTGTCGCGCCAGGACCTTCTCAACGCTCTGCCGGGCAGTGGCACCGACACCCACGCCGTCGAGACCGCGGTGCTGCGGTTACGAAATGCGCTGGGTGACAAGAATATCGTGTCAACCGTGGTCAAGCGGGGCTACCGGCTGGCCGTCGACGAGTATCCGATGGGAGTGTCATGAATCGCGATGCCTCCGCGGTGCTGGTGGCCCACGGCACCCGCAAACCGGGCGGAGTCGACATGATCGGCCAACTGGCCGAACGTGTCTCGGATCTGCTGGACCGTGAGGTCCACGTGGCTTTCGTCGATGTACTCGGGCCGACACCGTCGGAGGTGCTCGACAGACTGCCAGCAGACCGGCCCGCTGTCGTGGTACCGGCCTTTTTGGCCGGTGGCTACCATGTTCGCGCCGACGTCCCGGCGCACGTCGAGGCCAGCACACACCCTGCCGTGACGGTCACCCCGCCCCTGGGCCCGTGTCATGGCACCGTGCGCGTACTCGCCGACCGGCTGCAGGAATCCGGCTGGCGCCCGGGCGATTCGGTGGTCATGGCCGCCGCGGGCACATCGGATCGCAGCGCACAGTCCGACCTGCGTCAGACCGCGGCCATGCTGTCCGCGCTGATCGGCGACCGGGTGGAACTCGGTTATGCCGCCACCGGTACGCCCACGGTGGCCGATGCGGTGCAGGTGGCACGCGCACACGGCCGCGGGGCACGGATCGCGGTGGCGTCCTATCTGCTGGCCGACGGGTTGTTCCAGGACCGGTTGCGCAACTCGGGCGCCGACCTGGTTGCCGAACCGCTGGGCATCCACCCGGGGATGGTCCGGCTGATCGCCAGCCGGTTCCGCCGCGCCGCCGCCGTCCGGTTGTCGACCGCGGCCTGACCAGCCGATTCGGGCCCGACCCACCTGCTCGGCTAAGATCGTGCAAATGGCTTCGGTGGGGCAGAGTGAGCGTTTGCGCGCGCAGTTGGTGAGCGCATTGCAGCAGGAAGATCGGCCCATGACGACGGCCGAGTTGCGCGATTACGTTCTGCGGCAGGGAAATTCAAGCGCCGTTATCGAGTCGGTATATCGCAACCTGACCGTGCTGCAGCGCCGCGGTGACGTGGTACGCCATCCCGGCCCCGGCCGCGATGCCCAGTGGGCGGCCGCCGTCACACAGCGATCTGCACAAGACCGTCCGGCGTGACCCTGGTCCGGTAGACCGGCAGCGATACCGCCGGATCATCAAGGCAGACTCCGTCATCCAAGGCGAAGGCCTGCTTCTTGATCGGCGTCTGCACGCAGGCCCGACCGGCCCGGTCTCCCACGATGCCACGCGACATCACCGCCGCGCCGGAGAACGGGTCGATATTGCCCACTGCGTGCAGCGATCCGTCGTCGAGGCGGAACAGGGCTGCCTGTACACCGCCTGGCAGCAACACCCCAGCGCCCCGGTTGGGCAGCAACCGGTTCAGTGAGCACGCCGTCGTCCAGTCCGTATTCGCCTCGGCAGCAACATCGTTGCGATCATCGGTAATGGTCATTTCGGGTCCTCCTGCGGCGTGAACTTCGGCATACCGATGGCGACGGGCACCTTACGTCCCGAGGACTCGGTGAACTCGATGGTCGGGTCGGCCACCTCGGGGGCGTTGACGAAGGACACGAAGCGCGACAGCTTCTCCGGATCGTCCAGGACGCCCTTCCATTCGCAGGCGTAGCCTGCCACGTGCTTGGCCATCGCCTCCTCGAACTCGGCGGCAAGGCCGAGGGAGTCGTTGCACACGACGTCGCGGACCTGATCCAGGCCGCCCTCGAGCGCCTCCAACCACGGTGCGGTCCGCTGCAACCGATCTGCAGTGCGGATGTAGTACATCAGGAAGCGGTCGATGTAGCGGATCAACGTCTCGTCGTCGAGATCACCGGCCAGCAGCTGGGCGTGCCGGGGCGACATCCCGCCGTTGCCACACACGTAGAGGTTCCAGCCCTGCTCGGTGGCGATGATGCCGACGTCCTTGCTCTGCGCCTCGGCGCATTCGCGGGCACATCCGGACACCGCCATCTTGATCTTGTGTGGTGCGCGCAGACCTCGGTAGCGCTTCTCGATCTCGACGGCCATATCCACCGAATCCTGTTGCCCGTAGCGGCACCAGGTGCTGCCGACGCAACTCTTGACGGTGCGCAGCGACTTGCCGTACGCGTGCCCGGATTCCATACCGCCCTCGACCAGACGCCGCCAGATCTCGGGTAGCTGGTCCACCCGTGCACCGAACATGTCGATGCGCTGTCCACCGGTGATCTTCGTGTACAGATCGAAGTCCCTTGCGATCTCGCCGATCAGGATCAACTGCTCGGGGGTGATCTCACCACCGGGCGAACGCGGCACCACCGAGTAGCTGCCGTTCTTCTGGATGTTGGCCAGGAAATGGTCGTTGGAGTCCTGCAGCGACGCCTGCTCGCCGTCGAGCACATGGTCGGAGCTGGTCGACGCGAGAATCGAGGCGACGGTGGGCTTGCAGATATCGCAGCCCTTTCCGGTGCCGTACTTCTCGATCAGCCCGGAGAAGGTGCGGATCTCGGTCGCCCGGATCAGTTCGAACATCTCGGCGCGGGAGTGGCTGAAGTGCTCACAGAGGGCCTTGGACTGCTCGACACCCTCGGCCTCCAACAGCTGCTTGAGCAGCGGCACGCAGGAGCCACAGGACGTGCCTGCCAACGTGCACTTCTTCAGACCGGCGACATCGGTGCAGCCACCACAGATGGCCTCCTTCAGATCGCCCTTGGTGACGTTGTTGCAGGAGCAGATCTGGGCGAAATCCGGCAGCGCGCCGATCCCCAGCGCACCCGCACCGCCGTCACCTGCGGGTGCGATCAACGACAGCGGGTCGCCGGGCAGTTCACTGGCCACCATCGGGCGCAGCACTCCATAGGCGGAGGCGTCGCCGACCAGGATCCCGCCCAGCAGGGTTTTGGCGTCATCGGAGAGCACCAGCTTGGCGTAGGTCTGTTTCACCGGATCGTTGACGACGACGTCGAGGCTGTTGGGTGTGCGGCCCTGCGCGTCACCGAAGCTGGCGACGTCCACACCTAGCAGCTTGAGTTTGGTCGACATATCGGCCTCGCCGAACTCGGCCGCGCCGCCCAACAATCGGTCGGCGACCACCTCGGCGCTGGTGTAACCCGGCCCGACCAGGCCGTAGCAGCGGCCCTCGATCGCGGCGACCTCACCGATTGCGTAGATAGCGGGATCACTTGTCACACAAGCACGGTCGGTCATCACACCGCCCCGCTGGGCGATGTCCAGACCGGCGGCGCGCGCGAGTTCGTCGCGGGGGCGCACACCGGCGGCAAAGACGACCACGCCGGCGTCGATGCTGGTGCCGTCGTTGAGAGTGAGGCGCACGGCATCGTCGTCCTGGGATTTACGCAGCGGCTTGTTGCGCTGCGCCGGCGCGATGGTCTCGGTGCCGACACCGGTGTGCACCTCGATACCGAGGCTGCGGATCATCCGGTTCAGTAGGGCGCCGCCGGCCGGATCGAGCTGCGCGGCCATGAGATGCGGCGACATCTCCAGCACGTGGGTCTGCAAACCGAAGGCGCGCAACGCATTGGCCGCCTCCAGCCCGAGCAGCCCGCCGCCGATGACCACCCCGACGGGGGTCTTGGACTTGGCCGCGGCGAGCGAGCCTGCGCGGATGGCATCCAGGTCGTCCAGGGTGCGATAGACATGGCAATGCGGCAGGTCGTGCCCGGGCACCGGGGGCACGAAGGCGTACGAGCCGGTGGCCAGCACCAGCGCGTCATAGCTCAAGAGCTGACCATCGACCGTGGTCACCGTCTTGGCTTCCCGGTCGATGGCCTTGGCGGGCATGGCAAGTCGTAGCGCCACGGCGCTGTCGCCGGCATAGTCGTTGCCGGGCAGCGCCAACTGCGTGCGGTCCCAGTGCTCGGTGTAACCGGTCAGACCGACGCGGTCGTAGGCGGCGTCGGCCTCCTCGGAGAGCACCGTGATCCGCCAGGCGCCCTCGGCGTCGCGGGCCCGCAGGGCCTCGACGAAGCGGTGTCCGACCATGCCGTGTCCGACCACGATCACATGCTTGGCTGCCTTCATACCGGTGACGGTAGAAAGCCGATATTGCCGCAATGTGCCCTCGTGTGAAGTGGCCGTCACGGCTTCCTCACATGTCCGGCGCGGAACGTGTGAGTGCTTCGCTGACGGCGAACGCCCAGTTGGAACTTAAGCGCCACCGACTCAAGTTCTCTTTTCAGAGGACCGGCGCAGGGCTGGTCACCCGACACCATCAGCACGAGAAACAGGAGACGATCCCGATGAGCAGCACCCCCGTACGCACCCGCCCCGCGTCGCCGGTCGACGTCTGGCTGCGTGATTTCTTCGGTAACCCCGCGCCGGTCTCGGCGGACTTCCACCCCGCCGCCGAGGTGGTCCGCGACGGAGACGATGCCGTCGTCCGCCTCGAACTGCCCGGCTTCAGCACCGAGGCTCTCAGCGAGGACGTGCACGTCGAACTCGACCGCGGACAACTGGTGATCCACGGAGAGCGCCGCGACGAGCATTCCGAGGGCCGCACCCTCTCCGAGGTCCGCTACGGCGCGTTCCGCCGGTCGTTCAAGGTGCCCGCGCAGGTCACCGGCGAGGCCGTCACCGCCTCATACGAGGCCGGGGTGCTGACCGTCCGGGTGGCCGGCGTGTACGCCGGTACCGAGCCCCAACGCATCACCATCACCGCCAAGTAAGCGGCACGAAACGAGGCCCCGCGAGATGTCGCGGGGCCTCGTCGTGTTCTCCCCGTTGGGCGGGATCTACTTCCAGGGGGTGACGAGCTCGGTGATGCGGCTCGTCAGCGCGCCCTGCAGGAACGGGCCGAAGCTGATCCGACCCACACCCAGTGGCCCGAACCGCGCCGGGTCATCCTGTCCCGGCAGCGCGATCGCGTTGACCGGCAGCGGTAATGCCTCGACGAGGCGACGATAGGTGTCGTCATCGTGGCGACCCACCGGATACAGACTGTCCGCGCCCGCGTCGGCGGCCAGCCTGAGCTTGTGCACCGCACGGTCGAACCGGTCGGCCTCGTCACCGACCTGCCGCAGGAACAGATCGGTGCGCGCATTGATCACGACGTGTACGCCGGCGGCGTCGGCCGCCTTGCGCAGGTCCCCGACCAACGCGGCATGGTCTTCACCGGACCGGATGCGCCCACCCTCGGAATGCACGGTGTCCTCGATGTTGAGTCCGACCGCGCCCGCCGACAGCAGCCCCTCGATCAGCCGGGCCGCCGACTCGCCGTAGCCGGATTCGATGTCCACCGAGATCGGGACATCGACCGCTCCGGTGATCTGGGCGACCCGGGTGACCAGATCGTCGTAACTCATCCCCTCCCCGTCGGGTTTGCCGACGGAGTCGGCGACCGGGTGGCTGCCCACGGTCAATGCCGTGAAACCCGCGTCGACCACGGTCTTTGCCGACCAGGCGTCCCATACCGTCGGCAAGATCGCGGGGTCGCCGGGGCGGTGCAGCGCCAGCAGTGCCGCCGCCTTCTGCTTGAGGTCGTCGTTCGACATTTTCGAGCCTTTCTGCGATATAGACGTGATCTGTCTCACTCTCAAGTGCGTGTTGTGGCTAACATCGAATGCGTACTGTGATCCTTGACACCCTTCAGCCCAAGGAGGTCACCCTTGTCCACCACGACCGAGCTTGCCGAACTGCACGAACTCATCGGCAACCTTCGCCGCTGCGTCACATCGCTGCGCGCCCGATATGGCGACGCCCCCGCGATGCGCCGCATCGTCAACGACGCCGAACGCATGCTCAACGATATCGACCGGTTGGACATCGATGCCGCGGAACTGGAGATGCGTGGAGCACCAGCGCACCCCCGCGCCGCCGAGAAGATCACCATCCCCGATCACGACTACTCCAGAGACTTCTGGAGCGGTGTCGATGACGAGGGTCTCGGCGGCAGCCGCTAGACCGCAGGGGTGAAGAGCCCCGACACAACAGAAGAAGAGGGAATCAGTGAGCGCACCGACCTCGAATCCTCAAGGTACCGGCGTCTTCTCACCAACCAGAGCGCGGATCAAGGAGCGCACGCTTCGCACCGATGCGTGGTGGAAGTCTCCGCTGATCACCGATCTCGGTTTCGCCGCGTTCGTCATCTACGCGACGGTGCGGGCGTTCATGCAGAACAACTACTACGTCGCCGAGTACGGGTACCTGACCCCGTTCTACTCACCGTGCGTCAGTACCGGCTGCGTGCCCGAAGCCAGCCACTTCGGTCAGTTCATTCCGGATGTCTGGTGGTTGCCCTACGCGGCGGTGTCCCTGCCGTTCCTGCTGTTGTTCCGGCTGACGTGCTACTACTACCGCGGCGCCTACTACCGTTCCGTATGGCAGTCCCCCACCGCGTGCGCCGTCGCCGAACCGCACGCCAAGTACACCGGTGAGACGCGATTCCCGCTGATCATCCAGAACACCCACCGATACTTCTTCTATCTGGCCGTGCTGATCTCGGTGATCAACACCTACGACGCGATCATCGCCTTCCACAAGCCCGACGGCGGATTCGGCTTCGGGCTGGGCAACCTGATCCTCGTCATCAACGTGCTGCTGCTGTGGACCTACACGGTGTCCTGTCACTCCTGCCGGCACGTCGCGGGCGGGCGGCTCAAGCATTTCTCCAAGCACCCCGTCAGGTATTGGATGTGGACGCAGATCAGCAAGCTGAACACCCGGCACAAGCTGTACGCGTGGATCACCCTCGGCACCCTGATGTTCACCGACTTCTATGTCATGGCTTTGGCCGCGGGCTGGTTCCCCGACCTGAGATTCGTTGGCTGACAACTCAATTACGGATTAGTGAGGATTCTCAATGGGTGACCTGGAACGGCACACCTACGACGTCGTCGTGATCGGTGCCGGCGGGGCAGGACTACGCGCGGTGATCGAGGCCCGCGAGCGCGGCCTGCGCGTGGCCGTGGTGACGAAATCGCTGTTCGGCAAGGCGCACACCGTGATGGCCGAGGGCGGTTGCGCCGCGGCCATGCGCAATGTCAATACCAAGGATTCCTGGCAGGTGCACTTCGGTGACACCATGCGCGGCGGCAAGTTCCTGAACAACTGGCGAATGGCCGAACTGCACGCCCAGGAGGCCCCGGACCGGGTCTGGGAGCTGGAAACCTATGGGGCGCTGTTCGACCGCACCAAGGACGGCAAGATCAGCCAGCGTAACTTCGGCGGCCACACCTACCCGCGGTTGGCGCACGTCGGCGACCGCACCGGCCTGGAGATCATCCGCACCCTGCAGCAGAAGATCGTCTCGCTGCAGCAGGAGGACAAGCGCGAACTCGGCGACTACGACGCGCGCATCCGGGTGTTCCACGAGTGTTCGATCACCGAGATCGTCAAAGATGGCGATCGAGTGGCAGGGGCCTTCGGCTATTACCGCGAGACCGGCAAGTTCGTGCTGTTCGAGGCGCCTGCGATCGTGCTGGCCACCGGCGGGATCGGCAAGAGCTTCAAGGTGTCGTCGAACTCCTGGGAGTACACCGGCGATGGCCACGCCTTGGCGCTGCGAGCGGGGTCCGGCCTGATCAACATGGAGTTCATCCAGTTCCACCCCACCGGGATGGTCTGGCCGCTGTCGGTGAAGGGCATCCTGGTCACCGAGGGTGTGCGTGGTGACGGCGGAGTGTTGAAGAACTCCGAGGGCAAGCGCTTCATGTTCGACTACATTCCCGACGTCTTCAAGGGCCAGTACGCCGAGACCGAAGAGGAAGCCGACCAGTGGCTCAAGGACAACGACTCCGCGCGCCGCACCCCTGATCTGCTCCCCCGCGACGAGGTGGCCCGCGCCATCAACGAAGAGGTCAAGGCGGGCCGCGGAACCCCGCACGGCGGGGTGTATCTCGACATCGCCTCGCGTATGCCGGCCGAGGAGATCAAGCGCCGACTCCCGTCGATGTATCACCAGTTCATCGAGCTCGCCGAGGTCGACATCACCAAGGACGAGATGGAGGTCGGTCCGACCTGCCACTACGTGATGGGCGGTATCGAGGTCGACCCGGACAGCGGCGGTGCCGCCACGCCGGGCCTGTTCGCCGCCGGCGAGTGTTCGGGCGGTATGCACGGCTCCAACCGGCTCGGCGGCAACTCGCTCTCGGATCTGCTGGTGTTCGGCCGGCGCGCCGGTCTCGGCGCCGCCGACTACGTGCGGGCGCTGTCCGCGCAGACCCGTCCGACGGTGTCCGAGGATGCGCTCAACCGGGCGACCGAGCTGGCGCTCGATCCATTCGAGCCCAAGGCCAACCCGGAGAATCCGTACACACTGCACGCCGAGCTGCAGGAGTCGATGAACGACCTGGCCGGCATCATCCGCAAGGAGGGTGAGCTCCAGGAAGCCTTGGCCAAGATCGACGAGTTGAAGAAGCGCTACGCCAACGTCGTCGTCGAGGGCGGCCGAGTCTTCAACCCGGGCTGGCACCTGGCCATCGACCTGCGCAACATGCTGCTTGTCAGCGAGTGCGTCGCCAAGGCCGCACTACAGCGCACCGAGAGCCGCGGCGGACACACCCGCGACGACCATCCGCAGATGGACCGCACCTGGCGCAACAAGCTGCTGGTCTGCAAGACCGTCGACGGTGCGGGCGACAAGCCCGGCGACCCGGTGGTGCCCGACGTCGTCGTCACCCCCGAGGAACAACCGGTGATGCGGCCCGACCTGCTGGCGACCTTCGAACTGTCCGAACTCGAGAAGTACTACACCGATGACCAACTGGCCGCACACCCGGACCGGAAGGGCTGATCATGGCTGCTTACAACGCGAACCTACGGGTATGGCGGGGCGACGAGTCCGGCGGTGACCTGCAGGACTACACCGTCGAGGTCAACGACGGCGAGGTGGTGCTCGACATCGTGCACCGGTTACAGGCCACCCAGGCCGGCGACCTGGCGGTGCGGTGGAACTGCAAGGCGGGCAAGTGCGGGTCGTGTTCGGCGGAGATCAACGGCCGGCCGCGGCTGATGTGCATGACGCGCATGTCGACCTTCGACGAGAACGAGACCGTCACGATCACCCCACTGCGGACCTTCCCGGTGATGCGTGATCTGGTCACCGACGTGTCCTTCAACTACGAGAAGGCGCGCCAGATCCCGTCGTTCACCCCGCCGAAGGATCTGCAGCCCGGCGAGTACCGGATGCAGCAGGAGGACGTGAACCGCAGCCAGGAGTTCCGCAAGTGCATCGAGTGCTTCCTGTGCCAGAACGTCTGCCACGTGGTGCGTGACCACGAGGAGAACAAGGAGAACTTCGCCGGTCCGCGGTTCCACATGCGCATCGCCGAACTCGACATGCATCCGCTGGACACCGTCGACCGTCAGGAGATGGCCCAGGACGAGTTCGGGCTGGGCTACTGCAACATCACCAAGTGCTGCACCGAGGTATGCCCCGAGCACATCAAGATCACCGACAATGCGCTGATCCCGATGAAAGAGCGTGTGGCCGACCGCAAGTACGACCCGATCGTCTGGCTGGGCAACAAGCTCTTCCGGCGGTAGCTCCTGCCGCTGACTCTGCGCGCACGGCGCAGAAGTGCGAGTAGCACGCGCCCTGGGCGCAGAGTCACCGAGATGAATCACCTCGGCGCGATACCTGGGCGGCGCCCGACATCAGGCGTACGGTTGGTGACACAGACCACAACCGTCCGATCAGCGATGAGAAGGCCGCCTCATGTCACAGCGAGAAACGATCAGCGTCAACGATATTCGCACCGCCATCCGCGAGCTCACGGTCCGCGCGCAGCTTGCCCGCAAGGAGGGCCGCCCGGGCGACGCCGCCGAGCTGGACCGGCGGATCAGCGGATACCGCGAGCAGCTGGCCGCCAGGCCCTAATTGCCGAGCTTGCGGAAAGTGCTGCGATGGAACACGATCGGCGGCACATCGTGAACGACGATATCGCTGACCTGTAGCACCACGATGGTGTGATCACCGGCGGGCACTTCCTGGGTGATCGTGCTCTCCAGCCACACGCTGGTGCCGTGCACGAACACTGCGCCGGTCTCCCGCGACTGGGTCTCCAGGCCGGCGAAGCGGTCGCCGGTCTTGGCAGCCAACGTGCGCGCTGCCGCGTCATGCGACTCGCCCAGCACGCTGATGCCCAGCGACGGAAGATTCTTCAGCTTGGGCCACGTCTCCGACGAGTTCTGCACGCAGAACGACACCAGCGGCGGGTCCAGCGACACCGGTACGAACGTGCTGGCCGCCAGGCCGATCCGCACGCCGTCGACCTCGGCGGCGATGGCGATGACGCCGGTCGGGAAATGCCCGAATGCCTCACGCAGCGAGGCCGGGCTCAGTTCAGTGTCACTCATAACACTTCCATCTTCACATGTAACGGTGCGTCGTGGCGTGATCGGGGTGACCGCGCGCGGTGCCGCCGGGGTAACCGACGACCTCGATCGGCCTCGCCGGACGCGACCGGATACGCCGCCTGCAGACAGGACACCCCCTCATCTTGGCCTCGATCCGCGCCCGGTGCCATGGTCACGCTCAGGCTGACCACAACCTTTGAGTAGCCTGACCCCCATGCCCAACGCGTCCATCCTGACCGTGCTGCGGGACCGCGCTGGTGACACACCTGACGGCCTTGCCTTCACCTTCACCGATTACGACCGTGATCCCGACGGTGTGCCCGAAACGCTGACCTGGGGTCAGCTCTACCGCCGCACCCGCAACCTGGCCGACGAGATCAGCCAGCACGGCGCCCCCGGGGAACGCGCACTGATCATCGCCCCGCAGGGCCTGCCCTACATCGTGGCGTTCCTGGGCGCCATGCAGGCGGGCTTCATCGCCGTCCCGCTCTCGGCGCCGGTGCCCGGCTCTCACGACGAGCGCACAAGTGCCGTGGTGGCCGACACCCAACCGGCGGTGGTGCTGACGACGGCCGCGCTGTCGGACATCGCGACCCAGTACGTCGACGACGGGGCCGCGATGACCGCGGTGGTATCGGTGGACACCCTGGACCTCGACGGCCGTGAACCCATCGACACCGCGGACATCCCCGATGGCCCGGACATCGCCTATCTGCAGTACACCTCGGGGTCCACTCGCGCCCCGGCCGGGGTGATGATCAGCCACCGTAACCTGGTCGCCAACTTCGAACAGCTGATGCCCGATTATCTGGCCCAGTTCGACGGCGTATTCCCGCCGGGCTGCGCACTGGTCTCCTGGTTGCCCTTCTACCACGATATGGGCCTCATGCTCGGAGTGGCGGCGCCCATCCTTGGCGGGTGCCAGGCCGACCTGATGAGTCCGATCGCGTTCCTGACCCGCCCGGCGCGCTGGGTGCAGACCATGGCACGACATTCCTACGTGGTGACCGGTGGTCCGAACTTCGCACTGGACCTCACCGCGCGGCGCAGCACCGAAGCCGAGACCGCGGACCTGGACCTCGGCGGCGTCCTCAGCATCATCTGCGGTGCCGAGCGGGTGCACCCACCGACGGTCGCCCGGTTCACCGATCGGTTCGGCCCCCTCAGTTTCCGGCCGGAAGCCCTGATGCCGTCCTACGGCCTGGCCGAGGCGACGGTGTTCGTGGCCAGCGGTAGCCGTGGACGAGCGCCGGAGGCCATGGAATTCGACACCGATCAGCTGGCGCAGGGGCACGCGATCCGCGCACCGGGCGGCACACCGCTGCTGCGCTACGGCCTGCCCGAGTCCTCCCCGCTGGTCCTGATCGTCGACGCCGAGACCGGCACACCATGCCCGCACGGCACCGTCGGCGAGATCTGGACACACGGCGCGAATGTGTCCGCCGGGTACTGGCACAAGCCCGACCAGACCGGAACCGGTTTCGGCGCAACGCTTGTCGACGGCCCGGCCGATGTGCCGACGTCGGACTGGCTACGCACCGGGGACCGCGGATTCATCTCCGAGGGCGAACTGTTCATCGTGGGCCGCATCAAGGACATGCTCATCGTCCGCGGCCGCAACCACTATTCCGACGATATCGAGGCCACGGTGTCGGATCTGACCCGCGGCCGGGTGGCGGCGATCGCGGTGGCCGACGAACAGGCCGAGAAACTGGTCACCGTAGTCGAGCTGAAGAATCGCGAGCACGACCTCGATGATCTGAAAAGCACCGTGACCGCTGCGATTTCCCGCGCGCACGGCCTGCAGGTTGCCGATATCGTGTTGGTCGAGCCGGGCTCGATCCCGACCACCACCAGCGGAAAGATCCGCCGCTCGGCGTGTGTCCAGCTGTACCGACAGGGACAGTTCGTCCGGTTGGACGCGTAGCGCCAACCGATGTGGATCACCCTCCTGGTCATGGCTGTCGCGGTCAGCCTGGAGCCCTTCCGCGTCGGCATGTCGGTGGTGATGCTGAATCGGCCACGCCCACAACTACAGTTGGCCGCCTTCTTGGCAGGCGGCTTCTCCATGGGCCTCGTCGTCGGCGCGGTGGTACTGCTGGTGTTGGATGCCCACCTGCCGGACTCCGCCCGGTTCACGCTGCCCAAGGTGCAGATCGTCATCGGAGTGGGCGCGCTGCTGGTCGCCGCGATCATCGCCGCCACCAAGGGCAAACCGCGCACCCCACCGGGCTGGGTGCGTCGGGCACTGGACGGCCGCTCGCTGTGGGTGGCGGGGGCGGCCGGGCTGGGCATCGCGCTGCCCTCGGTGGACTATCTGGCCGCCCTCGCCGTCATCGGTGCCGCCGGCGTCAGCGTCGGAACCCAACTGGCCGCCCTGCTGGTGTTCAACACCGTGGCCTTCGCGCTGGTCGAAATCCCGCTGATCGCTTACGTTCTGGCACCTGAGCGGACCCGGGCCACGCTCGCCCGGTTCAACGACTGGTTGCGCTCGCAGGGCAGGCGCGCGGTGGCCGCACTGGTCGCCATGGTGGGCCTGGTGCTGCTGGCGGTCGGGTTCGCCGGTCTGTAGCGGGCTGCTAGGGCTTGGGCGGCGGCTGATTGTTCAGCACGTACTGCAGCCCGGCCATCAACTGCGACACCGGATCTGCCCCGCCACCGAACGCGGCCTGGGTGGCCGGCGCGGTGACCTCTGCCGGGTCATAACCGTTCACCGGGTCGACCGTGATCGGCGCCGTCGCCGGATTGTCGTTGCGGGTGTAACCGGCATCGACATAGGGCTGCAGAACCTTGTCCAGCTCGATCAAGGTCTTCTGGTCGACGCCGAGATACTTGAACGGCAGCACCAGCGGCAGGTGCTCCTCGGGGATCATGTAGGTCGTCGTACGCGCTCCGCGCGAGTTCACCGTGGTACGGATGTTTTGCGGCGGAACCATTTTCGGATTGGTGAAGGCGACGGCGGTGTGCCCGGTCGCCAGACCGACGATCGCATTGGCCACCGAGATCCAGTTGTCCGAGCGCTGCGGCCAGTCGGCGATGCTGTCATACGCCGAGACGAACAGGTGGGTGTCGTACTGGCTCTCCACCTCGGGCGGCATCCGGTAATCCAGCGACGGCACGACGCTGCCCACCGGGAAATTCTGGCTCAGGAAGCTCTCGCCGAAAGCGTGCTTGCCGACCGGGTTGCCGTAGGTCGCGAACGCGAGCTGGTCCGGCGGCGGGGCGGTCGGGTCGTTGGCCAACCGGATCTTGACGTCCTCGAGGACAGACGCGCCCTCGGACAGGCCGATCGCCATGCCCGGACCGCCCTGGCGGATGGCGTTGACAAGGTTGGGTCCCCCGACATCGATGGACTCGCCGTAACTCGGCCCGTCGATGCCCAGCCCGGGGAACTGATCATCCAGCCGCCCGATACCGGGAAACAGCCGCTCCAGGGTGTGGCCCTGGACCTGACCGGCCGGGTAGTCGACGATCTGGCGTTTCAGACCGGGGAACCACTCGGCGCCCGTGCGCATGATGTATTCGTCGTAGGGGATGCCGAGCACGTGGGCACCGCCGAGTGCGTAGCCGCGACCCTCGATGGTGCGGGCGTTACCCGGGCCTGCGGGGCCGGGGACCGCAGGACTCGGGGCCGGCGGCGGGGCTGGCTCGGCGGTCGCGATCGCGGCGCCCGACGAACCCGTCGCCGCGATCGTCAGGAGGGCGGTGGTCGCCGCGAGAAGTTTCCTCATGCCCTGCTGCTCCCTCGCGCCGTGAGTCGAGATGGCCACCAGTTCGCCCGGCCGACCAACGTGGCCATGGCAGGCACGGTGACGGTACGGACCAGGAAGGTGTCCAGCAGAATGCCGATGCCGATGACGAACCCGCCCTGCACCACAGTACCGATGCTGGAGAACAACAGGCCCCACATCGACGCGGCGAAGATCAGACCGGCCGCGGTGATGACACCACCGGTCGAGCTGAGGGTGCGGATGATGCCGAATCTGCCCGCCGGAGCCTCGTCCCGCATCCGGGACACCAGCAACAGGTTGTAGTCGGCGCCGACGGCCACCAACACCACGAACGCCAGGGGCGGCACCGACCAGTGCAACTGCTGGTCGAGGATCACCTGGAACAGCAGCACGCCGAGGCCGAGCGCGGCGAAGTATGAGATCACCACGGAACCAACGAGATACAGCGGTGCGATGAGCGCCCGCAGGAGCAGCATCAGGATGATCAGCACGACGATCACGGTGACGACCACGATGTAGCGGATGTCGTTCTCGTAGTAGTCACGGGTGTCGGCCAGTGCCACCGGGTAGCCGCCCATCGACACCGTGGCGTCCGACAGTTCGGTGTTGGGCAGGGCGCCGCGCGCGGCGTCCTCGATGTCCTTGACCTGATCCATCGCGGCCGGGCTGAACGGGTCGAGCTTGGTGAACACCAGATAGCGCGCCGAATGCCCGTCCGGGGACACATAGGCCTTGGTGGCCGCCTTGAAATCCTCCAACTGCAGGACCTCCGGCGGAATGT
Organism: Mycolicibacterium neoaurum VKM Ac-1815D; assembly: GCF_000317305.3. Next base: position 667,648 of record NC_023036.2, on the reverse strand, counting down.
TGAAGCCCGACATCGCGGGCGAGTTGGCGTTCTCGGCCATGGTCAGCAAGAACGCCGCGGCCTGGTCGAGCCCGGAGCGCATCAGCTGAATCTGGTCGACGACCTGGTCCACCCCGTCGGCCACCTGCCGGCTGCCGCTGGCCGAGCGTTCGGCACCCTGCTGCAACTGCGCCAGCGTCGCCTCGGCACCGGCCGGGCTGTCCAGGCCCATCGCCTGCATGGCCTTGGTCAATCGGGTGAAGGCGGTACCGACCTGCTGCAGTGCGGCGTTGAGCGACTGGCGGTCCTGCAACGACTCCAGCTGGCCTGCCAGATCCTCGATCTCGTCCAGTGTGCCGTCGTTGCGTGCCGCGGCCAGCCGGGACAGGTGGATCCGGGTCTGGCTGCACGAGACGTCCAGATCGCACACCACGTTGCCGTGCAGGGCGGCCAGCACCGGCGGCACCCAGGCGAACATGTCCCTGGTCGCCATCAGGTTCACGCCCATGGAGTTACCCAGTCGGTTGATGCTGGCCACCAGCTTGGCCGCCACATCGACGTTCTTGACGAGTTTGTCGCCGCCGTACTGCCCGCGCAGGGCGGCGAACGCGTCCACCATCTGCTTGAGACTGCCCGCGATATCGGTGATCTGTCCGCGCACATCGCCGAGGCTGCCCGCCAGGGTGTTCGCGCCGCTGGAGAGCCGGTTCAGATCCTTGGAGCCGTCGCTGATCATCTTGGCGCCATCGGCCAGGCGGGTACCGACGATGCCGGCCTGATAGGTGGCCCGGAACTCCGGCGGTACCGACCCCAGCGGCCGGGTGATACCGGTGACCATCTGGATATCGGGCAACTGGGTGATGCGCTCGGCGAGCTGCTCCAGATCTGCCAGTGCGGCCGGGTTGCGCAGGTCCTTGTCCGAGTGGATCAGCACATAGGACGGGATCGACTGGTTGATGTCGAAGTGCTTCTCCAGCGCCGCGTAGCCCAGCGAACTCGGCTCCGAGTCGGCCACGGCCTTGCGGTCGTCATAGTTGAAGGTGGCGAAACCGGACAGCCCGGCCAGCAGGAGCAACACCAGCAGGCTGCCCACCAGATGAGTCCACGGTCGCCGCACGATGCGCGTTCCCGAACGGCGCCACAGCCGCGCGGTCAACTCCTTGCGGGGTGCGATCCAGCCCCGGGGTCCCACGAGTGTCAGCAACGCGGGAAGCAGCGTCATCGCGGCCAGGTAGGCCACAAAGACACCGACGGCCGAGGACACGCCGACGGTGGAGAAGATGCCCATCTCGGCGAAGCTGATCGCCAGGAAGGTGAGGCCGACGGTGGCCGCCGAGGCCGTGATGACCTTGCCGACCGAACCGAGCGCGGCGCGGACCGCGTCGGTGGAGTCCTCGCCCTTGCGCACGAAGTCGTGATATCGGCTGATGAGGAATACCGCGTAGTCGGTGCCCGCGCCGAAGATGATGGCGCTGAGCAGGATCATCGCCTGGTTGGACACCCCGAGCCCGGTGAGTTCGGACAGCCCGGCCACCGAGGCCTGGGCGATCACCAGGGACATGCCGATCCCGGCCAGCGGAAGCAGCATCGTGACCGGGTTGCGGTAGACGATCAGCAGCACCAACAGCACCAGCACGGCGATGGCGATCTCGATGGGCAGGCGATCGTTCTCGCCCGCGACGGTCAGGTCCGCCACGGTCGCGGCCGGGCCCGCCAGGTGCACCTCCAGCGGGCCGCCCGCGGTGGTCTGCTCGATCAGGTCGGAGACCTGCTTGAACGACTGGTAGGACTGCGGGGTACCCAGCGCTCCGGCCAAACCGACCGGCAGTACCCAGGACTTGTCGTCCTTGCTGGTCAAAGTCGAACGCAGAGCGGGGGTTCCGATGAATTCCTGCAGCATGACGACGTTCTGCTGATCGTCGCGCAGCGCGTCGACCAACTTGCGATACGTCGCCTCGTGCTCGGGACCGAGACCGTCCTCGTCGGTCAGCACGACCAGCAGCAGGTCGTCGGTGCCCGGCTCCTGGAATGCGTCCGCCATCTGGCGGGCGGCGATATTCGACGGCGCGTCACCCGGAAGCATGGACAGCGGATTGCGCTGCGCCATCTCGTTCAGACTGGGGACGGCAAGTGGCAGTGCCACCGCAAGGGCCACCCAGATACCGATGACGGCCAGCGGCCACCGCACCACAAAACCGGCTAACCGACGCACACGTCCCCCACTACTGCCCCTCACCGAACCGGCACACCGGCTTAACCAAAACGACCCCAGTCCCCGGTCTCGGCCACCTGCTCGATCACCGATTTCATCGTCGCGATGTAGCGGGTGACCGATTTCTGGGCGACCTCGTTGTCCGGGAACATGACCGCCATCGCGGTGCCCGCGCCGTAGCGGAACACATACACCGTCAACTGATAGGAGAACCGGCCGTCGGAATAGATGCCGATGTTGTTCGAGTAACCCATCTCGGCCGCCGCGAGAACGGCGTTCAAGGGCGCGGCACCCCCGTGCAGGAAGTTCGACACCGGGAAGTTCGGGCGCGGGTTGTCCAGCCATGGTGCCAGTTCCAGCACGCGGTAGTACGGAACGCGGGCCAGCTCGAGGCCGGTGTCGAAGGATGTCTGCGCCGCCCAGGCGGCCTCGGCGAACGTCGTCGCGGCGATCGGCACGGTCAGCGGCACCAGGCCGGTGAACCAGCCCTGCGTCATGAAATTGTCCGAGGTCCGCCGGGTGTCGCGCGGTGTCAGACCGTAATACGTTGCCGCGCCGGTCAGCTCATGCTCGACCATGGCGGTACAGGCGTACAGGCCGCCGACGAACCGGACACCGGCGGCGACGCAGGCGGCGTCGAAACGCTCGGTCTGCTCGGCATCGAGCAGCATCTCCCCGACCATATCGGCCACCGTCGGCACCGAGGGATCGCCCAGCGGCAGCGGGAACTCCGGCATGCTGTTGTTGTTGTTCTCGGCGAACTCGATCCAGGCCCGGACTTCGGGCGAATCGACGGTCAGCGCGGCGGTACGTTCGCGTTCCTGTAGGCAGAAGTCGTCGAAGTGGCCGGCTTCTGGCAACGGCATGGGCTGGCCGGTGGTGGTCAGCGAGGTGTACATGCCGTGCGCCTCGAGCATGGTGATACCGATCAGGGCGGCATCACCATGGACGTGGTCGATGCTGGCGTAGAAATCGAAATGATCCTCGCTCTGCACGATTCCGAACGAGAAGCACCCCCATTCCAGCGGCGACGGGATGTCCACGATGTGTTTGCGGGCATCCTCGGTGGTGATCTCACCGTGGACGATGGGCTCGAACTCGATATCGGCCGGGTCGACGATGGTATGCCGCACGATATCGCCGGACCCGTCGTAGGCGAACCAACTGCGGTACGTGTCATGCCTGCGCAGATAGGAGTTCAGGGCGTGGTTCATCGCATCGATATCGCAGACGCCCGGGACCTCGCAGGTGGCGATGATCTGCCGCGAGTAGTCCAACCCCTTGGCGGCCTGCTCGTAGACGCCGCGGATGTGCTGTCCCTGCATATAGCTGACAGGGACCGAGCTGACCGGCGCCTGGCGGGCCTTTGCCATCGCCGCGCTGGTCGGATGCCAGGACGTCACGACACCTGGGGCCGGCGTCCAATCATCGATCGTTCCGATCGTGATCTTCCCGATGTGCAACCTGGTCCCTCCGGGGTCTTTGCGTCGACGGTGAGCGGATGGGCAAAACCGAAGGCGACTTCACGATAGCGGCTGTCGGCACGCGGGGCCGCCCGGCAGGGGCCCTCGACGGCGGTCATGAAACCGCGTGCGATAGCACGGTACATGCAATACTGACCGCCGAGTAAGGTACCGGCGGTGAATGCCGGCAGATGAGCGGCAGTGATCGTTGCACAGGCAACCGAGGCCACTGCACGGGGTCTGGACCCTGGCACCCATATCTCATCATCCACAGTTCATCAGACCGAAGCGGGGAGTACACCTGATGGCCGAGACCGAGCACGCCGAGCCGACCCGATTCGCGATCATCGGCTACGCCGCCCGACTGCCCGGAGCGACCGACGCATCCGCCTATTGGGACGTCCTGCGCGGCGGCCGTGACGCGGTATCCCCGATCCCGGCGGACCGCTGGGACATCGACGAGTTCTTCGACGCCGATCCAGGGGCGCCGGGCAAGGTCGTCACGCGGCGCGCAGGGTTCGTCGACGACGTGACCGGGTTCGACGCACCGTTCTTCGGCGTGTCCGCCCGCGAGGCGCGCCTGATGGACCCGCAGCACCGGCTGCTGCTGGAGACCTCGTGGCGGGCGGTCGAGCATTCGGGTACCGCGCCAACGGCATTGGCCAACACCAAGACCGGCGTGTTCGTCGGGCTGTCCACGCACGACTACCTGGCCATGGCCTCCTCTGAGCTGAACTATCCCGAGGTCGAGGCGTACCTGGCCATCGGCACCTCGGGCGCCGCCGGTGCCGGGCGGATCAGCTACCGGCTCGGCCTGCACGGCCCGGCCGTCACCGTCGACACCGCCTGCAGTTCTTCCCTTGTCGCCATCCACCAGGCCTGCCAGGCGCTGCAGTTGGGCGAATGCGATATGGCGTTGGCGGGCGGCGCGAACGTACTGCTCAGCCCGGCCACCATGATCACGTTCTCGCAGTCCCGGATGCTGGCTCCCGACGGCAAGTGCAAGACGTTCGACGCCGCTGCCGACGGATACGTCCGCGGCGAGGGGTGCGGTGTCATCGTGATCAAGCGCCTTGAGGACGCGGTGCGCGACGGCGACCGGATCCGCGCCGTGATCCGCGGCAGCGCGGTCAACCAGGACGGCGCCTCGGGTGGTCTGACCGTTCCCAACGGCGTCGCCCAGCAACGCGTCATCTCCGAGGCGCTGCACCGTGCCGGCGTGGCACCCGGGGATATCGATTACCTGGAGGCGCACGGCACCGGCACGTCCCTCGGCGATCCCATCGAGGTCCAGGCCGCCGCGGCCGCCCTCGGCAAGGACCGCGATCAGCCGCTGCTCATCGGCTCGGCCAAGACCAACATCGGCCACCTGGAGGCCGCCGCCGGTATCGCCGGGGTGCTCAAGGTGGTCTTGGCGCTGGAGAACCAGGAGTTGCCCAAGCACCTGAACTTCCAGCACCCATCCCCGCACATCCCGTGGGACCGCATCCCGGTCCGCGTCGTGGAGGAGGCGACCGCCTGGCAGCGCTCGGACCGGCCACGACTGGCCGGGGTCAGCTCGTTCGGCTTCTCCGGCACCAATGCCCACGTCATCCTCGAGGAAGCGCCCGAAACCGTGCCGGCCGGGACCGCCGCCGGCGACGACCGGCGGTTCATGCTGCTGCCGCTGTCCGCGCGCACACCCGCCGCGTTGGTGCAGGCCGCCGAGGAGTACCGCAACTGGCTCGGCGAGCACCCCGAGGCCACCCTGGCCGATGTCTGCCTGACCGCCGGCGCCGGCCGGGCCCACCTCGAGCACCGGGCCGCGCTGGTGGTCAACTCATTGGAATCGGCACGCGAACTGCTCGGTGCGTTGGCCGACGACCGCCCCGCGCCGGGTCTGGTGCGCGGTGACTGCGTCGACGCGCCCAAGACCGCGTGGTTGTTCCCCGGACAGGGCAGTCAGTACGCCGGGATGGCACGGCAGCTCTTCGAGACCGAACCGGTCTTCGCCGACACCATGACCCGATGCGCGAATGCACTCGACATCCCGTTGCTCGACCTGATCTTCGACGCCCCCGAGGGTGACGCGACGATCCGGCTGACCCAGTACGCCCAGCCCGCGATCTTCGCGGTCGAGATGGGCCTGGCCCGGCTGTGGGAATCCTGGGGCCTGCAACCCGATATCGTGCTCGGCCACAGTGTCGGCCAGTATTCGGCGGCCTGCGTCGCCGGCGTCTTCAGCATGGAGGACGGCATCCGACTGCTCGCCGAACGTGGCCGACTGTTCGGTGAGCTGCCTGCCGGTGGTCGGATGGCAGCCATCTTCGCCGATCCCGACAGGGTCGAGCGTCTGGTCGATCAGTATCCGAGCCTGTCGGTGGCTGCCTACAACGGCGCGAACACCGTACTATCCGGTCCTGCAACGGATCTGGAGAAGGCTATCGCCGGGCTGGCCGACGACGGAGTGCGTTGCGACTGGCTCGACACCAGCCATGCGTTCCACTCCGCACTGCTCGACCCGGCGCTGGACGCCTTCGAGTCATTTGCCAATCAGTTCGAGTACAAGGCGCCGCAACGAATTCTGGTGTGCAATCGCACCGGGGCCGCGCTCGGCAGGACCGCAAAGCTCGACGGCGCCTACTGGCGTAGGCACGCCCGGCAGCCTGTCGAATTCGCCAAGAGCGTGGCGACATTGGCCGAACTCGGATGCGCGGTGTTGCTGGAAGTCGGCCCGCAGCCGGTGCTGACCGCCGCCGCCATGCGTGCCTGGCCGGATCCGACCCACACCCCACGGGCGATCGCCTCCATGCGCCAGAACGGCGCCGATCATCGTCAGGTCATCGACGCATTGGCCCAGGCCTACATCGCCGGACACCTGCCCGATTTCGATGCCGTGGTGCACCGGCCGGCGCACAAGCTCGACCTGCCCACCTATCCGTTCCAGCACCGCCAGTACTGGTTCAAGGACAAGCAGGCCGACAAGGGCCGGACGGGTTGGACCGACGACGCGCCGCGCACCGAAGCCGTTCGACTGCTCGAAGACGGCCGAATCGCCGAACTGGCCGCACTGCTCGATGGATCCGATGTCAATCAGGCAACCGTGGACGCCCTGAGCAAGCTTGCCGCACAGCACAATCGGCAACGCGACGCGCAGTCGATCGGCGATGCCCGTTACGAGATCCGTTGGCAGCAGGCCGGCGCACGCTCCGCGTCGACGGCAACGGACGCCACCTGGGTGCTCATCGGTGACGACACGACGGCCATCGCCGGGCTTGTCGATGCCGTGGCGGCCATGGGCCACCGCCACCGACTGGTGGCACTCCCGGTCTCCGATGCCGACGAGCAACGCCTGGTGACCGATCTGGCCTCGGCGGTGCAGGACGAACCCGAGGTCCGCATCCTGCATGTCGCCGCCTTGGACTCCCACACCGCCCCGTCGATGCAGACCCTGCTGCGGATGCAGCACCGGGTCCTCGGCGGAACCCAGCGGTTGTTCCGTGCGGCCGCCACCGCCGGGGTGCGCACACCCATCTGGACCGTGACACGGCAGGCACAACGGGTCGCCGAAGGCGATGCGGTGGCCCCCGAACAGACCCTGCTGTGGGGTTTCGGCCGCGCGGTCGCCCTCGAATATCCCCAGGTGTGGGGTGGGCTCGCCGATCTGAGCGGAGATGCCCAGGAGTGGCCGGAACTGATCCGCCAGATTCCCGGCCTGCCCCGCGGTGAGGACCAGATCGTTCTCCGCGGTCGGCAGGTCTGGGTTCCACGACTGGTCCGGCGCACCGGTCAGCCCAACCCGAAGCCGCTGGAATTGCGTTCCGAGGCAACCTATCTGATCACCGGCGGGTTGGGCTCGCTCGGCCTTGAGATCGCCGCGCACCTCGCCGCACACGGCGCCAAGCAGCTGGTACTGACCAGCCGGCGTGCACCGAACGAGGCGGCACAGAAGCGCATCGCCGATATCACGGCCACGCACGGTTGTGCCGTGCGCGTGATAACCGCCGATGTCGCCAACCCGCACGACATCGCCCACCTGATCGCGACGGTGCGCGCCGAGTTGCCGGCGCTGGCGGGCATCGTGCACGCAGCAGGCGAGAACAGCACGACACCGCTGGCCACCCTGGAGGCCGCCGAGTTGGATCGGGTGTTCGGCGGCAAGGTGTGGGGCGCCTGGTATCTGAGCGAAGCCGTCGAGGGTCTGCCGCTGGACTTCTTCGTCTCCACATCGTCGATCTCGTCGGTGTGGGGCAGCTATGGCCAGAGCGCGTACGGCGCGGCCAATGCCTTCCTCGACGGTCTGACCTGGCGGCTGCGCGAGCAGGGCATCGCCGGTTGCAGCGTGAATTTCGGACCATGGGCGGCCGGCATGGCCGACCCGCACGCGCGCGAACAGCTGGAACGACGAGGGGTGCGGACACTGCCGCCGGCCGATGCGCTGGCCGGTCTGGCCGACGTATTGGTCGGTACGAGCGTGCAATCCGTACTCGCCCGCGTCGATTGGTCGAAGTTCCTTCCGGTGTACCTACAGACCGGCTCGCGTGCGCTGTTGGCCGAGGTGGCGCGCGAGGTGCCCGACTCGGTGAGCGCACCGACCCGCGCTTCGGGTGCCACCCCGCTGGTCGGTCAGCTCAGCACCGCACCGGTACAACAGCGCAAGAAGATCGTGCTGGAGTATCTGCGCAATGCGGTCGCCGAGGTGACCCAGGTCGATGCCGCCGATATCCGTGAGGAGGCCGGGTTCTTCGACCTCGGCATGGACTCACTCATGGCCGTCGAACTGCGGCGCCGCCTGGAAGGCGCGGTGGGCCAGGAACTTCCGGCGACACTGGCGATGGATTACCCGCGCCTGTCCGATGTGGCCGACTACCTGCTCGGCGACGTGCTCAAGCTCAACGACCGGTCGGCTGGCCGCACCGAGGCGCAGCCGGTCTCGCTGGCGTCGGCGGCCACCGACGAACCGATCGCGGTCATCGCGGTCGCCTGCCGGTTCCCGGGCGCACCGGATCCCGACGCGTACTGGGAACTGCTCTCCGGCGGAGTCGATGCGATCCGGGAGATCCCCGAGGACCGGTTCGACGTCGACGAGTTCTACGACCCCGATCAGCAGACACCCGGCAAGATCTACACCCGCAACGGCGGATACCTCGACAGCGTCGACACATTCGACCCCGAGTTCTTCGGCATCTCCCCCCGCGAGGCGATGTGGATCGACCCACAGCAGCGGCTGATGCTCGAAATCGCCTGGGAGGGACTCGAACGCGCCGGATACGCGCCGTCGTCCCTGCGCGGCAGCCGAAGCGGTGTGTTCGTCGGCGTCGGCGCCAACGAGTACTCCCACCTACTCTCGGGCGATTCGGTGGAAAACCTTGAGGCCCACTTCATCACCGGTAACGCGCTGAACGCCATCGCCGGCCGCGTCGCCTTCACCCTCGGCCTGGAGGGCCCGGCCATGGCGGTGGACACCGCCTGCAGTTCATCGCTGGTCGCCGTCCACCAGGCCGCCCAGGCACTGCATTCCGGTGACTGTGATCTGGCCCTGGCCGGCGGGGTGAACGTCCTGCTCAGCCCGGCCTCCATCGTCGCGGCATCGCAGGCCCGGATGCTGTCGCCGGACGGCCGCTGCAAGACCTTCGACGCCGCCGCCGACGGGTACGTCCGCAGCGAGGGCTGCGGTGTGCTGGTGCTCAAGCGGCTCTCCGATGCCCAGCGCGACGGGGATCGGATCTGCGCGGTGATCCGCAGCAGCGCGGTCAACCAGGACGGCGCCTCCAGCGGTCTGACGGTCCCCAATGGTGGTGCCCAACAACGTCTCATCGCGTCCGCCCTGGACCGCGCCGGTCTCGGCGGCGGTGACGTCGACTACCTGGAAGCGCACGGCACCGGCACTCCGCTCGGTGACCCGATCGAGGTGCAGGCGGCCGCTGCGGCGTACGGGCGCGGCCGTGACGTGCACCGGCCGTTGTTGATGGGTACCGCCAAGACCAATATCGGGCACCTGGAGTCCGCGGCGGGCGTCGCGGGACTCATCAAGGTCGTGCTCTCGATGCAGCACGAGATGCTGCCGAAGACGTTGCACTTCAGTAATCCGTCTCCGCACATCCCGTGGGAAACCCTGCCTGTCAAGGTCGTCGACGAGGCGACCCCCTGGCACACCGACGGCCGTCCGCGGCGCGCCGGGGTCAGCTCGTTCGGCTTCACCGGCACCAACGCCCACGTCCTGCTCGAAGAGGCGCCGGCCGCACTGCCCGCCGAACCGACTGACGAGCCCGAGGCCACGGCCAGAGAGGCACTGTGCGTTCTGCCGTTGTCGGCCCGGTCGGCGGCGGGATTGACCGCGTTGGCACAGCGGTACGGGGGCTGGCTGGCCGCCAACCCCGATGCCGAACTCACCGATGTGGCCTTCACCGCGGGCGCGGGACGGTCGCACTTCGAGCATCGCGCGGCGGTGGTGGCCAGTTCCACCGCCGAGGCCAAGATGCTGCTGGAAGATCTGGTGGCCAACCGGCTGCGACCGGGAGTGGTGCGCGGTGAGTGCGCCGATCCCCCGACCACCGCCTGGTTCTTCCCGGGCCAGGGCAGCCAGTACCCCGGCATGGCGCGCGAACTCTTCGACACCGAACCGGTTTTCGCCGAAACCGTGCGCAGTTGCGCGCAGGCCGTCGACGGGATCCTGCCGCAACCGCTGCTCGAGGTGCTGTTCGGATCGGGCCGCGAGGCGGCCGAGACGCTCAAGCACACCTCGTTCGCACAGCCGGCGATCTTCGCCGTCGAAATGGGGCTGGCCCGGCTGTGGCAGTCTTGGGGTATCGAACCGGACGTGGTGCTCGGGCACAGCGTCGGTCAGTACGCGGCGGCCTGTGTCGCCGGGGTGTTCAGCCTCGAAGACGGTGCGCGGCTGATCGCCGAGCGCGGGCGACTTTTCGGCAGCCTGCCCGCAGGCGGCCGGATGGTGGCGGTGTTCGCCGATCCGCAGTACGTCGAACGCGCCGCCGAAGCATTCCCGCGGGTGTCGGTCGGGGCCTACAACGGCCGCAACACGGTGCTGTCGGGTCCTGGCGAGGATCTGGAGCAGATCGTCACCAATTGCAGTCAGGAGGGCGCGCGCTGCACCTGGTTGGAGACCAGCCACGCGTTCCACTCCGAGTTGCTGGACCCGGTCCTCGACGAGTTCGAGTCGTTCGCAGCGCAGTTCGAGTATGCGGTGCCGTCTCGGCCGTTGGTGTGCAACCGGACCGGTGCGGTGCTCAGCGCCGAGACCCCGATCGACGCGCTGTACTGGCGCCGGCATTCCCGCCAGCCGGTGCAGTTCACCGAGAGTGTGCGCACGGTGGCCGCGTTGGGCTGCACGGTGCTCATGGAGATCGGGCCACAGCCGATCCTGACCGCGGCCGCCCTGCAGTCCTGGCCTGAGTCGGCGGCCACGCCGCGGACCATCGTGTCGCTGCGCAAGGGGGCCAACGCGCAGCGTCAGGTCGCCGATGCGCTGGCCACCGCCTACATCAGCGGCCACCGTCCGGACTTCTCGGCCCGATTCCACAGTCCGGCACACCGACTCGAGCTGCCGACCTACCCGTTCCAGCGGCGCCGCTACTGGCCCAAGGCGTCGGCGATCCTGAGTTCCGGCGGCACCGCCGCCTCGGGGATCCTCGGCAGCCCCAAGGATCTGGCGTCCGGGGACACCGTCTACAGCAATGTGTTCTCGGTGAAGACGCAGCCGTGGTTGGCCCATCACGTCATCTACGGGACCGTCGTGGTTCCCGGCGCCACCTACGCGTCGATGGCCCTGGCGGCCGCCGGCGCGCCGGCGCGGGTGAGCGATGTCTACTTCTACGAGCCGATCATCCTGCCGGACAAGGCGGCCCGTGAGGTGCAGCTGACCCTGCGCACCGTCGAGGACGGCTGGAAGTTCCAGGTGCACTCCCGGCCGTACGGGGTGCGCGAAGCCGAATGGTCGCTCAACGCCGACGGCACGTTGACCTCCGGTGTCGACATCGACCAGCCGGACGAGTCGACCGCCGCGCCCGACGAGGCCGTCGAGCACATGAACCGGACACGCCCGCAAGAATTGTTCGACATCTTCAACGATCTCGAACTGGCCTGGGGCCCGACGTGGTCCAGCTCGCTGCGCTCGCTGTGGGTGGGTGACGGTGAAGCCATCGGCGATGTGTCCGTCGGCGACGAGCTCGCCGAGCATCTCGGCAGCGAACCGATCCACCCTGTGTTGCTCGATCTGTGCACGGGTGTCGCGTTCCCGGCGTTCCCGGCCGTACTGGCCGCCGAACAGGGCATCCACGATCTGTTCCTGCCGCTGCGATACGGGCAGGTACAGCTGGCGGCCAAGATGCCGAACCGGTTCTACTGCCGGGCCCGTTGGCATGAAGGTCCGCTCAACAGCGAAACATTGGTCTTCGACCTGGATTTCGTCGACCGCGACGGCCGCGTCCTGGGTGGTATCCGCGAGTTCACGGTCAAGCGCGCACCGCGCGAAGCCTTGCTGCGTGGCCTCGGTGGTGACTCGACCAGGTTGCTCTACACCCTCGGCTGGCACGAGGGCGCGGCGCCGGAATCGGCCACCGAAGACAGCGCGGGGACCTGGCTGATCGCCGGATTCGACGAGCTCGCGGCCCACCGGCCCGGTGCGGTCACCATCGATACGCCCACCGATCCGCAGGCCTGGCAGCAGGCCTTCGGCGCGGCCACCGAGCATGGGGCCGGCGTCGCCGGAATCGTCTGGCGCAGCAAGACTTCGGCGCAATCCGACGAGACGACCGCAGAGCTGGCCGTCCGGCTCGAGGCCGAGGTGAGTGCGCTGCTCGCTGCCACCCAGACTGCGCTGGCCGAGCAGACCAGCACCCTGGCGGGCGGTGTGTGGATCCTCACCGACGGCGCGGTGGCCACCGAACCCGGTGAGCCGGTCGATCCGGTGCAATCCGCACTGTGGGGATTCGGGCGTACGTTGATCGCCGAACAGCCGATGCTGCGGGTCCGGATGATCGACGGGGACGTCTCGGCGGACAGCTGGTTGCCCGCGGCGCTCGGAACGCCGGTCACCGAGCCGGAGATGGCCGTGCGTCAGGGCCGCTTCCTGGTGCCACGGCTGCTGCACTGGGCGCGCAACGGTTACCTGCCGATGCCGCGGTCGGAGGACTTCGTGCTCGCACCGACCGAACGCGGCGCCATCGACAACCTGCGCCTGACCGAGAAGGACGTGACGGCACCCGAGCCCCACGAGGTGCAGGTCCGGATCGAGGCGGCCGGGCTGAACTTCCGTGACGTGCTCAACGTGCTCGGCCTGTACCCGGGAGATCCGGGGCCGATCGGTGGCGACCTGTGCGGTGTGATCACCGAGGTGGGCGAGGACGTCACCGAATTCGAGGTCGGGCAACGGGTGTTCGGCTCGATGCAGGGAGCGTTCGCCAGCCGGCTCAACGTGCCTGCGCAGCTCCTGGCGACCGTGCCCGACGGCATCAGCTCGGTCGACGCCGCGACCATTCCCGCGGCGGCGCTGACGGTGCGGCTGGCCTTCGACTGGGCTCAGATCAAACCGGGCGACAAGGTGCTCATCCACGCCGCCAGCGGTGGCGTGGGCCTGGCGGCAGTGCAGATGGCCCGCCAGCACGGTGCGACGGTGTTCGCCACCGCGAGCACCTACAAGCGGGCGACGCTGCGGGCCATGGGCGTCGAGTACGTGTACGACTCGCGCACCGTCGATTTCGCCGACCAGATCCTGGCCGACACCGATGGCGCCGGCGTGGATGTGGTGCTCAACAGCCTGACCAACGACGGCTTCATCGAGGCGACGGTCCGGGCGACGGCATTGGGCGGGCGTTTCGCCGAGATCGCCAAGCGCGATATCTGGACCCCCGCCCAGATGGCCGCGGTACGTCCGGATATCGACTACGAGATCATCGCGTTGGACGTCACGATGATGAGCGATCCCGACCACATCCAGCGTCTGATGTCCGAGGTGTCCGACGGTCTGGCCGATGGCGTGTGGACGCCGGTGCCCGCCGAGGTCTACCCGCTGACCGAGGCCAGGACCGCCTTCCGCCGCATGCAACAGGCGCGTCATATCGGCAAGATCGTCATCCAGATGCCCAAACCGCTGCAGCCGCAGGGTGACCGGACCTACCTGGTGACCGGCGGCCTCGGTGCGCTCGGTCTGCACACGGCCGGCTATCTCGCACAGCTCGGCGCAGGCGATATCGTGCTGACCAGTCGCCGCAGCCCTGATGCGGAGACCCAGCAGGCGATCGATGCCATCACCGAGCGCTACCACTGCCGGGTGCACGTCTTCTCGGCCGATATCGGCGACGAAGCAGAGGTGGCCGGGGTCCTGGAGCGCATCCGGCGGGAGCTGCCGCCACTGGCCGGCGTCGCTCATCTGGCCGGCGTGCTCGATGACGCTCTGCTGCCGGACCAGAACCTGGACCGATTCCGGAAGACCCTGGGCCCCAAGGCGTACGGCGCCCACCACCTGCACCGGTTGACCGCGGGCGAGGATCTGGACTTCTTCATCCTGTACTCCTCGGCCTCGGCAGTGCTCGGCTCACCGTCACAGTCGAACTACGCGACCGCCAACGCGCTGCTCGACGGGCTCGTCGCGCAGCGCCGGGCAGCCGGGTTGCCGGCCACCGCGGTGAACTTCGGCCCCTGGGGCCATGGCGGTATGGCCAGTTCACAGGCCGCGGTGGCCAACTTGAGCGCGCAGGGCATGATGCCGCTTGAGCCATCGGCCGCGTTGGCCGCCCTCGGTGAGGCGATCCGGCACGGCGTCGGGCAGTCCACGGTGCTCAAGGCGAACTGGCAGCGGACCGCGAAGATGCTCGGCGGTATCCGTCCGCCGCTGCTGGATCAGGTGCTGCCCAGCGGTGATTCGGCCGGTGGCGGCGACAGCGAGTTGCTCCGGCAGCTCCAGGAGCTACCGGTGGCCGCGCGTGCGGGATTCGTCACCGAGTTCCTGCAGCGTGAGGTGCAGGGCTTCCTGCGCCTGGCACAGCCGCCGGCGGCGACCAGCCGATTCCTGGACCTGGGGACCGACTCGCTCATGGCGGTCGAGCTGCGCAACCGGCTGTTCGGGCAGTTCGGCGGCAAGTTCGACATCAGCCCGACGGCGGTGTTCGACTATCCGACGATCGGTGAGCTCGGCGAGCATCTGGTCTCGCAGCTTCCCGATGCCGAGGCTCCTGCCGAATCCGAGGCCAAAGCCGGCTGAGGTGCGCATGTAGCGGGGTTCAGTTCGGGTGGACCGACCTGAACCTCGCTGCGCGTCATGACGTACCTGATCGCAGCCGGCGAACCGGTCGCCCCGTCCCGGCTGCAACCAAGTAGGTAGTACGACCGATTCACCTACCTCGGTGCAGCCACGACACCGGTTGTGGCGTTCTGGTTGAACCGAGGTAGGAAACCCGGTCAGGTCCAGCGCGCGGCCTCTGCCTCCGGTGCCACCGCCGAGCGCAGCGGCACCTGGAGTCCGTCGTAGATCCCCGGTTTTTGTTCGGCCAGCCAGTTCAGCGCGCCGAGCAGCCGGTTGGCCGCGGTGGTGTTGCCGCCGTCCGCGCGGGTTCCGCCGGGAACGTCGGCCCGGGTGGTGATGGTGAGCTGCGGGTCGCCATCCACGATGACACGGTGATCACCCACACCCTCGTCGGGCTGTGGCCATTCCGGCGCGCAACTGGGATGGATCCGGGTGATGTGCTCGATGATGACGCGCTTCCTGCCCTGCGACCAGCCGATCACCTTGAGGAAGAAGGCCCCCTGGGTCCCCTTCTCGAACGGCCCCATGACGGTGTCGACGGTCTGTTCCAGCGGCAGCCGCTCGACCTCCTCGGTGATGTCGTCGATCTCGATACCCAGGCCGCGGCCGATCAGCCGGACATTGCCGCCCCACACCATCGTGGGGATGCTCGGCAGGAGCATCATCGGGGTGTCGTCCATGGCGCCCCCAAAACCACAGCGCAGCCGCACCGCCTCCGGCTGGTTGTAGGTCGAGTAGTCGAAGATCTCCTGGCAGGTGATGGTGTCGATGCGCGTGCACAGGCTGGCCGCGGTGACCGCCAGCGCGTCATTGCCCCAACCCGGGTCGACACCGCTGACCAGCAGGGTGGCACCACCCTCCTCGGCGGCGGAGGTCAGCCGCTGCACCCACTCCACCGGCGCCGAGGCCGGGTCGTAGAGCGAGTACAGCGACGGTGTGACGACGTGCTTCCCGGCGCGTAGGCACCGTTCGATATCGGCGATCGCCTCTTCGGGCCGGATATCACCGGAGGCCATGTAGGCGACCGCGTCGGCGGCGGCGAGCGCGGCGTCGACATCGGTGCCTGCCCGGATCCCGGTCGGGTCGGGCAGGCCGGCGAATTCGGCGGCATCACGGCCGGCCTTCTCGGCGCTGGAGGTGAGGACGCCGGCCAGTTCGAGGCCGGGGAAGGCGACCGCCGATCGGATCGCCGTCGAGCCCATGTTCCCTGTTCCCCACACCACCACACGCCTCATGCGCCTCACCTTAGAGGTTTGTTGGGCGCCTTCGTGGCGAGCATCACATATCACCTGAAATCGCAGTTCAGAACGGGTTTCGGTAGCCGGCGGCCAGCCCAATCAACCACCGGGTTGGTTCGCTGGCGCCAATTTGCTCGACACCCCTTTGAGATGCGGTTACCGAGCGGTATAGTTTCAGGCAGTTACTGGTGGGTAACTTAGCGCAGTCCGCACGAGAACCCAACCGACAAGCTTCGATCTCACCGAGGAGAAACCGTGAGCCATTACAAGAGCAACGTCCGTGACCAGGTCTTTACCTTGTTCGATGTGCTCGGTCTCGACAAGGCGCTCGGCGAGGGCTCGTTCGCCGAGCTCGACGCCGACACCGCCCGCGAGATGATCAACGAGATGGCGCGACTGGCCGAGGGCCCGATCGCCGAATCGTTCGCCGACGGCGACCGCAACCCGCCGATCTTCGATCCCGCCACGCACACGGTCAAGCTGCCGGAGTCCTTCAAGAAGTCGGTCAACGCGACCATCGAAGGTGGCTGGAACAAGGTCGCCCTCGACGAGGAGCTCGGCGGTATGCCCGCCCCCAAGGCTCTGCTGTGGGCTCTCAACGAGCACATCCTCGGCGCCAACCCGGCCGTGTGGATGTACGGCGGCGGCGCCGGCTTCGCGCAGATCTTCGCCCACAACGGCACCGAAGAGCAGAAGAAGTGGGCCGCGATCGCCGCGGAGAACAACTGGGGCGCCACCATGGTGCTGACCGAGCCCGACGCAGGCTCCGACGTGGGCGCCGGCCGTACCAAGGCCGTCCAGCAGCCCGACGGCACCTGGCACATCGACGGCGTGAAGCGCTTCATCACCTCCGCCGACGCCGATGACCTCTTCCCCAACATCGCGCACCTGGTGCTCGCCCGCCCCGAGGGTGCGGGACCGGGCACCAAGGGTCTGTCGCTGTTCTTCGTACCCAAGTTCCACTTCGACAAGGAGACCGGGGAGCTCGGCGAGCGCAACGGTGTCTTCGTCACCAACGTCGAGCACAAGATGGGCTTGAAGGTCTCGGCCACCTGTGAGCTGACCTTCGGCCAGCACGGCGTCCCGGCCGTTGGCTGGCTCGTCGGCGAGGTGCACAACGGCATCGCGCAGATGTTCGACGTCATCGAGCAGGCCCGGATGATGGTGGGCACCAAGGCCATCGCCACGCTGTCGACCGGTTACCTGAACGCTCTGGAGTACGCCAAGGAGCGTGTGCAGGGTGCCGATCTGACCCAGATGACCGACAAGACCGCTCCGCGCGTCACCATCACCCATCACCCGGATGTGCGTCGCTCGCTGATGACCCAGAAGGCCTACGCCGAGGGCATGCGCGCGCTGTACATGTACACGGCCACCTTCCAGGACGCCGAGGTCGCCAAGGCACTGCACGACGTGGATCCCGACCTGGCGGTACGCGTCAACGACCTGCTGCTGCCGGTGGTCAAGGGCTTCGGCTCGGAGACCGCGTACCGGTACCTGACCGAGTCGCTGCAGACCCTGGGTGGTTCGGGCTTCCTGCAGGACTACCCGATCGAGCAGTACATCCGCGACGCCAAGATCGACTCGCTGTACGAAGGCACCACCGCCATCCAGGCGCAGGACTTCTTCTTCCGCAAGATCGTCCGCGACAAGGGACAGGCCCTGGCCTACGTCTCCGGCCAGATCGACACCTTCGTCAAGAACGAGACCGGCAACGGCCGCCTCAAGGCCGAGCGTGCACTGCTCGCGACCGCCCTGGAAGACGTGCAGGGCATGGCCGCCACCCTGACCGGCTACCTGATGGCCTCGCAGGAGGACCAGAGCGCCATCTACAAGGTGGGCTTGGGCTCGGTGCGCTTCCTGATGAGCGTCGGCGATCTGATCATCGGCTGGCTGCTGCAGCGTGAGGCCGCCGTCGCGATCGAGAAGCTCGACGAAGGCGCCACCGGTGCGGACAAGGCCTTCTACGAGGGCAAGATCGCTGCCGCGTCGTTCTTCGCCAAGAACTTCCTGCCGCTGCTGACCAGCACCCGCACGGTGCTCGACGCACTCGACAACGAAGTGATGGAGCTGGACGAAGCGTCCTTCTGATTCACCTGACCAAGAGCCCCCGGCGAACTCGCCGGGGGCTCTTGCGTTGTCGGGGCGGTCATGCCGGCCGTTCTGCTGAGAGCAGCGTGGGCTGCGAAAAGGACTCCGCAGCAGGCAGAGTCACCACCATGAACCAGAAACCGCCCCTGTTCGGCAGGCAGCTGCGCGACGACCTGTACCGCAAACGGGTACTCGTCCTCGACGGCGGCCTCGACGACGACAACGGTGCCGTGCTGGTGGCGCAGCTGCTGACGCTGGCCGCCGACTCCGACGACGACATCGCCCTGTGGATCCACTCCCCCGGCGGATCGGTGCCCGCCATGCTGGCCATCCGCGACGTGATGCGGCTGATTCCTGCCGACGTCACCACCCTCGCCCTCGGACTGGCATGCAGCGCAGGGCAATTCCTACTCTCGGCCGGTGCTCCCGGTAAGCGTTTCGCACTGCCGCACGCCCGCATCCTGATGCACCAGGGCTCGGCGGGGATCGCCGGGTCGGCCGTCGAGGTCGAGGTGCAGGCCGACGATCTGCGGCACACCCGCGATACCGTGCTGGGGCTCATCGCCGCCGATACCGGTCAGCCTGTCGACCGCATCTTCACCGACTCACTGCATGACCGGTGGTTCACCGCCGAGCAGGCCCGCGAATACGGTTTCGTCGACCACATGGTCGGCGAGTTCGCTCAGATCGCACCGAACCGCAAGCAGCGCATCGGGATCGGGATCGGGATCGGGGCATAGTGATGAGCACCTACACCATCCCCAACGTCATCGCCCGTACAACCAACGGTGAGCGCATCATGGACGTCTACAGCCATCTGCTCACCGAACGCATCGTCTATCTGGGCACCGCCATCGATTCCGGTGTCGCCAACGCGTTGATCGCGCAACTGCTGCATCTGGAGGCCGACAACCCCGAGCAGGAGATCGCGCTCTACATCAACTCCGAGGGCGGCGACCTGTCGGCGATGCTCGCCGTCTACGACACCATGCGGTTCATCAAGGCCCCGGTGGCGACGACATGCATCGGCCAGGCCGTCGCCACCGGCGCGGTGCTGCTGGCCGCCGGCGCCCCGGGACGGCGTTCGGTGCTGCCACACTCCCGGGTGGTGCTACACCAGCCGGCCGCCCAGGGCCGGGGCACCATCCCCGACCTGATCCTGCAGGCCGACGAGGTGGTGCGCACCCGCAACCAGCTGGAGACGATCCTGGCCCGGCACACCGGCCGCAGCACCGAGCAGCTACGCCACGACACCGACCGCGACCGGGTGTTCGACGCCGACCAGGCGGTGGCCTACGGGCTTGCCGACCGGGTTCTGCGGGAACGCGCCTAAGCCGCCAGCCGTGCAATGCCGTCGCCGCGACGCCCCTTGGCACGGGTGAGATCGGCCGAGATACCGCCGAGCAATCGACCCAACCCGACACCGAGCGCCCCGCACACCGCGGCGATCATCTCGCTCGACGGTTCCTTGCGGCCCCGCTCGATCTCGGAAAGATACTGCGGGGACACCCCGGCGCGCGCGGCGACGTCCACCAGTCGCTCTCCCTTGGCGCGGCGGGTGTCGCGCAGCCGACGGCCCAGCACCTCGCGCCACAACGGCTCCGGCGTGCGGTCCGGCTCAGCGCGGTTCGGATCGAACGGAATGACCTGGCCCATGACAGCATCGTTGCCACCGACACGGCGACGTGCGCGCGTGTTCACCACCGGCTGAACGCATGAGGGCGGGTTCGGGAGGACATTCGGTTTATCAACCTGAGGGCGTCCACTCATACCTGGCGGTATCTCGCGCGGCCGGTGTTTCACCTCTTGCCCGGCTCTTTCGGATCAGTCACTCCCGAACCCGTCGTGACACCGACTGTACGCCCGTGACCAAGATCACACCATAGCAAATTTCACGCGTTGTCCAGTGTCCGCAACAGAGCCCGGGTACGGGCCCTGACCTCGGGCGATCGATCGAAGACGACGCCGACGTACTCGTCGACGCCGGCTGCGGAGAGCTCGTTGATCCTCGCGGTCACCGTGGCCTCGTCACCGATGAGCGCGGCGTCGGCGGGCCCGGCGTAACCCTCGCGATCGAGCATGGCGCGGTAGGACGGGAGGTGGCCGTACATGGCGAACTGCTCGGCCGCCTGGGCCCGGGTGCCGTCGACATCGTCGGTGACGGCGACCGGAAGGGCGGCCACCACCCGAACCGGTCGTCCGTCGGCTGCCGCCCGCAGTCCTGGGCCGACGTGTTCGGACAGTGTCTTGGGTCCCGTCATCCAGGTGACGGTGCCCGCGGTCCGGCGGCCGGCGATCTTCAGCAGCTGCGGGCCGAGTGCCGCGATGTACACCGGCGGCGCGGGCGCTGCGGGCACCTGCACCGCGCCCCGGGTGGTGTAGATCTCGCCGGCGGCGTCCGCCGGCTCACCGGCGAGCAGCGGCAGCAACCCGTCGAGGTACTCGTTGAGCCTGCGCACCGGACGATCCCACGGAATCCCCCACATGCCCTCGGTGACCGCGGCATGGGTCATGCCCAGCCCCAGGATGAACCGTCCACCGGAGATCAGGCTCAGCGTCAGCGCCCGCTGCGCCAACTGCATCGGGTGCTGATTCTGGATCGGCACCACCCCGGTGCCCACCTCGATGGTGTCGACCTCGCGCAGTGCCACCGCGAGCACCGTCAGCAGATCGGGCTCGTAGGGCATCTGCGTCATCCAGATGCGACGAAACCCTTCGTCACGCAGTTGGGCGAATTCCGACACGACACCGTCGATGAGGGACGTACCGCTCGATCCGGACAACGACCCGAGGATGCTGATCTCCATGACGCCAATCATGCCGGGTCGGTCGACGGCGGAACCTGGGACTCGGTTGGGAAACTTCGGCCCCAATTGGTTCTCCTCGGTGATGGGCACCGGGATCCTGGTCGTCGCGGGCGCCACGCTGCCGATGCACGTGCCGGGTCTGCGGGTGTTCACCGAGGTCGTCTGGGTGGTCGCCGCGGCGCTGCTGGTAACCCTGATCATCGCGGTCAGCGTGCAGTGGTTCCGCCATCCCACGGTGGCCCGCGGACACGTCCGCAACCCGCAGATGGCACATTTCTACGGCGCGGCCCCGATGGCGTTGATGACGGTGGGCAGCGCCACCATGCTGGTCGGTGCGGATCTCATCGGTGAACGACTGGCCGTCGACGTCAACTGGGTGTTGTGGTCGGCCGGCACGATCGGCGGGCTCTACACCGCGGTCTCGATTCCCTATCTGATGTTCACCCAGCTCAACGTCGGTCCGGACGCCGCGTTCGGGGGATGGCTGATGCCGGTGGTCCCGCCGATGGTCTCGGCGGCGGGCGGAGCGATGCTGTTGCCGCACATGGCACCGGGTACCGGCCGAACCACCATGTTCTTCGGCTGTCTTGCCATGTTCGGACTGTCCCTGATCGCGGCGCTGATCATCATCACGATGATCTGGAGCAGGTTGGCGCTGTACGGGACCTCGGGGACGGCGCGGGTGCCGACGCTGTGGATCGTCCTCGGTCCGCTCGGGCAATCGGTCACGGTGGCCGGGTTGCTGGCGACCCATGCCCATCTGGCGGTCGCGCCCGACCTGGCGGCCGGTGTCGGGATCTTCTCGATCCTGTTCGGCGTGCCGGTGTGGGGCTTCTGCGTGCTGTGGATCGCGCTGGCCACCGCGCTGACGATCCGCACCCTGCGCCGCGGGATGCCGTTCGCCCTGACCTGGTGGAGCCTGACCTTCCCGGTGGGCACCTTCGTCACCGGCACCACCCAGTTGGCCATCCACACCGGACTGCCCGCCTTCGAGGTGGCGGCGGTGCTCGCCTACGGGGGACTGCTGTGCACGTGGGCCCTGGTCGCGGTGCGCACCACCCGCGGAAGTCTGGCCGGGAGCCTGTTCGCGCCGGCCGGGGCGGGCCCGATCACGGCGTCCAAGGATCCCTGACAACCCGAAAAATGAAAGAGCCCCGTGTTGCCGTCGGGTCGGGGGGTCAGACGGCAACACGGAGCTATCCCATGTATCGACAGTGCTCCGGCGGGCGTTACAGCGATCGAGAAGTTTTTTTCCGAAAAACTTTTCCCGGCTACCGAAACGATGGAAGAGGCCAGGTCATCCGGGTTCCGCACCGATGTGTCGGGTGCGGAATCAGGCCTCCAGGATGGCCGTCACGCCCTGGCCACCGGCGGCACAGATCGAGATCAGGCCGCGGACCGGTTGTCCGGTCTCTTTCTTTTTCTCGGCCAGCTGTTTGGCCAGCTGGGCGACGATGCGCCCACCGGTCGCCGCGAACGGGTGCCCCGCCGCGAGCGAGGAACCGTTGACGTTGAGCTTGGCGCGGTCGATGCTGCCCAACGCCTTGTCCAGGCCCAGCCGGTTCTTGCAATAGTCGTCGGACTCCCAGGCGGCGAGGGTGGCCAATACCACCGACGCGAACGCCTCGTGGATCTCGTAGAAGTCGAAATCCTGCAAGGTCAGCCCGTTGCGGGCGAGCAGTCGCGGCACCGCGTAGGTCGGTGCCATCAGCAACCCGTCGGAGCCGTTGACGTAATCCACGGCGGCGGTCTCCCCGTCGACGAAGTAGGCCAGCACCGGGATGTCGTGCGCAGCGGCCCACTCCTCGGAGGACAGCAGCGCCACCGATGCGCCGTCGGTCAGCGGGGTGGAGTTTCCGGCGGTCATGGTGGCGTCGCCGTTACGGACCCCGAAGACGGGCTTGAGCCTGGCCAGCTTCTCGGCCGAGGAATCGGGGCGCAGGTTGTTGTCACGGTAGACACCGAGGAACGGGGTGACCAGATCATCGAAGAACCCGCGGTCGTAGGCCGCGGCCATGTTGCGGTGGCTGGCGGCCGCCAGCTCGTCCTGGTCGACGCGCTTGACGCCCATCTGCTTGGCGGTGATCGCCGCGTGCTCGCCCATCGAGAGCCCGGTGCGCGGCTCGCCGTTGGTGGGGATCTCGACGCCCAATGCCGCAGGCAGTTTGCCGACCAGCTTCAGGCGGTCGGCGGTCGACTTGGCGCGGCGCAGGCTCAGCAGCACCCCGCGCAGGTCGTCACCGAAGGCGATGGGCGCGTCGGAGGTGGTGTCCACACCACCGGCGGCGGCGACCTCGTAGCGGCCCATGGCGATGCCGTCGGCCGCCGCGATCGCGGACTGCAGACCGGTGCCACACGCCTGCTGCAGGTCGAAGGCCGGTGTGTACGGCGACAGGGAGCTGCCGAGCACGCTTTCGCGCATCAGGTTGAAATCGCGGCTGTGCTTGAGCACCGCTCCGCCGATGACGGCGTCGAGCTTCTCCCCCTTGAGGTTGAAGCGGTCGGCGAGCCCGTCCAGGACGGCGGTGAACATGTCCTGGTTGGAGGCGTTTGCGTAGGCGCCGTCGGAACGAACGAACGGGATCCGGTTTCCGCCGAGGACGGCGACGCGGCGAGAATTCGTGTTAGCCATATCCCAATGTTACCCACAGTTCTTACTCTGGAGTAAGTTAGTCCCCATGGCATCCGACCTGTTCTCCCAAGTGGTCAATTCCGGGCCCGGATCGTTCCTGGCCAAGCAACTCGGCGTCCCGCAGCCCGAAGAGCTGCGTCGCTACCGTCCGGGGCAGCCGCCACTGAACGGCTCCCTGCTCATCGGTGGGTCGGGACGCGTCGTCGAGCCCCTGCGCGCGGCGCTGGCCGACGACTACGACGTCGTCTCCAACAACATCGGTGGTCGCTGGGCCGACAAGTTCGGCGGCCTGGTGTTCGACGCGACCGGCATCACTGAGCCCTCAGACCTCAAGGAGCTCTACGAGTTCTTCACCCCGGTGCTGCGCAACCTGGGCGCCTCCGGCCGGGTCGTCGTGATCGGCACCACCCCGACCGAGGCGGCCGGTGCGCACGAGCAGATCGTGCAGCGCGCGCTGGAAGGGTTCACCCGCTCGCTGGGCAAGGAGCTGCAGCGCGGCGCCACCGTGTCGCTGGTCTACCTGGCCGCCGACGCCGCCCCCGGTGTCGGCGGTCTGGAATCCACCCTGCGCTTCATCCTCTCCGGCAAGTCCGCCTATGTGGACGGCCAGGTGTTCCGGGTGGGCGCCGTCGACTCGACCGCTCCCGCCGACTGGGACAAGCCCCTGGCGGGCAAGGTCGCCGTGGTGACCGGCGCCGCCCGCGGCATCGGTGCGACCATCGCGGAGGTGTTCGCCCGTGACGGTGCCGCCGTGGTGGCCGTCGACGTGCCCTCGGCCGAGGATGCGCTCAAGCAGACCGCCGAGAAGGTGGGCGGCACGGCGCTGGCACTCGACGTCACCGCCGCCGACGCGGTCGACCAGATCGTCGCCCACCTCAAGGAACACCACGGGGGCACGCTCGATGTGCTGGTGAACAACGCGGGCATCACGCGCGACAAGCTGCTGGCCAATATGGACGATTCCCGCTGGGATTCGGTGATCGCGGTGAATCTCGTTGCACCACTGACCCTCACCGAAGGCCTCGTGGCCGCCGGTGCGCTCGCCGAAGGCGGCCGGGTCATCGGGCTGTCCTCCATGGCCGGTATCGCGGGCAACCGTGGCCAGACCAACTACGCGGCAACCAAGGCCGGCATGATCGGCATCGTCGACGCACTGGCGCCCAGCCTGGCCGGCAAGGGCATCACCATCAACGCCGTCGCCCCGGGGTTCATCGAGACCAAGATGACCGAGGCGATCCCGCTGGCCACCCGCGAGGTCGGTCGGCGGCTGAACTCGCTGTTCCAGGGCGGCCAACCGGTGGATGTCGCCGAGGCGATCGCCTACTTCGCCAGCCCGGCCTCGAATGCCGTGACCGGCAACACGATCCGGGTCTGCGGCCAGGCCCTGCTGGGAGCGTGATGAGCGCCTGCGGGAAGAACCGAGAGCACTGATGAGCGCTTGCGCGAAGAACCGGGAGCACCGATGAACGCCTGCGCGAAGAACCGGAGGTACTGACGATGTCCCAGCCCAACGGTCTGTTGAACATGGCCCGCGCGGTCGCCGGGGCGCTGCCGTTCGTCCCGCGCGCCGGCGGTCTGCCCGAGCGCACCGTGCACGTACCGGAGTTGCGCATCGATCCGGCCAATGTGGCCGCCTACGCCGGGGTGACGGGGTTGCGCTTCGACGATACGGTGCCGTTGACCTACCCGTTCGCGCTCACCTTCCCCAGCGTGATGTCACTGGCCACGGGTTTCGATTTCCCCTTCGCGGCAATGGGTTCGGTGCACACCGAGAACCACATCACCCAGTACCGGCCGATCTCGGTCAGCGACACCCTGGACGTACGGGTGCACGCGGAAAATCTGCGCGAACACCGCAAGGGTCTGCTGGTCGACATCATCACCGAGATCAAGGTGGGCTACGACCTGGCGTGGCGGCAGACCACGACGTTCCTGCACCAGCAGCGCACCAGTCTGTCCGATGAGCCGCGCCCCGAACCGCCCAAGCAGCCCAAGCTGCCGCCGCCCAACGCGGTGCTGAGCATCTCGGCCTCCCAGATCCGCTCCTACGCGGCCATCGGCGGCGACCACAATCCGATCCACACCAGCACCGTGGGCGCCAAGCTGTTCGGCTTCCCGACCGCGATCGCGCACGGGATGTTCAGTGCCGCTGCGGTACTGGCGAACATCGAGGGTCAGCTACCCGATGCGGTGACGTACTCGGTGCGGTTCGGCAAGCCGGTGCTGCTGCCCGCGAAGGCCGGGTTGTATGTGGAGAGCACCGACAGCGGCTGGGAACTGGCCTTACGACACCTCTCGAAGGGGTACCCGCACCTGACCGCGACGGTCGCCGCGCTCTGAACGGACGGCGCCGAATCCGAGGACGATCACGCGCGGGATCGAATTCACGCCATCGTCTTCGGATTCGGCATCAGCCGGGGGTCGGCCTGCCCTTCAGACCGCGCCAGAACAGATTGATCATCAGCTCGGTCGCCTCGGCCACATCGGCGTCCCCGGAGCTGACCCGGTCGGCGATCGCCTCGCCCGCCCCCACCAGCGCCACCGCCATCATGTTGAAATCGGCATCCGGTTCCGGATTGCGCGTGCCCGATTGCAGCAGCCGGCCGACCAGATCGATGATGCGCTCGCGGCCCTCACGCACGGTGTGGGCGAACGCCTGAGAGCTGGTGGCCTGGCTGTACAACACGATCCAGGACGCGCGGTGGGCGTCGATATAGCCCAGGAACGCACGAACGGCGTTGCTCAACATATCTTTTGGACTCAGCGTGAAGTCGATCTTGCCGCGTACCTCGTCGACGAAACGGTTCAGCTCGCGGTCGAGGCAGGCCCCGAACAGGTCCTCCTTGGACCCGTAGTAGAGGTAGAGCATCGGCTTGGAGATTTGCGCCTCGGCCGCGATGGCATCCATCGACGTCTCGTGATAGCCGTTGATGGAGAACATCTGCACCGCGGCATCGAGCATCTGCTGCTCACGCACCGCGCGCGGCAAGCGCTTCGTTCCTCCGGCCATCGGAACAGATTACGGCCGGATGGGCCTAGCAGTTGGGATTGGGGCCCTTGGACGCCGCCACCCGCCGCAACGAATCGTCCACCTTCGCCTGCGGAAGCTCACCCGAGGCGACGGCCTGCTCGAGGCGGTCCAGCACCGCGGGAACCTCGGCGGTGGTGATCCACAGGGCGATATCCGCACCCGCCTGCAGCGATTTCAGCACCGCCTCGGCAACGCCGTACTGCTGGTTGATCGCGGCCATGCTCGACAGATCGTCGGTGAACACCACACCACCGAACCCGAACTCGTTGCGCAACAGGCCGTAGGCGGCCGGGCTGAGGCTGGCCTGCTCACTGCCGGTCAGCCCGGGCACCTGCATGTGGCCCACCATCACCGCCACCGGCGGCTGGTTGACCAAGGTGCGGTAGGGGACCAGATCGCTGGTCTGCAGTTCGGCCAGCGGCGGTGTCGATACCGCGCCGGTGTGAGAATCCCCCGCCGCGCGACCATGCCCGGGGAAATGCTTGAGCACCGGCAGCACGCCGGCGTCGCGCAGGCCGCGGGCGTAGGCGCCGGCGTAGGCGGTCACCGTCTCGGGATCGTCGCCGAACGACCGATCACCGATGGCGGCGCTCTCCTGCGTGAGATCGACCACGGGAGCGAAATCGACGGTGATGCCCAGTCCGCGCATGGCCCGGCCGCGTTCGAGCGCGATGCCGTACACCTCGTCGGGAGTCTTGGTCTCGGCGAGCACCCGGGCCGGGGGCTGGCTGCCGATCAGACCGGACAACCGCGAGACCCGGCCGCCCTCCTCGTCGACGCTGACCCCGAGTGGCAGGGCCGTCGCCGACGCCGCGATCTGGGCGAGTGGCGCTCCGAGGATGGACTTGTCGGTCCAGCTGCCGATCATGATGCCGCCGACCTTGTGATCGGTCACCGCGGCCTGCGCGTCGGCGGCATTGCTGACGCCCACCATCAACAATTGGGCCAGCTTGTCGCGGGTGGACAGCGAGGCGATATCGCCGCACACCTGTGGGCCCGGTGCGGCCGGCAGCGGCCGATCCAGTGAGGCGTTGGTCGGTGTCGCGGCGCTGCTCTGCGGCGCGGGCGCCGTGGCGGTGTCCTCGGTGGCAGCCGGCGCGCAGGCCATCAGCAGCGCGGACAGTGCGGTCAGGGCACCCAGGGTGCGTGACGTCGACATGGTTCCCCACAGTAACGGGGCGCCCCGATCTGGGGGCCCGGGCGGCCGGAACGCCCGTTCGGGCAGCACTCGCCCGTTCGTTCCGGCGTGCTAGGTTGGCCGCATGGATCGGTTCGTCGTGCCCGCCGCTGCCAGCCTGGTGGTCGGCCTTCTCCTCGGTGCGGCCGCCATCTTCGGTGTGACCTTGATGGTCCAGCAGGACACCAAGCCCCCCGTGCAGTCCGGGGATCCGGCGTCGTCGGTGCTCAACCGCGTTGAATACGGCGACCGGGCCTAGCCCGGGCGCGCCCCTCGCCGACACAGCACTATCGCGGCGGTGGCTATGGCTGGTCGGCACGTTCTTCCTGGTACTGACCTTCCTGCAGGCCCCCGGGCAGATCGCGCCCGACACCAAACTCGATCTCACCGCCAATCCGCTGCGCTTCCTGGCGCGGGCAGGCGATCTGTGGAACAGCGAACTGCCGTTCGGGCAGGCGCAGAACCAGGCGTACGGCTACCTGTTCCCGCACGGTGCGTTCTTCCTGGCCGGTGACCTCCTCGGCGTTCCCGGCTGGGTGACCCAGCGCCTGTGGTGGGCACTGCTGCTGACGGTCGGCTTCTGGGGCCTACTGCGCGTCGCGGAGGCGCTCGGTATCGGCACGACCGCCGCACGCGTCGTCGCCGCCGGCGCATTCGCCCTCTCCCCCCGGGTGTTGACGACCCTGGGCGCGATCTCTTCCGAGACGCTGCCGATGATGCTGGCTCCCTGGGTGCTGCTACCGGTGATCTACGTCCTGCGCGGCGATCCACGGATCCGATTGCTCGCGGCCCGTTCCGCGGCGGCCGTCGCCCTGATGGGCGCTGTCAACGCCGTGGCGACGCTCACCGGGTGCCTGGCCGCCATCATCTGGTGGGCCGCGCACAAACCCAACCGCCAGTGGTGGCGGTTCACCGGGTGGTGGCTGGGCTGCACCGCGCTCGCGGTCACCTGGTGGGCGGTCGCGCTGGTGCTGCTGGGCCGGATCAGCCCACCGTTCCTGGACTACATCGAATCCTCTGGGGTGACCACGCGGTGGCTGTCGCTGACCGAGATGCTGCGCGGTACCGACAGCTGGACGCCATTCGTCGCGCCCACGGCGACGGCCGGTTCGCCGCTGGTGACCGGATCGGTCGCGGTGCTCGCCACCACGTTGGTCGCGGCGGCCGGGCTGGCCGGGCTGGCGATGGCCAGCATGCCGTCCCGCGGCCGGTTGATCCTCATCCTCTTCGTCGGTGTCACCGCACTGGCGGTCGGCTATTCCGGTGGGCTCGGGTCACCGATCGCCGCCGGAGTGCAACTGTTCCTCGATGCCGACGGCACCCCGCTGCGCAACGTGCACAAGCTGGAACCACTGCTGCGGTTGCCGATCGCCCTTGGCCTTGCGCACCTGCTCGGCCGGATTCCGCTGCCGGGCAGCGTGTCGCGCCGCACCTTGGTCGACGCCTTCGCCCACCCGGAGCGTGACCGACGGGTCGCGGTGGGCATCGTGATCCTGACCGCGCTGGCGGCCGGGACCTCGCTGGCCTGGACCGGCAGGCTCACACCGCCGGGCAGCTTCGAGGCCATCCCGGCGCACTGGCACGACACCGCGGCATGGCTGGATGAGCACAACACCGACGGGGGCCGGGTCCTGGTCGCACCGGGTGCTCCGTTCGCCACCCAGGTCTGGGGCAACAGCCACGACGAACCACTGCAGGTGCTCGGCCACAGTCCGTGGGGAGTGCGCGACTCCATCCCGCTCACACCACCGGAGACCATCCGCGCCCTCGATTCGGTACAGCGCCTCTTCGCGGCCGGCCGGCCCTCCGCGGGCCTGGCCGACATCCTTGCCCAGCAGAACATCTCGTTCGTGGTCGTCCGCAACGACCTGGATCCGGAGGCCTCGCGGTCGGCGCGTCCGCTGCTGGTACACCGGGTGATGGACAACTCGCCCGGACTGACCAGGGTCGCCGAGTTCGGTGACCCCGTCGGCCCGGGCACCCTCGACGGGTTCGTCAGCGACAGCGGATTGCGCCCGCGTTATCCGGCGGTCGAGATCTACCGCGTCGACGACGCCCACCCCGGTCCGTACGTGACCGATGCCGACACACTCGCACGCGTCGACGGCGGCCCGGAAGCACTGCTGCGCATCGCCGAACGTCGCCGGTTGGCCGGCCAGCAGCCGCTCGGGCCGATGCTGCTGACCGCCGATGCCCAACGCGCGGGCTTGCCCACCCCGCTGGTCACCGTCACCGATACCCCGGTGGCACGCGAGACCGACTACGGGCGGGTGGACCACCACTCATCGGAGATGCGCGCGGCCGGCGACCTGCGGCACACCTTCAACCGGGTGATGGATTACCCCGCCGGCACCGACCCGCTGTACGCACGCTGGGAGGGCGGACGGCTCAGCGTCTCCAGTTCGGCCGCGGATTCCACTGCGCTGCCCGATGTCTCGCCCGCCGCGGGCCCTGCCGCCGCGATCGACGCGGACTCCTCGACCAGCTGGGTGTCCAGTTCCCTGCAAAGTGCGGTGGGCCAGTGGATGCAGATCGATTTCGACAATCCGGTCACCAACGCCGCGATCACCATCACCCCCAGTGCGACGGCCGTCGGCGCACAGGTCCGCCGCATCGAGGTGTCCACCGTCAACGGCAGCACCACCCTGCGCTTCGATCAGCCGGGCAAACCGCTTGCCGCCGCCTTGCCGTTCGGTGAGACACCCTGGGTGAGGATCACCGCCGTCGGCACCGACGACGGCTCTCCGGGTGTCCAATTCGGCATCACCGATCTGACCGTCACCCAGTACGACGCATCGGGTTTCGCGCATCAGATACCGCTCCGGCGAACCCTCGATGTCCCCGGTCCGCCCCCAGGGGCCGCGGTGGCCCAATGGGATCTGGGCTCGGAGCTGCTGGGCAGGCCCGGCTGCGCGGACGGCCCGGAGGCGGTGCACTGCGCCGCGACCATGGGTCTGTCGCCCGAGGAACCGGTCAGTATCAGCCGCACCCTGACCATCCCGACCGACACCGAAGCAGCCCCCACGGTGTGGGTGCGGGCCCGGCAGGGGCCGCGGTTGGCAGATCTCATCCATCCCCCCGGAACGGTCCGGGCATCCGGCGAATCCGATCTGATCGACGTTCTGGGATCCGCCTACGCCGCCACCGACGGTGATCCGCGCACGTCCTGGACCGCGCCGCAGAACGGTGTGGCACAACGTAAACCGGCGACCCTGACCCTATCGCTGCCCCGCCGCACCGAGGTGGCGGCGTTGACGCTCACCCCGAGTCCGACCGATGTGCCTGCCCACCCCACCCTGGTCGCGGTCGACCTCGGTGCCGGGCCCCAGCTGCGCCGGCTGACCGGCGACGGACCCCAGACCATCGACCTCACACCCACGGTGACCGACACCGTGACGCTGTCGATCCTGGGCTGGCGCGATGTCATCGACCGCACCGCGCTGGGGTTCGATCAGCTCAAGCCGCCAGGCCTGGCCGAGGTGCAGGTACGCGACGCGGCGGGCGCACCGATCGCCGCGGCCGGTCCGGTCGATCGTGACCGAACCGTCGAGGTTCCGTGTGGGCGCGGACCGATCATAGGTGCGGCAGGGCAGTTCGTGCAGACCTCGGTGCGCACCACCGTCGGCGCGCTGTTGGACAACGAACCCATAGCCGCCACGCCGTGCCGAATCGGCGGCATCGCATTGCCCAAGGGGCAGCAGGAAGTCGTGATCAGCGCCGGCGAGACGTTCGTGGTGGACGGCATCGTGCTGAGCACCCCCCGTGCCGCCGAAGTACGTCCCGCGCAGGTGGTTCCGGCCGACGTGGGCATCTGGACCGCAGATCATCGGCAGGTGCGCGTGCAACCCGCGGACCGCGACCGGGTCATCGTGATCCCCGAGAGCCGCAATCCCGGCTGGGTCGCCCACACCGAGGACGGAACGTCGCTGCGTGCGATCACCGTCAACGGATGGCAGCAGGGCTGGATCGTCCCTGCGGGTGCGCAGGGCACGGTGAACTTGACCTTCCCGTCGAACCTCACCTACCGGATCGGGCTGTTCGGCGGGTTGGCCCTGCTACCGATATTGGCGCTGCTGGCCATGTTGCCGAGCCGGCGATCGGTTGGCGCCCAGCCCGTTTCGACCTGGCATCCCCGACCGGCGATCCTGCTGGCCGCCGCGGTCGCGGCGGGCACGCTGATCAGTGGTCTCGCCGGCGCGGTCGTGGTCGGCGCCGCCATCGGGCTTCGGTACCTTCTCGCCCGGCGGGCCGGATTGGCCGAGAAGGTGACCGTCGGATTCACCGCCGGTGGGCTGATCGCGGCGGGGGCGGTGCTGTCGCGCAATCCGTGGCGCTCGGTGGACGGGTACATCGGCCACTCCGCCGGTATACAGCTACTGGCGCTCATCTCGGTGGCAGCGTTGGCCGCATCCACGGTGACGTTCAACCGGAGGCCCCTGCGAGAATGAGCGCACCACCGAGGATGGTCGGCTCGGTCCGCACCCGGACGTGGCCGACGTCGTGTCCTCTGCCAGGGGTCCTTCTAGTGCTGAGCGTCGAACAGGGCGCTCAATCGCGCAGCGAGGGCGAGCCCTTCGCGATCCAGGCCGTCGCAGATATCTGCGCCAACCTCGGCACGTGAGCTTCTTTCGAACGCGAAGCCCCAGACAGCGGGAGCGACGGCATCATCGAGGTGCCTGCGCGCGCAGTCCTCGACAACCGCAGTGAGGTCGCCATAGCCGCAGCGACGCAGGGCGACGTTGATTTCGTCCCGGACCCTGGAGTACGTATGTCGCGCATACACCTCACCGGGAATCTGGTCACCTCGGCTGTCACCGAGATCTCCGCTGCCGGTATCGAACAAGCCACGGGTGAATCGTTCGAAGGTCGCGTAGCCCGCTCCTATCGTGACGGTCGATATCCAGGCAATGAGCCGGGCCCGTTGATTCGCGCCCAGTTGAGGCCGCACAGTGGGGAATCGTTGCGAGAACTGCGAGGTCATGGCCGCGATGTTCCATTTTCGGGCGCCAGGCTTCGGAAAAGGTTGGCGGGGCCGTCTCCGGTGGCCCCACCGCCTTGCTGAACCACCAGGTTCAAGCCGATCTGGGCCGGGATGATCACCACACCCATACCGAGGTGTCCTCGGGTGCGTAGTTCGCGCAGATGTCGGTGGTGTGCGCCGCTACACCCTTGTTGTTGAAGAAGATCTTCGCCCAGTTGGGCCAGTTCCAGGACAGCTGTTCGTAGAACGCGTTGGTAGCGGTGTTCTCCGAGTAGGCGCGCCGCCCCGAGTAGTCCATGGAGTAGAACCAATGGATGCGGTCACGCACCGCCCGCTGCACCTCAGGCGATTTGTTGTTGTAGTCGGTCATGTATCGCTCGTAGTAGACCGGTTCGACATCCCTTGCGGCGGCCAGGATCTGCTCAGCGGTGCACGTCGTGTGCAACATCCGTCGCGGTATCGGGTAGTCCTCGGTGGCGTCGGCGCGGGTGACTGCCGCGACCGCGACGGCGAAGGCCGTGAGCAGCACGATGATGGCCAGGACCATCCCGATTGCACGCAACGCTCGCACCGGCCATGAGCGCTCAGGGTCGCGAGGCGGCATCGAGCCGGCCGATCTGCTGCGGACAGTACGTTCGTATGCCCGCTGCGAGGAACTGCCACGCCTGCTCCGTAGAGGTGCCGCTGTCGAGATTGGTGTGGACGAATGCAGCTGCGTCATGAGCATTTTCATCGACTCCTCGGTCCAATCGTTCACAGGCGATCTTGGCCAGCCAGGCGTTGTGGTCGCGCTGACCGTAGATGCC
Source organism: Mycolicibacterium neoaurum VKM Ac-1815D (assembly GCF_000317305.3). The sequence continues at coordinate 633,992 of NC_023036.2, read as the reverse complement.
ATAGGTGTGTAGCTCTCGCGCGAAATCGATATCGCGATCCGCCGACGCCGGCGGGGCGAGTGCCACCGCTGCCGCGAGGACACCGCCGATCAACGACGGCCATTTCACGACGTCACCCCTGTCGCTGGATCGGTTTGCAGCCGTGGCGGATTGGGCCACGGAGCCGGCACCGGTCGCACCCGGATGCGTTGCGGCCACCAGAACCATCGGCCGAGCAGGTTGGCGATCGACGGCGTCATGAACGACCGGACCACCACGGTGTCGAAGAACAGACCGAGCCCGATGGTGGTGCCCACCTGACCGATCACCCTCAGGTCACTGACTGCCATCGCCATCATGGTGAGGGCGAACAGCGCCGCAGCCGCGGTGACCGTCGATCCGCTGCCGCCCAGGGTGCGGATGATCCCGGTCTTGACCCCGGCCCCGACCTCCTCTTTGAGCCGCGAGATGACCAGCAGGTTGTAGTCGGCGCCAACGGCCAACAAGATGATCATGGCCATCGGTAGCACCATCCAGTGCAGCTCAAGCCCGATCAGGTGTTGCCATATCAGCACCGATATACCGAATGAGGCGCACAGCGACATACCGACCGCGAACACGATGACCGCGGCGGCCACGATCGCCCTGGTGATGATCAGCATGATCAGGAAGATCAACCCCAGCGCGGCGATGCCGGCGATCATCAGGTCGTATCTCGTGCCGTCGGCCATGTCCTTGAAGGTCGACGCCGTACCCCCGAGGTAGATGCGTGCGCCCTCCAGCGGCGTGCCCTTCAGCGCTTCCTTGGCGGCTTCCTTGATCGCATCGATCTTCTCGATGCCGTCGGCGGACATCGGGTCACCCTCATGGGCGATGATGAACCGCACGGCATTGCCGTTCGGCGAAATGAATTGTTCGATGCCGCGCTTGAAGTCTGCGTTCTCGAAGGCCTCTGGCGGTAGGTAGAACGAGTCGTCGTTCTTGGCGGTGTCGAAGGCCTCCCCCATTGCCCTGGAGTCCTTCTGCATCTCGATCATCTGCTGCTGCATGCCGTTCTGCGTCTGATATGTGGTCAGCATCATCTGCTTGACCGACTTCATCGTGTCGATCATCGCCGGCATGAGCGCCGTCATCTGCGGCATGAGCGCATTCAAGCGCTCCATGTCTGGGATCATTCCCTGGATGCCGTCGGTCATGGTGTCGATGCCGTCGAGCGCATCGAAGATGGAGCGCATGGCCGAGCAGATCGGGATGTTGTAGCAGTGCGGCTCCCAGTAGAAGTAGTTACGCATCGGCCGGAAGAAATCGTCGAATTCGGCCATCTTGTCGCGTACTTCGCCGATCGAGATCGCCATATCCTTCATCTTGACGACCATGTCGTTGGTCGTACTCGCCATCTCGACGGTGATCGACTGCATCTTCTCCAAGTTGTCGATGTTCTTCTGCATATCGTCGGCCTGCTTGAGCATGTCGGCCGTGCGGTCGCCCTGGAACTGCTCGTTGAGCTTGTTCAGCGCGCTCTGCTGCGACATGGCATAGGGAATCGTGCTGTGCTCGATGGGTAGCCCGTCAGGGCGGGTGATCGTTTGCACCCGACCGATACCCGGCACTCGGAAGATGTTCTTGGCCACCTTGTCGATGACCAAAAAGTCCGCGGGATTGCGCAGGTCCTTGTCGGTCTCGATCATCAACATCTCGGGGTTGAGTCGAGCCGGGGAGAAATGCCGTTCGGCGGCGGCGTAGCCCTGATTGGAGGGAAGGTCCGCCGGCATGTAGAGGCGGTCGTTGTAGCTGGTCTGATAGCTGGGGATGGCGACCAAGCCGATCAAGGACACCGCGAGACTGGCCACCAGGATCGGTCCGGGCCAGCGCACCACCGCCGTGCCGACCTTGCGCCAACGGGAAACCCGCACAACATGTTTAGGATCCAACCAACCAAATCTACTACCGATGGTCACCAAGGCCGGGCCGAACGTCATGGCATAGCCGATCAGCACCAGCATGCCGATGGCCAGCGGGATACCCAGGGTCTGGAAGTACGGCAGCCGCGTGAAACTCAGGCAGAATGTCGCACCCGCGATCGTCAGCCCGGATCCGACCACCACATGGGCGGTGCCACCGAACATCTTGTAGTAGGCGACTTCTCGATCGGCACCTTTACCGCGTTCCTCCTGATACCGGCCGATCAGGAAGATGGCGTAGTCCACCGCAATGGCGATCGCGAGAGTGACCACCAGGGAGGTCGCGAAGGTGGAGAGACCGATGATGTGGTGATAGCCGAGGAAGGCGATGACACCGCGCACGGTGGCCAGACCGAGCAGCAGCATGGTCATGATCAGCGTCGTGGTGATGATCGACCGGAAGTAGATGATCAGAAAGGTGAAGATGACGGCCATCGTCAGCGTCTCGATGGTCCGCATGCTGTTGTGTCCGGCCTCCTGCTGATCGGATGCCAGCGCAGCGCCGCCGGTGACATAGGCCTTGACGCCATCCGGAGCCGGGGTGTCGGCGATGATCTGTCGCACCGCGGCCACCGACTCGTTCGATTTGGCCTCGCCCTGGTTTCCGGACAGATAGACCTGCACATAGGCGGCCTTGCCGTCACCGCTCTGCGCCCCGGTCGCGGTCAGCGGATCACTCCACAGGTCCTGGATGTGCTCGACATGCTCGGTATCGGCCCGCAACCGCTTCACCAACTCGGCGTAGTAGTTCCGTGCCGGGGCTTCCAGCTTGTCCTGCCCCTCCAGCACCACCATCACCGAGCTGTCTGACGTGTACTCCTCGAAGACCTCGCCCACTCGCTGGGTGGCGATGGCGGCCGGCGCCCCCTGCGGGCTCATCGAGACCGACCGCAGCTCGCCAACCTTTTCCAGCTGGGGGGTGGAGACATTGAGGAAGACCGCCAGTCCCAGCCAGGCGATCATGATCGGCACCGACAGCTTGCGCAGGATGTGGGCGATCCGGCCGAAATGTTCGGTGCGGTAGACGGGCACGGCAACCGGAATCTCTTCGGTCACGGCATCCGCATGCTTGCCGCTCATGCGGACTTCACGATGCAGTAGGTCTGGGCGTTGTACCCGTCGACGACCCGCTCGGCCATCAACTCGTCGTCGACGAAAACGCGGCAGCCCAGCGAGTTCGCATCGCCCTGGGCAACCAGGGTGGTCGCTGTCGACGGATCGGTCGTGGACAGGATCAGCGTCCAAGGCAAAGGAACGCCCTTGGCCTGTTGCGGTACCGCATCGAGGTCGAGGTAGCTGATGTCCACCACCGCACCGGGATTACCGAAGACCTCCATCCGCACGACCTTCTTGTTGAAGCGTTCGGCATCGCCGGCGAAGTTCTGCGGGACCACGATCACCGGGTCGGCACCGAAGATCCCCCTGATCTGCCACACGGCCACTGCACCGACACAGAGGACCGCGATGATCACCATCGGCAACCAGTTGCGCGCCAGCACCTTCGTGCCCCAACCCTTCGACTTGGCAGATCTTAGCCACACGATTGACTGACTGAACTTAACCATTCGTATGAGTTCAATCAACCAGTGCAAGTCTGTGTGTGACCCACACGATGCTGGGGTTTTGCTGTGATCGCCGTCGCACCATGGGGGGCCGGTAACCTTCAGGCGAGGAGGTGCCGACCCATGGCAAAGCCCGTCGCCGCCCGAGGCTTCGCGCGAGAACGCGTGGTCGACGCTGCGCTGGAGCTGTTCGTCCAGCACGGTGTTCGCGGCACGTCGATCCAGATGATCGCCTCGCGACTGGGGGTCACCAAGGCCTCGGTGTACTATCAGTTCCAATCCAAGGACGACATCGTGCTGGCAGTTGCCCAGCCGATCCTCGACGATATCGAGCACGTACGGCGCATCGCCGACGCCCTACCCACCGACGAGGCGCGTCGCGATGTCGCGTTGAGCGGTCTGATCGACCTGGCCATCCGACACCGTCAGGTGGCCAATGTCCTCTACGGCGATCCCGCGATGCGCGAGCTGATGGTCACCCATGAATCGATGAGGCAGTGTGTCGATGGCTTCACCAAGCTACTGACGGGCGCCTCCACCAACCGCACCCAGCTGGTCGCGATGACACTACTGACGGCCGGCATCTACTGCTGCACAACCGATCCCAGGATCGCCGAGCTCACCGACGAGGAGCTGCGGGCCGAGCTGGAGACGGTGGTCAAGACCTTCACCAGCGCCATGTGAGCAGACCTTCTCAGAGATCGAGGACCAGTCGCCCGTTCGCCGAACGAGATACGCAGGCCAACATCGAATTCGCCCGCTCGGCGGCGGTGAGCCGCGCATCGCGGTGTTCCGGCGTCCCGGACAGCACGCCCACCCGGCAGGTCCCACAGAATCCTTGCCTGCAGGAGTACGCGACATCGGGCCGTACCCGGACCAGCGCGTCGAGCAGCGACTCGTCGGCGGCAACGGTGGCGACCGCACCGGTACTGGCAATCTCTATCTCGAACGCAGTGCCATCGGTGACGGGCGGCGCGCTGAAACGTTCGAAATGCAGTGCCGAGGCCGGGGATCGATCGAAATTGCCGCGCACCGTCTCGATCATGGGCGGCGGGCCGCACACGTAGACCGCCCCGCCGGGCGCGGCGCGCCCGAGCAGGTCCGCCGGCGTAGGTATCCCGTGTTCCTCGTCCAAGCGGACGGTCACCCGCTGCGGATCCCACTGCCATATTTCGTCGAGGAACGGGATGGTGTCGGCACTACGACCGCAGTACACGAAATGCCAGTCGGTGCCCAGGCGTTGCGCCGCACGCACCATCGGCAGAATCGGTGTGATGCCGATCCCGCCCGCGATATAGAGCGCCCGCTCGTAGGGGATGAACGGAAAGCCGTTACGTGGCCCGCGGACCGTGACCGTGTCGCCGATGCGCAGATCGTGCATCTCCAGTGATCCGCCACCACCGCTGGGGATCTTGCGCACGGCGATACGGTAACGGTCCCGATCCTGCGGGTCCCCGCACAGCGAGTACTGCCTGCGGCGTCCCGACGGCAGATGGAGGTCCAGATGACTGCCGGGCTGCCAGCCCGGCAGATCGCCACCATCCGGTGCGGTAAAGGTCAGCGCCACAACGTCTTTGTCATGGGCGACGATCTCCCGCCCGCGCAGTTGCAGCGTCATCGGATCGTGTGGGGTCCGATCTGCCCGCTCATCGGCATAGTCAGCCTTGACGACTCGGTTCAGCCAGAAACGGTCGAGCAGGGTGACCACGAGATTGGTCGCCCTGTCATCGATCGGCGAACCCAACGGCGGAGCGGTGCGCTTCACTTGACTGCGGCGCGCGCGGCGGGCGAGGAAGCCAGGTAGGCCACCGCCTGCGCGGTGTCACCGACATCACCGGGGTGATAGCGCGGCGAGAAGTATTGCAGCCCACGCCAGGTGGTGTGCATGACCGACGGTGCGACCCCGCGGCGGCCGGATCGGATCAATCCGCGCCAGATCGCCCTGCGCTTGCGCACCGACATCTTCAGGTTCGGGTCGACCCGCATCAGGTAGCGGGTGGCCTGCCACAACAAGTACAGCAGCATCGGCCCGGCGACCACCTGCGCCCACGCCCGGCGGGCGTAGTTGTGGTCGAAGTAGCGCAGCACGTCATGGGACACCATGCGGTGCTCCACTTCCTCGGCACCATGCCAGCGCAACAGGTCGACGATCGTCGGGTCGGCGGTCTCGGCATTGAGTCGCTTGGCGTTGAGCACCCAGTCGCCGAGGAAGGAGAAGATGTGCTCGAGGGCGGCCATCACGGCCAGCCGCTCGACCATGTAGTTGTGCGCCTTGGCGCCCTTGGCCGCGCGCGGCCCCAGCAGGCTGCCGAACACCCAGTTGGCACGATCGATCACCGGAGTCGGGTCGATACCGTGGCGCTCCAGATATTCGTAGATGCCCGAGTGGGCGGTGGCGTGCATCGCCTCCTGCCCCATGAAGCCGATGACATCCTCGCGCAGCTTCTCGTCGTGGATCTGCGGCAGCGCTTCCTTGAGCAACTCGATGAACCATTCCTCGCCGGCGGGCAACAGCAGGCTCAGCCCGTTGTAGAGGTGACTGGCGTAAGGATCGCCATAGACGCACTGCGCGGGCACATCGCTGAGATCGAACTGCACGGCACGTGCGTGTAGAGCAATCTGACCGCTGTCCGGGGTATCGGTGTCCAACAGCTCCATCTGCGAAACGGTACCCCTGGTACCGGGTAGATGTCGATACGCGTGATCGGGCCCGGGCATCGCGCCGGCCTCCTAGCATCGGCGAGGTGTCCAAGCTGAATACCGCACGCGGGCCCATCGAAACCTCCCGGCTCGGCGTGACGCTCATGCACGAGCACGTGTTCATCATGACCACCGAGATCACCGAGAACTACCCGCAGGCCTGGGGCGATGAAGCGCGGCGCGAGCAGGATGCGATCGCGCGACTCAACGAACTCAAGGCGCGCGGTGTGGACACCGTCGTCGACCTCACCGTCATCGGGCTGGGACGCTATATCCCCAGGATCGCCCGCATCGCGGCCGCCACCGAGATCAACATCGTCGTCGCGACCGGCCTGTACACCTACAACGACGTACCGTTCCGTTTCCACTTCCAGGGACCCGGCACCATGCTCGACGGACCCGAGATCATGACCGAGATGTTCGTCGGCGATATCACCACCGGGATCGCCGATACCGGCGTGAAGGCGGCAATCCTCAAATGCGCGACCGATGAGCCGGGCGTGACTCCCGGCGTGGAACGGGTGTTGCGGGCCGTTGCCGCGGCCCACCGCGAGACCGGTGTCCCGATCTCGACGCACACTCACGCCGGTACCCGGCGCGGCCTGGAACAGCAGCGCATCTTCGCCGAGGAGGGGGTGGACCTGAGCCGGGTGATCATCGGGCACTCCGGGGACACCACCGATCTGGCGTATCTGGAGGAGCTCATCGCCGACGGCTCCTACCTGGGGATGGACCGGTTCGGGGTGGACTCGATCCTGCCGTTCGAGCAGCGCGTCGACACCGTGGCGCAGATGTGCGAACGCGGGCACGCCGAGAAGATGGTGCTGTCCCATGATGCGTCGTGCTATTTCGACGCACTGCCCGAGGACACCGTCTCCGCGCTGCTGCCGAACTGGCACTACCTGCACATCCACAATGACGTGATCCCCGCGCTCAAGCAGCGCGGTGTCACCGACGATCAGCTGCACACCATGCTGGTGGACAATCCCCGCCGGATCTTCGACCACGGCGGCGGCTACTGACCGCCTGTGTCGGATACCGCGCTATCCAAGGGGGCAGCCCGATGGTGGCGGTTCTCCCACCGCCGCAGCGCCTCCCGGCACGGTGATTCCACCAGCGCATAGCTGACCGCTGCGATGGCGAATCCGAAGATCAACGTCAGCACCAGCACCACCGGCATGTGCCCGTTGAACGGGAAATAACCCATGATCGGGAAGACCATCGCCAACGCGGCCAGATGCCAGACGAACAAACCGTAGGACCACCGGCCCATCGTCACCATCACCGCGCTGCCCAGAATCCGGTGCTCGGTGTCGGGCGCATCGAGCACCAACGGGGCCAGCAGCGCGCCGGCCACGATCGCGCCCATGCTGATCTTGACGACGAACTGACCCACGGTGCCCGGCGTGAGGCCCTCGGGCCCGGCCAGCGGGGAGGCGGCCACGACGAATGCCACCGCGGCGATACCCGCCATCACCCACGGCCTGCGGGCCAATCGATGCAGCCGCCCCACCGGGCTCACCGAGAGTTCGGCCAGCACGATGCCCGCCGCGAACCAGGAGAAGAACGCCGGCGGCCAGTTCAGGGGGTTGACACCGTACGGCGGATCGAACGGGATCAGCCCCCACGCGAGGCTCACGGCGGCGACGCCGAGCACCGCCGGGATGCGCGCCGACACCGGGAGCCGTCGGGCCAGCATCGCCAGGAACGGCAGGGCCAGGTAGAAGCTCACCTCCACCGCCAGGCTCCACATCTGGGTCAACCCCGACGTGAGTGTCAACGGAACGTAGATCTGGGTGAGCGTCAGGTTCGCCAGCCAGACCGTCAGGTTGGCGTTTGTGTCCGGCATCAGGGCGAGGATGACGATGACAGCCACCAGATAGCCCGGCATGATGCGCACCAGCCGGGAGCGCAGATAGTGCCCCGTCGGGGGACGGTGGCGCAGCCCCCGGGCCGCGGCGGCGTGCCCGCGCCACAGCAGGAAACCGGACAGCGCGAAAAACACGGCGACGGCCAGATCGAAGCGGCCGAGCAGTCGGCCCGACACCCCGCCGGTGTGCCCGGTCTGGAACGCGACATGGGTGATGACGACGCCGATTGCCGCGCAGGCTCGCATGCCCTCGACGGCGGGCAGGAAGCTGCGGGTGCCACCGGAGGTCGACGGTCGGCCGGCCGGTGCGCGATCACCGTCGATCGCCGAGGCTCGCTGGACAGTCATGATGTCAGTGTGCCGCGATCGGGTGCCGACCTCACAACTAGTCGGTAGTCGGTATCGGTGATCGGCATCAGTGAACGTCGTCATGAACATCGCGCTTACCCTGTGCTGTTAGGGTCGTCCGTGACCGAAGGGAGCTTGGGTTGAACCGAGCAGTGGCCCTGCGCTTTGCCGCATGTGGACTTCTTGGGCTGGGCGCTGCCCTGCTCATAGCGGCATTGCTGCTATCCACCTACACCCACGGCAAGATCGCCAAGATTCCGCTGAATCTGGACGCCGACCTCGTCAGCGAGGGCACGGCCACGGCGCTGGATCCGGCGTCGCTGTCCTCGCCGGAACGTTTCGTGATCAACCAGGACGTGCCGGTCGCGCTGCAGCAGCAGCTGTCGGTCGAGGCGCCGGCCAACGCCGATGTCGTGACCCTGCAGGTCGGCAGCTCGCTGCGCCGCACCGATCAGCAGCAGGACAAGGGTTTGCTGCTGGCGATGGTCGACACCGTGACGCTGGATCGCATCACCGCTGAAGCGGTGTCCAGTGACACCAACCCGGGCGGTGCGGTGCAGAAGCCGCGCACCATCGAGGACGATGCGCCGCCCACCAACATCGCGCTGCCGCACGAGGGGTTGTCCTATCGCTTCCCGTTCGGCACCGAAAAGAAGACCTACCCCTACTTCGATCCGATCGCGCAGAAGGCTTTCGACGCCAACTACGACGGCGAAGAAGATGTCAACGGGCTTACCACCTACCGGTTCACCCAGAACATCGGCTATGACGCCGACGGCAAGCTCGCCGACCCGCTCAAGTACTCCTCGCTCTACGACAACGACGAGGACTCCGAGGTGACCGCGCGGGCGTCCCTGTGGGGCGTCGAGGCCGAGAATCCCGAAGACCCGATCACGATGAACCGCTATTACGCGGCCAAGCGGACCTTCTGGGTCGACCCGATCACCGGCACGATCGTCCGCGCCGAAGATCACGGCTTCCACTACTACTCGCGCGATGCGCTGCGGCCCGAGGTGACCTTCGCCGAGTTCGACGTGACCTCCACCGAGAAGACCGTCGAGTCACAGGTTGCGGCCGCCCGCGACGAGGCCGATCACCTGGCGCTGTGGACCAGGATCCTGCCGATCACCTTCACCGCGCTCGGCCTGGTGACCTTGGTGGGCGGGGCGTTGTTGGGATCGTTCGCGCTGCGCGCCGAGTCGGCCCTGATCGACCCGGGCCTGGACGGCTCGGACCGCGGGTTCTTCGGCCGCCGCGATGACGAGTCCGGGCCCATGCCCGCGGCCGAAGCGCAGACCGAGAAGATCCCGACCCGGCGGCCTACCGACCTGCCGCCGGACCGACCGGTCTGACGCGGACGCCGCGGACATTTCGGACACCGCACCCCGCTCGGCCCGTCACCACCGGTGGGTTCCGCCGGTCTACTCGCTGGCGCTGAGTCTGGTTGTCACCGGCCCGCTGTTGGGTCCCGGGTACCTGCTGCTGCGTGATGCCGTCTCGACACCGCGGTCATATCTGACCGACGCCGCCCTCGGCCTCACCGATGCCGCGCCGCGGGCCCTGCCGCAGGATTTCGCGATCGCGTTGGCATCGCATGTCCTCGACGGCGGAATCGTCGTCAAGGCGCTGCTTGTCCTCGGGTTGACGCTGGCCGGCTGGGGATCGGCGCGCCTGGTTGCCCAGCTTCTGCCCGATATCGCGTTCGGCGGCAGGCTGGTGGCGGCCACCCTGGCGATCTGGAACCCGTATGTCGCCGAGCGTCTCCTGCAGGGCCACTGGAGCCTGCTGGTCGGATATGGCTGCCTGCCCTGGGTGGCCGCCGCCGCGCTGGCACAACGACGCTGGGCACTGGTGTTCTGGATCGCGCTCGCCGGACTGACCCCCACCGGGGTGCTGCTGGCCGCGGTGACGGCCCTGGCGTGTGCCCGCCGCTGGGGCACGGCCGCCGCGGCGCTGGCCGCGACCGTGGTGACTGCCCTGCCGTGGCTGGTGGCCACGGTGGTCTCGGCGTCGTTGAGCTCGACGGCGGGGGCGGGGGTTGACGCGTTCGCCGCCCGCGCCGAGCCGGGGCTCGGCACCCTCGGCAGCCTGGCCGGGCTGGCCGGGATCTGGAACGCCCAGGCGGTACCCGATTCCCGGACAACGATTTTCGCGGTCACCGCAACATTGGTCCTGGTGGCGGTGGTCGCGGTCGGCGCACCGGCGGCGGTCGCCTCGCCGCTCGCGCGCCCACTGCTGGTGCTGGCGGCGGTGGCCGTGCTGGTGCCTGCGGCGTTGGCCACCGGCCCCGGACAGGCGGTGCTCGCCTGGGCGTCCGGTCAGCTGCCCGGCCTCGGCGTGCTGCGCGACGGCCAGAAGTGGGTGGCATTGGCGTTACCCGGCTACGCGCTGGCGGCCGCGGGTGTCGCGCGGCTCGGCCGTTCGGTTGCCGTGGTGTCCGGGGTGGCCCTGATCGCGGTGCTGCCGGACCTCGCCTGGGGCGTCGGCGGTCAGCTGCGCGCGGTGCACTATCCGCAGGCGTGGCCCGCGGTGGCCGCACTGATCAATGCCGACCCCCGGCCGGTGGCGGTGCTACCCCTGGACAGCATGCGGCAGTTCGACTGGGCGGGCTCCGCGCCGGTGTTGGATCCCCTGCCGCGCTGGGTGTCCGCCGACGTCCTGGTCAGTGGTGATCTGCTGATCGGCGGTCGGATCATCCCCGGGGAGGGGGCGCACGGACGCGCAGTCACCCAATTGGTGCTCGACGGGGCACCACAGCGTGAGCTCGCCGACGCCGGCGTCGGGTGGGTGGTCGTCGAAGGGAGCGGCGCCCCGCTGGATCTGCCGGTGGTCTACCGCGATGCGGATCTGGCCCTCTACGACGTGGGCGGCTCGACATCACCCGCCGACGGGCGCGGTCTGCTGATCGGCGCGCACCTGGTGTGGTTGGCGTCGTTGTTCGGTGCCGGGGTGACCGCAGCGCTCAGACGACGCCGCTGACGCGGCGGCCGCCGGCAACCTCCTGGAGCACCGTGCGCATGGAATCGGCGCTGAGCGCCCAGGAGAACTCCGCGCTGCGGATGCGCGCCTTGGCCCCGAGTTCCTCGCGCAGCACCCGGTCGGACAGCAGCCTGCGCAGGCCGTCGGCCAATTCGTCGGGCCCGTCGACCAACAAACCGGTCACCCCGTCGACAATCGAGTCGGTGAGCCCACCCGAGGCGCGGTAGCCGATGGTCGGCACCCCGTGCTGAGCGGCCTCGATGACCGCCAGCCCCCAGCCCTCTTTGCGCGAGGGCATCAGGTGCACCCAACACTGCTGCACCACAGCATGTTTGGCGGCGTCATCGATATGCCCGTGGAAGGTGACGTGGTCGGTGATGCCGAGCGCGGCGGCGTGTTCGACCAACCGTTGCTTCCACCACCCACCGCCGACGATGTCCAGGTGCAGATCCGGGATATCGGCGCGGAGCGCGGCGACGGCGTCGAGCGCATCCTCTATCTGCTTGTGCGGCACCAGCCGTGACAGCACCGCGACCCGCGGTGTCACCGATCGTGGCGCGCTGAGGGTGGCCGCGGGCGCCTCGTCGAGCCCGTTGCGCACCACCGCGATCCGATCCGGTGTGACACCGAGCTCGGTGAGTTCGCGCGCCGAGGGCAACGACACCGTCACGTACTGATTGCGTCGGTGCAGCCGCGGCGACAACCGGGATTCGACGAACCACCCGAATCGACCGGTCCGTTCGCCGGCCACTGGCCACTGCTCGCGGTGGCAATGATGCACCAAAAGCACCGAGCGTTTCCCATAGGCCAGCCTGGCCAGGAACGGAATACCGTTCTGGGTGTCGACGACCACATCGGGACGGGTCCGGCGCAACGGGCCGAGGCCGATCCGTGCCGCGACCATCGACAGCCCGGCCCATATGTAGACCGAATAGGGGCCTCCGCCGCGGCTGACGGTGACGCCGTCGATCACGTCGCGGCGCGCCGACCCGGGGTAGCGCGCGGTGCGCAGGGTGACCTCGATACCGGCGGCGGCCAGCTGGCTGCCGATGCGCTGCAGATAGGCCTCGCTACCGCCGCCCTGCGGGTGGCCGGTATCGCGCCAGCACAGCAGCAGGACGCGCTGCACGGGGGCGTGTACCGAGCCTGAAGTCATAACCCGGCCAGCCTAGCCTGCGCACGCCTGCGGTCGAACCTGCGGGAAAGCCGGTGGCCAGGCCCCTGCGAGAGCCGAACACCTAGGGTGACGAGGTGCCGCCCACCTCCCTTTTCGCCCGTCGGGCCACTCTGCGGCGCTCCGTCGGGCTGCTGAGCTCGTTTCGGTTCGAACAGTCCGACCCGGCACGCTTCTACGGGGCGCTGGCCGATGACACGGTGGACATGGTCACCGATCTGTGGACGGGCCTGACCGCCTCCACCGCCGCCGGCCGCACCGTCATCGACGTCGGTGGGGGCCCTGGTTACTTCGCATCGGCGTTCACCGCGGCCGGGATGGCCTATATCGGCGTCGAACCAGACCCCGGCGAGATGCATGCCGGTCCCGCCGGGACACCGGGCGGCGCGGGGACCTTCGTGCGGGCCTCGGGAACCGCGCTGCCCTTCGCCGACGCCAGCGTCGACATCTGCCTGTCCTCCAATGTCGCCGAACACGTCGCGCAACCGTGGCGGCTCGGCAACGAGATGCTGCGCGTCACCAGGCCCGGTGGGTTGGTGGTGCTGTCCTACACGGTGTGGCTCGGGCCGTTCGGCGGGCACGAGATGGGCCTGACGCACTATCTGGGCGGAGCGCGGGCCGCCGACCGATATGCCCGCAGGCACGGACATCGGCCGAAAAACGACTACGGATCGTCGTTGTTCGCGGTCTCGGCGGCAGACGGGTTGCGCTGGGGCCGCTCAACCGGCGCGCTGGTGGCCGCATTTCCCCGCTACCACCCACGATGGGCGTGGTGGATGACCGAGGTACCAGGGTTTCGGGAGTTCACGGTGAGCAATCTGGTGCTGGTGCTACAGCCCTGACTGCAACAGGTTCTCGTTTCGGTGTTTTCTGGGTAATGTGACGCGTATGACACAGACGGCGTTCAAGACAACGTGGGACAAGCTGTTCATCGGAGGCCAGTGGGTCGAACCGTCGACCGCCGAGGTCATCGAGGTCTACTCGCCCGCCACCGAACAGAAGGTGGGCCAGGTTCCGATGGCCGCCAAGGCGGATGTCGATGCCGCCTGCGAGGCCGCGCGCAAGGCGTTCGACGAGGGCCCGTGGCCCCGGATGTCGCCCAAGGAGCGCGAGGCCGTCCTGGCCAAGGCGGTGGAACTGATCGAGGCGCGCGCCGAGGAGTTCAAGCACCTGCTCAAGCTGGAGACCGGTCAGCCGCCGACCATCGTGGACATGATGCAGTTCGGCGCGGCGATGTCGACGCTGCAGTTCTACGCCTCCGGCGCCGACAAGTTCTCCTGGCAGGAGATCCGCGACGGGTTGTACGGCCAGACGCTGGTGCTCAAGGAGCCCGTCGGGGTCGTCGGCGCGGTCGTCGCCTGGAACGTGCCGTTCTTCCTGGCCGCCAACAAGCTGGGCCCGGCACTGCTGGCCGGCTGCACCATCGTGCTCAAGCCCGCCGCCGAGACGCCGCTGACCACGAACCTGATGGCCGAGGTGTTCGCCGAGGCCGGGCTGCCCGAGGGTGTGCTCTCGGTGGTGCCCGGTGGTGTCGAGACCGGCCGCGCGCTGACCGACAATCCGGCACTGGACAAGTACACCTTCACCGGCTCCAGCGCCGTCGGCAAGGAGATCGGCAAGATCGCCGCCGAGAAGCTCAAGCCGTGCACGCTGGAACTGGGCGGCAAGTCCGCGGCGATCATCCTCGAAGACGCCGACCTGGACTCGACGCTGCCCATGCTGATCTTCTCCGGGCTGATGAACTCCGGGCAGGCGTGTGTGGGCCAGACCCGCATCCTGGCCCCGCGCTCGCGTTATGACGAGGTCGTCGAGAAGGTCGCCGCCGCGGCGGCAGGCATGCAGGCCGGCCAGCCGGACGACCCGGCCTCCATGGTGGGCCCGCTGATCTCGGAGAAGCAGCGTGAGCGCGTCGAGGGGTACATCAAGAAGGGTCTCGACGAGGGCGCCCGGCTGGTCACCGGTGGCGGCCGACCCGAGGGCCTGGACACCGGCTGGTTCGTCCAGCCCACCGTGTTCGCCGATGTCGACAACTCGATGACAATCGCCCAGGAGGAGATCTTCGGACCGGTCCTGGTGGTGATCCCCTACGAGGACGAGGCCGACGCCGTACGCATCGCCAACGACTCGGTGTACGGGCTGGCCGGATCGGTGTACACCACCGATTTCGCCAAGGCCGTCGAGATCGCCAAGCAGATCCGCACCGGTACCTACGGAATCAACATGTACGCCTTCGACGCCGGAGCCCCGTTCGGCGGCTACAAGAACTCCGGTGTGGGACGCGAGTGTGGTCCCGAGGGCATCGCCGGCTACTGCGAGTCCAAGAGCGTGCTGCTGCCGTTCGGGTACACCCCGGAGTAGCCATTTCCTTTCGCGAGCAGACGCTTCTACCCCCAATTCCCCAAGCTTTTGGGGGTAGAAGTGTCTGCTCGCGAGGTGAGACAGGGCAGCCGGGCCCAGATAACCCTCGGTAAAACAGGTTAGAACGCCTCTTCGGGCAACTCCATGGTGTCCAGTCGCACCGACTCGATGACGGCGCGATCCGAACTCAGTCGCGGCAGAACGTGTCTGGCGAAGAACTCGGCGGCCCCGATCTTGCCCTGGTAGAACGCCCGGTCCTTATCCGACGCCGACTCCAGTGCGGTGGCTGCGATTTCGGCGTGCTCCAACAGCAACCAGCCGATCAGCAGGTCACCGATGGCCATCAGGAACGGCACCGAACCCAAGCCCACGCGGTAAAGCTCACGCGGCTCCTGTTGGGAGGCAACAAGATACCCGATGAGCGCGCCCACCATGGCCTGCGCGTGGCCGACCGCCGCCGCCAGCGCCGCGCGCCCCTCGGCCAGTTCCGGGCGGGCATCCTCGCGATCCAGGAAGGACTGCACCTGCCCCAGCAGATGGGTCAGCGCCGCACCCTGATCGCGGGCGATCTTGCGGAAGAAGAAGTCCTGCGCCTGGATCGCTGTGGTGCCCTCGTACAGCGAGTCGATCTTGGCGTCGCGGATGTACTGCTCGATCGGATAGTCCTGCAGATAGCCCGATCCGCCGAAGGTCTGCAACGAATCGGTCAGGTAGCGGTAGGCCGTCTCCGAACCGAAACCCTTGACGATCGGTAGCAGCAGATCGTTGATCCGAGCCGCCATGTCGGGATCGGCGCCGGAGACGATCTCGGCAACCACGGGGTCGTGGTGCGCCGCGGTGTAGAGATACAGCGCACGCAGACCCTCGGCATAGGCCTTCTGCGTCAACAGAGATCGCCGTACGTCGGGGTGGTGCAGGATCGTCACCCGCGGTGCGGTCTTGTCGGTCATCTGCGTCAGATCGGCACCCTGCACACGAGTCTTGGCGTACTCCAGGGCATTCAGATAACCGGTCGACAGGGTCGCGATCGCCTTGGTGCCGACCATCATCCGCGCATACTCGATGATCTTGAACATCTGCGCGATTCCGCTGTGCTCGTCGCCGACCAACCATCCGACGGCCGGACGGCCGTGCTGGCCGAAGGTCAGCTCGCAGGTCGCCGAGGCCTTGAGACCCATCTTGTGTTCCAGTCCGGTCACGTACACCCCGTTGCGCTCCCCGATCTCACCGGTCTGCGGATCGAAGAGGAACTTCGGGACGAAGAACAGCGAAAGGCCCTTGGTGCCAGGACCTGCACCCGCGGGCCGCGCCAGCACCGCGTGCACGATGTTCTCGTAGATGTCGCCGGTGTCGCCGTTGGTGATGAACCGCTTGACGCCGTCCAGATGCCAACTGCCATCGGGCTGCTGGGTCGCCTTGGTGCGGCCGGCGCCGACATCGGAACCGGCATCCGGTTCGGTCAACACCATGGTGCCGCCCCAGTTGCGCTCGGCCATCAGCGTCGCCCAGTGCTTCTGCTGCTCGTTACCCAGGCTGTAGACGATGTCCGACAGCACCGGCCCGGAATGGCAGATGTAGGCCGCGGGCTGGGCGCCGAGCGCGAACTCGGCGATGGCCCAGGTCAGGGCCGCCGGCGCGGGCATCCCGCCGACGGCCTCGTGGAGCCCAACCCGGAACCACTCACCGTCCTGCCAGGCCTGCAGAGCAGCCTTGAACGGTTCCGGATAACTCACGGTGTGCGTCTTGGGATCGAAAGTCGGTGGCTGACGGTCAGTTTCGGCGAATGCCTCGGCCATCGGGCCCTCACACAGCCGTGCGGCCTCGGCCAGCATCTCCCGCACGGATGCACCGTCGAGGTCGCCGAACTCGCCGGTCGCCAGCACCTTGTCGAGATTGAGCGCCTCGAAGAGGTTGAACTCGACGTCGCGAACGTTGGAAAGGTAGTGCCCCATCCGGTGAGGATAAACCGGCGGCGGCGCGCAGTCCCGCCCAACGGTCAGGTTCGACGGTGACCGGATGTTCATCAGTTGTTCACCGATCACCTGCCGATACGCGAAATAGCCACGACGTGCGCCGGCGTTACTTTGCCTAAGCTGAACCAGACAGAAAGGAGGCGCACCGATGTTGCTGATCGAGCTCAACGTGGCAGGCCGTCGATTCACCGGGAAGCTCGGCGTTCCGCGGCCCACGATGCGCCGCCGCAACCCGCTCAGCCGGCCACCGCGGACGGATCGGGCCGCCTGAGCCAGCGCGCGCAGACGAACTCACCGTTGCGGTCGACCTCGGCCAGTTCCCACTCCGAACGCACCGGTAACAGGTGCGCACCGGTACCGAGACTGCACGGCGCGTAGGTGACCACCAATTCGTCGACCAGCCCCGCCGCCACGAACTGCGCGGCGGTCCTGCCGCCGCCCATCACCCAGACATCCTTGTCGGCGGCCGCCTCGGTCAGCACCGAATACAGCTGCGCCACATCGCCGTCGAACGTACGCACCGGGCGTCCTGGCGCAACGACGCCTTCCCGGCTGGTCAGCACCCAACTGGGCTGCCGATACGGCCAGTCGCCCGGGTGATTCTCGACGATCCATTCATAGGTGCTCGAGCCCATCGCGAGCGCGCCGACACCCTCGGCGAACGTGTCATAACCGAACGGGCCCTTTGCATCGAAATCGCGGGTCACCAGCCAGTCGAGGCTGTCGCGCTCGTCGACGACGAACCCGTCGAGGCTGGACGCCGTGAAATACACGCAAGCCATCTCAGTTACCTCTCATCCATTCCAGTGGGTCACCGCGATGCACCTGGACACCGAGGCGGGAAAGCATGGTGCGCACCAGTTCCCGGCGATGCGCGGAGTAGGTCAGGACGTGGGCGATGATGCCGTACAGCTGGAACGACTCGGGCGGATCACACAACGCGTCGATGACGGTGTCGCCCAACCTGCCTTGCTCCCCATACTCGCGCACCATCGCCGTCCAGCGGGCGGCGATATCGTCGTGATCGGCGGCCAGCGCACGTGCGCTGCGCTGCCCCGCGCGGGTAGGCAGATCGCGTCCCTCGATGCTGGCCAGCCAGACCTCCTTGCTCCACACCAGCGCATCGAGCACCGCACCCACGCTCGGTTCCGGCCCGTCCCAGTCCAGCACCACCTGTCCGGGGGAAATCTGCTGTCTCCATTGCTCTTCGGCGAGACCGGCGGCGATACCGATGAGTTCGCTCGTATCGGCGATATCGTGGGCGATCATCAGCAACGAGATATCGGGCGCGACGGAATCGCCGGGCGAGTCCAGCCACAGCGACTCCGGCGGGTGGAAGTGCACCCCGTTGGGTGCCGGCAACCGGAACCCGACGGCGTCGGCCTGCGAGGGCGGCACCCCGAACGCACGCCGGAAGGCCCGGGAGAACACTTCCGGTGAGGACCAGCCCTCCGCCACCGCGACCGCCGCCACACCGGCGCCGCGCTGTAACCGCCAGGCCGCACGTTCGAGCATCACCCGGCGGCGCAACGCCGCAGGTGGCTCACCGGTGAACCGGCTGACCTCGCGGGAGAAATGGAACTCCGAGGCGAAACTGCTGCGCGCCATGCCGGCAACATCGGTGTTCTGCGCATCGATGACCGCGTCGAGCAGCTCGCGCAACCGGTCACGCCGAGGGGCATTCACGTCTCGGAGCGTATTGCCAGGGCGGCCGCGGCGACCATGACATTTCCTGCTGGTTCTAGACTTGGCGATCGGTGAGTGAATTCGATGCGCTGTGCGCCAACGACGGGGACCTGGCCGAGTTGAGGTCCACGGTCCGGCAGTTCCTGGTGGCCGACAGAGACACGTTCGGCTGGCAACCCGAGATCGACTCCTGGCTGACGAGTTGGGATGCCGCGTTCAGTGAGCGGCTGGCCGACGCGGGCTTCGTCGGGTTGACGATCCCGACCGAGTACGGCGGGCACGGTCTGGGCTTCCTGCACCGGTACGTGGTGACCGAGGAACTGCTCGGCGCCGGCGCCCCGGTGGCCGCGCACTGGTTCGCCGACCGGCAAGTGGCGCCGTCACTGCTGACCTACGGCACCGAGGAGCAGCGCCGTCGCCTGCTACCCGGAATCGCCGCGGGCACGTTGTACTCGGCGATCGGGATGAGTGAACACGGTGCGGGGTCCGATCTGGCCGCGACCGCCACCAAGGCGACCCGGGTCGATGGCGGGTGGGCCATCAACGGCACCAAGGTGTGGACCAGCGGCGGGCACCGCGCACATTTCGCGATCGTGCTGGCCCGCACCAGCGCGCTGGATCCCGACCACCGGCACGCCGGGTTCAGCCAGTTCATCGTCGCGCTGGACTCCCCCGGTGTGACCATCAGCCCGATCATCACCCTCGACGGGCACCATCACTTCAACGAGGTCACCTTCGACGAGGTGCGCGTCGCCGATGCCGACGTGCTCGGCGAGATCGGCGACGGATGGCACCAGGTGACCGCCGAACTGGGCTTCGAGCGCAGCGGACCGGAACGCATCCTGTCCACCGCGACGCTCGTCATCGACGTCATCCGGTCGCTCGGCCAACAGACCGTCGACGATCGCACCGCCGCCGAGGTCGGCGACCTGCTCGGCCGCGCGATGGCGCTGCGCCAATTGTCGGTCTCGGTGGCCCGAGCGCTGTCCGCCGGTGAGGATGCGGCAACGCGGGCGGCACTGGTCAAGGATCTGGGTACCCGTTTCGAGCAGCAGTCGGTGGAGCTGTGCGCCGAGTTGATCGACTACGTCAGCGACGACGCGGCGGCCGAGCGGCTACGCGCGGTGCTGGCCACGGCCCGGCAACATTCGCCCATGTTCACCCTGCGCGGCGGCACCAACGAGGTGCTGCGCGGAGTCATCGCCCGGGGACTGGGGGTTCGCTAGTGGATGAGCTCACGCAACTGGTCGACGATATCGGCACCAAGGCGGCACAGGCCCGGTTCGGCAACCGCCGGTTACCGGAGACCTTCGACGCCGATCTGTGGCGGGATATGGAAGAGACCGGGCTGGCCCGGCTGACCACCGAACAGGACGCCGGACCCGCCGAGGCCGCGGTGGTGCTGGCCGGACTGGCCCGCCATGCCGCGGCCGTGCCGGTCGCCGAGACCGATCTGCTGGCGGGTTGGCTGGCCGGGCAGGCGGGACTCGATGCGCCGGATGGGCCCCTGACGATCGCCATCGGCACCGACGGCGTCGCACGCGATGTGCCGTGGCCCGAGGATGCGGCGATCCTGCTCGCCGCACGCACCGACGACGGGCTGCACATCGGGTGGATCGACGATCCCGAACTCACCACCGGGCACAACCTGGGCGGTGAACCACGCGGCACGCTGCGCTACGCGGCCCCTGGGCAGACCCGCCTCGATGCCTCGGCGCTCGAAGAGTTGATGCGCCGCGGCGCGTGGGCCCGCTGTGTGCAGATCGTCGGGGCACTGGACGCGGCGTTGGGGCTGACGGTGGCACACACCTCCGACCGGGTGCAGTTCGGCCGGGCGTTGAGCAAGTTCCAAGCCGTCCAACATTCGCTGGCATCGATGGCCGGTGAAATCGAACAGGCCAGGGCGGCAACAGATCTGGCGACCGCCGCGGTCACCGAGTACGGTTTCGCCGATCCCCGCGCCGACTACGCGGTGACGGTGGCGAAGGTGGCCGTCGGCCGCGCCACCACACCGGTGACGACGATCGCACACCAGCTGCACGGCGCCATCGGGGTCACCATCGAGCATCCGCTGTGGTCGGTCACCATGCGGGCGCGTAGCTGGGCCGATGAGTTCGGCAGCACCGCGTCCCATGCACGCCGGCTGGGCCGCTGGGCGCTGGATGCCGCCGACCCATGGGATGTGTTCGTCAGTTCCCCAGCACGCGACTGATGCCGGCCGCCACATCGCCGAGGCCGGTGAGATCCAGCCCGAACCGGTGCACCAGCTGATCGACGACCTCGTCGGCCCCGGCGAGGTCGATGCGTTCGGTGCCGCCCTTGCCGTGCACGGCGAGCTGTCTGCCGCGTAGGTTCCAGCGCGCGTCGTCGGTCACCAGAGCTGCCGACAACCCGGCGACGAACACCGACTTCGGGTAGGTCGAGACGTACCAGCTGCCGACCTCCAGATCGATGCGCGGTCGCGGCTCGGTGGTGAAGACGTACAGGGCCTGCCACTTCTCGCGCACCAAGGCCTCCAGCCGCAAGGCATCAGGACTGGTGGCGACCAGGCGGTAGGGCTCATGCCGGGTCTGTTGCACGGGTCCGGCCTCCAACCGGATCGGTGACGACAGCGTCTGGCCGCCGAACCCCACGTCACACAGGTAGCGACCGTCACGCCCGGGGACGCTCACGGCGAGCACGTTGTGCGTTTCGGCAGGCAGCGCAGCGCCCGGTTCCTGCATCCACACCACGCGGCCGGTCAGCCGCGCCACCCCGAACCCGAGCGCCTCGAGGACGTAGCCGAACAGTCCGTTCTGCTCGTAGCAGTATCCGCCGCGGCGGCGGTCGACCAGTTTGGCGAACAACGCGTCGGCACCGAGGTCCACCACGGGTGTGCCCAGCACCGGATCGAGGTTCTCGAACGGGATGCTCCGGTTGTGTGCGGCGTGCAGAACCTGCAGCGTATCCAGGGTGGGCGCGCCATCGCCGGAGTACCCGACCCGGGCGAAGTAGGCGGCCACATCGACGGTCATGGCTCCATCATGCCTTTGACCCCGGACGAGATTACGTGCAAAATTAGAACACGTTCTATTTCGACCGCCGGAGGCATGGCCATGGGCTCGACCGATATCGAACCGACCGAGATCACCAAGTTCGACCCCGGACTCACCGAGCGGGTGATGGGGCTGTTGCGGCCGTTCCTGAAGGCCTATCACCGCTCCGAGGTCCGCGGACTGGAGAACTTCCCCGAGGGGGGTGCGCTGGTGGTGTGCAACCACTCCGGCGGGCTGTTCCCGATGGACGTACCGATCTTCGCCGCCGACTTCTACGACCGTCACGGGTACGGCAGGCCGGTCTACACGCTGAGCCACGCCATGCTGATGATCGGGCCGACCGGCGACTTCTTCAAGAAGACCGGTTTCATATTGGCCAGCCACGAGAATGCCGACGAGGCGCTGCGCTCGGGCGGTGTGGTGGTGGTCTTCCCCGGCGGTGACTTCGATGTCTACCGCCCCACCCTGGAGGCCAACAAGATCGACTTCGACGGCCGCCAGGGGTACGTCCGCGCCGCCATCAACGCCGGGGTGCCGATCGTGCCGATGGTCGGCATCGGTGGACAAGAGACCCAGCTCTACCTCTCGCGGGGCACCTGGCTGGCCAAGCGGCTCGGACCGATCGCCCGACTGGCGCGTACCAAGATCGTCCCGGTGTCCTTCGGGTTCCCGTTCGGCCTGTCCGCGGTGGTTCCGTTGAACGTCCCGTTGCCCGCCAAGATCACGATGCAGGTGTTGCCGCCGGTCCACATCGAGGAACAGTTCGGGGAGAACCCCGATATCGACGAGGTCGACGCCCACGTGCGCCGTGTCATGCAGGGCGCTCTGGACGAGTTGGCCGCCGAGCGACGGCTTCCGGTGATCGGCTGATGGGCCTGCAGGATATCCCCGGACGCCTCGCCCGCCCCGTCGTCGACCGGGTCACCGCGACGGTCGGTCTGGTCGACACCATGGTCCGGGCCGGTGTCATCGCTCCCCTGCGCCCCGACAAGTACCTGCGTATCGCGGCGGCCATGGCACGCGAGAACATGGGAATCACATCGGGTTTCGCGAGCGCGGCGCAACGCTGCGGCGACCGGGTCGGGTTGATCGACGAACTCGGCGCGCTGACCTGGCGGGAGATCGACCAGCGTTCCGATGCGCTCGCGGCGGGGCTGCAGGACCTGCCGTCGGGTGAGCCGCAGGTGATCGGCATCATGGCGCGCAATCACCGGGGCTTCGTCGAATCCTTGATCGCGGCCAACCGGCTCGGCGCCGACGTGCTGTTGCTCAACACCGCATTCGCCGGCCCCGCTCTGGCCGAGGTCTGGCAACGCGAGACCGCGGACCGGCCCAGTGCGGTCATCTACGACGAGGAGTTCAGTTCGACGGTCGAACGGGCGCTGGAAGATTCCCCGCAGACCACGCGTGTGGTCGCCTGGGCCGACAGTGCGACGGCGTTGTTCACCGTCGAGAAGTTGATCACCGAGTACGCCGGTCGGGAGCCGCAGCGCGCCAAGGAGAAGTCCAAGGTCATCCTGTTGACCTCGGGAACCACCGGAACCCCCAAGGGGGCAAGGCATTCCGGCGGTGGTCCGGAGGTGCTCAAGGCGATCCTCGACCGCACGCCGTGGCGGGCCGAGGAGCCCGTGGTCGTGGTCGCTCCGATGTTCCACGCCTGGGGTTTCTCCCAGCTGGCCTTCGCCGCATCGATGGCGTGCACGATCATCACCAGGCGAAAGTTCGATCCGGAGGCGACCCTGGCGCTCGTCGACACCCACCGCGCCACCGGCCTGTGCGTGGTACCCGTGATGTTCGACCGGATCGTGGAACTGCCCGACGAGGTCCGCAATCGCTACAGCGGACGCACCCTGCGGTTCGCGGCCGCGTCCGGATCCCGGATGCGGCCCGATGTGGTCATCAAATTCATGGACCAGTTCGGTGACGTGATCTACAACAACTACAACGCC
Source organism: Mycolicibacterium neoaurum VKM Ac-1815D (assembly GCF_000317305.3). The sequence goes on along the minus strand of NC_023036.2, from coordinate 610,418 downwards.
ACCGAGGCAGGCATGATCGCCACGGCGACCCCGGCCGATCTGCGCGCGGCACCGGACACCGCCGGAAAACCGGCCGAGGGCACCGAGATTCGCATTCTGGATCCCGATCTGAACCCGCTGCCGGCCGGCGAAGTGGGAACCATCTACGTCCGAAACTCCACTCAGTTCGACGGCTACACCAACGGTAAGAACAAAGACTTCCACGATGGTTTCATGAATTCCGGGGACGTCGGTTATCTGGATGCGGCCGGCCGGCTGTTCGTCGTCGGCCGAGATGACGAGATGATCGTTTCCGGCGGTGAGAATGTCTATCCCATCGAGGTGGAGAAGACGCTGGTCACCCACGACGATGTCGCCGAGGCCGCTGTGTTGGGGGTCGACGACGAACAGTTCGGTCAGCGCCTGTCGGCATTCGTGGTGCTGCAGGGCGCGGTCACCGTCGACGCGCTCAAGGCGCACGTGCGGGAGAACCTGGCCAATTACAAGGTCCCTCGCGACATCACGATCCTCGATGAGCTGCCGCGCAACAGCACCGGAAAGATCGACCGTCGTGCTTTGCAAGACCGCCTCGGTGGGTAGTAGGACCGCATGACCGTGCGTAAACCCCGTCCTGCGCTGGGCGCGCTGGCCGAGTTGGTCAATGCCGCCAATGCTGTACGCCCACTCGGGCGTAAGGGCTACAGCACCTTGCCGACATTCGCCTTCGGCTGGCCGACGTCGGAGAACGCGCCGCTGTTCCTGACCGGCTCGCTGCTCGATGTGCTGCGCCGAACATTGCTCGGCCACTATCGAACCCGCAACGGTCGTGTCTCGCTGGCGCTCAAGGCACTCACCTGGGGCCTGCTCGTCATGGTGCAACGCCGCGAGGACACATCCAAGAAGTACTTTGAAGACCCGCTTCGCGCGGCGCTGGGTCCGGACTATCCGGAGGCCGAGGAACCCGAACGCAAACCCCGCGGGGTCTTCGGCACCGGATGGACGCGCCGCCGCTACGTGCACGAGACGGCGCGGTACGGCCCCCACGGTCCCAACCTCGCCGATGTCTGGATGCGTCCTGACCTGCCACGCGACGGCAAAGCGCCTGTGCTGCTGCAGGTTCCGGGTGGGGCATGGATGATCGGGATGCGCAGGCCGCAGGCCTACCCGATGCTCAGCAGGCTCGCCGAACACGGCTGGATCTGTGTGTCCATCGGCTACCGGATCAGCCCTAAGCACACCTGGCCGGATCACATCGTCGACGTCAAGCGTGCCATCGCCTGGGTCAGGGAGAACATCGCCGAGTACGGCGGTGATCCCGAATCGGTGTACATCACCGGCGGCTCGGCCGGCGGACACCTGACCGCGCTGGCGGCGCTGACACCCAACGATCCGAAATGGCAGCCCGGGTTCGAGCATGTCGACACGTCGGTGGCGGCCGCGGTTCCGATCTACGGACGTTACGACTGGTTCACCGACACGGGTTCCGGCCGAGCCGAATTCGTGGCGATCCTGCAGAAGTTCATCGTCAAACTACCGTTCGCCACGAACCGGCAGGTGTACCTCGACGCCTCCCCGATCAGTCTGGTGCACGCGGACGCGCCGCCGTTCTTCGTGCTGCACGGGGCAGACGATTCGGTCATCCCGGTGCAGGAGGGCCGCGATTTCGTCGCCGCGCTGCGGGCAGTGTCGAAGGCCCCGGTCATCTACGCCGAGATCCCGCACGCCCAGCACGCTTTCGACTTCTTCGGGTCGGCACACGGGCACAACACCGCCGCAGCGGTGGAGCGCTTCCTGAACTGGTTGCGCGGCTGAAATTCTCGGCGATCAACCGCTCAGCACAACGGCGTGTTACCGCAGACACCAGCAGGCAGCGGCGGTAATTGCGGGGCGGGCAGCGCCGGTGGCGGCGGCAGCCTGGGCGGCGGCGGCAGCTGCGGTGGCGGCGGCAGCTGCGGTGGCGGGGGAAGCGCAGGCCCACGCGGCGCGGGTGGGACCGGCGGCACCCCGTCGTCACCGGGCTGCACCGGCGCCGGCGGCGCGCCGGGGTCGGGTGGTGGCTCCGCAGGTGGGGACATCGCGGACGACGGCGGAGGCAGGGTGGCAGGCATCGCCCACACCGCGATCGGTGCCGGCGGCATGCCGAAGCCCGCCGCGGCGGCGGTCAATTGCAGCTGTGTCGGCCGCATTCCGGGTTTGAGGAGGAAGAACACCCAGCCGTCGGTGTCGGCGCGTACCCGAGACGCCAACGGCACCGTCTTGCTCTCCAGCGGGCGCGATGTCGCGACCTGCTCCCCGCCACTGAGGTGCAGGCGGAATCCGCCGTCGGCACCGGTGGCGTCGATCGGGGTCGTGACGCCGGTGAACGACACATCGATACCGAGCTCGACCTCTTCCCCTGCGGTCCGGACCACCGTCAGATTGTCCGCGCGCGGTGTGATCGTGGCACCTTTGGCGGTCAGTGGCTGGCCGAGCACGGCCGTGCCGGGCAGGATCGACACCGCGCCGGCGCCATCCGTTGCGCTCGGCTGGACCACCGCACCATCCGACGGTTTCGCCGGCCTCGTCGAGGGCCCGTACGAGCAGCCTGCCAGGACCACCGACACGCCCATCAGCGCCAGGGCAATCCGAGCAAGGGCCATCCGCGCCGGTCCCCTCAGCCATCGCATGTGGTCATTGTGACCCATCACCGGGGTGTCAGCAGTATCGCGAAGAACCGATCTCACGAGTCGACGGTGATCTCTCCGGAGAGACCGGCCGCGATCCGGATGTCCCGCAGCTCCTGCACCATCGCATCGGTGACCTCGTGTGGGTCCCGAACGGTCGCGGTATCGGACAGCACCGAGATGTTCAGCTGGTCGACATAGCTCCAGACCGTGATGTTCAGGCCGCTGGCCGCGGTGAGCGGACCCACCGAATAGATCTCCGAGACCGTCGCGCCACCGACTCGTCCGAGCTGGCGGGGGCCCGGGACGTTCGAGATGTTCAGATTCAGGATTTTGTTCTGGCCGTCGACGTTGGACAACCGGCGAAACAGTGCCTCCACCCCGGCCGGGGGCATATAGGAAGCCCAGCGGGCCACCAACTCCGGGCCGATCAGCTGATTGCTCTCCTTGGCCAGCGAGGCCGTCTCGCTGGCGCGACGCACCCGGTCCAGCGGGTTATCGAGGTCCACGGGCAGCGCCATCAGCACTCCGGTGAACCGGTTACCGGAGATGCGGTCCGGGGAGAAGTCGAAGCTCATCGGCACCGACGCGAGCAAGGGGTGGTCGGCCTTACCGTCGTACTGCAGTTGCAGTTTGCGCAATGCGCCCGATGCCAACGCCAGGACCATGTCATTGATGGTGGCGCCCAGATGTTTTCCGGTCGATTTGACGTCGGCAAGGGACAGGCTGGCCGTGGCGAACCGGCGCTCGGGGGTCAGCACATGGTTCATGAAGCTCGGCGGCGGGGTGAACGGGCGGGTGAGTTCCGGGCCGAGTTTGCGGCTGCTGCGCCGAACGCGACCGATCCCCTCGGCCGTGTACTTCACCAGACCCGGCACCCGGGCGATATGGCGCATGTGGTCCAGGAACGCCGATCTGACGAGTTCACCCGTCGACGGCGCCGGATCGGTGGCGTAGGAGTCGCGGTCGCGCTGCGGTCCGTCCTGGAGATCCATTCCGCGGGCAAGCAGATTGGCCGATGCCACACCGTCGGCCAGCGCATGATGGATCTTGCCGACCACCGCTATCCGGTCGTCGGCAAGACCCTCGATGAAGTACATCTCCCAGAGCGGGCGGGACCGGTCGAGCGGGGTGCTGGCGATCTCGCCGATGGCCTCGTCGAGTTCGCGGCGCCCGCCCGGTGCGGCGACCCGCCACGGCCGGATGTGGTACTCCAGGTCGACGTCACAGTTCTCCCGCCACATGGGGTGGTGGAACTTGAACGGGATGTCCACCAGCTGGTATCGGAACGGTTCCAGCTTGTAGAGCCTGCCGTGCAACACATTCCGGAAATCTTCGACACCGAATGTGCGGTCGCCGAGTCCGTGCAGGTCGATGACGGCGACTTTCAAGGTGTGCATGTGCACGTTGGGCGCTTCCGAATACAGCAGGAATGCATCCCAACCGCTGAGCCTCTTCACGGCTAAATCCCTCCCTGGGTGGAGGAGTCTATATAACCGCCTTGGCCTGGCGTGCCGTCGAGTTTCGGTGGATCTGATCGAGGAACAGTCCGATGGCCTTGGCCATCGCGCCGGTGCGGGCCCCGTCGGTCATGTCGAAACCGTGTCCGGCTCCGGGAAACTCGACGTAACTGACCGGCGCATCGGAGGTCGCCTTCAACCGGTCGACGAAACTTCGCGCCTGCGCCACCGGGATCACCGTGTCCGCGGAACCGTGGATCACCAAGAACGGCGGCGCATCGCGGTGTACCCGGGCGATCGGCGAGGCAGCACGGAAGAGGTCCGGGTGACGCGAGATCTTCCGACCGACGACGACGCGCTCGAGGAAGTCCACGAAGCGGTCACGCTCCTCGGTGGAACGGTCCTCCCAGTCGTAGCGCCCATAGATTCCGACAACGGCGTCGACCGAGGTGTCGGCCTCGTCATCCAGTTCGGACTGCATGGCCGGGTCGTTGGGAGTGAGCCCGGCCAGTGCTGCCAGATGGCCGCCGGCCGAACAACCGGCCAGCGCGACGAAATTGCGGTCCCCACCGAACTTGTCGACATTGGCCCGCGCCCACGCGATCGCAGCCTTGACATCGGTCAGGTGGCGCGGCCAACGGTGATGCGGCGCCACCCGGTAGTCGATGGACAGGCATACCCAGCCCTGTTGGGCCAGATGGGACATCATCGCGTAGCCCTGCAGGACTCGGCTGCCGTGCACCCAGGCGCCGCCGGGAATGAACAGCAGCACCGGGGCGGGCTCGCGTGGGAGTTCTGCGGGACGCCAGACGTCGAGCAGCTGCAGCGGGTGGTCGCCGTAGCGCACCGAGGTGCGGAAGACGTCGCGCCGATAGGTCATGGTGTTCCACAACGGCGGCACCGATTCCGGAGCGGGCCACTGCCCCGCGAGGTCCGCCGGGTTGACGACACCGCGGAGACCCTCCTTGGCCACGTCGACCGTCTGTTCGCGCTCGGCCCTGCGGACGGGGGCATTGCCGGGACTGAACCACGACTTGGCCGAGGCCGCCAACAGCTCGGGGAACTGCCGAAAGCCCCACACACCCATTGCCGCCAGGCCCCCGAGGGGTTCGAGCTGCTTGCCGACGACGGGCAAGGAGGCCGATGCGACCGAGAGCGCGAGCATGCGGTCGGCGTGGTTGGCGTTCATCAACCACCGGGCGCGGCGCATAACAGAAGGTCCGGGGCCATTTTCCGCCGGTTGAGCCGTCATGGCGCGAGCGTACCCGCGAAGGGTCGGTCTTAAGCAGACATTTCGGGCGATCTGTCTACCTGTGCCAATAATGTGACCTGTATCACTCTCAGGCGCCTCAGCTGCACCGGTAACTTCACAGAGTCATGAGCACGTCGGCGCTGGCCATCACCGAAGAACACCACGATCTGGCGGCCGCGGCCGTCGGTCAGCTGCGCAGGGTCGACAGCCGCGCGAGCGCACGCGCCGCGCTCGCCGATCCCGGGAGCTTCCCCGCTGAACTGTGGCGCGCTGGCGCCGAACTCGGCTGGAACGGTTTGGCCGTCGGCGAGGAGTTCGGCGGTTCCGGGTACGGGCTCGCCGAGTTGGCGGTGGTCGTCGAGGTCACCGGCGGGGAGCTCATGCCGGGCCCGTTCCTGCCCACGGTTGCCGCGGCGACCGTGATCGACCGCTGCGCGCCGGATTCGGTCCGCGCGCGCCTGCTTCCCGGGCTGGCCGATGGGAGCACTGTGGCCGCCCTCGGCTTGAACATCCGGCTCAACATGCAGTCCGACATGACCGCCACCGCCGAGTGGCCCGCGGTCCTGGGCGCCCCGGATGCCGATGTGCTGGTGCTCTCCGCAGGTGAGGACCTGTTGGTGGTGGACGCACGTGCCGACGGAGTCACGGTCACGCCGCTGCCGACCCTGGATCCGACCCGCTCCATCGGCGCGGTGGCCATGCGCGGTGCGAGCATCCCTGCCGACCATGTGTTGCGCGGGGCGTCCCGGCGCGCCAGGACGGTGCTGCGGATCCTGGCAGCCGCCGAGGCCGTCGGTGTCAGCTGGGCGACCCTGCGCATGGCGGTGGAATACGCGAAGGTGCGCGAACAGTTCGGCCGCACCATCGGCACGTTCCAGGCCGTCAAACATCATGCCGCCGACATGCTCGTCGCCGCCGAGCAGACCACCGCCGCCACCTGGACCGCCGCCCGCTGCGATGATCCAGACGAGGCCGCGCTGCCCGCCGCCGTCGCCGCGGTCCACGCCATCCGCGCCCAGGTATTCAATGCGCACAACAACATTCAGATCCACGGCGGCATCGGGTTCACCTGGGAACACGACGCGCACCTGTACCTGCGGCGCGCCAGGGCGATGTCGGCGCTGCTTGCCGACGGCAACGATCCGCTGGCCGAGCTCGTCGACGCGACACGTACCGGCCTGACCGACGCGGTATCGGTGTCCGTTCCCGCGGCCGCCGAACAGCATCGCGCCGCGGCAGCCCATGCTGCCGCGCATGTTCGCTCGCTACCAGAGGACCAGCGGCGCCCGTTCCTCGTCGATTCGGGATACCTGGTGCCACACTGGCCACGACCCTGGGGCCGAGCCGCCGATGTGCTCGAACAGCTGGCGATCGAGCAGGAGTTCCGCGATATAGAACTGCCGGACCTGGGGATCACCGGGTGGGTGACGCTGACCATCGCCCAGGCCGGTACCGATGACCAACGCGCCCGCTGGGTCGAGCCGGTGCTCCGCGGGGAAGTGCTGTGGTGTCAGCTGTTCTCCGAACCCGGCGCGGGTTCGGACGCCGCCGCGGTGCGCACGTCGGCCAAGAAGGTCGACGGAGGTTGGCGGGTCACCGGGCAGAAGGTGTGGACAAGCCTTGCCCAACACTGTCAGTGGGGACTTGCGACGGTGCGGACCGACCCTGACGCACCCAAGCACGCCGGGGTGACCATGATGGCGATCGATATGGCGTCGCCGGGCGTGCAGGTCAATCCGCTGCGCGGTCTGACCGGCGACTCTCACTTCAACGAGGTGTTCCTCGATGACGTGTTCGTGCCGGATAGCGATGTGGTCGGCGAGGTCAACAAGGGCTGGCTGGTCGCCCGCGCCACCTTGGGCAATGAGCGGGTCTCGATCGGCGGAGGCTCGGGCGCTCCGACCGGATTCACCATCTCCGACCTGGTCGAGCTGCTCGACAGCGTTCCCACCGAGACCGCCGTGTGCCACCTGCACGACGCCGGGGAGATCATCGCCGAGACCTTGACCCTGCCGATGCTCAACATGCGGCGGGTCAGTCGCGCCATCGCCGGCGCCGAACCGGGGCCGGAAGGCAATGTCACCAAACTGTTGGTGGCCGAGCAGTCCCAGCGACTGACCGAACTGGGCATGGCGCTGGCCGGAGTGTCGGCCGTGACCGGCGGCAACGAGCGGTTGACCAACGCCTACCTGGGAAACCGCGCCATGACCATCGCCGGCGGCACCTCGGAGATCACCCGCAACACCATTGCCGAACGCATACTGGGCCTGCCGCGAGATCCACTGCTCAAGTGAACCTTTCCGATCCGGCGGGTCGGCCATACTGCTGAGGTGACCACCACCGGGACCGCCTTCCACCCCGATCTCGCCCGTATCGCCCGGTTCATTCCGCGCAAACTCGTCACCACGGCGAATCTTGTTCTGCTGCAGCGAATGAGCATGTTGATGGAACGTCGGGTGCCCGACGGTGTGCTGCCATTGACGCTGAGCTCAGGGGTTAGGGTGCGGCTGTATCGACCGCGAGAGTCGACCCCGCCCACCCCTGCGCTGTTGTGGATCCACGGCGGCGGCTACGTGATCGGCAGTGCCGCGCAGGACGATGCCTCCTGCCGCAGATTCGCCGACGCCCTCGGCGCCACGGTCGTGTCGGTGAACTATCGACTGGCGCCTCAGCACCCCTACCCGGCCGGGCTGGAGGACTGTTACGCCGCATTGACCTGGCTGGCAGGTCTGCCCGGGGTCGATGCCGGGCGCATCGCGATCGGAGGCGCGAGCGCCGGTGGAGGGTTGGCCGCCGCACTGGCCCTGCTGGCCAGGGACCGCGGCGAGGTGCACCCTGCCGGACAACTGCTCGTGTACCCGATGCTGGACGACCGATCGGTCGGTGTCCACCTCGACGATCCCGGCCATCGGTTGTGGACCCACGAGAGCAACCGGCTCGGGTGGTCGGCCTATCTCGGCACCGCCGATCGCGAGGCCGCCGTGCCGGCGCGCAGTGAAGACCTCAGCGGCCTGCCGCCCGCCTGGATCGGGGTGGGCACGCTCGACCTGTTCCACGACGAGAATCTCGCCTATGCGCGACGCCTGCGCGCCGCGGAGGTCGCCTGCGAGGTCCGCACCGTCGCCGGAGCTTTCCACGGCTTCGACGGTGTCGCACCGAAAACCACTGTTGCCCAGGACTTCTATCGAAGCCAGCGGGATTGGTTACAGAATGTCTTCACGAACTCGCCGTCCGCACGGACGGACCGTACGGACGGCGATTTCGGTGCTGTCGGTCAGCCGGCCATGAACTCCGAGTAGGCCGACGCCAGGTCGGCCGGGAGCAACGAGACGTTGCACTGCCGCTGGGTATCGCCGATCGGCGCCAGGATGCCGCGCAGCTCGTAGTACTCCTGCGAGTTGGCGGTGAAATAGGCCCGGATGTTGGCCGCGGCGACATCGCGCGGTTGGGTGCGCGCCGCCTGGACCACCTGGTTGGCACCAGGATGGCTGCTCAGATAGGCACTCGCCGCACCCGTGACCGAACTGACGGTGCCGGCCACCGCGTCGGGGTGGCAATTCGGCGCTGCCGACGCGGCCGGTGCCGCGATGAGTGCCGTCGCTGCGGCACCCAGCAACGCGCCCGCAGATGCCCGCCCAATGATCGTGATGGTGTTCTTCATGGTTGATCGTGTCCTTCGAGAATCGGACTTTCGCGCGCATGACCCTAGACGCGCCGGATGTCATCCCAGACCCGAAACCCACGGTACGCGTGCCCTGTTGGTGGCCCAGGCTGGTATCTACACCGAACTACCCCGCGGGCACCGGCGTTACACCCATCGCACGTGATGTGCCTCCCAGTCCGGCTCGATCCGTTCAGGATCGCGGTCTGTTTCTTATGCAATGCGGCAAACCCTTAGATGATCGTGATCTGCACTGTGACCGGATCGTTACCCGCCGTCCGGATACTCGCGTTCCGTTTCGCTCGACCGCACTCGGGGTAGCCGGGCTGGGCCAGAAGGGAGGAACACGATGCCGAGTGGCAAGGGCGTATACGTCGATGACGAGAACGAATCGGAGGGCGAATCCTCCGGACAGCGGGCGGCCGAGCGGGCCGAACGTGGCGACCCGACCCCCGATGTTCCCGACCAGGTGGTCGAGCCGCCGGACTGATCGACGGACGCCGATGGTGGCGTCAGCGTCAGGCGTGCGGCGGCTCTCCGGTCACCTGGTGATCGGCATGGTTGAGACCCTCGCGCACCAGCCGGCCCAGATGGCCGTCGCGTAATCGGTAATAGACGCGACGGCCGTCCTTGCGGGTGTCGACCAGTCGGGCGAACCGCAGCTTGGCCAGGTGTTGGCTGATCGAGGTGCGCGATCCACCGGTGGCCTCGGCCAGCGCGCTGACATCGGCCTCGCCCTGGGTCAGCATCCAGAGCAGGTGCAGCCGGGTCGGGTCGGCCAGCATGCGGAAGGTGTCACTGGCAGCGTCGAGACGATCACGGTCCGGGGCGCCCTCGTGAACCAGACTGGGTGCGTCGATCGGAGCCCTCGGGGTCGTGTCCATCGCCGAGCTCCCCCTCCCGCGGACGGTGATGCAGACCGCCGATGCGGCCGCGCCTGTTGCGAGGATAGCCAGCATCGCCGCGGCCAGTCCGTGATCCACGCCGGCGCCCACCCAGCCCGCGATCGGATACGTCAGCAGGAACCCCGCGTGCGAGAGTGAGAACTGCGCGGTGAAGACCGTCGGGCGGTCGGGCCCGGTGCGCGCCAGCAGGCGACCGGCCGGGGTGGTGACCATGGCGGTGCACGCGCCCAGCGTCGCCCACAACACCATGAGCACCGGCGGCCCGGGAATCGTCACGCTGAGCACCACGGCGGTCACGACCAGACCGGCAGCAGTGCCAACCGCACCGATCGCCATCAGGGTGCGGTCTGCCATGACGGTCAGCAGGCGGGGCGTCGACAGGGCGACTGCCATGGAGCCCGCGCCGTAGACGGCCAAGGTCAACGCGACGTCGGCGTCACCGCCGCCCTGCAGCCCGCGAACGTAGACGACGGTGTTCACCAGCACCAGGGCGGTGGCCGCGGCGACCGCGAGGTTCATCGCCAGTAATGCACGAAGTTCATTGCGGGAAAACATGATCCGGCCGCCTGCGACGATCCGGTCACGTAGCCGCCCATGCTCGGTGCGACGCGTCACGGCCGGCACAGCGGTATGTCCGACCAGCAGTGCGGAGGCCAGGAATCCCCCGGCGGTCGCGACGAACAGACCGGAGTAGGACAGCACCGTTACCAACGCGGCCGCAAGCAACGGACTGAGCATCGCCTCCAGGTCATAGGCGAGCCGGGACAGCGACAGCCCGCGGGTGTATTCGCGTTCATCGACGAGGACCGCCGGGGTGACCGCCTGGAATGCGGGGGTGAAGGTCGCCGACGCGGCCTGCAGGACGAACACCAGCGCAAAGATCTGCCAGGTGTGTGCGACCAACGGAAGCGACACCGCGATCGCGGCGCGCACCGCATCGGCGCCGACCAGCACGGTCCGCGGATGCAGCCGGTCGGTGACCGCCGACATCACCGGTGCCACAAAGACATAGGCCACCATCTTGATGGCAAGTGCCGTCCCGAGCACGGCGCCGGCGGCCCCACCGGCGAGGTCGTAGGCGAGCAGCCCAAGCGCGACGGTGAGCAGCCCGGTCCCGCTCAGCGCGATCACCTGGGCGGTGAACAACCGAGCGAAGACGGGCACCGGCCCAGTATGCACTATATGTGCGCACGTGCGCACATATAGTTCAGATTGTGCGGCTCGCCGCGAGGCTGCCGAGCATCTTGACCGCATCCGCACTCGGCGAACCGGGCGCGGCCTGGTACACGACCAACTCCTGACCGGGCGCCGAACGCACCGCGAACGTCTGCAGTCCGAGGGTCACGGTCCCCACCTCCGGATGCCGAAACGTTTTGGTGTCCTGCGTCTTTCCGCGCACATCATGGCGGTCCCACAGGGTGGCGAACTCCGCGCTGGTGGCCAGCAACTCGGTGAGCACCGCGACGACACGCGGATCGTTGGGCTGCTCGCCGTGGTTGCGACGGAAACCGGCCACCGAATTGGCGGCGATCCGCGGCCAGTCCGCATAGAACTGCCTGGCCCGTGCCTCGGTGAACACCAGCGTCATCAGGTTGCCGTGCGCTCCGAAATCGCCGAACAACGCCTCGGCGATCGGATTGGCCGCCAACACGTCGTAGGCCCGGTTGTATACCAGCGCCGGATTGTCGGGCCAGGCCGCCATCAGTTGCAGCAGCGCGGGATCCACCCGGTCGGGCGTCGTGGGAGCCGGCACCGGTGCCGCGTGGCCCACCAATCCGAACAGGTGTGCGCGCCCGTCTGCCTCGAGGTGCAGCACGGTGGCCAGCGCCTCCAGCACCTGCGCAGACGGTGATCGTTCCCGGCCCTGTTCGAGGCGGATGTAGTAGTCGACGCTCACCCCGGCCAGCTGCGCAACCTCTTCGCGCCGCAGGCCCGGCACCCGCCGTTGACCCACACTGACAAGTCCGACGTCGGCGGGCCCGAGCAGCGCCCGTCGGCTGCGCAGATAATCCCCGAGCTCCGACATACGGCCAGGGTAAGCGTGTCCGATCGCGGGTGACTGGGTGTCACGCACCCTGGCACGGGTCACCGGAGGACGCCGACGCTGGAAGCATGACCGACAAGAAGATCGTCCTCGTCACCGGAGCCACCAGCGGGATCGGCGAAGCCATCGCCCGTCGGCTCGCCACCGGGGGCCACCAGGTGGTGGCCGGCGCCCGCCGCACCGATCGACTGGCGGCGCTGGCCACCGACAACCTGGCTGTCCGCAGGCTCGATGTCACCGACCGCGCGGACTTCACGGGATTCGTCGACTCGGCGGTCGCCGAGTACGGGCGAGTGGACGTGCTGGTCAACAACGCCGGTGTGATGCCACTGTCCCGGATGGACGCGTTGCTGGTCGACCAGTGGGACACGATGATCGACGTCAACATCCGCGGTGTTCTCCACGGCATCGCGGCCACCCTCCCGCACTTCCAGCGCTCGGGCAGCGGACATTTCGTCACCGTTGCCTCCGTCGGCGCGCACGAGGTCGTCCCCACGGCGGCGGTGTACTGCGCCACCAAGCATGCGGCATGGGCGATCACCGAGGGCCTGCGCCTGGAGTTGGATCCGTCCATCCGCGTCACCACCATCTCCCCCGGTGTCGTCGAATCCGAACTCGCCGACACCATCACGGATCCGACCGCGGCCGATGCGATGCGCAGCTACCGCGCAGCGGCGATCGCGCCGGACGCGATCGCCCGGGCGGTGCGCTACGCCATCGATGAACCCGCCGATGTCGACGTCAACGAGATGGTGGTCAGGCCGGCCCGGCAGCGCTGAGGGTCACGAGTACCTCTCGATGAGCTCCTGCTTGTACAGCTTGCCGGTGTCGGTGCGGGGCAGCTGCGCTTCGAAGGAGATCGAGCGCGGACACTTGTAGTGCGACAGCTGATCTCGCAACCAGGCCAACAGCTCGTCGGCGAATTCCGGGGTGGCATCGGCCGGGTCGACGGTCTGCACCACTGCCTTGACGGACTGGCCCATCTCGTCGTCGGGGATGCCGAACACCGCGGCGTCCATCACCTTCGGGTGGGTGACGAGCATGTTCTCGGCTTCCTGCGGATAGATGTTCACCCCGCCGGAGATGATCATGTGATGGCGCCGGTCGGTGAGGTAGAGGTAGCCGTCTGAGTCGACATAGCCGATGTCTCCCACCGTCTTCCAGCCGTGCGAATCCCGCGACGACGCGGTCTTCTCGGCATCGTTGAGGTACTCGAAGTCCTGCCCACCCTCGAAGAAGATCTCACCGGGCTCGCCGGGGGGCAGCTCGTTGCCGTTCTCGTCGAGGATGTGCACGATGCCGGTCATCGCCTTACCCACCGAACCGGGGTGCGCCAGCCACTCCTCGGCGCTGATCAGCGTGGCACCGATCGCCTCGGACGAGGCGTAGTACTCGTCGACGATCGGGCCCCACCAGTCGATCATCTGCTTCTTGATCTCGACCGGGCACGGGGCGGCCGCGTGCATCACCCGCTGCAGACTCGACACGTCGTAGGAGTTGCGCACCTGCTCGGGCAGCTTGAGGAAGCGGGTGAACATCACCGGGACGAACTGACCGTGCGTCACGCCGTACTTCTCGATCGCCGCGAGCGCGCCCTCGGCATCGAACTTCTCCAACACCACGGTGGTGATACCGCCGGCAAGAGCCTGCATGGACCACACCGACGGCGCCGTGTGATAGAGCGGCGCCGGGCTGAGGTACACCGCATCCGGGTTCATCCAGAAGGAGACCAGGGCGGCCATCATGCCGGGGGTCTCCGAGGGCCGCAGGTGCGGTAGCGCCCGCTTGATGCCCTTGGGCCGGCCGGTGGTGCCCGAGGAGTACTGCAGCAGGTCACCGTCCCACTCGTCGGCGATGGGGGTGGTGGGCAGCTGGGCAACCGCCTCCGGGTACCTCGCCCACCCCTCCAGCTCACCGGTGGTCAGCAGCACGGGAGGCAGGCCGCCGGGCAGGTGCTCGGCCAGTTCCGCCAGCACCGGGGTCAGGGCGGCCGACCCGACGATCGCCTTGGCCGCGCTGTTGTCGACGATATAGGCGGCTTCGGCCGCGGTCAGGTGGGTGTTGATGGGCACGTAGTACAGACCGGAGCGCCGGGCCGCCCACATGACCACATGCATGTGCTCGTTGTTCTCGATCAGGATGGCCACCGCGTCACCCTCGACAAGACCGTGATCGCGGAAGTAATGCGCCAGCTGATTGGCCCGCGCTTCCATCTCTCCGAACGTCACCACCGTGCCGGACGGGTGGATGATGACGGCGGGCTTATCGGGGCTGGCTGTGGCCGTGTCACGGATCTGCATGAGGCGACTTTACGATGCCGCCCCGACCCTCCGACCATGCAGTCGGCAAAAACTTGACATCCGTCAAGTTATCCGTGGTCGCGGGCTTACCGGGGCCGGAAGGCTTGAAGACCCATCTGAGGGGGCATCTCCTCCGAATGAGCAATGTGGGTGCACTTCGGGTTCTCGTCACGGGAGCCACCGGCTACATCGGCGGGCGTCTGGTGCCCAGACTTCTCGAGGCGGGACATCACGTGCGGGTGCTGGTGCGTGACCCCGCCAAGATCCGTACGGTGCCCTGGGCCGATGACGTCGAGATCGCTCGGGGGGACCTCACCGATGCCGCGAGCCTGCGGGAGCCGTTCCGGGATGTCGACGTCGTCTACTACCTCGTGCACTCGATGAACAGCGACGGTGATTTCGAGGAGGCCGAACGGCGCAGCGCCGAGAATGTTGCCACCGCCGCACGCGACGCCGCCGTCGGGCGCATCGTGTACCTCGGCGGTCTGCACGAACACTCCGATCGACTGTCGACGCACCTGCGATCACGAACCCAGGTGGGTGAGATCCTGATCGAATCGGGTGTGCCCACGATGGTGCTGCAGGCCGGGGTGGTCATCGGGGCCGGGTCGGCGTCGTTCGAGATGATCCGGCACCTGACCAACCGACTACCGGTCATGACCACGCCGCGCTGGGTCAACAACCATATCCAGCCCATCGCCGTCGGCGATGTCCTGCACTACCTGACGGCTGCGGCCACCGCGGCGATCCCCGAGAGCCGCACTTACGATATCGGCGGGCCCGATGTGCTGCGCTACGGCGAGATGATGCAGATCTATGCCGAGGTGGCCGGGTTGGCGCGGCGTCGCATCCTCGTATTGCCGGTTCTCACACCGAAACTCGCCGGACTGTGGATCGGCTTGGTGACTCCGGTACCGCTGAGCATCGGCCGGGCTCTCATCGAGTCGCTCAGCACCGACGCCGTCGCCTACGAGCACGATATCGACACCATCATCGCCGCGCCGAGCGGTGGGCTCACGCCCTACCGCGATGCCGTGGCGCTGGCTCTGCGCAATGCCGAGAGCACCGAGGCCGGCTGGGATGGCACCGCCGCCGATCCGCTACCCACCGATCCGGCGTGGACGGGCGAGATCGTCTATACCGAGAGTCACGACGCCGATGTCCGCGCCGATCCGGAAAGGGTGTGGGAAACCCTGCTGCACTGGGCATCCCGCCACGGGCACTGGACCGTCGAGAACAAGCAGGAACCCACGCTGCTGGAGCTGCACGGCGCCGGGCGAGCACGGCTGCAATGGCGCATCGAGTCGGTCGTACCGGGGCGGACCCGGCTCCATCAACACGTCAGCTACATGCCCAAAGGCCTTCCCGGACAACTCTATTGGCTCGGATTGAAGCCCGTGCACCGAATCGGTCTGCGGCGCGCGATGCAGACCGTCGTCCGGCAATCCGAGAGCCCACGATGATCGAGGTGCAGCGTGAGGTGATCACCTCGGCCGATCCACGATCGGCATTCGACTACCTCGCGGACTTCACCACCACAGAGCAGTGGGATGCCGGTTCCATCCGCACGGTACGGATCCGGGGCAACGGCGATATCGGAACGCACTATGCCAACAGCGCCAAATTCGCCGGACGCACCAGAGACGTCGACTACGAGGTCATCGCACTGACGCCGGGCTCGTCGATCGAGTTGCGCGGTAGCACCTCCGCGCTGATGGCGCATGACATCATCACGGTGGAACCGCATCCGAGCGGATCCGCGGTGACCTACCGCGTGGAGTTCACCTTTCGCGGCTGGCTGCGTTACGCCGAACCGATCCTGCGTCGCACGATGTCCAACCGTGCAGACCACAGCGCAGCAGGCCTGCGCCGGGAGCTGGCCCGGCTGCAGGCCTGAACACGTTGCCAGAGGTCAGTCGGACTCGGCCAGCCTGGTCTTGAGAGCGTCGAATTCGTCCTTGATGCCGGTGGGCAGCTTCTCACCGACGAATTCGAACCACTCCTCGATCAGCGGCAGCTCGGCACGCCATTCCTCGGCGTTGACGGCCAGCGCCTCGTCCACATCGGCCGGGTCGACGTCCAGACCCGACAGGTCCAGATCGGCGGCGGTCGGCACGATCCCGATCGGGGTGCTCTTGCCGTCGGCCTTGTGCTCGATGCGCTCGATGGCCCACTTCAGCACGCGGCTGTTCTCACCGAATCCGGGCCACAGGAAGCGGCCGTCCTCACCACGGCGGAACCAGTTGACGAAGAACACCTTCGGCAGCTTGGACTCGTCGGCCTGCTTGCCGATGTTGATCCAGTGCTGGAAGTAGTCGCCGACGTTGTAGCCCAGGAACGGCAGCATGGCCATCGGGTCGCGGCGCACGGTGCCGACCTTGCCCTCGGCGGCGGCGGTCTGCTCGGAGCCCAGCGTGGCACCGATGAACACGCCGTGCTGCCAGTCGCGGGCCTCGGTGATCAGCGGGACGGTGGTCTTGCGGCGCCCACCGAACAGGATCGCCGAGATCGGCACGCCCTGCGGGTCGTCCCACTCCGGAGCCAGCGTGGGGCACTGCGAAATCGGGGTGCAGTACCGCGAATTCGGGTGCGCAGCCTTGGTTTCGGTCTCGCGCAGGACCCAGTCCTGGCCCTTCCAGTCGATCAGATGATCGGGCTCGCCTTCCAGGCCCTCCCACCAGACGTCACCGTCATCGGTCTTGGCGACGTTGGTGAACACGGTGTTGCCCGCGGCGATCGTCTTCATGGCGTTGGGGTTGGAGTCCCAGTTGGTTCCGGGTGCGACACCGAAGAAACCGAATTCCGGGTTCACCGCGTACAGCTGACCGTCCTTGCCGAACCGCATCCAGGCGATATCGTCGCCGACGGTCTCGGCACGCCAGCCCGGAATGGTCGGCTGCAGCATCGCGAGGTTGGTCTTCCCACACGCCGACGGGAAGGCGGCGGCGATGAAGTACGACTTGTTCTCCGGGGAGATCAGCTTGACGATCAGCATGTGCTCGGCGAGCCAGCCCTCGTCGTGCGCCATCGCCGAGGCAATGCGCAGCGAGTAGCACTTCTTGCCGAGCAGGGCGTTACCGCCGTAGCCGGATCCGTAGCTCCAGATCTCGCGGGTTTCGGGGAAGTGGGTGATGTACTTGGTGTCGTTGCACGGCCAGGGCACGTCTTTCTGGCCCTCTTCCAGCGGCGCGCCGATCGAATGCAGCGCCTTGACGAAGAAACCGTCCTCGCCGATCTTGTCCAGCGCGGCCTTGCCCATCCGCGTCATGGTCCGCATCGAGACGACGACGTACTCCGAGTCGGTGATCTCGACACCCAGCTTGGGGTCCTCGGCGTCCAGCGGGCCCATGCAGAACGGGACCACCCAGAGCGTGCGTCCCCGCATCGAGCCGCGGTACAGCTCGGTCATGAGGCCGCGCATCTCGGACGGGTCCATCCAATTGTTGGTCGGGCCTGCGTCGATTTCACGCTCGGAGCAGATGAAGGTGCGGGATTCGACGCGGGCGACATCGGAGGGGTCCGACAGGGCCAGGTAGGAGTTCGGCTGCTTCTCCTGATTGAGCTTCTGGAAGGTGCCGACCGCGACGAGCTGCTCGGCGAGCCGCTCGTACTCTTCCTGCGAGCCGTCGGCCCAGGCCACCCGGTCGGGTTGGGTCAGCTCGGCGACCTCACGAACCCAGGCCAACAGCCCCTGATGCGTCGTCGGTGCATTGTCGAGACCGGGAATGGTCGCTGAGGTCATCAAAGTCTCCTGCGTTGTTTCCGTGCATATGCCGTTAACCGGCAGGTCACGATCGTCCCTGAAATAGAGGTTAACGCGGGTGACTTTCGTCCGTGGAATCGGGACGATGTCCGATCACTCACAGGAACGATTCAGATGTTGCTGCTACTCGGCGGTAACCGAATCCAGTTGGGCGCGGACCGCTCGCAGGGACTCGCGCAAGGCTGATAACCGCCGTTCAGCGGGTCCGGCCGCGGCCGCCATGGCGATCGCCCGCTCCCGCAGCCGTGCATCGATGGCGGCGAGCGTGGTGTGGGTCTGTGCGGCCACCCTTTCGCGCTCGGCTGCGGATTCCGCAGCCAACGCCGCTTCGGCGGACAACAAACGGGATGCCACCGCCGCCTGGAGGTCCGCACGCAGGGTGCTGGTCACGGTCGCGGTCCAGCGGTCCCATCGGGCGCGGCTGTGCAGCAGCCCGCGCACGCGGACCACCCAGGCCGCCAACAGCAGACCGACCGCCGGACCGCCGGCGGCCGCGGCGGTGGCCGCCCCGGGAGCAAGCCCGGCCAGCAGCCGGGCCGCCGCGAGGGCAATCCCCAGCCCGAACCCCGCCCCGAGCACGATCATCAGACGCGCCTCCAGGTCCTGCCCGGACGGCCCGGGTGCGCCGGGATCGGTCGCCACCCGCGACGTCTCGGCGGGTGGAGCCGACAACCCCAGATCGTCCGCGATCTCCCGCAGCCGGGCGGTGACGGCCGCATCGACCTCGGCCGCCACCCGGTCGACGTGCTCGCCGGCCACCGCCCCGAGGTCGACACCGCGGCGCCACCGGGCAGCCTCCTGGGCGAGTGCGGCCCGCAGGTCCACGCACCGGCGGTGGACCTGCTGGTTGAGATCGATGCGAGCTTGCTGTAGCCGGGTGCGCAGGTCACGGGCCTGTGCCGCACCAAGGTGCCGGGCCGTGCGCACGGTGTCCGCACGGCGGCGATGCAGTGCGATGGCCACACTGTCGGGGGCACAGAGCGCATCGATCTGGTCGCACAATGCGCTTTCGCCGGCGCGCATCCGGTTCCGCTGCGCCAGCGTGGGGCTGTCTAGCCCGCTCGTCAGCAGGTCCACCAGCTCCGCGAGCACCGGATCGCCCGCGCGCGGCGCGGCGGCCACACCGACCCACGGCATCGACCCATACCGCGTGGCATGCCCGCGCACGGCCGTCCGGGCACCGGTGGCGACCGTCTGCCAATCCGCGTGGGCGTCGATCTTGGTGACGACACCGACCACCAGGTCGGTGCGGCGGGCCGCATCGTCGAGGACCCTCAGATCGGAATCGACCACCGGGGCGGCGGCGGAGACCGCGAACACGACGGCGTCCGGCTCGTCGGCGTGCTCGACGAAGCGGTGCCCGGGCAGTGCGGTGCGCAGTGCCGACACGAGAGTGGACGCCCCGGCGAACGGCGGCCCGGTCACCACCACGACGGGTGCGTTCACGGCGGCGTATCCCCTCCGGCCACCAGCCGAAGCTGCCCGCGGGCCAGGTCGGCACCGCAATCTCGATGCAGCGGACTGACCGGGCCCCGGCTGTATTGCAGCCAGCGCACTGCCGAGCGCAGCGGTGCCATCGGGGACGGCCGCAGACCGGCGGCGCGGACCACCTCATCGGCCGCCGCGGCGGTGGTGAGCACTGTCGTGTCCGCCGCGAGCAGTTCGGCAAGCGCGGGATCGGTGGCGGCGAGCGCATGCAACCTGGTCAAAGCGGTACGCAGCCTGCGATAGCGCAGCGGTGCCGAGAGTTCGGCCATCGCATCCAGGATCGGTGTCGGCTTACCGCCGGCCAACGCACACATCGGGACGGTGCGCACACCGGTCTGCGCGGTGATCGCCGCGGCCCGCGCCGCGGGGTCGGCCAGTGCGTCGGCCTTGTTGAGCACGATCAAACGCGGCCGGTCGGTGCCGAGATGAGCGCGACGGTCCTCGGGTTTGACGGTCTCGGCGATCACCAGCGCCACCACATCGGCGACAGCACCCTCGGGCACGCAGTCCAGTCCCTGATCCCGCAACACCGCCGAGACCGACCGACACCCGACACCCGGGCGACCCGTCACCCGAACCCGCACCGGCTGCCCCAGCGCGGCGATGATCGGACCCAGTCGAGGCCGGGAGCCGTCCTCGGCGAGCGCGGTCAACTCGGCGATCAAACCCACCCGTTCATCGTGGCATCGGTAGCGCACCCCGGTACGCGCCGATTTGGGCCTTGATGTGGGTCACACCGCTGTCCAGGCAACTGTTGGGTATCAATATGTGCCGCGATGCGGGTACCCCGGCTCCGATGAGCGACGATGGACCGATGTATGCCCAGGGGGAGGAGCCCGGGGGAGTCGATCCCGCGCCGGGTGCTCCCGCCCATCATCAACGCCGGGTGACGAGCTTCCGTACCCGCCGATCCCAGCTGACCGGGGGGCAGCAACAGACCTGGGAGCGCCGCTGGCCCGAGTTGGGCTCCGAGGCGCTGGATCCCGACGGACGGCCGGTCTCCCTCGACCTCGAGCAATGGTTCGGCAGGCGGGCACCGCTGATCGTGGAGATCGGCTGTGGCACCGGTACCTCGACCGCAGCGATGGCCCAGGCCGAACCCGAGCGCGATGTCATCGCCGTCGAGGTCTACAAGCGCGGGCTGGCGCAGCTGCTGTCGGCCATCGACCGCGAGGGCATCACCAACATCCGGTTGATCCGCGGTGACGGGGTGGACGTGCTGGAACACCTCGTGGGCAGCGGATCGCTGACCGGCGTCCGGGTGTTCTTCCCCGATCCGTGGCCCAAGGCCCGCCACCACAAGCGACGGCTCATCCAGCCCGCCTCGGTGGCCCTGATCGCCGACCGCCTCCGCCCCGGCGGGCTACTCCATGTGGCGACCGACCACCAGGGTTATGCCGAGCACATCGCCGAGGTGGGAGATGCCGAACCCGCGCTGCGTCGCGTCGGCATGGACGACGAGCTGCCGATATCGGTGGCTCGGCCGGAGACCAAATACGAGCGCAAGGCGCTGGCCGGACCGATCGTGACGGAGCTGCTGTGGGAACGGCGATGAGCGCTTGCACGAAGACCAGGAGGCCAAGGTGAGTATCGACACCGAGCCAGATCTCCCCGAGACCCCCGATGCCCCGGCCGAGCCGGCGTCCACCGTCCACCGCGTATTGCTGGTGTGGGATGCGCCCAACCTCGACATGGGGCTGGGCTCCATCCTCGGCGGCCGTCCCACCGCCGCGCACCGGCCCCGCTTCGACGCGCTGGGCAGGTGGCTGCTGAGCCGGACCGCGGAGCTGTCCGAACGCAGGCAGGCAGATGGGGGCGCGGTCCCGACCCTGGAGCCCGAGGCGACCGTCTTCACCAATATCGCCCCGGGTAGCGCCGATGTCGTCCGACCCTGGGTGGAAGCGTTGCGTAACGTGGGTTTCGCGGTCTTTGCCAAGCCGAAGATCGACGATGACAGCGACGTGGACAGCGACATGCTGGAGCACATCGCGCTGCGCCGCGGCGAGGGCCTGGCCGGTGTCGTGGTGGCATCCGCGGACGGTCAGGCGTTCCGGATACCCCTGGAAGAGATCGCCCACGAGGGCGTTCCGGTGCAGGTGCTCGGATTTCGCGAACATGCCAGTTGGGCGTTAGCGTCGGATAGCTTGGAGTTCGTCGACCTGGAGGACATCCCTGGTGTCTTCCGGGAACCGCTACCGCGAATCGGCCTTGATTCGCTGCCCGAGCAGGGCGCGTGGTTGCAGCCGTTCCGGCCGTTGTCAGCGCTGCTGACCTCGCGCGTTTGAACAATTGAAGCGACAATTCGCGCGCAACGAGAAACAGACCTGAAGAAGATTTTAAGGAGCTGACGTGTTCGCCTGGTGGGGTCGAACGGTGTACCAGTACCGATACATAGTCATCGGTGTCATGGTCGCACTGTGCCTTGGTGGCGGGCTGTTCGGAGCAAGTCTCGGACAGCACGTCACCCAGAGCGGTTTCTACGCTGATACCAGCGAGTCGGTACAGGCTTCGCTGATCGGCGACGAGGTGTACGGCCGTGACCGCACCAGTCACGTCGTCGCAATCCTCACGCCCCCGGATGACAAGAAGGTCACCGACAAGGCGTGGCAGCGCGAGGTGACCGGCGAACTGGACAAGGTGGTCGAGGACCACCCGGATCAGATCGTCGGCTGGGTTGGCTGGTTGAAGGCACCCGATACCGATAATCCGACGGTCAGCCAGATGAAGACCGAGGATCTGCGGCAGACCTTCATCAGCGTGCCGCTCAAGGGCGACGACGACGACACGATCCTGAAGAACTACCAGGCCGTCGAGTCCGACCTGAAGCAGGTCAACGGCGGGGACATCAAGCTCGCCGGGCTCAACCCGCTGGCCAGCGAACTCACCGGCACCATCGGCACCGACCAGAAGCGCGCCGAGATCGCGATCGTGCCGCTGGTCGCGGTCGTGCTGTTCTTCGTGTTCGGCGGCGCCGTTGCGGCCGCCTTGCCCGCGATCGTCGGCGGTCTGACCATCGCCGGAGCGCTCGGCATCCTGCGTTTCATGGCCGAGTTCGGTCCGGTGCACTTCTTCGCCCAGCCCGTGGTGACGATGATGGGCTTCGGTATCGCCATCGACTACGGCCTGTTCATCGTGAGCCGGTTCCGCGAGGAGCTCGCCGAGGGGTACGACGTACCGGCAGCGGTACGCCGCTCGGTGATGACCTCGGGCCGCACTGTCGCGTTCTCCGCGGTGATCATCGTGGCGTCGTCACTTCCGCTGTTGCTGATACCGCTCGGGTTCCTCAAATCGATCACGTACGCGATCATCACGTCGGTGCTGCTGGCGGCGTTCCTGTCGATCACGGTATTGCCCGCGGTGCTGGGCATCCTCGGGGCGAACGTCGATGCACTCGGCGTCCGCACGCTGCTGCGCGTGCCCTTCCTGGCCAACTGGCCGTTCTCCCGCAAGATCATCGACTGGTTCATCGAGAAGACCCAGAAGACGATGACGCGCGAGGAGGTCGAGAAGGGTTTCTGGGGCAAGCTGGTCAACGTCGTGATGAAGCGGCCGATCGCGTTCGCCGCCCCGATCCTCGTCGTGATGACGCTGCTGGTCATCCCGATCGGGCAGATGGCGCTCGGCGGCCTGAGTGAGAAGTATCTACCGCCGGACAATCCCGTGCGTATGGCGCAGGAGCAGTTCGACCGCGAGTTCTCCGGGTTCCGCACCGAACCGTTGACCCTGGTCATCCGCAGCGACAACGGCGAACCGTTGACCGATCAGCAGGTGGCGGCCGTTCGCGCCGACGCCCAGACGATCTCCGGTTTTGCGGGCGCCGACAAACCGTCGGAGATGTGGCAGGAGCGGCCGGCTCAGGAGAGTGGGTCCAAGGATCCGTCTGTCCGAGTGATCCAGAACGGGCTGGTCGACAACAGCACCGCGCCCAAGAAGATCGAGGAGCTGCGCGCGCTCACGCCGCCGCGTGGAACGACGATCCTGGTCGGTGGCACCCAGGCGCTGGCTCAGGACAGCATCCTGACGCTGTTCGACAAGTTGCCGTTGATGGTCGTGATCCTGGTCATCACCACCACGATCCTGATGTTCCTGGCGTTCGGATCACTGGTGCTGCCTATCAAGGCGGCGTTGATGTCCGCCCTCACATTGGGCTCCACGATGGGCATCTTGACCTGGATGTTCGTCGAGGGCGGGCATGGCTCCGGGTTGTTCAACTACACCCCGCAGCCGTTGTTCGCGCCGATGATCGGCCTGATCATCGCGGTGATCTGGGGCCTGTCGACCGACTACGAGGTGTTCTTGGTCTCTCGCATGGTCGAGGCGCGCGAACGCGGTCTGTCCACGGCCGAGGCCATCCGCATCGGAACGGCCACCACGGGTCGACTGATCACCGGCGCCGCTCTGGTGCTGGCCGTCGTGGTCGCGGCGTTCGCATTCTCCGATCTCGTCGTGATGAAGTACCTGGCCTTCGGTCTGTTGATCGCGCTGCTGCTCGACGCCACCGTGATCCGGATGTTCCTGGTGCCGGCGATCATGAAACTGCTCGGCGACGACTGCTGGTGGGCGCCACAGTGGATGAAGCGCGTTCAGGAGAAGATCGGTCTCGGTGAGACCGAACTGCCCGATGAGCGCAAGCGTCCCGGGTTCCGCGAACCCGATGAGGAGCCGGCCGACGAGGCAGCGCTGGTGGGTGCCGGTGTACCCGCGCGCCCGCAGCACGACCCGGGGCATCCGATCGCTCCGCCGCCCCGCGGTCTCCCGCCCGTGCGTCCCACGGGTCCGTCCGCAGTCGGGACGAGCCGGATTCCCACTCCCCCGGTGGCACCCGAACCTCCGACGACGCGGTTCGCCGCGCAGCCGGACTCGGCCGCGACGTCGGCGATCAACGCGGTCAACGCACCGACCGAACGCAGGCCGCGCACCGAGCAGAATCCTGCACGGGAAAAGCGCGAGATCGAGTCGTGGCTGGGCGAGTTGCGCGGTAGCGCCGCACCCACCACGGCGATCCCGAGCGCAGGCCCGGGCGCCTCGCAGCCGGCCGCACCCGCCGGTGGCGACAGCGATCAGACGACCGCCATTCCCGCCCAACGGGATTCGGGCGATCCGGAGCCGACGGAGAAGCTCGACACCCGCGCCGCGCGGGAGACGACCGACGATGCCCCCACCCGACGTGGTGGCGGCGTCAGTGCGGCCGATCTGCTTCGCCGGGAGGGCCGTCTGTAAGGGCTTCGGGCTCCAGCTCGGCCACCACCTGCTCCTGCTCGGCCTCGGGATCGTCGGCCAGCAGGACCCGGATGGCGCTGTTGAGCACCGCCAGTATGGGAACCGCCAACAGCGCCCCGAGGATGCCGGCCAGTACGCCGCCGGTGGCGATCGCGAGTACCACCGCAAGGGGATGGACCGACACCGCGCGGCCCATCACCAAAGGCTGGAGCACATGTGATTCGAGCTGTTGCACCGCGAGGATCAGCCCGAAGGTGATCAGCGCGTAGACCCAGCCCTTGGCGATCAGCGCGACGATCACCGCGACGCCACCGGTGAGCACCGCGCCGATCAGCGGGACGAACGCGCCGAGGAACACCAGGGATGCCAGCGGCAGGGCGAGCGGGATGCCCATGATGGCCAGTCCGGTACCGATACCGACGGCGTCGACGAGTGCCACCAGGCAGGTGGCCCGCACGTAACCGGTGAGCGATCCGAAACCTGCGCGGCCCGCGTCGCGGACCCGCTCCCGCACCGTCGTCGGGAAGATCTTTGTGACGTAGGTGAAGATCTCCCGACCACCCAGCAGCAGAAAGATCAGGGTGAACAGCACCAACAGGGCGCCGGTCAGGATCTCTGTGACGGTGGCCGCCGTCGACAACGCACCGCTGGTGACCCTGGCCTGATTCTCCTGCAGGGTGCTTATCACCGCGTCGCCCGCGTGGTCGATCTGATCTCGGCTCAGGTGCAGCGGCCCGTCGATCAGCCAACCCCGCACACCGTCCACGCTGGCAGACACTTGATCCACCAATGCCGGTGCGCCGCTGATGAATTGGCTGACGACGAAGCTGAGCAATCCGCTGACGATCGAGATGGAGCTCAGCAGCACCACCGCCACCGCCCAGCCCCGCGGCGCGCGCCGACGATGCATGAAGTCGACGAACGGCGTCAGCAATGCCGCGAACATCGTCGCCAAGGCCACCGACACGACGATCAGCATCATGTGGCCGATCACCCACAGCAGCGCCACGACGGCCGATCCGATCACCAGCAGGCGCCACGACCAGGCCGCAGCCTTGCGGACCAACGGATGTACCGACTGATCGGCGACCGGATCTATTGCCATGGGCTTACCGTACGCGCGACTCGCCGGGTTATCGCAGGTCATGCGCCACGTGGCCCGGCTACCCTTGATCACGTGTCGCACGACGCGCCGATGAGCGACGCCCATGACCGCGACGTCCGTACCCGCGGCAAATACTGGTGGGTCCGCTGGGTGGTCATCGTGGTCGCGGTGGCGGTGCTGACGGTCGAGTTGACGCTGGTCTGGGATCAACTGGCCAAGGCGTGGCGGAGCCTGCTCTCGGCGAATTGGTGGTGGGTTCTCGCGGCCGTCGTCGCGGCGATGGCGTCGATGCACAGCTTCGCCCAGATTCAGCGCACGCTGTTGCGCTCGGCCGGCGTGCAGGTTCACCAGTGGCGTTCGGAAGCGGCGTTCTACGCAGGTAATGCGCTGTCCACGACACTGCCCGGCGGTCCGGTGCTCTCGGCGACATTCGTCTACCGCCAGCAGCGGTTGTGGGGTGCGTCCCCGGTGGTGGCGTCCTGGCAGCTGGTCATGTCGGGAGTCCTGCAGGCCGTCGGTCTCGCATTGCTCGGTCTGGGTGGAGCGTTCCTGTTGGGCGCCAGCCGGAATCCGTTGTCGCTGATCTTCACCTTGGGCGGGTTCTTCCTGCTGCTGGTCCTGGCACAGTCGGTCGCGGCCAATCCACAGCAGATCGACGGTATCGGCGTGCGACTGCTGTCCTGGTTCAATGCGTTGCGAAACAAGCCGGCCGACATGTGGCTGGACAAGTGGCGCGAGCTGCTGTGCCAGCTGGAATCGGTGCGATTGAGCCGACGAGCGCTGGGCAACGCGTTCGGCTGGTCGCTGTTCAACTGGATCGCCGATGTCGCCTGTCTCGCTTTCGCCGCGTACGCCGCCGGTGGTCACCCCTCGCTGGCGGCGCTGACGGTGGCCTACGCGGCCGCCCGCGCGGTGGGATCCATCCCGCTGATGCCCGGTGGGCTGCTGGTGGTCGAGGCCGTGCTGGTACCCGGGCTGGTATCCAGCGGTATGTCGTTGGCCTCGGCCATCTCAGCGATGTTGATCTATCGGTTGGTCAGTTGGATCTTCATCTCCGCCATCGGCTGGGTGGTGTTCTTGTTCTTGTTCCGCACCGAGATGGACGTCGACCCGGACGCACCGGCAGAGCCCGAAGACAAGGAGTGCCGTGATAACTAGAAGCGCCTGCACCGCGGTACTTTTCGCCGCAGCATTGGCGGTGTCGGGATGTTCGCCTACCACCGAGCAACCCGCCACGAGTACCGAGGGTTCGCCGACCGTCTCCCCCGCCGCGCCAGGCAGCGGCAACCCGACGACATCGCCCTCCCCCACTCCCGCGGCCGAGGCCCCCGTGGCGACCCCCGTGCTGGCCCGGGCTGTCGCCGCACCGGTACCGGTCCGGGCCACCGATGGTCGGACGCATCTCGCCTACGAATTGCTGTTGACCAACGCGATGGATCAAGACATCACCGTCGATTCCCTGCAGGTCCGCGCCGGCGACGCCGGTGAGCCGCTGCTGACCCTCAGCGGCGCCGATCTGGCCGAACGCACCCGGATTCTGGGCACCACCGCACCGACAGGCCGCCTCGGACCAGCACAGTCGGCATTGGTGTGGCTCGATGTCAGTACCGACGAGGACGCTGCACCAACCGAACTAGACCATCAGGTCCAGGTCACTCTCACCACACCGATGCCGCCGCTGCTGCCGCCGCAGCTGACCGAGACCGTCGCCCCGGTCACCGTGCAGTCGCGTACACCGGTGGTCATCGCGCCACCACTACGCGGCCCGCAGTGGTGGGATGCCAATGGGTGCTGCGGCATGACGCCTCACCGAATGGCGATCAACCCGATCGACGGTGCACTCTGGGGCGCCGAGCGGTACGCCATCGATTATGTGCAATTGCTGCCCGATGGTCGTTTGTTCACCGGTGACGTCGCGGATACCGCGTCGTACGCCTACTTCGGTGCCGACGTGCACGCCGTGGCCGATGGTCCGGTGGTTGCGGTGCTCGACGGACTGCCCGAGCAGGTACCGGGGAAGAGTCCGACCGGGCTGCGCCTGGACCAGTACGGCGGAAACCATGTGGTGCAGGACATCGGCGGCGGGAACTATGCCTTCTACGCTCACCTGAAGACAGGATCGGTGGCTGTGAAACCCGGTGACCGACTGAGCACCGGCCAGGTGCTGGGCTCACTCGGTAACAGTGGCAACACCGATGCTCCGCACCTACATTTCCACATCATGGACTCCCCGGATCCGTTGAAAGCCGACGGCTTGCCGTTCGTCTTCGACAGCTTCCGACTCACCGGACGCACCGATGACCGTCTTGGTCCCGATGGTGATGCCATCGACACCGTACAGGCAGGTAAGCCGGCACCCATGGTGCCGGACTTCGCGGCCCGAGACGAAACCCACGTCACGCCACTGGTTTCCGATGTGATGGACTATCCCGGTGAGTGAGCGAACCGGACTCCCGCCGACCAGACCAGCCATCGCGCTACTCACCGATGTGGCATGCGTGCTGGTGTTCTGCACCATCGGACGGCGCAGTCACTCCGAGGGCTTGACCCTCACCGGTATCGCCGAGACCGCATGGCCCTTCATCACGGGGACAGTGGCGGGCTGGCTCGCGGCCCGCGCCTACCCCGGCGACTTCAAGCCCTCGGCGATATACCCAACCGGTCTCATTGTCTGGGCCAGCACCGTGATCATCGGGATGCTGTTACGCAAGGCGACGTCGGCGGGCACAGCGCCGAGCTTCATCGTCGTGGCCACACTGACCACCGCAGCGTTGCTCATCGGATGGCGAGCCGTCGCCGCCGCTGTAGCACGCCGCTAGAGCACAGCGATAATCGCTGTATTCTGCTGCACACCAGCATCATCCGAGATTCCGGCTTCACTGTGCAGTTGTCAAGGTACGTCTTAGCTGAGTTGCCCTATATGTTCGAAGCGGTGGCATCACCCAGGTCGATCACAAGTGCGCGAGAGACAAGAATCCTGCTGAGCCACATCCGCCTCGTCCGTGTCGACACCGGACTGCCGTCGTCTGCCATCGGCTTACGGATCACGGGCACTGGACAGGCGGCCAGCGCCGACGACATCGGACCACATACTGCGCCTACCCACGATCGCCCATGCGACGGCACCGCCCCGAGCAATCCGATCGGTACTGCGAGCGTGGAATTGAGGACCGGAACCCATTGCTTCCAGGAACTTTTCAGCACGGTGCGCGCCAGCGGTCAGCCGTGCCATAACGCCGCTCCGCACCACGCCAAACACCTGCGATCGATATCATCCATCCTGGTACCCAACCTCCCAAACAAGGTCAGCAAACGTAGGCCCAAAGGCAACACGACCCACACGGCCACCAGGGCGGGCGGAGTCATTCTCGACGGCACGAGAACCATCGAGACAGGTTCACCGGATCGAGATCGGGAACCACCAGCAGTCGAACTTATGTGCTACTCCTCAGGTTTTCGTGGGGAGCTTGATGTGGAGCCCGCCGAGGCACAGGTAGATCATCGAGGTCAGTGTTTCGGCTGAGTGATGTCCGTAGCCGCGTGCGTTGATGAGTCGGATCTTGGCGTTGATGCCTTCGGCGAGTGCGTTGGACAGTTTGAGTTCAATCGCAGCGAGGATGGGTTCGGTGTAGACCTCGAACCGTTTGCCCAGTGCGGCGAAGGCCGGGATGCGGGAGCGTTTGGCGGCGGTGATCCAGGCTCTGAGGAGTTGGCGTGCAGCGCCGGGTTCGTGGTCGTAGCGGTAGAGGTCGCGAGCTTGTTCTTTGAGTGCCCATGCCCGCCCGACGTGCCGGTTCTGTTTGGCGATCTCGTTGACCAGGGCGCGTTTGTCGTCGGGGAGTTTGTCCTCTCCGGTGCGCAGCGCCCAGCGGGTGGTCCGCCATTGCGTTGAGGACATGTGGACTCGGTCTGGCCCAGCGGCAGCCTCGGAGAAGACACGGTCCAGTGCACGGTTGACCCATTGCAGAATGTGGAATCCGTCGTAGCAGATCGTTGCCTGGGGCAGGTGCTCTTGGGTGGCTGCGGTGTAGACGCTGCTGACGTCCATGGTGACCGCTTGGATTCCGGCGAGGGTCGAATCTGGTTGGCTTGTATAGAATTTAGCGAGTGATTCGCGACTCTTTCCGGGTTGGACATCGATGACGGTGCCAGACGTGTGATCGCCGATGATGGTGAGATAGCGGTGCGGGTGGCGGTAACAGATCTCGTCGACACCGATCTGATACAGGGCCCTTAGTCGACGTTGGTCGAGCAGCTCAGCGACTCCGCGTTTGATGATCGAGGTGACCGATTCCCAGGCGCAGCGCATCAGTGTGGACACTGTCGTGCGGTCGGTGCGCTGGGCCAGCCACAGCACCGTGTCTTCGAAGTCTCGGCTGAACCTGGCTCCCGGGCGGGCCCAGGGCACCTCTTCGGTGGTCACACCGCAATCCGGGCAGTGCAGTCGGCGGATGTCGTAGGTCAGCCACAGTCGTTTGGTGCCCAGATCGAGGTGTCGCCATCGCCGCCGGCGGCGGTCATAGACTGACCGGACGCGTTTGCTGCAGGGGCACCTCAGCAGTCGGGCTGTGGGGCGCAGGGTGACTTCGACGTCGCGGTCGCCGATCGACACCTCGACCACGGATGCACCAGGAATCTGAAGAAGACGGTTAAATGCAGTACTGACGCGCACGCGGATCGATCCTCTGGTTGAGGTTGGTGTGGTAACCCCGAAACCTAGAGGCACGCCGCGTGCGCGTCCTTCATTTCACGAACGACCCGCTGAACCTCTTGCACTGCACTGCAAATCAACCCTCAACAGCACAAAGACGCCCACTAAAACACTAGGAGCGCCACTTATGTTCGACATTACTCCCCACCTCCGGTTCGCGCAACGTCTTTTGAACCCCTTGCGCGAGTTATTCATTCGGCGTAGTGTCGAACACAAGTTCGAATGCGCCGCGGTTCCCGATCCTGGGATTTGGTGAGCCGCAGACCGCGACTTCGGTCGCCGCGAGGTTCGACGGTCCCTGTCGGGTGATCGTGCGGGCTGTGCTTGTGGGGTCGTGTCCCGTGGTGGGCACGGTGGGGGAAGTCGGTATCCGTGATGGACGCCAGCTGTCTTGATGCGTTTGTTGATGCGTTGATCGATGAGCTTGTTCCGGTGCCACCGGGGGATGATGTCGGGCCGGGTTTGGGTCGGTTGGTGGATTGTCCGCGGCCGGTGGTCGATGACGAGGTCTTGTTGGGTGTGTTGGCGTCGGCGGTGTCGGCGCGGAATCTGCTGGACTTGGTGATCTCCTCGGCGGTGGTGGCGGCCGAACGGGCCGGTGTGCCGGGTCGGCGGCACCTACGCACCGGGGCTGATCTTCTCCGGCTGTTGGGCATGTCCCCGGGTGCGGCGGCACGGGCGGTACGGGTGGGACGCGCCGCATCGTCGTTGCCGGCGTTGACGGTCGCGCAGCGGGTGGGCGGGATCGGTATCGAGTTCGCCGACGCCGTGGGCAAAGGCGTCACCCATATCGACGCGCGGACGCCGTTGTCCGACGACGAACGAGCAGCCGTAGTGACCAAACTGATGATCCAGACCACCCCGGCCGAAGTAGCCGCCAAGGCCCGCACGATCGCCATCGACCGAGTCGCGGCGCTACCGGTCGAGCAGCAGGTGGTGCCGGTCGCCGAGGACACCGCGCTCAACGAGATGACGCTGGTGCAGAACGCTGAGGGCCGGTTCGAGGCCACCCTCGATCTGGACGTGACGACCGGGGAAGAGCTGTGTGCGGCGTTGGATCCGTTGTGCCGGCCGGTCCCGCTACCGGACGGGTCCCCGGACCCCCGCCCGATCGATGTCCGCCGGGCGGAGGCGATCGGGCTGGTGCTGCGCACCTATCTGGCGCAGTCACGGCGTCCGATGTCTGGCGGGGTGTTGCCGCACGTCACCCTCATCCGACCGGGTGCCCCGGGCGTGAGTGGGGAGGCGGTGGATCGGTTGGGGTTCGGTGGACCGGTCAGCAGGGCGACCGCGGAGTTGATCGGCTGTGATGCGACGTTGACCTCGGTGATCGTCGACCACACCGGGGTGCCGCTGGATGTCGGGCGCGCCCAGCGGTTGTTCACCCCCGCGATTCGTAAAGCGCTGGCCGTCCGTGACGGCGGGTGCGCACACCCGGGATGCGGGCGGCCGGTGTCCTGGTGCGATGCCCACCACATCCACCCCTGGAGTGACGGCGGCACAACCAGTGTGGACAACGGCGTGCTGCTCTGCCGGTTGCACCACACCCTCATCCATCACGGTGGCTGGCAGGTCTACCTCGGCCGCGACCGCCACCCCTGGTTCATCCCACCCCACACACCAGAAGCACCCGAGCCGGCACACCTGCGATCCCACACCCGACGCACCATGACCGACCTACCGGCGGCGGCGTGACTGCGTCCACCGCATAGAGGTCCACGAAGCACCTTGACAACTACACAGAGAACCGGGTCCGAGGAACGAGCGATCCAGCGGTAACTGGCCTTCCCAAGCCACGCGGGGCCGTCCGCAGCTACCTCCTGTGCGGATCACTCGTCACGGCAGGGCTCGATTCACGTGAGCCTCGGCGTTCAGGGACCAACCGGGTAATGGCTGGTGATCGCGATGCGGTTCCACCCGTTCATGACCACCACCAGCCAGGTGACCGCGGCGATCTGCTGCTCGGTCAGGGCCGCCTCGATATCGACCAGGGCGGGAGCGGCACGGTGCTCGTCACCTATTCGCGTGACACGCTCGGCAAGCATCAACGCCGCCTGCTCCTGTTCGGTGAAGTACTGCGACTCCCACCACGCGGGCAAGACGGCGAGTCGATCGCTGCTCTCGCCGGCAGCCAGCGCGTCGCGTGTATGCATCCGGAGACAGAAAGCACAGCCATTGATTTGCGACACCCGTATCTTGACCAGCTCGGCCAGCTGCACGGGAAGTTCTGCCTGCTCAATGGCAGCCTTGACCTGAGCGTCCAGCGCCGCGAAGGTCTTGTACGGTTCGGCGAACTGCTTGCTGATGTTCACGTGCGGGAGCATGTGTCCTCTTTCCGGTCGTTCGTGATCGTCCCCAAATAGACGAAATGACCGGGCGTTATGTGACACCGTGAATCGTCGGCGAGGCTGCCCGATCATCAACAGTCACTTTGTTAACATCGCGCCGTGCAATTCTCGCGGCGGGACGCGCTGCGCTACGCCGCGGCTACAACAGCACTGGCCGGGCTCGGTGCCGCATCCACTGGGACACCCACGGCAGCCGCCGCAGCACCCACCCTCATCGACTTCGCCATGCGTCAGATCCCTGCTGCTGACATCCGTGCGGCGGGTCATGCCGGCGTCATCAACTACGTGTCGACCTCGCGGCCTGGTTCCTCATTCGGGGCCAAGCCGATCACGCTGCCCTATGCCCAGTCACTCACCGCGGCCGGCCTGGTCATCGTCAGTAACTTCCAGTACGGGAAGCCCGGCGGGACCGCTCCATCGGACTTCACGCGAGGATTCGCAGGCGGGGTCGCGGACGCCCGTACCGCATGGCAACTCCACACCGCCGCAGGCGGGGGGCAGACCGCACCGGTGTACTTCAGTGTCGACGACGACATCGATCGCGAAACCTGGGACACAGTGGCACTGCAATGGTTCCGGGGAATCAACTCCGTCATCGGGCCCATGCGCACCGGCATCTACGCCGGTATCCGGCCGTGCGAGTGGGCCATCACCAGCGGTGTGGTCGGACGCTCGAGCACACCCGGCAAGGCCTGGGTATGGCAGACCCGGTCCTGGTCGGGCGGTCAGATCCACCCCGCCGCCGTGTTGTACCAACGGATCATCGACACGGCGTCCAATCCCGGACCGGTGGTCGGGGGCATCCGCGTCGACGTCAACGATGTGCTGGCGTCAGACGTCGGGCAGTGGAATCTGCACCCCTGAGGGGCTCAGACCAACCCGAGCTTGCCGGCAAGATCCAACACCGCTTCGGCCCGCGCACGAGTGGGGCCGACGCTGCCGTCATATGGCCCGGTGGGTGAATCCAGCCGTGCCAGCGTCCGCCGCGCCTCGTCGATGTCCAGCGTCGACGGGCTGAGCAGACCGTTGATCGTCTCGGCGTGCCCGGGATCCAGGCACAGCCGTGCGGTCATGCCCGCAGCCTTGGCCACCTCGGTCTCGCGGGCCAGGTGACGTGCCTGGTCGCGCAGGGTCGGGCCGTCGATCGGTGCGGGCAACCGTGCGGCGCGACTGGCGATGACCAACCGGGCGCGCGGATAGGCCAACACCGACGGATCAGCACTCATACCGGTGTCTCGGCGGAAGTCGCCGAGCCCGAACGCCATTCGATAGCAACCCGGTGTCCGTGCGATCTCGGATGCCGCCTCGATGCCGAGCGCCGATTCGACCAGAGCCACCACCGGGGTACCGGCGGGAAGCCGCGCAGCGGTGGCGGCGATATCGTCTCCGGACTCCACTTTGGCCAGCATCACACCGCGAAGCCCCGGAGCGTGGGCCACCGCGTCCAGATCGGTCGCCCATGCGGATGTCGACACGCTGTTGATCCGGACCCATGCTTTCCCATCGTTCAGCCAATCGGCGACCGCGGCACGCCCGGCCGCCTTCTGCTGATCCGGTAGTCCGTCTTCGATGTCGAGCACCACGACATCCGACAGCCCGGCGACCGCAGCGTCGAAGGCCGCGCCGCCGTCGGGCAGCCCGGGCTGCAGCAGCCAGGTCCGGGCCAGCGACCAATGCGGCTTCCGGTGTCGTTCGGTTGTCTGCGCTGATGCGGTCACGCATTGACCTTCCGCTCGGGGTGTACTTCCATCGTCTCGCCCCCAAACCGTATCGCCCACATTAAGCACATAATGTTCACTCCCGATTGCCCGGGCTGCCATCCCCCGACGTGCAGCCGGAACAAGCCCGAGGCACGGGCTGTTGACCGCCAAGAGATCCACCGACACCTGGAGGTCACATGCGCTTCGGCATCATCGGAGCGGGACACATCGGCGGCACACTGACCCGCCGGCTGCGAGAACTCGGGCACGAGGTGCGCGTTTCCAACTCGCGTGCACCAGAGACACTCGCCGAACTGGCCGCCGAAACCGGTGCGATCCCGGTATGGGCCCGCGACGCCGCGACCGATGCGGATCTGGTCATCCTGAGCATTCCGCAGAAGAACGTTCCCGATCTGGCCGACGGTATCGTCGACGCCCGCAAACCCGGCGCTCCGGTGATCGAGACCAATAACTACTACCCGCAGCAACGCGACGGGGAGATAGCCGCAATCGAGGACGGCCAGGTCGAGAGCGCCTGGGTCGCCGAGCAGATCGGGGCACCTGTGTTCAAGGTGTTCAACGGCATCTTCTGGAAGCACCTGCTGGAACGGGGAACCCCGAGCGGGACGGCCAACCGCATCGCCCTCCCGGTCGCCGGCGAGGATGGCGATGGCCGCGAGCTGGTGCACCGGATCGTCGACGAACTCGGATTCGACCCGGTCGACGCGGGCCCGATCTCAGAGTCGTGGCGTCAGCAACCAGGCACACCGGTGTACGGCAAGGACTTCGACGTCGCCGCCACCCGCACGGCGCTGGCGGAGGCAACGCCGGTGCGGACCGCCGAGTGGAGCGCCCGCACGACGTAGCCGGCTGCTCGCGGGGAAGCGCGCGTTGCGTTTGCTGGCCTTGTCCGGCCGCTGACCGCATGGTCTGATGAACACGACGCCATCAGCAAACTCCCCCGAATGACTGGAGCGCCGTGTAATGACCAATGTCGGCGCGGCAGCGCATATCGGAAGAATCGGCGGCTTGGCCGCGGCACTCGGAATCGGAGCCGCGATACTCTGCGGCGCCGGAGCTGCAGCGGCCGCACCGAGCGAATCGCCCAACAGTTCGGCCGACGCCGCAACGCCCAGCGATCCGGCACCCACGTCAGCAAAGGACGCCTCCTCCCCCGACGCGCAGGCGCGCCCTACCGTGACGAGCACGGAGCCGTTTGCGCCGAGAAAGACGCGTTCGGCGAGGTCGAACACGCGCAGCGAGGAAGAAACAGCAGCAGCACGAGAACCAGAAGAGCGTGCCGACACGACCGAACTGGTCACGCCGGAACCCAAGGATTGGGACGAACGCGAACCCGAGCCCGTGATCTCGACACCGACACCGGCCATCGACATCACCGCGGCCGTGGCCGACGAACACATCGCATCCGAGGACCGGGACGAGCACGAACCGACGACGCCCGTCGACACGCCGTTGTCCTGGACGATGGCTGCCGCTGCCAGCAGAAGCACCCTGGCGCCGACACCCCCGCCCGCGGCGGCGACACCTCTGGCCGCACCGCCGATCGACCCGGTCACACATGCACCGGTGATCGCGACGCCGCGAACCCCGCTGCTCGAACCGCTGCAGTATCTACCGATCATCGGCCCGCTGTTCGTCACCCCGATCGTCGCGTTCGTCAACCAGATACCTGTGGTCAGCGACCTGTTGCACCCGATCCTCGGCTATCCCCTGCAGTGGGGCTCGCCACCGGGTACCCCGCGACCGCGCGATGTCATGATCACCTCGTTCGACGGCACGCAGATCTATGTCCACTTCATGCCCGCGGCCGGCCTGCAGCGTGGCGAGAAGGCCGCAACGATCCTGCAGGGTCCCGGTCTGCTATTGCCGGGGGCCACCAATCTCACGCCGACCCTGCTCGACGGCATCATCGCCGACACTTCGGGCCTGGTGTACACCGGCACACTGCGCACCGCCGGCTACAACGTCGTCACCTGGGATCCTCGCGGTGAACACCACTCCGGCGGGCGGCTCGAACAGGATTCACCGGACTTCGACGCCAAGGACGTCTCGGCGATCATCAGCTGGATTGCCACCCAGCCGGAGGCCCGACTCGATCCGGGCGTACTCGATCCACGCATCGGGATGACCGGCGCCTCCTATGGAGGTGGCATCCAATTGGTCAGCGCCGCAACCGATCCCCGCATCGACGCCATCGTTCCGGCGATCGCCTGGAACACCCTGAACACCGCGCAATACAAGAATGGCGCGTTCAAGAGCAGCTGGGCGACCATCCTGACCGCCGGGATCACCCTCTTCACCCGACCGAATCCGGCGATCCTGCCCGCCACGATCTACGGGGTCCTGACCGGCCGCCAGACCACCGCCGAGCAGGAACGCCTGGCGCAACTCGGCCCGGGCGGCCCGCGAGATCTCGTCGGCAAGATCACCGCGCCGACACTGTTGATCCAGGGCACCGTAGACACGCTGTTCTCGTTGCAGGAAGCCGACACCACGGCGGCCGCCCTGATAGCCAATGGTGTTCCCACGAAGGTGATCTGGTTCTGCGGCGGCCACGGCCTGTGCGGTAACCTCTTCGGCCCCACCGACGGTGTCCTGATCCAACGCGCCACGCTCGCGTGGCTGGATCGCTATGTCAACGGCAACACCGCCACGGTGACCGGTCCACAGTTCGAATTCGTCGACCAGCGTTGGCAGTTCTACGCATCGGACCGCTACCCGATCACCACCGACAGCCCGGTCGTGGCCACCGGATCGGGCGGCCAGTTGCCGCTGATCCCGTTCTTCGGGGGCTCGGGACCACTGTGGGGGGTGCTGCCCCTT
This sequence comes from Mycolicibacterium neoaurum VKM Ac-1815D, assembly GCF_000317305.3. The sequence continues at coordinate 572,975 of NC_023036.2, read as the reverse complement.
CGCCGCGTCGAAGGCATTCAACGCACTGAATCTCACTACCTCACCGGCCGAGACGACCACCCACGTCGTGGGCGCACCACAGCTGACCGTGAACTACAGCGGCACCGGTGGCGCCCGGCACGTCTACGCCCAACTCGTCGACGACTCCACCGGCCAGGTGCTCGGCAACCAGATCACACCGATTCCGGTCACCCTGGACGGACAGCCGCGCGAGATCACCATCGCGCTGGAACCGGTCGCCCACACCCTTCGGCCGGGCCAGACGGTGACACTGCAGCTGGTCGCATCGTCGACGACCTACGCCACCCTCACATCCTTCGGTTCACTGCAGGTGACCGGCATGCGGCTGAGTCTGCCGACCGCGGACCCGACCACCATCACCCCGATCGCCATCTGACATCCGAGCCGCGATGCGTAGTGTTCGACTATGGCCGGCGGCTGCGCACCCGAATCGATCCCAGCGAACTGATGCGGATGGACGTTCTGATCGTGGGCGCCGGTCCCGCGGGGGTCGCTCTCGCCGGCGCGTGCGCCCGCCTGGGCCTGGACACCGGCCTGCTGGACCCGGCGCCGGACCGGCCGTGGACGGCCACCTACGGGATGTGGAGCCGGGAACTTCCCGCCTGCCTACCGGCATCCGTGGTCGCGGCCAGTGCCGCCGGCCGTGCCATCGCTCGTACCGAACACCGGTTGGGCTGGGAGTACGCGGTGCTGGATGTGCCTGCGCTGCAGGCACATCTGACCGGCCGGCTCGGTGCGGTGCGGTGGCACCGCGGCCGCGCGATCGGCAGCCCCACCCCCGGAGTGGTCGACCTGGCCGATGGCTCCCGGTTGCACGCCGCGGTGGTCGTCGATGCCGGCGGCCAACGGCGGCCGCTCGACCCGGCCACGCCACCGTCGACGGCGGCCGCAGCTCAGACCGCGTACGGCGTGGTCGTCGACGCGGACGAGGCGACGACGCTGGCAGCACCCGGGGAGGCGTTGTTCATGGACTGGCGCGCCGACCATGGTGAGCGCGGCTGGCCCACGTTTCTCTACGCGGTGCCGCTGGGCGCCGGGCGGATCCTGCTGGAGGAGACCTCGCTGGCGCGGCGGCCCGGTCTGTCCATGACCACGCTGCGCCGCCGGTTGCATGCCCGGCTGGCCCGGCACGGCATCTCGGTGCCCGAGGATGCGCCGACGGAGAAGGTGTCCTTTCCGCTCGATCAACCGCGGCACCGCACCGCGGGTGTTCTCGGGTTCGGGGCGGCGGCACCGTTGGTCCACCCGGCGACGGGTTTCAGCGTGGCATCCGCGTTGCGGCTCGCCCCACGCGTGGCGGATGCGCTGGCGACGAACCTGCCGCGGGGTCAGGGGGCCGCGTTGGCGGCGGCCCATGGGATCGTCTGGCCGCGGTCGGCGCGGGCGATCCACCGTTTTCGGCGGATCGGTCTGGAGGCGCTCCTGCGCATGCCCGCCGACGAGGTGCCCGACTTCTTCGACACCTTCTTCTCGCTGCCCCCGGCACACCGCTGGACATATCTGACGTCTCGCGATGACGTAATGGCTACCGCCGTGGCGATGGCTCACCTGTTCCGGATCGCGAACCCGCGATTACGCGGTCACCTGGTCGGTTCGGCGGTTCGGCGACCGGTCAGCGCCGTGTCACCGTGAGGTGCACGTGGTCGAAGTGGCCGTATCCGGATGCCTGCGGACCCGCGGGCGTGTAGTACGTACCTCGCCAGATCACATCCTGGAGGCCGAACCGCCCGGCGTTGGCCAGCGCATAGGCCATGATCTGGTCCCCGAGTGCGATGCCCTCGGGGCTGCCGGCGTTGGGGATCATGATGTCGATGGCGAGCCCGCTGGGATGCCAGGGCTTGGAGTCCGGGCGCACCCCACCGATCTCGGATATCTGCGGGAACTGCTGGCTGACGGACCGCGCGGCCAGGATCGCATTCGGCTGCAGACCCGCCTCGTTGGCTACGCCGACCGGTAGCGCGGCGGCCTCCGGGATGTCGACGCGTGCGGCGGCCAGCGAGGGCTGGCCGGGCATCGCCACGATCGCCGGGTCGTCAGGCGCCGGAGCGGCGGGCGGCGGCGCACTGTCGACGATCGCCTGCTGCTGCGGCGTCAACGCCGCGTACTGTGCTTCGGCGGCGGCGAGCTGGCGCAACAACTCGCTCAGTGCGGTCTGCAGGTCGGCACGAACCGCTGCGGACTGCTCGGCGGCCGCGCGTGCCGCAGAGGCGGAGGCCTCTGACGTCCGGGCTGCCACAGCGGCCTGCTCCCGGACCGCCCGCAGATCAGCCATCCGGTCCGCCGAATGGGTGGCGACCGCCTGCTGCAGGGACATGTTGTCGATCAGCTGCTGTGGCGATGACGCGGTCATCAGCGACTGAAGCTGACCGGTGCGCCCGCTGGTGTACGTCATCGCCGCGACCCGGTCGGCGGCGGCCTGCACGGGTGCCAGCCGGGCGTGGGCGGCGGCGAGAATCTCGGCGTCGGCGCGTTGCCGGGCATCCGCGGCAACCTGCTCGGCAAGCTTGGTGTCGGCATCGCGCTGGGCGGCGGTCACGGCTTCGCGGGTCTTCAGGGCCTGGCTGGAGAGTTCTTCGAGCTTGGCCAGAGCGTCGGCGGCGGGGTCGGCGTTCACCACACCGACCGAGCTCACCGAAAGGGCCGAGAATCCCGTGACCAGAGCCGCGGCCACCGACATGGACACGGTTCGCCACAGTTTTCTACGCACCCGGGTGATACGGATTGTCACGGTCCTTCGATTGCGCGGACCGAATCCTGGCCCAGCTTGCACGTCCTCCGACAGGCTACGAACTGCCGTTGCCGATGTCCACCCGACCGCCGGGCTCAGGTCTTGGCGGCCAGCTGCTGGATGGTCTCGATCTCGCTGGCACGGAAGGCACGACCGTCGGGATGGACCAGGTCATGCATCCATTTCTCCGGCACCTCGTCGTAGGGCTCGTCCCACGAATCCCACGGGTAATAGGTCTGCGTGCGGCCGGCCACCAGGCCCCAGTTGTAGGCGCCGACGCCACGCCGCTTGGCGATCGGCAAGATGCCTTCGACGGTGCTGCCGTCCTCGCGGGCCAGGTACTCGGTGCACAGGATCGGCCGGCCCAGCGGTTCGAGCTCGTCGATCTTTTCCTCGAAGGTCGACGGCTCTGCGTAGCTGTGGAAGGAGATGATGTCGGAGTTGTCCAGCTGGGTGGCCACGATGCCGGACGGCTTGCGCCACGACCCGCGCCACACCCCGCTGGTCAGAGGTTGGCTCGGGTTCACCGCCCGCGCCCATCCGAACACCTGCGGGAGCAACTCGCCGACCACCTTCAGCTTGTCGCCGCGTTCGACCGCCTTGTACTGGCTTGCCGGACTGTCCGGTTCGTTCCACAGATCCCAGCCGAGCACCCTGTTGTCGGCACCGAACGCGCCGATGACCCCGGTGACGTAGTCGCGCAGCACAGGCCGGTACCGCGGGTTGTCGATCAAGTCGGCGCCGGGGCCTTGCACCCACCGGGAGTTGTGCACACCGGGCCTCGGTGCGGGCTGCGGACCGAGCTTGGGGTGCGGATCCCAGCAGGAGTCGAACAACACGAACAGGGGCTTGATGCCCTGCCCGGCGGCGATGTCGACGAACTGGGAGACCCGGCGCAGAAATCCGGCGCGGTCCTGAGCCCACAGCTGGTCGTGCAGGAACACCCGGACGGTGTTGAACCCGATGGTGCGGGCAACCTGTAGTTCACCGCTGATGCGGCGCGGGTCGTAAGTTCCGGCCTGCCACATCTCGATCTGGTTGGTCGCCGTGGCCGGGATGTAGTTCGCGCCCACCAGCCACCCCTGCTGGCGGTACCAGGCATTCGCGCGCTCGGGGGTCCACCGGGTGTTCTCGGCCGCCGCGACGGGTGCCCGACCGATCAACGTGCCCGCGGCCGCCACCGCGGACAATTGCAGCAGGGTTCGGCGGTGCACCTGAAGAATCTAGGGCGCCGCGGCCGCGCGCGGCCAGCGCAGAACCACACTGCAACCTCGACGGTGGCAAACCGTTATCTGCGCACCGGAGCGGAGGTGCAACCGCACGAATTGCGGTGGTGGAACGTCGTCGGCACCCGGATGTGCCGTGGGGGTTCCTCCGACCCGCGGATACGGGCCAGCAGCAGTTCGACCGCCGTGACACCGATCGTCTCGACGTCCTGGGCGGCGGCGGTCAGCCGCGGTTCGAACAGGTCCGACCACTCGAAATCGTCGTAGCAGACGAAGGCCACGTCCTGCGGTATGGACAATCCGAGCCCGCGGATCGCCTTCAAGGTGCCGATGGTCATCGCATTGTTGAGCGATACCAGCGCAGTCGGCCGGTCGGCGCGCGACATCAGCGCCCGGACTTCCCGTTCGGCGACGTCAGTACTGGATTCCCCGTCGACCACCAGCGTGGGGTCGACGGCGATACCGCGGCCGGCCAGTGCCGCACAGTGGCCGTCGAATCGTTCGATGGTCGACGAGATCCCGGCCAGCCCGCGCACGACCGCGATCCGGCGATGCCCGAGATCGAGCAGATGGTCGGTCAATCCCTTCGCCGAGCCGAAGTTCTCCGGGACGATACGGTCGAACCCGACATCCTCGCCGCGGTCGATGAGCACCATCGGGGTCTGGGAGCGAGTGATCTCGGGCAGGGTGGTCCGCTCCGAACCCGCCGCCGGAGCGACGATCATCCCGTCGACCTGGCGGTCCAGCAGCGAACCCGTGACGCGCTGCTCGGAGGACACGTCGTCGTGGGAATCACCGACGATCAACACATAGCCGGCGTCGGACAGGGCGCGCTCCACGGCATGGACGAGGCTGCCGAAATACGGGTTGGTCAGTGCCGAGATCGACAGTCCGACGGTATGCGTGCGGCCGGCCGCCAACGATCGAGCCACGCCGTTGCGGCGGTAGCCGACCTCCTCGATGGCGGCCTCAACCCGCAGTCGGGTGGCGGCATTGACGTTGCGAGTGCCGTTGAGCACATGGGACACCGTGGAGGCGGAGACGCCGGCCAGTCGGGCGACATCGCCCATCGTGGTCATCGGACCCGCACGATACGGTCGGCCCGGCCGGCCGTCGACTCGATGAGTCGGGCATTACGCTCGTCGGAACCCAGCGCCCAGAACTGGGCTTCCTGCAGCGACTTACCGTACACCTGGTGTCGTCGCACCAGTCGTTCGTGACGGATATCGGTGTCGGGGGCCAGGAACCACACCTGGTCGATATGAGATCGCGCGACCGGCCAGGTATCGCATTCCAGCAGTAGGTAATTGCCCTCGGTCACGACCAGGGGAACGGTCGGCGCCACCGGGATGGATGAGCCTATCGACTCCTCGATCTCCCGCCGGAACCGTGGCGCGTAGACCACGGGGTCATCGACACGTTGGGTCCGCAGCGCGGCCATCAGCCGCGAGTACCCACCGTCATCGAACGTGTCGTGGGCACCCTTGCGGTCCAGGCGTCCCAGTTCGATGAGGACCTCGTTGGCCAGGTGGAAACCGTCCATGGGCACCAGCACCGCAACTTCGGGTCCGAGCGCGGTGACGAGCTGTTCGGCGAGCGTGGACTTTCCGGCACCGGGCGCGCCCGTCAGACCGAGAATGCGTCGTTCGCCGGCAACGACCAGCGCCGCGGCTGCATCGACCAATTGATCCAGCGTCGCGTCCTGGACATCCTGCTCGGGGTTCACCGCTCCTGCTTCCGGATGAGGTCTTCTGGCAATAGGTCCAACCACGCCCGTGGCCCGACTATCGAACACCGTAGTGCCGCCACGCGCGCCGCGTTGTCGAGGTGTTGTTCGAGGTCACCCGACCCGGCACGGTAGTAGGAGTACGCGCCGTGGAAGGCGTCGCCGGCGCCGAGGGTGTCGACGGCGGTGACCGCGGGAACCGCCACCGATCCGGACCGCCCCGCCGACCACCACCGGATCGGGTCACCGCCGTGTGTGGTCACCACGGTTTTCACCCCGTGTGCGCGCAACGCCGTCGCGGTGGATGCCGAAGTCTCGGTGTCGGGCACCCGGAAGTCGTTGGAGCACACCATGTCGGTGACGTGCGGGATGAGATCGGCCATCACCGGCTTCCACCTGCCGGCATCGGCGACCAGTGTCGTCCCGTGTGCCGTTGCGCGCTCGGCGGCGGCCACCGCCAGGCGTGGGTGATGCCCGTCGACCAGGACCACGTCGGCGTCGGCGATCAGGTCGCCGAGACCGTCGGGTGCCCGAACATCGGAACGCACGGCATCAAGGGAGACGACCGACCGCTCGCCGGTGGACTCCAGCACCGAGACCGCCGATATGGGTACCGGCCGGCGCTCACCTTCGGAGCTGTCGACGATCCGGACTCCGTGGGCCGTCAGATCGGCGCGCACCAGGTCGGCGACGGGATCGACTCCCAGGGCGGTCACCAGGACGGCACGGCCGCCGAGCGCGGCGAACGTGACGGCGGCATTGGCCGCCGGTCCACCCGCGGCGACGAACTGGTCACGCGCGGTGACCTTTTCGTTGGCCGCGGGTGGTTTCACGATGCGATGGATCACATCCAACGTGGCCAAACCGACGAAGACCCCGACCGGGGCCCTCTCAGCGAGCGGCGCGTTCCTCATCGGTCGGCTCCTCCGCACCGGTCATCAGTGCGACCACCTCGGACATGGAACGCTTCTTCGGATCGACCACTCCGGCACGCTTCCCGAGGCGGTGGATGTGAATCCGGTCGGCGACCTCGAACACGTGCGGCATGTCATGGCTGATGAGCACGACCGGGATGCCGCGGTCGCGGATCGACCGGATCAGATCGATCACCTGCCCGGATTCCCTGACACCGAGCGCGGCGGTCGGCTCGTCCATGATGATCACGCCGCGACCGAAGGCGGCCGCACGGGCCACCGCGACGCCTTGGCGCTGGCCGCCGGAGAGCGTTTCGACGGCCTGGTTCACCGACTTGATCCCGATCTTCAGGTCCGCCAGATGTTGTGCGGCATCGCGTCGCATCACGGGCATGTCGAGTCGGCGGAACACCCGGCCGGCAAGGCCTTTTCGACGCACCTCGCGACCCAGGTACAGGTTCGAGGCGATGTCGAGGGCCGAGACCACCGCAAGGTCCTGGTAGACGGTTTCGATGCCGGCCGCCCTGGCGTCCCTGGTGTTCTTGAACGACACCGGTGTGCCGTTCATCAGGATCTGGCCCGAATCCGGAATGACGGCGCCGGCAAGGGCTTTGATCAAGCTGGACTTACCCGCGCCGTTGTCACCGATGACGGCCAGGACCTCGCCGGCGCGCAACGCGAAGTCGGCACCGTTGATCGCGGTCACGCTGCCGTACTTCTTGACCAGGCCGCGTGCCTCGAGCACGGGTATGTCGCTCATTGTGATCTCCTGCGCGCGAACTGATCCACCGCCACCGCGACGATCACGAGGATGCCGGTGGCGATGTTCTGATAGAGGTTGTCGACGCCGGCCTGGGTCAGCCCGTTGCGCAGCACGCCGACGATCAGCGTGCCGACCAATGTCCCACCCACACCGCCGCGCCCACCGAACAGGCTGGTGCCGCCGATCACCACCGCGGTGATCGATTCCAGATTGGCGTTCTGATACGCGTTGGGATCGGCGTTGGGGATCCGGCCGAGCGCGGCCCAAGCGGCGATGGCCGCGATCACGCCGGTGGTGATGTAGACCGAAACCAGCACGCGCCCGGACTTGATCCCGGACAGATCGGCGGCCTGGCGGTTTCCACCGACGGCGTAAACGTGTTTACCCCAAGCGGTTTGACTCAGGGCGTACCAAACCACCAGGTACACCAGCAGCATGGCCACCACGCCGTAGGTGGTCGAGAACGACCCCAGCCGGAACGAGGTGCCCAGAAAGGTCAGCGGTCCTTGTTCGACGCGGTAGGTTTCCGACCCGGCCAGCAGCCGCGTCGCCGCCTGGATCGCGGTGAAGGTTCCCAGTGTCACGATGAACGGAGGCAGCCTCAGCATCGTGACCAGTCCGCCGTTGATCGCGCCGAAGAGGACACAGACCAGCAGCGTCGAACCCAGGGCCACGAAAGGCCCGTTGGCGCCGGCACTCTGGGCCAGCACGATGCTGCCGAAGACGGCGATCGCCCCGATCGACAGGTCGATACCCGAGGTGAGGATGATCAGCGTCTGCCCGACCGCCAGGATGCCCACGACCACCGACTGCTGCAGGATCAGGGACACGTTCTGCGGATTAAGGAACGAGTCGGTGACCGAGCTGAAGATGACGATCGCCAAGACGAGCGCCACCAGGGGGCCGAGCAGGGGTTCACGCAGAATCTGATCGGAGCTCAACCGTCTGACAGGTGATGACGCGTTGGTTGCCGGAGCGTCGGTGCTCATGGGCTACGTCAGCCCCAGCAGTTCTGTTCGCCCCAGGCGCTGTCCTTGGAGTCGAGCCCGGGAACCGGCTTGTCGGTGATCAGCTCGGATCCGGTGTCGTTGAATCCGCTCGGTTTGGTGCCGTCCTTGGCGAACTTCACCACGGCCTGCACGCCTTGTTCTGCCATCTTGGCCGGGAACTGCATGACCGTCGCGCCGATCTTGCCGGATTTCACGTCGGCGACGCCCGTGCAGCTTCCGTCGATCGAGCCGATGGTGATCTGGTCGGCCCGTCCGGCCGACTGGATGGCCTGGTAGGCACCCGCGGCGGCAGGTTCGTTGATGGTGTAGAGCGCGTTGATACCGGGAGCGCGCTGCAGGATGTTCTCCATCGCGGTCTGCGCCTTGGTCTGATCGCCGTTGGTGTTCTCTTGGCCGACGATCTCCGGGGACCCCTCGGTGATGCCGAAGCCCTCCAGGAATCCGTCGTGCCGGAAGGTGTCGACCGTGCCACCGGGTGTGCCGTCGAGCATCACGACCTGGGGCGGTGCGTCACCGAGGGCGGCCCGCACCCATTTGCCCTGGCTGACCCCGGCCGCGAGGTTGTCGGTGGCGAAGGTGGCGTCCACCGCGTCCTCGGGGTCGGTTGCCGTGTCCAGAGCGATGACGACGACACCGGCGTCCCGCGCTTTCTTGATGGCGTCGAGGACACCGGTGGACGAGTTGGGGGTGATCAGGATGCCCTTGACGCCCTGGCCGACCATGTTCTCGATGGCTGCGACCTGGCCTTCGTTATCGCCGTCGAAGGCACCGGCGAGCGCCACCAACTGGGCTCCGTCCTTCTCGGCCTGTGCCTGCGCCGCCTCGCGAAGCTTCACGAAAAACGGGTTGGAGTCGGTCTTGGTGATCAGGCCGACCTTGATGCTGCCCGAGTCCGATCCCCCGCAGGCTGTCATACCGAGGACCAGCGATCCGGCCATCAGGATCATCCCGACGGCGTGTGTGCTGCGCTTACCGATCATGTGGACTCCTTTGTCCTGTGTGACGCAGGTCGCGTCAGGCGTGACTGGCAGCGTAGAGTCACGCAAGCGCTTGCGCATGCGCTTTCGCAAAATCGGTTCGCCGACCGCCGGTGTGCTCAGCGGTCGACCGCGTCCCGGCGCTCTTCGCTGTCGGCCTGCCAGCGCACGCTGGTCACCGACGGCTCCATACTCAGCCTGCTCACGGCCGATTCCATCTGCCGATCGTCGCGCTGATCGCTGGCCAACTCCGCACGGACCTCGACGCCACCACCGTCGATGTTGGTGCTGGCGATGGACTGCAGTCGGAAATCGGTGCGCGTCAGCGCCTGCACGATCAGCGCCCGGATATGTGCCTCGTGCTCGTCGCGTGTGGTCGCCACGAAGAGATAGTTGGTGGGATGCTCATCACCGGTATCCGGCCGCCGGTCCACGGCGCGGCCCAGGTAGCGCAACGCAACGTTCACGGTGACGACGACGCCAGTGCCCGCCGCGGCGACAGTGAACAGACCGGCGCCACACAGCGCTCCCACAGCCGCCGAACACCACAGCGTGGCCGCCGTGTTCAGGCCGCGCACGGTCAACCCGTCCCGGAGGATGACACCGGCTCCCAGAAAACCGATGCCCGAAACGATCTGGGCCGCCACCCGGGTCGGGTCGGGCGTCCCCGAATCGCCGACGAAGCCGTGTGCGGACAGCAATACGAACAGCGTGGATCCCACCGCCACCAGGGCGTTGGTCCGTAGGCCCGCCATCCGGGCTCGATATTGACGTTCCAGGCCGATCAACGTGCCGAGTCCCACACCGGCACCCAGCCGCAGCAGCATCTCCACAGTCGTCATCGCCGGACTCCTTTCGCATGGTGTCACCCGTCATGGCAGCGGCACGGCAGGGACGGGATCAAATGGCGCGCTTCACGCGCGATTGAACGCGGCGATCCTTGGTGTTGGTTGTGGAGCGCCGCGGGATGGTTCCGGCAACCAGGGCCGGGAAATCAGATCAGCGGTCGGTGAACCGGAGGGAAACCGCGAGGGCGACGTCGGCGCCCGGACGAATACTGCCACTTGGCATCAGGCCACACACCTCGCTTCCGTCTCGACTGGCACCTGTCGTGCCTGGACCATTAGGACCCCGGTCGTGGAAAAAGTCAATCGATATCCGGGCCCGTTGAGATGAGGATCACGAGACCGATCTTCACGGCGCGACGAAACAGTAGACCCGCGCCGGGTCGGTGTAGGAGACCACCCGGGCAGCGGCCGGACACCCGACCGCTTCGCTGGCACCGTCGACACGACGCACCACCCGAATGCTGGCTCCCGGTTCTGTGCAATTGGCCGGGGTGACGGTTCCGCTGACGGCGTAGCAGTGGTTTTCACGCAGGTTCAGCATGAAGCAATGGGTGCGCACCTCGTTGGTGAGCGCCGGATAGATGGGGCTGCGCCGCAGTCCATCAGGACAGGTGGCCGTGCCGTCGCCCTTGGACACCAGCTCCATCGTCGCATCCGAACGTCGGCAGTCGACTGGTTCGGAGTTCATCCGACCCTGGTCGTAGGCCTGCGCCGTGATGCATTGGCCTACAGCGACATTACCCGTCGACTGGACACGGCCGGAGGACACCAGGGCCGAGAAGACATGTGCGGCACCGAGCACCAGCAGCACCACACCGACGACGATGGGAACGGTTCCCTTGCCCGAAGGTCGTGACGGACGCGGCGGTAGGTCTTCTGGTAGTCCGTCGAACTCGTCATAGGGATCGGTGGCCGTGTCATCACCGCCTGAAGACGTATCCGGGGCCAACAGTCGATCGTCGTCGCTGCTGTTCCACCGGTTGAAGGCACGCCGTCGAACCAACCCGACGACCAGCAACAACGTCCCGACCGTCGGCAGTATCAGCGCGAAAGCCGCCTGCCCGAGGCGGTAGGACCACAGCCCGTCCGCCAGCACATCCATCGACACAGATCCCCCCACAGTGCTCTGTCCTGCGTAGCGTAACCGCTACACCGGCGAACGCGGGCAGGGATTTCCGGTAGCCGGCGAACAGGTCACTTCACGTCGGCGTCGGCGGCCTCGTATTGCTGGTAGCGGCGCAACTCGGTGCGCACCGCCTCGTCGAGCGCCCGGTCCAGACTGGCGTGTGCCGATCGGCGGGCCACTCGTCGCATGGCATCGACAAGATCTGCCGCCCAGGACAATTCGGTGTCATCGGACGGGTACCAGCCGGCTCCGCGCTGCCGGACCACCTCGCTGTGACCCGCTCCCGCGAGCTCGCGGGCAGCCTCGTCGAGGTGGGCGTCGACGGTGGCGGTGGTCTGCAGGATCGTCGCCAGCGGCATTCCCCGCGCGATCAGTGTCGCGAAATCCTCTATGACGCGCTGATCCCGGACGAGGAACCGATCCGCTTCCTCGGTCTCCTCGATGATCCGGTCGGACAACAACCGGTCGAGTGTGTTCGCGTCGAGGGCACCGAGTCGGCTCTCCAGCTCGGCGCGGGTCACGGTGACAGTGACCGGACGCGACCACGGCTCGGTGACCAGCTCGCCGAGATCTGTCAGGTCGAGCACCTGCGCCAGATCCTGGCCCCGTTGCAGGCCGGTGAGGAACCTCAGGATGTGTTTGACCGTGAAACCCTCACCGAGCAAACGGATGATCGCCTCGAGCTGGCGCAGATGTCTGTCGGTGTAGATGGCCACCCGGCCGCGACGGTGCGGGCGCGGGAGCAGACCACTTTCCTGGTACACCCGGACGTTGCGAGCGGTCGTCCCGGCGCGGCGAGCCAGATCGTCTATCCGGTATTCGGTCACCGGCGAATCTTATGCGCCGACCAGTTCGTCCACCGTGATGCGATAGTCGTGCAAGTCGAGGTTCTTGAGTTGATTGACGTACTGCGTCGCGAACCCGGGATACATCGTCGCGTTGAAGCCGTCCTCGGTCAGATACCAACTCTGGCATCCGGAATTCCAGGTGGTCGATTGCAGCCGGCGCTGGATGTCTGCGTTATAGCGATCCTGAGCGTCGGCGCGCACGTCCAACGCCTTCCAGCCGAAGCGCAGCAGGGTTCCGATGGCCTTGGTGATGTAGTCGATCTGCGCCTCCATGTACACCAGCGCCGAGCTGTGCCCCGGTCCGGAATTCGGCCCGAAGGTGAAGTACAGGTTGGGGTAACCGGACACCGCCACGCTGCGGTAGGCGTACGCCCCCGAACTCCATTCCGCGGCCAGTTCACGCCCGCCCGATCCGATGACCGGAAACGGCGTCCCGGCTTTCGACACGTCGAAACCGGTGGCGAAGACGATGGCGTCGAACTGGTGCTCGATACCTTCCACGGTACGAATCCCGCGCGGTGACAGCCGCGCGATCGGCCAGGTCACCAGTTTGCAGTTGTCGGCCTGCAACGCCGGGTAGTAGTCACTGGACATCAGCAACCGCTTGCATCCCGCGGAGAAGTCGGGCTTGAGCTGCCGACGCAGCCACGAATCCTTCACCTGCATGCGTAGATTGGCCAGGCTGAGCGCTTCCACGATGCGGGTCAACGGGGTGTCCCACACGACACCGAGGGCCACCGACTCGTGTCCCCAGAACCACGCCGACCGCGCCAGTTTCTCGGTCAGCGGCACCGAGCGGTAGAGGCGCCTGGCCCAGTCCCCGGTCTCGGTGTTGACCCGCGGCAGCACCCAACCGGGTGTGCGCTGGAAAACCTTGACCGAGGCCGCCACCTTGACCAGTTCGGGGATGATCTGCACCGCACTGGCCCCGGTACCGACGACGGCGACCTTCTTGCCGGCGAAGTCGTAGTCGTGATCCCAACGGGCACTGTGGATCTTCTTGCCCGCATAGGTCTCGATACCCGGTATGTCCGGCAGACTGGCGTTGGCCAGCGGGCCGGGCGCCATCACGATCGAGCGCGCCCGGGTGGGTTCCCGGTCGCGGAATCGGATCGTCCAGGTGCCATCGGCGTCGTCGTACTCCAGCGCGCTCACCTCGTGACCGAACTGGATACGGGGCCGCAGATCGCAGGTATCGACCATCCGGTTGATGTACTGCAGGATCTCGGCGCTACCCGAGTAGGTGTGCGACCAGTCAGGGTTGGGAGCGAAACTGTAGGAGTACAACCGCGAGGGGATGTCGCAGGCCGCGCCGGGATAGGTGTTGTCCCGCCATGTTCCGCCGATATCAGTGCCGCGTTCGTAGATGACGAAATCGGTGATGCCCTCGTCTTGGAGCCGGATGGCCGCACCGATCCCGGCGAATCCTGCTCCGATGATCGCGACGCCGCGGACGTCCGCGCTCATGCGACGGGCTCGTAGGTCAGCTCGTCCGACCAGGTCGGGGTGTAGCGCACCAACGGCATCGGAATGACCCCGGTCACCTTCACCAATGAGTCCGCCAGCCAGTGATACTTCGAGCTTCGGTCGATCACCTTCTTGCTGTGCCAGCTGATGAACCGGTACATCGGAACACGATTCACGTACTCGCTGCGCTCACCGACGCTGCGGAACCGCCGCATCGCCTGGTACAACCGCTCCTCGTTGACTCCCATCGCGACGATGTTGTCGCGCATCTTGTTCAGCAGCGGGAAGTAGCTCAACGTGCCGATGACCAGGGCCGGATTCATCCAACTGCCCACGAACTCCACCGCCAGCTTGCGCAGGTCCGCGTGACCCAGGATGTCCATCACTTCGAAATCGACTGCCAGGTGGCGGGATTCATCGGAGTTGATGCGCTTGAACACCTCTTGGGCCACCGGGTCCTTGACCTCGTCGGTGATGAACTTGATCAGCGCGCCGTCGAGGGCGACTTCGAGCATCGGGATGACGGTGCCCAGGATGGACAGCGACATCCCGTCGGAGAACTTGTCCAACCAGGTGATGACCAGCTGCACGTTCACGCTCGGAGGCGGGATCTCGTCGTTGTCGAGCATGCCCCAACGGCGCATGAGTGCGAGCTCGGCGTTGGCGTGCTTCTGCTCCTCGGCGTGGAAATGCTCGTAGATGCTCTTCAGGGTCGGGGTCGGCGCCTTCTTGGCCAGCGCCGCGAAGCCTCGTGCACCGACGTTCTCGATCCACATCAGATCGGTCATGAAGGGTTTGAGCTTGGTCCAGAGCTCTTCGTCTATGAGCTCGGCTCCCGGTGCATCCCAGTCGATATCGACCAAGGACCACTGCTTGTCCTTGATCATCTGCAGCATCTTGTCCAGATCCATTGCCATGGTCGTTCCTTTCAGTTGGACGGGAGGAGCCGGCCGAGCAATCCGGCGCCATGCGCGTAGAGGGCGGGCACGTGACGCTTCAGATGCCATACGACCTTGGCGTCCAGCTGGGGCACCACATAGAGATTGCCGCGATCGTGTGCGTCGAGGGTGCGAGTGGCCACGCCCTCGGCGGAGACGCCGGTCCAGCGAGCCAGCTGTTGACTCAGGTTCATCGACCCGGGGGTGATCCGCCCGTCGGTGAACACATTGGTTTTGACGAAAGTGGGGCAGAGCACCGTCACCGCGATGTCGGTGCCGCTGAGTTCGGCTGCCAACGTCTCCGACAGCGACAGCACGCCGGCCTTGGAGACGTTGTAGGCCGCCATCGAGGGCGCTGCGGCGAACCCCGCGGCCGAGGCCACGTTGATGATGCCGCCTCTGCCGGCGCGACGCAGGATCGGAGTGAACACCTCACAGCCGTAGATCACGCCCCACAGGTTGATCCCCAAGGCCCAGTCCCAATCGTCGAACCCGATATCGCCGACCGGCTTTCCGCCGATTCCCACGCCCGCGTTGTTGATGACGCAGGTGGGAGCACCGCCGAAGATGTCCTCGGCCTGTTTGGCCAACTGTTCGATGGCACTGCGATCGGATACGTCGCACTGCACGGCATGTCCGGTGCCGCTTCCCAGGCTGTCGATGAGGGTGACCGTCTCCGCGGCCCGGTCGAGGTCGATATCGGCGCAGATGACCTCGCCGCCACGCCGCGCGAGCTCCAGGGCGAAGGCGCGTCCGATACCGCTGCCCGCGCCGGTGACCACGGCCTTGGCGTCGGCAGTGCGCCTCGGCCGACCGAAAAGGTTGCCTATCAAGAGGTCTCCTGGAGTTGCTCGTCGAATCGGCCCCCGACCAATCGACTGGTCGCCATAGCGAGGTCCGTCACACTCCAAAGACCATCACCAAATGTGCCATTTGTCAATGTCGCCTTTTATCAGTGGCACATTTGTTACAGGTGGATCGCGCCACGAAGCTGGCGACACAGCGAACCTGCGCCCCAGCCGGCCGACTACCAGGTAACCGTGACGGTGGTGTATCCGACGACCGGGACCGTCGGAATGTTGCTTGCCCAGTTCTGGGGCGTTCCTCCGCATCCCACATGCAAGATGAACTTGGACGCTCCGTTGGTCGAGTACGAGAAGTTGCTACTCGTACCGTTAGGAGTCAACGCTGCCCAACCGGATTGGCCACCGCCGATCGCCTCGACCCACATTCCCACCGGTCGCGACAGCGCACCGTTGGAGTAATACTTGCACGTGGCGGTTCCGTTCACCACCGTCGCCGCCTGTGCAGCCGGAGCGCTGGCTATGGCAGCCAGGAGCGCGAGAACTCCGACGCTGGAGGTCATTTCGGATCGCTTCATGTATTCCTCCCCGGGACTGCAACCATCAATAGGTTGGTCCGATATTGCTGATGTCGCCGCGCGACAGGTGCCCCGGGAACGCTAGGACGTCACCTGAGTAAGCCGCTATAGGCCGTTTGTGCGACATGACGGACCCGCACGCTCGTACGGCACGGTGGCTACCAGGGCAACGCGCCCTCTCGGCCGACGAAAGTGCCCCCGGTCAACTGTCCGGCGGCAGCACGCACGATCGGTTCGGCTCCCTGTGCGGCGGTCAACGGGGCCTGATCACGGTTGATGGGTGAGAAATCGGTCTGCACGAAGCCGGGGTCGACCGACACCGCGCGGATGCCTGATGCGCCCAGCGCTTTGTCCAGCGTGATGGTGATGCTGTTGAGCGCAGCCTTCGAGGCCTGGTACGCCGGGACGACCAGGTTCTCGGGTGCGGCCGCAGACTGCAGCGCGAGCGAGCCCATGAAGGACGAGACGTTGACGATGCGGGCATCCGAACTCGCGCGCAACAGCGGCAGGAACGTCTCGATCATGTACAGCACGCCCAGGACGTTGGTGTCGATGGTGATGCGCGCGGCATCCGAGTGGACAAAGCCGGTAGCCGACGGGTGCGTCCACTCTCCCGCGACACCGGCGTTGTTCACCAGGACGTCGAGACGGTCGTGCCGACTCCGCACCCGCTCCATCAGGTGCCGCACACTTTCCGGCGATGTCACGTCGAGGACCTCCGGTTCGACGCGGATACCGCGTCGCTCCAGTTCCTCGGTGGCCGCCGCCAGCGTCGCTGCCGTGCGACCGGTGATGATCACGGTGGCGCCGAGAAGTCCGAGTGCGGAGGCGGTTTCGAACCCGATGCCTCGGGAGCCGCCGGTGATCAGAACGATGTCGGTCATGATGCCCTTTCTGAGTGCAATCCGCCGACGACGCTATGTCCGCCACCCAGAAGCCGCTGGCGGATTTGCGACGTAGCACTCAGCGTTCCGCGGGCGCACTCCTGTCCAAGTTCCGCTCATAACGCACCTCGTGCACCAGATCAGTGCCGATGTCATCGGTTCGCTCCGTACCGTTGAAGCGCCATCCCGCGGACTCGTAGAAGCGGCGGGCCCGCACATTGCCCGAAAGAACCCATAGCCCTGCCTTTTCGCACCCCTGCTGGGCCAGTTGGGCGCAGCCTGCGGTCAGTAACCGGCGGCCGACTCCTTGTCCCCATCTCGAAGGATCCACATAGAGCGCCCAGATTTCGCCGGCGCCCGCGAGATCGGCGTCTCTGTTCAGCCCGGTGGTGACATGGCCATAGACGGTATGGCCGTCGGTGGCGATTTGGGTGAAGGGGCCCTCGGGGGCCATCTGCTCGAAGCCGTAGCGCCTGGCCCTGTCCTCGGCGCGAAGCGCGTCGAGATGATTCTGGGAGATCAAGCCTCGGTAGCCCACCTGCCATGCGCGCACATGCGCCTCGGCCACACCCATCGCGTCGCGTGCCGTCGCGGGCCTGATCTCTACCACCGCCGCCTCCCCATAGTGAACGGGGACATCATCTCAGTCGAACATGGTTGGGCCAAAGCATTTTCTACGGCGGGGACACGTGCCTTTCCATCACCCCTACCAATGCCAGGCGCTGCCACCCACGTTGCTTATGGTGCGCTGCAGCACCTCGATGGTGGTGGCGTAATCCTCGTCGGATATCCCCTGGCGGCGCTCGTCATTGAGTTCCTTCTGCACCGCAGCGGCGGCGTCAAACTGCTTCAGGCCTGGTTCCGTCAGGCAGATGAGATCTCCCGCTCGACTGAGCCACCCCTTGTCGACACCGGTCGCTATCGCTCGCACGATGCTCTCGTCGGACTCGTTGGGGCCGACGACCGACACGAGTTCAGCCTCGCTCATACCGCGCGAGTGCGTCGACAACTGATGCAGTACCCACCACTCCGGTTGGCTTACACCGAGTTCGGACAGCCAGGCCGCGAGTTCGCGCCCGGATGGCTTCTCCAGCACGAACCGACCAGAAACCAATGGGTTGTAGCGCTGCGGGTTGCATTTCTCGTGTCATGAGTCGACGTTAAAACCTCAACTTTTGTTGATGTCAAGGCGCCGGATCAAAGGGTCGCCATGCTTCAGGCGATTTTTCGATCAACTGATCTATTTTCAGATCATCTCTTCAAAAGGGCGAGCTTTCGCCCTACGTTCGGAGCATGCCGACCACCCCGGTGAATACGGAATCCTTCATTCGTTCCGCGCGGCGTGCCCAGATAGTCGCCGCCGCCATCGACGTCATCGCCGAGGTTGGGTACGCACAGGCATCCATCCGCAAGATCGCCGACCGGGTCGGTATCGCAATGAGCGCGGTGCTCTATCACTTCGGCACGAAGGACAAACTCGTCGAGGCGATCATCGAGCACATGTACCGCACCATGCTGAACTCGGTCGCCCCGGCGGTAGCTGGTCAGCACACCGCATCGACCAAGCTGGACGCGTATATCCGTTCCAGCATCGGCTATTTCGCCGAGCATCGTGTGGCGTTGAAGGCGCTGGCCTCCCTCGGCACCACCTACGTACCGGCCGACGGACGGCGCTTCGAAGAACTCGGACTGGACAAGGACCTCGCCGATAGACTCGTCACACTCGACCCCACTGCCATATTGGACACCGGGCGGCGAGAAGGCGAGTTCGCCGACTTTCCTGTCACTTCCACAGCGATCGCGTTACGCGGGGCGGTCAACGGTGTCGTGGAGCCGATGCTGCACGACCCGGATTTCGATGCATCCCGTTACGCCGAAGATCTGATCGACGTGTTCGGCCGCATCGTCGGCAGGGTACGTTGAGCACCATCGCGACCGCGGCGGTCGGCAGCCGTGGCGACGTCGCGCCGTTGACCGGTCTCGGTGGGGCATTACGGCGTGCTGGTCACCGTGTCGTCATCGCTGCTTACACGCCCTTCGCTGAGTTGGTCAGCACGTCCGGGTGCGAATTCCGAGATGTGCATTCGGATTTCACCCCTGGGGTGGATGTCGCCGACGTCCGCTCGAAAGAGGTAGCTGCGGCGATGTTCAGCCCCGGTGGGCAACGTGACACCGGTCAGCTCATCCTGGACGCTCTTGCCGACGTTCCCGCCGAACTACTGGTCATCCCGCCGCTGGCCGAACTGGCCGGGCACCCGCTGGCCGAAGCTCGCGGCATTCCGTCGATCGGTGTTCGTCTGCAGCCTCTTTCCCCAACCGGCGACCACCCACCCAGCCTGCTGGGCGCCTGGTCCGCAGGGAAACTCGGCAACCGGGCTGCCGGCACTGCCGGCACTTGGGCAATCGATCGACTCTACGGCGGTGTCGTCGCGGACTTCCGTCGCCGGCTCGGACTACCAGCCATCTCGACGCGGACACTTCGTCGTCGACGAACCCTCGCAGAATGGCCCATTCTGCATGGCTATTCGCCCGTAGTCGCTCCGCGTCCGGCCGACTGGCGACCCGGTTTACAGGTGACCGGTTACTGGTGGCCACCCCAGCAGCGAGACTGGCAACCATCTCCTGAGCTCGCTGATTTCTTGGCCGCCGGTCGGCCACCGGTCTTCTTCGGGCTGGGCAGTACCGTGGTCACCCGAGCACGCGCCGAGCAACTCCGTGAGATCATCGCGGCAGGTCTGCGCAAGGCAGGGGTTCGTGGCCTTGTCCAATCCGGGTGGGCAGGCCTCGACATCAGCGGCGCAGACGTCCTGACCATCGGGGAGGCACCGCACGAATGGCTGTTCCCCCAGATGGCCGCAGTCGCCCACCACTGCGGGGCCGGCACCACGGCCGCAGCCCTACGCGCGGGGCGGCCGAGCATTCCGATGCCGGGGCCGGTCGGCGATCAACCGTTCTGGGCCAAACGGCTTCAAGCTCTCGGCGCTGCAACAAAAATCCTCCCGCAACGCTCGCTGACAGCCGACCAGCTCGCCGCCGCCATCACCGCCACCCTCGATGACGACGCGACGAGTCAAGAGGCGCACGCGCTCGCGGCGCGTATCGGCGAGGAGGACGGCGCCACCGTGGCAGTCGCAACTATCGAGAGAGTCCTCGCCTCACCACGTTGATCAACGGACAACCGCGAAGCGAGCGAAGCAAGGCGCCAATATCATCCGGACCCGCCGCCGGGATCACATGCATGAAGGTGCGTACTCACCAGTCCTGCCGCATCGTTCTCACGAAAACCGCTATCGCCTTGCCTATCTCATCTGCGCTGTCTTCCTGCAGAAAGTGTGAACCTGGAACCGTGATCTCAGTTTGGTTCGGCCAGCTGCGGACGATGTCGAGGATGCGCTTTTTACTCTGGACCACTCCGGGATCGGCACGGACGAACAACTTCGGTATCTCACTTTCGGCCAGCCAGCCGCCGAAGTCCTCGACGATCTTGACCACATCGGCGGGTTCACCGGCGATCGGGACATCCCGCGGCCACGACAGCGTCGGTCGTCGATCCTCCCCGGGCGCGGAGAACGGCCGGCGGTAGTGATCCATCTCCTCCTCACTGAGGGAGCGCATCACGATCGACGGCAGCACGGTCTCGATGAAGACGTTGTCCTTCAACACCATCGCCTCACCCTGTGGGGACCGGAAGCCCCGGAACATCTCGGCAACCTCGTCAGGGAAATCGTCCCACTCCATCGGCACCGAGACGGTTTCCATATGCACGATGCCGGCGACCCGGTCGCGGTGGTGGTTGGCCCAATCGAATCCCAGCGCGCCACCCCAGTCGTGGAGTACAAGCGTGACCCGGTCACCGAAATCGAGCGAGTCCCACAACGCGAACAGATAGTCGCGGTTCTCGTGATAGTGGTAGCTGGCATGCCCAGATTGGTCCAGCTTGTCCGAGGCACCCATCCCGATCAGATCGCACGCGACAAGACGGCCCAGCCCTTCGACGTGGGGCATCACGTTGCGCCACAGGTACGACGAGCTCGGATTGCCGTGTTGGAACACGATGGCGTCGCCGTGCCCCTCGTCGATGTATGCCATTCGCGTGCCGTTGATGTCGCGATAGTGCAATCGGCCGTACGGTGTTGTCCCGAGCATCAGACACCGCCTTTCAATCCATCACGCTGTGCGACCAAGGATTGACAGGAGGCCATCAGTTCGGCGACGTACTCCTTGATGTGGTGGATCGCTTCCTGGGTAGCTGTCCGTGGCGATCCGCCGTCGAACGGCGGGGCAGGATCGTATTCGAGAAGCAGTTGCGCATAGCGCGCTGTGTCTTCGTCGAAAAGTTCGGCAAGGAGCAGCAATCCGAAGTCGATCCCGGCTGTCACGCCGCCTCCGGTGATGCGGTTGCGGTCGATGACGACGCGCTCCGAGGAAGGGATAGCCCCGAAGAAGTTCAGCGCATCCAGCATCGACCAGTGTGTCGTCGCTCGATACCCATCCAGCAGTCCGGCAGCCCCCAGCACCAGCGACCCGGTGCAAACCGACGTGACGTAGCGGGCTCGGGGTCCTCGAGAGGCAAGGAAATCGATGATGTGCGGATCGCGCATGGCATCGGCCGTTCCGCTGCCGCCAGGGACGAAGACGACGTCGTAGTAGTCGGCAGCGTCCGAGAGCATCTCCGTCGCGCGGAACGGCGCGCCGCTGTCGGAACGGAATTCTTCGGTGGTCGAGCCGAGCAGATGCACATCAGTGTGTTGGCGCAGCGTTTCGTACGGCCCGATGAGATCCAGCATCGTCAGACCCGGGAACGGGATCATCGCGACGGTTGGTCGCCAATTCATCTGCGGTAGAAGGCCGGTCATAAGGCATCGTTGTCCCTTCAGAGTGGAAGACAACTCGACGGTAACTTCCGCCGACAGTGGACGACATTGGCTGAACGGCCAATGCCCGCCGGGATATTGCCCTCACACCCACTGGGGTGTCGGGTGGCAAGATTCCGGCGAAAGATGTCCGCGACGCCACTCATCACCCCGACCGAGCGAACCTAGGGTGACGCTATGAGATACGTTGCGGCCGCCCATTCCAAGCGACAGCCGACGACACGTGCGGCTCGTCCGGTCTGGCATGATTCAGGCGGCACGGACGGATTTTGCCACGCTGGGGGCTACGCTGCCAGCATGCGTAAAGTGGCAGTCTTGGCAGTCCACGACGTCATCGCGTTCGACGTGGGCATTCCCGTCGAGGTCTTCGGACGGGTTCGGTTCGCCGACGGTGCGAACGGATACCGCGTCCAGGTATGCGGCACCGAGCCGGTGGTATCCGCCGGCCCGCTGCACATCGCCACCGACCACGGCCTGGAGGCGCTCGCCGATGCAGACATCATCATCGTGCCCGGCCGAGAGGACGTCGAGACGCAGACCCCTGCCGCGGTGGTCACAGCCCTGCGCGCTGCTTACTCCGCCGGGGCCACCATCGCCTCGATCTGCACAGGTGCATTCACCCTCGCCGACGCTGGTCTGCTCGACGGAAAGCGCGCGACCACGCACTGGGCCGCCGCAGACCTGTTCCGAGCAACGCATCCTGCTGTTGATCTGGATCCCGATGTTCTCTATGTCGACGAAGGGCGAATCCTGACTTCGGCAGGCGCTTCGGCAGGGGTGGACCTCTGCCTGTACATGGTGCGGCGTGACCATGGCGCCGCTATTGCCGCCACGGCCGCGAAGTTCGCGGTGGCGCCGCTTCACCGCAGCGGCGGTCAGGCGCAGTTCATCGTCCGCAATCAGCTGCCTGTCAGCATGATCGGCGAACAGACCCAACTGAATGGAGTACTCACCTGGATCGAGCAGAATGCCCACCGCGAACTGACCTTGGCCGATATCGCCGCATACGCAGCGACAAGCATCCGGACACTCAACCGACGTTTCCAGACCGAAACCGGCCAGACGCCCATGCAGTGGGTCACCGGTGTGCGCATCCGGCACGCACAGGAGCTTCTCGAGGGGACGTCGCACAGCATAGAGCGGATCGGGCGCGAAGTGGGGTTCGCGTCGGCGGCCAACTTCCGTGAACAGTTCCGCAGGCTCAGTGGCGTCGCGCCACAGACTTACCGAAATACGTTCAAAGAGCGTGCCTCCGACACCGACCAATTGCCGGGCTCATCACTGGCGACCGCGTGAGTTTGGGCGGACACAGTCGCTCAGCAGCGGGCGCCGATCACCGTCGACCTCGGTAACCGGCCCGCCCGGGAATGCCCGCTGAGTTGATCACCTTCAACGAGCACGTCGAAGGCGAGGGTGAGTCTCATCGGTTTGGTGACGCTCTGCCGCCACCGCACTCGCTGGCCATTTCCCTCGTCGACAACGGCAATGTCGGTGCAGGGCACTGTCTCGTGTTTTCCGGCGGCGACGCCGGTCAGCCCACTTACGTCGTCGCGGTCGAAGTGGTAGACGACGTGCAGAGATCCGACCGGCGTCTTGATGCTGACATCCCAGTGCCCGACGATGCTCATCTCACACCACCTGGGGTGCGCGGCCGGTATTGGTCCACACCGTGCCGCGGCTCTCGTAGGCGAACATCGCCTCAACGGCCAAAGAGATCCGTGGACCAAAGCTGCGCTGCAGGAGGTAGAGCGCGAGATCCAGGCCCGATGTGACTCCGCCGGCCGAGATCAGGTTGCCGTCGTCGACCACGCGGGCCGCGATCGGAATCGCACCCGCGGCCTCGAGCACATCCACTCCGAGGTGGTGGGTGTTGGCGTGTCTGCCCTCGATCACGCCCGCCATCGCCAATGCCAAGGACCCACCGCAGACTGTCGCCACCGTGATATCGGGATTCGCCATCGCCTGTTGGATCATCGGGATCGCGGCGGTTTCCCCGAACCTCGCGAGCAGGACCGGGATGGTGTCGACCTCGTCCGGATCTCCTTCCACGGGCCCGACAGCGCCCGGGACCACGATGTAACCCGGCTTGGTCGGATCAAGCCGGGCCGTTGCCATGAGTGACAGCCCAAGGCTGCCGCTGACGACTACTCGGGCGCCCTCGGCAGAAACCAGCTCGACGTCCAGTTCACCACCGAGGAGTTGGCTGCCGAAGGCCAGCACTTCGAAGGGTGCGATCACGTCAAGAGGGTCGAAGCCGTCGAACAACACAATCTGCGCATGCATGCGGCCATGTTCGTCGATGCATGGCGTTCGCCCCAGTAGCCAGATGGACACATATCGCCGGAATCTCGCCAGCCGACCCTCCTCGCCACTCGTTGTCCAGATCCCGGCGGTAATTGGCTATCCAGCCAGTGGCGGCTCCCTGGTGGGATCGGCACAGTGACGTCATGGTCACCCGAAATTCGGCCGAGGCAGCCGCCTCCAGCCAGGTCACTCAGTGGAACCTTCCCGACTCTGCCATCTGCACAGCGGCTTTCACCCTCGCCGAGGATGTGTCTCCCGAGTTCCTGCACAATCACTGCGTCCGGAGCTATCTGTTCGGACGCGAACTCGCGGCCGCTCAGGGGTTACGGGGCGGGATCGACTATGACGAGGAGACGGTGTTCCTCGCCTCGATCCTGCACGACCTCGGCATCACCGCCTACGGACGCGGTGGCCAGCGGTTCGAGGTCGACGGCGCAGACGCAGCCGCACGTTTCCTGCGTCATCGGGGTTTCGACGAAAGCCGCACGAGAGTCGTGTGGCAATCGATCGCTCTGCACACAAGTGTCGGCCTGGGGCATCGATTCGGCACCGAACACGCGGTGTGCCACGGTGGAATCGACATGGATGTTGTTGGCACGCAACGGGAACTACTGTCGCCCGGTTTCGCGGACCGCGTACATGGTGCGTGGCCACGCCACAATCTTGGATTCGCCATCGCTGAAGCGATCGGTCGCGACACGCAGGCAAATCCGCTCAAGGCCCCGCCCTTCTCCTTCCCGGTGCATGTGCACGAAGTGGTCAACGATGCACCCTCCGTCGGTTTTGCGGCGCTGGTCGCCCGTTCAGGCTGGGGCGATTCACTCCCGACCGAGTCCAGCAACTGAACGCTCGTCACAGCGTGGGTTAGCGGACGGGCAACGCGGGGTACCTGTCAACGACCACGTCGACGTGCGGAGGAGGGCGTGATGGGGTCGAGTGCTCCAAGCCGACAGCGCTCGTCAGTTGGCGGACCAGTACGCCGTCGCGACAAGACTTTCACCGTGCTGCTGATCGGCAAGGACGGCACCGAGAAGTTGCGCGCCGACACGGTGCCGAACCTTCAGACGGTGTATGCAGTGATCGACGGGATGCCCATGCGCGGTCGGGAGATGAGTGGGAACAACAGTGAGTGCTGACATCGGGTACCAATCATCCAGCTGGAAGATCCGCCGAGCTTCCGCCTTGTTGATCGGTACCTGCACGACGCTTTCGCTCGTCGCATGTGGCGGGGCGGTGCAGGCAGAGGAAACGGTGCTCTCAAAGGCTCCCGAAACAACGGACGTCGTCATCGCCGATCTCGGTGTCGCCGGCGAGGCCGAGGAGTGGACGACCATGAACGATCCGGTCATGGGTGGACGGTCGACTTCCGAGGTCGCGTTCGACGATGGTGGCCTGAGGTTTTCGGGAAACATCTCACTGGACAACAACGGTGGGTTCGCCTCGACGCGTGGACCACTGGACCCCGACATCGGCCGCAAGGCCGCGGGCGCACGGTCTTTGGGAGTGCGCGCCGAGGGCGACGGGAAGACCTACTTATTGAAGGTGCGTGACAGCGACCAGCCGTGGTCGTATGTTCAGCGCTTCGCCACCGAAGCGGGCGCCGTACGAACCTACGCGTTGCCTGTCGACCGTTTCGAACCCGTAGGCATGCGCATGGATCCCGCGCCCGATGCACCTGAGACCCTAGATCCGTCGACCATCGACCAGGTCGCGGTCTACATACTGGACAAGCAGCAGGGCCCCTTCCAGATCATCATCGACAGAATCTCCGCCACGATCTGAACAAGTGCCCGATCAGGTCTCGGGCTGCGGTGCATGCGGAAACGGCGCAGGACCATTGATAGGGCAATGCACGTCCTGTTCGATGTGGATGCGTTCACCCGCACCCGATCCGGTGCGTCTCGGCCGGATCCCGACGGCGGCGAGAGCTGACGCCCCCAACAGCAGGGATGCGGCGATCACCATGGTGGTGCAGAACCCGGCTCCGAATGCGGCGGGATCGGCGTAATCCGCGCCTCCTACACCGGCGAAGGCTGGTATCACGGCCACAGCCAGAAGTCCTCCGGCACGAGCCACCGCGTTGTTGACTCCCGAGGCCGCCCCGGCCAAGCGGTCCGGGGCGGCGTCGAGGACTGCGGCTGTCAGTGGCGCCACCACCAGCGCCAGGCCGGCACCGAATACCAGAGCAGCGGGAAGGACATCGGCAACCCATGATGCCTGTGTACCGATACGTAGCATCAGCAGCAGTCCCGCCGCCGACAGCAGGGGACCCAGCGTCATCGGTATCCGTGGTCCGATCCGGCCGGCAAGCGCACCGGCGCGTGCCGAGAAGACCAGGAGAACTGCCGTGACCGGGAGCAGCGCAGCTCCCGCTTCGATCGGGCTGAACCCCGCAACCGTCTGCAGCTGCAGTACCAGGATCAGGAAGACCACCCCCAAGGCACCGTAAATCATCAGCGTTATTGCATTGGCCACCCGAAAAATATTGTTGCTGAACAGTTCTGGCGGAACCAACGGATGCGGGGAACGTCGCTCGATCACAACGAACAGGGCCAGTGCCAGCATCCCAGTACCGACCGCGACCAGGCCGGTCGCAGAGACATCATTCCCGCCGAGGCTGGTCAGTCCGAAAGTCAAGGCTCCCAGACCCAGGACGGCCAGGATCGTGCCGGCGATGTCCAGGCCCGGTGGTGAGTCTGCGTCGCGACTCTCGGGGACCCGCAGCACCGTCAGTATGACCAGCGCGGCGGCCAGCGGCAGATTGATGAGAAACACTGCTCGCCAATTCCACTCGACGAGGAATCCCCCGAGGAATGGTCCCACCGCTCCTGCCAACCCGCCCAGCCCCGACCACGCCCCGATCGCGGCGGAACGGTCGCCGGCGCGGAACGATGCCGAGAGCAGTGCCAAACTGCCGGGCGTGAGCAGGGCGCCGCCGATGCCTTGGAGGGCGCGCGCGGCGACCAGTGCTTCGATGTTCGGCGCCAAGCCGCAGGCGGTCGAGGCCACCGCGAACCACACCACCCCGATCAGGAAGACACGCCTACGCCCGAAGTGGTCGCCGAGTGAACCGCCCAACAGGATGAAGGAGGCCAAGGTCAGCGTGTAGGCGTTGACGACCCATTGCAGACCGCCGAAGCCCGCGTTCAGGTCTGCACCGATATGCGGCAGCGCCACGTTGACCACCGTGCCGTCGATCATCACGATGGCAGATCCGAGGACCGTCGCGAGCAGCACCCACCGGCCCGCGGCAGTCTTCAGCCGCAATCCGCCGGAATCCGCCATGTCACGCCCCCTCCTACGCGTCGGCGCCCGCAAGGCTGCCTGCCATGCGGAACATTGATGTGAATCGTTAGAACACCACACGTCGACAACCCTCATCCCACGAAACTGGTGCCCGAGTGCCGCTTTTGCGCGTGCGACGATGGGAGGGAGACGAGGGGGCAGAAGTTGTCGGTGACGGTGTCGACGGTGCAGGCGTCGCGGCCTGAGCAGTTGGTCGCTTCCGCCGCCGACCTCGGCGCCAAGATCGCGGCTCTCGATACGACGATGACCGCGCAACGCCAGGCACTGGCGCAGCTGAGGTCCTCGTGGCAGGGCCAGGCGGCTTCGGCGGCGATCATCAAAGCCGAGCAGAACCTCAATCGCCAAGAAGAACTGCGCGCCCGGCTCTGCGCGCTGCAGCAAGCACTCCACGCCGGCGGCACGCAGTTGGGCTTCACCCGCACCGGGCTGCTCGCCACCGTCACGATGCTGCGTGCAGCGGGCTGGCAGGTCGCCGATGACGGTACCGCCACCGCGCCTCCGCTACCCCCGATCCTGCGGCTGATGGCGCCGGCGTGGACCGCCGTCCTGCAGAAGATGCTCGCGGTGTTCGCCCAGATCGACGCTCAGACGGCCGCCGCCATCCAGGCCGCCATCGGTGGCCCGGTGCCCCAGACTCCGCCGGGAACCCTCGGCGATCCACGCCGGCTGCCGGCACCGGGGACCAGCCCAGAGGACGTCAAGAAGTGGTGGGATTCGCTGAGCCAGTTCGAGAAGAGCCAGCTGATCGCCGACCATTCTGCCGAGCTCGGCAATCTCAACGGAATCCCGGCCGAGGTGCGCGATCAGGTGAACCGGGCTGTACTCGCAGACGATGTGGCTCGGGTGACCGACGCGGCCGACCAACATGGCGTGTCCACCGACGACGTGTTGGCCAACCCCGGCAACTATGGGCTGACCTCCGCGGACGCCACCCGCTACAACAATGCCGTGCAGACCCAGAAGGGGTTGAACAAAACCGCCGACCCCGAGGACGCCAACCGGCCGACGATGCTCTGGGCTTACGATCCACTGGCATTCCATGGCGAGGGCAAGGCCGCCATCGCCATCGGCAATCCGGACAAGGCCCAGAACACCGCGGTGGTCGTGCCCGGCACCGGCAGCAGCGTGAAAGCAGGTTGGTTGGAGGGCGACAACGCCACCAACCTGTATGACCAGATGATCGCCGCCGATCCCAACGAGCCCACCTCGGTCATCGCCTGGATGGGCTATGACACACCCGACAGCCCCACCGACCCTGCCATCGCCACCCCGACCCTGGCCCGCGCCGGGGGTGATCTGCTGGCCGCCGACGTCAACGGCCTGGCCGCCACCCATGAAGGCGTGCCCGCCAATCTCACCGTCATCGGGCACTCCTACGGGTCCACCACGGTGGCCGATGCGTTCGCCGGTAGCGGCATGAAAGCCGACAACGCGGTGCTGATCGGCAGCCCAGGAACCGACCTGGCCAACAGCGCGTCAGATTTCCATCTGCCTGAGGGCGGCAAGGTATACGTCGGCGCCGCCTCCACCGATCCGGTCAGCTGGATCGGCCAGGCCGGCCCGATCCCCGACATCATCAACCGCGAGCTTCACTACCCGCTGGGATTGGAGGCCGGCTTGGGCCGAGATCCTGCCGGCGACGGCTACGGTTCGGTGCGCTTCGATGCCGAGGCGGTGGGACGCGACGGTTTGTCCTTCGACGATCACTCGAAGTACTACCAGGTCGGCAGCGAATCCCTGCGCGCGATGACCGATATCGCCACCGGTGACGGCAGCACCCTCGGTGACAACGGATTGTTGGCCGAGGGGCGACGTCAACCGCATATCGGATTGCCCGACAAGATTGATCTGCCGGGACTGCCCCCGATCGACCTGCCGGACTGGGACACTCGAGTACCCGGCCTACCCGCACTCAATGATCCCGAAGGGGACCGTCCACGAGGATCGATCACCAATGACCATGGCTACTGAGATCGCCGGTCCCGTTCGACGGATGGCGACCGCCGGCATCGTTGCCCTGTCTGTATTGCTGTTGGGAGGATGTGCTGACATGAGTTCACCTTCGGATGCCTCCGGTGAGCTGGACGGCCCCGCACTGAGCGATGACCAGATACGCGCGCAGGTGGTTGACCCCGCCCGTGAGATCGTGCGTGCCGCGCGGCTGCAAAGTGTCAGCGGATCTTTCAAATTCGGCTCGTGCAACGACCAGAACGAGCCGCCGTTCCGCGGTATCGCCGGTTTTCGCTTCGCCGTTCCCGCCGGCACGCCGCCGGATACCTACCTGGCGCAGGTCGAGGCGACGATGATCGACCAGGGCTGGACTCCCGGGCCACCGCCGGGCGCGATGCCGCACGGCCGGGTGGTCCACCAGGGCAAGATCATGGCGATCCTGACCGAACATCAAGGCGGTGGACGAGTCCAGGTGCTCGGCGAATGCCGGAGTACGACCGATCAGGTGAAAGCCGGTGGCATGCAGCCGGTCTCGATCACCGACGAGCTGACATCATAGAGTCGCCCAAGACGTTGTCGACATCGGTGCACTCGATGACTGACGATCAGGTGCGGACGGCCACGCGACGTGTGGGCGGCCTGTTCTTGGCCGCCACCATGGTGATGCTTCGTTTGGAGCGCACACTTCACGCTACGGGTGGACCGGGAATCATCGCGTTCGAGTTGGCGGGCAGCCAGGACCGAGCGACGTCGATCATGAAAAGCTGGGGACCGAAAGGTATTGCGGCTGCCCGCGCGTCGCTGTGGCTCGACTTCGGTTACATGGCCACGTATGGAATGTTTGCGGCGTTGCTCGCAGAGCGCGCCGATCGTCGCTTCGGTCGACGACGGTCGGGGGTGACCCTGTTTCCGTGGGCACAGATTGCATGCGCGGTGGCGGTGGCCGCTGACGCACGCGAGGGCGTGGCGCTACTGAACGTGTTGCGCGGCCGCGATCAAGAGGCACAGGCAGTGTCCGCTCGACGCGCAGCGCTGACGAAGTTTGTCTTGTTGTGCTCCGTGCTCCTGTACTGGGCAAGCTCGTATGGCCGGTTCGTGGGAAGATCCCCATCGGTCCAGCCCGTCGACGGGTCAGCGGTACCCACCGCCTAGAGGAGCGCACTCAGCTGCGGCACGTCGTCATGCGAGCCGCACGCACACCGCTTCGAATCACTGCATGAATCAAGAGAAATACAATCAGGCGAGTCAGCCGGCGACTGTATCGCGGACGCTCCGGCGCTGAGTGTCGCGGTAGTAGTCCACCAACGCGAGTTCCCCGGCGGCCTCCTCGTCGATGACCACAACGGCGTTTTCGTGATGCTGCAGGATGGATGCCGGGCACAGTGCCGAAACCGGGCCCTCCACCGCGCGGGCGACAGCGCCGGCCTTCGCCACGCCGGTGGCGATCAGCAAGGTCATCCGGGCAGCCATGATGGTGCCCAACCCCTGGGTGACGCATTCGCGTGGAACGTCCTCCGGTGAGCTGAAGTAGCGCGCGTTGTCCTGCCGGGTCCACTTGGCCAGCGACGCCACCCGCGTGCGGGAGGCGAACGACGAGGTGGGCTCGTTGAATCCCAGATGTCCGTTTCGTCCGATCCCGAGTATCTGGATGTCGATACCGCCGGCCGCGCGGATGGCGTCCTCGTAGGCGAGGCATTCGGCGTCCAGATCGTCGCCTATTCCCGTTGGTACGTGGACATTTTCGGGCTTCAATCGGAGTGGCTCGGTGACCTGCGTCCGAATGACGTGGGCGTAGCTGCGCGGATCGTCCGGGGCGAGGCCGACGTACTCGTCGAGAGCAAAACCGGAGAATCCACTCATGTCCAAACCCGCGGCCACCCGCTCGGCCAACTCTGCGTAGAGCCCCAGCGGACTGGACCCGGTGGCAAGCCCCAGCGTCCCTTGTGGCTTACGGCCGACCAGCTCGGTCACGATATCGGCGGCGGCCGTGGCGACCGCGCACAGGTCGGGACAGATGACGACTCTCATATCAAACCTCATTCCTTGTATGACAATGTAGGTAGTTAGATGGCCGTACCCAGGACGCACCGGTGTCCTGCGTTACCGGCCGGCAGCTCACCGGGGAGGGTTTGTGAACGACGACGGCACCGGCAAGACCGCGCGCCCGCTGCGATATCAGCAGGTGTACGACCTCGTCGTATCGCTCATCGAGGAGCAGAATCTGCGCGAGGGTGATCAGCTGCCGAGCACGGCCGAACTCGCCGAGATGGCCGATGTCAGCGTGATCACGGTGCGTCGTGCGCTCGACGAACTCACCCACAGCGGAAAGATCGTGCGGCATCAGGGTGTCGGAACGTTCGTGGCCCCGCAACGGATCGTCAGTGAACCCTCGCGTCCCGGTGCCTTGCTGGAGACGCTCAAGGGCCACGACGACGGCGTCGAACTCGCCACCGAGCTCGTCAGCCTGATGGTCGGGCAGCCCAGTGACAACCACGCCGCCGCATTGCGGATCGACGCCGGACAGCCGGTGTGGGAGATCTGCAGGCTGCGCCGGCTGGGCAACGTGCCCAAGCTGTTGGAGAAGGCCGTGCTGCCGCTGAGCCTGGTGCCGTCCCTGGACGAGGAACGACTCGCCACCGGCGGTTCCTTGTACGGATTTCTGGCCGAACGTTACGGATTCACCGATGATTTCGTGGAACAGGTCTTCGAGGTCGACCATCCCAACTCGCTGGAGCGCGAGCATCTCAAGCTGACGGCGAAGGACAACGTGGTGCGCATCCGCGGCGTGAGCGTCAATGCCGAGGGGACCGCTTTCGACAGCTTCCAGCAGACCTACCCCGCGCGCGAATTTCTGTTCTACGTCTCGGGAACGTCTGGACGCCGCCTGGTGGAGCCGGCCCGTACCGGGCCGTGGTCGGTGCGCCCCTTCGGATCTGCGCCCACCACCGGGGAATGACCGCCGCCGCGGCTCAGGAGGCGCGGTGGCGTGACGGGTCCGGACTGGGCACACTGTCCAGCAGCTTTCGGGTATAGGAATCGGCGGGTTCGTTGACGATCTGCCAGGGTCTGCCCGTTTCCACGATGCGCCCCTCGCGCATGACGATGACCCGGTCGGCGTAGGCCGTCGCCGTCGACAGGTCGTGGGTGATCATCAGGATGCCCATCCGGTGTTCACGCCGCAGCCGGTCGAGCAGCTCCAGCACGCCGGTACGCACCGACACGTCCAGCATCGACACCGGTTCGTCGGCCAGCAACAAGCGGGGCCGCAGCACGAGGCTGGCTGCGATGGCGACGCGTTGACGCTGGCCGCCAGACAGTTCGTGCGGATAGCGTTGCGCCAGTCGCGAGGGATCCAGACCAACGTCCTGCAGCGCCTGGGCCACCAGGGCTCGACGTTCCTCCCGGTTGTCGCCGATACCGTGCACCAACAGCGGTTCGGCCATGGTGTCCTCGATGCGCAACCGACCGTCGAGCGCCTCGTAGGGATCTTGATAGATCATCTGAACATGGCGGCGTAGCGGTCGCCACGCGCGTGCGCTCAGGCCGGCGACCTCCACCCCGTCGATCTGGATGGACCCGGACCGCACGGGCTGCATGCCCAGGACTGCCTGCAGTGTCGTCGTCTTACCGCATCCCGACTGTCCGACCAAGGCGACGAGTTCGCCCTCGGCAACCTGGAGGCTGACACCGTCGACAGCGTCCGCCGGTGCAGTGCCGGGCATCGACTGTCGCCGCATGGCACGCGTAAGCCATTGTCGTGACGTCTTTTTGGCGCCTTCACTGTAGGTGACATGCAGGTCTTGCACGACGAGTGTCGGCGTTTGCGAGCCGACAGGCACCGCTGCGGCGGCTACGTCGTCGAGGTTCGGAGTCGCTTCGAAAAGGGTGCGTGTGTAGGGATGTGCCGGGCGATGGTAGAGATCATCGACGGTCCCCTCTTCCACGATCTCACCGCTGTACATCACCGCTGCGCGTGTGCAGGCCTGGGCCACCACGCCCAGGTCGTGGGTGACCAGTACCAGCGCCAGGCCGAGCTCACTGCACAGCCGAACGAGCAGCCGAAGCACCTGATCCTGGACGACGACATCCAGAGCAGTGGTGGGCTCGTCGGCCAGCAGCACCTTCGGGTCGCAGGCGAGCGCCATCGCAATCACGGCACGTTGCTTCATCCCGCCGGAAAGCTGGTGTGGGAAGCGCTCATCACTGTCCGGCGGCAGACCGACGAGGTCGAGCAGCTCGCGACACCGGGCCACCGCCTTCTTCCCGTGGGCGACGTCATGAAATCTCAGGGCTTCCCGGATCTGCCATCCGATGGTCTTCACGGGGTTGAAAGCGCTCATCGCACCCTGGAAGACCATCGCGATATCGGTCCACCGGTGGCCGTTGATACCGGCCTCACCGGCACCGATGATGTTCGTGCCGTTGACGCGTACTTCACCACCGACGGTGGCGGTGGACGGCAACAACCCCATGGCGGCCAGAATGGTGGTGGTCTTGCCGCAACCCGACTCGCCGACCAGGCCCACCCGCTCCCCGGGCGCCACGCTCAACGAAAGGTTCTTCACGGTGTGGACGGGATCGGCGGCACGGATGTCCCGCGGTTCGAACCACACATTGAGATCGACGATCTCCAAGGCGTTCTGCGCACTCACAGTGCGTCCTTTCCGCGGCCCACCAGCGGGCGCATCGTCCACGATTTCCGGGAAAGATGAGATGAGCGCAGCCGGGGATTGAGGGTGTCCTCGATCGAATTGCCCAGCAGATAGCACCCCATGATCAGGATTGCGACGCACAGTCCGGCGGGAACGATGGCCCACCATGCCCCGGTGCTGATGGCGCCGCGGACGAACGCGTGTTCCATGATCGTTCCCCAGGTGACCGCCGTCGGATCGGACAGGCCGAGGAAGGCCAGGGCGGTCTCGTTGAAGATCGCCAGCGTGATGGCCAGCACCGCGTTGGCGATGAGCAAGGGTCCCAACTGAGGAAGTATGTGGTGGAGGATGATTCGCGGATGTCCAGCGCCTATCGACACCGCCCGCTGAACATAGACACGTTCACGCAGGGTCTTCACCTGGGCCCGCACCACGCGGGCGGTGCTGGTCCACATCAGGAAGCCGATGACCACGATGACGTGGCTCAGCTTTGGGCCCCACACCGCTGCGACCACGATCATCAGCACGATCTGCGGTATGACCATGAAGTAGTCGGTCACCCGCATCAGGATCGAATCGACCCAGCCGCCGAAGTACCCGGACAGCACGCCTACGGTCGCGCCGATGGCGATCGCGATGACCGCTGCGGTGAATCCCACGAACATCGATATCTGCCCGCCCTGCAACACCAGGCTCACCATGTCGATACCGCCGTCGTCGCAGCCCAGCCAGTGTTGTGGTGAGGGCGGCTCGAACACCGCGCAACTGGGCACAGATGTGCTGTAGGGCTTCAGGTAATGCGACAGTGCCGAGACCACGAGGAACAGGCCGATGATGCTCAGCCCGATGATGGCCGGCGGGGTGGCCATGGCGGTGCGCAGCGCCCCCCAGGCCCCACGCCTGTGTATCGGCTCCCCCGCGGTCGGATCACTGACATCGGCGGGATGATCCTCGTGGTTCACTGTGAAATCCTCGGGTCGAGCCGGAAGTACAGGATGTCGGCGAGATAGTTCAACACCACGACGGTGACGGTGATGGCCAGAAAGCCGCCTTGCAACATCGGGTAATCACGTTGCAGGACTGCGTCATAGAGCGCGCGGCCGACTCCCGGCCAGGAAAAGATCACCTCGACGAGGATCGATCCGCCCACAATGGTCCCCAACGAGAGAGCAATCTGGGTGATCGTCGGCAGGGCGGCGTTACGCAGTGCATAGGACCACACGATGCGCCGACGGGTCAGGCCCTTGGCCCGTGCAGTCAGGATGTAGTTCTCACCAAGGGTTTCCAGCATCGCAGACCGCACGATCAAGGCGCTCTCGGCGTACAGGGTGAGCACCAGCGTCGCGACCGGCAGGATCATGTGCCGAGCGAGGTCGAGCAGTTGCTCCCCCGGCGACAGTCCCACTGCGAAGGGGTCGGACATCCCGACCGACGGCAACGTGCCGGCGAACATGATCAGCAGCATCATGCCCAGGAACTGGGTGGGTAACGCATAGAAGAGCACAGCGATGCCGGTGGCTGCGTGGTCACCGACCGATCCCCGGTGCAGCGCAGCGAACATGCCCACCGCGATCCCGAGGACTATGGCGATCAGCGTGCCGGTGGCGACCATCGGCACCGTGTTGCCGAACGCCTCGATCAGATTGTCCAGGACCGGCTGGCGGTTGGTGTACGAGACGCCGAGGTTGCCTTGGCACAGCTGTTGCAGGTAGCGGAGATACTGCTCGAACACGGGCTTGTCGAGTCCGAACTCGGCGCGCAGCGCCTCCTTCATTGCCGGCGAGGCGTTGGGAATCCGCGATATCTGGCTGACCGCATCCCCCGGCAGCACCCGAAAGAGGATGAAGTTGACCGTGAGCGCGACGAAGATCGTCACTGCGGCGAACAGGGTTCGCTTCCAGAGGTACCCGCGCACTCGGGCCCCTTTCGTCTTGACGGCCTAGGTGATGGTCCTCATACTAAGCACACAAAGTGACGGGAATGTAATACCACGTTGCAATTTCGGTTGAAGTTCCGTCCAGATCGCCAGCACATGAACGTCGCCACCTCGATGCTCTAGGGAAGGTTCTCCATGAAACCCGCTCTGCGAATCCTGGCACTCATCAGCGGCGTGCTGGTGGCCCTTTCGATGATTGCCGGCTGCAGTTCCGCGACGTCGCGCAGCGTCCTGCGGATCGGGGTCAGTGTGGCGATCGACTCGCTCAACCCCTTCGTCTCGACATCGGATTACAGCAATGTCGTCTACCAGTACGTCTATCCGCACCTCACCGAGTACGACACGACGGACATGTCGTTGAAGCCGTCCTTCGCGACCAGCTGGAAGACCTCACCGGACGGCCTGGTCTGGACCTTCGAGATCGTCAAGGACGCCCAGTGGTCGGACGGAGAACCGCTGACGGCCAAGGATGCGGCATTCACACTCAACATGATTCGCCAGTTCGAGGACGGGCCGACGGGTAAGCTGGCCGGCTTCATCCGCAGTCTGACATCGGCATCGGCCGAGGGAGACACCCTGACGCTCACCTATTCGCAGCCGGTGTCCAATGTGCTGGCACAGATGCAACAGCTGCCCGTACTCCCCGAGCATGTCTGGTCGCAGTACGCGACGGGGGACGGCAAGGCCATCACGACGTTCCAGAATGAAGCGCCCGCGGTGTCCGGCGGGCCGTTCGTCCTGGATGAGTACAAGAAGGACCAGGTCGCGATGTTCTCGCAGAACCCGAAGTGGTGGGGCGAAACAAAGCCGCATATCTCCGGCTTCGGTCTGCAGTTCTTCGCCAACTCCGATGCCATGGTGACGGCGCTGCGGACCGATCAGGTCGACATGATCGGCGCCAGCACTCCTGCCACCGCAGTCCCGTCCATCAAGGAGGCCGGGATGGAGGTCGGCACGGCACCGGGCTCGGGCTTCTACAACTTCATCATCAACACCAATCCGAAGAAGAAGAACCATCCCGAACTACTGAACCCGGATGTCCGTAAGGCCTTCGAACTCGCCATGAACCGGGAGGAGATGATCGGCACCGCGTGGCTGGGAATGGCGACCACAGGATCGACAATCGTCGCTCCTGCGACGGGGTGGCATGACGACGCGATCAAGGGTCTACCGTTCGACGTGGCAGAGGCGAACGCCATTCTCGACGGCCTCGGCTATGCCAAGGGACCGGACGGTATCCGGATCGCCGACGGTAGCCGGATGTCCTATGAGGTCATCTTCCCCACTGATATCAATGGTGCCGGCGACCGGATGTTCCAGATCATCCAGAACGGCTTTCGTGAAACAGGCGTCAATCTGGAGATGCGCAAGATGGACACCGATGCCGCGACCACCGCAATCCTGGGCCCTGACAACGGATACGACGAGTTCGACCTCGCCATGTGGACATGGATTCCCCCAGTGGATCCGGACTTCCAGCTCAGCGTGCTGACCTGTGAGCAATGGGGAAACAACAACGACAGCGGATACTGCAACCCGGCCTACGACAAGCTCTACGAGGCGCAGGGCATTGCCCGCGATCGGGCGGAACGTCAGGACATCATCAATCAGATGCAGCGGATCGCCTTCGATGACCGGCCGTACATCGTGTTGCTGTACCAGAACGTGATCGAGGCCCACTCACCGAAGTGGACGGGATTCCAGATGTCCCCGCTGGTGGGTTCGGTCAACAACCTGTCGACCCAGACACTGCTCCAGGTGAAGCCCGCAGAATGAGCGATGCCGCGCTGAGGCGCGTCTACTCCCGCGATCTCGTCGACGCGCTGACGGCACGGCAGCACACCGAGGTGGTGGTCGGAATCCCCGTGAGCCGCCGGGGTCGCGGTATGCAGTTGCTGAGTGACATCGCCGGATTCGACTGCGCCGACGCGGCCTCCGCCGATCAGGATTTCGACGCGCACGCGGGTTCACACATGACGTTGTCGCTCCCGGTATCCGGCGCGGCGGTGCGGGTGACACTGGTCGGCCTCGGCGCCGGTGACATCGGTGCCGCGGAGCTCTTCGATGCCGCGCTCGGCGCGGGAGCGCGAGGCAACATCGTCTCGCTGCTGGCGCTGGAATCGCCGGGGATGCCCGAGGCCCTGGGCGCCGTCGCGCAGGGGCATGCGATCGGGTCGTGGCGGTATCAGCGCCACGGCGGACCGGGCGCCCCCGCGCTGTCGGTCGCGGTGGTGTGTGACGACGGGACCGCTGCCGACGAAGTGCTCGCACGCGCCAGCACGGTGGCACGTGCG
The DNA here is from genome assembly GCF_000317305.3 of Mycolicibacterium neoaurum VKM Ac-1815D. The sequence continues at coordinate 534,802 of NC_023036.2, read as the reverse complement.
ACATCGTGGGTGCGTCAACTGGTCGAGGCACCTCCGAATGCTCTGCGTCCGAGCAGTTTTGCGCAGGCCGTCTCGGACTTCGCCACCGAACTGGCACCCGGCGCGGTCCTTGTGGAGACCTGGGACGAGGACGTGCTCACCCAACACGGTTTCGGCGGCACGCTCGGTGTCGGAGCGGGCAGTGCCGAACCGTCGCTGGTTCTCGCCCTGCAGGTCCCCGGTGATGGTCCGCTGACGGCTCTGGCCGGCAAGGGGATCACCTTCGATTCGGGCGGCGTCAACCTCAAGCGCGATGCGCACGAGCTCAGCTGGATGAAATCCGATATGGCCGGGGCCGCTTCGGTTGCGGCCGCGGTGATCGCGGCCGCGGCGCTCGGAGCCGCAGGCCCCATCACCGCGGTGTTACCCGTGGCGGAGAACATGCCCGGTAGCCGGGCGCTCCGCCCCGGTGATGTGCTCACCCACCCACGCGGGCGGACCACCGAGGTGGTCGACACCGACTGCGAAGGGCGCCTGGTGCTTGCCGACGCGCTGGAATGGCTCGCCGCTCAGACTCCGGCACGAATCGTCGATGTCGGAACGCTGACGGACTCCGGTGGCGTGGGGACGGCGTTCTGGGGATGCTGGGGAACCTCGGCTGATCTGACGGCCGAGGTGATCGAGGCGGGCAGGCGTGGATTCGATCGCGGCTGGGCCTTACCGCTGCATCACACCTATGCCGCCCAGCTACCGTCCAGAGTCGCCGATATTGCCAACGCTCCTGTTTCAGTTCCTGATTCGGGTCAACTGGCAGCCACGTATCTGCGCTCCTTCGTCGGCTCGGCGCCCTGGGTTCACATCGACAACGGCTCCGCGGCGTGGTTGGTCGATCCCGCCCACCCCTGGCCGGCAGGGCCGACCGGCACTCCGGTGCGCGCGCTCATCGAGCTGTTGGCCCCGACGACTACACTCGCTTGACAACATACTTAGTATACGAAGTATGACTGGGTTGGCCAGTTCGTTCACAGGAAGAGCATGTCCATGACGACGTTTGACACCGCGTACGCCGAGCGGACCGCGATCACCAAGAACCTCTATGACCGCGCCCGCAAGACAATCCCCGGTGGCGCCGGCAGTACCGCCCGGCTCCCCCGCAACGGCTGGAAGCCCTACCCGCTCTTCATATCCGAGGGGCAGGGTTCACGGCTGAGGGACGTCGACGGCAACGAGTACATCGATTATCTGCTCGGGCTGGGACCGATGATCCTGGGGCACCGCAATCCCGGGGTGACCAAGGCCGTCACCGATGCCGTCGCCGAGTACGGCACCTGCTTCGGGCTGCCCTATGAACTGGAGATCGAGGCGGCCGAGAAGGTTGCGGCCGCGGTTCCCGGCGTGGAGCAGGTGCGCTTCACCAATTCCGGCTCCGAGGCCGTGGGTACGGCCGTCCGACTTGCTCGGGCGACCACCGGACGACGGCTGATCGTGCGCTTCGAAGGTCATTACCACGGCTGGCAGGACACCGTGTACTGGTCCAACCACGTCGACCCGACCCTCGCCGGCCCCGCCGACCGGCCCCGCCCGGTCGCCATGGGCGGCGGAGTTCCCGCCGAACTGGAGAGCACACTGGTGGTGCTCACCTGGAATGATCCCGAGAGCTTCATCCGGTTGATGGAGGAACGCGGCGAAGAGGTGGCCGCCGTGCTCACCGAGCCCGCTGTCTTCAACACCGGCTGCATCCTGCCCGAGCCGGGCTACCTGGAACTGTTGCGTGAGCAGACCACCAAGTACGGTGCCATGCTCATCTTCGACGAGGTCATCACCGGTTTCCGGTTTGCGCGCGGCGGCGCCCAGGAGTGGTTCGGCATCCGCCCGGATCTGACCACCTATGCCAAGGGCATCGGCGGTGGATTCCCGGTCGCGGCGGTCGGGGGTACCACCGAGGCCATGCGACTGATCGCCGATGGCACCTATTCGCATTCCGGAACCTACAACGCCAATGTGGTTGCGTGCGCCGCGGTTTCGGCCACCATGGACATCCTGGCCACCCCGGGTCTGTACGAACGCCAGCGCGCGTTGGGTGACCGGCTCGGCCAGGGCCTGAAGACGCTGGCGCAGGACAAGGGGATCGATGCCTACGTCGAAGGCATCGGTACGGTGTTCCAGTTGTGGTTCACCGACCGGCCGATCAAGAACTGGCGCGATGCAGCCGCCCACGCCCACGAGGATGTCTTCACCCGTTGGTATCAGGAGATGGTGGTACGCGGCGTACTGTTTCATCCGCTGCAGTTCGAGAACCTCTTCGTCTCCTTGGTACATACCGATGCCGACATCGATGACACACTCAATGCCGCCGATGCCGCGCTGAGCGTGGTGGCGCGTGAGTTCTGACCGGTCTGCGGGCCGGCGATGAGGGTGTGGCTAGGAGAGCAATGCCGTTGAGCGGTAACGGTGCACTGGCCATCGGTGTCGATCTCGGGACAAGCAGCCTGAAGGCTGTCGCGGTCGGCGCCGACGGCCGGTGCGTGGCGCGCGCCCGCGTCGGCTACCCGACCGGACAGCCGGAACCCCATGCCGCCGAGCAGAATCCATCGGACTGGACGGCGGCATGCCATGCGGCGCTGGACGAACTAGCCCAACAGACCGACCCCGCGAAATGGGGAGTACTCGGCCTTTCGGCGATGTTGCCCACGTTGGTCAGCCTGGATGTCGGGGGGCGGCCGATCGGGCCCGCGATCACCTGGAGGGACGGGCGAGCCGAGGCCGACGGCGAAAGCATTGCCTCGGCCGTCGGTCCCGGACAGCTCTATCGGCGCACCGGGCAACAGTTCGACGGCCGCTACCTGCTGGCGATGCATGCCCGACGGTGCCGGCTGGGGCTGGCCGCCGACGCCACCGTGGCCGGCGCCAAGGACTACCTGTTCCAGGTATTGACCGGCCATCTGCTGACCGACCCCAGTACCGCATCGGGTTTCGGAGCCTACGACCTGCACCGCCGGGCATGGGACACCGCCATACTGGCGACAGCCGGCGCACGCGTGGTGCCCGCGGTCGTCGACTCGCGCGACCATCGGCCGCTGCGCTCCGAGCTCGCGGCCCGGTGGGGATGCCCGCCGGGTATCCCGGTGCTCGTCGGCGCCGCCGACTCGGTGCTCGGTGCCTACGGACTCGGGGTCCGCAATCCAGGCACGGTGGCCTACATCGCCGGCACCAGCAACGTCATCTTGGGTTGTGCTGCCAGCCCGGACGTCGACGAACACGGACGCTATCTGGTCACCCCGATGGCTGACGGTGGGTACGGGCGGGAAATGGATCTCCTGGCCACCGGATCCGCAATGGAGTGGCTGGCCGGGCTGCTCGGTATCGCCGGAGGCCCGTCGGCGGTGGCCGACCTCGCGGCCGGCGCCGACCTGGCCGATGCGCCCCTGGTACTGCCGTACCTCTCGCCCGGCGAGCAGGGCGCGCTGTGGGACCCCGGTCTGGTCGGCGGTATCGAGGGCGTGACATTGCGGACCACGGCGGCCGATCTCGCTCGCGGTTTGACGGCGGGCATCGTGCTGGAGTCTCGCCGTTGCCTGGAAGTCCTCGCCGACACCGCGACAGGCGAATCACCCGGACCCATCATGATGAGCGGCTCCGGGGCCTTGTCCCCCGTGTTCCGACGGGACCTCGCCGATGCGACGGGTCGCGCGGTCCACGCCGACACCCATGAGTCAGACCATTCCGCCATGGGCGCGGCGCTTTTGGCAGGCCGGACCATACTGAACTGGCCCGATATGGCACCGGACGGATCTACCCGCGAAGTCATCGAACCGGACCCGCAGCGGGCCGGCCTGTGGGCCGACCGCTTCGCACGGCATGACGCGGCCTGCCGCGCCCAACAGGCGCGGAACACCCGGTGAATACATCGCACTACTCGAAGGTGAGCCAATGGCTGACACGCTGACACCCGCCGACATCGACCTTTCGCTGTATCCGGAAGGGACCGAACTGGATTCGGATCACCGTCTGATGATCGGTGGGTGTCCGGTCGCGCAGCTGGCAGATGAGTACGGCACACCGGCATACCTGATCGACGAGGGTGCGCTTCGACGCACCGCTCGCGACTACATCCGTGCCTTCACCAGCCGCCACCCTCGGTCACTGGTCCTGTTCGCATCGAAGAGCTTTCCCTCGGCGTCCGTGATCGGTGTGCTCGCGCAGGAAGGCTGCGGTACCGACGTGGCGTCGGCGGGCGAGCTGGGGCTGGCGCTGGCCGGCGGTGCCGACGCCGGCCGGGCGGTCTTTCATGGCAATGCAAAGACCGACGAGGACATCAGCGCCGCGGTTCAGGCCCGAGTTCGCTATATCGTGATCGACAATCTCGACGATATGGAACGGATTGCGCGGCTGGCAGAGTCACCCGTTCCCGTGCTCCTGCGGGTCAGTCCGTCGCTGGATGCCAAGACACACACGGCGATGATGACGGGCCATGACAGCTCCAAGTTCGGCATCCCGGCCGATCAGGTCGAGGACGTCATCGCCCAGATCCGGCGGCAGCCGATGGTGGACCTGCGCGGTCTGCACGCGCATGTGGGGTCGCAGCTTCTCGACCTGTCCCAGTTCGAGGCGGCGGTGACGGCGTTGGCCGAATTCGAGCGCTTCGGTGTCTACGACTTCGGTGGTGGCCTCGGGGTCCGCTACGTCAGCGCCGACGAGGCACCCTCGGTCGAGGACTACGCCGGCGCGCTGGTCGCCGCGGTGCACCGCAAGCTCGGTACGGACGTGGAGCTTCTGGTGGAACCGGGCCGATCCATGGTGGCCCGCAACGGCATCACCGCCTATCGCGTGGTGACGGTCAAGCGCGGCGTGCGATCCCACGCCGCAGTGGACGGCGGCATGGGCGACAACCTGGAGGTCTCGCTGTACGGGCAGCCATTCCAGCCTTCGGTCATCGATCGCAGCGGGCCGGCCGAGACGGTGGACATCGTCGGTCGGCACTGTGAGTCCGGAGACCGGATCGCCGAACAGGTGCAGGTGGTGGCCCCCGCGGTCGGCGATCTGGTGACGGTACCGGTGACCGGCGCCTACTGCTACACGATGTCGAACAACTACAACACCGCGCTACGGCCACCGGTCGTGTTCTGCGACCAAGGTTCCGCTCGGCTGGCTGTGCGCCGCGAGACATTCGGTGACCTGCTTCGTCGCGAGCAGCTTATCGACGCCACGGTGCAGGCCGGCGGATGACCGACTCAGCTCGCGCCGTCATCAACGCCATCGCCGAGAAGTGGTCGGTACCGGGCGGAGTCGTGGTGGCCGTTGACCTCCGGGGCGAGACCTTCCTCCATCGGTTCGGTTTCGCCGACCTGGAGCGCGGTGAACCCGTTGAGCCACAACACCTCTTCCAGATCGGCTCGATCAGCAAGGTGCTCACCTCGATGGCGGTGCTGCAGCTCGTCGAACAGAACATGTTCACCCTGGATACACCGGTGGGAGCCATTCTGGGCTGGCTTCCGGCCGCGATGCGCGCTCCGGACATCACCATCAGACGCTTGCTCAATCACACCGGCGGGTTGGTCGCCAGCGTGGATGCCGTGCCGGATGAGATCGGTCAGGCCACCCTGCACAGCGGACCTCCCTCACTCGCGGCGGTCGGAAAGATCTTCCACTACTCCAACTTCGGTTACATCCTGCTGGGGCTGGTGGTCGCCCATGTGTCCGGGACACCGCTGCCCGAGGTCGTCGCGCAACGCATTCTGCAACCTCTCGGCATGCAGGACACCATTGCCTGCGTGAGGCATGAGGATTATCCGCTGCTGGCCCGCGGGTATCAGCCTCTGCACGACGATCGGCCCTGGGTACCCGGTGATCCGCTGATCCCGGCACCGTGGATGGAGGTGGCCGGGGCTGACGGGAACCTCGCCTGCACGGCTTCGGATCTCGGCCGGTTCGCGCGGATGCTATTGGGCCGCGGCGTGCTGGACGGCACCCGCGTCCTGTACGAATCCACCTTCGAGGCGATGGTGTCCGCACTCGCCCCCACCGGGGAGGATGTCCTCGACCTGCCGGGGTTGGCTCCCGGCCAGTCCAGCCGGTACGGACTGGGCATCAATGTCGAACGGGCCGACAACTCCACCCTGCTCACCCACGGTGGCGGGATGGTCGGCTATGCATCATTCCTGCTCGTCGATCTCGATGGCGGTACAGCGGTGTGCGTGGTGACCAACGCCAATGGCGACACCCCCGTGGCCGAAGCGATCGCGCGCTGCGTGGCAGCCGAGTTGAGCGCGCCGGGTGCAGTGCCGATCGATCGGCTGGACCCGGGTGCGTGGGATGCCGACGATGTGCAACGGCTCGGCTATTTGGGCGAATTCGTCTCGGCGACAGCGAGTTCACCAGGCGAGTCCGTACGTGTCGCAGCCACCGAACAGAGCAGTGGCGTCGTTCGCCTCAGCGTGTCCGCGGGCGGTCAGCAGGCGCCTCTGCTCAGAACGTGGGGGCGCCGCGCCGTGACACGGATGCCGGCACTGCGGCGCTACGCGCTGGTCTTCGACGCGAACCGCTGGATCTGGGGACCAGAGGACCTGAATCCGATAGACGCGCCCCGGGATTCGCCGGCCGGGGCCCCGACGACCGGGAGCGAGTTCTGTGGGCACTATCGCTCATACTCACCGTGGTTCACCAATTTCCGGGTGGTGCAACGTCGCGGTGCGCTGGTGTTGATAGCCCCCGGTGGGGTCGAGGCCCCGTCCGAGGATGTCGAACTCGTTCAGGTTGGGCCTGCCACGTTTCGCATCGGCCTCGATGAGACTCTGCCCGAACGTATCACCTTCGGTCCGCTGGTCAACGGTGTCTCGGCCTGGGCCGACCGAGACGGATGCCGCTACTCGAGGGCGTTCACCGACTGAAAACGACAGATGGTGCATATCGCTTTTGCACCGCAGCTAGCCGCCTGGGCCATTCCGGCGGGTGTACCCCCTCGAACTTGAGCACATCGATCGGGGGGCGTAGGTGGCTTTCACTTCCCGCTGCGACGTCACATTCGTTCCACCGTGCGCCTTCTCCCATTAGGACTTACCGACATTCGGCACGTTCGCGTACGCGCTTGCAGCGCATCGGGCCGACCGCGTTCATACCGCGACACTGCGAGACGAACCTGCCTGCCGTGCGGAGCGAGCGTTACTGGTTTGTGCTGGGCGTGGCGGGTTGTTTCGCTGCGAAGGTGACGAGGGCGTAGTTGCCCGCCTGCCAGCCGTTGAGGAAGGCACCGATCGGTATGGCCAGACCTTGACCGTTGTAGTCGTTGTTGGAGGGGTTCGAGGCCGAGCTGTCGTTGACGTAGATCCGGCCGTTGGCGAGGTCCACCTGTGTCACCACCGCTGCATGCGTCGTATCCGTATAGCTGGCATCTGGTCCAGGTACGTAACCAAAGGTGCTCCATACGACGGAGACCGGGTAGGAGACCATGGCGGCCTCGCCTCTGGCAAGGGCGGCCTGCAGATCGCCGAGAGCCCGTTGGCCATCTGCCTGAGTGGCAGTCTTGGGTGCTCCGGTTTGGGTGTTGCCCCCGCCGTACGTGGTCAACGTAGCGGTGACGTTGAAGTTGTCGTTGGCGAGCGCAATGGCATCAACGAGGTACACGCCGCTTTCGGAATAGTCCCCCAGGTACATCTTCTGTCCGGGTATGAAGACGCTGTCGGAGTTAGCCGCGAGGTAGGACATCTGCTCTTCGGTGGGTGAGTTGAGGCCGGTCGCCTGGCCGATGGCCATGGCGGTGGCGATCAGTTGGCAGTTGTAGAAGCTCTGCTTGACCCAGTAGCGCTTGTTGTATTCGGCATTGCCGAACTGTCCGTTGCCGGTGACATTGACGTCCACCTTGGTCTCGGCGGTGCCGGCGTTGGCCACTCCGGTATTCAGGGCCCAGTCATGGACAAACCCGACAAGGGCGCTGAACAACCCGAATTGTTGTGCGGCAGAACCATTGTCGGCTTCGACGGTGAAGGAGTCCCGCACACCGGGTTGCACAAGAGTGGCATCCGGGGTGTAAGTGTAGTAGCCCGTGGCCGAGTCGAGTTCGACCGTGCCGTAACGGGGTTGACTGGTCACGGTATAGGTGACCGGGTAACCGTTGGCGTTGTTGGCGACGATCCAACCGCTGACCTGCTTACCGGAGCCCTCCGGGAGACTGGTGGTGCTGTAGACCGTCAGCGGGCGATTGAAGAAGATGTAGGCCAGCTGACGGCTGAGGTCGTCGGCCGCGCTGGGAGCCGGTGGTGTCGGGACGACTCCGGAGCCCGGGACGCCATTGATGCCACCGCTTCCGCCCTGACCAGGTGCCGCAACCGTCCGGCCATCCTGACTGGCACCGCCGTAGCCGCCGCCACCGGACCATCCGCCGAAGCCGGCACGGCCGCCACCGGCGCCGCCATCGCCACCGTTGCCACCGGCCCCGCCGTTGCCACCGATACCGGGGTTCACGTCGGCGTTGCCGCCTTGTCCGCCGGCCCCGCCCTGACCACCGGTTCCGCCCTGACCAGCCGGCGTGGTGCTGGTGGCGGCGCCGCCGTTTCCGGCATTGCCACCGGATCCGCCCGTCCCGCCGGTTCCACCCAACCCGGTGTCGGTCTGGTAACCACCGGTCGCGCCATTGCCGCCGGCACCACCGTTGCCACCGCTGCCGCCCGGCCGGCCGGGGCCGCTGTCTGCGCCGTTGCCACCATTGCCACCATTGCCACCGTTGCCCGCCGGCGCTCCGGTTTCGTCGGTCCAGGAGCCGTTGCCGCCAGATCCTCCATTGCCGCCGGTTCCACCCCAGCCGCTGTTGCCGAGGACGCCATTGGCCGCGATGATGCCGAAGAAGGCACCGCGGCCCGGGTCGCCTCCCACGCCCCCGGCCCCGGCATCGCCGCCGTTGCCTCCATTGCCACCGTCGCGGCCTGCGCCGACGGCGGTACTGGTTGCGTTGACGCCGTTACCGCCGAGTCCGCCGTAGCCGCCCGTTCCACCGCTGCCGCCATCACCACCCAGGCCCAAGATCATGCTGCCATTGCCACCGCGACCACCGGCGCCACCCGGTCCGCCTGCAGCGCCGTCGCCGCCGTCGGCGCCCGGCGTCGAGCCGTTCGCACCGCGAACCCCTGCTTGCCCCCGACCGCCATCGCCGCCGCGGCCACCGGCGCCGAACACCGCAAGCATTCCGACACTGCCGCCCGCGCCACCGTCACCGCCGCCACTGCCACCCGCGCCGCCATCGCCGCCGTTGCCCATCCACAGACCGCCGCGCCCACCGGTGCCGCCGTCGCCGCCGTGATCACTTACTCCCTGCGACGGGGACGCACCGCCCACACCGCCGTCGCCACCAAACGCAAATACCGCCAGCAGCCCACCGTTGCCGCCGTCGCCGCCCCGCCCACCGAAACTGCCTGCGCCACCGACACCGCCGTTTCCGGCACTTCCCCACAGCGACACCAGGCCGGTGTCACCGCCGTTGCCACCGACACCGCCGGTCTGACCGTTGAAAATCGCTGCCCCGCCCGCACCGCCTGTACCTGCACTGCCCCACAGCCAGCCGCCGCCTCCGCCGGAGCCACCGTTGCCACCGCGGTAATTACCGGTTGAGGTGCCGCCATTGCCACCGCCGCCGCCGTGACCGAGCAGGCCCGCCGCACCGCCGCTACCGCCACGGGCGCCCGTGACGGTCTCGGCCGCTGCGCCGCCGAATCCGCCGTCTCCGAAGAGCATGCCGCCGCTGCCACCGTTGCCACCGGCGCCGCCGTTATACAGCGCCAGGCCGGCTCCGCCGTCACCGCCATTGCCGAAGAGTCCGGCGTTGCCGCCGTTGCCGCCGCCCCAGCCGTCGCCGCCTCCGCCGCCGAAAAGGCCACCATTGCCGCCCGTGCACGTGGTGGCGCAGGTCTCGGCCGTCCAGGAGTAGCCGAAGCCCCAGAAGATGCCGCCGTTCGGGCGGGCGGCGGTCCCGTTACCGATGAAGAATGCGATGAGGTCTTCGAGCGTCGGCGGGTAGAACGGCGGCAGGTTCGGAATCACTGCCAGCGCGGCATTCGGTGAGATAACCGTGTCTGCAACAACGATATTGGGTTGCAGGAGCTCGGCGGTCTGCGTCATCGGTGACATGTCGTCGGTCTGCAGGGCCGCCTGTGGCGCGGACATGGTCGTCACTGCCGCGGCGCGTTCGGTGACTGTGATCGTCGAGGCGTCGACCTCTGGGGAGTGAGAGGCCTTGAGGACGACCTCGGACCTGCTCGACGGGGTTTCGGAGTTGTTCGACCCCCACGTCTCGCTTTCGGTATCGGTGTTCGTGCCGGCCAGGTCCGTGGCACCCGCATCGGGGCGCGTCGAGGTCGTCGGCGCGTCCTCGCTCTTGGCGGGATCGATGGAATCGGAGTCCTCATCGGTTGCGGACGTGCCGCCGCTTATCCGGTCATTCCTGACAGCGTTCTCGGCACCACCGAAGGCGCCGCCGGTCGCAGAGTCGGTCTTCTTGGGACCGGCGGATGCGGCGCCGGATGCAGCGGACCCCGAGTGTTCTGACGCTGCCGAAGAGCCGGCGTCCGAGCTGGTCGTGGAGCCGGTGTCCGAACTGGATGTCGAGCCGCCGTCGTCAGCGACCGCCAGGCCGGCTTGCGGACCCAAAACCAGCGCCGCGCCCATCCCTGCTGAGGCGGCGCCGAGCATCAGCCAGCGACGCACGGCGAAGTTCTCCGCACGGCGGTGCTTACCCCCGCGCCTACGCCCTGCTTTGCCCAACTCGTACGTCGTCGCCATAGGTTCCCCAGCCATCCACAAATATTGACGCCCTCGAAAACCGGCGGGCGCACTGAACTGTAGGGCATACCTTTCGTTTGCACAGCAAATACCGTGAACTCGGAAACACACGGATCCCCCGATCGATGCGCTCCTGCCAAGGCCTCCCCGCGGGTGGCAATCGCCATACCGGAAGCACCATGAGATATGCGGGCGAGGACTTCGATCGTGCCGGTTTGATGATCAAAGGGCTTGGGCAGCCACGCCTCACACCGGTTCGGCCCGCGGTCGACGAAGACGGATACACACGCCCGCACCGACGGCCCAACCCCGTTGATGGCTATCATGGAGGCATCCGATCGGCGCCGGAAACCTGCCAAGATTGGCCTCACTGGACCTGCCAGCAAACGGTGCGCCTTCCGCGCACACCATGTCAGCGCGACGGCGAGCTATCCACCTGGGCTTGAGCCACCCCACCCCGACCTGCCCGATGTTCGTCTGAACCAGTGCGAGAATCTCTCGGTAACGCACGCTCGGGAAGGCGGGAATATCGGGTGACGGACGTCGAGGATCCAACGGGCAGGACGTGGAAGGTCCGGCGCAAGACGTGGTGGTTCCCGTCGAACGTCTTCGGCCTCAACGACGTCCTTGACGTCGTGTTGTTCGTCGTGCTGCTGCCGTTCTGGCTTGGCTGGCCGTTCTGGTTCCTGGCCAAGCTGCTCGGGGTGCCGTGGGTCATCGTGATCGAGCGCGGCGACGAGACGGTGGCCACCGAACGCGTAAGAGGACTGCGCGCGGCGAACCGGCGGGTGACGGTGATCGTCGAGGCCCTGCGGACGACTGGACGCTATCCCCCGGTCGACCCGGATGCCGGCTCAGGAACAGAATTGCGTTAGCACGTGCGCTGCTTCGGTCTGATTGCCCCGGCTACCCGGTCGGATCGACAGCTCGCAATGAACCTTCGCAGGCTTGTCAGCCCCCGCCGCGGAGGTCCTTGATCATTGCTACGCCCAACGGCCCGTGCCCTTGGCCCGCATCGCGGAAACCTTTGCGCTCATAGAGTCGTCGTGCGGGATTGCGCACGTGGACGTTGGCGCACATCGCGTCGAGCCGCTGCGCGAGCTGGTCGAACAGAGCGTCCAGAAGTGCTGAGCCGACGCCGGCACCGCGGTGTCCGGGGGCGACCGCGATACACAGTTCGGGCAACGCAGCACCATCGGCACCGGTGCGCAGCGGCGGACTGCTGTAGTACGCCCACACGGCGCCCACGGCTGATCCATGCCAATCCTCGGCGATCACTGCGACGGTTCCCGGTGCGGGCAGCATCTCCAGAACCTCGTCGTCAGTTGGATCAGGCAGCGGCCGGTTCTCGATGACACACGCGTGCCGTGCCATGTCCACAATGAACGCCAGATCAGCCGGTGTGGCAGGACGCAGCCGAAACCCGTTGGTCGATTCGTCCGTCGCCACATCGGTTGTTGCAGAGCTACTCTCCAAATTTCTCGGCAGATGGGCCCTCATCTGCCTACGGATATCCGTCTCGGCGGCCACGACGAATCCCAGGCGACGGTAGAGCCTATAGGCATCCTCGTTGACCTTCAGCACATTCAGGCACACCCCTCGCCCGGCAGTGAAACCGTCGTCGAGCACTGCCTGAAGCACGCGTGTGCCGATGCCCCGGCGCTGAAAGCCCGCCGCTATCTCGATCAGGCCGACATAGATGTCACCGTCCCGGTCTGCGAGGTCAAGCCGGCCCGCATCGGCTCCGTCGACAACGATTACCTGCGTGGCCGCAAGGTCGATGTTGCGCCGCAAGTACGCGCGTTGAACGTCGTCATCCCAGCCCCACACCTGATCCACATAGGGTCCCAACGTGGACTTGTGCAACGCGAAGAAGAACTCGAAATCGTCCGCTGTCGCGGCACGCAAGCTAATCGTGGTCACCGCAGGCGTCGCACATCCAGAGCCGTCTCCAGCACACCACCATCACGCGCCGAAACAAAGTAGGCACCGGCGCAGTCCTTCTCCGCGACCGCCTCCACAAGTGTGGCACCGCGGTAGAGCAACCCTGCACCGTCATCTGTGGCGTAGCCAGCCGGCAACGTGCCGTTACCGACAACCTTGTGCAGCATCGGTCGCCGCTGCGCCTCCGTGTCGTAGTGCACGCCATTGGCGTACGGGAGGAAACGCAATCCGTTCCCGATGGGCTCAAGGGTCGGGCCGAACGAATCAGTCAATCCTCCGCTGTGCCAGCAGATCGAGCCTGCGGAGATCCCGGTGAGCACCACCCCGGCCTGCCACGCCGCACGCAGAGCCGTATCGAGTTCGTGCACACGCCACAGCGCGAGCAGGTTGGCGACACTGCCGCCGAACACCCAGACCACATCTTGCTCCAGCAGATGCGCTGTCGTGTCAGCGACGGTCGGCATCGGGAACAACGCGATATGCGACGGAGCGAAGCCGCGCCCCTGCGCCGCCTCGGTCAAGTGATGCAGCGTGGCCCTGTCGTCGCCCATCGCGGTGGCCAGAAAACACACCCGCGGCGCGCGACCTTCGACCCCGGACAATTCCACCGCGAAGTCGGTCAACGCTGTGAACTCGAAGCGAGTGCGCAGCCCAGCACCGATTCCCCCGCTGGTGGCGAGGATCGTCGGCTCATCGGCGGGCATCCATCGACGGTAGAGCGGCTCATGCTGGTGCACAACCGATTAGTTGTCATCGGCGGCTCCCGTCGCTGCCGCCTGTCACACTGCAGACATGGAGATCATCAACCTTCCGAGAAGGTTCTTGGACGGCGACAGTTTTGGCAGCCGCGGCATCGCAATGTGCAGTATCTCCGGGTTCGATGCCGACGTCAGCTGTCGCGTGCATATCGCCTGGTGTGAACCCGACAGTGCGCTTGGATGCCATCGCGCGGGATGACACCAACTCTTCGCAGTCATCACCGGAACTGGGTGGGTAGCCGGAGCCGATGGCGTCCGTGTCCCCATCAGCGCCGGTCAGGCTGCCTTGTGGAGTCCGGCCGAGGTGCACGAGTCGGGCTCCGAGACCGGAATGGGGGTTCTTATCGTCGCAAGCGATCGGCCGCTTCCCTGAGGGGTGAACCAGCGCCTTACCAAGGGGGGCGCCTCAGCTCATGCTGCCCGATGGTCCCCGTTTCCCGGAAGTAGCGCGAAGAATCCCGCGACCGTCACGAACGCCTGGAAAGGGTTTGTTCCATTGCCTTTCCGGGCCTCGTGTCCAGAAAAGAACAGCTACACGGCGTCGTCGGCTGCCGCATATGACCTGATGCAGCAAGCCAAGGGTCGTTCACCGGCCCTGCACGCCAACGCAATCGTCGACATCGCGCGCGCTCGGTGCGCGGCGCCCCCGTCATTGTTGGATGTCGCCTGCGGGACAGGCGCCCACCTTTCCCCTAGTGCCCACGGAAGCAACCGAATTCTTCGCGATGCGTTAAGAACTCACCATCGGTAGTCGGCGCCACCGACGAAAGTAGTGTCGGCAACGTCGGGTTGTAGTGCTGCGTCGGCAATGGCAGTGGCGAACTCTTCGACGGTGGGCAATGGCCCGTGATCACGGCGGGCTTCCACCGCGGCGGGGTCCTTGCGGTGCAAGAGCCGGACGATGATGGTTCCATCGATCATGTCCCCCGACACCACCTTCAAGGCGATTCCGCGTTCTGCAAGTGCGGGTTTGACGGCAAGCAGCGCATCTTCACCCGCACGTTTGCTCGCCGCGATCGGTTCGTATCCCGCGGGTACCGGTCGACCGGGAGAGAAATGTGCCTGGTGGCTGGTGACAAACACGATCCGCGCTCCCGCCGGCATCTGCGGCAGCGCACGGGTGACCAACTCGCATTGCGCATCGCGATTCAATCGCATGGCGTAGCCCGAGTCCGCACCGCGCTCCAGCCCGCCGGAGGCGTTGAGCACCAACACATCGAGAACCCCGAATCGGTGGTTGATCGTAGCGAGCAGTGCCTGAACCTGTGTGTTCTCGCAGACGTCAGCCCCTATCGCGGTGGCATGACCGCCTGCAGCTCGAATCTCGTCGACCACAGCCCAGGCCCGTTTCGCCTTCTCGCGGTAGTTGATCACCACGTGCAGACCGCGGGCGCCGAGTTCTCGCGCGACCTGAGCCCCGATACCGCGGGAGGCACCCGTCACCAAAGCAACACGTCGTCGCGACTCGGTACCGCAAGCAGCCTCTTGTTTCTCGTATTGAGTCATCGCCGTCGCCTCCGATCGATCATCATCCTTAGACTTTACTTAATTTAGTCTTATTTTTCTTATTTTGAGTTAGCGTTCGGTATCACTCGATACGCAAGGGGAGGCGTGCACGACATGACCGCACATGCTGTAGTCCTGGGCGCCGGCATCGCCGGCCTGCTCGCTGCCGCGGCACTCGCCGATTCAGGCCACCACGTCACCATCGTCGAACGAGACCAACTACCCGACAGCCCGTCTCCACGTCGCGGCATTCCCCAGGGCCCGCACCTGCACAGCGTGCTGTCGAAGGGATGGCAGACTATCGAGGACCTCGTGCCCGGCGTACTCGACGATCTGGTCGCCGCGGGCGCCCACGTTCTCGACGACACGCAACTGGGTGCGCGGATGCACCTTCAGAATGGTCCGTACGGATTCAACCGCACCGACGCCCTCACCGACCCCGCAGCGTTGGCCCACTATCTGGTGACGCGACCGCAGTTGGAGTATGTGTTGCGCCGTCGCGTCACCAACCGGCCCACCGTCACGATCGCCGACGGCCAGGACATCGGCGAGTTCGTCGTCTGCCGACCCGGGCGCATCTCCGGCGTCACCGTTACCGACCGACAGACCGGCACCACACGCGTACTGGATGCCGAACTGATTGTCGATGCCAGCGGACGTGCCACACGCACACCCCTGCTTCTCGAACAGCTGGGCTATCCGCGTCCGCCCCAACGCGCGTTCAGGGTACGCGGCGTGTACTACAGCCAGCACCTGGCCATCGGCGACCAGAATTCCTTCCCGGAGCGGCTCATCCTGGTCATCCCGTCCGGTGGCAAGGGACGCGGCGGACTCATCGCCGGTGAACGTGGCACCTGGACATTGACCATCGCGACCCACGATGACGATGCTCAACGCGCACCAGAATCGTTGACAGACATGTTGACCCGTGCTGAGTCCTTCATGCCCGCACACGTCGTGCCCGCGATCCGTGAGGCCCGGGCGTTGTCCGATATCGCGGTGTATCGCTACCCCGGCGGTATCTGGCACCGCTATGACCGTGCCGCGCACCTGCCCGACGGACTCCTGGTCGTCGGGGATGCCCTGTGTTGCCTGGATCCCATCCACGGCCAGGGAATCACCTTGGCTGCCAGGCATGTTCACGTGCTACGCGCACACCTCGCCGTGCACGGCCTCGACAACCCCCAGGCCTTCTACCGAACGCTCGCCGAGATCATTGCGCCCGTCTGGGCCACCAACAGGCCGCCAACCGCTCACCGGCGAAGCGGCATCACCGAGCGAGCGCAGCGTCGAGCACTGCACTGGGTCCGGCACCGGATACTCGCAGCCGCCGAAGATGACATCGTGATCACCGAACGGCTTGTCCGCGTCGTCAACATGATCGATCCGCCACGGCGGCTTTTCGATCCGAGGCTTCTTGCTCGTGTCGCCGGGCATCACGTACGTCGAGCCCTACCATCACGCGATCGTAAGACCACAGACAGCATTTGACACCGCCGACCTCAGGCGGCGATGAGGCGGATGGGAAGTTGTGCGTAGCCGCGGATGATGTTGTTGACACCCCAGATCGGCCGGCCGGTCACCTCGATGCGGTCAACGCGCTCGATGAGCGCCTTGAGCATCGCCGTGGTCTCCAGCCGGGCCAAGCCCTGTCCGGCGCAGGCGTGGGCGCCGCTACCGAACGCGACGTGCCGTCCGGCATCGTTGCGGATGTCGAACACATCGGGGGCATCCCATTCACGTTCGTCACGGTTGGCCGAGGCGTACATCACCAGTACCCGAGCACCTGCCGGAAGGCGCACGCCGCCCACGACGCTTTCCCGCGCCGTCTTGCGGGTAAAAGCCCGCAGTGGCGACTCGAAGCGAACCACTTCGTTGATGGCGTGGGGAATCCGGGCGGGATCGTCCTTCAGCAGTTCCCACTGCTCCGGGTGGGTGGCGAACAGATACAAGGCACTGGAAATGGCGCTGATCGTCGTATCCAGCGACGGCGCGATGTAGTCGATGAGCAACGGTGGCACCTCTTCGGTGTCCAGGGTGCCTTCGTCGACGGCAGTCAGCAGTTCATGAGCCATGCTGCCGGGCAGCACGTTGCGCTCACGTACCACCCGCTGGGCGAAGCGCAGCATGTGCAGGCTTCGCGGAAGGGCCTGCAGCGCCTGCACATTGACCGGCCCGAGGATATCGAACGTGGCTGCGCCCCAGTCGAGTAGGTGTTTGCGCTCACCGCGGGGCCACCCAACCAGGTCGGGCACGACGGCCAGCGGTAGGGCGGTCGCCAGGTCGGCGACCCCATCCACAGTCCGCCGGGCCAATGCTGCATCGACGATGGCCCGTGCCAGGGCGTCGACGTCCTCGCCGAGGGTGCGCAGCGCCCGGGGCATCAGCCGGTGCGCGAGGAGCTTGCGGCGCCTGTCGTGATCGGCGCCGTCGCTGTTGAGCGTGGTGCCCCGCGACAGACGATTGGTCAGCGGATTGGCAGCAACGCCGTGCCCGGAAAGGAACAGATCATCGTCGCGCAGAGTCGCCTTGCATTCGCTGAAGCGCGGCAGGGCGTAGAGGCGATGTCGCGGCAGCCACACCACCGGCCCCAGCCGGCGCATCGCCAGGTAGTGCGGGTACGGGTCGATAAGTGCCGGGTGGGCATAGATATCGGGCCGGTATACCGGTACTGCCGTGGGTGGGCGAAACACGTCGAGGATTCCTATTCGTGAAAGGCTTGCGGCACAGGAAAAATCTGAAGGGCGGCCAGACTCTGTGCACGCCTATGGGTGGGCGTGGTGGTGATCGCGTCGAAATAGTGGAACTGCGCGACAGATGGTGGCGAGGTCGCGGCCGGCCATCATGACCGTGCCATCGGGTCGCACCACTGCGCCTGTGACGTGTTGGCGGCGCAACCATCGATCCAGGTCGGAACCCTGCTCGGCGTAGACAGCTTGCGCACCCCGGAAAATGAGGGTGTCCTGTTGCGCAGCGCTCAGGGCAGTGTTGGTGACGACCCCGAAGCGCGGCCCGAGATGCTCATCGAGGCGAGTACCGTCGTCGAGCAGTGCGTTCGGGCACAGTTGCCCAGCGATGCCGCCCGGACGCAGCGAGCGCCGCACCATCGTCGAAGAGTGAAGTGGCGGAGTGCGGGAGTCGATGACCTTCGCTCTCAGTCCCGGCACCACATGCAGGTGCGGCAGCAGAAGGGCTCGCGCCGCGGCGCCGATGCGCCCCCCGGAGGTCATGGCGCGACCGATGTTGAGTGCCAGCGAGATCATGTGGCGCGCGTGCGGGCGACGCTCGGTCTCATAACTGTCGAGCACGCTCGGCGCAAGATCGCGGTGGTGCACGCCGGCGATCTTCCAGGCCAGATTCATCGCGTCACGCAAACCGGCTCCCATACCCTGGCCGATGAACGGCGGTGTCAGGTGCGCGGCATCGCCGAGCAGAAACACGTTGCCGCGGCGCCAGCGGTCGGCGAGCTGGGCTCGAAATGTGTACTCCGCGGTGCGAATCAGGTGCAGCGAGGCCTCCTCGACACCTCGCATCCAGGGCGCGATCAACGGACGAAGCTCGGTCAAGGTGGCGTAATCGTCGACTGACTCGTGGTCCAACATGCGGAACTCCCAGCGGTAGCGATCACGACCGATCCGCATGTACGTCCCGGCTCGATGGTCGTCACAGAGCTGATGCACGCCCTCCCACTGCTGCAGGTCGGCGTCGGTCGCGATGTCGATCACCAGCCAGCGCTGATCGAACCCCATGTTGCGCATCTCGGCGCCGATCGCCCTGCGGACCATGCTGTTTGCCCCGTCGCAGCCCAGCACGAAGTCTGCCGTGATCACTGAATCCAGTCCGGTCGTGCGGTTACGCACTCGCAGGCGGAGCGGGCTGCCGGTGGTCAGCACGTCGACAACCTCGGTGTCACCCCGAAACTGCGCATGCCGGTACCGAGTCAGGTTGGTGCGCAACACTTCTTCGAGTTGCGGCTGGTCGAACATGTTGGCGGCCGGAAAGCCGTTCCGGGTGACCAAGGTGTCGCGCCGGAATCGTGCCAGCACGGTCATCTCACGGTCGATCAGCTGCAGACCACGGGCCGGCCAAGCGATGGCAGCGAACTCTTGCGCGACTCCGAGGCGCCCCAGGATGCGGTAGACCTCATCGTCGAGATGGACCGCCCTGGGTTGCGGGTAGACCTGCGACCACCGGTCGAGCACCAACGTCTCGACGCCGTATTGGGCCAGCAGTGTGGCCGCGGTGATTCCGGTGGGACCACCACCGACTATCGCCACCGGCACATGCTCGACGCTCTCCTGTTGCGTGGAGTTGGTCACGGTTCGGTGATCTCGTGGTTCACTGCGAACGCTTTCACCGTCCGCTCCACAGCGGCACGGTCGGCGGTCGCTGCAAGGTCGATCATGACCACTGGCACTCCTGCATCGATCGTGCCGTGCACACTGAGTACCCCCGCGTGACCGCTCAACGCCTCGGCCACAGCATGTTCGGCCGCAATGGCGCGAAGCGGCACCTTGTAGGGCTTGCCGACGTCGGTGACCGGTATCGCATCGATGATGGTGACGCACTTGGGCGCCGCCGCGCGTTCAGTGATGTGTCCAACGGCGAAGGCCGCCAGTTCGTCGCCGGTGACGGTGGCGCCGGGCCGCACAGTGACGAATCCGACCGGTACTTCGCCCGAGTGGGCGTCGGGTCGCGCCACGGCTGCGGCCGCGGTGACGTCGGGATGAGCCAGCAGCACGTCCTCGATGAGCGCGGGGTCGATGTTGTGGCCGCCACGGATGATGAGGTCTTTGGCCCGGCCCGCGAGGTAGATGAAGCCCTCCTCGTCGACACTTGCCAGGTCGCCGGTGTCGAGCCAGCCGTCGCGCAGCGCTCCACGACCGTCGAGCACGTAACCGTGCTCGGCACGTCCGGTGACGTAGCCGGGAAATACCGTCGGCCCACTGATGGCCAATGTGCCGACCTGCCTGGGTAATACGTCGTGCCAGGAACCGTCGTCGCCAATCTCGACGACGCGGAGTTGCTGGTAGGGCATGCGCTGTCCGACCGATCCCGGCCGAGGATGGTCGGCGAAGCTCCGCGCACTGGCGCACGTAGCCTCGGTGAGCCCGTAACCCTCGACCAGATTCACGCCCGTGGCACTGAGGAAGTCTTGGCGCACGGTGTCCGGTAACGCCGAGGCGCCCGACACCGCCGAGGTCAGCGTCGTGATATCGGCGTCGACCGGGATCTGGGCCAGCACCGCGTACACGGTGGGTACGGCGCTCATCGCCGCCAACCGGTAGTGTTCCACAATCTTCCAAAAGTGTTGATACAGGCCCATATCACGGTAGCCGAGCGGTCCTGCCCACACCACCGACCGGCCACGCAGCAAGGGCGCGAGCAGGGTGACTAGCAGCGCGTTGACGTGGAACAGCGGTAAGGCCGCGAACACCGCGGCATCATCAGCGAGGTCGGCGCTGAGTGCCACCATCCAGGCGTCGGCCACCTCGTTGCCATGGGTGTGCGCAGCCAGCTTCGGCATTCCGGTGGTTCCGCCGGTATGGAACAGCGCGGCCAGCTGCGCGGTATCGGGGGTACCGTCTTCGAGCGGTTGCGGGTCTTGTTCGGCCGCAAGTGTCGAAAGATAGCCAACGCGGATGCCCGACAGTGCGGGGAGCGGTTCCGGCACATCGTGCGCCAACGTCGGGCGCACCAGCAGCACGGTGTCGAGCAGACCGGCATCGGCCAGAATGGCGGCGCGTTCGATGCCTCTGGGGTCCAGGTCAGGTGCCGCAGTGATCAACAGGCGAGCGCCCGAGAGGCGGGCCAACTCGAGAACGTGCTGGTCCGACAGAGACCCGTTGATGGGTACCGCGATGCCGGCGGCCTGCGCCGCCAATGTGGCGGTGATCAGTTCGTCGCAGTTCGGGCTGATCAGCAGTACCGCATTGTCGCGATTGATCCCGCAGCGACGAAGGGCTTTCGCCGTCCGCGTGACATCGTCGGCCAGCTGCCCGAAGGTGCGACGTGCACCTCTCTGATAGTCGGCCCCCTCAGCCAAGACCGTGATCGCGGTGCGGTCAGGCCACAGTTGTGCGGCCCGCAGGACCACGCCGTAGGTGGATGTCGGGAGCCCTCGACTTTCCAAGGGCACCTGTTCGATGGCAGGCAGATCCTGGGGCGATTGCGCGGCAGGCCACAACAGATCGGCGTTCATGTGTGGCGCACCGTCAGCCGCTGCGCACCGAGGTCGATGGCCCCGTCATCGGTGCCGACCGATGCTTCGACGATGTCGCCGTGCTGCAGGTACTTCGGGTTGTTCGCCTGGCGAGAGAAGAAGGCTTTCCATTTCACCGCGGGCGGCAGCAGGTTTCCAATCATCTCGATGGGCTTGGGCGGGGCCGTCAGCGCGGTACCGGCCGGAGTGCCCGTCAGCACCAGGTCACCGGCAGCCAGGTCTTGGAAACGCGTGAGCGACTGCAGTGCCTGCAATGGGCGATACAGCATGTCTCCTTCGACCAGCGCATTCTGGCGTTCTTCACCGTTGACCGACAGCCTGAGCCGTAGATCACCGAAACGCCCGATTTCGTTGGCATCCAGGAGAACCAGGGCCGGCCCGACCGGGGTGAAGGTCGGGTACGACTTCGCTTCGTAGAATTGAATTTGGGGAAGTTGGATGTCACGGGCGGAGACGTCGTTGGTGATCGTCAGTCCGGCGATGACATCCGCGAGGTTGTTCTCCGTCACGGTCGAACCGGCCGGGACATCACGACCGATGACCAGACCGATCTCGACTTCGTAGTCCAGCAGTGCGACGTGCGCTGGGCGCACGATCTCCCCGAACGGGCCGGTGATCGACGCCGACGATTTCCGAAAGAACGTCAGGGGCACCGTCTTCGGGTTCATCCCGGAATCCTTGACGTGGGACTCGAAGTTCGTCATCTGCGCAATCACGCGGCACGGCGTGGTCACCGGGGACATCAGCGTCAGATCGTCGACGGACACAGTCTCACCACCGGCGGCAGCCGCTCCGATGGCGCCGCGGTCGGCCAGCAGCT
The DNA here is from genome assembly GCF_000317305.3 of Mycolicibacterium neoaurum VKM Ac-1815D. Next base: position 512,808 of record NC_023036.2, on the reverse strand, counting down.
CGGCGGTCGTGATGGCAGATGTGGAGATTCGGGAGGCACCTTTGGCGGTCTGCACCCACCAGCCATCGGAGGTGCGCAGCACAGTTGTGGTCATGAGATCGCTACTTTCAGTAGGCCGACGAGGCGGTTGAGATCGAATTCGTTGTCCCCGCGCAATGCGTTGACCATCGAGGTCAGCTGATGCGGCACCGCACGCGGGCTGGCATCGAGGAAGTCTTTTGTCGCCGGTGGCCCCCACTGGGCCAATCCGGATGCCGTGAACGGGGCCCAGCCGGGCTCGAGCGTGTTGTCGAACATGTCACCATCGGCGAAGTGCTCGACCAGGAACCCATCCGGATCACGCCAGTAGTCGAACAACTGGCTGCCCTGGATGTGGCGGCCGATGCCCCACGACCGGAAGTAGCCGCGCTCTCGTAGGTATTCACCGCCGGCGGCCAACGCGTCCAGATCGCTGACCTCGTACGCCGAGTGCACATACTGGTTGGCCGGCCCCAACGCCAGTGCCAGCGTGTGGTGGTCTGCCGGAGTGGTGCCGCGATCGCACCGGATGAAGCTCATCGCCGGCCCGCGCGCCCGCTGCCCTGGAAAAAACAGGAAGTCGCTGACGATCATCCCGAACGTGTCCAGATACCAGTTGAGTGTCTTCAGATAGGTGGTGGATTGCAACACCACGTGGCCCAACCGCTGGACGCGAGTCGGCACCCGTGGTGGACGTACGGTGTCGTTGATGCGCACCAGGGCCTGGCCGGTATTGAGGACCTGCGGCGGCTGAACAGGCTGGGCCGGCAACTCGCGCACACCCGCGACTACCTTGACCGCCATTCCACTCGGATCGGTCAGCTGCACCGCCGTCCCACCGATGGATTCCGGAAGCGCGCGCAGCGGGGCGCCGGTCTTGTCGGCCAACCGCAGCACGTCGACCTCGTCGGCGGCGCGTAAAGCCAATCCCGCGAACCGGGATCGCTTGCCGCGACGCAGGATCACGCAGGGAGAGCCTGCCTGCGTGCCGCGTAGGTACAACTGGTGCGGCTCACGCAGCGCAATACCGAAACCGAATGCACGCGCGAACGCTTCGGCCCGGACCAGATCGGGTTTGTCGAATTCCAGCCAGGCGATGTCCGCAACACGGATGATCGGATCCTTCACCCGCCCTGGATGCTCACCGCGCAGCGCGCCGTGTTCGCTGTGCAGGTCCTTGTGACCGTCCTGATGCGGCTCGACCGCCTGTGCCACGCTGCACCTCCTCCATCGGGTTTTCTGAGGAAATCGTCACACACGCCCAGATACTCAGTCAAGAGAAGTTGACGAAATCCTCACAATTGCCGCCGCTGCTATCATCGCGCCATGGATCTGCCCGAGCGCGGTATCGCCGCAGCTGCGGGTACGCCGGTCAGCCGCCTGGAGCGGCGCAAACTGCGTACCCGTCGCGCATTGATACGTGCGGCACAGGGCTTCATCGCCCAGGGAAAGACGAGCGTTCCGATCCTGGAGATCACCCAGGCGGCGGATGTGGGCATGGGGTCGTTCTACAACCACTTCGCCACAAAGGAAGAGCTCTTCGACGCGGCATTGGCCGATGCTCTTGACGATCTCGGCGCCCTGCTCGACGTTTTCACCGGTTCCATCTCCGACCCCGCCGAGGCCTTCGCGGCCAATTACAGGTTGAGCGGCCGACTGTTTCGCTACCGCCCCCAAGAAGCAGCATTACTACTCTCGCACGGCGACTCGTTGATCCTGTCGAATCGTGGACTGTCGCCTCGCGCGCTCCGTGACATCACCGCAGCCGTCGACCAGGGCCGTTTCACGATAGTCGACCCTGAGTTGGGCCTCGCCATCGCCGGAGGCATGTTCGTCGGCTTGGCCACGCTGCTGCGGGATCGACCCGAACGGGAGACGGCGGAGACCGTCGATGCCGTGACCGAACGCCTGCTGCGAACGCTCGGTATGACGCCCAAACAGGCCCGAACGCTCTGCCAGAAGGAGCTTCCGGATATCTCAGCTCTCCGCGATTCACCCGCCGGGTGGCCTGCGCTCATGAACCCCGACGCGCCCGCTCGTTCAACCGATTGATGCGTGTCGCCGCGTTGACCGGCAGTATGAAAGTCACTGAGCAGTAGGGGTTTTGCTTGCCGCCTTGTCGGCCCTCCGCCACCGCAACCGGGTAACGCCAATTACTCCCGCGACCGACCGTCGACCGATGTGGTGATGACGACGACGGCCTCGGCCGCACCGTCGATGGCGGCATACCGATGGCGTCGATCGCTCGACCAACTGAGGGCTTGCCCCTCCTCGATCAGAGTTTCCTCACCAATCGGTCCGACGAGCACCCGTCCGGCGACCACGGTGAGGTGTTCCCGGGAACCCACACCGTGCGGCGGCGAGACGTGGTCGGCACCCGCAGGAAACTCCAGGCGAAAAACCTCGACGGTGGCCCTCGCCAAGTTCCGCACCGACAGCAGGACCGCGCGCATTCCACCGGCGGCGGCCGAATGGACGCCGGGAACCTCGCCGACCAGTGCGGTCAGGGGTACATCGAGAGGTGCACACAGGGCGTAGAGGGTCTCGATCGTGGGATTGCGCTTGCCGGCTTCGATCTCGGACAGCGAGCCCTTCCCCACTCCGGCACGTCGCGCCAGTTCAGAGAGACTGAGGCCGCGCTCAGCCCGTAGGTCCCGTAGTTGGCGGCCGATGTCTCCCGCAGTCATTCCACTACGGTACGTTCTACGCACAGAACGTTCCGTAAACAGAACGAGGTTGGGTGGGTGGACCAGAACGTTTCGAAAGCAGTGCCGGTGTCCGCCGGGGTGGTGTGCGCGCTCGTCGGGTTCACATCCTCGTTTGCCGTAGTCCTTGCGGGACTGCATGCAGCAGGGGCGAATTCAGACCAGGCAGCGTCGGGTCTGACGGCGTTGAGCCTGGCGATGGGGCTGTCCTCCGTTCTCTTGGCGTGGAAGTTCAGAATGCCCATCACCAGCGCGTGGTCGACACCGGGCGCCGCGCTGCTCATCAGCACCGGCGCGGCGGCCGGCGGATGGCCCGCTGCCGTCGGCGCGTTCCTCGTCACCGCAGTCCTTCTCCTCGCGACCGGGCTCTGGCCAATGCTTGCTCGTGTGGTCGCCCGCATCCCACACTCGGTGGCGCAGGCGATGCTGGCGGGGGTGCTGCTGCCGCTGTGTATTGCTCCGGTGACCGCCCTGGCCGACGATCCGGTCGTGATTGCGCCTGTGCTGGTGGTGTGGTTGATCGCGGCGGCGATCCGGCCCCGCTGGGCGGTACCGGCGGCATTCGGCGTGGCCCTCCTCGTGCTCGCCGCGACGCTCGTGAGAGAACAATCGGTGCCCCCAGCATCGGCGTGGATACCGCACCTCGAGGTGACCACACCCAGCCTCACCGTGGCCGCCGTCACCGGCATCGCGCTGCCGCTGTACATCGTCACCATGGCCGCGCAGAACATCCCCGGCGTCGCGGTCATGAAGGGGTTCGGCTACCAAGTCCCCTGGCGCCCGACGCTCACGGTCACCGCGATCGCGTCGCTGGTAGCGGCTCCGTTCGGCGGTCACGCCGTCAACCTCGCGGCCATCAGTGCCGCACTGGCCGCGGCGCCGGATGCCGACCCCAACCCTCGGCGCCGCTGGATTGCTGCAGTCACCACCGGTGCTGTGTATTGCGCACTCGGCGTCGCCTCGACGGGATTGACATTGGCCGTGCTCGCGGCCCCGGCCGGCCTTGTGCAAGCGGTCGCCGGGGTCGCGCTGCTCGGGGCGTTCGCCGGCGCCTGCGCGGGCGCCATGGCCGACGAATCTGCCCGCCTCCCGGCCGCGGTGACGCTCGTCGTCGCGGCCTCGGGAACGACGGTCGCAGGAATTGGTTCCGCGTTCTGGGCCCTCCTGGTGGGCGTGATCGCCCACCGGATTTTCAGGTCGACCGTTCCGAGACGCACGTGATCGGGGGTGCACGAACACTTCGGCCAGCGGTGGGTTGCCGCTGACCCGTTCCACCGCAATCTGTTTAGAGAAGAAACGTCGTTCAAGTGGACGGTCCCGATCCCGGTGATATCAGGTATGCGAGGCCCTAGACAGCCAGCTGTCTCGCTTCAGAACATCGAGGCGAATCACAGGACTTGTCTCGGCAGAAATAGATCTCTTGCCAGCCGCACCCATGCACTTGCCGGCTTCGGCACTCTTCAACGTCTAGCGTGGACGCAATGGGGTTGTTCAGCCATGAGGTGTTCCCGGACCCGGGCGAGGGCGTTGTTGGCGGCGGGGCCGTTGAGAGGGCACGCAGTGCTGAAGTTGACCAATTCGGATCAGATGATCCGGTGGTCGTCGGTCCGGGGCTACCGCCCGAGGACGGTTCGTGCGGTCAGTTCGCCGTGCAGTTCCACGTGTCGACGTCCATGCTGGTCGGGTTGACACGTATTGCTGGGTTGCGCGGGGTCAGCGTGCCGGAGGTGTGCCGGCAGGTCATCGGTGTGTTCGTTGCCCAGCAGCAGGGCGAGTTGGGTGCGTTGCTCGCTGCTGAGACCGAGGCGGCAGAATACCGGCCGAGTTTGGGTGAGGCGTAGGCGCATCCGCGCGGTCCGGTCAACCGGTGCGTCATCCGCTTGTGGTCAGCAGCGTTGACGCGATCGTGGCGAGTGCTTTCACCGCGGATGTGGCGTCGCGCTGATACTGCGCATGCACAATGGCGCCATCGATCGCCAGGCCGAGTGCTTGTGCCGTGCGTGTTCGGCTCACACCGGGCGGAAGTGTCGCCTTGATGGCCGCAACCATATCGGCTTTGTGCCGAGCGGTGATGGCGTGGACCTCGGGCAGTTCGGCACCGATCTCGTTGACACTGTTGATGAACGCACAACCACGAAACGAGTCCGCGGTCAGCCATTCTTCGATCGCCGATACCACGGCCGGGCGACGACGACTGCGGGCAGCGTGGCGATCGAGTGCGTCGACAAACCAGTCCATCCAGCGTCGGTGCCGCAATTCCAGGAACGCCAGGATCAGTGCGTCCTTACTGGGAAAGTGACGGTAGAAGGTCACCTTGGTGACACCAGCTTGGGCTATCACCTTGTCGATGCCCGTCGCTCGAATTCCCTCGCGGTAGAAGAGCCGGTACGCCGTGGCCAGTATCCGTTCCCGGGCCGGGAGGCTCGGGACGTCGACATGCGGATCCAGATTCTGGGCGACGTTCACATCATCATTGTAGACAGCTCTGTCTACATGCGCTAGCGTATTGACCGTGTAGACAGATCTGTCTACACGGTCTGGCTCCACGAAAGAAAGACAACGACGATGAACATGCCTTCCGAGATCGATGTCAAGCCCCCGGTTCCGCCGTTCACTGACCAAACAGCCGCGCTGAAGGCCAGGCTTGCTGAAGACGCCTGGAACAGCCGCGATCCTCAGCGCGTAGCGCAGGGCTACTCGGCTGATAGCGTCTGGCGCAATCGATCAGCGTTCGTGACAGGCCGTGCGCAGATCATCGAATTCTTGAGCGACAAGTGGCACCGCGAACACGAGTATCGACTCATCAAGGAACTGTGGGCGCACAGCGAAGACCGCATTGCGGTCCGTTTCGCATACGAGTATCACGACAATTCGGGCCAATGGTTCCGCGCCTACGGCAACGAGAATTGGTTGTACAACGAGCACGGCCTGATGACACACCGGCACGCCAGCATCAACGACGTGCCGATCACCGAAGGAGAACGCAAGTTCTTCTGGGACATGAACGCGCCACGGCCGGCAGATCATCCGAGCCTGTCTGAACTGGGACTGTGACTTTTGCGTCTCGCGCCCCGGCATCTCGACAGGTGCCACGGAGCTCTCGACGAGGGCGCCTGCAAAGCAGCTCTACGGAGGGGCATCGAGCTCTTTGGTAGCAAGTCGGGTGTGGCTGCAAGATGACATGTCCCGACCCGCTGATCAGACAGCAGTCCGTCGTCTCGCACCGGCGGCGCCATGGCTTATCTCATCGAGCGTGGCCAGGGTCTGTGCTGTCCGCCTCCCAAGTAATCACCGGACTGCGCTGATGCGGGCCTCCCGCGAAATCGCCGATTCTGCGGGAACATAAGTGTCGTGAGGACCGGGCTTTCGGGAGCGAGCAGATTCTGGATCAGTGTGGCGGCAGGCATTGCCACCGGCGCGGTCACATGGTTGCTGTCAGACCGCTGGCCGGTCGGCCTGCTCGTGGTGGTCATCGCCACCGCGACGATCTACGTCGTATGGGCAGTCAGCGTGCTGTGGCCGATGGATCCGGAACGCACCCGCGTGCATGCGAGCGAAGCGGATGTCGACGACGAGATCGGCGATCTCGTGATGCTGCTCGTACTCGCCGCAAGCCTTGCGGCAATCGGAATATTGCTGGCGTCCGCCAACGACCGGGACAGGGTCTCCTATGCGGGTTTGTCCCTGGTGGCGATCTTCGCGACGTGGGCGCTGCTCCACACCATGTACACGGCGCGCTACGCCCGCATCTACTACCAGGGTGAGCCAGGCGGCATCGACTTCAATGCGCAGGTGCTTCCGCGCTACGTGGATTTCTACTACTTCTCGTTCAACCTCGGGATGACCTACCAAGTGTCCGATACAGCCGTCACCGCATCCGCCATCCGGGCCGAAGTCCTTAGACATTGCCTTTTCAGCTATATCTACGGGACCGTAATCATCGCGTGCACAATCAATCTCGTCATCAACCTTGTCGGATGACCGAACACATGCCGGAGAGACTCCCGCGGGTGTCCAAGTACGCCGGTCTGTTGCAGTTCCTGTTGCCGTACTAGTTCGCACGCCGGGCGAAGGACCCAGACGCTGCGGTGATGGACGTCCTCTTGTTCGCCTACGGCGCTGCTGCCGATCTGATGGCGTGGGACCGGACGGGCTGCCCTGAGGTGAAGATGCCTGCGGCGGACGTGGAGGTCCGCCGAGGCTATTGGTCGTCCGACCCCGAGTCGCCGTAGTGCCACGACAGGGTTCGCACAGGGGTCACGTAGATGTAGGTGGCACCCGGCCTCGGCGCGGTGGGCCAATCGGACTCCGGGACGCCGCGTGACCGGGCACCGTGCCGTGCAAGCTCGAGCGTTTCAGCGGCTTCCCGAACGATACGTGCGTGACCTTGGAACATCACGCCGCGGATATCCGCCATGGTGGAGCCGTCTTCGAGCATGACGCTTACGGCCGGGTTGCGCTCTATATTGGCCACCTTGCGCGTGCCATCTCGCACACCCATGACGACATCGCCGCCCATTCGGAAGTATCCCAGCGGCACGGTGTGCGGGAATCCGTCCTTGTCGATGGTCGTCAGGATCGCCCAGCCTGGACGGCTGTCGAGAAGCGCCTCGATTTCGTCGTCAGTGAGTTTGCGCGGCATGTGACGAGGTTACTCTGGGGCGGCGGCAGTCCCCTCACTGTCGTCGGCTCAGGCAAGCCCCTGTCGCTACCTCGCCATGTTCGTGAAGCGCGACAGGTGAAGCTGGTGCGCCACAGTGATATTTGCGGTCGGGCCGTTACGGTGCTTACCGAGGATAATGTCGGCCTCACCGCCACGCGGGTCTTCGCGGTCGAAGGCGTCGGGGCGGTGCAGCAGCATCACCATATCGGCGTCCTGCTCCAGCGAGCCGGACTCACGAAGATCGGAGACCTGCGGGCGCTTATCGGTGCGCTGCTCGGGACCACGGTTGAGCTGACTGATCGCGACCACCGGCACGTGCAGTTCCTTGGCCATCAGCTTGAGACTTCGGGAGAAATCCGACACCTCCTGCTGGCGTGAGTCGTACTTCTTGCCCGAGCTCATCAGCTGTAGGTAGTCCACGACGATCAGCTGAAGATCGGCCTTCTTCTTCAGCCGACGAGCCTTCGCGCGGATCTCCATCATGGTCAGGTTCGGCGAATCGTCGATGTAGAGCGGCGCCTCGCTGATCTCACTCATGCGCCGCGCCAACCGCGTCCAGTCGTCATCATTCATTCGGCCTGATCGCATATCGCCGAGCTTGATGTTGGCTTCGGCCGACAGCAGGCGCATGACGATCTCGGACTTGCTCATTTCCAGCGAGAAGATCACGCTGGCGAGCTGGTTCTTGATCGAGCAGGACCGCATGAAGTCCAGGCCGAGCGTGGAATTGTGCGTGGGCACCATCGATCGGCTCGCGAGGTACATGTGGCTGCCGTTGTCGACCTCCACGCACCGAACGGGCACCGAGTCGACCGGACGAACGTCGACGATGAACCGCGACGAACGGCGCGCCGATCCACTGTTCGCACGGCGATCCTTGTGCAGCAGTGCTTTTCGCTCAAGGCCGAAGACGATGTCGTCGGTCGAGAACGTCAATGTGTATGCGGTCGAGGTTTCCTGGCTGCGCCCGGCCACCCGCTTCGTCGACAGCTGGCAGCGGTAGCCGAGGCTGACGATCAGCTCTTCGACATCAGCGGCCAACCGGCGGCTGGTGACGCTGAACTGGACCGAACCGCCCTTCGTCACCGTGCCGTCGGTGTCCAGAAGCCCGGCCAGCAAAGCGCGTCGCTGGCTCTCCGACGCCCGCAGATAGTGCATCGGAATGTGCTTGTCGCCCAGAACTCCGATGGTCCGCAAGCGAGCCTCGAAGGACCCTACGGCGACACCTTCACCCTCGATCCGCATGAGAATTTCGGGATCTGCGGTGGTTATCTGCGCGGCCGCGCTGGTGCCCTCGCCGAGCCAGGCGCCGAGCGTGTACGGCGGAACCAGCAGGTCGGCATCAGCGGCCACCAAAGGCTTAGCATTGGACACCGAATGATTGAGCCGCCGGTCCTTCGTCGCGCAACGCAGTGTCCGGGAGATCTCTTCGGTGGTACGTACTTCGGCGAACGTGCGCTGATTCTTGTACCGGTTGTAACCGGTCGCGGCCGCCTGTGCGGACTTGCGCGAGGCACGCGTGTCCGTCAGCCACTGATGCTGCTCATCGGCCACGATGACCGTTCCGTCGGAGAACTCGACCTCGTAGCAGGGGCGGCCGACCATCACCTCCGTCGCCGCGACAACCCGCGTCGGCAAGCCGTCGTCCCCGATGAGGAAGTCCCCGACGGCGACCTCGCCCATCGTCGTCCAGCCGGTCGGCGTCGGCAACGGGGTGTCCAACGCCAGCGCCTTACCTACACCAGGGCGGGCCGCGATGATGATCATCTGCCCGCCGTGCAGGCCGTTGGTGATCTCGTCCAGATCGATGAAGCCGGTAGGCACACCGCGCGACATACCGCCCGAGGACGCGATGGCATCGATCTCGTCCATCGTCGGCTGGAGCAGATCCTCCAGCGCCACGAAATCCTCGGACTGGTTCCGGTTCTCGGTGACGTCGTAAATCTCGGCCTGGGCCCGGTCCACCACATCGGCCACATCGGCGCCGTCGGCGCCCGCATAGCCGTACTGCACCACCCGGGTGCCGGCCTCCACCAGACGCCGCAGGAGCGCCTTCTCGGCCACGATGGTGGCGTAGAAGCCGGCGTTGGCGGCGGTCGGCACCGTCGAGATCAGGGTGTGCAGATACGGGGCTCCGCCGATGCGGCGCAGCTGTCCGCGCCGGTCCAGCTCTGCGGCGACGGTCACCGCGTCGGCCGGCTCTCCGCGGTCGTAGAGATCGAGGATGACATCGGCGATGTCCTGGTGCGCGGGACGGTAGAAGTCGGCGGACTTCATCTTCTCCAGGACGTCGGCAATGGCGTCCTTGGACAGCAGCATGCCGCCGAGGACGGCCTGCTCGGCCGCCATGTCCTGCGGGGGCTGACGGCCGAAGTCCTCACGGGGCGGCTCGTCGAGATCAGACTGCCGACCGGAGTGACTGAAGTCGTCTACGACCGCCACGAAGCGCCCCCACCTCTACTAGCAGATCTATCGCAAATGTGTTCGATCAACACGCTACATCGGCCCCCCGACAACGCGCCGACGAGCCTGCGACGGACAACATATGGCTTTGCTCTGGCCGGTGCAATTCGGTCCTGTTGATAGCCCTGTGGATGGCGTGTGCACAGCTCAGGTGGACGGTGTTGACGGGCTGGGGAGAACCTGTGGATGATCCGATTCAAACTTGCCGAACGCGCTGGTGAAAGCCGACTTTCAGGTGTTCACAGCTGTGGAGATCAAATGGCCCGGCGTGTCTCGCCGGGTTGCCCGCTCGGGCGTGTTGGATAACGTCCAGGAGCCGGCGAGGTTAACAGCAAAAGATGTTGCTGTGTTCAGAATCTCGGAAATCGTTCGCTGGCGTGCACGACGACGCCCGGGTGGGAAGCGAAGGCTTCCCACCCGGGCGTCGGGTGACTGGTTGAGCTATCCAGCGGTGACGTCGAGCTGAACCGCGGCGGTGACGCCGGGGTGCAACTTGACACCGATCTGGTGGGTCCCGGTGGCCTTGATGTGGGCCTTGGGCAGCTCGACGGTGCGCTTGTCCAGGTTCGGGCCGCCGGCCTTCTTGATCGCGGCGACGACCGAAGCCGGGGTGACCGAACCGAACAGCTTGCCGGTGTCGGCGGAGGCCTTCACGGGCAGGGTGACGGCACCCAGACCCTCGAGGGCGATCTTCAATTCGTTGGCGTGCTCGACGCCGCGAACTTCCTTGATCTCGCGGGCGCGACGGATTTCCTCCGCCTGGCGCTCGGCACCACGGCTGGCAACGATGGCCAGGCCGCGCGGCAGCAGGTAGTTGCGGCCGTAGCCGTCCTTGACCTCGACGGCGTCGCCGGCGATTCCGAGGTGCTCGACCTCAGCGGTGAGAATGAGCTTCATGGTGTGTCTCTCCCCTACCGCGTCGACGAACCGAACGGCAGCAGAGCCACCTCGCGGGCATTCTTGACGGCAACAGCGACATCGCGCTGGTGCTGCACGCAGTTGCCGGTCACCCGGCGGGCACGGATCTTGCCGCGCTCGCTGATGTAGGTGCGCAGCAGCGCGGTGTCCTTGTAATCGATGTTCTGGTTCTTGCCCTTCTTGGAGCAGAACACGCACTTGCGGGTCTTGACCGGCTTCTCGGGTGCCGGCCGCCGCTTGTTGCTGGACTTGGCCATGGATCTATCTCTTTCTCAAATGATGTAAATCGTTGTCAGAAGGGCGGTTCGTCGTCAGCGCCGCTGTAGGAACCGGCCGCGGGAGCACTGCCCCACGGGTCGTCCTTGGGCTGCTGATCGGAACCGCCGCCGCCGCGTGGCGCACCACCGCTGTTTCCGCCGCCGAATCCACCGCCGCCGCCACCACCGCGGCTGGCCTTGTTGACCTTGGCCGTGGCGTAGCGCAGCGAGGGACCGATCTCGTCGACCTCGAGCTCGACGACGGTGCGCTTCTCACCCTCACGGGTTTCGAAGGACCGCTGCTTGAGCCGACCCGACACGATGACCCGCGATCCGCGGGTGAGGCTCTCGGCAACGTTCTCGGCAGCCTCACGCCAGATGTTGCAGCGGAGGAACAGCGCTTCGCCGTCCTTCCACTCATTGGTCTGGCGGTCGAACGTCCGCGGCGTGGAAGCCACGGTGAAGTTCGCGACGGCGGCACCGGACGGCGTGAAACGCAGTTCCGGATCGGCAGTCAGGTTTCCGATAACAGTGATGACAGTGTCACCAGCCACGAGGTCCTCCTGGGCGTCTAGTCAAAGCGGAGTATGTGTACGAGAGCAGTCGGAGGCGAGCCTACGGAACTGCACCGACGTGCACACGGTGTCGCACGGACTAGTGCTTGTCGGTCCGCATCACCTTGGTGCGCAGCACGGACTCGTTCAGGTTGAGCTGGCGATCCAGCTCAGAAACGGTCGCGGGCTCGGCCTTGACATCGACCACCGCATAAATGCCCTCGGCATGCTTGGCGATCTCGTAGGCCAGCCGGCGGCGGCCCCAGATATCAACCTTGTCGACGCTGCCGCCGTCCTTGCGGATGACGTTCAGGAACGTCTCCAGCGAGGGAGCTACGGTGCGCTCGTCGAGAGTGGGGTCGAGGATGACCATGATTTCGTATGGACGCATAAGGAACCCATCACCTCCTATGGTCGTTGCGGCCACGGCGTGTCCGTGGCAGGAGGGTCGCCTGCGTCGGCAACCGCTCCAAGGTACAGGAACGGGCCGTGATCTGCGAAATTAGCGACCAGTCAGCGTCGGCGCATCGAGGTGCGAAGCACCAGAAATTGCCTCAGGGACAAAGGAAGTGCATTGCCGAGTCGTACAGAAATGCAGCGTCTTCTGGGACCAACTTGGTATCGCGCTGGATCAAAGCTACGGAGTCGTCACGTGTAACACCCGCGTGCGCCTGATCACACGCCGTTCTGCCCAATGACTCAAGCTGGGGTTGTGGACCTCCAATGCCAGCGTTCGTAAGGTCGTACAGATAGTCGCCCAGCTCGGCTCTCGCCGGAAAGGCAACATGCGGGCTCAGTTGCAGCGCAAGTAACGCCAACGCTGTGCCAGCGACTAACGCTCCGCGGCCCATTCTGGTCACTGTTGCTCCTCATAGATCGCTAATTACATCTTGTATCGAATTCGCCGCCGCCGGTTCGTCCGTTACACGACGCAGACTCGCGCAAATGCCCTTACAGTAATCGACCGTAGTGTCGAGTGAACATAATTGGCACATTAACGATTACTTGCGGAGGGAAAATTTGCCGAATCCAGTTTTTGAGCCGGACTGTCCGTCGCCCATGACATCCACCGGTCGGGGCCGCGACCAAACCGCGAACAGTGAACTGAGTCCAGTCATCACCGATTCCGACTACCAGAAGAACGGCGGTCGCCAATTGGGCCAATTTGCACTGTGCCAGCCTCTACAAGAGTCTGTGTCTAGTTCTCCGGGTCTTGAATTGCGAGTTCACGGCATAGGAGATCACGATACATACAGCGCGCTCGGACGCCCTGACTATATTGAGTTGGTTGCGAGCCGCGTCTGGATCGGACAAGTTCCATCTCTGCCCGAACATAGATTACGGCTACTGAACTGGAGCAGAGCAAATAGAAAGTTTTCACGCCACCTTGGCTGGTACATAGCGTTTCCTTTCACGCTGCTGAACGTTGCTGGATATATGGAGCCGGTCGATGATCAGCGATGGCGATGGCGCGCATTCATCATGCGCTTCGCAATAGGCGTGTCTGGCATCTGCTTAACGATTTCAATGGCGGCGTGGTTGACTGTAATAATTGAGACGTTCTGGCGGGGGGTAACCACAGATGACGACCGGCTTACAGGAGTCTTGTTACAAGCAGCTGGTCCGGGGATTTTGATTGCCGGCATCATTTTTCGATTCGCCTTCGGCCGGATTGGTGTCGACCGCGGCGCAAGCGGATGGGGTATTCTTAATTTACTCGCCCTAGTTGCCATGATCGGCATCCTGCACGATAAACCCTCCAGCTGGAATGACACCTGGATTGGAAGGCTCGTAAATAGGGGTACTCCCAACCATCTAGACGCGATGCTTATGCTCGTAGTCGCGTCAGTAACGGTTGTACTGACTATATCGATTGCCATTTCTAGCATTGCGCTGATAATCCGCATCAAGGCCGACGACCATCCAGAGTCTTCCGATGTGAAGTCCGCTTCCACCTCAGTTATTCCGCTCTGTGGGGCAGCCCTACTTCTCCCAGTGTCGATAGTTTTGATTCATTCGATCGGATCACTCCTACGCCTAGCTGTAGACACCTTGTCTCGTCTAGCACCTTGGTACACGCTTTCGGAGTTGCCGGAGCATAAGGGACTTGGTTCGTCCGATTCGATCGGGCTGGTTCTGTTGCCACAAGCTGACGATCTTCAATCTGTTGCCCGTTATCACGCATTGCCGATAGATTTAATCCCAATTTTCGGCGCGATTATGTCATTGATTTTTGGGCTGGCTGTAGCGATAGCCTGGATCAGGCATCGTTCTGGCTTTTTTAAGGGATCGTCAGGACGGGTGACTGATGAGGAGCACGCCCGTCGTTTACACGATGCGGTTATTTGGATACCGAAAAATCTAGCGAGCCCCATATTGACCGCCCTTGTGTTTACAGTTGCAGCGTGGCTAGCTATGTACTGGGCATTCGGTCGAAGCAACACTGGTTTGATCGATGGCACCATACTATGGCTTCAGGTGCTGGGCGTGGTCGCCTTTCTATTGCTAATTGCGCGCCAACCGAAACGTCTCGCTAAGCGATTTCGGATCGTTTTTGGATACATCGCAGACGTGGCCGGTTTTTGGGCGCCAGACGTACACCCTCTCGCAGGCACATCGTACCGGAGCGACCTAATATCTGGATTACGACAGGCCATCGCAAAGTCGTGTATCGAGGAGCCCGATAAGCCGATAGCGCTAGTGGGTCACAGCCAAGGATCCGTTATTTGTGCCTGGTTCGTGCGCGGCGGACACTGGTTCGACCAGCATTCAGAGGGTCAAAATGATCGGCGCAATGTTAAGAAAAGGACTTTCGATGTCAACCCTACCGCCCCCTCAGATCGGATCGCCCTATTTACATGCGGGTCACCGCTAGAAACTCTGTACCGGAAGTTCTTTCCACGATTCTTCGACGACGAGTTCTTTCGAAAGACCCGACAAATGACATACAGCGGAAATGAGTGGCGCAATTATTGGCGTGCTACTGATCCGATAGGTTCCTCGATCGAACCGTTGACAAATCCGCCGGGGGGTCCAGCGGTTGACCGGGACATACCGGAGGAGAATGGACGAGAACTGCGCCGGCACGGTGAATACTGGTCCGAGTATACGTTGCGCAATGATATCGATGAATTCTTCGCGACGTCCGCCGTACGAAGAGTTTGTCAGATCGGAACAAACGGACTAACGATGCAGACCCCGCGGGATGCTTAGCTTGAGACTCGGTAGCACGTGCAGCGTCAACGCTAGTCACAGGGCCGTGTCAGTCGAAGTTCGGATACGCGGCGCGGGTATGGACGGAGACGGTTCGGGCCGCAGCCACGACGGCAGCCAGCGCGGCGGGTCATCGGGTGCCCGGTCGAACACGCCACCGGACGGGTCGTCGACACCGTGGCGGCGCACCAGATCGGATTCCGGGCGGCGGATCTGACGCACCACCAGGACCACCAGTGCCACCACCGCGATATCGCGCAGCAGCACCGTGGTGGTGAACCACTGCTCGGGCAGGCCGCGATTCTGTTCGCCGTACAGATAGAGCATCCGCGGCACCCACACCAGCGCGTCGATGGTCATCCACGCCAACAGGATTCGTCGATGCGGCAGTGCCAGGACCGCCAGCGGCACCAGCCACAGCGAGAACTGCGGACTCCAGACCTTGTTGGTCAACAGGAAGGCCGCCACCACCAGGAAGGCCAGCTGGGCGAACCGTGGGCGGCGCGCAGCGGTCAGCGCCAGGTAGGCAATGGCGGCGCAGCACACCAGGAACAGCACGGCCGAGACGGTGTTGGTGACCGTCGGGGGCTCCCAGAACCCGAGGCCCGGGTCGAACCCCTGCCAGCCGGTGAAGGACTTCACCACGTTGTAGATGGAGTCCATATCGTCACCGCGACGCGAGTTGAGCCGGTAGAACTCCGACCATCCGCGCGGAAAGAGCAGCAGCACAGGCAGGTTGACCAGTGCCCAGGTCAGCACCGCGGCACCCGCGGTCTTGGCGAACTCGCGCATCCGCCCGGTCCGCAGGCACAGCACCAGCAGGGGACCGAGCAGGAACGCCGGATACAGCTTCAGCGCCACACCCACACCGATCAGGACACCGGCCAACACCGGTTTTCGCCGCGCCCACGCCAGCATCGCGGCCGTCGCGCACGCCACCGCGAGCGCGTCGAAGTTGGTGAAGATCTGGAAGATCAACAACGGGGAGCCGGCCACCAACGCGGCATCCCAGATACGGCGACCGGCCAACATCGCCGTCGCCCACACCGTCACCAGCCAGGCCAGTGCCAGCCCGAAGGCCGAGATGTTGAAGAACATCACCACTTCGGCGACCAGAGGCACCGAGACCACCGTCGTCAACGCCGAATAGGTCTTGGCCAACGTCATCGAGAGGTACTGATAGATCCCGGTGAGCACCGGATACTCCATGTACCGGACGGGCTCGCTGCCGTCGTAGACGACGTGCGGCTTACCGTCGCTGTCCTTCTCTATCCAGCTCGACTTGTAGGGAAACTTGCCCTGGTTCAACAGCTCTGCGGTGTAGAGCGGGACGGTGTCGGAATAGCACAGCTCGTAGTAGGCGCGCTGGTTCTCCCAGTTGGCGACCCGCTGCGCGGCGGTCCCGGTGTCGGTGGACTGCAGGCAGGCGGCCTTCGTCGAATAGCCGAGTGCCAGGAACACCAGCGCGATCAGCAGCATCACGCGCAGCGGGGTGAGAAATCGCGTCCGCCCGATCAGCGCGTGCCTGCCGACGGGACCGCCGACGGTCCCCGACAGCGCACCGGCGAGGACGTCGTTGCGGCTGGGCAGGTCGCGATTGTCGGCGCTGCGCAGATCTTCTGCCAGCGGTGCTGGCGATACGGTCCCGGCCGGCTCTGGCGTCACGTCCCCAGCCGTCACGGGGGCGGTGCGCCCGGCGGTCCCGGGGGCAGTGGCTGACCGGGCGGCGGCGCGGGAGCGTTGGGATCACCGGGCGGCGGCGGGCCGATCGGCACGGTGGTCGGCGGTCCCCACGGGATCGTCAGGCCGGGCGCGATCTCCAGCGTCGGCTGGATCACCGTCTCCGACGGCAGCGGCGGGACCGGGGTGTCCGGGGGCGGCGGCGGGGCCGGCGCGGCCACGGGCGGTCCGGCATACCCGCCGATCTCGGTGGGCTTCGGGAAGGTCTCGTTGTCGGTGCCTTCGAGCGCACCGTCCATGGTCGCCTTCCAGATGTCGGACGGCAGACCCGATCCGTAGACCGGCCCACCCCACTGGTTCACCAGCGGCTTGTCCCCGCCGGTGGTGCCGACCCAGACGGCGGTGGACAGCGACGGGGTGTAACCGACCATCCAGGCGTCCCGGTTGGCACCGGTGTCGCCGAGCTGGTTGGTCCCGGTCTTGGCCGCCGACGCGCGGCCACCGGCGAGGTTGTGGCCGTTGGAGTACGCGGCGATCGGCTGCATGGCGGCGGTCACGTTGTCGGCGACGTCGGCCGGGATGCGCTGCTCACCATCGTCGCCTTGCTGGGACGCATCGAAGAGCACATTGCCCGAGGAGTCCTCGACCTTCTGCACGAAGTGCGGCCGGTGGTAGACCCCGGAGGCGGCCAGCGTGGCGTATGCCGAGGCCATGTCGATGACGCGGCTCTGGTACTGGCCCAGGACGACGCCGTTGTTGGGCGGTCCGCCCTGGCCGTCCTCGCTGAGGGTGTGGTCGACACCGGGGAAGCTCTCGGCGATACCGGCCTGGTGCGCGGCATCGGCCACATCCTGCGGACCGTTCTGCAGCTTGAGCATCAGGCGGTAGTAGCTGGTGTTCAGCGACCGCTTGAGCGCCTCGGCGATATTGCAGTTACCGCAACCGCCGCCCTCGACGTTGGTGATCTTGATGCCGTTGAGTTCCAGCGGCGAGCTGTCGATGTTGTAGCCCAACCCGATGCCCTGTTCCAGCGCGGCGACCAGGGCGAACACCTTGAACGACGATCCGGTGGGCAGGCCGGCCTGCGCGAAGTCGAAGCCGTTGGCATCCGAACCACCGTAGTAGGCCTTCACTCCGCCGGTCTTCGGGTCGATGGACACGACCGCCGACCGCATGTCGGGGTCCTGACCGTCCAGCGTTTTGGTGACCGCCTCCTCGGCGGCCTTCTGCGCCTCTGGGTCGATCGTGGTGGTGATCTTCAGACCCTCGGTGTTCAGGGTCTGCTCGTTGATATCGAACAGGTCGAGCAGTTCCTTGGTGACCTGGCGCTCGATCAGCCCGTTGGGCCCGGTGGTCTGGTTGGCCTGGCTGGCGAAATCCGGTGGCACCGTCGGCGGGAAGACCTGGGCATTGCGATCGGCCTGCGACAGCGCGCCGATCTCGACCATGCCGTCGAGGACCCAGTTCCACCGGGAGGCGGCACCCTCGGGATCCACGGCCGGATCCAGGGTCGAAGGCCGCTGGATGAGCGCCGCGAGCAGCGCACCCTCGGCCACGTTGAGCTGTTCGACAGGCTTGCCGAAATAGGCCTGGGCGGCCGCCGAGACGCCGTAAGCGCCACGTCCGAAATAGATGATGTTGAGGTAGGACTCGAGCACCTGGTCCTTGGACCACTCGCCCGCCATCTTCGTCGAGATGACCAGCTCCTTGGCCTTGCGGACCAGGCCGCTGACACCCGAGCGTTCGTCGCCGACCAGAGCGTTCTTGACGTACTGCTGAGTGATCGTCGAACCACCCTGCAGACCGCCGCCACCGCCGAACAGGTTGTTCAGGAAGGCGCGCGCAAAACCGGTGAACGAGAAACCGGGGTTGGAGTAGAAGTCGCGATCCTCGGCTGCCATCACCGCGTCACGGACGTGGACCGGGATCTGGTCGATCTTCACGTCCACCCGGTTGCCTTCCGGCGGAACGATCTTGGCGATCTCGCTACCGTCGCTGGCCAGAATGGTCGACACCTGCGCCGTCCGGATGTCGCCGGGCTTGGGAACCTCGACGATCATGTACGCCATCCCGAAGGTCACCGCGGGCAGCACCAGGAAGACCACCAACGCGGCATAGACCGCCCGGCGCACCCATTTCCACTGGAAGCGGCGCGCGCCGGGGCCTCGGTGTCCGGACGGACCAGACGGCCCGCCGGGACCGGCCGGAGGTGGCGGCTTGCGCGGCGGGGCACCGTCGAGTGCGGCCTTGACGACATCGATCGGATCCCGCAGGTGCGGGGCCACGTCCGCGCGCACCGGGGGGATCAGCGCAGTTTTACGATCATCGGGAATGCCGCCGCCTGCGCGCGGGCGGGCGTGCTGGGGTTCGGGCGGCTGACGCCGCGCATCGGGCGGAGTCGGATTCGGGGGGCGGCCGGCACCGACGGGGCGCCCAGAATCAGCACCGCCCGTCGGATTGCTGTGGCGCCCTTCGCTATTCACTGGCCGTACGCGCGCCGGAGCGCGCCGTCCGAGTGCCCTTCGGCCGCTGCGTCCCATCCTTGGGCCGCGGCGAACCGAGCACGTATGACTTCACCAGATGATTCCAACTGCAAGTGCGGCAAACCTCCACCACGTGAACCGCGAACTCGTCGAAGCGTGTCGCGAGCAGGACCAATTCCTCGGCGTTGCGTGCCGAACCCGATACCGCACCAAGGTGCTCACCGAACACCCATGACACCAGCGTCAGCTGTTCCTTCCGGCATATCGGGCACGTCACCGAGCTTTGCTTGCCGTGGTACTTGGCGGCCCGCAGAAGATAGGGGTTGGCGTCGCACACCTCGGTGACACCGGTACGCCCGGAGTACACCTCGGCCAGCAGGGATCGACGCCGCAGGGCGTAATCCACCACCTGTCGCTGCAATCGCACGATCACCAGAGTACGTCGGCCCCCTGGCTACCGAGGCGCGACGGCAGCGCAAGCGCGGCCGAACTCCTACGATCTCTTGTCGTGGCGGCACGAATCACAGGGCGAACACGCGCGAAGGACAGCGACCGCGATGCCACCTGCGCGCTGCTCGATGCAGCACACAGCGAAGGCCAGCTCTCCATGGTCGAGCACCAGCAACGCATCAAGGACGCCATGGCTGCCACCACCCTCGGAGAGCTCGATGAGCTGACCGCTGACCTGCAACACAATGCCGGGCCCCGCGCCGAGCAGGAACGCGAGCGACCGCACCGGACCAGGAACCTCGTCATCGCCGGCGCTGCCGCCGTTGTCGGACTGGGCGTGCTCGGCGCGCTGATGTTCTCCGGTTCCCGCGACGACACCCCGCCCGAGGACCATCCCCAGGCCGCCGCCCCCGAAGTGCTGATCCCTCCGCCGGTGACCACCGGTGCCGTGCCGGCCGTCGACGAGCCGCCCCCACTGGTGCTGAACCTGCCGCGGTACATGAACACCGTCGAGGGCATGACCGGACTGCTGGAGGAGATCCGCACACGGTTCGGTAGCACCATGGGCTACGAGCTGGCCTTCAATCCGGGCCGGGCGTACCTGGCGGTTCCCGACCCCACCGGTGAGAAACGGCTGCTCTACACATTTCAGGGCGGTTGGGGCGAACCGTCGAGCAGAGCGCGTTCAGATGGCGACGATCTGACGGATCTGGCGGCCTTCGACGTCCCCGCCGCGATCGCCGCGTGGAACGCCGCCCCGGCGACGCTGGGGATCGCCCCCGCCGATGTGCTGGACACCTACCTCGACGTCGACCACGTCAGCGGGCCCGACGGCGGCCCCGGCGCCCTGGAGCTGCTGATCCGGGTGTCGACCGACGGCGGCACCAACGGCTATATCTACCTCGACCCGGCAGGCACCGTGCTCCGTGTCGAAAAGCCCAGCTGAGTTCTACGATCCTCTGGTGCCAACACGACAGACTGCGGGAACCCGGGCCAGGGACTCCGACCGTGACGACACCTGCAAGGTGCTCGACACTGCGATGGCCGAGGGACAGCTGTCCATGGAGGAACACCGCCAGCGGGTGGCCGCCGCCACCACCGCCGCGACCCTCGGCGAGCTGCAATCGTTGGTGAGCGATCTGCAGACCGGTAGCTCACCGGTGAAACTGCCCGACCTGAAACCCGAACGGACCGCTCGGGCGATGGGTGCAGGAGGGGGCTGGGGTATCCGCGCCGCGGCCGCGGCGGTACTGGTGATCTTCGGCATCGCGGTGGGCTGGGGGCTGTACGGGAACACCTCGTCGCCGTTCAGTTTCCAGACCGACCCCGGCGCGAAGGCCGACGGCATCCCCGCGACGGTGCTGACCGCGCCGCGCCAGCTGCAGTCACTCGGTGGGCTCAACGGGCTCTTCGAACAGATGCGTCAGAAGTTCGGCGACACCAACGGCTACGACCTGACGATCTTCGACGACTACGCGTCGCTGGAACGCCCCGATCCCAACGAACCACGCAGGGTGCTCAGCTACAGCTACCGCGGCGGGTGGGATGACCCGTCCGAGACCAGCACCGGCAGCGACGCGCGGGTGGTGGACCTGGCGGCGTTCGACGTACCGAAGTTCGTCGGCCTCATCCGCGGCGCCCCGCAGACCCTCGGCATCGATCCGGCCGAGGTGAAGTCCCTCCATGTCAGCATCGGTCCCAACACCGATATGACGGCGCCGCCGGAGAGCATCGAGATCAGCATCTACGTCACACCGAACTTCGGTAACAGCGGGTACATCGAGTTCAACGGCGATGCCACCGTCAAGCGCATCAACTACCCGAGTTCCTAGGCCCCGCGGCGCCGGGTAATTAACCCGCAGGACACCCAGCCGATCCCCGGCGATCGCGTCATCGTCATGTCCCAGTGGCGTTGGTTATATCGGCGCGATACACTTCGCCGAGGTGTCGATCCGTCGTAGCGGTCGGCCGTCTGGGGAGGTGATTCGATGCTGGAGCTCGCCGTTCTGGGCCTCCTGCTGGAGTCGCCGATGCACGGGTACGAACTTCGCAAGCGCCTGACGGGTCTGTTGGGCGCGTTCCGCGCGTTCTCCTACGGGTCGCTGTATCCGGCACTTCGGCGCATGCAGGCCGATGGCCTCATCGTCGAGGACGCGGCACCCGACGGCACCCCGAAGATGCGGCGAGCTCGCCGCGTTTACCAGCTGACCGATGCGGGAAAGAAGCGCTTCACCGAATTGGTCGCCGACACCGGACCGCAGAACTACACCGACGACGGGTTCGGCGTCCACCTGGCGTTCTTCAACCGGACTCCGGCCGAAGCACGCATGCGCATCCTGGAGGGCCGGCGGCGACAGGTCGAAGAACGCCGCGAAGGTCTCCGCGAGGCGATCGCACGGGCCAGCACCTCACTGGACCGCTACACCAAGCAGCTTCACCAGCTGGGCCTGGAGTCCAGTGAACGCGAAGTGAAATGGCTCAACGAGTTGATCGCGGCCGAACGCGTCGCACAGAGCCCACCCGAACCGCAGCCGTAACCAGCACCGGAATTTCAGCAGGAGAAGGAGAACACCCATGTCCGAGACCACCGCGCCCAACGAGGTCAGGGTCGCGATTGTCGGAGTCGGCAACTGCGCATCCTCTCTGGTCCAGGGTGTGCAGTACTACCGCGACGCCGATGAGAACGCTTCCGTACCAGGCCTGATGCACGTCAAGTTCGGCCCGTACCATGTGCGCGACGTGAAGTTCGTCGCCGCATTCGACGTCGACGCCAAGAAGGTGGGCTTCGACCTGTCCGAGGCGATCTCGGCGTCGGAGAACAACACCATCAAGATCGCTGACGTTCCGCCGACCGACATCATCGTCCAGCGCGGCCCGACCCTCGACGGCATCGGCAAGTACTACTCCGAGACCATCGAGGTCTCCGATGCCGAGCCCGTCGACGTTGTCAAGGTGCTCAAGGACAACAAGGTAGACGTCCTGGTCTCCTACCTGCCCGTCGGTTCCGAAGAGGCCGACAAGTTCTACGCCCAGTGCGCCATCGACGCGAAAGTCGCCTTCGTCAACGCGCTTCCGGTGTTCATCGCCTCGGACCCGTTGTGGGCCAAGAAATTCGAAGACGCCGGTGTGCCGATCGTCGGCGACGACATCAAGAGCCAGGTCGGTGCCACCATCACCCACCGCGTGATGGCCAAGCTGTTCGAGGATCGCGGTGTCACGCTGGACCGCACCTACCAGCTCAACGTCGGCGGCAACATGGACTTCAAGAACATGCTCGAGCGTGAGCGCCTGGAGTCCAAGAAGGTCTCCAAGACCCAGGCCGTCACCAGCAACCTCAACGGCTCGCTGGCGGACAAGGTTTACGACAAGAACGTCCACATCGGACCGTCGGACTACGTCGCCTGGCTCGACGACCGCAAGTGGGCCTACGTCCGCCTCGAGGGCCGCGCCTTCGGTGATGTGCCGCTGAACCTGGAGTACAAGCTCGAGGTCTGGGACTCCCCCAACTCCGCGGGCATCATCATCGACGCCGTGCGCGCAGCCAAGATCGCCAAGGATCGCGGCCTCGGTGGCCCGATCATGCCCGCCTCGGCCTACCTGATGAAGAGCCCGCCCAAGCAGCTGGCCGACGACGTCGCCCGCGCCCAGCTGGAAGCCTTCATCGAGGGTTAAACGGGTTGGACCTACGCTGACTCTGCGTTCAGGGTGCTTCTCGCACTTTTGCACCCTGAACGCAGAGTCATGTGCGTTGTAGGGTCCACCTCATGGCCTTCACCGACGACGACCTGCTCGAGCTCGACGAGTTCGCCCTGCTGCCCGAGAACGCCGAACAGGCCGGGGTGTCCGGTCCGCTGCCCAGCGCAGGCCGGCTGGACCTCGGCGAGATCAGCGCCATCAAGTGGGGGCACGAGAGCCCGCAGGTGGTCTTCCTGCACGGGGGCGGCCAGAACGCCCACACCTGGGACACCGTCATCCTCGGACTCGGGCTGCCCGCCCTGGCCATCGACCTGCCCGGGCACGGGCGCTCGGCCTGGCGCACCGACGGTGACTACGGGCCCAAGATCAACGCCGACATCATCGCGCCGGTGCTGCGCGAGCACGCGCCCGACGCGCGATTGGTGGTCGGTATGTCACTCGGCGGTCTGACCGCGCTGCGCATCGCGGCCACCGAGCCGGGGTTGGTCAAGGAACTGGTCCTCGTCGATGTCACGCCCTCGGCCCCCGAGCGCCACGAGCAGATGTCCAAGGCGCAGCTCGGCGCGGTGGCACTGGTACAGGGTGAGCGCACCTTCCCGTCTTTTCAGGCGATGCTCGACGTCACCGTCGCCGCGGCCCCGCATCGCGACCGTACATCGTTGCGCCGCGGCGTCTTTCACAACGCCAAGCGTCTCGAGGACGGCACCTGGACGTGGCGCTACGACACGATGCGCAGGCCCGCCGGGGACGACAGTGCCGGTATGCCGGCCTCCTTCCAGGGTCTCTGGGACGACGTCGCATCGATCACCATGCCGACCACCCTGGTGCGCGGAGCCAACTCCCATTTCGTCAATGACGAGGACGCCGAGGCGTTCGCCGCCAACGCCCCCGGCTTCTTGCAGACCCACATCGTCGCCGACGCCGGGCACTCCGTACAGGGCGACCAGCCGGTCAAGCTGATCGAGATCCTGCGCGGTGTGCTGGCGCGGTGAGAGTTGTTGACTCCCGTTAACCTGCTGCTTGCCAGTTGCTAGCCCGGCTGCCGTAGCTTTCTGCCGCGAACCGTTCGTCCAGCCCACGAGCGGTCTTTCGGGTGGAAGGATCCTCGCACGCCATGGCGCTCATCCCGCTGAACCTCTTTGTTGCACACGACGGTCGGTCGTCGCGCCAACATGTCACCTGCCGCTACCGCTGCGGCGATGCCTGCTCCAAGCCGGTGCCGAACACCAGCGACAACGAGTACTTCGGCGAGGTGCTGGCCGCGGTATCGCGCCGATCGGCGCTCAAAACCGCCGGTATGGCGGTCCTGGCGGTCGGCGCCGGCTCGGCACTGGCCGCCTGCTCGAGCAGCGGATCCGACACCGCGGCGACATCGTCATCGGCCGCTCCCGCGGAGCCGCCGACACCAGCCGGGATGAACTTCACCGCGGTGGCCCCCAACAGCGAGGACGCCGTGGTGATCCCCGACGGTTACCGACAGTCGGTCGTGATCAGCTGGGGTGATCCGGTGCTGCCCGGCGCGCCCGTCTTCGACGTGACCCGGCAGAGCGCGGCGGCGCAGCGTCAGCAATTCGGATTCAACAACGACTTCGCCGGCCTACTGCCCATCGAGGGAAGCAACGACCGATTCCTGCTGGTGACCAACCACGAGTACACCACCGAGCAGTTCATGCACCCCGGCTATGACGCCGACAACCCGACCCGTGAGCAGTTCGAGATCGGCATTGCCGCGCATGGCCTTTCGGTTGTCGAGGTGCAGCGCACCGCCGACGGTCTGCGTCCGGTACTCGGCCGCTACAACCGCCGGATCACGGCCGACACCCCGTTCACCATTGTCGGGCCCGCCGCAGGCACCGACCTGCTCAAGACCGCCGCCGACACCAGCGGCCGCGAGGTGCTGGGCACCGTCAACAACTGCTCGGGCGGTGTGACGCCCTGGGGCACCGTGCTTTCCGGCGAGGAGAACTTCAACTCCTACTTCGGCGCGCCCGCCGGGGCGCCGGCGCCGACCGGCACGGCCGCCGATCGGCTGAAGCGCTACGGCGTCGAATCCGAACCGACCGAACGCAAGTGGGAGAACTTCGACCCGCGCTTCGACATCACCAAGACTCCCAACGAATTGCACCGGTTCGGCTACGTCGTCGAACTCAACCCGTGGGATCCGGCGTCGGCACCGATCAAGCACACCGCGCTGGGTCGCTTCAAGCACGAGGCCGCCACCATCCACGTCGCCGATGACGGCACCGTCGTCGCGTACACCGGCGACGACGAGCGCTTCGATTACATGTACAAGTTTGTCTCCGCCAAGAAGATTCAGCCCGGCGACATGGCGCACAACATGACCATCCTGGACGAGGGCACGCTCTACGTGGCGAAGCTGTCCAGCGACATCCCGGCCGACCAGATCGACGGCTCCGGCGCCCTGCCGGCAGCCGGGAAGTTTGCAGGCACCGGGTCCTGGATTCCGCTGTTGCGGTCCGGGCCCGGGGGGACTGCCCAATCTTTGGTCGACGGCATGTCCGCCGAGGAGGTCGCCGTCTTCACCCGCTTCGCCGGAGACAAGGCCGGGGCCACCAAGATGGACCGGCCCGAAGACTTCGAGGCCAACCCCAAGAGCGGCAAGGTCTACGTCGCACTGACCAACAACAGCAACCGGGGCGCCGACGGCAAGGCGGGGCCGGACGCGGCCAACCCGCGCAATGACAACAAGAACGGCCAGGTCCTGGAGATCACCGACAACCACACCGGGACCGATTTCGCCTGGGAGCTGTTGTTGGTCTGCGGTGACCCGGAGGCGGCCGACAGCTACTTCGGCGGTTTCGACAAGACCAAGGTCAGCCCGATCTCATGCCCGGACAACCTGGCCTTCGACAGCCACGGCAACCTCTGGGTGTCCACCGACGGCAACGCACTGGACTCCAATGACGGACTGTTCGCGGTCTCCTTGGAGGGGCCGAGCCGCGGACTGACCAAGCAGTTCCTGACCGTGCCACTGGGAGCCGAGACCTGCGGGCCGGTCATCACCGACGACCTGGTCACCGTGTGTGTGCAGCACCCGGGCGAGAACGACGACAACAGCATCGACGACCCGCTGTCGCGGTGGCCCGAGGGCGGCAACGGCACCGCCAAGCCCTCGGTGGTGGCGGTCTGGCGCGACGGCGGCAGTATCGGCGTGTAATCACCGCGCACGGGGTATTGATTGACCATGATTTCTACCGAGCGGACGTCCAACGAGCGCCCCGTGCGCATCGCCGTGCAGCTACAGCCCCAGCACTCGCCCGGCTACGGCCCTATCCGCGACGCCGTGCGGCGGGCCGAGGACATGGGCGTCGACATCGCCTTCAACTGGGATCACTTCTTCCCGCTGTACGGCGATCCCGACGGAGCGCATTACGAATGCTGGACGATGCTGGCCGCCTGGGCCGAACAGACCTCCCGCATCGAGATCGGCGCGCTGGTCACCTGCAATTCCTATCGCAACCCCGAGCTGCTCGCCGATATGGCGCGCACCGTCGACAACATCTCCGACGGCAGGTTGATCCTGGGCATCGGATCCGGTTGGAAGCAGAAGGATTACGACGAGTACGGCTACGAGTTCGGCACCGCGGGCAGCCGGCTTGACGACCTGGCCGCCGACCTGCCCCGGATCCGTTCTCGGCTGGCCAAGCTGAACCCCGCACCGCTGCGCGAGATCCCGATCCTGATCGGCGGTCAGGGCAAGCGTAAGACGCTGCGTCTGGTCGCCGAGCACGCCCACATCTGGCACGGCTTCACCGATGCCGGCACCTACCCCGGGCTGGCCGAGGTCCTCGACTCCCACTGCGCCGACGTGGGCCGCGATCCCGGTGCCATCGAGCGGTCCTCCGGGGTCCCGGAGAAGAGCGTCGAGGCGGCGCTGGCCGGCGCCGAAGCCCTCGTCGGGCTCGGCGTCACCCTGCTGACCATCGGCGTCAACGGACCCGATTACGACCTGAGCCTCGCCGAAGCGCTGGTGCAGTGGCGAGATCAGCGCGCGCAGGGCTGAGCGGGCTGGGTCGCTTCGGTTGCTGTCGGAATGAGTTGAAGACTTCGCCCGGGCGGGCGCAGCGGCTACCTTGGGCACCCATGACCTCGATGCTCCGCCGGACCGGGCACCTGGTGCTCGCGCTGGTGCTCGCGTTTCTGGTGTGCGCGGTCGGCATGGCCGCCCCGGCCGGTGCCGACCAATGCGCCCCACCGGGTATCGACAGTGCCAGCGCGCTGCCGACCAACCTGGCCGCCGCCGCGCAGGGCCCGGGCGCCGACAAGTACACCACCGCCGGTGTCGAACCGCTCGATCGCGTCGATGTCAATGCGCTGGGGCTCGGCACACCGGGAGTACTGACGGTCGGCACGCTCTCGGATGCCCCGCCCAGCATCTGCATCAACGCGGGCGGGCAGTTCACCGGCTTCGACAACGAGGTGCTGCGCGCGGTCGCCGAGAAGCTGGGTCTGCGGGTCAACTTCGTCGGCACCGACTTCTCCGGGCTGCTGGCGCAGGTGGCCTCCGGCCGCTTCGACGTGGGCTCGTCGTCGATCACCACCACCGACGCCCGGCGCAAGACCGTCGGATTCACCAACGGCTACGACTTCGGTTACTTCTCCCTCGTCGTGCCGGCCGGCTCGTCGATCACCAGCTTCTCCCAGCTCGGAGCCGGACAACGCATCGGCGTGGTCCAGGGCACCGTGCAGGAGGCCTACGTCGTCGACACCCTCGGCCTGGACCCGGTGAAGTTCCCCGACTACAACACCGTCTACGGCAGCCTCAAGACCCGCCAGATCGACGCTTGGGTGGCGCCGTCGCAGCAGGCGGTCGGCACCGTACAGCCCGGCGATCCCGCGACGATCATCGAAAACACCTTCAGTCTGGACAATTTCGTCGCCTACGCGGTCGCCAAGGAGAACCGGCCGCTGATCGACGCGCTCAACGCCGGACTCGACGCCGTCATCGCCGACGGCACGTGGGCACGGTTGTACACCGACTGGGTGCCCCGCGCCCTGCCGCCGGGGTGGAAACCGGGATCAAAGGCCGCCCCGGAGCCCCAACTTCCCGACTTCGCACAGATCGCCGCCGAGCGGGCACCGGCCGAACCGGCCGCGCCGGCGGCCCGAAAATCCGTGCTGGGGCAGCTGGCCGACACCTTCCTCGACTGGGATCTGTACCGCCAGGCCATCCCCGACCTGTTCAAGACCGGCCTGCCCAACACCCTGCTGCTAACCGCCGGTGCGGCCGTGATCGGCGTCGTGCTCGGGCTGTTGCTTGCCGTCGCCGGCATCTCCCGGTCCCGCTTGTTGCGCTGGCCCGCCCGGGTGTACACCGACATCTTCCGCGGTCTTCCCGAGGTGGTGATCATCCTCATCATCGGTCTCGGGATCGGGCCCATCGTCGGCGAACTGACGGGCAACAACCCCTATCCACTCGGTATCGCCGCGCTGGGGCTGATGTCGGCGGCCTACGTCGGAGAGATCTTCCGGTCGGGAATCCAGAGCGTCGAGACCGGACAGATGGAGGCCTCGCGCGCACTGGGTTTCAGCTATTCGGAGTCCATGAAACTGGTCATCATCCCGCAGGGGATCCGACGGGTCCTGCCTGCGCTGGTCAACCAGTTCATCTCCCTGCTGAAGGCCTCCTCGCTGGTGTACTTCCTGGGTCTGGTCGCCAACCAGCGCGAACTGTTCCAGGTGGGCCGAGACCTCAACGCGCAGACCGGAAATCTCTCACCGCTGGTGGCCGCCGGGCTGTTCTATCTCGCTCTGACGATCCCGTTGACCCACCTGGTCAACGTGATCGACGCCCGGTTACGCACCGGTAAGCAGCCCGCCCCCGTCCAGCAGGAGATGATCTGATGGCAAGCCCGCAGCTGCAGGCAGTATCGCTGGCCGCCAACGATATTCACCTGTCCTTCGGACCAAACCAGGTGCTGCGCGGGATCGACCTTGCGGTGCCGGCGGGGACCACCACCGCGGTCATCGGCCCCTCCGGATCGGGAAAGTCGACGTTGCTGCGCACCCTGAACCGGCTCTACGAGCCGGACCGCGGCGACATCCTGCTCGACGGCAGATCGGTGCTCGCCGACAATCCCGACAAGCTCCGCCAGCGCATCGGCATGGTCTTCCAACAGTTCAATCTGTTCCCCCACCGCACCGTGGTCGAGAACGTCGCGATGGCACCTCGTCGGCTCAAGGGGATCTCCGCCGAGGAGGCCCGCGAGCTCGCACTGACCCAGCTGGATCGGGTCGGGTTGCGGCACAAGGCCGATGCCCGTCCGTCGACGCTGTCCGGTGGCCAGCAACAGCGGGTCGCCATCGCCCGCGCACTGGCGATGTCACCCCAGGTGATGTTCTTCGACGAGGCGACCTCGGCGCTGGATCCCGAGCTGGTGAAGGGAATCCTGGAGCTGATCGCCGATCTGGGTTCCACCGGCATGACCATGGTCGTGGTCACCCACGAGATGGGTTTTGCCCGATCGGCGGCCGACGCCGTGGTGTTCATGGACGAAGGCAAGGTCGTCGAGTCCGGCCCGCCCGAGCAGATCTTCGAAAGCGCCGAAACCGAGCGGTTGCGCCGGTTCCTGGACCAGGTGTTGTGACCCGCGACCGAATCTCGCGCATTACCGCCCGTCCGAGACGGACAGGTTAGACTTGCGAAATTATGGTCGAGACCGAACCGCAGACCGAGGAACTGGCCGGGGAGCTCCAGCGTGTGCTTTCCAAGCTGTTCTCCGTGCTGCGCCGTGGCGACAATCGCGGTGCGGGGAACTCCCCCGGCGCCGACCTGACCCTCGCCCAGCTCTCGATCCTGTTGACGCTGCTGGATTGTGGTCCGATCCGGATGACGGAACTGGCCGCCCACGAACGGGTTCGTACGCCCACCACCACCGTGGCCATCCGGCGGCTGGAGAAGCTCGGTCTGGTCAAGCGTTCGCGTGACCCGTCGGATCTGCGGGCCGTGCTCGTCGAGGTGACCCCGCGCGGGCTGGTGCAGCACCGCGAGGCGCTCGAGGCGCGGCGCGCGTTTCTCGGCGGCCTGCTCGAAGGGCTCAGTGCCGAAGACAAGGCAACGCTGACAGCGGCGTTGGGCTCACTCGACCGCCTGGCCGACCAGTCCTCGAGCTGACTCAGCCCAGCCAGTCCAGCACCGCGGCCGCGGTCCAGGACTGCTGCATGCTGCCCAGCGGCTCACCGGTGAACGGCTCGTAATACTCGGCGAAGGTGCCGTCGCTGGCCTGGCGCAGTCCCTCCTGGCGCAGGGTCAGCGCACGCTCGGCCCAGCCGCGGCGGGCGAAGCACCAGGAGAACAACCACGTCGTCACCGGCCAGACCGGGCCGCGCCAGTATTCGCGGGCCCGGAAGTCTCGGGAAACCGGTGACGTGGAGGGGATCAGCGAGTACCGCAGATCCGGGTGGCTGCTGAAGCGCGGGCCGTCCAACAGACGCAGCAGCGCACGCTCCTTGTCGTGTGGAAGTCCACCGCACAGCAGCGGAGCGAACTGGGCGATGGTCTCGGTCGCCACCCATGATCCGGCGCGCACATCGAAATCCCTTGCCGCACCGGTCCGTACGTCGGTGGTTTCGACGACACCGGCGCGGAAGCGGTCGGCCCAGAAATAGAGGTCACGGATGTCTGCCGGGGACCTCCGATGGTCCTCGCCGATCTCGGCAAGCACCCGGCAGGCCACCGAGAAGATCGCCGAGACGAACACGTCCTCGACGGCGAAGCTCATTTTCTTGGCCAACAGCTCGTCGTCGTAGCGGACGGACTTCATCTCCTCCAGCAGCCACAGGTAGCGGTCGTACTCGCTGTCGGACGGACGCTGGGTGGCATCGGTGTTGATCTTGTTGTCCTCGCGCTGATACTCCGGCACGTCCCCGGGAATCACGTTGGCATACGAACTGTCCCAACGCGGTGAGTTGTCCATTCCGGACTCCCACCCGTGATACAGCGTGATCCGGCCGCGCTGGTCCGGGTCGCGCGCCTCGGCCAGCCACCGGTGCCACCGCACCAGATCACTCCATCGCCGGTCCAGGAACGACTCGGCCACCGCCCGGGTCGAGCGGCCGCGCGCCTTGGCGCGGTCCAGGATGCGCTGCACCGCGATGGCGTGCACCGGCGGCTGGGTGATCCCTGAGGTGTGCCGGGTGCGCGGGGCATGGACGGCCAGCGCCGAGGTCGCCCAGCGCGCCGGACCGGGAAAGTATCCGTCGACACCGTTGGCGAACACGATGTGCG
This sequence comes from Mycolicibacterium neoaurum VKM Ac-1815D, assembly GCF_000317305.3. Next base: position 481,460 of record NC_023036.2, on the reverse strand, counting down.
GGATCATCCCGTTACCCCATTGAGCCGAGAGCAGGGTGTCGAGCTCGACGACGGCGCGCTCGACGCTCAGCGGGGCCAGTCCGATGGCTACGAATGCCGCATCCCAGCTCCACATGTGCGGGTAGAGCAGCGGGGCGGCAGTGGTCATCACACCCAGGTCGTTTCCGCGCAGCAGATAGGCCGCTCGCGCCGCGAGCTGGGTGGGGGCGAAGCTTGGGTCCGGTGGCATCGCATCAATAATGCGACGCCGCGGGCGAGCGTGCAGTGTCGGTACTGTTTTCTCCTGTGCCCACAGCTCTGATCACCGGCGCCGGCGGCGGGATCGGATCGGCCATCGCCGATGCCCTCGCCCCGACGCACACTCTGCTGCTCGCGGGGCGACCGTCGGCGCGGCTCGACGCCGTCGCCGAACGGCTCGGGGCCCCCACCTGGCCGTTGGATCTGACCGATCCCGAGTCCATAGAATCCGCCGCCGAGGTGCTCGCCGAACTCGACGTGCTGGTGCACAACGCCGGCGTGCTCTACCCGGGGCCCGTCGCCGAGTCCACCGCCGACCAGTGGCGGGCGAGCTTCGAGGTCAATGTCACCGGTGCGGTGGCGTTGACGCTGGCCCTGCTTCCGGCGTTGCGCGCCGCGGACGGGCACGTGGTGTTCATCAACTCCGGTGCCGGCCAGAAGGTCTCGGCCAACATGGCATCGTATTCGGCGAGCAAGTTCGCGCTCCGCGCGTTCGCCGACTCGTTGCGGACCGACGAACCGACCCTGCGGGTCACCTCGGTCTTCCCCGGGCGCACCGATTCGGAGATGCAGCGCGACCTGGTGGCCTACGAGGGCAAGACCTACGACCCGGACCGCTTCCTGCGTCCCGCCACGGTGGGACTGCTGGTCGCCCAGGCGGTCAACGCGCCGAGGGACGGTCACATCCACGAGCTCACGGTCCGCCCGAACCCGTGATTTCGGCGCGCTCGCGCTCGGTGAGCGAGCGTGAACGCGCCGAAATCAACACCCGCTAGGCAGGCACCATCCCGTGCGGATCGAGCACGAACTTCTGCGCCACCCCCGAGTCGAACGCGGCATACCCGTCGGGCGCGTCCTCCAGGCCGATCACCGTCGCGTTCACCGCATCGGCGATATGCGCCTTGTCGTGGAGGATGCTCATCATCAGGCCGCGGTTGTACTTGAGCACCGGGCACTGTCCGGTGTAGAAGCTGTGGCTCTTGGCCCAGCCGAGGCCCAGCCGGACCTTCAGCGTGCCGTGCTTGGCGTCGTCATCGGTGCCGCCGGGGTCGCCGGTGACATACAGACCGGGAATGCCCAGCGCTCCGCCGGCTCTGGTCACGTTCATGATCGAGTTCAGCACCGCGGCGGGCTGCTCACCGGCATCATGCCCGTGACCGCTGGCCTCGAAGCCCACCGCATCCACCGCGCAGTCCACCTCATCGGTGTGCAAGATCTCGGCGATCTGCTCCTCGAGGGTCGCGTCGGCACTGATGTCGACGGTCTCGCACCCGAACGACCGGGCCTGCGCCAGTCGGTCCGCATTGAGGTCACCGACGATCACCACCGCCGCCCCCAGCAGGTGCGCCGAGTACGCGGCGGCCAGCCCGACCGGGCCCGCGCCGGCGACGTAGACCGTCGACCCGGTGGTGACACCGGCGGTCTTGGCCCCGTGATAGCCGGTCGGGAAGATGTCCGAGAGCATGGTGAGGTCACGGATCTTGGCAAGTGCGGCGTCCCGATCCGGGAACTTCAGCAGGTTGAAGTCGGCGAAGGGCACCATCACGTAATCGGCCTGGCCGCCGAGCCAGCCGCCCATGTCGACATAACCGTAGGCCGAGCCAGCCCGGGCCGGGTTGACGTTCAAACAGATGCCGGTCTGCCCCTCGCGGCAGTTCCGGCAGCGGCCGCAGGCGATGTTGAACGGCACCGAGCAGATGTCCCCGACGTCGAGAAACTGTACGTCGGAACCTTTTTCGACGATCTCGCCGGTGATCTCGTGGCCGAGTGTCTGGCCGACGGGCGCGGTGGTCCGGCCGCGGACCATGTGCTGATCGGAACCGCAGATGTTGGTCGACACACACTTGAGGATGACCGCGTGGTCGGCCTTGCGGCTCATTCCCATCGCGCTCGCGACCTCGGCGGGCACCTCGAGCTTGGGATAGGGCAGCGTCTCCACGGCCACCTGGCCGGGACCCTTGTAGACGACGATCCGATTATCCGACATTGCGTGCTCCAAACCGGGCCGCCATTTCGGTAAAGCGTTCTCACAGACGGGATCTCCGCCGCCACGCTGCGGCCCTGACATCCAGTATCCGCACTCCGGTATGCACGAAGCGCCATACGTCGGGACCGCATCAGGAAACTAGACCAACGGTGGGGAGAGAACCCCACCGTTGGTCGGGGTCGCTCAGACGACGAGGTTGACCAGCTTGCCGGGAACCACGATGACCTTCTTGGGCGTGGCCCCGTCGAGGAAGGCCAGCACCTTCTCGTCGGCACGCGCGGCCGCCTCCAAGGCCGCCCTGTCCGCATCGGCGGCGACCGTGATCTTGCCGCGCACCTTGCCGTTGACCTGGACCGGCAACTCGACGGTGTCGTCGACCAGATAGCGCTCGTCGGCTTCGGGGAAGGGTCCGTGGGCCAGCGATGCGTCGTGACCCAACCGGCGCCACAGTTCCTCGGCCAGGTGCGGGGCCAACGGGGCCACCATCAGCACCAGCGGCTCGATGGCCGCCCGCGCCGTCACCGCCGCCTTGGTGATGTGGTTGGTGTACTCGATCAGCTTGGCCGCCGCCGTGTTGTTGCGCAGCGCCGCATAATCTTCGGCCACCCCGGCGATGGTCTTGTTCAGCGCGCGCAGGGTCTCGTCGCCGACCTGCTCGTCGGTGACCCGCACCGCACCGGTGGTCTCGTCGATGACGGCCCGCCACACCCGCTGCAGGAATCGGTGCGCGCCGACGACGTCCTTGGTCGCCCACGGACGCGAGGCCTCCAGCGGTCCCATCGACATCTCGTAGACACGCAGGGTGTCGGCGCCGTACTCGTCGCAGATCTCGTCCGGGGACACCGAGTTCTTCAGCGATTTGCCGATCTTGCCGAACTCCTGGTTGACCTCGATCTCCCCCTCCGGTGCCGGGTAGAAGAACTTGCCGTCGCGTTCGACGACCTCGGCGGCGGGAACGTAGGAACCGCGGGCATCGGTGTAGGCGAACGCCTGGATGTAGCCCTGGTTGACCAATCGGCGGTACGGCTCGGACGAACTGACGTGGCCGAGATCGAACAACACCTTGTGCCAGAACCGGGAGTACAGCAGGTGCAGCACCGCATGCTCGACACCGCCGACGTACAGATCGACTCCCCCGGGATCCTGCGGACCGTGGATCTCCGGCCGCGGCCCCATCCAGTAGGCCTCGTTCTCCTTGGCGCAGAACGCTTCCGAGTTGTGTGGGTCGGCATAGCGCAGCTCGTACCACGAGCTGCCCGCCCACTGCGGCATCACATTGGTGTCCCGGGTGTAGGCCTGCAACCCGTCACCGAGGTCGAGGTCGACCTGCACCCATTCGGTTGCCTTGCCCAGCGGCGGCGAGGGTTCACTGTCGGCGTCATCGGGGTCGAACATCACCGGCGCGTAGTCCTGGATATCCGGGAGTTCCACCGGCAGAGCCGATTCCGGTAACGGGTGGGCTCTGCCGTCGGCGTCGTAGACGATGGGGAACGGCTCACCCCAGTACCGCTGCCGCGCGAACAGCCAGTCCCGCAACTTGTACTCGACCCGGGCCCGCCCGGTACCGTCGGCCTCCAGCCGGACGATGATCGCCTCCTTGGCCGCGGCGACCGTCAAGCCGTCCAGCTCACCGGAGTTCACCATCACACCGTCGCCGCTGTAGGCCGCTTCGGTGACATCCCCGCCCGATACGACCTCGACGATGGGCAACCCGAACGCGTTCGCGAACTCCCAGTCGCGCTGGTCGCCGGCGGGCACCGCCATGATCGCACCGGTGCCGTAGCCGGCCAGCACGTAATCGGCGATGAAGATGGGCACATCCGTCCCGTTCACCGGATTGGTGGCATAGGCACCGGTGAATACGCCGGTCTTGGATTTGTTCTCCTGGCGCTCCAGGTCGGACTTGGCCGCGATATCGGACCGGTAGGCCGCGATGGCCTCGGCCGGGGTTGCGCCGCCGTAGGTCCACCGGTCGTCGGTGCCTTCGGGCCAGTCGGCCGCGGTCAGCGCGTCGACCAGCTCATGCTCGGGGGCCAGCACCAGGTAGGTCGCGCCGTAGAGGGTGTCGGGCCGGGTGGTGAACACCTCGATGGCACCGGCGGCTGTGCCGAACCGGACCTGTGCGCCGACGGAGCGGCCGATCCAGTTGCGCTGCATGGCCTTGACCTTGTCGGGCCAGTCCAGCACGTCCAGGTCGTCGAGCAGTCGATCGGAGTACGCGGTGATGCGCATCATCCACTGCCGCAACCGCTTCCGGAACACCGGGAAGTTGCCGCGGTCACTGCGGCCATCCGAGGTGACCTCCTCGTTGGCCAGCACGGTGCCCAGCCCCGGGCACCAGTTGACCACCGAGTCGGCGCGGTACACCAGCCGATGGCCATCGATGACATCGGCGCGCTCGGCCTTGGTCAGTTCCGCCCAGGTGCGGCCGTCGGGCAGGGCCCGGGTGCCCTCGGCGAACTCCTCGATCAGTTCCTCGATGCGGCGGGCACGCTTGAGCTCGGGGTCGAACCAGGCGTTGTAGATCTGCAGGAAGATCCACTGCGTCCACTTGTAGAAGTCGACATCGGTGGTGGAGAAGCTGCGCCGCGAGTCGTGGCCCAGGCCCAGGCGCCCCAACTGCCTGCGGAAGTTGACGATATTGGCCTCGGTGCGCGTGCGCGGGTGGGTGCCCGTCTGCACGGCATACTGCTCGGCGGGAAGCCCGAACGCATCGAAACCCAAGGCGTGCAGGACATTCCGTCCGGTCATCCGGAAGTAGCGGGCGTAGACATCGGTGGCGATATAGCCCAGGGGATGTCCGACGTGCAGGCCGTCCCCGGACGGGTAGGGGAACATGTCCTGGACGAACATCTTGTCCGCCGGGACGGCTGACCCGTCGGTGGGTGCGAGCGACCCCACCGGGTCGGGCACATGGAAGGTGCCCAGACGCTGCCAGCGCTGTTGCCAGGCCAGCTCGATATCACCGGCCAGCGCGGCGGAGTAGCGGTGCTGCGGTGCGTCGGCGGGGTCGACCGAGGGATCTGTCACGTCGAACAGGGTATAAGCGCCGCTCGCGCGCCTTTCGGCCACGGGTTGATAAAGGTTGCGTTGCAGGGTGGTCAGAACCCGGTTGCAGCTCGGTCCCGACGCTGTCGGATGCCCCGCCGGCATGGTTACAGTCGGCCCCTGACCCGCCGGAATCGAATTCCCGCGACACACCGCACCACCCCGGAAGGACCGACGTCAGGATGAACGAGCACGCGCGCCGCTGGCGGATTGTCATCGCCGGGACCGCCGCCGGCCTGGCCGGTGTGGTCAGCCTGGCCGCCACCCCCGCGAACGCCGAACCGCTGCCCCCTCATCCCGTGCCGCCCGCCCCGGTCACCGTCACCCAGACCGTCACCGTCGCGCCACAGGCGGCCGCACCGCTGATCCCGGCCGCTGCCGCACCCGCCCAGCCGATCGCAGCGGGCAGCCCGGCCGCCCCGGCCGCCATCCCCGCTGTGCCTGTCGCTCCGGGTGCTGCGCCGCTGCTCGGCTCGGCGACCAGCACCGCAGCCACCCCGCGACCGGTGACGGTGCCGCTGTCACCGAATCCGTCCGGCACCATCCGTGACTACCTGACCAGTCAGAATGTGACGTTGGAGCCTCAGACCCCGGCCGGGTTCACCGCGCTGAACATCGTGCTGCCCCGGCCCACCGGCTGGACCCAGGTGCCCGACCCCAATGTCCCCGACGCCTTCGCCGTCATCGCCGACCGCGTCGGTGGCGACGGGCTGTACAGCAACAACGCCCAGGTGGTCGTCTACAAGCTGGTCGGGAACTTCGACCAGCGCGAAGCGATCCGGCACGGATTCGTCGACAGCCAGCAGCTGACGGCATGGCGGGCGACCGGAGGGTCGATCGCCGAGGTGGCCGGTGTGCCGACGTCGATCATCGAGGGCACCTACCGCGAGAACAACATGACCCTGAACACCTCACGACGCCACATCATCGCGACCTCCGGCGCCGACCGCTTCCTGGTGTCGCTGTCGGTCACCACCTCCGAATCGCAATCCGTGGCCGCCGCGGACGCCACCGACGCGATCATCAACGGCTTCCGGGTATCGGCACCCGCACCCGCCGCACCGGCTCCAGGCGCTGCCGCCGCACCCGCCGCAGCGGCACCGGTCGTCCCCGCGCCCGCCGCGGCAGCACCGTCCGCCATCCCGGTCAGCCTCGGTACCGGGCCCGTCGTCCCCAACTAACACCGAAGCCCGTCCGCCTCGTATCCTGAAGCCATGCTTGTTGCCGCGGTCCTGTGCCTGGTCGTGGCCGTCGCCACCGCCGGCGCGGCTGTGTGGTCCTTGAAGCAACCCTTCGCCGACGATCCTGTGCGTCAGGTGTTGCGCGCCGTGGCGCCGACGCAGTTCGCCGCCGCAGCGATGCTGGGTGCCGGCAGTGCGGTGGCCCTCGCCGCGCCGACGATGGCCACGCTGTTGCTGCCGGTGTGCGTCATCGGCGCGATCGGGACGGTCGCCGCGGGATGCTGGCAGAGCGCCAAGGTGGTGGCCCGCAAGGAAGCCGCCCAGGCCGCTGCCCGCGACGCCGGTGGGGGTTGCGCCGGCTCGTGCGCCTCTTGCACGCTCTCGTGCTGAGTGGCGTCAGGTCAGTTTCGGCTCAGGTCGATCGGATGCGTCGCGAGCATCGCCAGCGGTAACGGTTGACGTCGCAGCACTCGGGACCACAGGTCGACCCGCGGTTCGGCAAGGACATCCGAGGGCAACGCCGAGAGCACGATCCAGTCGTCGCGCTCGATCTCACCCTCGAGCTGCCCGACGGTCCAGCCCGAATATCCCGCGAAGATCCGCACACCCTCGACCACCGGCGCGATGTTCTCCGGATCGGAGTCCAGATCGACCATGCAGACCCGACCCTGGACGTGACGCAAGCCGGGCACGCCGGTGATGTCGACGCCGACCCGGACGGTGGCCAGGCACAACGCCGAATCACGCTTCACCGGACCACCGACGAACATCGTCTTGGGCTTGATCGCGAGCCCGGCCCACTGCGGCAGGACGTTGTAGACCGCGGTCTCGCTCGGCCGGTTGAGCACCACGCCGAGCGTGCCGCCCTCGTTGTGTTCGACGATGTAGATGACGGTGCGCCGGAATGTCGGTTCCAGCAGGTCGGTTTCGGCCAACAGCAGCGTCCCCGCCCGCACCCGCGGTGCCGTCGGCGTCGGGTAATCCTCCGGTTCGTCGGGATGCGCCATCGGTCAATCATGTCACCAGCACGGCGCCGTGCTCACCGGCTCGCCGAGATATTTGTAGGGTGGATCGGGGTCATAACTCGCCGGCCCGGACAGGACCCGATCTGATGACTGACACCGGCACTCCCGGGGGCACGTGGCACACGGTGCGCGGGTTGCCCGAATTCCGGCGGCTGCTCGAGTTGCGGGCGGTCAGCCAATTCGGGGATGGGTTGTTCCAGGCCGGTTTAGCCGGTGCATTGCTGTTCAATCCGGAGCGCGCCGCACATCCGTGGGCCATCGCTGGGGCGTTCGCTGTGCTGTTCCTGCCCTACTCCGCACTCGGGCCGTTCGCCGGGGCGCTGTTGGACCGCTGGGACCGCAGGACGGTGCTGATCGGCGCCAACGCCGGGCGCCTGGTGCTGATGCTCGCCGTCGGCGCGGCCCTGGCGGTCAGCTCGGGGGATCTGACGCTGCTGGCCGGCGCGCTGATCGTCAACGGGTTCACCCGCTTCGTCTCGTCCGGGCTCTCGGCGGCACTACCGCATGTGGTGCCCCGCGATCACGTGCTGACGATGAACTCGGTGGCCACCGCGACGGGCGCGCTGGCGACCTTCCTCGGCGCGAACTTCATGCTGCTGCCGCGGTGGTTGCTCGGTGCCGATGACGGGGGCGCCTCGGTGGTGATCTTCTTGGCGGCGATCCCGGTGACATTGGCCCTGGTGCTGTCGGTGCGGTTCGCCCCTCGCGCCCTCGGTCCCGACGACAGCGCCCGCGCCGTGCACGGTTCGGTGGCTTATGCGGTGTCCACCGGGTGGGTGCACGGCGCCAGGACGGTCGCCGCGGTGCCCACCGTCGCGGCGACCCTCAGCGGGTTGGCCGCCCACCGGATGGTGTTCGGGATCAACACCCTGCTGGTGTTGGTGATGGTGCGCCACAGCGGCGATCAGGAGGTCGCCGGGCTGGGCTTGGGCACCGCGGTGCTGTTCGTCGCCGCGACCGGTACCGGATCGTTTCTGTCCACCGTGCTCACTCCTGCCGCTGTCCTGCGGTGGGGTCGTTACCGCACGGCCAACGGCGCCCTGGTCTTGGCGGCGCTGATCCAGCTGCTGGCCGCGTGGCTGTACATGCCGGTGATGATCGCCTGCGGCTTCGTCCTCGGCGCGGCCGGGCAGGTGGTGAAGCTGTGCGCGGACAGCGCGATGCAGATCGACGTCGACGACGCGTTGCGCGGGCATGTCTTCACGGTGCAGGACGCGCTGTTCTGGGTGACCTTCGTCGCGGCGATCGCGTTGGCGGCGGCGCTCATCCCGACCGACGGCCGGTCGGTTCCCCTGGTTCTCCTCGGGTCCGCGCTCTACCTGGTGGGTTTGGCCGCGCACGCCCGCCTCGGCAGGCGGCCCCGGCCGGTCTAGAGTGCCGGTCTAGAGTTCAGCCATGGCTGATGCCGGGCCGGTGGTGGCCGATCTGCGCGCAGAGAGCGCCGAGCTCGACAGCATGGTTGCCGAGTTGTCCGACCAGCAATGGCGCACCGCCACCCCCGCCCCGGGGTGGACCATCGCCCACCAGATCGCCCACCTGTGGTGGACCGACCGGGTGGCTTGGGCGTCGGCGACCGACGAGGGCGCCTTCGGCGCCGTGCTAGCCGAGGCCGGTAAGAACCCGCTGGGGTTCGTCGACGCCGGCGCCGAGCAACTGGCGGCCACTCCCTCGGCCGAGTTGCTGGCCAATTGGCGGGCCGACCGTGCGCGGTTGCACGATGCGCTGCTGGGGGTCCCCGACGGCCGAAAGCTGCCCTGGTTCGGCCCACCGATGAGCCCGACATCGATGGCCACCGCGCGCCTGATGGAGACCTGGGCCCACGGCCTCGATGTCGCCGATGCGCTGGGGATCCGCAAGCCAGGCACCGAACGCCTCCGATCGATTGCCCATATCGGTTATCGCACAAGGGATTTCGCTTTCTCTGTGCACGGCCTCACCCCGCCGGCGGAAATGTTTCACGTGGAACTACGCGCTCCGGACGGGCAGTTGTGGGCTTGGGGACCCGAGGACGCCGCCCAGACCGTGGCCGGCAGCGCCGAGGACTTCTGCATGCTGGTCACCCAACGCCGAGCGCCGAGTGATCTCGATATCGTGGCGACCGGCCCCGACGCCCAGAAGTGGCTGACCATCGCCCAGGCCTTCGCCGGGCCACCGGGCAAGGGCCGCGGATAACCGGCAGGCGCCGACTCTGCACTCACGGCGCAAAAGTGCGAGGAGGCACCGCCCACACCGCAGAGTCAACGGGAAAGGGATGCGATATCGCCAGCTCACTACCTGACAATCCGTCGCTCGACGCACTGCTCGCGGAGGCCGGCGAAGGCGGCAAGGACTCCACCGCCCGGCAGTACGGGTTCAGTGGGTGGCCCGCGCTGGTGCGCTATCTCGAAGCGGTCACCGAGCTGGGCACCGACCCGTCCCGTTTCGACGAGTCCACCGCCGATGTCGGCGACCGGTTCTGTGCGCTGGCCTGCCTGCGCTACGACGGAACCGATGCGCCCCCGCGCCGCGAGGCGGCGGCCGAGCTGCTGCGTACCCGACCTGGCCTGGTCGACGACCACCCCTGGGCAGCCGCCGCTGCACACGATGTCCGCGCACTGTCCGCCCAGCTGCGTGACGACCCCGGCGTGGCATCGACCCCGGGCGGACCCTTCGGGTGGCCGCCGCTGATGTACTTGGCCTACGCCCGGGTGCCCGGTGGGGACAGCATCGCCGCCGCCCACCTGCTGCTCGATGCCGGTGCCGATCCCGACGCCGGGTATCTGTGGCGTGGGATGTCGACGCCCTTCACGGTGCTGACCGGCGTATTCGGCGAGGGTGAGCAGGGGCCGCGGCGCCAGCCACGGCACCCGGCCGCCGACGACCTTGCCACCCTGCTGCTGGGTCGCGGCGCGCATCCGGTGGACCAACAGACGCTCTACAACCGGATGTTCCGGCCCGACGATGCACACCTGCACCTGCTGTTCGAGCACGGGCTTGCCGACGCCGGTCCGAGTCCGTGGGAGCGCCGCCTCGGTGAGGCCATGGAGACGCGCGAGCAGATGTGGCAACGGCAGATCTCCTGGGCCGCAGACAACGGTTTCGCCGACCGGCTGGCACTGCTGGCTCGGCACGGTATCGACACCGGCGGGGCGCAACCGGCGACCCGCGAACTGCCCGACGACCCGAATCAACGTGACGCCGACGGCGCGACCGCCCTGCACCACGCCGCCTGGTCCGGAGACCTGACGTTGATCCGGCGTCTCCTCGACGCCGGCGCGGACCCCGCGTTGCGTGACACCCGGTTCGACGCCACGCCCGGTGAATGGGCCGAACACGCCTATGAGTCCGAGGCCGCCGAACTACTACGGCTCACGGCAGGTCGCTGACCGCATCGGCCGTCCCGTCCCCGTCGGCATCGGTGAGCCGCAGATCCCAGCGACCGTCACCGTCGCGGTCGGCGTAGGCGAACCCGGGACCGAGCACCCGGTCGGCGAGCCCATCGGCATCGACATCGACCAACCGCTCCCCCGGCGAACCGTCCCCGTCGAAATCCACGACGGGTCCGCCGAAGGCCTCCGCGCCGTCGAGACCCAACCAGCGCAACTGTCCCGCCCGGTCCACCGCGACCGCCCAGGTGCCCGAGCCGTCGTCGGTGAAATATGCCGGCGCCGGCCCGTCGCGATTGTGCACGGCGTGATCGGCCAGCCCGTCGCCCGGCGGACCGTCCAGATCGGCCAGTGCGTCATCGGCGTGGCCGTCCCCGTCGAGATCCAGGCCGATGGCGTCGAGGACCCCGTCACCGTCGAGATCGACCGTGGGATCGGCCGACCAGATGTCCGCACCACCAGCGCTATCGGAGAGGCAATAGTCCATACCTCCTCAGACGCATCAGGACTGCCGGGCGTTCCACCATTTTCTGAGCTCGGCGATCGCCTCGTCATGCTCCAGCGGACCACGTTCCAGACGCAGGTCCTTCAGGTACTTCCAGGCCTTGCCGACGAGCGGTCCGGCCGGGATGTCCAGGATGGCCATGATCTCGTTGCCGTCCAGATCGGGCCGCACCCGCCCCAGATCCTCCTTGGCCGCGATCTCGGCGATCCTGGCCTCGAGATCGTCGTAGTTGGCGCGCAATCGCGCCGCACGCCGCTTGTTGCGGGTGGTGCAATCCGCGCGGACCAGCTTGTGCAACCGGTCCAGCAGGGGCCCGGCATCGGTGACATAGCGACGCACCGCGGAGTCGGTCCACTTGCCGTCGCCGTAGCCGTGGAAACGCAGATGCAGATACACCAACTGCGAGACGTCGTCGACCATCTGCTTGGAGTACTTCAGCGCCCGCATCCGCTTGCGCGTCATCTTGGCCCCGACCACCTCGTGGTGATGGAAGCTCACCCCACCATCGGACTCGTGCCGACGGGTCGCCGGCTTACCGATGTCATGCAGCAGCGCAGCCCACCGCAACACCAGATCGGGACCGTCGGCTTCCAGATCGATGGCCTGCTGCAGCACCGTCAGCGAGTGCCAGTAGACGTCCTTGTGCTGGTGATGTTCGTCGATGGCCATCCGCATCTCACCGACCTCGGGCAGCACCACATCGCCAAGACCCGTCTGGACCATCAGGTCGATTCCGGCCACCGGATCGGCGCCGGTGATCAGCTTGTCCAGTTCGGCGGCGACCCGTTCGGCGGTGATCCGGCCCAACTGCGGCGCCATCTCGATCAGCGCCTCCAGCACCCGCGGCGCCACCGCAAAGCGAAGCTGGGAGACGAAACGCGCGGCGCGCAGCATCCGCAGCGGATCATCACCGAAGGACACCTGCGGTTCGGCGGGTGTGTCGAGTATCCGCTCGCGCAGTGCCGTGATCCCGCCGAGCGGATCGCAGAACTCGGCGAGCCCGCCAGGGGCATCGGGGTGGATCCGCACCGCCATCGCGTTCACCGTGAAATCGCGACGGACCAGGTCGTCTTCCAGGCGGTCACCGAAGCGCACCTCGGGATTGCGCGAGACCTGGTCGTAGCTGTCGGCCCGGAATGTGGTGATCTCCATCCGGTATCCGGCCTTACCCACGCCGAGCGTCCCGAATTCGATCCCGGTTTCCCAGAGCGCGTCGGCCCACCCGCGCAGCAGCTTCTGCATCTGCTTCGGCCGCGCGTCGGTGGTGAAATCCAGATCGTTGCCCAGCCGGCCCAGCAACGCATCGCGCACACTCCCGCCGACCAGATACAGCTGGTGGCCTGCCTCGGCGAACCGCGCGCCCAGTTCCGTGAGCACCGATCCGTACTCGCTCAGCGCCACAAACGCGCCCGCCAACAGTTCGGCATCGACGGCGTCTGGGGTCTGGTGGTCGGGCACGTTCGGGGAGTCTAGTGACGCCACCGGGGTGGTAACGACCCGGCGACAGCCCGGCCACGACGGGCGCGTGTGGCGAGCAGGTGAACCGACGGCAACTATCATCGCTTGGGTGTCGGACGGCGAGCAGGCCAAACCGCGACGGCGCCGAGGGCGTCGCCGCGGCCGCCGGGCTGCCGGTCCGCCCGCCGCCGACGCCCAAGCCGACTCGACGTCGAGCAACGGCGCGGCGGCACCGGCCGCCAATGGGGAGCCCAAACAGGCCAAACCCGGCCAGAATCGCAGGCCGCGGCCCGACCGCAGAGCCCCCGACCGGCTGCGCACCGTGCACGAGACCTCGGCGGGCGGACTCGTCATCGACGGTATCGACGGCCCCAAGGAGACTCAGGTCGCGGCGCTGATCGGGCGGATCGACCGGCGCGGCCGGATGTTGTGGTCACTGCCCAAGGGTCATATCGAGGTCGGTGAGACCGCCGAGCAGACCGCGATCCGCGAGGTCGCCGAGGAGACCGGAATCCAGGGCAGCGTGCTGGCCGCCCTGGGCAGCATCGACTACTGGTTCGTGACCGAGGGCCGCCGCGTCCACAAGACCGTGCACCATTACCTGATGCGTTTCCTCGGCGGCGACCTCTCCGACGAGGACATGGAGGTCACCGAGGTCGCCTGGGTCCCGCTGCGTGATCTGCCCGCCAGGCTGGCCTACGCCGACGAACGACGTCTCGCGGTGGTCGCCGGTGAGCTCATCGACAAATTGCACAGCGACGGTGAGGACGCCCTTCCGCCGCTGCCGCCCAGCGCTCCTCGGCGCCGCCCACAGACCCATTCGCACACGCGCAACCGTCGCCCGGAGGAGTCGCCCCCGCGGCGGGCGAACGGCTGCGGACCCGGCCAATGAGACAGGCGAGGGTGCTCCTTCGCGTCCTCATCGCCGCACTGCTCGTCCTGCTGTTCGCCGGCCCGGTTCCGGCGGCCGCCCAACCCGGCGAGACGACGTTCCTGCAGTTGCACATCGACCGCGTCAGTCCTGACACCGTCACGACCACCAGCGGCTCGGTGGTCACCGTCACCGGGACGATCCGCAATACCGGGGATCGGCCGGTCCGCGATGTCGTCGTCCGCCTCGAGCACGCCCCCGCGGTCACCGGATCAGCAGAACTGCGGACGAACCTGACCGGCAATCTCGATCAGTACACCCCGGTCGGGCCGTTCATCACGGTGTCCGGTGAGTTGCAGCGCGGACAGCAGGTGCCGTTCACGCTGTCCTATCCGGTCCGCGGCGCCGGGGAACCGACCTTGCAGATCGAGCAGCCCGGCGTCTATCCCCTCCTGGTCAACGTCAACGGCACCCCCGACTACGGCGCCCCGGCCCGCCTCGACGATGCACGTCTGCTGCTCCCGGTGCTCGGCGTACCGCCCGACCCCGTCAGCGGCGACGACCCGGGAAACCAGGGACTGTCGGCGGTGGTCCCCCCGGATACCTCGCGTCCGGTGGCCACCACGGTGCTGTGGCCACTGGCCGACCGCCCCCGGCTGGCGGCAGGCATCCCCGGCGGCACCACCCCGGTGCGGCTGCTCGACGACGATCTGGCGGCCTCCCTGGCGCCGGGCGGCCGACTGGACACCCTGCTGTCGGCGGCCGATTTCGCCACCAGCGCCCCGGTCGACGCCGACGGCGCGGTCCGCGCCGCGGTGTGCCTGGCCGTCGATCCCGACCTGCTGATCACCGTCAATGCGATGACTGCCGGTTACGTCGTCAGCGACGATCCGGCGGGTGGCCTCAACGCCCCGACGCATCCGGGCACCGGCCAGGATGCGGCCGTCGGATGGCTCAACCGGCTCAAGGCGCTGGCCCAGCGACTGTGCGTCACACCGACGGTGTACGCGCAGGCCGATCTGGATGCGCTGCACCGCGTCGGCGATCGCGGGCTGAGCACCGTCGCGACCGGCGCCGCCGCCGATATCGTCGACCAGATCCTGGGGGTGCGTTCGGTGCGGGGAGCGACCCTGATCGGCGATGGCCCGCTGACCGACGGCGCGGTGGCGCTGCTGGCCGGACAGAACCCGACCGTCGCGGTCTCGGCCGCCGCACTGACCCCGGCAGACAGCGGCCCGGCCGACACCTCACCGCAGCGCTACGCCCAGCAGGTGGTGGTCGCACCGTTCGATCCCGCCCTCGGCGCCGCACTGGCCGGAGTCGGTGCCACCCCCCGCACACCGACGTATCTGGACACCGGACTGGACATCCCGCTGGACCATGATTCGCGGGTGGCCCGCCTGCAGGATGCGCTCGGCGCCCTGCAGTGGCGTGGCCTGCGACCCGAGGCGCAGGGACGCACCCAGCTCGTCGTCCCCCCGCTGACCTGGGACCTCAACCCCGATGAGGCCCAAAGCGTGCTGACCGCGGTGGCGACCGCGATCAGGGCCGGGCTGGCCGTGCCGCGGCCACTGCCGGTGGTTCTGCAACAGACACCCGCGCTGGCACCGTTCGATTCCAGCGCCGTCCCGTCGTGGTCCGGTGACGCCGCGGGCACCTTCGACAACGGGGTGACCTCCGGGATCGGCGCGATCACCGGCCGGCTGTGGGGGCTGACCGCGGCGTTGACCGTCGACGAACGCACCGGCCTGACCGGTAACCAGTACACCGCCCCCCTACGTGAGGACATGTTGCGCGCCGTGAGCCAGTCGATTCCGGCGCGGTCGCGCAATGGTGCCGCCCAGCAACGCCTTTCGACGGTCAGCCGCACCGTCGCCGATCTGTTCGGCGCGGTCACCGTCGTGAACCCCGGCGGCTCGTACACGCTGGCCACCGAGCGCAGCCCCCTGCCGCTGGCGCTGCGCAACGACCTGCCCGTGCCGATCCGGGTCCGACTACGGATCGACGCGCCGCCGGGGATGACGGTCACCGACCCCGGGGAGATCGAGCTGCCGCCGGGTTTCCTGCCGGTGCGGGTGCCCATCGAGGTGCACTTCACCCAGCGCTTCGCCGTCGATGTCGCCCTGACCACCGGCGACGGCATGGCCCTCGGTGACCCGGTGCGGTTGTCGGTGCATTCCAACGCCTACGGCAAGGTGCTGTTCTTCATCACCCTGACCGGAGGGCTGATCTTGGCGTTGCTGGTCGGTCGCCGCCTGTGGCACCGTTTCCGCGGCGAGCCGGACCGGGCGGACCTGGTGCCGCCGACCCGGGAGCCGCGCAGGCCCGACCCGTTGGACACCGCGCTGGCTCACACCGCCGAGGACACCGCGCGCCCGGAGCGGACCCGATGAGCGCCGCGCAGGGCACCCGCAAGGAGTTGTCGGACTCGGCCGTCGTCTCCAGGTCGTGGGCGATGGCGCTGGCGACGCTGATCAGCAGGCTCACCGGGTTCGCCAGGATGGTGCTGCTGGCGATCATCCTCGGCGGGCCGTTGCTGAGCGCCTTCTCGGTGGCCAACCAGCTGCCGAACCTGATCGCCGCGCTGGTCCTCGAGGCGACCTTCACCGCGATCTTCGTCCCGGTGCTGGCCCGCGCCGAACGCGAGGATCCCGACGGCGGAACGGCGTTCATCCGCAAGCTGCTCACCTTGGCCACGCTGGTGCTGCTGTTGGCGACCATCTCCTCCACGCTGGCCGCCCCGCTGCTGACCGACCTCATGCTTGGTTCCGAACCCTTGGTGAACCGTCCGCTGACCACCGCGTTCGCCTACCTTCTCCTACCCCAGATCATCTTCTACGGGCTGTCCTCGGTGTTCATGGCAATCCTGAACACCCGCAACATCTTCGGTCCGCCGGCCTGGGCGCCGGTGGTCAACAACGTGGTCGCCATCGCCACCATCGGCCTCTATCTCCTTGTCCCCGGCGAGCTCTCGGTGAACCCGGTGGAGATGGGCAACGCCAAGCTGCTGGTGCTGGGTATCGGAACCACCCTGGGCGTGGTGGCCCAGGCCGCGGTCGTCTTCGTCGCGCTACGGGCCGAGCGGATCAGCATGAAACCGCTCTGGGGCATCGACGACCGGATCAAGACCTTCGGGATGATGGCGTTGGCGATGGTCCTCTACGTCCTGATCAGTCAGATCGGTCTGATCGTCGGCAACCAGATCGCCAGCGCCGCATCGGCATCCGGGCCGGCCATCTACAACTACACCTGGCTGGTGCTGCAGCTGCCGTTCGGCATCATCGGCGTGACCGTGCTCACCGTGGTGATGCCGCGATTGTCGCGCAACGCCGCATCCGAGGACGGGCCGGCCGTGCTGGCCGATCTGAATCTGGCCACCCGGCTGACCATGCTGACGATGATCCCGGTGGTCGCGGTGATGACCGTCGGTGGGCCGGCCATCGGCAGCGCGCTGTTCGCCTACGGCAACTTCGGCGATACCGACGCCGGCTACCTCGGTATGGCGATCACGCTGTCGGCCTTCACCCTGATCCCCTATTCGCTGGTGCTGCTGCAGCTTCGGGTTTTTTACGCGCGTCAACAGCCGTGGACGCCGATCGTGCTGATCCTGGTGATCACCGCCGTGAAGATCGTCACCTCGGTGGCGGTACCGCATCTGGTCACCGACCCGGGCATGGTCGCCGGATATCTGGGGCTGGCCAATGGCCTCGGATTCCTGGCCGGCGCCACCGTCGGATATGCGGTCCTGCGCGCCAACCTGATCCCCGCCGGAAGCGGCGGCCGGATGATCAGCATCGAGGTGGTGCGCACCATCCTGGTCACGATCGCGGCATCCATGCTCGCCGGTCTTCTCGCCCATGTCGTCGACAAGCTTCTCGGTCTGCAGGCCCTGACCGAACACGGCGGTGGCGCGGGATCGCTGCTGCGACTGGTGGTGATCGGGCTGATCATGGGTCCGATCATCGGCGCGGTGCTGTGGTGGGCCAAGGTGCCCGACGCGGTGTCGGCGGTCGCCGCGGTGCAGGCCCGACTCCGGGGCCGCACGCCGTCGGCCCCCGGGCGCACGACCGGGACCGATGCTGGTCATGACCGCCGGGCGGTCCCGTATCCTGATCGGAGCAATTCGCATCCGATGCGGCCCGGCCGCCCCCCGGCAGCCCGCCGGTATGCACCGCAGGCACAGATTGCCACGAGCCACACTCGGAAAGGACCATCGGTGAGCGATACGCCCGGCAGCGGGTCTGCGCCAGACGCCGGAGCCGATTCCGAAACCGGCGCCACCACCCGGATTCCGTTGCAGGGCAAAGCTGATGCGTTTGCACCCGATACCGGTGGTTTCACCGCACGGCCACCGGCCGACTACGGCGGCGATCCCAGTCGCGAGCCGCTGGCCTTCGACCCGCCGCGTGAGGGTCCCGCCGAGGCCGCGCTCGGTGAGGAACTGCACCTGATCCCTGGCGCGACCATCATCGGCGGGCGCTACCGGTTGCTCGTGTCCCACGGCGGGACCGACACGCTGCGGTTCTGGCATGCCCTGGACACCGCACTCGACCGGCAGGTCGCGCTGACCTTCGTCGACCCCGATGGCACCCTGCCCGAGTCCGAACTGCAGGACATCCTGGCCAGGACGCAACGGCTGTCGGCGATCGACAGCCCCGGGCTGGCGCGGATCTTGGACGTCACCCGCTCCGGGTCCGGCGGCCTGGTGATCTCGGAGTGGATCCGTGGTGGTTCGCTGACCGAGGTCGCCGAGACCTCCCCCTCCCCGATCGGCGGGGCGCGCGCCATCCAGTCTCTGGCCGCCGCTGCCGATATCGCACACCGTTCGGGTGTCGCGTTGTCGGTCGACGATCCGGGCCGCATCCGGGTCAGCATCGAGGGCGATGTCGCGCTCGCTTTCCCGGCGACGCTGCCCGATGCCAACCCCGAGAGCGATATCCGCGGCGTCGGTGCGGCGTTGTACGCCCTGCTGATCAACCGTTGGCCGCTACCACAGACCGGTACCACCAGCGGTCTGGAGCCCGCCGACCTCGACGCGGTCGGCCAGCCCGTCGAGCCACAGACGGTCAATGCGGATATTCCCTTCCAGATCTCCGCCGCAGCCGCCCGCGCGGTGCAGGAAAACGGTGGTATCCGCAGCGCACCGACGCTGCTGAACCTGCTGCAGCAGGCCACCGCGGTGGCCGACCGCACCGAATACATCGCCCCGCTGGACGCGTCCTCGGCCGACCAGCCTGCGCGTTCGGGTGCCGCCGATGCCGACCCGGACGCCGTCGCGCGGCGCCGCAAGGGCCTGATCATCGGACTCGCCGTCGGCGGCGTGGTCGTCGTGCTGGTCTTCGTCCTGCTGGTCACCGTGCTCAGCCGGATCTTCGGTGACGTGGGTGGCGGGATCAACCGCGACGAGCTCGGCCTGAACAACCCCAGCAGCAGCACCACGGCCGAGTCCGACAGTGGAACGGTCAAGCCGGTCCGGGCCACCGTCTTCTCCCCCGAGGGTGGCGCCGACGCTCCCAACGAGGCCGGTCTGGCGATCGACGGGAACCCCGCGACCGCGTGGCCCACCGACACCTACTCCGACCCGGTGCCCTTCCCCGGCTTCAAGAACGGTGTCGGCCTGATGCTGCAGTTGCCCAAGCCCACCGATATCGGGTCGATCACGGTCACCGTGTCCAGCGTGGGCACTTCGGTCCAGATCCGTTCGGCCGACACGGCCAATCCGGCCTCGCTGTCCGATACCACCGAACTGACCCCGCCGACGCCACTGAAGAAGGGTTCCAACACCATCGACGTGCCCGAGGCCGCACCGACCTCGTACGTCCTGGTGTGGATCTCGACGCTGGGCACCGTCGACGGCAAAAGCCGCACCGATATCTCCGAGGTGACGGTCACCGCCCGCTCCTGAGCGGAATTATCCCCAGGCTGGACTCGGCAATCGCGCAGTTCAGCGGGTTGCGGCAAAGAGGTGCCCGGCCGCGGCCGCAGCGGAACCTAGGGTTCGGCTGTGGGGGATATCACGGCGGACGACCGCACTGACGAACAATTGCTGACCGCGCATCTCGCCGGGGATCGGTTCGCTTTCGAGGAGCTGTTCCGCCGCTACGAGCCGCAGCTGTACCGGCTGGCACGGATCACCACCCGCTGTCCCGACGACGCCCGCGATGCCTTGCAGGAAGCGATGCTCTCGGCACACTGCGCGGCCGGTCAGTTCCGTCATGACTGCACGGTGAAGAGCTGGCTGCGCCGCATCGTGGTGAACGCCTGCCTGGACCGGCTGCGACGGCACAGGGCGCGACCCACCGCGCCGCTGGATCCGGAACTCGCCGGCCATGCCCCGGACCCCACCACGGCATTGGACACCGCGATCGTGGTGGAGAAGGCGTTGATGCGGCTTCCGATCGACCAGCGCGCGGCGATCGTTGCCGTCGATATGCAGGGGTTCTCGGTGGCCGAGACGGCCGCCCTGCTCGGTGTGCCAGAGGGCACCGTGAAGAGTCGGTGCGCGCGCGGCCGGTCCAAACTCGCGGCGACCCTGGCCCACCTGAGCGCATCGGTGGCGCGATGATGGAGCAGTGCCCACCGAGCCCGACGACGCGACCACCGCCAGGGTCCGCCGTGAGCTCGCCGACCTCGCCGAGGCACCGGCACCCGCTCCGCCCCCGGAGGTGACCGCCGCCGTCGTCGCGGCACTGCGCGGGAATCACCGGGTGGTACCCGGTGGTGGGGCCCCGCTGCGGCACGCCGACCGTCCGTCGGTCCACCGGCGCACCTGGCAGTTCGGCGGTCTGCTCGCGGTCGGCGTTTCGATCGTGCTGGGCAGCCTGGCGCTCATCGACACCGAGACCCGCCCGGCCACCGGAACGCGGGCGGATTACACGACGGCCAGACACGTCACCGAACAGTCCATACCGCCGGGACTGCCGTTGCCAGCCGAAGCCATCGAGGCCCTGCTCATTCGTCCCCCGGTGCTGGGACCGCTGACGGACCCTCCGGCCTGCCTGACCGGGATCGGCCGCCCGGCCGACACGCCCATCCTCGGCGCCCAACCGGTGCCCGATGGCGTGCTGCTGGTGCTGCCCGGATCCACGCCGGATGAGATGGTCGCGGTCGTGGTGGCGGCTGGCTGCCCCGCCACAAACCCGAGGTTGCTGACCAGTTCGGTGTTGCCGCGCCCCTCACATGCCGCTCGGGAACACCGCGGCCTACGCTGATGTTTGAACTCACGCCGCTTATGCGGCAGAAAGGCTGGGATATCCACGATGTCCACCACTTCTGAGGACACGTCCCCCATCCACGACGTGATCATCATCGGATCCGGCCCGGCCGGGTACACCGCGGCGGTGTACACCGCCCGCGCGCAACTGAAGCCGTTGGTGTTCGAGGGCATTTCCTTCGGCGGTGCGCTGATGACGACCACCGAGGTCGAGAACTACCCCGGCTTCCGGGAAGGCATCACCGGACCGAATCTGATGGAGGAGATGCGCGAGCAGGCGCTGCGTTTCGATGCCGACCTGCGCATGGAAGACGTCGATTCGGTGGACCTGAGCGGTCCGGTCAAGACGGTGACCGTCGGTGACGAGACCTTCCGCGCGAAGTCCGTGATCTTGGCCATGGGCGCCGCCGCCCGCCAGCTCGGGATCCCCGGCGAGCAGGAGCGCATCGGTCTGGGTGTCAGCACGTGCGCCACCTGTGACGGGTTCTTCTTCCGCGAGCAGGACATCGCCGTGATCGGCGGCGGCGACTCGGCGATGGAAGAGGCGATCTTCTTGACCAAGTTCGCCCGCAGCGTCACGCTGATCCACCGCCGTGACGAGTTCCGGGCGTCCAAGATCATGCTCGAGCGCGCGCAGGCCAACGAGAAGATCACCATCCTGACCAACACCGCTGTAGACGAGATCGAGGGTGACCCGAAGGTCACCGGAATTCGGTTGCGCAACACGGTAACCGGTGAAGAGTCCAAGCTCGCCGTGTCCGGTGTGTTCGTCGCGATCGGGCACATCCCGCGCTCGGATCTGGTCAAGGGCCAGGTCGACCTCGATGACGACGGTTACGTCAAGGTGATCGGGCGCAGCACCGCGACGTCGGTCGAAGGCGTGTTCGCTGCAGGCGATCTGGTGGACCACACCTACCGCCAGGCCATCACCGCCGCCGGCTCCGGCTGTTCGGCAGCCCTCGACACCGAGCGCTGGCTCACCGAATTCCCGGCTCCCACCGAAGATTAGGAGATATTCATGGCTGAGAACTCTGCGACCGTCACGGTCACCGACGATTCGTTCAAGCAGGATGTGCTGTCCAGTTCAACCCCGGTGCTGGTCGACTTCTGGGCAACCTGGTGCGGCCCGTGCAAGATGGTCGCCCCCGTGCTCGAGGAGATCGCCGCGGAGAAGTCCGGTGAGCTCACCGTGGCCAAGCTCGACGTCGACGCGAACCCCGAGACCGCGCGTGACTTCCAGGTTGTCTCGATCCCGACGATGATCTTGTTCAAGGACGGTCAGCCGGTCAAGCGGATCGTCGGCGCGAAGGGCAAGGCGGCGCTGCTGCGCGAGATCGCCGACGATCTCGCCTGAGGACGGTTCGGCGCATCACACGCCGAGGTTTTCCGGATTTTAAGCGGTATCTGAGACAATACTGTCTGTCCGGAGTGCCATTGCCGTCGGTTCGGGGGGGTGCTCAATGTCGGAAAGGCCAAGAATGTCGATACTGCGTCGCGGCGACCGCGGAAGTGCGGTCGTCGAGATCAGAGCGGCACTGGCCGGCTTGGGCATGCTCGAGCACCCGGACGCCGAACCGACCACCGGCAAGCACATCGTCGCCGATCTGTTCGATGCCGAACTCGACCATGCCGTGCGTGCGTTCCAGCAGCACCGAGGCCTGCTCGTCGACGGCCTGGTCGGTGAGGCCACCGCCCGCGCCTTGCGCGAAGCCTCCTATCAACTGGGTGCGCGCACGTTGTCGCACCAGTTCGGCGCACCGATGTACGGCGACGATGTGGCCACCCTGCAGGCCAGACTGCAGGATCTCGGGTTCTACACCGGCCTGGTCGACGGGCATTTCGGGCTGCAGACGCACAACGCACTGATGTTCTTCCAGCGCGAGTACGGCCTGTTCCCGGACGGTATCTGTGGCCCGGAAACACTGCGGTCGCTCTACTTTCTGGGCTCCCGGGTCACCGGCGGCTCACCCCACGCCATCCGCGAGGAGGAGTTGGTGCGCCGCTCGGGGCCGCGGCTGTCCGGTAAGCGGGTCATCATCGATCCGGGCCGTGGCGGCAGCGATCTGGGGGCGATCATCCAGGGTCCCGAGGGCCCGATCAGCGAGGCCGACATCCTGTGGGATCTGGCGAGCCGACTCGAAGGCAGGATGACTGCCATCGGCATGGACACCTTCCTGTCCCGCTCGGCCGCCAGCAGCCCCTCGGATGCCGAACGGGCCGCCACCGCCAACACGGTGGGCGCCGATCTGATGATCAGCCTGCGCTGCACCACGCACAGCAGTGCCACCGCCAGCGGCGTCGCCTCGTTCCACTTCGGCAATTCGCACGGCTCGGTGTCCACCATCGGCCGCAATCTTGCCGATTTCATTCAACGAGAACTCGTGGCGCGCACCGGATCCCGTGATTGTCGCGTGCATGGCCGGACCTGGGACCTGCTGCGGCTGACCCGGATGCCCACGGTGCAGGTCGATCTCGGCTATGTGACCAATACACATGATCGAACGCTGTTGGCGTCAGCTGCATCTCGCGATGCCATCGCAGAGGGGATGCTGGCCGCGGTGAAGCGACTGTACCTGCTCGGCAAGGACGATCGCCCGACAGGTACGTTCACCTTCGCCGAACTACTGGCCCACGAGCTGTCTGTCGAAGCCGGCCGCGTCGCCCCCAGCTGACCTCTCCGGTTTCAACCCCCCTCGAGCGGCGCCGCTCAACTGACTGCGGCTGCGGCACCGACGGGTACCTGCAGGCGGGCACTTTCCAACAGCCGTTCCAGGGCAGCCTCGACATCGGCCTTCCAGCCCAGTCCCTGCTCGAGCTCCAGTCGCAGCCGGGGGAAGTACGGATGGGGCGCGACAACCTCGAATCCTGCCGCGCTGAGGAACTCCGCCGATACGATGCACTGCCCGGCCGAACAGTCGCCGAGCGCCTCGATCACGGATGCCAGCTCCGCAGTCGCACCGTCCGCGCACAGATCGTCGGCCAAAGCCGTCCGCCCGAATGCCTCGAGGGCGCGCACCCCGCGCCGAATAAGATCGGCGGCGACGGCCGCTACCAATGCCCGGGACAGATCGTCCCCGTCTTCAGCCGAGTCGACACCCAGCGAGGTCAGCAAGACCGCGTCGGCACTCACCGGTCCGGTCGGGAAGCGGGAGGCGCGCGGCACCGCACCGGGCGGTGCGTAGAAGGCGTATCCCGAGCACGGGGCATCGATGGTCAGCTCAGAGAAGTCTTGCTCGCCGGGAGCATCCGGTCCCACCAGTGCCACCTGCGCGCACGAGCCCCATTCCAACATGACCATCGACAGCCATGCTTCCTTCTCGAACTCCGGGTCGGCCAGGTGATCCTCACCCTGCACCGTCGAGGGGTCCACTTCCCAGAACACACAGCGTCGCGCGTGCTTGGGCAACTGATCGAACGCCTCGAGCCGAAGCGAGCTGATTCGCGCTGACACTTCGAGTCCTCACCCTTCGATTCTGGAGAGCGCACGGACCTCCAGGATAGGAGAAATGCGGCCGATTCGATGCTCTGGACCAAATACGTTGTCACACATGTGATCTCCGTGATGGGGTCGTCGCGCGTCGAGTTCGGGAGCGGCCAGTGTCACAGTGACGTAATTCGCCCTTGTCCCCGGTCGTGGAAAAACAGCGCGAAAACAGCCCCCTCATTACTTGGCGGAGTTCATCAGTTCGACGATGCGTTGCAGATCATCGACGGAGCCGAACTCGACCACGATCTTGCCCTTACGCTTACCCAGACTCACGGTGACCCGCGTATCGAACGCCGTCGACAGCTGTTCGGCGACATCCTGCAGACCGGGCATCTGGATCGGCTTGCGTCGCGGTGCCGGGGGGTCCGCCGGACCGTTCCGGTTCGCCAGCGTGACGGCCTCTTCGGTCGCCCGTACCGACAGACCCTCGGCCACGATCCGCGCCGCGAGTTCTTCCTGGCGCTCGGGACCGCCCTCCAGGGCCAGCAGCGCCCTGGCATGTCCGGCGGAAAGCACACCTGCCGCGACCCGTCGCTGAACGGCGATGGGCAGGCGCAGAAGTCGGATCATGTTCGAGATCAGCGGACGCGATCGACCGATCCGGGACGCCAACTCGTCGTGGGTTACCCCGAATTCTTCGAGAAGCTGTTGGTAGGCCGCGGCCTCTTCCAACGGATTCAGCTGAGCGCGGTGGATGTTCTCCAGCAGGGCGTCGCGCAGCATGCTGTCGTCCGCGGTCTCTCGGACGATGGCCGGGATGGCAGTCAGTCCGGCTTCCTGCGATGCCCGCCAGCGCCGCTCCCCCATCACCAGCTGATAGCGCGTAGCGCCGTCGACGGCCGGCATCGCCCGCACCACGATCGGCTGCATGACGCCGAACTCCTTGATGGAGTGGATCAACTCGGAGAGCGCCTCTTCATCGAAAACCTGCCGGGGCTGGCGCGGGTTCGGATCGATGAGCGTCGGATCGATCTCGCGGTACACCGCGCCGAACTCCGCGACGGCCGCTTCCTCGGCAGCCGTCGGTGCCGGTGCGGCGGGCTTCGGCGCGCCCCCCATCAAGACATCGGCAGCACTGTCGCCGATCCGCGGAGCGCCCAGCGCCTCCCCCTCACCCGGGCCGGTCGGGATCAACGACGCCAGTCCGCGTCCCAATCCGCTGCGCTTCTTCGCCTGGTTCATCGACCTCTCCTGCTGATCTTCTGCTCGGGAACTACCTGGATCACTTGACCGATCGCCCGCGCTCGGCAATCTCGCGGCTGGCGTCGAGATAGCTCATCGCTCCTCGTGAGCCCGGGTCATAATCGAGGATCGTCATCCCATACCCGGGCGCTTCCGACACCTTCACGCTGCGCGGGATGACCGTTCGCAGCACCTTGTCGCCAAAGTGTGCACGCACATCTTCGGCCACCTGGTCGGCCAACCGGGTACGGCCGTCGTACATGGTCAGGACCACCGTCGTGACGTTCAGTTCGGGATTGAGGTGTGACTTGACCATCTCGATATTGCGGAGCAGCTGCCCCACACCTTCCAGTGCGTAGTACTCGCACTGAATCGGGATCAGCACCTCGGGCGCGGCGACGAGGGCATTGATGGTCAGCAGACCCAGCGACGGCGGGCAGTCGATGAAGACGTAGTCGAAGCTGTGATCACGCAAGGCGCCCAGCGCCGAGCGCAGCCGGCCTTCCCGCGCAACCATGCTGACCAACTCGATCTCGGCACCAGCCAGATCGATGGTGGCCGGCACGCAGTACAGCTTGTCGTTGTGGGGACTGCGCTGGAGTGCGTCGGCAAGTGGTATCTCACCGATCAGCACCTCATAGGACGACGGCGTGCCCTGGCGGTGCTCGATGCCCAGAGCCGTGCTGGCATTGCCCTGCGGATCGAGATCGATGACCAACACCTGCAACCCCTGGCGTGCGAGTGCCGCGGCCACATTCACCGCAGTCGTCGTCTTGCCGACACCGCCCTTCTGGTTGGCGATGGTGAAGATGCGCTGACGGGCGGGACGCGGCAGACCTCGCTCGCGATTGTGCAGCAGTCGGCTGGCTCGCTCGGCCTCGGCCGCTATGGGAGTGTCGATGGTCGGCCACGCCTCGGGTTCAGCCGTCCATGTTTCACGTGAAACATCACGCTGGCCCGTCATCGTTTCCTCCTGCCGGGTCGCCCCGTCCGACTGTCCACCGCTCCGCGTCGTGCTTCGACCACGGTGGCGGGTGGATTCAAAAAGTCCACG
Source organism: Mycolicibacterium neoaurum VKM Ac-1815D (assembly GCF_000317305.3). The sequence continues at coordinate 454,847 of NC_023036.2, read as the reverse complement.
CCACATCTCACCACCCTTACCTCCGAAGCACCAAGCGAACTCAACGTCCGCCGGTGCTGCTCCACCTCGTCGACGGCCCGCTCCCCCTTCAATGCCAGCATCCGGCCGCCGACTCGCAGCAGCGGGATGCTCCACCGGGACAGCTTGTCCAACGGAGCCACCGCTCGGGACACGACCGCGTCCATCTCTCCTGCCTCCGCACGAATCGCCTTGTCTTCAGCCCGACCCCGAACGACCTCGACGTCGAGCCTCAACTCGTCGATCGCCTCCCGCAGAAATTCACTGCGACGCAGCAGCGGCTCGACCAACGTCACGCGAAGATCGGGCCGGGCGATCGCGAGTGGGATGCCGGGCAGTCCCGCCCCGCTTCCGATATCGGCCACCCGCTCCCCCTCATCGAGAAGCTCGGCCATGGCGGCACTGTTGAGGATGTGCCGCTCCCACAGACGGTCGACCTCGGCCGGACCGATGAGTCCTCGCTCGATCCCGGCGCCGGCCAGGATCCGACCGTAATGTTCGGCGACACCGACCCGGTCGCCAAAGCAAAGAGCCGCCGCCTGGGGCGCCGGACTCAATTCACCATGTTTCACGTGAAACATCCTCCGGTAGTGCCCCAGGCCGACGGCCCTGAACTTCTCGTTAGAACTACATCCGTGTAACTCGGCCTAGGCCGGGAGCACGACCACGCGGCGCGACGGCTCGGCGCCCTCGCTCTCGCTGCGCACGCCCTCGACGGCCGCCACCGCGTCGTGAACGATCTTGCGCTCGAAGGGCGTCATCGGCGACAGCTCTTCGCGCTGACCCGACTCCACCACCCGACGGGCGATCTTGTCTCCCAGCGCGGCCAGCTCGTCACGACGACGACGACGCCACCGTGCGATGTCCAGCATCAACCGGCTTCGCTCACCGGTCTTCTGGTGCACGGCGAGCCGGGTCAGCTCCTGGAGGGCGTCGAGGACCTCTCCCTTACGTCCCACCAACTTGTTCAGATCACTGCCACCGTCGATGCTCACGACGGCACGGTCGCCCTCGACGTCCAGATCGATATCACCGTCGAAGTCCAACAGATCCAAGAGCTCTTCCAGATAATCGCCGGCAATCTCACCCTCGGCGACGAGCCGATCTTCCAGATCGTCCTCGGCGGGCGCGGGAGCGTTCTCGGTCACGGACTCGTCGGACACCTCGTCGGTGCGATCGGCCGTTTCTGCGTCAGTCATATCGGTTCTCCTTACTTCGCCGTGGCCGCCACCGGAGTCTGTTTCCGGGTTCATCGGCTCTCTCGGCTTGGCTTCTAGCGCTTGCGCTTATTCGGTCGGCTGCCCGGCCGCGGGGTGTTCCCCGCCGCCCGGGGCGCGGGATTCTTCGCAACGTTCTGATTCTTGGCGTTCTTGGGGCTCTTGGAGTCGGCAGCACCGGAACCGGTCTCGTTGTCGGCGTCCGCGTCGCCCGGCGCCTTGGCCGCCGCGGAGTCCTCGCCGCCGGCGGCGTCTTTCGGTTGCTTACGACCCTTACTCGGCTTCGCGCCGGGTGCGGGGGCGTTGGCAGCTCGGCGTTCGAGCTCGAGGGCCTTCTTGGCTTCCTCTTCCTTCTCGATCTTGCCGAACACGACATGCTGCTGACCGAAGGTCCAGATGTTGTTGGCGAACCAGTACAGGATCACCGCCAGGGGCAGGAATGGACCGCCGACGACGACGCCAAGTGGGAACACATACAGCGCCAGCTTGTTCATCAGCGCGGTCTGCGGATTGGCTGCCGCCTCCGGGCTCTGTCGTGCAATGGATGCGCGGCTGTTGAAGTAGGTGGCGATACCGGCGAGGATCATGATGGGCACACCCACACCGATGACAGCCACCCGGCTGAATTCGGTGAACGCGTCCAGACCGGTCTTCTGGATCATGGTCGCGCCCAGCGGAGCGCCGAACAGATTGGCATCGAGGAAGTGCGCTACGTCGGTCGGGCTGAACACATAGTTGCCGGTCGCCCGGTTCTGCTCCACCGACAGCTGGATCTGACCGAAGCCACCCTGGGTCCGGTTGAACGAACGAAGCACGTGGAACAGTCCGATGAACACCGGAACCTGAGCCAGCATGGGCAGACAGCCCAGGATCGGATTGAATCCGTGTTCCTTCTGTAGCTTCTGCATCTCCAGCGCCATGCGCTGCCGATCCTTGCCGTACTTCTTCTGCAGAGCCTTGATCTGGGGCTGCAATTCCTGCATCTGCCGCGTGGTGCGGATCTGCTTGACGAACGGCTTGTACAAGATCGCTCGCAAGGTGAAGACCAGGAACATCACCGACAGCGCCCATGCGAAGAAGTTCGACGGCCCCAGCAGGAAAGCGAATGCTTTGTACCAGACCCACATGATCGCCGACACCGGGTAATAGATGATGTCGAGGCTGAACCAGTTAAACAACAGAATCGCTCCTGACGACTTCTCCCGAAGTCTTATCGCCGGCCTTCTCGCCGCGCTCGGGTATCGGGTCCCATCCTCCGCGATGCCATGGACCACACTTTGCAAGCCGGACAAGAGCAAGCCAGCTTCCGCGGATCAGACCCCACTCGGTCAAGGCATCCACCGCGTACTCGCTACAGGTGGGAGTGAACCGGCACGATGGCAGCCGCAGCGGCGAAATCATCGTTCGGTACAGCTGAATCACGAAAATTACGCACCTGGCCGGCAGTCCCGTCACGATCGGGCCTGCTGCAACATATGGGTGCGTGTCAACGCCGAGCGCAGCTCGGTCTCGAGTCGCGCCGAAAGCGCGTCGCGGCTACCCGGTAGCGCCCGGATGACCACGCGGTCGGCAGCGTCGAGGGCGGACTGACCGTCGCAGAGAATGCGATAGGCGGCGTGCCGCAATCGGCGCGCGACACGGTGCCGTTGCACCGCTGTCCCCACCGATTTGGACACGACCAGACCTATCTTCGGGCCGACGACATTCTCGTCGCCGACCGCGTCGCGCCAGGCGTGCACAACCAGATCAGGCTGCGCCGCCCGGACACCTTGCCGCACCGTGACACTGAAATCCGTGGACCGTGTCATTCGGTACTGGGCCGGAAGCACCGCCGCAGACCCTGCGTCGAATCACGCAGTGAGAGAGCGACGACCCTTGCCGCGGCGTGCCGAGACGATCGCGCGACCCGCGCGCGTCCGCATCCGCAACCGGAATCCGTGCACACGGGCCCGGCGGCGGTTGTTCGGCTGAAAAGTCCGCTTGCCCTTGGCCACGGCTGTCTCTCCTCGTTCGGTCTGGTGCCGACACCCTCGACCACCATGCATGTCATGACAGCCGAAGATGCGAGCACCGTTGGTAAGCTCATCGATCTTGCGTACTTAGCCAAGGCACTGCCCCGAATTGCTTCGAGGGCATGAGCCCGGCCGTATCGCCACGTGTGGGCGACTGTTCGAGGGTACTGACGAGAATTGTCTGGGTCAAACCTGGTCGGACCCACCACCACCGCCCCCGAACTGCGCATCATCGAACCCAGAAGTCACATCTGCCCCTGACGATCCAGGGCCGCAACAGATCACGCCGGCAATGTTGCCGAACGGTTGGCACTCCGAGAGAAAACTGTTAGCTTCTGCCAAGGCCGTTTCGTACCTGAGGCGGCGCCGGACATAGAGCGGGGACGACCACCGGCCGCGAGCCCACAGACCGATCGAACGGGATGTGCCGAGCTCCGACACCAGGCATCCGCGCCGCAACTTAATGCGACAGCAGCTCATGCGCGCTTTCCACAGGCTGTGGATAACTATGTGGATGGTTTGTTACTGTCGCCCCCGGGAAGTCCCGAGGAAGCCGAAAAAAGGGGGTAGGCGTCGTTGACCGCGGACCCAGACTCCTCCTTTGTCACGGTGTGGAACAACGTCGTCGCCGAGCTCAACGGCGAGACCCCCTTCGGTGAGACCGTCAACGGCGGGCCCCGCGAATCCACCCTCACCGCCCAGCAACGTGCCTGGCTGAAGCTGGTCCGACCGCTGGTCATCACCGAGGGTTTCGCGCTGCTCTCGGTGCCGACGGCGTTCGTGCAGAACGAGATCGAACGCGGACTTCGCGAGCCGATCATCGAGGCGCTCAGTCGGCAGCTCGGACAGCGAGTCGAACTCGGTGTCCGCATCGCCACTCCCCCGCCCGATGACGACACCGACACCGAGCCTCCGCAGGATTCCGCGGACACCGAAGAGGTCGACGACGATCTGGCCGCCATCGAAAGCGCCGAGGCCAGCTGGCCGACGTTCTTCAACCGATCGCAGACTCCGGCGCCGGAGGCCGCGAACTCTGTCACGCTGAATCGCCGCTACACCTTCGAGACGTTCGTGATCGGCTCGTCCAACCGGTTCGCCCACGCTGCGACGCTCGCCATTTCCGAAGCACCGGCACGTGCCTACAACCCGCTGTTCATCTGGGGTGAATCCGGGTTGGGCAAGACACATCTGCTGCACGCCGCGGGCAACTATGCCCAACGTCTCTTCCCCGGCATGCGGGTGAAGTACGTCTCCACCGAGGAATTCACCAACGACTTCATCAACTCGCTGCGCGACGACCGCAAGGCATCGTTCAAGCGCAGCTATCGCGATGTCGACATCCTGCTGGTCGACGACATCCAGTTCATCGAGGGTAAAGACGGCATCCAGGAAGAGTTCTTCCATACCTTCAACACGCTGCACAACGCGAACAAGCAGATCGTGATCTCCTCGGATCGATCGCCCAAGCAGCTCGCGACGCTCGAGGACCGCCTCCGAACACGTTTCGAATGGGGTTTGATCACCGACGTCCAGCCCCCCGAGCTGGAGACCCGGATCGCGATCCTGCGCAAGAAGGCGCAAATGGACCGCCTCGATGTCCCCGATGACGTCCTGGAGCTCATCGCCAGCCGCATCGAGCGCAATATCCGCGAGCTCGAGGGCGCCCTGATCCGGGTGACGGCATTCGCCTCGCTGAGCAAGACCACGATCGATAAATCGCTGGCCGAGATCGTCCTGCGTGATCTGATCGCCGATGCCGGCACCATGCAGATCAGCACCGCGACGATCATGGCGGCCACGGCCGAGTACTTCGAGACATCGGTCGAGGAGCTGCGCGGGCCGGGTAAGACCCGTGCCTTGGCACAGGCCCGCCAGATCGCCATGTATCTGTGCCGTGAACTCACCGACCTCTCCCTGCCGCGCATCGGCGAAGCATTCGGTCGTGACCACACCACTGTGATGTATGCCGAGCGCAAGATTCGTGACGGCATGGCCGAACGACGCGAAATCTTCGATCACGTCAAGGAACTCACCACCCGGATCCGGCAGCGCTCCAAGCGCTGATTCCGCCCTTGCACACCCTTTGCCGGGTCACCGGCGATCTTTGTCGTACCCCGACACGCGCACGAAACGCCGTAATGGGTCGCCGAGATCTGAAAAACTTTTGTCACATCTGCCCGCCGAATCACAACCGAGCGATGTGTACGCAGCTGTGGACAACTTGGGAGAAACCTCGTGGCAACCCGCCGTCCACTACACACCCGAGATGTTCTCCACATTCGTCCACTGCCGACCCGCCCGGTGCTCCACAATCTGCCCACATGCCCTCGAGGCCGGTGACCAGCGACTGTCAGGGTTCATCCACAGAATGCACAGCCCCTAATACTGTTGCTTTTATCTCTAGAGATTCATCTTCTGAAAACAGGCCGGTGGGGACAGAGCATCAACACCCACCTCCGTGCGGTTCGGCACCGTCGCGTCGGGGCCGAGCGAATCGCTTTCAAGTTCGCCGCCGACGCTCTACGGTGGTGATTCGATACGCCCTCCTGCGGTCGCGGGTCAGATCGCGACTACGCTCGGTGGGTACACGGGGAATCCGCTGGTTGATGCTCGTTTGACGCGGTAGATCGAAGGGACGTTATGGACGTGGTGACGACGAATGTTGGTCTCACCGATTTGAAGTTCCGTCTGGTACGCGAGGATTTCGCCGACGCCGTGGCATGGGTTGCCCGCAGTCTGCCCAGCCGGCCGACCGTGCCGGTACTGGCCGGAGTCCTGCTGACCGGCTCCGATGACGGCCTGACCATCTCCGGTTATGACTACGAGACCTCCGCAGAGGTGCGCGTCGCCGCCGAAATCGCTTCTCCGGGAAGCGTTTTGGTTTCCGGACGGCTGCTTTCCGACATCACCCGGTCATTGCCGGCCAAACCCGTCGACGTCACCGTCGAGGGCACTCGAGTCGCGCTGACCTGCGGGAGCGCGCGGTTCTCGCTGCCCACCATGGCCGTCGAGGACTACCCGTCGCTGCCCGCGCTGCCCGACGAGACCGGTGTGGTCTCGGCCGACCTGTTCGGCCAGGCGATCAGCCAGGTCGCGGTCGCCGCCGGCCGTGACGACACGCTGCCGATGCTGACCGGTATCCGCGTCGAGATTTCCGGCGACAAGGTCGTTTTGGCGGCCACCGACCGGTTCCGGCTGGCCGTCCGCGAGCTGACCTGGTCGACGGATTCGGCCGGGGTCGAAGCTGCGGTGCTGGTGCCGGCGAAGACGCTGTCCGAAGCCGCCAAGACCGGCACCGACGGCACCGAGGTGCATCTTGCGCTGGGTGCCGGCGCGGCGGTCGGTAAGGAGGGGCTGCTCGGTATCCGCAGCAACGGTAAGCGCACCACGACGCGACTCCTGGACGCCGAGTTCCCGAAGTTCCGTCAGCTGCTGCCCTCCGAGCACACCGCCATCGCGACCGTCGGGGTGGCCGAACTGACCGAAGCGATCAAGCGTGTGGCCCTGGTCGCCGACCGCGGTGCCCAGGTCCGGATGGAATTCAGCGTCGATGGGTTGCGACTGTCCGCCGGTGCCGACGATGTCGGCCGTGCCGAAGAAGATCTGCAGGTCGAGTTCGCCGGTGAGCCGCTGACCATCGCTTTCAACCCGACTTACCTGACCGATGGTCTGGGATCGTTGCATTCGGAGCGGGTGACGTTCGGCTTCACGACACCGAGCCGTCCCGCGGTTTTGCGTCCGGCGGGGGACACTGGAAACGATGTCGACGCCACCGGGCCGTTCCCGGCGGCACAGACCGACTACGTCTATTTGTTGATGCCGGTGCGGCTCCCTGGCTGACCGGCCCAAGGAGGTACGTGCGATGCAGCTGGGCTTGATCGGTCTTGGCAAGATGGGTTTCAACATGCGGGAGCGCCTGCGTGCCGGAGGCCACGAGGTCATCGGGTTCGATCCGCGCCCCGAGGTCACCGATGTCCCGACATTGGCCGCATTGGCCGAGTCGTTGGCTGCGCCGCGCACCGTGTGGGTGATGGTCCCCTCCGGTGAGGTTACCCGGCAGACGATCGCCGAGCTCGCCGATGTGCTCTCCCCCGGTGACCTGGTGATCGACGGCGGAAACTCCCGGTACACCGAGGATCGACCGCACGCAGACCTGTTGGGCCAGAAGGGAATTTCCTTCATCGATGCGGGTGTCTCGGGTGGCATCTGGGGCTTGACCGAAGGCTACGGGTTGATGGTCGGTGGCAGTGACGAGGACATCGCGCGGGCCATGCCGATCTTCGACACCCTGCGCCCGGCCGGCGATATCGCCGACGGATTCGTCCATGCCGGCCCCGTCGGAGCAGGCCATTTCACCAAGATGGTGCACAACGGCGTCGAGTACGCGTTGATGACGGCCTACGCCGAGGGTTACGAAATGCTGGCCGCCGAGGGTTTGGTGCGTGATCCCCAAGCGGTGTACCAGGCCTGGACCAACGGCACCGTCGTCCGGTCATGGCTGCAGCAACTTCTGGCCAAGGCGCTCAAGGAAGATCCCGAGCTGGCCAATATCAGCGGCTACACCGATGACTCGGGTGAGGGACGCTGGACGGTGGAAGAGGCGATTCGTCTCCGGGTGCCGGTACCCAGTATCGCCGCGTCGCTGTTCGCTCGGTTCCTGTCCCGCCAGGACGACTCCCCCACCATGAAAGCGGTTGCCGCACTGCGCAACCAGTTCGGTGGACATGCGGTCAAGCGCATCTCGGAATCCGGATAGCTTTGTACGTACGTCATCTGGGATTGACGGACTTCAGGTCGTGGCCACGGGCCGAGATCGACCTGCAGCCCGGCCACACGGTGTTCGTCGCACCCAACGGCTTCGGTAAGACCAATCTCCTTGAAGCCCTGTGGTATTCGGCGACCCTGGGCTCACATCGCGTATCGACCGATGCGCCGCTGATTCGTGCGGGCGCCGATCGTGCTGTGGTGTCGACGGTCGTGGTCAATGATGGTCGCGAGCTGGCTGTCGATCTTGAGGTGACCACCGGCCGTGCCAACAAGGCTCGGCTGAACAGATCGCCGGTGCGCAGCCCCAGGGAGATCCTCGGGGTGTTGCGCGCGGTGTTGTTCGCACCGGAAGATCTGGCATTGGTCCGGGGAGACCCATCGGAGCGGCGTCGCTTTCTCGACGAGGTGGCGACGTCGCTGCGGCCGCGGATCGCGGGGGTGCGTGCCGATTACGACAAGGTGTTGCGTCAACGCACCGCCCTGCTCAAAACCGCAGGCCCTGCTCGCCACCGCGGCGACACCGGCGTCCTGGACACCCTCGAGATCTGGGATGGTCACCTGGCTTCGCATGGCGCGCAGCTGATCTCGGCTCGCGTCGATCTGGTCAACAAGCTCGGACCCGAAGTGGAGAAGGCCTATCAGTTGCTGGCACCCGCCTCGCGACCGGCGGCAATCGGCTACCGCAGTAGCGTGCAGGTCGTGGAGACCGAGGCGGGAAACGGCACGGTCGACCCGATGGTCTACGAGGCCGCGCTGCTCGAGGAATGCGGGCGTAAGCGCAGCGCGGAACTTGAACGTGGTGTCTGCCTGGTAGGACCGCACCGCGACGACCTCGAGCTGCGACTCGGAGATCAGCCGGCCAAGGGATTTGCCAGCCACGGTGAATCCTGGTCCATGGCATTGGGTTTGCGGCTGGCGTCATACGAGTTGTTGCGATCCGAGGGCACCGACCCGGTGCTGTTGCTCGACGACGTCTTCGCCGAACTGGACAGTGCGCGCAGGCAGGCCCTGGCCAAGGTGGCCGGCTCGGCCGAGCAGGTGTTGGTCACCGCTGCAGTTCCGGAGGATCTACCGGCAGATTGGGATGTCCGCCGGGTTGAAGTGACGATGCGAGATGCCGACGGAGGCAGGGTGTCGGAGGTGATCACGTGAACGACCAAGACGATCGGTCGGACGGACCGCAGGAGCACCTCGAGGGCCTGCCAGGCATGGATATGGTGCGCCGGGCGCTCGAGGAGGCCCGCGGCGCCGCACGCAGTCAGGGCAAGGATGTCGGCCGCGGGCGTACCGCGCCGGCCGCCCGAAAACCCGCCGGGACGGGCCGGCGCCGCTGGTCGGGACCGGGCCCCGATGCCCGCGACCCCCAGACCTTCAGTGCTGCCACTCGTGATCTGGCCCGCTCGAGGGGCTGGACCAGGCAGGTCGCCGAGGGCGCGGTGCTCGGCCAGTGGACGACGGTGGTCGGCGATCAGATCGCCGACCACGCGATCCCGACCGGTCTACGCGACGGTGTGCTGACGGTGTCTGCCGAGTCGACGGCCTGGGCGACGCAGCTGCGCATGGTGCAGGCGCAGTTGTTGGCCAAGATCGCCGCGGCGGTCGGCGACGGGATCGTGACATCGCTGAAGATCCAGGGCCCGACGGCGCCGTCCTGGCGAAAAGGCAAGCTCAACGTGCCCGGCCGCGGCCCCCGCGACACCTACGGCTAGTTCCCTACCCGGCGAGCGTGCGTGTCTGCGGCGCGGCGCGCGGGCTTCCCGCCGAGTTCACGCACGCTCGACACCGTCGACTGAGAACGTCGAGACGCCAGAAATCAAGGGTCTGGAGCGTCCTGACTTTCCGATGGGCCGGAAATTCCGCGCACGGCGCAGATAGCTGGCTGGAAACACCGCCGCAGAGTCAGTCCTGACGTTACGTCGCGGTAGACTGTGGGGAGCTTTTGCAGGCGGTGACAGAACCACCTGCGCGCAACCCCAAGGAGACGCGTCCAACGTGGCTGCCCAAGACAAGAATGCCCCGGCCGAATACGGCGCCGACTCGATCAAGGTACTCGAAGGCCTGGAAGCAGTCCGCAAGCGGCCGGGTATGTATATCGGCTCCACCGGCGAGCGCGGTCTGCACCACTTGATCTGGGAGGTCGTCGACAACGCCGTCGATGAGGCGATGGCGGGATTCGCGACCAAGGTCGACGTCCGCATCCTCGAGGACGGCGGCGTTCAGGTCACCGATGACGGTCGCGGTATCCCCGTCGCGATGCACTCCACGGGCATCCCCACCGTCGACGTCGTGATGACCGTGCTGCACGCCGGCGGCAAGTTCGAAGAAGGCGCATACCAGGTATCCGGCGGTCTGCACGGCGTCGGCGTGTCCGTGGTGAACGCGCTGTCGACCAGGCTCGAGGCCGATATCCACAAGGATGGCTTCGAATGGCACCAGACCTATGACCGCTCGGTGCCGGGCACTCTGCGCCAGGGCGGGCCCTCCAAGAAGACCGGTACGACGATCCGATTCTGGGCCGACCCGGACATCTTCGAGACCACCACCTATGACTTCGAGACCATCGCGCGGCGGCTCCAGGAAATGGCCTTCCTCAACAAGGGCCTGACCATCGAACTCACCGACGAGCGCGTCGCCCCCGAAGAGGTCGTCGACGAGGTGGTCAGCGACCACGCCGAAGCGCCGAAATCCGCCGAAGAGAAGGCCGCGGAGCACTCCGCACCGCAGAAGGTTAAGCACCGGGTGTTCCACTACCCCGGCGGCCTGGTCGATTTCGTCAAGCACATCAACCGCACCAAGACCGCGATCCAACCCAGCGTCATCGACTTCGAGGGCAAGGGCCCCGGGCACGAGGTCGAGATCGCGATGCAGTGGAACGCCGGTTACTCCGAATCGGTGCACACCTTCGCCAACACCATCAACACCCACGAAGGCGGCACCCACGAAGAGGGTTTCCGGGCGGCGCTGACCACGGTGGTCAACAAGTACGCCAAGGACAAGAAGCTGCTCAAGGAGAAGGACCCGAACCTCACCGGCGACGATATCCGTGAGGGTCTGGCCGCGGTCATCTCGGTGAAGGTCTCCCAGCCGCAGTTCGAAGGTCAGACCAAGACCAAGCTCGGCAACACCGAGGTGAAATCCTTCGTCCAGAAGATCTGCAACGAAGAGCTGCAGCACTGGTTCGACGCCAACCCGGCCGAGGCCAAAACCGTTGTGAACAAGGCGGTCTCGTCGGCACAGGCGCGTATCGCCGCCCGCAAGGCGCGTGAACTGGTCCGGCGCAAGAGCGCGACCGATATCGGCGGACTGCCCGGCAAGCTCGCCGACTGCCGCTCCACCGATCCCAGCAAGTCCGAACTGTATGTGGTGGAGGGTGACTCGGCCGGTGGCTCGGCCAAGAGCGGTCGCGATTCGATGTTCCAGGCGATCCTGCCGCTGCGCGGCAAGATCATCAACGTCGAGAAGGCGCGCATCGACCGGGTGTTGAAGAACACCGAAGTCCAGGCCATCATCACCGCGCTGGGCACCGGCATCCACGACGAGTTCGACCTGGCCAAGCTGCGCTATCACAAGATCGTGCTGATGGCCGACGCCGATGTCGACGGCCAGCACATCTCGACGCTGCTGCTGACCCTGTTGTTCCGATTCATGAAACCGCTTGTCGAGAATGGTCATATCTTCCTGGCGCAGCCGCCGCTGTACAAGCTGAAGTGGCAGCGCAGCGAGCCGGAGTTCGCCTACTCCGATCGTGAGCGCGATGGTCTGCTCGAGGCCGGTCGCGCGGCCGGTAAGCGCATCAACCCCGAAGACGGCATCCAGCGGTACAAGGGTCTGGGTGAGATGGACGCCAAGGAACTGTGGGAGACCACCATGGATCCCAGCGTGCGGGTGTTGCGGCAGGTGACCCTCGATGACGCCGCCGCTGCCGATGAGCTGTTCTCCATTCTGATGGGTGAGGACGTGGAGGCACGCCGCAGCTTCATCACCCGTAATGCCAAAGACGTTCGCTTCCTTGACGTTTAACCAGGAATACCAGGTTTAGGACTCCTAGATGACTGACACCACCCTGCCGCCTGGCGACGACGGCGCAACCACCGACCGCATCGAACCTGTCGATATCCAGCAGGAGATGCAGCGCAGCTATATCGACTATGCGATGAGCGTCATCGTGGGCCGCGCGCTGCCCGAGGTCCGTGACGGCCTCAAGCCCGTGCACCGCCGCGTGCTCTACGCCATGTTCGACTCTGGCTTCCGGCCCGACCGCGGGCACGCGAAGTCGGCGCGTTCGGTGGCCGAGACGATGGGTAACTATCACCCGCACGGTGACTCGTCGATCTACGACACCCTGGTCCGGATGGCCCAGCCGTGGTCGCTGCGTTACCCACTGGTCGATGGCCAGGGCAACTTCGGCTCGCCCGGTAACGATCCGCCGGCCGCCATGCGTTACACCGAGGCGCGGCTGACCCCGCTGGCCATGGAGATGCTGCGTGAAATCGACGAGGAGACAGTCGATTTCATCCCGAACTACGACGGTCGCGTGCAAGAGCCGACCGTGTTGCCAAGCCGGTTCCCCAACCTGCTGGCCAACGGTTCGGGCGGTATCGCCGTCGGTATGGCCACCAACATCCCGCCGCACAACCTGCGCGAGCTCGCCGAGGCCGTCTACTGGTGCCTGGAGAATCACGAGGCCGACGAAGAGGCGACGCTGGCCGCGTGCTGTGAACGGGTCAAGGGTCCGGACTTCCCGACCTCCGGCCTGATCGTCGGGTCCCAAGGGATCAACGACACCTACACCACCGGCCGCGGATCGATCCGGATGCGCGGTGTCGTTGAGATCGAAGAGGATTCGCGCGGGCGCACCTCGATCGTCATCACCGAGTTGCCGTATCAGGTCAACCACGACAACTTCATCACCTCGATCGCCGAGCAGGTGCGTGACGCCAAGCTGACCGGTATCTCCAATATCGAGGACCAGTCCAGCGATCGCGTCGGCCTGCGAATCGTGGTGGAGCTCAAGCGCGATGCCGTCGCCAAGGTCGTGCTGAACAACCTCTACAAGCACACCCAGCTGCAGACCAGCTTCGGTGCGAACATGCTGTCCATCGTCGACGGGGTGCCGCGCACCCTGCGCCTGGACCAGATGATCCGCTACTACGTCGAACACCAACTCGACGTCATCAACCGGCGCACCCGCTACCGGTTGCGCAAGGCCAACGAGCGGGCCCACATCCTGCGCGGTCTGGTCAAGGCCCTCGATGCCCTCGACGAGGTCATCGCGTTGATCCGGGCCTCGGCCAACGCCGATATCGCCCGCCAGGGCCTCATCGAGCTGCTCGATGTCGACGAGATCCAGGCCCAGGCCATCCTCGACATGCAGCTGCGCCGCCTGGCCGCGCTCGAGCGGCAACGCATCGTCGACGATCTGGCCAAGATCGAGGCCGAGATCGCCGACCTCGAGGACATCCTGGCCAAGCCGGAACGGCAGCGGGCCATCGTCCGCGACGAGCTCAAGGAGATCGCCGACAAGTACGGCGACGACCGGCGCTCACGCATCGTGCCCGCCGACGGCGAGGTCAGCGACGAGGACCTGATCGCCCGCGAGGACGTGGTGGTCACCATCACCGAGACCGGCTACGCCAAGCGCACCAAGACCGATCTGTACCGCAGCCAGAAGCGCGGCGGTAAGGGTGTGCAGGGCGCCGGGCTCAAGCAGGACGACATCGTCAACCACTTCTTCGTCTGCTCGACCCACGACTGGATCCTGTTCTTCACCACCCAGGGTCGGGTCTACCGGGCCAAGGCCTACGAGCTGCCGGAGGCCTCGCGCACCGCACGCGGTCAGCATGTGGCCAACCTGCTGGCCTTCCAGCCCGAGGAGCGCATCGCCCAGGTCATCCAGCTGCAGACCTACGAGGACGCGCCGTACCTGGTGCTGGCCACCCGCAACGGGCTGGTCAAGAAGTCCAAGCTGAGCGACTTCGACTCCAACCGCTCCGGTGGCATCGTCGCGGTGAACCTGCGCGACGGTGACGAACTGGTCGGTGCCGTGCTCTGCTCGGCCGAGGACGACCTGCTGCTGGTCAGCGCGAAGGGCCAGTCCATCCGCTTCTCGGCGACCGACGAGGCGCTGCGACCCATGGGCCGGGCGACCTCGGGTGTGCAGGGCATGCGGTTCAAGGAGGACGACCGGCTGCTGTCGCTCAACGTGGTCGAGACCGACAAGTACCTGTTGGTGGCCACCGCGGGCGGATATGCCAAGCGCACGGCGATCGACGAATACACCGCGCAGGGCCGCGGCGGCAAGGGCATCCTCACGATCCAGTACGACCCCAAGCGTGGCAGTCTGGTGGGAGCGCTGATCGTCGACGACGAGACAGAGCTGTACGCCATCACCTCGGGCGGAGGTGTCATCCGGACGGCCGCACAACAGGTGCGCAAGGCGGGCCGGCAGACCAAGGGGGTCCGCTTGATGAACCTCGGTGAGGGCGACACACTGATTGCGATTGCGCGGAACGCCGAAGCGGGCGAGGAGTCGGAGTCCGAAGTGGACGCCGATGAGACGGTCGAGTCGGCCTCCGACGGTGACCAGACCGACGCAACGTGACGCCGCCAGCCCGCCACGGGCGTGAGACAAGGAGCCACTAGGTGACCTCACCGAACGAGCCCGGACACCCGGCAGCGTCCGGGACCCCGGGTGCGTCACAACCCGAGGGCGCCACCGCTGCCCGACGGTCACAGGCCGCCGACTCCAACGAGGTCCCGCCGTGGCAGCGCGGTCCGGCAGCCCGGGCCGCCAACCCGCAGCGACCCGGCGAGCCCGCTCGCCCCACCGAACCGGTACGGCCCGCGGAGCAGGCCCGGCCCGCCGAGTCCAACCGCACCGGTGAGCCGCAGCGACCGCCGACACGCCCCCCCGGTACGGACGCCCGGGTCGGACAGTTCCTGTCCGGCACCGCGGTGAACCCACCCCGGGAGAACCGCGACACACGGGACACCGAGGTCGTGGCGACCAGGGCACCGGAACGTCCGGAAAGCCGTCCGGAGGGCCAGCGCACCGAGGCACAGCGTCCCGAGAAGTACGCCAGCGAATTGCCCGATCTGTCCGGGCAACCGGCCCGTCAGGGTCGCCCGCCGGCGCCGGCCTCCGGTGACCCCCGTCCGGCCGCCCCGGCGGGCCGAGTTCAGGTCGGCGCGCGCAAGCATCAGGGTCCGGTGCGCGCGAGCATGCAGATTCGCCGTATCGACCCGTGGAGCACGCTGAAGGTCTCGCTGGTGCTCTCCGGTGTGATGTTCTTCGTCTGGATGATCGCCGTGGCGTTCCTGTACCTGGTGCTCGGCGGGATGGGCGTCTGGACCAAGCTGAACAGCAATGTCGGCGACCTGCTCACCAGCGACAGCGGTGGCGGCGGTGAACTGATCTCCAGCGGAACGATTTTCGGCGGTGCGACGCTGATCGGTCTGGTCAACATCGTGCTGCTGACGGCCATGGCGACCGCCGGTGCATTCATCTACAACCTGATCACCGATCTGGTCGGCGGCGTCGAGGTCACCCTGGCCGACAGGGACTGATTGCACGCCCGCGGGGGCATCAGATCCTCGCGGTTTGGGCGATGGGCAGTGCTTACGGTAATCTCGTCGCTCGGCCAGCCAGTGCGTTTCGGGTGGTTGTACGGGCCTATAGCTCAGGCGGTTAGAGCGCTTCGCTGATAACGAAGAGGTCGGAGGTTCGAGTCCTCCTAGGCCCACGGAAGGGTATGCACCATGAAGTTGGTGTTGGTGGCAGTTGTCACAGCCGTCGCGGTGATCGTCTACCGGTCCCGCCACGGTGTCGAGGTCTGGCACACCATCGAGGATCGGCCCGCATAACCCCGTAAGGGGCCTTAGCTCAGTTGGTAGAGCGCTGCCTTTGCAAGGCAGATGTCAGGAGTTCGAATCTCCTAGGCTCCACAATTCACTTGCTCCGAGCGTTCTGGCTCCGCTTTTGGTGAGTCGTCCACCCATCCCGCGGCCTTAGGCTCATCTCATGAGACTCACCGGCGTGGTTGGGGCATTGCTCGTCGCGGCCGCCGTGGTGGGCTGTGGTTCCACCGAGGGCCGCCCCACGGCAGCCTCGGCTCCCGAGTCGAGCACGTCCGCGCAGCCGACCTCCACCGTCGAGACGATGACGACCCGCCCCTCCCCCACGCCCGAGGGCGCGCCCATCGGCACCGCGACCATGCAGGTGCGCGGCGGCACGGCCCCGGTGACGATCACCTATCAGATCAACGGCGAGCCCGAGCAGACCGAGACGAATGTGACCCTGCCGTGGGAAAAGCAGTACCCGGTCTATGACAAGGTGCAGTCCTCGGTGCGCGCCGACGGCGGTGACACCGAACTCATCTGCGCCATCATCATGGATGGCAACCTGGTCTCGTTCGTCACCGAACCGCGGCCGACATGCACCTTCGCCTACTACTAGGTCGAGTAGGCCACGTGTACCTGGCTGATGTGCCCCTCGAACGGGAACGGGGCACGCTCACGGTAATCCAGCGATACCGGTGAACCCAGGCAGGTCCCGATGTCGAGGCAGTCGTTGGCGGTGAACAGCAGCGGCGCAGACACCGGAACCCGGCCCGAGGCCACCACGTCACCGTCGGCCGACAACGTGACGTCCAGTGGGCCGCCAGGACGCTCCTCGGCGTAGCTCGTCGTGACGACGATGGTGTGCCTGCCGGCTGAGATCGGCTGCGCCGAGCGCACCTTGGTCCGCATCAGGATGAACAGGTTGTACTCGTAGCAGAGATGGCCGGCGTCCAGATAGCAGGTCAACCCGCCCGCCGCGGCACCCAGCGCGTACAGCACTCCGTTACCGCCGGCCGGCACCTCGACATCAATGGTCACGACGTTGTTCTTGTTGCCCAGCGCGGGGGCACAGAACTCGGGCATCCGGACCATGTCCCCGGCAAACGTCCACTCCCGATACGGCGGGGTGATCCGCAGCTCCGGGTGGTACACCGGAACCCACAACCCGCCGCCGATCGGCAGCACCGCGTTGCGTGCGGCCTCGATGGCGAACAGTTCGCGTAGCTGAGCCAGCTTCTGCGGCTCGGCGTCGGCCAGATCGTGGGCTTGGGACCAGTCGTCATCGAGGTTGTAGAGCTCCCAGCGGTCCTGGTCGGGGGTCCAGGTCGCGATCCCGGGCGGCGTGCCGGGCACCCACGGCAGCCGCGGACCCCTGGCACACGCCAACCAGCCGTCGTCGTAGATCGCGCGGCTGCCCATGATCTCGAAGTACTGGGTTCGCTTCCCGCCCTCGGCACTGCGGTCGACCAGCGTCCGGGCGAAACTCGCTCCGGCCAGCGGCATCTGGGGCTCCCCGGCGACGGTGCGTGGCGGCTCGATACCCACCAGCTCGTAGATCGTGGGAACGATGTCATTGCAGTGCAGGAACACATCGCGCGGCGTGGGATCGGCCGCGACGCGCGCGGGCCACCGCGCGACCAGCGGATTGCGCGTGCCCCCGAGGTGGGAGGCCAACAACTTCATCCCCTTGTACGGTGTGCTGCCCGCCCACGCCCACCCGGCGTGATACTGGTTGTCCACCAACGGTGATCCCAGCACATCGAGGCCACCGAGGGTGTCCAGAGCGTCGATATGTTGACGCACCGTCGTCGGAATGCCGTTCTGGGCAAGGAGTTCGGCGATGGTCCCGTTCTGGCCCTCCCCCGATGACCCGTTATCGCCCCAGATGTAGAGAAACAGCGTGTTCTCGCCGTAGCCGAGGGCGTCCAGCTCATCGCTGATCCGGCCGACCTGGACATCGACATGCTCGGCGTATCCCGCCGCGACCTCCATCAGGCGGCGCTGGAAGGGCTTCTCGTCCTCGGGAATGTCATCCCACGCCGACAGTGTCTCGTCGCGCTCGGTGAGCGTGCAGTCCTGCGGGATCCAGCCCTTGGCCTTGGCGCGCTCGAACACCCGCTCGCGGTAGTCATCCCACCCATCGTCGAACTTGCCCGCATACTTGTCGGCCCACTCCTTCATGATGTGGTGCGGACCGTGCAGGCACCCGCTGGCCCAATACATGAAGAACGGCTTGTCGGCATTGAAGGCCCTGTGCCGCCGTAGCCAGCCGATGGCGTCATCGGCCAGATCCTCGGACAGGTGGTAGCCCTCTTCGGCGGTCTTGGTCGGTGCGACGACGGTGGTGTTGCGCACCAGGTGCGGTTCATACTGGGAGGCCTCACCGGCCAGGAAGCCATAGAAGTATTCGAAACCCAAACCGGTGGGCCAATTTTCGAATGGCCCGACGGCGGTGGTCTCCTCGGCCGGAGTGTTGTGCCACTTGCCGAACGCGGAGGTGGCATACCCGTACTGCTTGAGTACCTCGGCCACCGTCGCCGCCGAGCGAGGGATCTTGCCCGAGTAGCCGTCCCAGTCGTTGGCCAGCTCGGCGATCTGGCCGTTGCCGATCTCGTGGTGGTTGCGCCCGGTCAGCAGTGAGGCGCGCGTCGGCGAACACATCGCGGTGGTGTGAAACCGGTTGTAGGACACACCTTCTGCGCACATCCGGTCGAGCGTTGCGGTGTTCACCTCTCCACCGAAGGCGGTGGGCAATCCTGGTCCGGCGTCGTCGATCAGCACGATGACGATGTTCGGGGTGTCGGCAGGCAGTCGGCGCGCCACCGGGCGAGCCGCGTAGCTGGATTCGCCGAGCGTGCGGCCGGCCACGCTGGCCGACGGCACCGGGGAGAACGGCAGAGACCCGCCATCGGGGATCTTCGGGGCCACGATGTCGGTGCTCATGCTGGTCCTCTCGGCGCACGGTGTATCCGATAAGTGATACACCGACTTTTCCGGAGCGGCTCAGGGTTTGGGGGTGATCTCCACGCTGGGCGGCAGCGTCGACGGTTCCGGACGCATCGACCGGCGCACGATCGAGAACGTCACCGCACCGACGGCGAGAACACCGGCGCCGATCACCACGTACAGCAGCGGCCGGCGTTTGGGCGGTGCGGGCTGTGCAGGACGAAGCCGGGCGTTGAGCCAGGAAACGCCGGAGGCGGCCGAGGACGCGCCGAGCCCGACCGTGCCGCGGGTGATGTCGACAGGACCCACCACGGTGTACCTCAAACCACGGCCGAGGCGTTGCGCCGGGGTCAACGGTGTGTCGGTGCTGGTGCTCATGGGCCACCTCTCTGGGCTGTCCGGAAGTCCCCCACAGCGTGCCACTAACTGCGGGGCCGTGGACAGCGGTACGGGACCGAGTGGCAGACTGAAATCCGTGACGAGCCCCATTCAGACAGCGACCGCGACGCTGCACACCAACCGTGGTGACATCAAGATCGCCCTGTTCGGCAACCACGCCCCCAAGACCGTCGCCAACTTCACCGGTCTGGCGCAGGGCACCAAGGACTACAGCACCGAGAACGCCACCGGCGGATCGTCGGGACCGTTCTACGACGGCGCGGTCTTCCATCGCGTCATCGACGGCTTCATGATCCAGGGCGGCGACCCGACCGGCACCGGTCGTGGCGGCCCCGGTTACCAGTTCGCCGACGAGTTCCACCCGGAACTGCAGTTCGACAAGCCCTACCTGCTGGCCATGGCCAACGCCGGACCGGGTACCAACGGCTCGCAGTTCTTCATCACCGTCGGCAAGACCCCGCACCTGAACCGCCGGCACACCATCTTCGGTGAGGTCGTCGATCCGGAGTCGCAGAAGGTCGTCGACGCGATCGCCACGACCGCGACCGATCGCAGTGACCGGCCCACCGAGCCCGTCGTGATCGAGAGCATCACCATTTCCTGACCCTGAGTTCCCGAAGCGCACGCTTACCGATGTCCGGTGAGCGTGCGTTTTGTTTGGGTGTGGACCGGTGTGTCGGGGGGGGGCAGACACGCCCGCTCGCCGGGAAGGACCGGAAGGTCAGCGCACGTAACCGGCGGAACGCAGCGCCTCGAGCACCTCGACGGGATTGGTTCCCAGATCCCATCGGGTGAAGATGTAGAGCCGGTCGTCGGTGGTGTCGATCTCCAACAGCCGCTGTTTGCGGGCCAGTCGACGGAACTCGGTGATGCGGATTTGGGTGATCTCATCGCGCGTGATGACCCTGGTGCTCACCCAGCCGCGTACCTGGAGGCCGGCCTCGGTGATTGCCAGTTTTGGACGTGCACGCCACGAAACTGTTGCAAACGACACCAAACCGGCTGCGGCAACGATGCCGAGAACACGTCCCGGCAACTCTGTGACCACGGTCACAGCCGCAATTGCCATCGCAAGACCGGCTACTCCGGTCCAGATGACGGCGGCGCTCTTCGGCGCCCAAGAAGTTTGCTGCATTTGCTTAGGACCCCCTCTTACCGGGGGTTTTGAAGTTATCCACAGACGCTATCCCCAATGGGGATGAATCACAACGGTGTGATTGGGTTACGAGCAGGTTGCGGGCGGGATAACCACGGCGGCGCACAAATCGGCTCATTCCGGACGGTTTTGCCGTCAGCGCCACCGCATCGTCAGCAAAAGCCCGGAGATCATGAAGGCAAACGCGATCGCGTAGTTCCACGGACCCAGATCGGCCATCCACCCCAGCCACGTCGGCGCGTTCAAACCGGTGGCACCCAACTGGAAGACGAGCAACCAGAACAGCCCGAAGAGCATCAAACCGACGAAAAGGACGACGAACCACACACTCGACGGTCCGGCTTTGACCTTGACCGGTGTCCGACTCACCGGGTTGATGGTGAAGTCGTTCTTCTTACGGACTTTGGACTTGGGCATGGTTAACCTTTGGAGACGATGGTCGAGGCAGTGGACTCCGAGCCTAACGCAGCGCCGACCCCCAAACGGTCGCTGTGGCGCTTCGGGGTGCCGATTGTGTGCTTGTTCGCCGGTCTGCTGCTGTCCGCCACCCACGGTGTGGCCGACGGCGCAGAGATCCGGCGCAGCGACGCGCCCAGGCTGGTCGACCTGGTCCGCGAGACCAGCGCCGGTGTCGACCGCCTGACCGCACAGCGTGACGCCCTGGTGGCCGGCATGGAAAGCCACCACGGCGGCTCCCCCGGCGCCGAGGCCGCCCTGGCCGCCATCACCCACCGCTCCGATGTGCTGGCCGAACAGGTCGGCCTGGACCCCCTGCGCGGACCCGGGCTGGTCATCACCCTCGACGACGCCCAGCGCGATGCCGACGGCCGCTATCCCATCGACGCCTCACCGGATGACCTGGTGGTCCACCAGCAGGACATCCAGGCGGTGCTGAACGCCCTGTGGAGCGCCGGCGCGGAGGGTGTCCAGATGCAAGATCAGCGCATCATCGCCACCTCGGCACCGCTGTGCGTGGGCAACACCCTGCTGCTCAACGACCGGACCTACAGTCCGCCGTATGTCGTCACTGCGGTCGGGGATCCGGCGGCCATGCAGGCGGCGTTGTCGGCCGCTCCCCTGGTGACCCTGTACAAGCAATACGTCCTGCGGTTCCAGCTCGGCTACTCCGAGGAGGTCCGTGACGACGTCGAGTTGGCGGGCTACACGGCGCCGGTGCGGATGCGGTACGCCAAACCGGCTGGTCCGCTCGGCTACTGACGGCGCGGCCCGGCGCAGTAGCCTGATCGTCATGCAGGTTCTGGTCGTCGACAATTACGACAGCTTCGTGTTCAACCTGGTCCAGTACCTGGGTCAGCTCGGCGTGACGGCACAGGTCTGGCGCAACGACGACGAGCGGCTGGCCGATCCGGGCGAGGTGGCCCGGCATTTCGACGGCATCCTGCTCTCCCCCGGCCCCGGAACCCCCGAGCGTGCCGGCGCCTCGATCCCGCTGGTCCACGCCAGCGCGCAGACCCGGACTCCGCTGCTGGGCGTGTGCCTCGGCCACCAGGCCATCGGGGTGGCCTTCGGCGGCACCGTGGACCGCGCTCCCGAGCTGCTGCACGGTAAGACCAGCACAGTGCACCACCGCGATGCCGGTGTGCTGCAGGGACTTCCGGATCCGTTCACCGCGACCCGCTATCACTCGCTGACCATCCTGCCCGAGACACTGCCCGCCGAGTTGGAGTCCACCGGCGAGACCGACAGCGGCGTCATCATGGCGGTGCGCCACCGGGAGCTACCGATCCACGGTGTGCAGTTCCACCCCGAATCGATCCTCACCGAGGGTGGCCACCGGATGCTGGCCAACTGGCTCGGCTACTGCGGGGCCGCCCCGGACGAGGGTTTGGTGCGCACGCTGGAGAACGAGGTCGCCGACGCCGTGCGCGCAGCGACCGCCCGCGCCTGATCACGGATAAGTGACTGTGAATCAATAGCTTTCATCACAGCAGCGGAGCGAGGCGCGCTCGACGGCTGAGGCCGTGATGGGCGAACTCGGCCCATACTCGTCGCGTCCGACGAGCCCGCTCCTGGGTGTCGGGGATGCCGACGGACGCGCCGAGCATGGGAGCGTCCGCCCAATCGGCGGGTGTTCCGAAAAGAAGTGGCAGCTCGATGCAGTGGCAGGCGCCCAGCGGGGCGTCCGGTGGTGAGAAGTCGATTCGATGTACCACGATCCGCTCCGGATGTGCCCGCCACGCTGTCGTCAGCGGCCGGATGGCCGACCGGCCGAAGACCCGAGTGGTGGGCCCGGCCGATATCGCCATCAGGACGCGGCGCCCGATCGCCCCCATCTTGTAGAGCCTGCTCAGGTGCGGTCGCATCGCCAGGAAGGCGGCGCCGTCGTGGCGGGTGTAGGTCACCATGAGGTCCACTCGCGCCGCCGCGTCGGCGAGACGACGATGCCACTCCCCCGCCGGCGGCAGTGGAGCCACACCGGGTTGCGGTGCGAACGGTAATCCCGCGACCAAGCCGCGTCCGGCGGCGGCCGCGGCCTGGCTCTGAGCACGCAGCAGGGTGGCACTGTCGACCGTTCGCGGGTCGGCCTGGCCCAAGGCGTCGCCGAATGCGGCGCGGACCGGCTGCGCTATCCCTGACCACGGGCGGCGGCCCAGACGCAGCCCCAACGGCGCACTCTGGATGATTGCGCGGTGCAGCAGCCCTTCGACATCGTCGGCAACCAGCAGACACAGCACCGAGTCTCCGCCCGCGGACTGTCCGAACACCGTGACGTTGGCGGGATTGCCACCGAAGGCGCGAACATTGCGCTGCACCCAGCGCAGCGCAGCGATCTGGTCGCGCAACCCGGCGTTGCCGTCCGCCGCCTGATCGGGAGCCAGATATCCGAACACGCCCAGCCGATAGGTGACGGTGACGACAACGACATCACCTTCGGCGACCAGAGCGTCAGCATCGTACTTGGCGGCCTCCCCGCCGCCGCTCAGATACGCGCCGCCGTGAAACCACACCATGACCGGCGCGTCGTGGGCGTTCACCGGTGCGGTGACGCTCAGAACCAGACAGTCTTCGCTGTGGTCGAGGTTCTCGGCCGCCAGTCCGGTCAGGAATCCCAATCGGGACGGGATCTGTGGACAGGCCGGCCCACGCCCGCTCACATCCACCGGCTCGGTGTGGTCCGCGATTTCCTGCGGTGCAGAGAAGCGGCGCGCCGTCGCGTACCGAATGCCGCGGGCATGCACCAGTCCCCGGTCGATCTGGGCCCGCAACGGTCCGCACGGCGCCTGCACCAGAAGAGACGGCATCAATGCGGGTCCGCGGAAACCAGGCCTAGGACGCGAAGCTCAGCGTGATCGAATCCCCGTAGCCCACCCCGGCACCCGGCGCCGGATTCTGGTTGACCACGGCGTTGGTGCGCTGACCGCTGTTGTCGACGTTGGCGCCCTTGATCAGCACGCCGCGCCAGCCCAGTGCCCGCAGGTTCGGTTCGGCGTCCACCCAGAACTGACCGGTCAGATTCGGCATCACGAACTGGTTGCCGCGCGACACCCGCATCTGGATGACCGAGTCCTTGGCGGCGGGCTGCCCGGCGGCGGGGTTGGTACCGACGACCTGCCCGGCCGGTGCGGTGTTGTCCACCTCGACCGGAAGGACGTTGGTGAAACCGGATGCGGTGAGGATCTGCTGGCACACCTCGACGCTCTGGCCGACGCAATCGGGCACCGCGACGCTGCCCGGACCGGACCCGACGATGACGGTGATGACGTTGGTGATCGCCGAGGTCGAGTTCGCGGGCGGATTGGTGCCGAGCACCTTGCCCTTGAGCTCGGGGGTGGACTCCGATTCGGAGGGCTGCACCCGGCCGAAGCCCGCATCCAGCAGCTCGGTGGTGGCCTGGGCCAGCGTCATGCCCTTCACCTCGGGTACGGCGCGCTGCTCGGGTCCGGTCGACACCACGATGGTGATGTCCTCGCCCGCGCTGACCTCGGTGCCCGGCGACGGCTCTGTGGTGATGACATGCTCGACGCGCACCGTGGAATCCGGGCGTTGCTGGGTACGCGTCTTGAAACCGCGATTCTGAAGGGCGGCAATGGCATCCGCGGAGGCCTGGCCCGTGACATCGGGGACCTGTACATCGCGCGGGCTGCTGCCGAACGCGTTGATGGCGATGGTGACCACCACGGTCAGCACCGCCAGGACCGCGACGACGATCAGCCAGCGTCCCACCGAATTGTTGTTGGACCGATTGGGATAACCCCCCGCGGTCGGGATGTGCTCGGTGGGCAGCGCCCGCGCGTGCGGGGCCGCGACATTGCTCAACAGGTTGGTGCGCTCGGCGTCGGTGAAGATCTTCGGGGCCTCGGGGGCCTCGCCGCTGTGCACGCGGATCAGGTCGGTGCGCATCTCGGCCGCACTCTGGTACCGGTTCTCGGGGTTTTTCGACAACGCCTTGAGCACCACGGCGTCGAGTTCCGGGGTGACCCCGGCGTGCCGCGTCGACGGTGCGGCCGGATCCTCGCGGACATGCTGGTAGGCCACCGCGACCGGTGAATCCCCGACGAAAGGTGGCTCGCCGGTGAGGATTTCGTAGAGCACGCAGCCGAGTGAGTAGACATCGGAGCGGGCGTCGACCTTCTCACCGCGGGCCTGTTCGGGAGACAGGTACTGGGCGGTGCCGATGACCGCGGCGGTCTGGGTGACGTTGTTGGCGTCGGCGAGCGCGCGGGCGATACCGAAGTCCATCACCTTCACGGCGCCGGACTTGGAGATCATGATGTTGGCAGGCTTGACGTCGCGGTGGATGATGCCGTGCTGGTGGCTGAAGTTCAGCGCCTGGCACGCGTCGGCGATGATCTCGATGGCGCGCTTGGGCTCGATGGGGCCCTCGGTATGCACGATATCGCGCAGCGTCACTCCGTCGACGTACTCCATGACGATGTAGGGCAGGGGACCGTTGGGGGTCTCGGCCTCGCCGGTGTCGTACACCGCCACGATCGCCGGGTGGTTCAGCGCGGCGGCATTTTGCGCTTCGCGGCGGAAGCGCAGATAGAAACTCGGGTCGCGGGCCAGGTCGGCGCGCAACACCTTCACCGCCACGTCCCGGTGCAACCGGGTGTCGCGGGCGATGTGGACCTCGGACATGCCGCCGAACCCGAGGATCTCACCGAGCTCGTAGCGGTCCGAGAGGTGCCGGGGCGTGGTCACGGGGTCTCACCAGGTGGTGACGCCGGCGGAACCCCGATGACGGTGGTGCTGGTGGAGGTCTCCTGCTGCACCGGATTGTCGCGCTTGTCCTGGGCATTCACCACGATCAGCACCGCGATGATGATGGCCAGCGCACCGAGCACACCGGCGGCCCACAGCAGCGCACGCTGGCCCGGGGAGAAGGTGCGCCGCGGTGGTGGCGGACGGTGACTGCCGGTACCGGCACGCGGACGCGATGTGGTCACCGGCGGCCGGTATTCGGCCGCCGCGGCGGCGCGGGCCTGGGTGCCGGACGGGATCGCCGCGGGTGCGGCGCGTCCGATGGTCGGCGCCGAGTTGGGGCGCGGTGGGCGGCGACCGGCGCGCACTGCGGCGACGGCGTCGGCGAACGGCCCACCCGAGCGGTACCGGTGGTTGGGCTCCTTGGCCAGCGTGATCTCGATGAGCTCGCGCACGTTGGGTGGCAGATCGGCGGGAAGCGGCGGCGGGGCCTCCTTGATGTGCTTCATCGCGACCGTCAGCGCGCCGTCGCCGGTGAAGGGGCGCTTGCCCGACAACGACTCGTAGCCGACGACACCGAGGGAGTACACGTCGGATGCGGCGGTCGCGTCGCGGCCGAGGGCCTGTTCGGGGGCGATGTATTGGGCGGTGCCCATCACCATGCCGGTCTGGGTGACCGGGGCGGCGTCGACGGCCTTGGCGATGCCGAAGTCGGTGAGCTTCACCTGCCCGGTGGGGGTGATCAGGATGTTGCCGGGTTTGACGTCGCGGTGCACCAGGCCGGCGGTGTGTGCGACCTGCAGGGCGCGGCCGGTCTGTTCCAGCATGTCCAACGCGTGCCGCAGCGAAAGCCGCCCGGTGCGCTTGATGACGGAGTTCAGCGGTTCACCGTTGACCAGCTCCATCACCAGATAGGCGGTGCGGCCCTCGCCGGCGTCCATCTCGGTCTCGCCGTAGTCGTACACGCTGGCGATACCGGGGTGGTTGAGCATGGCGACGGTGCGGGCCTCGCCACGGAAGCGATCCACGAACTCCGAGTCCTCGGAGAACTCGGCCTTGAGCACCTTGATCGCGACCTGGCGGCCGAGGCGGGTGTCCAGTCCCTCCCACACCTGGCCCATACCGCCGGTGGCGATCAGGCGCTGCAGCCTGTAGCGCCCCGACAGCGTCACTCCGACCCGGGCCGTCATGATCCCTCCCGGAGTGCGGCGGCTATGGTGGCGCGCCCGATCGGGGCGGCTACGGCGCCGCCGGTCGCGGACAATCGGTCTCCGCCATTCTCCACGAGGACGGCGACGGCCACCTTCGGGGCTTGGGCCGGCGCGAACGCGATGTACCAGGCGTGGGGCGGGGTGTTGCGGGGGTCGGTGCCGTGCTCGGCAGTGCCCGTCTTGGATGCGATCTGCACGCCGGCGATGGCTCCCTTCTGCTGCGTCACCTGCTCGGCGCCCACCATCAAATCGGTAAGTGTAGCTGCGACCTGGGGTGACACCGCTCGTCGCTGTTCGCTCGGAGCGGTGGTGGCGATGTTGGACAGGTCCGGTCCCTTGAGGGTATCGACCAGATAAGGAGTCATGGTGACGCCGCCGTTGGCGATGGTCGCGGCCACCATCGCATTCTGCAGGGGGGTGACCGCGACATCGCGCTGCCCGATACTGGACATCCCCAGCGCGGCGGCATCGTTGATCGGGCCGACTGTCGACTCGGCGACCTGCAGCGGGATGGCCGCCGGGGTGCTGTCCAGACCGAACGCCCGGGCGGTGGCCTTGAGTTTGTCGGCACCGTTGTCGATGCCCAGCTCGACGAAGGCGGTGTTGCAGGACCGGGCGAAGGCCTCGCGCAGCGGTGCGGTCGGGCCGCCGCCGCATGGGCTGCCGCCGTAGTTCTCCAGGGTGGCGGTGGTGTCGGGCAGCGCGATGCGTGGGGCCGCGGTGAGCTGGGTGTCCGGCGTGGCGCCGGCCTGCAGCGCGGCGGCGGTGGTGATCACCTTGAACGTCGAACCCGGGGGATAGGTCTCCGAGATCGCCCGGTTGAGCAGCGGGGCGTCGGCGTCATCACGCAACTGCTCCCAGGCCTTGGTCTGCACCGCACCATCGTGGCTGGCCAGCTGGTTGGGGTCATAGGACGGTGCCGACACCATGGCCAGGATCTTGCCCGTCGACGGTTCCAACGCGACGACGGCGCCCTTGCACGGGCCGTCGCAGCCGTTCTCCATGGCCTCCCAGGCGGCTTCCTGCACATCGGGTTTGACCGTGGTGTCGACATTGCCGCCGCGCGGGTCCCGCCCGGTGAAGAAGTCGGCGAGGCGCTTGCCGAACAGCCGCTCGTCGGAGCCGTTGAGGATGGGATCCTCGGCGCGTTCCAGACCGCTGCTGGAGTAGCCCAGCGAGTAGAAACCGGTGACCGGGGCGTAGGTCTGCGGTTTCGGGTAGGTCCGCAGGAACCGGAACCGGCCGTCGGTGGACACCGAGTACGCCAGCAGTTCGCCGCCTGCGGTGATCTGGCCGCGCTGGCGGGAGTATTCGTCGAGCAGCACGCGTTGGTTGCGCGGATCGGCGCGGTACCCGTCGGCGGTGAACACCTGGGTCAGGGTGGCGTTGGCGAGCAACAGCACGACCAGTGCCATGAAGACGACGGAGAGTCGGCGCAGCGAGGTGTTCATGCTTTCCCGATCACCTCGGTGGACGCGGCGGCGATGGGGGCCGGATTGGGCCCGGTGGTGGGTCCGATCGGTCGGCGCGCGGCGTGCGAGATGCGGACCAGGATGGCCAGCAGCACGTAGTTGGCCAGCAATGACGAACCGCCATAGGACATCCACGGGGTGGTCAGACCGGTGAGCGGGATCAGCTTGGTGACGCCGCCGACGACGATGAACAGCTGAATCGCCAGCGTCGAGGCCAGCCCCGCGGCCAGCAGCTTGCCGAAGCTGTCCCGCACGGCGATCGCGGTGCGCAGGCCGCGGGTGATCAAGATGGTGTAGAGCATGAGAACGCCTGCCAGACCGACCAATCCGAGCTCTTCACCCACCGCGGCGATGATGAAGTCGGTGGAGGCGGCCGGGACGGTTCCGGGTTGGCCGTTGCCCAGCCCGGTGCCGAAGATGCCACCGGTGGCGAAGCTGAACAGCGATTGGACCATCTGGTAGCCGGCCCCGTCCGGGTCGGCGAACGGATCCAGCCAGTTCTGCACCCGCACCCGGACATGGCCGAAGAGGTGGTAGGCCAGCACGCTGCCGACGGCGAACAAGCCGAGACCGATGATCACCCAGGCCAGTCGGTCGGTGGCGATGTAAAGCAGCACCAGGAACGAGGCGTAGAGCAAAAGCGAAGTGCCCAGGTCCTTTTCGAAGACCATGACGCCGACCGAGGCAATCCAGGCCACCAGCAGCGGGGCCAGGTCACGCGGCCGGGGCAGATCGACACCCAGTACGTGTTTGCCTGCGTTGGTGAACAATTCACGCTTGGAGACCAGGACGGCGGCGAAGAAGGTCAGCAAGAGGATCTTGGAGAACTCGGCGGGCTGGATGGAGAAGCCTTCGAACCGGATCCAGATCTTGGCACCGTTCTGCTCGGAGAAACGGGCCGGCAGCAGCGCCGGAATCACCAGCAGCACAAGGCCGACCAGGCCGCAGGTGTATCCGTAGCGGGCCAGCATGCGGTGATCGCGCAATACCGCGAGCACAACGGCGAAGGCCGCCACCCCGACCAGCGTCCACAGCATCTGCTGGGCGGCGTTGCCGCCGACGCTGTCCTGGTCGAGCTCGCGTTGGGCCAGGTCGAGCCGATGGATCATCACCAGGCCCAGCCCGTTGAGCAGCGCGACGACGGGCAGCAGCAGCGGGTCGGCATAGGGCGCGTAGCGGCGGATGGCCAGATGCGCCCCGCTGAACAGGGCCAGATAGGCCAGCGTGTACTGGGCCAGATCCCAGTTGACGCCCTGCTCCTGGTTGGCCTCCACGATCAGCAGCGCCACGGTCGTGATGACCGCGGCGAAGATCAGCAGGCCCAGTTCGGCGTTGCGCCGATTCGGCAGGGGAGGGGTGAGCGAGACCGGTGACTGAGGCTCAGTGCTCATGACGCGGTCCGGCAATTGGTGCCCGGCTCCGGCGGTGAGGGCGGCAGAGCCGTGACGGTCGGGGAGGGGGCCGGCGGGGGAGTGGTCGCGGGCGCGGCGGGCGGCGTGGATCCGCCGGCGCGAGGTGCGATCGCAGGATCCGGGGCGTCCGGGTCGTCCTGGTCGGCGGGGGCGGGCTGACCGGCCCGGGTCGTGGTCGACGGGGCCGAGGTGGCCGGTCGCGGCGCGCCGGAGCTGGGTGCCGCCGCGGTGCCTGTCGGGGCAGCCGGCCTGGACGCGGGCGTCGGGGTGGGCCGCGGGGTGGGGGTCGGTGACGGGGTGGCCGTCTTGGTCGGCACCGTGCAGATGGGCAGCAACGAGGTGCGCGACAGTTCGTTTATCTGGCGGATCGCGTCATCCAGGGTGCCTGACGGCAGACCCGCGGCCACCTGGGCGCGTTCGGATTCCCGGATGTCGTCGACGCCGAGCAACTGGCAGTCCAGGGCGTCCTTGGATTGGCCGAAGCTGATCAAGGACAGTTCGTTTCGGGAGTTCAGACACCCGACCAGGAACGGTTCCTGCAGGGAAAGGCCCAGAAAGGAGCCCTGCACACCGCGCATGATCGCGACGGTGCCGTCCTCTTCACTGACGTAATAGTTGTTGCGAATGATCTCGCGGGCGATGGCCAGCCCCGCCACCACTACCAGCAGGACCACCACGGCGGCGATCCATATCCGGCGCTTGGAGCGGGGCGGGCGTTGCTCCTCGGGTTGGGTGACAACCCTCTTCGGCTGATTGCGTTTGGGGTTGAACGCCGACGCCCGGCCCGCCGCGGTGTTCGGCGGTGCGGTGTCGTTGTCCTCGCCCGAGACCGCGCCGGCCAGGATGGGCTGGGTCTGGCCGTAGTCGTAGTCGACGACGTCGGCGACCACCACGGTCACGTTGTCCGGACCGCCGCCGCGCAGCGCGAGTTCGATGAGCCGGTCGGCGGCATCGGTGACGTCGGGTATCTGCAGCGCCTCGGCGATGGTCTCCTGGCTGACCGGGTCGGACAGGCCGTCCGAACACAGCAGGTAACGATCACCGACGCGGGCTTCCCGCATGATCAGGGTCGGTTCGACCTCATGGCCGGTGAGCGCCCGCATGATCAGCGAGCGCTGGGGATGGCTGTGCGCCTCCTCGGCGGTGATGCGCCCCTCGTCGACCAGGGTCTGGACGAAGGTGTCGTCCTTGGTGATCTGGGTCAACTCACCGTCGCGCATGAGATAGCCGCGCGAGTCGCCGATGTGCACCAGGCCGAGGCGGCCGCCGGCGAACAGGATGGCCGTCAACGTGGTGCCCATGCCCTCGAGCTCGGGATCGGCCTCGACATGCGCGGCGATGGCCGAGTTGCCCTCGTGGACGGCGACATTGAGCTTGTTCAGCAGGTCGCCACCGGGTTCGTCATCGTCGAGGTGGGCCAGCGCGGCGATCACCAGCTGCGAGGCGACCTCACCGGCGGCGTGGCCACCCATCCCGTCGGCGAGGGCCAGCAGGCGGGCACCGGCGTACACCGAGTCCTCGTTGTTGGCGCGCACCAACCCGCGATCACTACGCGCTGCATAACGCAATACGAGTGTCACGGGCGCAGCTCGATTACCGTCTTGCCGATCCTTACCGGCGTTCCCATCGGAACCCTTACCGCCGTAGTCACCTTCGCCCTGTCAAGGTATGTACCGTTGGTCGATCCTAGGTCCTCGACGTACCATTCCGAGCCCCGAGGCGACAGCCTGGCGTGCCGTGTCGACGCGTAATCGTCGGTGAGTACCAGCGTGGAATCGTCGGCGCGACCGATCAGCACCGGCTGGCTGCCCAGCGTGATGCGGGTGCCGGCAAGGGCCCCCTCGGTGACGACCATGTGTTTGGCGATGTGTCGCCGTTCGCCGCGGGGCAGCAACGGCCCGCGCAGGGCCAGGCCGCGACGCACCATCACCGCGCCGGTCGGCGCGTAGATGTCGGTGCGCAGGATGCGCAGCACCGACCAGATGAACAGCCACAGCAGCAGCAGGAATCCGACGCGGGTCAGCTGCAGAACTAGCCCCTGCATCTGACGTCCTCTCCATCGCGGTGCGCTGTCGCGGACACGATACTGGGACCGCTGACGATGCGTCGACGAAGCGTGCCGCCCGAGGCCGGACCGTTACGCCGTGGTGTCCGCCAGCTCGACCCCGTCTTCGGCGCCCGGTGGATCAGTGGACCCGGACGATGATCTCGGAATGACCCAGCCGGATGACGTCACCGTCGGCGAGCTGCCACTCCTGCACCGGGGCATTGTTGACGGTGGTGCCGTTGGTGGAGTTCAGGTCTGACAGCAGTGCGACCTGGCCATCCCAGCGGATCTCCAGATGCCGGCGCGAGACGCCGGTGTCGGGTAGCCGGAACTGGGCGTCCTGGCCACGACCGATGACGTTGGCACCCTCACGCAGCTGGTAGGTGCGGCCGCTGCCGTCGTCGAGCTGGAGGGTCACCTGTGCGGCAGCGCCGTAAGAACCGGCGTATCCGGCGGGGCCGGCGGGCTGCTGGCCGTAGCCCTGCTGGCCATAGTCGGGCTGGCCGTAGTCCTGCTGCCCATACTCCTGCTGGCCGTAGTCCTGCTGTCCGTACGCAGCGGGCTCGCCGTAACCGCCCTGGTCGGGGTATCCGCCCTGGGCGGGCGGCTGACCATAGCGGCCGTAATCGGGCGCGGCCGGCGCGGCCGGGGGAGCCGAGTAGTCGGCACGGTCGTACTGCTGACCGCCGTAGCCACCCTGATCAGGGTAGGACGGTGCGGCGGGCGGGCGGCCATGCGAGCCGTAGCCTTCGTCCTGACGCGGGCGGCCGTAGTCGTAGTCGCCGTACCCGGGCGGCGGAGCGCTCGGGGGCGCACCGGCGGGCTGGCCGTATCCGGCGGGCGGCTGCTGCGGGCGGTAGCCCTGCTCGCCGTACCCGGCGGGCGGTTGGCCGTAGCCGGCAGGCGGGCGCTGCTCGTAGGACGGCGGCGGATAGCCCTGGTCCGGGTAGCCGCCCTGCTCCTGGGAGTAGCCGCCCTGGCGCTGCGGGTAGCCCTGGTCGGGGTATCCGCCCTGCTCGGGCGGGTAGGCGCCGCGCGGCTCGTCTTGCTGGCGGTACCGGTCGTCGTACTGCTCGTCGCCGGGCCGACCCTGTCCCTGGCCGCGGTAGCTCGGGTTGTCGGTCATCGCTGGTACTCCTGGTTCTGCGCCTGCCGCGCTTTTGCGTTCTGCTGGGGCGACGGGGTCGCCGGTGGTCGAGTCGGGGTTGACCGCTCCACGGGTGCGGAACTGGCCGGTGTGCAGGCTCGGCGATGGCGCAAACCTGACGACAACATCGCCATAAGTTTGCCACCCCTGGTCCTGAATGAAACCTGCCAGGTGGCGGGCAAATGTGGTCGATGTGCGGACCGGGTCTGCGCTCACCTTCTGATAGTCAGTCTCACTGAGAGTAATGACGTAGTCATTGGGAGCCAAGATGCGGCCATGACCGACATCGCGGGCGTGGGTTTCGGCTTCCCGCCGTAACAGGGCTTCGACCTCCTGCGGGACGATCGATCCGCCGAAGACCCGGGCGAAGGCATCACCGACCGTCGACTCGAGGCGTCGTTCGATACGGTCTGCCAGCCCCATATCACCGCCCTGTCCGTCGTCCGATGCCGTCGCTGCGTGTCGCTCTGGCCACACTGCTCACACGCATGTTATCGGCCCATGTGCGCAATACGTGACCAACGGATCTCTGAGAATCCAATAGCGCCAGGTCAGGGTGTTTCGGTCGGGCCGCCGTCCGGCCCGCGAGAGCGACGTTTTGGTGGTCCCCAGGCCGAATTCAGCGCAACAACGTCAC
This sequence comes from Mycolicibacterium neoaurum VKM Ac-1815D, assembly GCF_000317305.3. Next base: position 421,404 of record NC_023036.2, on the reverse strand, counting down.
TCTCACGGCCGGTTTTGGGTCTGGTGGGTCGGTGGTGATACTGTTGCGCGGTCATTCAGGGCGAGTGGCGGAATGGCAGACGCGCTGGCTTCAGGTGCCAGTGTCCTTCGGGACGTGGGGGTTCAAGTCCCCCTTCGCCCACAGTGAGGAGTTCAACGAACTCCAGGCATAAGGGTCACGAACCAGAAATGGGTCGTGACCTTTGTGCTTTGTGGAGCTTGTGCTTTGTGGAGTCGTGCGCGACGCGGAAGAGTCGGAGACGCCCGATGCACCGATCACCCGAACAGCACCACCGGGTTGGCGTTCATCAACCCGTGCGTGACGAGTAGCGGCCACATGGCCTGCCCGCGCGCCCACAGCAGGCCGAGGAACAAGCCGGTGACGCCCTGATTGACGATCGCGTTCGCCAGATCCATGCCGAGGTCACCGGAGCCCTGAATCGCGATATGCCAGGACGCCCACAGCAACGAAGACACGATGATCGCCGGCCAGCTACCACCGAGCACCCGGGCCCAGCGGGTCTGCAACCACCTGCGGTAGAAGAACTCCTCCACCACCGCGTTGATGAGAAAGCCGAGCACGAGTCCGACGACCAGCGTCACCCAGTCGACGTCGATACGTTGGGATGGCCCGTGCGCTGATAACACCAGATGGGTTGCCGCCCAACCGAGCACGGGAATCAAGGGGCGCCAACGGTGGCCGGGTGGCTCGTCGATGAAAGTCGAAGCAGGTTCCCGGCGGCGCCCGACCGCGAACAGCAACAGCGGACAGATCACCAGCAGGCCCACCTTGAGCACGGTGTAGTTCGGCTCGGTCGGACCCGAAAGGACAAGCAGCGCGGGGAAAATGACGGCGAGCAGTGTGAGCACCACCGCGTCGACACGATCACGAGGCGTAGCCGAAGCCCGCCCACCCCGCTGGGGTAGTGCGACAAGCGTCAGTGCGATACCGACCGCAGCCGCAAGCCACAGGTGCCACATCGGGATGGTCGCCGAACTGTCTGCCGTAAACCGGATCTGGCCCGCGGCGCCGACGTATACGGCGAGGGCTGCGGCCAGGTAAATGACCAGACCGACGGCAATGACAGCCGACGGAATCCACTGCACAGAAACGCGACGGGCGTCTGCGGTGCCGGACACGATTTCGATGCTAGCCAACGCCGGGTGTGCCACGCTGGCGGCATGGTCGAGGTCGTGGTCGCCGAGCCCGGGGAACTCAGCGGTGCTCAGCTCAACAAGGCCGAATCTTTGGTGCGCAGCGCATTCGGCTCGTCGTTTCGATCACATGATTGGTTGCACGCCGTCCCCGGCCGGCATGTTGTCCTCACCGGTGACGACCGGTCCATGGTGGGCTTCGCCGCCGTCGTGCCTCGGACGTTGAACCACGACGGTGTGGCGTTCGACACCGGCTACGTCGAGGCCGTCGCCGTGCGCGGCGATCAGCATGGCCGCGGGCTGGGTCGGATCGTCATGGACCGCGTCGAGAACATCATCCGCGTCCATCACCAGCTCGGTGCGCTCAACGCGGTCGCCACGGCCGCGCCGTTCTATGCATCCCGCGGGTGGCAGCTCTGGACCGGCCACACCCAAGCCATCGGATCGACCGGGGCATCTCTGGTAGCCGAAATTGCCGTCAGAACACTTCGCGCGCCCGCCGTAACATTGACGACGATGCACACCACCGAAGGGGATTCGATATGACGGAGAATCTGGTCGTCGACCCCGCGTCGCTGACAGCCGCCAGCACCCTTTTTCGTCAGGCAGGTGCGCAACTGACCGGACTCGGTGCCGATGCACCGCTCACCGGCGCCGCAGCCGCGGTCCCGCAGCTACAAACGGGTGCGGCCTGCCACGCGGCGGGGACCGCCATAGCGGCGGACACCGCCGCCCTTGCCGAGTCCGTGCAGTCCTACGCCGACAACCTCTCCGCGGCCGCCACCCGCTACACCGACCAGGACGCGGCCGCGGCCGAGGCACTCACTCCATGAGTCGACCCGGCACCGATTGAGCACCGCCGCACGCAAGTAGGGTCGACTCCGTGACGGGTCTCGTGCTGGCGCTGCTCGGGCTGGCCTTTCTGGACTCCCTCAGTGTCTTGAATATCGGCGTGGTCTCGGCCGTGGTCTACGGCAGTCGGCTGAATCGTCAATCCGCCCTACCCGGCGGGCTGAGCTTCATCGCCGGAGTGTTCGCGGTCACCTCCACCTTCGGGATCTTCTTCGTGCTGGGCGTCGACCTGCTCACCGAGCTCACCGAGTTCGAGATCACACCCGGCGTTCGGTACTGGGGTGAGTTGCTGATCGGCGCGGCCCTGATAGTCCTGGCGTTCTTCCCGCTGGTGGCCCAGTCCACCGCCCCGGGCTGGGCATTCGCGGCACTCAAGCAACGACCGTGGCTACTCGGATTCGTCGGTGTGGCAGTCGGTCTGGGCCAGGCACCGACCGCGGTGCCATATCTGGCCGGGCTGGCGATGATCGCCACCCGTCAGCCGCTGCCGACGGCCTGGCCGGTGTTGGTGTTGGCCTACTGCGCGCTGGCGCTGTTGCCGTGCATCCTGGTGTTGGCCCTGTCCACCAGCAGGAGTCGGCGGGCCGACCGGATGCAACGCGCACTGGTACGGACACTGACCAGATACGGCCCCATCGGAGTGCGCATCCTGTTCGTCATCGCCGGGGTGGCGCTTGTCGCCGACGCGCTGATCCACCGCAGGGCCCTGGTGTGACCCGCTCAGTCGCAGTTGACGCAGATCCCGGTCAGGGACAGCTCCAGCCCGCACGGGCACCGTTGGGCGGCGCGCCGCACGTCACCGGTGCGCACCCGTGGTCGCTCGGTGGATTGCTCGGCCTCCGGCGGTGATTCGGAACGCTCATCCGTGGACGGCACGTTACCGACGATAGGGGGGTGGAGGGTCACCGGCGAGATATGGCAGTTGAAATCCTTTTGAACAGAGCGTGTTCAGCGGACGACGTCAACCCACGGCACGCGCAAGCGATTCGGCACCGGTGACGACCGGATTCAACCGGAGGCGCACCGTCGACTTCGCCCACTCTTCAGCGCAGAGTTCATAGACCTTTTCGGTGAGTTGTCGGCCATGCTCGACGATCACCTCCGCTCCGACCAGCCGGTATCCGAGTCGTGCCGACACGGTCGTACTGGCGACGTTCTCCTCCAACGCCCACGATCTCGCCTTCTCCGCACGCAGGTTCGCGAATGCGAGTTCCAGGACGCCGGCGCGGGCCGCGGTCCCCAGTCCGCGTCGCTGATACGGGGTGATCAACCACGACGTGGTGCCGACGACCCGGCGCTGCGGCCACTGCTCGAAACCCGACAGGCTTTGCAGCCCGACGGGACGACCGCCCACGACGATGGCGAGGTCGAGGGTCCATCCCGGGCCCGTGGTGAGGTCACGATTGGTACGGACCCGGTCGATGCGCTGCTGCTCGATCACTTCGGGGCTGCGTCCGTCGATCCACTTGACGTAGTGGGTCTGATTCTCGGGGAGTACCGCTCCCGGTGTGGCGGCCTGGCGGGCCAGCACCGCCAGTTGCGCGTCCGTCGGGACGACGAGCGAGACATCGCCAACGTCGATGCGCAGTTGCGTTGCCGGCGAGGTCATCACCACGCGGGCGCCTCATCCGCCGGCGGACGAGGTTTGTTGCCCTTGGCCAGGTAGAGATCGCGGTCCGCGGCGGCCAGCAGACCGGCGAAAGCGGCGGGGTCGTAGGCGGCTCCCACGGCGACACCATTGCTCACTCGTATCGGCCCGTCGCCGCTGAGCGCGTCGGCGAGCACCCGCGCCCGGGACTCGTCGTAACCGGTGAGCACGATGACGAATTCGTCGCCGCCGAGTCGGGTGACGAGCGCACCGTCGGGCACCTGGGCGGTCCAGCGCGCGGCGAGTTCGGTCAGGACCGTGTCCCCGGCGGCGTGGCCGTCGCGGTCGTTCACCGACTTGAAGTCGTCGATGTCCAACACGATGACTGTCAGGGCGTCCTTGCGTCGCCGGGCACGGGGTAACAGATCGTCGAGTGCGCGATTCAGGCCTGCCCGGTTCCACACCGTGGTCAGCGGATCACGGTGTCCCACATCGAGAAGGGCCGAATGCAGCAGCCCGATCACCTCGGCGATGCCCATGATGCAGACCGGGAACATCAGCAACCACAGCGGCGGGACCGGGGCGGGCGCTATCAGCAGCCCCACATCAGCGCCGAGACCGAGCGCGGCCGTGACCAACCGGGCGGTCCGCGTGCGGTGCCAGCTCCTGACGAACACGGCGATCAGGATCAACGGGATCAGCGCCCAGACCTGAGCGGCCAGCTCGGTGTGACTGATCAGCGCGATCGGCGGCGCGGCACAGGCGCAGAACAACGCCACCCGGTAGCGCCACCCGGCGGCCGGCCGGGGGAGCGCGGCCAGCAATCCGATCCCGACCAGCGATGTGGCGATCCATTCACCCCACGCGTCGGACCGTCCGAGCGAGCTCAGTATCGCGAGCGCGTAGAAGAACAGGCAGACCGTCAGATAGATCAGCAGGATGCGGCGGCGCAGCACCGTATTCAATACCGGCACCACCACCTCGCCCCCGCCAAGTCCCCATTCCGGCATCCCGATTGTCCATGTTCCTACCGGATGATGCACCCGTTGGGAAATGCCGGGAAACGGACGGATGGCCACCGGGCGCCGCGCAAGCGGTTGCGCGGCGCCCCTGCCTTCAGAAGTCGGTCCAGCCGCCCTGCACCATCGTCTGGAACTTCCAATCGCCCGCACATTTCACCAGCAGGTCGCCGTAACGCACCTGCTGGCTGGAATCGCCCACCGTGATCGTGGCGTCGGTGACGACGAAGACCAGATTCTCGTTCAGGAAGGTCGGTGTGCGGACCGAGACCATGTCGACCTGTTCTGAGCCACCGAGCTCGGAGGTCATCTGTGCGATGTAGCGGGCGCGGTCATAGGACTCGGCCTTGCCGTCGCTGACCTCGTTGAGGGGGAACATCGCCTGATCGGCCATTGCCTCGACATCCTTGGCCACGGCAAGGGCATCGAAATTCTCGAACCAGGCCAGGACACCGGCGACGTCGGTGGGACTCGGGGTGTAACCCGTCGATGCGGTGTTGCCGGTGCTGGGCGCGGTCATGAGCTCTCCTCGGTCGTTTAACAGCGTACAGCGTACGTCGTACACAGTACGGAGATATCTCGCGGCCGTCTACGATCGACGGACAGCGAAAGGTGGGTCGGCCATTGCCCAGCGACAAGGTGCGCTCCAGCGCCGGAGACCCGGTGCGCACCCTCGAGTTGCTGTGGCGCCGGTCCTCGGGCAAGCCGATGCGTGGTCCACGACAGCGCATGACCGTCGATCAGGTGGTGGAGGCCGCCATCGGGATCGCCGACGAGCAGGGGCTGGGCCAGTTGACGATCCGCGCGGTGGCCGGCGCGCTGGGCGCGGCGCCGATGGCCATCTACACCTACGTACCGGGCAAGGCCGAGCTGCTGGACCTGATGCTCGATGCCGTCTACCAACAGATGCCGCGCACCGACCTCACCGGAATGTCTTGGCGAGAAAAGGTTTCGGCCATCGCGGACGAGAATCGGGCGATGCTGGCCCGCCACCGATGGGTCGTCGGTCTACCCACCACCCGGCCGCCGCTCGGCCCGGGGATGATGGCCAAATACGAACACGAATTGAGCGCCTTCGACGGCCTCGGTCTGACCGATCTGGAGATGGACGCGGCCCTGACCCACCTACTCGGCTTCGTCGACTCGGTATCGCGGATCGCGACCGCGTCCCGCGCCGCAGCCGAGGACAGCGGTGAATCCGACGACCAGTGGTGGCAGCGGGTCGGTCCGCTGTTGGAAGGCGTCCTCGACGCCGAGCGTTACCCGCTGGCCGTCCGGGTCGGCGCGGCGGCCGGGCAGACACACCACAGCGCCTACGACGCTGGGCACGCCTACGATTTCGGGCTCGCCAGAATCCTCGACGGATTCGCCGTACTCATAGAGCCCCGCCGCACCTGATCAGACTCAGATCCCGAAAGCGTTGCGCAGGAACGGGGTCGAATCCGCCAGCGAGGCCAGCACCGTTCCGCTGTGGTCCTCCTCGGGGTACACCTTCAACTCGACGTTCTGATTGTTGGCCACCAGCTGGTCGTAGAACGCCAGCGTCGAGGCCGGCGGCACATCGCGATCGAGCAGACCCACGCCAAGGAAGATCGGCCGGTCATAACCGGTGACCGGGGTTCCCATGAACTCGTTGAGCGCGTCCTCGATGCCAGGAATGCTCAGCAGCGGCTTGGTGAACATGGCGGCGGGACTCAGGTGGGCCAATTCATCGGTCAGCGGGTGCACACATACCGTCTGCGCCCGCTCGGCCGCCTGACGGCCGGCCGGCGACAGCACGCTGTTGACGTCCAGGTCGGGCCGCGCCTCGCGCAGGGCTGCGAGGATATAGGCGGTGTACGCGTTGGCGACCGGGCCGAGTTCGGGCAGTTGCAGGTCGGGGCCGGCCTGCGCCACGAACTTCTGGATGTTGGCCGGTGTCCCGGTGGCGACGACGCCCCGATAATCCAGCCCGCTACCGGCACTGAACTCGGTGGCCCACCGGGCGCTGGCCACCGCCGCGCCACCACCCTGGGACTGTCCGACGATCGCCCACTTGGGCGAGAGTGACAGCGGCATCTTGTGCGCGGCGACGACCGAGTCGATGACGCCGTGGGCGGTGGTCACGCTGTTGAGGTAGCTCATCAACCCGGGCGTTCCGAGACCGGCGTAGTCGCTGGCCACCACGACGTAACCCTGGTCCAACCAGTGCGATAGGTACTCGTTGTCGCGCGGCGTGCGTGGCAGCGCCGACGGGGTGCAGTCGTCACCGAGCCCGACGGTGCCGTGCGCCCACGCGATCACCGGGTAGCCGCCCGCCGGGGCCGGGCTGTGCGGGACGAACACCGCCGCGGTGCTCACGGCGGGAGCGCCGTGCTGATCGGTGGTGGAGTACAAAATCCGGTACGCGGTTCCCGCGCCGGTCAGGGACAGTTCGGGGGCCAGCTCGACGGTCTCGATCACGTTGCCCGCGGCGGGGATCGGTCCTGCGTATAAACGGGCATCCAAGCCCGACCAGTTCGGTGCGACCGGCTGCGCTGCCGCGGGTATGGCCAATGCGATTGTCGAGAAAAGCAATACGAGAATCCGCACGACATGTCGAAGAGCCATGCTGCACACCCTAGTGGGGCCTGGTCGGCGATCCGGGAGCCCCATCGTGGCCGGGGTATGGTCGAACGGCGCTGGGCTGCACGGTTCAGCCCGTTGCCAGATTCTGCGCTGGCGCACGTGACGATGACGAGGGGCCCGGCGGCCCGGACTGCGAGACCAACGATGCCGAGCGCACCAGACCAACCGACATCGCCAACCGCCCGGGGCCGGATACCACGTCTGGCCGCATGGCTGTTGGTACTGGCCGGCGCGGCGCTGTTGGCCGCCGCACCGACTGTCGCCGAACCGATCCCGGACCAGGAACCCGAACCGCGATCGACCACCGTCGCGGTGCACACTCTCGAGCCGTTCGTGATGCGGACCGGCAACGGGGACCTGACCGGGTTCAGCATCGAGCTGTGGAATGACATCGCCAAACGTCTCGGGTGGTCCACCGAGTACGTCGATGTCGGCAGCGTCGGGGGTCAACTGTCGGCGGTCGCGTCCGGACAGGCCGATGTCGCGATCGGCGGCATCTCGTTGACTGCGGATCGCGAGCGCACGTTCGACTTCTCCCATCCCACGCTGGATGCCGGCCTGCAGATCATCGTTCCGGTACACGACACCCGGCCCTCGATACCGGGCCTCGGGGGATATCTGGACCTGCTGCTGTCGCGCACCATGCTGATCTGGCTCAGTGCCGCGATCGTCGTCAGCGTCGTACCGGCACACATCTATTGGCTGATCGAGCGTCGCAGTCCCGAACCGGTGATCGCGCGGGCGTATCTGCCGGGAATCTTCCAGGCATTCGGTTGGGGTATCGGATCGCTGGTGGGCAAGAACGCGACGACGGCGACGCGCACCGTCACGCAGGCGTTGGCGATCCTGTGGGGGTTCGCCGGGATCGTCTTCATATCGTTCTACTCGGCGAACCTGAGTGCCAGCCTCACCGTCGCGAAACTGGACGCCAAGATCGCCGGACCTGCCGATCTCTACGACAAGTCCGTCGCGACCGTAGGCGGCACAACCGCCGCGGAGTATCTGCGGGACATGGGTATCGACGCCACCCTCACCGACACCATCGAGGAGTCGTATCACCTGTTGCGCGAGGAGGGTTATGACGCGGTCGTCTTCGACGCGCCGACGCTGCGCTACTACGTGGCCCACCGCGGTGAGGGTGTCGCGGTGATGGCAGGTCCCGTATTCCACGACGAGGATCAGGGTTTCGTGATGGGATTGGACAGTCCGCTGCGCAAGCCGGTCAACCAGATGCTGTTCCAGATGCGTGAGGACGGCACCTACAACCTCATCAAGAAGAAGTGGTTCGGCGACGACATCGCGACCACGGCGGCCGATCCCAACTGAGGTCTACCGACCCGAATCCTTATCTTGACTAATTCCAGAAAAGGGTCCAGACTCGTCGTGTGCCGACCGCGCAGGACTTCCAGCAGATGCTGCGGGGCGCATCGCTTCGAGTGACGCGCCCGCGTATCGCGGTGCTAGGTGCGGTGCACCGGCATCCGCACGCCGACACCGATACGGTGATCCGGGCGGTGCGCGCCGAGCTCGCCGATGTCTCGCATCAGACCGTCTACGACTCGCTCAACGCGTTGACCGCAGCCGGCCTGCTGCGCCGCATCCAGCCCACGGGTTCGGTGGCGCGCTATGAGTCCAGAGTCGGCGACAACCACCACCACGTCGTGTGCCGCTCATGCGGTGTCATCGCCGACGTCGAGTGCGCCGTGGGTGAGGCTCCCTGTCTCACCGCGGCAGACGACCACGGGTTCACGATCGACGAGGCCGAGGTCATCTACTGGGGCCTGTGCCCCGATTGCATTACCGCACAAGAACTTCAGCCGCACGTCGGCTCGAAGTAAGAAACCAGTCCGACAGCCCCGGAAAGGATCCACCACGTGCCCGAGACAAGTCCCCCGATCGGTGAAGCGCAGACCGAACCCACAGAGGCGAAGTGCCCGATGGTCATCAAGCCGCCGGTCGAGGGTGGCAGCAACCGTGACTGGTGGCCGAACGCGGTCAACCTGAAGATCCTGCAGAAGGATCCCGAGGTCATCAACCCGCATCCCGGATTCGATTACCGCGAGGCCGTGCAGAACCTGGACGTCGCGGCGCTGACCGCCGATGTCGACGCCGTGATGACCGACTCGCAGGACTGGTGGCCCGCCGACTTCGGGCACTACGGTCCATTCTTCGTCCGGATGACCTGGCACGCCGCCGGCACCTACCGGGTCGCCGACGGACGCGGCGGCGGCGGTAAGGGCATGCAGCGGTTCGCCCCGCTCAACAGCTGGCCCGACAATGTCAGCCTGGACAAGGCGCGCCGGTTGCTGTGGCCGGTCAAGAAGAAGTACGGCAAGCAGCTGTCCTGGTCGGATCTGCTGGTGTTCGCCGGTAACCGGGCACTGGAGAAGATGGGCTTCACCACCGCGGGCTTCGCGTTCGGCAGGCCGGACTACTGGGAGCCCGAGGAGGACGTGTACTGGGGCGCCGAGCACGAGTGGCTGGGCAGTCAGGAGCGTTACGCGGGCGCCAACGGTGACCGCACCAAGCTGGAGAACCCGCTGGGTGCCAGCCACATGGGCCTGATCTACGTCAACCCCGAAGGGCCGGAAGGCAACCCGGATCCGCTCGCGGCGGCAACCGATATCCGTGAGACCTTCGGCCGGATGGCGATGAACGATGTGGAGACCGCGGCGCTGATCGTCGGTGGCCACACCTTCGGTAAGACCCACGGCGCCACCGAGGTCGAGAACGGCCCCGAGCCCGAGGCCGCACCGCTGGAGAGCCAGGGCCTCGGCTGGGCCAACTCCGGCGTCGGCAACGAGACCGTCAGCAGTGGTCTCGAGGTGACCTGGACGCACACCCCGACCAAGTGGGACAACAGCTTCCTGGAGATCCTGTACGGCAACGAATGGGAACTCGTGAAGAGCCCCGCCGGTGCCTTCCAGTGGCAGCCCAAGGACGGCGGTTGGGCCAACTCGGTGCCGATGGCCCAGGGCAGCGGCCGCACCCACCCGGGCATGCTGACCACCGACCTGACGATGCGGATGGATCCGGGCTTCGAGAAGATCACCCGGCGTTGGCTGGATCACCCCGAGGAGCTGGCCGAGGAATTCGCCAAGGCCTGGTTCAAGCTGCTGCACCGCGATATGGGGCCGGTGAGCCGCTACCTGGGGCCGCTGGTTCCCCAGCAGACGTGGTTGTGGCAGGACGTCGTACCGGCGGGTACCCCGCTCTCGGATGCCGACGTGGCGAAGCTCAAGACGGCGATCGCCGATTCGGGTCTGACTGTCTCCCAGCTCGTCTCGACGGCATGGAAGGCCGCGGCGTCCTACCGCAACAGCGATATGCGCGGTGGCGCCAACGGTGGCCGCATCCGGTTGCAGCCGCAGATCGGCTGGGAATCCAACGAAACCGACGAACTGACGCCGGTGATCGCCAAGCTCGAGGAGATCCAGGGCTCGGCCGGAGTCGATGTCTCCTTCGCCGACCTTGTGGTCCTCGGTGGCGTCGTGGGATTGGAGAAGGCCATCAAGGCGGCCGGCTTCGATGTCGCGGTGCCGTTCACCTCAGGTCGTGGCGATGCCACCCAGGAGCAGACCGACGTCGAGTCGTTCGCCTACCTGGAGCCCAAGGCCGACGGTTTCCGCAACTATGTGGGCAAGGGCCTGCCGCTGCCCGCGGAGTACCAGCTGATCGACAAGGCCAATCTGCTGGGTCTGTCGGCTCCCGAGATGACCGTCCTGATCGGCGGACTGCGGGTGCTGGACACCAACTTCGGTGGCACCAAGCTCGGTGTGTTCACCGAGAACCCGGGCGCGCTGACGAACGACTTCTTCGTCAACCTGCTCGACATGGGCACCAAGTGGGCGCCCTCGCCTGCCGATGACGGCACCTATGTCGGTACCGATCGTGCCAGCGGGGCCGAGAAGTTCACCGCCAGCCGGGTCGATCTGCTGTTCGGGTCGAACTCCCAGTTGCGGGCCTTCGCCGAGGTGTACGCCGAGGACGAGGCCAAGCAGAAGTTCGTCGAGGACTTCGTCGCCGCATGGACCAAGGTGGCCAATGCCGATCTGTTCTAGGCGGACCTGAACCAATCTGCAGCCCTCGATCCAGGCCGGTTCCTTCGGGAACCGGCCTGGTCGTGGTTTTGCGGGCATTCTGTGCGCCGAACCTGAAGAAGTTGCCGCAGAATGCCCGAATTCTCGCAATCTTGTCCAGATTCGGCGCGAAAGGCCGGCTAGTGCGCGGCGGCCTTCTTCTTGCCCAACGGCAGCACGTGCACGATCAGCGCGACCACGGCGCCGATCAGCAACCCGACCACCGCCGAAATCCCGGTGTTGACCAACCAGGCCACCCCGCCCTCGAACACGCCGACGGCGTGCGCGGTCCAGTGTTCGGCGTCGTGGACCAACTCGTACGGCGGCCGCAACCCGGCCTCGTAGCTCTGCGCCAGCAGGATGTGACCGCCGACCCACAGCATGGCCACCGTCCCGACGATGGACAGTGTGGAGAGCACCTTGGGCATCGCGGCGACCAACCCGCGTCCCATCTTCTGCGCGAAAGCCGAGCTGCGTTGTGCCAGCGCCAATCCCGCGTCGTCCATCTTCACGATCAGCGCAACGACGCCGTACACCGCCGCGGTGATCACGATCGCCACGATCACCAGGCTGGCGAGCCGCAGCCAGAACGTCTGCTCGGCCACCTCGTTGAGTGCGATGACCATGATCTCGGCGGACAGGATGAAGTCGGTGCGGATGGCCCCGGACGTCATCGTCTTCTCGACATCCTCACCGGCCACCGCCGCCGGTGCGGCGTGCCCGTCACCACCGGAGATCCAGCCCCACACCTTCTCGGCGCCTTCGAAGCACAGGAACGTCGCCCCGGCCATCAGCAGGTAGGGAAGTGCCCACGGCGCGAAGATGCTGAGCAGCAGCGCGGCGGGCAGGATGAACACCAGCTTGTTGCGCAGCGACCCGATGGCGATGCGCTTGATCATCGGCAACTCGCGGTCGGCGGTGATTCCCTGCACGTACTGCGGTGTCACCGCGGTGTCGTCGATGACGACGCCCGCCGCCTTTGCCGTGGCCCGCCCGGCGGCGGCACCGATATCGTCGACCGATGCGGCGGCAAGGCGGGCCAGGGCGGCGACGTCGTCGAGGAGTCCGAAAAGGCCTGCGCTCATGCCTCCGAAGGCTAGCGGGTACCGCGGTCGGTGGCGACGGCACCGCGAACACCGGGGGATCCCGGTGCCGGACAGCCCTGTGAGCACCTGATAAGGATTGGTGATGGGAATCAATCAGCGCTCCAAGATCGTGATGTCCGATGAGGAGATCGCCGAGTTCATCGATCACAGTCGCACCGCCACCATGGCCACGGTGTTGCCCAACGGCCGTCCGCATCTGGTGGCCATGTGGTACGCCGTCCTGGACGGGGAGATCTGGTTCGAGACCAAGGCCAAATCGCAGAAGGCGGTCAACCTGCGGCGCGACCCCACCATCACCGTGATGATCGAGGACGGTCACACCTACGACACCCTGCGCGGTGTGTCGATCGACGGGACCGCGGAGATCATCGACGACCCGGAGACCAACATGCGCGTGGGGATCAGCGTGTGGGAGCGCTACACCGGGCCGTACTCCGAGGACGTCAAACCGTTCGTCGAGCAGATGATGAACAACCGGGTATGTGTCCGGGTGGTGCCCGGGCGCATCCGCAGCTGGGATCACCGCAAGCTCGGCATGCCCGCAGTTCCGTTGGGCGGCAGCACCGCTCAGTACCTGGGTTAGACCGGCGGTGGCGCGAACCCCGGGCTGACCAGCGCGGTGGCGATCCCGCTGCCGATCGGGCCCGCTCGGTCGAACAGCGTCGCCGTCCCGGTGGCCACCCCGGCGTCCGCGTAGTGGGTCAGCGCGCTGAGCCCGATATCGGGGCCTTCCGGTAACCGGCTGAGTGTCAACGTGTAATCGGCATTGATGTAGAGCAGGCCGTCGGGACCGAAGTGCGTCAGTGAGCTGACCACATCGCCTGCGATCGCCGCGTGGGCGAACGGTGTCATGGGCTGACCGTCGACCAGCGCGGTGTTGGTGCGCAACCAGACGTGTTTCGGGCCGCGGTGCGCCCAGGCGCTCAGATCGGAACTGGTGCCCGCGCCGTACGCGATCACCTGCATGGGCGCGCCGGTACCCGGACCGCCCGGATCCGGCGGGACGGGCATGTCGACCGGGTGGGTCCAGATATCCGTGCGCGGTGCCTGCCCCCGGCGTAGGTAGAGCACGCTGGCGCGGGCCACCGGCTGACCGTCCTGCAGCGCGGTCGCGTCGATCACGATGATCCGCCGCCCGGCCCGCACGGTGGTCGTGCTGACGGTGAGCGGGGCCAGCGCCGCCGGCCGGAAGAGGTCGACGGTCAGCCGTGCGGGTTGGAAATCCGGCTGACTGTGGTCGCGGTCGACCACGAAACCGAGCAGGCCACCGAGTATGTTGCCGCTTATGGTCTGGCCCCAGGGGCCGCGGGCGATGCTGGTGGGTGTGTAGCGGTCACCCTCGGCGATGAAATAGGCGACGGGCCGGGAGTTCGGCACGGACGCTAGGGATTCTTGGCCAGGTACGCGGTGACCATCGAGCAGTGGGACTCGATCTGTAAACCCGCTGCGCGGGTGGCCGCGACGGTCTCGGCGACCAGTTGGGTGCCCAGGCCCCGGCCGCCGAACGCGGGATCGATCTCGGTGTGGGTGAACACCCGGACCCCGTCGCGATCGTGGAAGTCGATGAGACCGACCTGCCGCCCGTCCAGTGCGATGGTGAAGCGGTGGTCACCGGGGGTCACCACGGCCGCCTGCTGTTCAGCGCTCACGGGGTTTGAGCCTAGTGCCGGGCATACCGGGCGCAGGCAGTCGGTCGACGGCGCCGCGATAGCCGACGACCTCACCGAACTGATCGGATCGGTCCTGCCACGCCTGCCGATAGGCCACGATCTCGTCGTGGCTGCGGCCGACGAAGTTCCACCACATCAGCAGTGCCTCGCCGAACGGTGGCCCGCCGAGCAGCATCACCCGGGCCGGCTGCTCGCCGCGATTGACGATCTGCAGCCGATCGCTGCCGGGGGACCGATAGGCCAGGTCGGCTCGGCGCAGGGCGGTCTGATCTACGTCGACGGCGCCCTCGTCGAGCAGCACGCCGTGTTCGAAGGACGGGTCGACGGCCAGGCTGACCGACGCCCGAGGCGCGATGTCCACCTGCGCACCCAGCAGTGGGGTGAAGGTGTGCACCGGCGAGCGGTCGCCGGCGAGCTCGCCGAGAAAGACCCGCACCGTCGCGCCATCGATCGTGCGTGGTTCGGGTACGTGGTGGGCGAAGTCCCGTGCGGTGTGCCGGTCGCTGTCGGGCAGGGCGACCCACAGCTGGACGCCGTGCAGGGTCGTGGTTTCGGGTGTGGCTACCTCGGAATGGCAGATGCCGGCACCGGCCGTCATCAGATTGAGCTCTCCTGGCCGCACCGCCGCGTGCACACCGTTGCTGTCACGATGCTCGATCTCACCGTCGAAAAGCCAACTGACGGTCTGCAATCCGGTATGTGGATGTGGGGGTACGTCCATTCCGGCGGAGGTTCGGATGTCCTGGGGTCCGTAGTGGTCGGCGAAGCACCAGGCGCCGATCATCGAGCGTTCGCGTGCGGGCAGGGTGCGGCGTACCGTCATGGCCCGCGGCCCGCCGAGAGGGACTTCGCGAGCCTGCAGGACGCCCGCGAATGAGGAAGGGCGGCAGGCCACTTCGTCGGGAGCGGGATCGGCATTGCTCATCGGGCCAAGCCTAGCGATGGTTCGGGGACGGTGCCGGCATGTCGCCTCTCGGCAAGTGGTCGCTCGAAGCGACGATATTTCAGTGGTACCCGGGGCATGTCCGGCACCGTCGGAACAGATCAACCGATCGGTGCGGCGCGGTATTCCGCCGGCCGCCTGTCGGGTGCCGCTCCCGCTGCCTGCCCCTCGTCGACGGCAGCGGGAACGGCCCGTCTCAGGCCGACTCGAGGAAGAGTCGACGTGCCCGCACCGGGTAACCGTTGCGCTCGGCCAGTGAGCGCAGTTGCTTGAGCGCGAACGTGCGGCCGCGGCCTGCTTCGGGGATGACGATTCCGGCCCACAATCCTTCGGCGCGCGGAAGCTCACAGGCCTCGCGCGCGCACGCCCACCGGCGTGGGCACATCCGGCAGATCGTCTTGGCGTCCTCGTCGGCGGTGATGGTCCAGCGTTCCGGATCGCGGGTGCATTCGCCCACCGGCAGTCCGTCCAGGCCCAGTGCGTTCATGGTGTCTCCTCGTGCGGCGGCGGCAGGAGTGCCGCGATGCCGACGAATCTAGAGCACAAACCGTAGCGATGCAACAGTTAGTCGAGTGGAAGCTGCAGCGGTTCACGGCTCGCATACCGCGTTAGCGCACAAACTGACAGCTAGAGGCGTTTTTTGAGGAAATCGCCAGAAACAAGGTGCAACGGTCGAACTGTCGCGTTGATTCGGTACGGTAGCGCGAGAGCGCCGATATCTATACCCCGAGCCATAGCAGTGCTACGGCTTTGGCTACGATCGGCCCACCCAGTTCGGGGACCAGAAGGGACATGGCGTGGTCGAGACCGGGAACGGCGAGCCTGCCGATGACCCCGGCATGGTCCGGGCGGGGGCAGCCGCGGCCGCCCGTCGTCGCGAACTGAACGTCAGCCAACGCCGTCTCGCTGCCGATGGTGTCATCAACGCCGGTGCACTGATCGCGTTCGAGAAGGGACGCAGCTGGCCGCGGCTGGCAACCCGTGCCAAGTTGGAGTCCGTCCTGCAATGGCCGCCGGGCACCATCGAACGGATTCGCCGGGGTGAGCCCGCCACCCCGGCGCCGCCGGCGCGCCCGCAGCCCCCCGCCGCCGACGACGAGCTGCCGTTGATCGCCCAGGCCGTCGTCGCGGCCGCGAACACCTTCGCCGGCAGCATCGAGGCGCTACCGCCGGTCACCGACCCCGGGTTCACCGGACGAGCCACCGCGATCCTGGCCGACCTGCGTCAGCTCGAGGCGGTCGCGGCGAGGGCGGCGCGCATCCAGTTGACGCCCGAGCTCATCAGGGCGTTGAGCGGGGTGCGCAGCCGCATCGACGAACTGACCTTGCGGGCCGCCGAGGCCCCGTCGGCGACGCTTGGCCAGCGGCTGTACGCCGCACGGCGTCGGGCCAACCTGACCGTCGGTGAGACCGCGATGGCCGCAGGTGTTTCCGATGACGCCATCGTGGGGACCGAGGCGGAGCGGCCGCCGACCGAGGCCGAGGTCGCGGCCATCGAAGCGCTGATGGCCCAGATCGACTGAGCCGAGCCCGCTTTCAGAAACGCTCGCGGTGGCGATCGTCGCTGGTGGGAAAGTGCGCGGCCAGTGCGGCGGCGATCTCGACGAACTTGCGCCGAGTCGGCGCGGACATCGTGGCGGTGCCTGCGATGACCCCACCGGGACGCAGCTGATGGTCGAAGGGGACCTCCACCACCGCTTGGCCCTGCCCGGCGAACTGCTGGGCCAGGATGGTGCGCGTCCGTTTGTCGGCATGACCGTCGGAATCGTTGAGCACCACCACCGTGCGCTGCAACAGTCCGGTCAGCCCCCGCGCGGCCAGCCAATCCATCGTCTGGCCCGCCGCCGCGGCGCCGTCGACCCACGGCGAGGACACCACGATCAGGGCGTCCAGATCGCGAAGGGCCTCCTGGGTCACCGGACTGTCCATGGTGGAACTGCAGTCGATGATCGAGATGGAGAAGTGCCGGTCCAGCCGGGACGTGGCCTCCCGATAGATCGCCGGATCGAGAACCCGTCGCCTTGCCGGTGTCGCCTCGCCGGCCAGGACGAAGAGGCCCGCGGCATTGTGGCCCACTCGGCCGCGGATATCGGCGAAGGTCTCCAGATGTTCGTCGGCAGCAAGCTCCCAGTAGGAACCGACGGCCCGGGGATCCACCCGACTGCCGAGCTTGCCGAACGCCGTGTCCGCGTCGATGGCCACCACCCGGTCGTCCTGGCGCAGTTCGGCCAGCACCGAGCCCACGCTGGCCGACACCGTCGTCTTACCGACGCCGCCCTTGCCCAGCACGCCGATCTTGTAGTGCCCGCGCAGCACACCGCGGATCCTGGCCTCCAGTTCGGCCTCGCGGACCTCCGCCGGTGACGGCCCGAGGTTGATCAGTCCGAACGACGCGCGCAAGACCAGCCGCCGCCAGCCGCGTCCCGGCGCCGGCTTGCTGGTCGGAACCAGCTCTGCCACCGGAATCCGTTCGGCGTAGGAGCTCGGTGGGGCGGGCGGCGGAGCGTGCTGCGCGGGCCACGATTGCGGCGGGTAGGGCGGCCGGTGGGAACTGGCCGCCGGCGGGGCGGGGCGTGCCTGCGGCGGCCATGGCGGCGGAACCTGACGCTGCGTGGGGATGGGGCCGGTCTCCGCACTGTCACCGGCCTGTCCGCGCGATGTGTCATCGCGGTCGGTCAAGGCGATCTCCTCGTTCGATGTCTCCTCCAGTATCGACCACCGCCCGGCATCGCCGAGGTGATCCGACCCGTGGCGGCAGCCCGTGGCACCGCGCGTGGCCTGCCCGAATTCGTGCATCTGGGGTACTCCGGGCGCTGCTAGGGTCGGGTGGGCAAACACGCGCCGGGCCGGTTTTCACGCGAAATCCGCCGGATTCGGTGCGCGCGGGCCGTCACGACGCGACGATGGTTCTCCGAGGGGGAGGGGGATGTAGCCGATGACCAGTTCTTTCGCCGGACACGGTGAACCCACGCACTATGACGACGTGGTCGCCGTCGAGGTCACGATCGACGGCATGCTCGTCATCGCCGATCGGCTACAGCTCGAGGAGTTCCCGCCCGCCCTGGGTATCCGGCCCAACATCCCCCAGCCCGACCTGCGGGAGAAGGTCTGGGACCAGGTTGCCCGCGATCTCACCGAGCAGGGCGTGCTCGACGCGTTCGGCGCACCGCATCCCGAGGTCGCGGCGATGTCCGACACCCTGTCGCGACCCGATCGGACCCTGGAATGCCGATGGTGGCGACGCGATGTCGGCGGCAAGATGGTCCGGTTCGTGGTGTGCCGCAAGGGTGATCGACATGTCATCGCCGCACGCGACGGTGACTTGCTGGTTTTGCAGCGGGTGGCGCCGCAGGTCGGATTGGCCGGAATGGTCACCGCGGTGCTCGGCCCCGCCGAGCCGGCGGATGTCGAGCCGATGACCGGGGTCACCGCCCGGTTGGCCGAATCGCGCACGCCCAACCAGCTGTCCCAGTTCGGGATCTCGCCGGCCTCGGCGCGCACCTACGCCGACGCGACGGCCAACCCGAACAGCTGGGTGGAGATCACCGCCGCCGAGCGGCACTCCGGGGGCACGTACACCCAGGCCGATGTCGCTGCCGGCGTACTGGATTCGCCGCTGGGCCGCATCGTGTCGATCCCACGCAAGGTCAACGGCGAGCTCTACGGGAGCTTCCTGGCCGGCACCCAGGACAACCTGCAGCGCGCGCTGGACGGACTGATGTCCTTCCTGCCCGCCGGGGCCTGGTTCGAGGCCAAGGCCGAGCCGACCTACTACGACGACGGAGACTGAGCACCTTCATGATGGGCAACCAGCCCTTTGACGATGACGACGAGGTCGATACCGAGGACGGCGTGGACATCGGTGGCGGCCTCGCCGCGTTCGACGACATCTTCGAGGTCCCCGCACCGCACCCGGACCCCGAACTCGACGCCTTCGGAGTGGACTTCGGTGCACCCGAGCAATCGGTGGGCGAGCCGTTGTTCACGGTGACCAACCCGCCTGGCACCGTCACCGTCTCGGCACTGCTCGACGGTCGTATCCACCGCATCGAACTGTCGCCGGAGGCGACCACCGAGGCCGATTCGGAGGCCCAACTGGCCGCCGAGATCGTCGTCATCGCCGACCTTGCCAACCAGCAGGCTCGCTCCGCGCAGTTCTCCTACGTGCTCGAAGGAATGCAGGACCACGGCCACGACGCAGCAGACACCAGGGAGTTTTTGACCCGCAGCGTCGGTCTGCCCTCCCCGGAGCAGGCCGATGCCGCCCGGGCACAGATCTTTGCGACCAGGTATGCAGGTGAGCATGAGTGATCACCTGGTAGCCCTGTTCGGATCGGCGGTCGGCATGCTGCCCAGCGCTCCTGCTCGCTCCCTGGAACTGTTCACCGAAATCACCGCGGCGGACGAGACGGCGTGCGACGCGTGGGTGGGCCGGATCCGGTGCGGTGACTCCGACCGGGCGACGCTGTTCCGAGCCTGGTTCTCGCGGAACAACTTCGGGCAACTGGCCGGTGCTGCCGAGATATCGATGAACAGCGTGGGGGCGCGCATCCCCATCGGCGGCATGTTCGGCGACATCACCTACCCGGTCAACTCACCGCTGGCGATCACGATGGCATTCGCCGTGCGGGAGGCTGCCGAGGGCAACCACGCCGACGCCATGGAGGCGCTCGACGACGCCCCGGCGATGGGCGGCGAGTACCTGGTGTCCTGGATTCGCGCGGTCATCTACGGCGCGGCCGAGCGCTGGACGGATGTCATCGACGAGGTGCGCTCCGCCGGGAGCTGGCCGGACAAGTTCCTGGCCGCCGCGGCCGGTGTGGCGCACGGCGTGGCCGCCACCAATCTCGGTCTGTTCACCGAGGCCGAACGGCGTCTCACCGAATCCAACTCGTCTCCGGCGGGTGAGGCCTGCGCCCAGGCCATCGCCTGGTACCTGGCGATGGCGCGCCGCAGCCAGGGCAACGAGGATGCGGCCATGGCGCTGCTGGAATGGCTGCAGGCCACCCATCCCTCGCCGAAGGTGACCGCCGCACTGCGTGATCCGTCCTACCGCCTGGTCACCACCACCGCCGAGAAGATCGCCCAGCGCACCGATCCGTGGGATCCGGGCAGCGTCGTGGCCGACACCTCCGGGCGGGAGAAGCTGCTGGCCGATGCGCAGGCCGAACTGGACCGCCAGATCGGACTCAGCCGGGTCAAGGAGCAGATCGAGAAGTACCGTGCGGCAACGCAGATGGCCAAGATCCGCGCGGCGCGCGGGATGAAGGTGGCCCAGCAGTCCAAGCACATGATCTTCACCGGACCGCCCGGTACCGGCAAGACCACCATCGCCAGGGTGGTCGCCAATATCCTCGCCGGCCTCGGCGTGATCCCCGAGCCCAAGCTGGTGGAGACCTCGCGCAAGGATTTCGTGGCCGAGTACGAGGGACAGTCCTCGGTGAAGACCTCGCGTACCATCGACCGCGCCCTCGGCGGCGTGCTGTTCATCGACGAGGCCTACACCCTGGTCCAGGAACGCGACGGCCGTACCGACCCCTTCGGTACCGAGGCGTTGGACACCCTGCTGGCGCGGATGGAGAACGATCGCGACCGGCTGGTGGTGATCATCGCCGGGTACAGCAATGACATCGACCGGTTGCTCGAGACCAACGACGGCCTGCGGTCCCGGTTCTCCACCCGGATCGAGTTCGACTCCTATGCCCCCGACGAGATCGTCGACATCGCCAAGGTGATCGCCGAGGCCAACGACTCCAGGCTCAGCGAGGAGGCGGCCAAGCGGGTGCTCGATGCCGCGACGCTGCTGGGTGACCGTTCGCTGGGCGGAAAACCCGCACTCGACATCGCCGGAAACGGCCGGTACGCACGACAATTGGTGGAGGCGGGTGAGCAGAGCCGGGACATGCGGCTGGCCCGGTCGCTGGACTTCGAGAACCTCGGTGTGGAACAGCTCAGTGAGATCAGCGGTGAGGACATGGCCGCCGCGATCGATGCCGTGCACGCCAGGCTGAACATCGGATAACCCATGGCAGGATTCCGGCTCACCACAAAGGTCCAGGTCAGCGGCTGGCGCTTCCTCTTGCGTCGTGTCGAGCACGCGATCGTGCGCCGCGACACCCGGATGTTCGACGACCCGCTGCAGTTCTACAGCCGCGCGGTGATGTGCGGTGTCGTCATCGCGGTCGTCATCTGCATCGGGGCCGCGCTGCTGGCGTACTTCAAACCGCTGGGCAAACGCGGCTCGGACACGCTGTTGGTCGATCGCACCACCAACCAGCTCTACGTCATGGTGCCCGGATCCGACAGCATCCGGCCGGTCTACAACCTGACCTCCGCACGGTTGGTCCTCGGTAACGCCGCCACGCCGTCGGCGGTCAAGTCCGAGGAGCTCAACCGGATGACCAAGGGTCAGCCGATCGGCATTCCCGGTGCCCCGTACGCCACCCCGGTGGGCGCGCCGACCTCGACATGGTCGCTGTGCGACAACGTCATCAAGCCCGAGAGCGTCGCCCCCCAGGTGCAGACGTCGGCGTTGGTGATGCCATTGGCCATCGACGCCTCGGTGGGTCCGTTGCGTCCGAACCAGGGTGTGCTGGTCACCTATCAGAACCTGACGTGGCTGGTGACCGCCGATGGCAGGCACGCCATCGATATGGCCGACCGGGCGGTGACCTCCGCCGTCGGCATCCCGGTCACCGCGCGGGCCACCCCGATCTCGGAGGCACTGTTCAACGCCCTGCCCAACGTCGGGCCGCTGAAGCTGCCCGCGGTGCCGGGTGCGGGCGCGCCGAACACCCTCGGGCTGGCACCCAATCTGGTGATCGGATCGGTCTTCCGGACCCTGAACAACGATGTCGAACAGCGGTATGTCGTGCTGTCCGACGGTGTCGCCAAGGTCAACGGGACCACGTCGGCGGCGTTGCGCGCCACGAACTCCTTCGGGCTGATCACCCCGCCGTCGGTGGAGGCCAGCGATGTCGCCAGCATCCCCGAGCAGGTGTTCGTCTCGCCGCTGCCCGACGAGCCGATGGACATCCGGCTGCGCGCGGATGCGCCGACGCTGTGCTGGTCGTGGCAGCGCGATCCGGGCGACCAGGGACCACGCCAGACCGTGATCAGCGGCAGGCACCTGCCCGTGCCCCCCAGTCGGATGAACAGTGGGATCGACCAGATCTCTGGAAATGCCACCGTGTACATCGACGGCGGCCAATACATCAGGCTGCAGTCACCGGATCCGCGGTACGGCGAAAGCCTCTATTACGTCGACCCGCAGGGTGTGCGCTACGGGCTGCCCAACGAGGACACCGCCTCATCGCTGGGGCTCCACGGTCCGCTCACGGCGCCGTGGCAGGTGGTCAGCTGGCTCATCGACGGCCCGGTGCTGTCCAAGCAGGCCGCGCTGCTGGAGCATGACACCCTGCCCCCGAGTCCGAACCCCCGAAAGGTCAACGGCGAACTCGCTGCGCCCGTCGGTGCTGCCGCCCCGGCCGCTGGTGCACCCGCTCCCGCTCCCGGCGGCAACCTGCCCGCCCAGGCCCCCGGATCGCCGCTGCCGCCGGAAGGAGCAGGTGGATGACCACCAAGAAGTTCACCCCGATCATCAAGCGCGGCCCTCGGCTGACACCCGGTGAAATCACCATCACCCCACCGGATGACCTGGGAATCGACATTCCGCCCTCGGGTATCCAGAAGGCACTGCCGTGGGTCATGGGTGGCGGCATGCTGGGCATGATCGCGATCATGATCTTCACCGGCATCCGGCAGCTTTCGCCCTACATGCTGATGATGCCGCTGATGATGATCATGGCCACGGTCGGCTTCATGGCCGGTGGGGGGCCGGGTGGCAAGCGCGTCCCCGAGATCAACGCCGACCGCAAGGAGTACCTGCGTTACCTGGCGGGCCTGCGGACCCGCGTCACCACCTCGGCTGCCGCGCAGGTCACCTTCTTCAACTACCACGCACCGCATCCCGAGGATCTGCTCTCGATCATCGGTACCAACCGGCAGTGGTCTCGCCAGACCAACGCCGACTTCTATGCCGCTGTCCGCATCGGTGTCGGATCCGAGCCCGCCGTCGATCGCTTGCTCAAACCGTCTGTGGGCGGTGAGCTCTCGGGTCCCGCCGGCGCGCCGCAACCGCATCTGGAGCCCGTCAGCCACATGTGGCTGATCAAGTTCCTGCGTACCCACGGCCTCATCCACGACTGCCCGAAGTTGGTGCAGCTGAGAACATTCCCGACCATCGCCGTCGGCGGCGACGGTGCCCGGGCGGCGGCACTGCTGCGCGCCATGATCTGCCATCTCGCGGTGTTCCATCCGCCGGACCTGCTGCAGATCAGGGTGCTGACCGACAATCCGGAGGATCCGGATTGGGCGTGGCTCAAATGGCTGCCGCATGTGCAGCATCAGACCGACACCGATTCCGCGGGTGCGACGCGGCTGGTGTTCACCCGGCCCGACGGGCTGGCCGACCTGACCGCGCGCGGCCCGCACACCGCCGATGCCGCGCCAAGTGGGCCCTACGTGGTCGTGATCGACCTGACCGGGGGCAAGGCCGGTTTCCCCGTGGACGGCCGGGCCGGCGTCACGGTCATCACGCTCGGCAATCACCGCGGATCGGCCTACCGGATCCGGCTGGCCGACGACGGCACCGCCGACGACAGATTGCCCAACCAGACCTTCCGGCTGGTCGCCAACACCGCCGACCAGATGACGCCCACCGCGGCGGGTCGGGTGGCGCGCAAGCTGGCAGGCTGGTCGATCACCGGCACGATCATCGACAAGAACACCCGGGTGCACAAGAAGGTCGCCACCGAATGGCATCAGCTGGTGGGTGCCCAGTCGGTCGAGGAGGTGACCCCCGCCCGGTGGCGGATGTTCGCCGACACCGACCGCGACCGGCTCCGGATCCCGTTCGGCCACGAGCTCAAGACCGGCGACATCATGCACCTGGATATCAAGGAGGGTGCCGAGTTCGGTGCCGGCCCGCACGGGATGCTGATCGGTACGACGGGTTCCGGCAAGTCGGAGTTCCTCCGGACCCTGATCCTCTCGCTGGCCGCCACCCACCACCCCGACCAGGTGAACCTGCTGCTCACCGACTTCAAGGGCGGCTCGACATTCCTGGGCATGGAGAAGCTTCCCCACACCGCGGCGGTGGTCACCAACATGGAGGAAGAGGCGGAGCTGGTCAGCCGCATGGGCGAGGTGCTCTCCGGTGAACTCGACCGCCGCCAGTCCATCCTGCGCCAGGCCGGTATCCAGGTGGGCGCGGCCGGCGCGCTCTCCGGTGTGGCCGAATACGAGAAGCACCGCGAGCGCGGTGCCGACCTGGCCCCGCTGCCGACGCTGTTCGTCGTCGTCGACGAGTTCGCCGAACTGCTGCAGAACCACCCGGACTTCATCGCGCTGTTCGACCGGATCTGCCGCGTCGGCCGCTCGCTGCGTGTGCACCTGCTGCTGGCCACCCAGTCGCTCAATACCGGCGGCGTGCGCATCGACAAGCTGGAACCCAACCTCACCTATCGAATTGCGTTGCGCACCACCAGTTCCGCGGAGTCCAAGGCGGTGATCGGAACCCCGGAGGCGCAGTACATCACCAACAAGGAAAGCGGCGTCGGCTTCCTGCGGGTCGGTATGGAGGACCCGGTGAAGTTCCGCAGCGTCTACACCGGGACCAACTATGTTCCGGCCGCGGCGATCACCACCAACGGGGATTCCGCGCCTCGGATCCAGGTGCCCAGTCAGATACGGATCCAGCCCTTCACGGCCGCGCCCATGATGGATGCCTCGGGAGTGACACAACGATGACGTCCACAGAATCCGAGCCGCGCGTCCTGCGCGAAGTGGTGCTCGAACAGTTGACCACCGGTGAGGTTCGGGCCTACAAGATGTGGCTGCCGCCGTTGACCGATCCCACACCGGTCAACGAACTCGTCGAGCGTGATCAGCGCCAGCCCTTGCGATTCGGGCTGGGCATCATGGACGAGCCCCGTCGGCACCGCCAGGAGGTGTGGGGGATCGACGTGTCGGCCGCTGCGGGCAACATCGCCATCGGTGGGGCACCGCAGACCGGCAAGTCGACGTTTCTGCAGACGTTGGTGCTGTCAGCGGCGGCCACCCACACCCCGCGCCAGGTGCAGTTCTACTGCATCGATCTCGGTGGCGGCGGGTTGATGTACCTCGAAGACCTGCCGCACGTCGGCGGGGTCGCCACCCGCTCCGAGCCCGACCGGGTCAACCGGGCCGTCGCAGAGATGAAAGCCGTTCTGCGACAACGCGAGGCGATGTTCAAGCAGTACCGCGTCGGCTCCATCGCGTCGTACCGGCAGATGCGCGAGGATCCCAATCACCCGGCGTTCCACGATCCGTTCGGTGACGTGTTCCTGGTGATCGACGGCTGGCCGGCATTCGTCGCCGAGTTCCCCGACCTGGAGCCGGTGGTGCAGGACCTGGCCGGGCAGGGACTGGCATTCGGCGTACACACCATCATCTCCACCCCGCGCTGGACCGAACTGAAATCGCGGGTCCGCGATTATCTGGGCACGAAGGTCGAGTTCCGGCTCGGTGATGTCAACGAGACCCAGGTCGACCGGATGACCCGCGATATCCCGGCCAACCGCCCGGGCCGGGCCATCTCGGGGGAGAAGCACCATCTGATGATCGGTGTGCCGCGTCTGGACGGTGTGCACAGCGCCGCCGATATCGTCCCGGCCATCACCGCGGCGGTGGATCACATCGCCTCCCTGCACACCGATGAGGCACCCCGGGTCAGGGTGCTGCCCGAACGCATCCATCTGCGCGAACTCGATCCCACGCCGCCCGGCCCCGACGCCGACTACCGCACACGGTGGACCATCCCGGTCGGCATCCGGGAGTCCGACCTGTCGGTGGCCTACAACAACATGCAGATCACGCCGCATCTGCTGATATTCGGGGCGCCGAAATCGGGGAAGACGACGATCGCGCATGCGGTCGCCCAGGCGATCTGTTCCCGCAACAGTCCCGAGCAGGTCCGGTTCATGCTGGCCGACTATCGGTCGGGCCTGCTGGATGCGGTGCCGCAGAGCCATCTGCTCGACGCGGGGGCGGTGAACCGCAACAGCGCCTCGTTGGAGGAATCCATCAAGGCGCTGGCAGTCAACCTCAAGAAGCGCCTGCCGCCGCCGGACCTGACCACCGCGCAGCTGCGGGCCCGGTCGTGGTGGACCGGCCCCGACGTGGTGCTGCTGGTCGACGACTGGCACATGATCGTGGCGGCGTCCGGGATGGTGCCGCCGATGACACCGCTCGCGCCGTTGCTGCCCGCCGCGGCGGATATCGGCCTGCACATCGTGGTGACCTGCCAGATGAGCCAGGCGCACCGGGCCACGATGGACAAGTTCGTCGGCGCCGCGTTCGGTGCCGGATCCCCCACTCTGTTTCTTTCCGGTGAGAAGACCGAGTTCCCCTCGAGCGAGTTCAAACTCAAGCGCAGGCCCCCTGGCCAGGCACTTCTCATCTCTCCAGATGGCAAAGAGGTCGTTCAGGCCGCCTATATCGATCCCCCCGCAGAAGAAGTGTTCGGAGCACCCCCAAACGGTGGTTAATATGGATTGGTAGCCACTCAGCGAAATTGACGGTGGCTAGGCAGCAAACGGGGTCGGGGGAACGATTCTTATGCAACAGAGCACCAATTCTGTCTCCCTTCTCAGTTTTTGCATCCAGGCTTTTCCGACGATGTGAGGAGGTACGCGAATGCAACCGATGGCACACAATCCCGCTGTTCTCGGTGTCGGGAACCAGGTGATTGCGAACGGATCCCGGGGTTTGGCCACCGGAACCGCAGCCACCGCGGAGGCGTCGGCGCTGTTGCCGGCCGGTGCGGAAGAGGTATCTGTGCAGGCAGTCCTGGCGTTCGCCAGTGAAGGCGCACAGATGGCGGCGCTGAATGCGTACGCCCAGCAGGAGCTGGCGCGTGCCGGAGCCGCGTACCTCGAGGCGACCGGTATCTACACGACCGCCGACGCCCAGGCCGCCGCGACGCTGTCCTGACCGGGACGAGCGAATAACCCGCTATCGAGACTGAGTCCAGCAAATGGTTGCCTCAATTCCCCCTGTGCCGTTTGTGTACGGGGCCCTGCCTCCGGAGGTGAACACCGGCCGGTTGATGGCCGGTGCCGGTGCGGCGCCCATGTATCAGGCGGCGGCCGCCTGGGAGGCCTTGGCGATTGCGTTGGAAACCCAGGCCGAGGAGCTCTCGGCCAGCCTCGCCTCGCTGGCGGGTTCCTGGCAGGGCGGGGCCAGTGAGCAGGCGATCCAGGCGACCACGCCCATGATCGTCTGGTTGCACACCGCTGCCCTGCAGGCCCAGAAGCGGGCCATGCAGGCGATCGCGCAGGCGAACTCGTATCTGTTGGCCATGGCGGTGACGCCGCCGTTGGTCGAGATCGAGGCCAACCACGTCACGCATGCGGTGCTGGAGGCCACCAACTTCCTCGGTGTGAACACCGTGCCGATCGGGGTCAACGAGTTCGACTACTTCGTGCGGATGTGGACCCAGGCGGCCGTCGCGATGCATGGCTACCAGGCGGAGACGGCCGCGAACATCATGTTCGAACCGATCCCACCGCTGAAGCCGATCGTGATGCCCGGTGTCGGTGAGGCAGCACTGGGGTTCGCCTCGGGAAAGATCGCCGCCACCCTGCCGGGGTCGGCAATGCGCGAGCTGGCGTTCGCGCAGGTGGCGGCGCAGGCCAGTATCGAATCCGCGGCGCTGCATGTCGGCCGTGCCGCGGCGAACAGCAATGCGGCGATGGTGTCGGCGCAGACCCAGGCGCGCAAGGGCGAGAACACCGCGCAGCAGGCTCAGGGCGAGCCCGAGCAGCTGATGCAGGGCGCACAGCAGGGTGCCCAGATGGGTATGCAGGTCGCCTCGCAGGTGGGCTCGATGCTCGCCCAGGCTCCGCAGCAGATGATGCAGACGGTCACCCAGCCGATGCAGCAGATCCTCGCGCCGATGCAGCAGGTCAGTTCGATGTTCGGCCAGCTCGGTGGTGGTCTGAACAAGGGTGCGCAGTTCGGGCTGATGGGTGCCAGCCCGTTCTCCAATCATCCGTTGGCAGGCGGGACCGGGGCGGGCGCGGGCGCCGGACTGGTGCGCGCGGCGTCGTTGCCGGGCGCCGGCGGCACGCTGGCCAGCACACCGCTGATGAGCGGGCTGCTCGGACAGCCGGCAGGGGCGGCGGCCCCGGTCGGTGCGGCGGCCGGTGGTGCCGGTTCGGGGTTGGCCCCGGTCGGCAACGGTGCCGGCGGTGGACCCATGGGGGGCATGGGGCAGGGAGCGAAACGCGGTACGAATCGGCAAGGCCTGGCGGCGCCGTCCGCCCTCGCCCATGACCTGGGTGAGGACGAGGACGAGGACGACGACTGGTGAACCGTCTACCGACACAAGACTTCCCGGCCGAGGGGGCTGGAAGACTCGCCATCAGTGGTGAGGACACTGGAAAACAGAAAGAGTACCGAGCATGGCACAGATGAATACAGATGCCGCTGTCCTCGCCAAGGAGGCGGCCCACTTCGAGAGCATCTCCGGCGAGCTCAAGGGTGTTATATCGCAGGTCGAGGCCACCGGTGGTGCGCTCGCGGCCCAGATGGTCGGTCAGGCGGGCACCGCGGCACAGGCCGCGCTGCTGCGCTTCCACGAGGCCGCCGCGCGACAGGTTCAGGAGCTGAACGACATCTCCCAGAACATCCAGACTTCGGGCATGCAGTACACCACCGCGGACGAGGATCAGGCCGGCACGCTGTCGTCGGCCATGAACCTCTGACCTCTACCAACTTCCAAAGGAGATAACACATGTCGCAACAGGTTTGGCAGTTCGGCGGTATCGAAGGTTCCGCCGGTGAGATCAACGGCGCCGTCGGCGTCACCCAGGGTCTGCTCGACGAGGGCAAGGCCTCGCTCGCTTCGCTCGCCTCGGTGTGGGGTGGCTCGGGTTCGGAGGCCTACCAGGCCGTGCAGATGCGGTGGGACAGCACCTCCGCGGAACTGAACGCCGCGCTGCAGAATCTCGCGCAGACGATCAGCGAGTCCGGACAGCACATGCAGCAGATCGAGCATGGCGTCACCGGGATGTTCGCCTAGTCCAAGCGCACCAAGGGGTGGGCGGATTAGCCTTTGGGCATCCGCCCACTCCGTGTGTTTTTACAACGTGTTTTCAACGGCACGACTTTGAGAGGTGCTTATGTCGGCAGACTATGACCGGCTGTTCCATTCTTCCGGCGCGTCCGACGCTGCCGACGAGGATGCCGCGGCACGCCGTGAGGGTGCGTCCCCGATGCCGGTGAACGCCTCAGGGGCGGGCAGCGCGGGTTACGCCGGCGAGCACACTCCACCACCGATGCCGATTGCGCCCACCCAGGCCGCCGCGGCGCCGCCGGCCTCGGTCGCCCCGCCGCCCAGTGCATCCGAGGTGACCAGTCAGATTCCTGTCACCGGGCCGCAGCACGTCCAGAACGGCATGATGCGGACCCCGCAGACCGCCCAGCCCGCCGGAGCCCGATTCGAACAGCAGACCTTTGCGCCGCCTCCGCCGCGCTCCGCGCCTGCGCCGGCGCCCGCGCCGAGCGCGCACTACAGCGACACGATGGAGACGGGGTGGAATCCGTCCAGCGCACCGGCGCCCACCGGGCAGCCCGCCCCGACATCGGCGGCCAGCATGGGCAATCATCGGGCCATCGACGCGCTGTCACACGTCGGGGTTCGCACGGCGGTCAAGATGCCGTCGCAGCGCGGCTGGCGACACTGGCTCTACCTGCTGACGCGGATCAATATGGGCCCGTCTCCTGACGAGCTCTACGAGATGGACCTGCAGGCACGGGTGCGTCGAAATGCCAGGGACTCCTATCAGATCGGGGTGTTCGGGCTCAAGGGCGGCGTCGGCAAGACGGCCGTCACCGTGGCACTCGGTTCGGCGCTGAGCCGAGTTCGCGGAGACCGGATCCTGGCCATCGACGCGGACCCGGATTGCGGCAACCTCGCCGACCGCGCCGGTCGACAGTCCGCGGCAACCATCGCAGACCTGTTGTCGGACAAGGAATTGTCCCGCTACAACGACATCCGTGCATACACCAGCATGAACAGCGCCAATCTGGAGGTGCTGTCCTCCGAGGAGTACAGCGCGGCCCGGCGCGAGTTCAACGAAGACGACTGGAAGGGCGCCGTCAGCGTCGTATCCCGCTACTACAACCTGGTGTTGGCCGACTGCGGCGCGGGGTTGTTCCAACCGGCCTCGCGTGGCGTGTTGGCCACCGTCTCGGGCATGGTCATCGTGGCCAGTGCCTCGATCGACGGTGCACGGCAGGCCGCTGTGACCATGGACTGGTTGCGCCAGAACGGGTACCAGGATCTCCTCGGTCGGTCCTGCGTGGTGATCAACCATGTGACACCGGGCAAGACGAATATCGACGTCGAGGATCTGGTGCAGCAGTTCGAGCGGCACGTTGCGCCGGGCCGGGTGGTCGTGTTGCCGTGGGACAAGCACATCGCCGCGGGCACGGAGATCCAGCTGGACCTGCTCGGTAAGACGTTCCAGCGCCGAATCCTGGAGTTGGCCGCGGGGCTGTCCGACGACTTCGACCGGCTCGAACGGCGTTGACCGCGACAGCGGCGCCGTCGGGGGCGACAGGGACGGCATCGGTCACGCCGGGCAGGCCCGCCACCACCCGGGTCACCATTCTCACCGGTCGGCGGATGACCGACCTGGTCCTGCCCGCCTCGGCGCCCATCGAGACCTACATCGACGAGACGGTGTCGGTGCTCGCCGACCTGCTCGACGATTCGCCGCCGGATGTGCTGGCGGGCTTCGATTTCAAGGCCCAGGGCGTCTGGGCGTTCGCCCGTCCCGGTGCGCCGCCGATCAAGGCCTCGGAATCCCTCGACGAGGCCGGTGTCGTCGACGGCGCACTGCTGACGCTGGTGTCGGTGAGCCGGACCGAACGGTACCGCCCGCTGGTCGAGGACGTGATCGACGCCATCGCGGTGCTCGACGAGTCCCCTGAGTTCGACCGCACCGCACTCAACCGGTTCGTCGGACTGGCCATTCCGGTGGTGTCCACGATCGCGACAGTGGTCGCACTGGTGGCGTGGACGCAATCGGGCAAGGACTGGTGGTGGTCCATCGCGCTGGCGCTGCTGGGCCTCGCGCTGGTTGGCGGCGCCATGGTCGCCCGCTCCCGATACGAGAACGTGAACCTGTCCGAAAGCCTGGTGGTGGCCGCGCTTCCGGTGCTCGCCGGTGCGGCAGCGCTGGCGGTGCCGCTGCCTCGGGAGGCAGACGGGCTGGGCGCCCCCCAGGTCGCTGGCGCCGCGGCGGTGGCCCTGCTCTACACCCTGGCCACCCGTGGTGGTCCACGCAGACGCGCCAGCGTCGCCGCCTTCGTGGCGGTGCTGTCGGTGGCGATCACCGCCGGCGCGATCGCATTCGGATATGGCGGGCAGGAATGGGTTCCCGCCGGCGCCATCGCATTCGGACTGATCGTGGTCACCAATGCCGCCAAACTGACGGTGGCCGTTGCCCGGATCGCACTGCCGCCCATTCCCGCTCCTGGGGAGGCGGTGGCCAACGACGAACTGCTCGACCCGGTGATGCGACCCGATGGGGCGGACGAGGAGACGCCGACCTGGCAGGCGATCATCGCCTCGGTGCCCGACTCGGCTGCACGCCTGACCGAGCGCAGCGAGCTGTCCAAGCAGTTGCTCATCGGGTTCCTGACCGCCGGCGCGACGGTGCTGGCCGCCGGCGCCATCGCCGTTGTCGTGCAGGGACATTTCTTCCTGCACAGTCTGATCGTCGCCGCCTTGGTGACGGTCATCTGCGGCTTCCGATCACGGCTCTATGCCGAGCGGTGGTGCGCGTGGGCGCTGATGGCCGTCACCGTGGCCGTGCCCACCGGCGTCACGGTCCGGCTCTGCCTGTGGTTCCCCGACCAGTCCTGGCTGGTGCTGGGAATCTATCTGCTGCTGGCCATGGTTGCGCTGATCATGGTGGGCGCCACCGACAACGTCAACCGGCTCTCACCGGTCACCAAGCGGATCCTGGAACTGCTCGACGGTGCCTCGATCGCGGCGGTGATCCCGCTGCTGCTGTGGATCGCCGGGGTGTACGACCTGCTGCGGAACCTGCGCTTCTAGGACCCGGTGATCTCCGCGACGGCGTCGTTGAGCCGGTCGCGATCGGCGGCGACCGACTCGGAGGCCACCTCGGTCGCGTTGCGTAGAGCCTCGTTGAGGCGTTCCTCGATCGTGTGTGAACCCAGCCGCAGCAATCCATCGGCCAGATAGACGTCGACCAGTCGGTGGTGGCCGTTCAGCGTGACCTCCACGGTCTCGGATTCGTCCGTGGCGGTGAAGGATTCGCTGTCCATCTTGTGTAGCTGAGCGTCCATCAGCTCCTGCAACCGGCCGGCCTGTCGCAGTACGGCCGCCACCTCCGGATGCATCTGCTCGCTCACTTGGACTCCTTGTCCTGCACATCTTTACGCCGCCGTTGACCGATCACCGGTTCGGTGTAGGGACGGTCCTCGGTGTAGAGCTCCTCATCGGGTGCGAAGCGCGAGTCGCGACGCTTCTGCTGACCCTGCTGACCACCGCCGCCGTGGCCCATACCGCCCATACCGCCGCCCATACCCATGCCGCCGCCCATGGCCGACGCCGGTATCGCACCGCCGCTGCCGCCTGCTCGGGCGCCGCCGGCGGCGGGCCCGGGGGCCACCGTCTCGGCGCCGACGCTGGGCTGCAACGGCATCGACGGGACACCGCCGCCACCGCCGCCGGATCCCCCTCCGGAACCGCCGCCGCCGACGCCGGCCGGGGATACGCCGGGCTCGTCGAGATCGGGCAAGCCCGTATCGGGCAGGCCGCCACCGGGTAGACCTCCACCGGGAAGACCGCCGGACGGTGCACCGCCACCGCCGGGCTTCCCACCGCCGGACGGGGCGCCGCCACCGGACGGTGCGCCACCGCCCGAACCCTGGCCCGAGGACGGTGATCCCGCCTGCGGCGAGCCGGAGGGCTGACCGTTCTGCGGCGACATCGAGGCCGGCGATACCGCCGGCTGGCCGCCTCCGGGCGCTCCGCCACCGCCACCGGCACCGGCGCCGCCCGTTTCGTTGCTTGACGCACTGCCCCCGGTCCTGCTGCTACCGACAGGGATGTTCGGTGGCGGCGTCGGTTGAGCAGGCGGTAGATCTGTTGCGCCCGCGTAATCCTCTCGCATGTCGTCGGAGTTCTCTTGGAGGGTTTGCATATCTCGTTGAATCTCGGCCATCGCGAAGCCCTGCCCGCTCGGGTGTTTGGCCAGCGCTGCCAACTGAGCCTTGAGGGCCATGTAGCGGGTGTAGATCATTGTGTGGTTCGCCCGGGTCACGGAGTGCGTCGCATGCAGCACGTCAGCGTTGTCGGCCAACTTGTCCCATGCGTCGGCCAGACTTCCGAGCCAGTTTGAATACTCTCGCATCTTGGCCATGGCAGCGTCGGCCGCATCGCCCTCCCACCCCATCTTGAAATCACCGGCAGCGTTGGCGCGGTCTGCTGCGGCCGCGGCCCGGTACTCAGCGGCAACCACCGCCAGAGATGCGCCGTGATCACCCGCCTGCAGTAGTTGCTCGGTTTGCTCGACATCGCTGTATCCACCGGAGGTCATCGCGATTCTGGGTAGGTCTGGGATCTCGGGTAGTGGACCGCCTGGCTCTTCGACGACGATCGCGTCGATGGCGGCCGCCCGGCCGTCCTTGTCCATGACGCCGGCGTACTCCTTGTCGACCTTGCGGTACGCCGATGCCGTGCTGTGCAGCATATGTGTCAGCGTCATGTTCTGCTGATCGGCGATGGTCTGGTATTTCGCGAGTGCAGCGGCGTTGGCGTTGAGCTTCTCGACCGCGGCAGCGGAGCTCTGGAGGCCGTCGGGTGCTTGTGCTTTCGTTTCGACCGGCGGCCACTGGGCGCCGCTGCGCGCGTTGGCTGTTGCGTCCAGCTCGTCCGGATTGACCTGCAAACCACCCATGACTATCGCCCCCCGATCATCACACGGTCTCCAAAGCCATCTGGTAGCGACTCTCCTCGCGCGGGTTGATCAGCCGGATCGGCAGCTGACTGTGGCGCGGAGTGTCGATGTAGTTGCTGCGCAGCACAACCCGGCCAACCCCTGGATGTGTGCCCAGATAGGTCGTCGCGTTCGGCCAGGCCACCTTGGCCACCTGCCCGACCCGGCCATTGACGAAGCCGGCGAACTCGCCGAACTGTGGGCCGAGAGTCACCACGCCGCCGGCCGCCGCGGAGCGGATGACGAATTGGGTGAACAACCGGGCATCGCCGAGGTTGATGCTGGAGTCGACGTCGTCGAACGGCATGTACACCGGATAGCGGTCCGCGGTCTCGCCGATGAGCACCCCGGCCGAGCCGATGGGCAGTTCGTAATGCCGGTCGGTCACCGGGCTCTCACCGAGCAGCGCGGCGCGCTGACCGCCGAACAGACAGGAAAAGCCGCGGGGCGTCGTGGGATTGGCGAGCGTCGTCAGCAGCACCGTCGTGGTCGGGGCCTGGCCCGGTCGCAAGCGGACGCGGGTGATGGTGTGGTCGGCGCGAGCAGACCACCAGACATCGGGCCCGCCGGGAGCCATGTAGGCGACCGTGAAACTGCTGCGGCCCTTGATCGACGACCACGATTCACGCTCGAAGCTGATCTCGGTGGCGCGGTCGAAATCGTCGAAGCTGCGGCCACACCGGGCATCGATCCCGTTGCCTGCCAGTTGATCTGCGATGCGCGTCGCGGAGGAGACAAGGTACCGGGCCAGCCCGGAGACACCGGTGTCCCGGCGCAGTGCGGGGCGCCGGGTCGTCTCCGGATCTGCGCGCAGCACGATCCAGGTGCGCCGGTTGGCCGGCGCCGGGTAAGGACCCACCACCTGGTCGTAGAGTGCCACCAGATTGGCCGGCGCGGTCTTGCCGACCCGGTAGCCGGCCGCCACCACGTCGGCCTCCAGTTCGGGGCAGTGCGCGGCGAGCAGGTCCTGCACCAGGCGGGTGTCGACCACATCGTCGGTGAAGGCCTCACCGTCGACGAGCACGGTCGGTGTGAACGGGCGGGGCACCAGCTCGATGAGGGCTACCAGATAGCCGTCCTGCCAACGCACGGCGACGTGGTCACCGGGCATCACGGTGGCCCCGACGGCGGGTGCCGACGGCGGCGGGGGCGGGACGGAAAGCCTGCGCCGCCAGGCGAACAGCGCGGCGATCCAGCCGGTGAATCGCCGACCTCGCACGGTCAGGGTGGTCGCGATGGCGAGCAGGACGCTCAGCGTGATCCCCAGCCACAACAGGTCCAGCGTCGTGAACACCGCGATCAGAGCGGGGATCAGGGTGGCAGCCCACAGCAGATGCCCGGTCGTGAACCGAAAACCGAACTGGCCGAGGAACTCCTTCATCGTCGCCTCATCGCCCGCCGGGCCAGGGCGCCGATTCCCAGCACCAGCGCAAGCCCGACCCCGGTCAGCACCACCATCGTGATGGGGCCGCGGTCCGGCGGCTCGACGACCACCGGCGGCGGCAACTGCTTGACGCGGTACGGGGCGACCTTCGGTCCCTCCGGCACGTCCCAGGTCAGCGCGGCGACCGGGTCGATGACCCCGGCGCCGACGTAGTTGTCCACACCACCGCCGGGGTGGCGCGCGGTCGCGGTGATCCGGTGCATGATCTGCGCTGCGGTGAGTTCGGGGAAGCGCTGCTTGAGCAGCGCGGCCAAGCCCGACACGTAGGCCGCGGCGAACGATGTGCCGGCGATCGGGATGGGGCCGTCGGCACCGGCGAGGGCGTTGACGGGATTGCCGTCGTAGCCCAGGGCGGTGATGTTCTCGGCGGGCGCGGCGGCATCAACCCATGGTCCCGACATCGAGAAGGTGCTCGGCTGGCCGGTCTGCCCGATCCCACCCACGGTCAGGACAAGCGGCGAGTACCAGGCCGGCGAGACGATGGTCTGAATCTGGCGCCACCCGCGCGGGTCGTCGGGTTCGTCGGCTTCCGGCGGCGGATTCTGGGTGCAGTCCTGCCCGGTGTTTCCGGCGGCGACGACCACGACGGCACCCTTGATGTTCACCGCGAAGTTGATCGCCGCCCCGACGGTGGCCTCGTCGATCGGTCGGGTCGCCTTGTAACAGGCGGCCTCACTGATGTTGATGACCTGTGCGCCCAGGTTGGCGGCATGCACGATCGAGCGGGCAAGGCTGCGCAGCGAACCGGCGGTCTGAGTGGTGTTGGGGTTGTTCGGATCCTGGCGCGCGCCCACCGGCTGGAAGTTGTCCGAGGTCTGGCGCAGCGACAGGATGCGGGCATCGGGTGCCACGCCGATGAATGCGTCCGTCGGGGCACCGCGGCCGGCGATGATGGCCGCGGTCAGGGTGCCGTGGGAATCGCAGTCCGACATGCCGTTGCCGGCCTTGTCGACGAAATCGCCGCCGGGTTCGGCGGGTACCCGCGGTGACCCGTTGACGCCGGTGTCGATCACCGCGACGGTCACCCCGGCCCCGGTGGCGAACTTCTGGGCGTCGGCGAGCCGCAGGTAATCGCTGGCCCACGGCTTGTCGGTGAAGTTCGAGTTCGGGAAGACGATCGGCGCCGAGCATTGCCGCCGTTGTTCGGTCGGCTGGTCCGGCCCGGTCTCGTCAGGCGGCACGGCCCCGGCGTCGATCACCGGCGGCTCGACGGCGCCGGCGGGCGGTGCCGTCACGATGAGCAGAGCCGGCGGCGCTGTCAGCAACACCAGTGCCAGGGTGGCCAGCAGCACACCGATGCGTCGCACGGTCTGTTCACTCCCCTTTGCAGTCCCCGGGTGCCGGATGTGCTGGCACATCCCGCAGCAAAGCGAAGGCCGCCGTTCGGCGACGCATCGTGTCACGTCAGCCTAGGTCGGCCTTCGCCAGAGCAAGTTTACGGGGGTGTAGACGGGGTACGTTCCGCTTTCTTGCGTGCTGCTCAGGCGTCCAGATCTTTGGCCACCAGCTCGGCGATCGCGGCCAGGGCGGCCGGATCCTCGGAGCTGACGGTCACCTGGGCTCCGTTACCTGCGCCAAGGGTCATGATCATCAGCGCCGAACCCGCGTCGACCGGCTCCCCGCCGTCCAGCGACAGGGTGACCTCGGCACCGGAGTTGGTGACGGCCTCGGCGATGATGGCGGCCGGCCGGGCGTGCAGACCGATGGCGGATCCGACGGTGACGGTCTTCTCGGGCATGTGTTTCTCTCCTTGTATTCCGGTGTTGGGTGATGCGGTCTCAGGCGGCGACGGCTTGCCGCGGCTTGACGAACTGTTTGGCGGCGACGACCGCGGCGGCGGCCGCGATGGTTCCCACGGCCAGCGACACGAGGAACCAGATCAGGTTGCCGATCGCGAAGAACACGAAGATGCCGCCGTGCGGTGCACGCAGAGTGACGTCGAAGGCCATGCACAGCGCCCCGGTGATGGCACCGCCGAACATCATCGAGGGGATGACGCGCAGCGGGTCGGCCGCGGCGAACGGGATGGCACCCTCGGAGATGAAGGCGGCGCCCAGCAGCCAGGCGGCCCGGCCGTTCTCCTTCTCCGGCTCGCTGAACAGGCTCGGGCGGACCGTGGTGGCGAGCGCCATGGCCAGCGGGGGCACCATGCCTGCGGCCATCACGGTCGCCATCACCTCGAAGGAGGCGGTGGTGGCGGCGGCCAGACCGGCGGTGGCGAACGCGTAGGCGGCCTTGTTGACCGGCCCACCCAGGTCGAAGCACATCATCAGGCCGAGGATCACGCCCAGCAGGATGGCCGAGGTACCGGTCAGTCCGTTGAGCCAGTCGGTCAGCCCGGTGTTGATCAACGCCAGCGGTCGGCCGATGAGCAGGAACATGATCAGACCGACGACCAGTGAGGCGACGAGCGGGATGATGACGACCGGCATCAGGCCGCGCAGCCAGCGCGGAACGTCGATGCGGCTGATCCACAGGGCGGTGAAGCCGGCGATCACGCCGCCGACGATGCCGCCGATGAATCCGCCGCCGACGAACACGGCGAGCGCACCCGCGGTGAAGCCGGGTGCGATACCCGGCCGGTCGGCGATGGCGAACGATATGTAGCCGGCCAGGGCGGGCACCAGGAAGCCGAATGCCAGACCGCCGAGACTGAACAGGATGGCCCCGAAGTACTGCGCCAGTCCGCCGTCGGGGAGGTTGGTCAAGGAGTTGTTCAGGGCGATGTCGTTCGCGACATCGGCGATCTCGTAACCACCGAAAAGGAATCCCAGCGCGATCAGCAGACCGCCGGCAGCCACGAACGGGATCATGTAGCTGACGCCGGTGAGCAGGATCTGTCGGGTCCGGGTGCCCCAGCCGACATTCGACGAGCCCTCGGTGGCCTCCTCGGCCGGACTGCTGCCCTCCACTCGGGCGGCCTTCGGATTACCGGCTGCGGCAACTGCTTCGGAGATCATGGCGTCGGGTTCGTTGATGGCGCGTTTGACGCCGGAGGCGACGACGGGCTTGCCGGCGAACCGGCCGCGGTCCTTCACGCCGACATCGGTGGCGAAGATGACCGCATCGGCCGCGGCGATCGTCGCCGCGGGCAGTGGCGTGCTCCCCGACGAGCCCTGGGTCTCCACGACCAGGTCCACATCGGCACGTTCAGCGGCCAGTTTGAGCGCGTCGGCGGCCATGTACGTGTGCGCGATCCCGGTGG
Source organism: Mycolicibacterium neoaurum VKM Ac-1815D (assembly GCF_000317305.3). The sequence goes on along the minus strand of NC_023036.2, from coordinate 382,655 downwards.
GACACGCGGTGATCGCGACGATGCTCTTCTTCCCGGCCGGAGCCGCGGGTGGTGCGGGGGCGGCCGCCGGCGCGGCTGCGGCCGGCGCTGGGTTCACCACGCCGTCGACCAGTGAGACGAGCTCACCGGCGGTGGAGGCGGCGCGCAGTTGTTCGACGAAGTCCTTGCGCACGAGTGCTCGGGCGAGGCTGGAAAGCAGCTTGAGGTGATCGGAGCCGCCGGATTCCGGTGCGGCGATGAGGAATACCAGGTCGGCGGGACCGTCCGGAGCGCCGAAGTCCACGGCGGGTGACAGTCTGGCGAAACCGATGGTGGGGGTGTCGACATGCGGGGACCGGCAGTGTGGGATGGCGATGCCGCCGGGCAGGCCGGTGGCCGACTGGGCCTCGCGGGCCAGCGCCGCCGCGATCAGGCCGTCGGTGTCGGACGTGCGGCCGGCACCGGCGAGCAGGCCGGCGAGTCGGCCGATGACGGCCTCCTTGTCGGTCCCGGCGTCGGTGTCGAGCAGCACCAGGTCGGTCGTGATGACCGGAGCGGAAGTGGACATGACCAAACTTTCTGTGGGAGTCAGGATTCGGTGTGTGCGGGGGAGATGGCCCGCACGGGGACGGCATCGAGGTGGAGCTGGTCGGGCGAGGGCAGGGCGGAACCGGGCAGCGCGGCCGCGGCACTCCCGTAGGCGACCGCCATCCGCAGCCGCTCGGCCGGGTCGGCACCGGCCTGTTCGGCGCGCACATAACCGGCCAGTGACGAATCCCCGGCCCCGACGGTGCTGCGCGGGGTGATCGGCGGTGAGCCGGCCAGCCAGCTGCCCGACGGATCCACCAGTACCGCACCGGCGGCACCGAGGGTGACCAGCACGCTGCGGGCGCCACGGTCGACCAATTGCCGGGCCGCAGCGATCACCGGACCCGGATCGCCCTGGGCCGCAGCATCTTCGAGCTCCTGGCCGGAGGTTCCGGTCAGCCCGGCCAGCTCATCGGCGTTGGGTTTGATCAGGTCGGGCGCGGCGACTCCGAATGCATCGGCAAGTGCGGTGAGCGGGGCGTCGGAGGTGTCGACGGCCACCCGGCAGTCCGATCCGGCGAGTTCGGCGACCACGTCGGCGTACCAGCTCGTGGGCACACCCGGCGGCAGCGAACCCGAGAGCACCACCCAGCTGGCGGTGCGGGCGGCGTCGATGACCGTCCGGGTGAGCGCCTCGAGCGCCGCGGAATCCAACGCCGCACCGGGCGCATTGAGTTTGGTTGTGGTGCCGTCATTCTCGGTGACGGCGATGTTCGTGCGTACCGGCGCGGGGACGGCCACGGCCTGGAACGGGACGGCCGCGGCACGCAGCGCGGTCAGGATCGGATCGTCTGCCGCGGCAGGCAACACGGCCACCGCGTCCAGGCCGGCGAGGCCGAGCGCGCGGGCGACGTTGACACCCTTGCCGCCGGGCTCGTCGGTGACCGAGCTGATGCGGTGTACCGCGCCGCGGGTGAGGGTGCCCGGCAGCGTGACCGTGCGGTCGATACTGGGGTTCGGTGTGACGGTGACGATCATGCGGTGGCTCCTGCGCAGATGATGTCGATACCGCAGCCGCTGAGTTCGGCGTGGGTGTCGGGGCTGATCTCGGTATCGGTGATGATGACGTCGACGCTGGACAATTCTGCGAAGCTGTGCAGTGCCTCGCGGCCCATCTTCGACGAATCAGAGGCCACCACAACATAATTGGCGCAGTTGACCATGGCCCGCTTGATGGCGGCCTCCTCGGCGTCGGGGGTGGACAGACCGTGCCGCGCGGTGATGCCGTTGGTGCCGATGAACGCGATGTCGACCCGCATTTGTTCGAGCGTCTGCAGGGCCTGTTCGCCGACGCAGGCCTGGGTGAGGCCGCGGACCCGACCGCCGAGCACCTGCAGGGACACCGATGGCACGGTGGACAGTCGGTCGGCGACCGGAATCGAGTTGGTCACCACCACCAGTTCACGATCGGTCGGGATGGCCGCGGCGATGCGGCTGGTCGTCGTGCCGGCATCCAGCAGCACGCTGCCGCCACCGACGGGGAAGAACTCGGTGGCCGCCGCGGCGATGGCGTCCTTGTACGGCGCTCGGGTGGTCTCGCGTTCGTCGACGTCCTGCTCGACGAGGTGCAGTGCCCGGGCCGGGACGGCGCCGCCGTGCACGCGTCGCAACAGGCCCGCCTTGTGCAGGACGGCGAGGTCGCGACGCACGGTTTCGGTGGTGACGTCGTAGGTGGTGGCGAGCTCGGTGACCGAGGCGCGGCCGCGCTGGAGGACCAGGGCGGCGATGGCCTGCTGGCGTTCCTCGGCGTACATCGGGCTCCGTCCACGGGTTGCTCGATCTGTTGAAATGTTGATATGTGTGGTTTTACGCTTGCTTCTGTTGACTTGTCAATGCTTTCTTGTAATCTGAATCACATGAGTTCCCCTACAGTGACCGACCCGAAGGTCCTTCACGGTGTCCCGGTGGTTGCGGGTGTCGCCTACGCGCCGGTGATCCGTCCCGGTGCCCGGCCGCAGGTCACCGAACAGTCGGCGGCCGAGCTGGCCGAGGCGGACCGGCCCGCGGAGGTCGGCCGGCTCAAGGAGGCCGCCGCGACGGTCGCCACCAGACTGCGCGATCGTGCCGGACATGCCACCGGTGTGGCATCGGAAGTGCTGGCGACCACCGCCGCGCTGGCTCAGGACCGCGCCTGGCTCGGCGATGCCGAGAAGCGGATCAACGCGGGCAATCCGGCACCGCAGGCCGTCGGCGCGGCCATCGCCAAGATCGCCGACGCGCTGTCCAAGGCCGGCGATCTGATGGCCGAACGCGTCACCGACCTGCGCGATATCCGGGACCGGGTGCTGGCCCAGCTCGCCGGTCTTCCCGAACCCGGCGTCCCGATCCCGGACAACCCGTCGGTGCTCTGCGCCGAGGATCTCGCACCCGCCGACACCGCCGGGCTGGATCCGCGGCTGGTCGTGGCGTTGGTGACCACCCTCGGCGGGCCGACCAGCCACACCGCGATCATCGCTCGCCAGTTGGGGATTCCCTGCGTGGTCGCCGTCGACGGACTCGACGAGGTGCCGGTCGGTGTACCGGTGATGGTCGACGGCGCCCTCGGCACCGTGACCGTGGCGCCGGACGCCGCCGAGGCCGAGCGGGCGGTCGAGACCTCCCGGGTCGAGGCGGATCGGGTAGCCCAGTGGAAGGGCCCCGGCGCGACGTCCGACGGGCATTCCGTCGCGGTACTGGCCAATGTGCAGGACGGTGCCGCGGCGCAGGCCGCGCGCCAGACGCCGGCCGAGGGTGTCGGGCTGTTCCGCACCGAATTGTGCTTTCTGAACCGCGATACCGAGCCTTCGGTGGACGAGCAGGCCAGGATCTACGGCGAGGTGCTGAGCGCGTTCGAGGGTCGCAAGGTCGTGATCCGCACTCTTGACGCCGGTTCGGACAAACCGCTGAAGTTTGCCGGTCATCCCGACGAAGCCAACCCGGCGCTCGGGGTGCGCGGCGTGCGGATCTCCTTCGGTAACCCGGGTTTGATGACGCGTCAGCTCGAGTCGATCGCGGCTGCGGCAGCCGCCACGGGTTCCGATCCCTGGGTGATGGCCCCGATGATCGCCACCGCCGATGAGGCGAAAACCTTTGCCGATCAAGCGCGTTCGTTCGGATTGACACCCGGTGTGATGATCGAGATCCCGGCGGCCGCATTGTTGGCCGGCCGGATCCTCGAGCACGTCGACTTCCTGTCCATCGGTACCAACGATCTGGCCCAGTACACGATGGCCGCGGACCGGATGTCGGCCGAATTGGCCACGCTGACCGACCCGTGGCAGCCGGGGGTGCTCGCGCTGGTGGACATGACGGCCAGGGCCGGTGCGGCGGCGGGTAAGCCGGTCGGCGTGTGCGGGGAGGCGGCGGCCGACCCGATGCTGGCCTGTGTCTTGGTGGGCATGGGCATCACGTCGTTGTCGGCGGCGGCGACCGCGGTCCCGGGCGTCGGTGCCGCGCTGTCCGGGGTCACCTTGGAGCAGTGCCGGGCCGCTGCCGAAGCGGTCCTATCCACGGCGAGTGCGGCCGATGCGCGCGCGGCGGCATTCGAGGTCCTCGGCTGAGACGCAACTCGCCGCGAGCGTGCACGGTGTGCACGGCTCGCGGCGAGCCGGTGAAAAGTACTGCTAGAACCAGGCTTTTCGGCCACCGACCGGGCGTCCGACAGCGCCGAGGATCCACAGCACGACACCGACGACCACGAGGATCGCTCCGATCGTGTACAGGATCGACAGACTGGTGAAATAGCCGATGATCAGCAAGATGACGCCGAGGATGATCATGATGATTCCCATCCGTAGAAGTGTTGTCGGACCGGTGAATTGCCCCATCCGTAAAAACTCAAACCATGATCGTTCTTGAGCGCGCCGATGGGAATGAATCGGACCGCGGTCCGGTTATCTGATACATGCCTGCCATCACCGTCGATACCCTGACTCTGCCCCGAATCGCGGGGCCCGCCCCCGCCGAGACCGACCGGCCGGTCCGGTCGCTGACCGCCGGCCCGCGCGGCTTCGAGGGCGAAGGCTTTCCCGTGGTGCGTGCGTTCGCCGGCGTCAGCGCCGCCGATCTGGATCCCTTCGTGCATATGGACCAGATGGGCGAGGTCGAGTACCAACCCGGGGAACCCCGGGGTACCGACTGGCATCCCCACCGCGGATTCGAGACGGTCACCTACATGCTCGACGGCCGTTTCGCTCACCAGGATTCCCACGGCGGAGGCGGTCTCATCACCGATGGCGCCACCCAGTGGATGACGGCGGGCTCGGGGATTCTGCACATCGAGACACCGCCTGCCGAGCTGGTCGAAAGTGGTGGGCTGTTCCATGGTGTGCAGCTGTGGGTGAACCTGCCGCGCATGGACAAGTTCGCCGCCCCGCGCTATCAGTCGATCGAGGGTGCCACGGTCGGGTTGCTGTCCTCCGAGGACGGCGGCGCACTGGTCCGGGTGATCGCCGGTGAGATCGACGGACACCAGGGGCCGGGCAGCACCCACACGCCGATCACCCTGACGCACAGCACCATCCAGGCCGGCGCGCGCCTGAGCCTGCCCTGGAACCGTGACTACAACGCACTGGTCTACATCCTGTCCGGGCGCGGCACCGTCGGTCCCGTCGGTCACCCCATCCAGCAGGGACAGCTCGCCGTCCTCGGTCCCGGTGACCGCGTCGTCATCACCGCGGACGAAGGGCAGGACGCCCATCGCCCGGCGCTGGAGGCACTGGTGCTCGGCGGGCGACCGATCCGTGAACCGGTGGTCCAGTACGGACCGTTCGTGATGAACACCCGCGCCGAGGTCCTGCAGGCGCTCGACGATTTCAACGCGGGTCGGTTCGGCTCCCTGCCGCCCGATGCGCTGATGCCACACCGGGTCGGCTGAGTGTTTGCTGTGTGTCGACGGCCGCGTCATCGCGCAACGAACGCCGCATGGCGGGGCCTGCGGGCTGTGGCAGAATTTGACTGTGCCGCATACAGCCAGCAGGGGTCCGGGTCGTCCGCCGGCGGCAAAAGCCGCCGAGACCCGCGAGCGAATCCTGCAGGCCGCGCGCGAAGTCTTCAGCGAACTCGGTTACGACGCAGCGACATTCCAGGCGATCGCGGTCCGGTCTGATCTGACGCGGCCCGCCATCAATCACTACTTCCCGAGCAAGCGTGCGCTCTACCGCGAGGTGGTCGAGCACACCAACGCCGTCGTGGTGCAGACCGGAATCGAACGGGCCCGTTCGGAGACCACGCTGCTGGGCCGATTGTCGAAGTTCTTCGCGATCGCGGTGCAGGCCGACAGCAAGGACCGCTCGGCTGCGGCGTTCCTGGTGACCTCGGTGCTGGAGGCGCAGCGGCACCCGGAACTCAGCCAGGACGACCACGACCCGTTGGCCAGCTCGCGGGAATTCGTGAAGTGGGCGGTCGGCGCGGCGGTCGACAACGGTGAGCTAACCGCCGATGTCGATATCGACACGGTCGTCGAGATGCTCGTCGCGGTGATGTGGGGCATGGGTTTCTACTCCGGATATGTCGGTACCCATGACCGATCCGAGGCGGTGATCGCCCAGTTGGAACTGCTGCTGGCAAACAAGTTGTTCCGTCCGGTCGGGTAACTGGGTTCGCCCGCAACACATCGTCGAATAGGCAACCTAACCTTCGCCTAGCATGGGGTGATGAGTTCACTGCGCTCCCATGACGACACCTGGGATATCGACACCAGCGTCGGCACCACGGCCGTCATGGTGGCGGCTGCCCGGGCCGCCGAGACGGCGGCGGCCGACCCGCTGATTTCCGACCCGTACGCGCGCATCCTCGTCGACGGTGCCGGCGGCGGACCGTGGAGCATGATGCTCGACGAGGATTTCGCCGCCCGCGCCGAGGAGATCGATCCCGAGGCGGCGGTCCTCTTCGCGCATATGGGCAACTACCAGGCCGTGCGCACCCGGTTCTTCGATGATTATTTCGCCGAGGCCGGTCTGCGGCAGGTGGTCATCCTGGCCTCGGGGCTCGACTCTCGCGCGTTCCGGCTCTCCTGGCCCGCGGGCACCACGGTCTTCGAGATCGACCAGCCCAAGGTTCTCGAGTACAAGCGACAGGTGCTCGCCGAGCATGGTGTCCAGCCGACGGCGACCCGCGTCGAGGTCGCGATAGATCTGCGCCAGGACTGGCCGGCCGCACTGCGTTCCGCCGGTTTCGATGACACCGTGCCGACGGCGTGGCTGGCCGAGGGGCTGCTGATGTATCTGCCCGGTGACGCGCAGGACCGGCTCTTCGAGCAGATCACCGCGCTCAGCGCGCCCGGCAGCAGGATCGCCGCCGAGACGGCGCCGATGCAGGCCGAGGAACGTCGGGCCCAGATGAAGGAACGATTCGACCGCATCAAGGAGAAGTTCGGACTCTCCGACAGCATCGACGTGGGCGAGCTGATGTACAACGACCCCGACCGGGCGGATCTGGCGCCGTGGCTGGCCGGACACGGCTGGGACAGCGCCGCGGTGAAGTCCGCCGACGAGATGCGCAGGCTGAATCGGTGGGCACTTCCGGAGGGCCCCGACATTCCCGAAGACGACGCGTTTTCGCAGTTCGTCACCGCGACGAGGCGCTGACGCGGATCGGTATGGGTCCGAATCGACCCTTACGGAGGGCCCAACCAACTGGTTAGGATCGAGTTTCCCGGTCAGGAAGGACGGTCCCATGACCACCCATGCCGATGCGCCCACGACAGGCCTCGCCACCGACATCCCGGCGGTCGTCGCCCGAATGCGCGCCACCTATGCCACCGGCCGCACCCGCGACCTGGAGTGGCGGCGCACGCAGCTGCGCGCGCTGGAGCGCCTGGTCGTCGACAACGAGGAGGCCATCGCCGCGGCGCTGAAGACAGACCTCGGTCGGCAGCCCTTCGAGGCATGGTTGGCCGATGTCGCCAGCACCGCCGCCGAGGCCGCCGATGCGGCCAAGAACGTCGGGAAGTGGGCCAAGCGCCGCTACCGATTGCTGGAGCTGTCCCAGCTGCCGGGTATGGGATGGGTCGAGTACGAGCCCTACGGCGTGGTGCTGGTCATCGGCGCGTGGAACTTCCCGTTCGCACTCACCCTGGGCCCGGCCGTCGGCGCGCTGGCCGCCGGTAACACCGTCGTGCTCAAGCCCTCGGAGTTGGCCCCGGCGTCCTCAACGTTGATGGCCGAGCTGGTGCCGCGCTACCTCGATCCGGATGCGGTGGCTGTCATCGAGGGTGACGGCATGGTCAGTCAGGAACTGATCGACCAGGGTTTTGACAAGATCTGCTTCACCGGCGGTACCGAGATCGGACGCAAGGTCTACCAGGCTGCCGCGGCCCATCTGACCCCGGTGACCCTCGAACTCGGCGGTAAGAGCCCGGTCATCGTCGCCGCCGACGCCGATATCGACGTCGCGGCCCAGCGCATCGCGTGGACCAAGCTGATCAACTCCGGCCAGATCTGCATCGCCCCGGACTACGTGCTCGCCGATGCCTCCATCCGCGACGAACTGGTCACCAAGATCAAGGCCGCGGTGCAGACCTTCGAAGCGCAGGCCTCCGGTGGGAAGCGCATCGTCAACCGCCGGCACTTCGACCGGCTGGCCGCCGCGGTGGCCGCGACCGAGGGCGAGGTCGTCATCGGCGGTGGCTCGAATCCGGACGCCCTCGAGCTCGAGGCGACCGTCGTCGTCGATCCGTCGCTGACCGAACCGCTGATGACCGACGAGATCTTCGGTCCGGTACTGCCCATCGTCACGGTCCAGAACCTCGACGAGGCAATCGAATTCGTCAATGCGCGACCGAAGCCGTTGGCCGCCTATCTGTTCACCAAGGCCAAGGCCGTCCGTGAGCGCGTGATCCGCGAGGTGTCCTCCGGTGGCATGGTGGTCAACCACCTGATCTTCCACTTCGCCACCACCAAACTGCCTTTCGGCGGTGTCGGTCCGTCCGGCACCGGCGCCTACCACGGCCGCTACGGCTTCGAGGAGTTCAGCCACCGAAAGTCCGTGCTCACCAAGCCCACTCGGCCGGATCTGGGCAAGCTCATCTACCCGCCGTACACCGACAAGGCGTGGAAGCTGGCCCGCAAGCTCTTCTGAACCGGCGACCCCGGGTCCCGATGGCCCGGTCTCGCGCCGTATACAGAGATGGATCGTCTGGACAGCTGAGCCAGTCAAGCGTGTTGAGAGAGGAATCCCATGCCCGGAGTGCAGGATCGTGTTGTCGTCGTCACCGGAGCCGGTGGTGGTCTCGGTCGTGAGTATGCCCTGACGCTGGCCCGTGAGGGTGCCAGCGTGGTGGTCAACGACCTCGGCGGATCCCGTGACGGAACCGGGGCCGGCCACAACATGGCCGACCAGGTGGTCGAGGAGATCAAGGCGGCCGGCGGCCGTGCGGTGGCCAACTACGACAGCGTCGCCGAGCCCGAGGGTGCCGAGAACATCATCAAGACCGCCATCGACGAGTTCGGCAAGGTCGACGGTGTGGTCAGCAATGCCGGCATCCTGCGTGACGGCACCTTCCACAAGATGACGTTCGAGGCCTGGGACGCCGTGCTCAAGGTGCATCTCTACGGTGGCTACAACGTGATCCGCGCCGCGTGGCCGCACTTCCGTGAGCAGAGCTTCGGCCGGGTCGTGGTGGCGACCTCGACCAGCGGCCTGTTCGGCAACTTCGGCCAGGCGAACTACGGCGCAGCCAAGCTCGGCCTGGTCGGCCTGATCAACACGCTGGCTCAGGAGGGCGCCAAGTACAACATCAAGACCAATGCCGTCGCACCGATCGCGGCAACCCGGATGACGCAGGACATCCTGCCGCCGGAGGTCTTCGAGAAGCTCACGCCCGAGTACGTCGCTCCCGTGGTGGCCTACCTGATGACCGAGGAACTGCCCGACACCGATTCGATCTTCATCGTCGGCGGCGGCAAGGTGCAGCGCACTGCACTGTTCCAGAACGAGGGCATCACCTTCGGTGAGGTTCCTTCGGTCGACGATGTGGCCGCCAAGTGGGGCGAGATCACCGATCTGTCGACAGCCCAGCAAGCCAGCTTCAAGCTCGGATGAAAGCGCTTGTAGCACAGGAGCTCACAGGGCCGGCCGGGCTGGTCTACACCGATGTCGATGATCCGGCGCCGGGCGGTGACGCGGTCATCGTCGATGTCGGCGCATCCGGGGTGTGCTTTCCGGACCTGTTGTTGACCCGCGGTGAGTACCAGCTTCGTTTGGAGGCTCCGTTCACCCCCGGCCTCGAGGTGGCAGGCACCGTGCGGTCCGCGCCGGCCGACTCCGGATTTACCGTGGGACAGCGGGTTTCGGGCTTCACCATGATCGGCGGATACGCCGAACAGGTCGCGGTGGCGCCGGACTCGCTGCAGCCGGTACCCGATGGCATCGACGATGCCACCGCGGTCTGCCTGCTCGGCAACTACACCACGATGTTCTTCGCACTGACCCGTCGCGGCGCGCTGCAGGCCGGGGAGACGGTGCTGGTGCTCGGGTCCGGTGGCGGCATCGGCGTGGCCAGCATCCAGTTGGCCAAGGCACTCGGGGCCAAGGTGGTTGCGATGGTGCACCGTCCCGACGCGATGGATTTCGTGGCCGGACTCGGCGCCGATGTCGTGCTCCCGCTGGCCGACGGATGGCGCCAGGCGGTGCTCGATGCCACCGGTGGCCGCGGTGTCGACATGGTCGTCGACCCCGTGGGCGGCGACGCGTTCGATGATGCGGTGCGGGTGCTGGCGCCCGAGGGGCGGCTGCTGGTCATCGGATTTGCCGCGGGCGGCATCCCCACCGTCAAGGTTAACCGGTTGTTGCTGCGCAATATCAGCGTCGTCGGCGTCGGCTGGGGCGAGTTCGCCAGGGTGACCCCCGGGGCCGGTGCGGAGATGGCGGCCGGTCTTTCCAAATTGGTCGAGGAGGGGTTGCGCCCGCCGGCGCCGGTGCGGTACCCGCTGTCGGAGGGGGCTGCGGCGCTACAGGCGTTGGCGGACGGCAAGATTCACGGCAAGCTCGTCCTGGAACCGTAGTGCACGGCCTGCGCGCACTGGCGTTCGACGTCTTCGGCACGGTGGTGGACTGGCGTTCCAGCATCATCGCCGAGCTGCAATCCTTCGGAGCCCGAAATGGGCTGCAACGGGATTGGGCGTCGTTCGCCGATGCGTGGCGGGCCGGCTATGCCCCGGCGATGGATCGAGTGCGTCGCGGCGAGTTGCCGTGGACCCGCATCGACGATCTGCACCGCACGATCCTCGTCGATCTGCTCGGTGGCGCCGCGGTGGCCGAGGCCGATATCGACGAGCTGAACAGGGCCTGGCATCGGCTGGTCCCATGGCCGGACTCGGTGGCGGGATTGCAACGCCTCAAACAGCGGTTCGTGATCACCACGCTGTCGAATGGCAACGTCTCGCTGCTGACGAACATGGCCAAGAGCGCCGGGTTGCCATGGGATTGCGTCATTTCCGCCGAGCTGTTCGGCCACTACAAGCCCGATCCCGAGGCGTATCTCGGCTGTGCACGGCTGCTCGATGTGGCGCCGCACGAGCTGATGCTGGTGGCCTGTCATCCCAGTGACCTGCGCGCGGCACGAGACAGTGGCCTGCGCACCGGTTACGTCAGGCGACCGCTCGAACAGGGGCCCGGCGGCCCGTTGCCCGAGGTCGAGGATGGCGAATTCGACGTCATTGCGCACGATTTCATCGACCTCGCGCGCCGGTTGGGTGCCTGAACATGGGGACGCTCGGCATCGTGGCCGTCGCATTGGTGATCGCCGTCGGCCTGGTCGGCATCATCGTGCCGATCCTGCCGGGCGGGTTGCTGGTCATCGGTGCGATCGGTGTGTGGGCCTATGTCGAGGGCACGACGACCTCGTGGGTGACCTTCGGCATCGCCGCGACACTGTTCGTGGTGTCCGAGATCGTCAAGTACACCTGGCCGGTGCAGCGCATGCGACGGGCCCAGGTGCGTACCTCGGTGCTGGTCGTCGGAGGGCTCGCCGGCATCGTGGGTTTCTTCGTCATCCCGGTGATCGGACTGCTGATCGGATTCGTGCTCGGGGTGTATCTCGCGGAGCTGGCGACCCGCCGCGACCCGACCCGCGCGTGGGCCTCGACGGTGCACGCGCTCAAGGGTGTCGCGCTCTCTGTGGGTGTAGAGCTCACCGGCGCGCTGCTCGCGACGGTTGCCTGGGTGGTCGGAGTGCTGGTCAGTTAGTCAGCCGAGACCGCAACCGGGTCAGCTCGTCATCGGTGATTCCCGCGGACTGCAGGAAGCCCGATACCGATCCGTAGCGTTCGTCGCGGACCCGATGCGCGGCCTCGAGGTACTCCTCGCGCACCCCGAGCACCGCGTCGGTGAGCCGCGCCTCGATGAAGGCCGACGCAGCCGGGTCCTCGCCGGCGCGGGCCTTCACCGATTCCATGATGCTGTCCCGCAACTGGTCGATCGCCTCATTGCTGCGCAGGAAGTCGATCATGATCGCCTCACGCGGTACGCCGACTGCCTCCAGCACCGTGGCCACCGTGAAGCCGGTGCGGTCTTTACCGGCGAAGCAGTGCGCGATGACGGGGCGACCGTCGGCCAGCATCGAGATGACCTGCCGGACCGCCACCTGCGCACCGGTCAGGGCGGGAAACTCCTCGTACACCTCGGTCATATAGCGCTTGGCCGCCTCGGCGACGTCCTCCCCCTCGGGGGATTCGGACATCACCCGCTGGAATGTCGCCTCATGCGGGGCATCCTGGGCGGAGTCATCCTCGAAGTGGAACGGCAGGTGATGCAGCGCCACGTCGGCGGGCACCTGACCGGCGCCGCGCCGCTCGAGCTCACGGCGTGACCGCAGATCGGCGACATCGTTGATGCCGAGCGCCAGCAGGGTGGACCGGCCCTCGTCGGTGAGCTTGCTCAACTCACTGGACCGGAACAGCAGTCCCGGCCGAATGCCGGCGGACTCGGCTACATCGCGAAAGTTCCAGGCTCCAGTCAGTTCCACGATCTCTACTGTGTCACAGCGTGTTCGAGGGGCGGCAGGCCGCCGCCGCGAACGCCGACTTCTCCTTGCCGAGTTCGGCGCGTGCGATCGTCCGCATGTGCACCTCGTCGGGGCCGTCGAAAAGTCGCATCGCGCGGTGCCAGCCGTAGAGGCGGGCCAGCGGGAAATCATCGGATACCCCGGCGCCGCCATGCACCTGGATGGCGCGGTCGAGCACGTCGCAGGCGACCTGCGGCGCCACCGACTTGATCTGGGAAACCAACACGTGGGCGGCTTTGTTGCCCTCCTTGTCGATCGTCCAGGCGGCCTTCTCGCACAGCAGCCTGGCCTGGTCGATCTCGTTGCGGGACTTGGCGATGGACTCACGCACGACACCCTGCTCGGCGAGCGGCTTGCCGAACGCGATGCGCGTCTGCACGCGGTCGATCATCAGCGCCAATGCACGTTCGGCCGCGCCGAGGGCGCGCATGCAGTGGTGGATGCGGCCCGGGCCCAGCCGCGCCTGGGCGATGGCGAACCCGCTGCCTTCCTCGTGCAGCAGGTTTTCCGCGGGAACCCGGACATTGTCGAACACGATCTCGCAGTGCCCATGCTGGTCCTGCCAACCGAAGACCGGCAACGAGCGAAGGATGGTGATTCCAGGGGTGTCGATGGGCACCAGGATCATCGACTGCTGCTGGTGTGCAGCCGCATCGGGATTGGTGCGGCCCATGGTGATGAGCAGCTTGCAGCGCGGGTCCGAGGCCCCGGTGATCCACCACTTCCGGCCGTTGATGACGTAATCGCCGCCGTCGCGCAGGATGGTGGTCTCGATGTTGCGGGCATCGCTGGAGGCGACGGCAGGCTCGGTCATCGCGAACGCAGACCGGATCTCGCCATTGAGCAGGGGCTCGAGCCACTGCGTGCGCTGCGCCTCGTTGGCGAACAGGTGCAGGGTCTCCATGTTCCCGGTGTCCGGTGCGGCGCAGTTGAGCACCTCGGGGGCGATCTCCATGCTCCAGCCGGAGAGCTCGGCGAGCGGGGAGTACTCAAGATTGGTCAGCCCGGACTCCGAGGGCAGGAACAGGTTCCACAGACCCGCGGCCTTGGCCTCGGTCTTGAGCTCTTCGACCACCGGCGGCACGGTGTGGTCCTTGGGACCCTTCTCCGCGCGGTAGGCGTGGTAGGACTCCTCGGCGGGGAAGACATTCTCGACCATGAAGTCGGAGAGGCGCTTGTGGTAATCAGCTGCTTTTGCCGACATCGCGAAGTCCATGCCGCCACGATATGCCACCTGGTTAGATAAGTGAACGCGCGGGTCCCCATCGACGGGCTGATGTCACGGCGCGAGGCGAGCATCGACGACGTCGCCATCACAGCGGGGCAGCGGCGCCTTCTCGGTCCCCGCCCGGACGCCGAGCACGGCACGGATTCTCCAGTGTGGTGACGGCGAGCGCCCCGGCAAGCAGGGCCAAGCCGATGACCGATCCGGCCACGGCGGTCCAACCGGCGGCGTCGAACGCCACACCGCCCAACCAGCCCAGCGCACTGGATCCCGCGTAGTAGAACAGGTTGTAGAGAGCCGATGCCTGTGCCTTGGCCGTTCCGGCACGGGCGCCCACCCACCCCGAGGCGACGGCGTGCGCACCGAAGAAGCCCGCCGTGGCAATCAGCAGTCCGGTCAGCACCACGACGAGTTCGGTGCTGATGGTCAGCGCGGTGCCGATGATCATGGTGGTGATCGAGGCCAGCAGGACCGGTTTGCGCCCGAATCGGCTTGCCTCGGCACCCGCGCGCGCCGACGCCCAGGTGCCGGCCAGATAAGCCAGGAAGACCAGGCTGACGACGGTCTGGGGTAGGTCGAACGGTGCGGCGGCCAGTCGGAAGCCCAAGAAGTTGTAGAGCGCGACGAATCCACCCATCAACAGGAAGCCCTGGCCGTAGAGGACGAGTTGCTGCGGTGAGCGCAGGTTTTCGGCCAGCCGCGTACCGAGCCCCTTGATGCGGGCCGGCCGGAAACCACGCGCCCGCGGGGCGAGCTTGACGAACGCCATTGCCGATAGCGCGCACAGCACCGCAACGGTGACGACCCCGATGCGCCAGCCGGCGAACTCGGCGACGGGGCCGGTGACCAGCCGGCCGGTGAGGCCGCCGATGGTGCTGCCGGCCACGTAACTTCCCGCTGCCCGCGCGGCATGGCCGGGATCGATCTCCTCGGACAGGTAGGCGATGGCGATCGCCGGTACCCCACCGAGCATGAGCCCCTCCAGGAAGCGGCCGGTGAGCAGGAGGTCCGAGGTGGGAGCGAGCGGGACGAGCAGGCCGAGAAGCGTTGCCGCCGTGATCGAAACGGTCATCGCCTGAACCCGACCGATCCGGTCGGCGACCGCCGCCCACGGGATGACGCCGACGGCGAGTCCGACTGTTGCTGCCGAGACGAGCAATGCAGCGTGCGCGGCGCCGGTGCCCAGGTCGGCAGCGATCATGGGCAGCACGGCCTGCGGTGAATACAACTGCGCGAATGTCGCGACACCGCCGAAGAACAGCGCGGCCAACAGCCGTCGGTACTCCTTGGAGCCACGCTGATGACCCGGCCAGTCGGTGGGGCTCAGCGTCGTCGTCACTCAGGCGAGACTAGGAGGATCCTCGCAATGTGTCTAATGTATGAACTTCTGTCAGATCATGCAGATTATGCATGATGAACTCGGCCAGCCTGGCAGCAGCAGGCGGTAGTTCACCATCCGGCCGCCAAGTCAGACCCAGTTGACGTTTGGCAGTGGGTTCGGACAGTGGGATGTAGGCGGCTGCACTGTCCATGCGATCGGGGTGTGGAACCGGGACGACCGCGACGCCGAATCCGGCGGCCACCAGGCCCTCGACCGTGGGAATCTCCATGGCTTCGAAGACGATCGTCGGCGCGATCCCGGCCGCGACGCAGAGCTCATCGGTCAACTGGCGCAGGCCGAATCCCGGCTGTAGCGCAACGAAGGGTTCGTCGCCGGCGTCGGCAAGTCGTAGACGGCTGCGCCCGGCGAACCGGTGATCGCGGGGTACGGCCAGGCACAGGCGCTCACCGTAGAGCACCCGCCACGGAAAGCCCGCAGGCCGCGGTGAGGTAATGGCAAGGTCGACGTGCCCCTTGTCGAGCCGATCGAGGATGTCGAGCGTGGCACCCTGGAACAGTTCGAACTGCACGTTGGGGGCTTCGGCGCGGAACCGGCGCAGGAGGTCAGGGACGAATCCGCCGGCCTGTGAGTGTAGGAACGCGAGTCGCACGGTACCGGTGTCGGGATCCCGCAGGGCGGCGATACGCTCTGTGGCGCTGGTGATTTCGGCAATGCTGCGGCGCGCGTGATCGAGCAGGATGGCGCCGTAGGTGTTGAGTCGGAGGCGACGGTTCACACGGTCGAACAATGGTGCGCCGATGCGCGCCTCCAGGCGAGCGAGGGCCCGGGAAAGGGTCGGTTGGCTGATGCCCAATTCGGCCGCGGCATCGGTGACGTGCTCGGTCTCGGCGAGCGTCACGAACCAGTGCAGTTCGTCGAGATCCATGGCTGGAGTGTAGAGGCGTTTGCGCGGTGGCCGATGCCGTGGTGCGGACCCCTTGCGCGAGTTCTTCGTTCGGCGTAGTGTCGAACACAAGTTCGAATGCGCCGTGGTTCCCGATCCTGGGATTTGGTGAGCCGCAGACCGCGACTTCGGTCGCCGCGAGGTTCGACGGTCCCTGTCGGGTGATCGTGCGGGCTGTGCTTGTGGGGTCGTGTCCCGTGGTGGGCACGGTGGGGGAAGTCGGTATCCGTGATGGACGCCAGCTGTCTTGATGTGTTTGTTGATGCGTTGATCGATGAGCTTGTTCCGGTGTCACCGGGGGATGATGTCGGGTCGGGCGTGGGTCGGTTGGTGGATTGTCCGCGGCCGGTGGTCGATGACGAGGTCTTGTTGGGTGTGTTGGCGTCGGCGGTGTCGGCGCGGAATCTGTTGGACTTGGTGATCTCCTCGGCGGTGGTGGCGGCCGAACGGGCCGGTGTGCCGGGTCGGCGGCACCTACGCACCGGGGCTGATCTGCTCCGGCTGTTGGGCATGTCCCCGGGTGCGGCGGCCCGGGCGGTACGGGTGGGACGCGCCGCATCGTCGTTGCCGGCGTTGACGGTCGCGCAGCGGTTGGGGTTGGGCGGTATCGGTATCGAGTTCGCCGATGCCGTGGGCAAAGGTGTCGCGCACGTGGAGTCTCGAGTGCCGTTGTCCGACGACGATCGGGCGGCGGTGGTGCGTGCGTTGATGGTGCAGACCAGCCCGGCCGAGGTGGCCGCCAAGGCCCGCACGATCGCCATCGACCGAGTCGCGGCACTACCGGTCGAGCAGCAGGTGGTGCCGGTCGCCGAGGACACCGCGCTCAACGAGATGACCGTGGTGCAGAACGCTGAGGGCCGCTTCGAAGCTACCCTCGATCTGGACGTGACGACCGGGGAAGAGCTGTGTGCGGCGTTGGATCCGTTGTGCCGGCCGATACCGCTACCGGACGGGTCCCCGGATCCCCGGCCGATCGATGTCCGCCGGGCTGAGGCGATCGGGCAGGTGCTGCGCACATATTTGTCGCAGTCGAGGCGTCCGATGTCTGGTGGGGTACTGCCGCACGTCACCCTCATCCGACCGGTAGCCCCGGGCGTGAGCGGTGACGCGGTGGATCGGTTGGGGTTCGGTGGACCGGTCTCCGCGGCGACCGCGGAGTTGATCGGCTGTGATGCCACGCTGACGTCGGTGATCGTCGACCACACCGGGGTGCCGCTGGATGTCGGGCGCGCGGAAAGACTGTTCACCCCCGCGATTCGTAAAGCGCTGGCCGTCAGGGATGGCGGGTGTGCCCATCCGGGATGCGGGCGCCCGGTGTCCTGGTGCGATGCCCACCACATCCAACCCTGGAGCGCCGGCGGCACAACCAGTATCGACAACGGAGTGCTGCTCTGCCGGCTACACCACACCCTCATCCATCACGGGGGCTGGCAGGTCTACCTCGGCCGCGACCGCCACCCCTGGTTCATCCCACCCCACACACCAGAAGCACCCGAGCCGGCACACCTGCGATCCCACACCCGACGCACCATGACCGACCTACCCGCGGCCGCATAACCCAAAGCCACAGCGCACCTTGACAACTGAACAGAGAAGCGGCTTCGCTGCGGGTCGCGGCCGTGCGATCGACCGCTAGGCCGTCAGCCCGCGGGCGATCACCAGACGCTGGATCTGGTTGGTGCCCTCGAAGATCTGGGTGATCTTGGCTTCTCGCATGTAGCGTTCCGGCCGGAAGTCGCGGGTGTAGCCGACGCCGCCGAGTACCTGCACGGCATCGGTGGTCACCTTCATGGCGGCGTCGGTCGCGATCAGTTTGGCCACCGATGCCTGGGTCGAGTACGGCAGGCCGAGATCGCGTCGCCGCGCGGCGTCCAGATAGGTGGCTCGCGCGCTCACCACCGCGGCGGCCATATCGGCGAGTACGAATCCGAGTCCCTGATGGTCGATGATCTTGCGGCCGAACGTGGTTCGCTCGTTGGCGTACCGGGTGGCCTCATCGAGTGCGGCCTGGGCGATGCCGACGGCGACCGCTGCGATGCCAAGTCGGCCGGCGTCGAGCGCGGAGAAGGCGATCGAGAGGCCCTGTCCCTCGGCGCCGATCAACCGGTCGGCATCGAGTCGGGCGTTGTCGTAGAACGCCGCGGTGGTCGGCACGGCGTGGAGGCCCATCTTCTCCTCGGGCTTACCGAAGCTCAGGCCCTCCAGATCGCCGGGCACCAGGAAGCAGGAGATGCCCTTCGATCCGTCGCCGGTCCTGGCGAACAGCGTGTAGAAGTCGGCCTTGCCGCCGTGGGTGATCCACGCCTTGGATCCGTTGAGCACGTAGTGATCACCGTCCCTGGTCGCGGCGCAGCGAAGCGCGGCCGCATCGGAGCCGGCCTGCGGTTCGGACAGGCTGTAGGCGCCGATCTGGTTGCCCGACAGCATGCCGGGCAACCAGCGGCCCTTCTGCTCCTCGGTGCCGAAGGACAGCAGGGCATGGGTGGACAGGCTGTGCACGCTGACGGCCACCGCCACCGTGGCCCAGCGGGCCGCGATCTCCTCGAGCACCTGGAGGTACACCTCGTAGGGCTGACCGCCGCCGCCCCATTGCTCGGGCTGAGGCAGGCTGAGCAGCCCGGCGGCCCCGAGTTGGGGGAAGACCCCGTCGGGGTAGGTCTCGGTGCGCTCGTGCTCGTCGACGATCGGGTCGAGCACCTTGTCCGCGATGTCACGGGTCAGGGCGATCAGTTCGGCGGCATCCTCAGAGGGGAGCAGGCGGTCGACGGGCACGGGGTCACCTCT
Source organism: Mycolicibacterium neoaurum VKM Ac-1815D (assembly GCF_000317305.3). Next base: position 363,811 of record NC_023036.2, on the reverse strand, counting down.
CGAAACAGTACTGTGGTGCGGTTCGCAGTATCGTCAAAAGAGTACTGGAAGACCTCCTGAAGTACTATCGCAGGATGTCCGAGCTGGTCGATAGTGGTTTCGCCACCCGCAGACAGATCCGGCTTTTCGACGAACTGCTGGAGTTGATGCTCGCAGAGGGATTCGGCCACCTGACGCTCGACGAGATCGCCGCCCGGTTGCGGTGCTCCAAGACCACGCTCTACGCCTTGGCGTCGAGCAAGGATGAGTTGGTGCGCCGGGTCACCGTGCACTTCTTCAAGCGGGCGACGATCGCGGTGGAGAGCAGCCTGGCGCGGACGGACACCCCGCGCGATCGCGTAGCGGCGTATCTGACTGCGGTCGGAGCCGAACTGGCCGTGGCGTCCGAGGCATTCATGACGGATATGAACGCGTTCGCTCCGGCGCGTGAGGTCTACGAAGCCAACACCGCCGCCGCCGCGGAGCGGGTGCGCCGGCTCATCGAGGAGGGAGTGGCCGCGGGAGCGTTCCGCTCGGTCAACGCCGCCTTCGCCGGAGATCTCATCGCCACCATGATGGTGCGCATCCAGCAGCGCGAGGTGGGTGCGGCCACCGGGCTCAGCGATGCCGAGGCCTACACGGAGTTGGCGACACTCCTCACCGACGGCCTACGGGCCTGACCCGGGTGCAGAAGCGACATGGTCGCCATCCCCGGAGGGTGATGGCGACCATGTCGTGGATTTCGGTGAACTGTGCACCGGGCCGACTGTTACAGCGCGGCGTTGATCGCGTCGACGCGATCCTTGGCATCGCCGAAGAGCATCTGGGTGTTCTCCCGGAAGAACAGCGGATTCTGCACGCCCGCGTAACCGGAGGCCATGGAGCGCTTGAACACGATGACGTTGTCGGCATTCCACACGGTGAGCACCGGCATACCGGCAATCGGTGATCCCGGATCCTCCGACGCAGCCGGGTTGACGGTGTCATTGGCCCCGATCACCAGCACCACCGAGGTGCCGTCGAAATCATCGTTGATCTCGTCCATTTCGAGCACGATGTCGTAAGGCACCTTGGCCTCGGCCAGCAGCACGTTCATGTGTCCGGGCAGCCGGCCCGCGACCGGGTGGATGCCGAAGCGCACGTCGACCCCGCGCTCGCGCAGCTTGCGGGTCAGGTCGGCGACCCCGTACTGGGCCTGCGCCACAGCCATGCCGTAGCCCGGTGTGATGATCACCGAGGAGGCGTTCGCGAGCAGTTCGGCCGCGCCCTCTGCGGTGATCTCGCGGTGTTCGCCGTAATCCTTGTCCTCGGCGGGGCCGGCCTCGATACCGAAACCGCCTGCGATGACCGAGATGAACGACCGGTTCATCGCCTTGCACATGATGTAGGACAGGAACGCACCCGAGGAGCCGACCAACGCACCGGTGATGATCAACAGATCGTTGCCCAGCAGGAAGCCCGAGGCCGCGGCGGCCCAGCCGGAGTAGCTGTTGAGCATCGAGACGACGACCGGCATATCGCCACCGCCGATGGAGGCGACCAGATGCCAGCCCAGCAGCAGCGCGAGCACGGTCACCACGACCAGCAGCCACAGCTGGGGTTCGATGACGAACCAGACCGTCAGTGCGATGAACACCACCAGCGCGCCGACGTTCAGGAAGTTCTTGCCCGGCAACATCAATGGCGCGGATTTGATCCGGGCCGACAGCTTGAGGTTGGCCACGATCGACCCGGTGAACGTCACCGCACCGATGAACACGCCGATGAACACCTCCGCCGAATGGATGCCCAGCATGCCCTGGCCGGCGAGGTGCGCGGCCTCGGCGCCGTCCGGATGGGCCTCCACGTGCAGGTAACCGTTCCAGCCGACCAGCACGGCGGCCAGGCCGACGAATGAGTGCAGCAGCGCGATGAGTTCGGGCATGCCGGTCATCTCGACGATCTTGGCCCGCCACAGACCGATCGCCGCGCCGATGGCCATGGCGCCCACCAGCAGCCCGAGGCCCAGCGGTTGGATATCGCGGCCGATGGCCAACACGACCGTGGCGATCAGCGCCACCGCCATGCCCGCGATGCCGAAGGTGTTGCCGGCCTTGGACGTTTCGTGTTTCGACAGGCCCGCGAGGGCCAGGATGAACAGCAGCGCCGCGACCACATAGGCCGCGGTGGCCGCGGTTTCCAGAGAAAGCATGGGGAATCCGTTCACAGAGAGTCTGGTGAGAAGTGGGAGGGCAGCCCTAGCTGCGGGAGAACATCGCGAGCATGCGGCGCGTCACCGCGAAACCACCGAAGACGTTGATGCTGGCCAGCAAGATCGCGATGGTGGCCAACACGGTGATCGCCAGATCACCGGTGCCGATCTGCAGCAGCGCTCCGACGACGATGATTCCCGAGATCGCATTGGTCACCGACATCAGCGGGGTGTGCAGCGCGTGGTGCACACCGCTGATCACGTAATAGCCGATGACGATCGCCAGCGCGAACACCACCAGGTGCACCTGCAGTGCGGCCGGCGAGATGGCGATCAACGCGAACAACGCCGCCGCTCCGGCGAACGTCAGTCCGAGCCTGCGCTGGGCCGACATCGGTGGCTTGGGCGCGGGCTTCTCGACCGGGGCGGCGGCAGCCGCGGCGGCCGGTGCCGCGGACACCTGCACCGGCGGGGGCGGCCAGGTGACCTCGCCGTCACGCACCACGGTGACCGAGCGCTGGACGACGTCCTCGAAGTCGAGGGTGAGCCGGCCGTCCTTCTCGGGCGTCACCAGCTTGAGCAGGTTCACCAGGTTGGTGCCGTAGAGCTGCGACGCGGTGGCGGGCAGGCGGCCGGCCAGGTCGGTGTAGCCGATGATCGTCACGCCGTTGTCGGTGACGATCGCCTGATCCTTCACGGTGCCCTCGACGTTGCCGCCGTTGGATGCGGCCATGTCCACGATCACGCTGCCCGGGCGCATGGAGGCGACCATCTCGGCGGTGATGATCCGCGGCGCAGGCCGACCCGGGATCAGGGCGGTGGTGATGATGATGTCGACCTCGCTGGCCAGCTCGGCATACAGCTGCGCCTCGCGGGCCTTGTAATCCTCGTCCATTTCCTTGGCATAACCGGTGGCCGAGACCTCGGCGGCCGCCGGGTCGACGGAGACGTACTCGCCGCCGAGGGACTTCACCTGGTCGGCGACCTCGGGCCGCGGGTCGGTGGCCTTCACGATGGCGCCGAGGCTGCCCGCGGCGCCGATGGCGGCCAGACCGGCCACCCCGGCGCCGACAACCAGGACCTTGGCAGGCGGCACCTTGCCCGCAGCGGTGACCTGGCCGGTGAAGAATCGTCCGAAGCTATGCGCGGCCTCGACGACGGCCCGGTAGCCGGCGATATTGGCCATCGAGGACAGCACGTCCAGCGATTGCGCGCGGGAGATGCGGGGCACCGCGTCCATCGCCAGCACCGTGATGGGGCGCGCCGACAACTTCTCGACGAGTTCGGGCTTCAGTGCCGGCGAGATCAGACTGACCAGCGTCGCGCCGTCCTTCAGTGTCGCGATCTCGGTGTCGTCGGGGGCGTTGACCTTCAGTACGACGTCGGCCGACAGCACTTCCTGGGTGGTGCCGATGCCGGCGCCCGCCTCCACATAGGCGGCGTCGGAGAAGCTCGAGGCCGCGCCCGCGCCGGACTCTACGACGACGTCATAACCCAGTTTGATGATTTGCCCAACGGTCGCAGGCGTCGCCGCGACCCGTGTCTCGCCCGCGTGAGTTTCGCGCGGAATGCCGATGATCATCGGAAGAGTCTCGCATTTGCCCGCGAATTGCGCGTATGCCCCTCATGCGGTGAGCGGTCGGCTGGCGTCGCCCAGCGTGGGCAAACACGCGAAACGCGGCGCGCTGACGTGCGCCAGCTCACAGCGGCCGGCTTACAACCAGTCCCGTCGGCGGAACATCACATACAGAATGGCGACGAGCACCACGATCAGCGCCGAGCTGGTGATGAACCCGGCCGCCGTCTCGATGCCCGGGTAGAGCACGTTCTGTCCGTAGAAGCCGGTGATGGCAGTCGGTACCGCGATGATCGCGGCCCAGCTGGTCAGCTTCTTCATCACCGTGTTGAGCCGGGCGTCCTGCAGGGAGAGGTTGGTCTCGAACACGGTGGTCACCATGTCGCGCAGCGACTCGGTCCATTCCGATGCACGCAGCACGTGGTCGTACAGGTCGGCGTAGAGCGAGTCCAGCGACGGTGCGCTCGCCGGCGATTCCCCGTCGAGGCGCCGGTGCTGGATCGCACCGACCACTTCGCGCATCGGCAACACCGCGCGACGCAGCTCGACGAGTTCCTTGCGCAGCCGGAAGGTCCGGCGCTGCAAGCCGCGCCGCGGCCCGCTCTCGTCGAAAAGCTCGTCCTCCAATCCCTCGATGGCGTCATCGAGGGATTGCACCGCGTCGAAGTGCCCGTCGACGACGACATCGAGCAGCGCGTGCACCAGGGCGCCCACCCCGTACTGCTGGCCACCGAGTTCGTCGAAGCGTTCGGAGACTTCGCGGATGTCGAAGTGCACCTCGGGGTGATTGACCGAGGGCAGGCGCACCGTGATCAGCCCGCGGGGCAGCACGAACGCCGAGATGCGGTGTTTGACGAGCGTGGAGGTGATGGATTCGTCTTCACCGGTGCCGAGGATGTCCACGGCGTAGACGGTGAAGAACGTGTGGGTGCGATACACGCTGGCCTTGGTCCGCTCCTTGGGCGCCACGGCGTCCTCGACGGCCCACATGTCCAGGTGCAGTTCGGCGGCCAGCGCCGCGAGCGCATCGTGGTCGGGGTTGTAGATATCGGCCCAGACCAGGTGGTCCTCGGATGCCAGGCAGTCCGAGATCGACTCGAAGGTGAATTCCTCGTCGTGGGCCTGCCCGCCCCGCCACAACCGACCGGTCACTGTCGTCACTCGGCCATCATTCACCGGATTCCTGGGCATCCAGGTAATGGACAGGCTTTCGGAAGATAATCCGGGGCACCACCTGACGAAGGAACTCATATGTCCGATATCGAAACAGTGATCGTCATCATCGCCGCGCTGGTCGCCGTGACGGTGGTCGTGACGCTGCTCGTCAGCACGTCCAGGGGCCGCAACGGCCGTCGCTAGCTCGACGCGCGGAGTTTCACCGCGCAGTCGGCTGGGCACCCGGAATTAGCGCACGCGTCGATTAGCGCGGCGTCCGTAGCCCAGCAAGGAGCGAAGATGTCTGACACGAACACGTTGTGGATCGTCATTGCCGCGGTGGTGGTCATCGCGATCGTGGTGGGGTTGGCCCTGGCCGCCCGGCAGAAGCGACGTCGGGTCGCTGCCGAGAAGATGCGCACCGAACTCGAGGCCGAGCGCGAGCAGGTGGCCAAGAGGCAGGCCCTGGCCGACGAGACCGACGCGCGGGCGCGGGCGGCCGCGGCCGAGGCGGAGGCCAAGGCAGCCGAGGCGCGCAGGCTGGCCGACCGGGCGTCGTCGCATCAGCAGACGGTGGCCGAGCAGCAGGAGGAGCTCGAGGAGCGCAGCAAGCGTATCGACAAGCTGGATCCGGACGTCAAGACCGGCAAGCGGGACGAGGGTGCCGAGGTCGGCAACGCGAGCACCGGTGACACCCCGCGGCGGGTCGACAATCTGCGCTGAGCGGTTTCGGTCTCGGATGGGCGGCGAACGCGTATCGACATGGGGCGAACCATGTCGGCTGGCCCGGCGCGCGTCCCACCATGTTGGGCATGGAAATGGTGATCGAACGCGGGCAGGCCCGGTGTCCCTTCTGTGTATCCGTGGCCGATTACCGATTCATCGAGAACGACCGCAGCCTGGTGCGCTACGAGGTGCACTGCCAGTCCTGCGGTGAGCGCTATCGGGAGAAGCTGGGCCTGGCCGCCGTGTCGACCGCCCCGGCCACGCAACCGTGGCTGCCCGAACCCGCGCAGCTGCCGGCGGTGCCGTTGAGCGAGCGGCTGCGGGCTGTCGCAGCGGGTGCCCGGGAACGCTCGGCGGCGGTGTCCGCGGCGGTGGCGGCCTCCACCGCTGCGGCCTGGAAACGCCGAGATGTACCGCCGTGGCTGGCCGGCGCGCTGGCGCGTGCCCAGCGCGGATAAAACTCACCTCGATTCCAGACCTTCTGCCACCGTCCCCACCCGGGTAGCAATACGCGGGTGAACACGACGCGGTCCGCCGACCCCTGCTGTTGCTGCTGAACTCGTCCGTTCAGTCCGTTTCCAGCAACAGAAAGTGGGCCGCCAGTGTCCGTTTTCGTCGATATCGTGCCCGACCCGTCGGCCGTCGACTCGCCACGTCCCGCGGCGCCCCGTCACCGACTGCGCGCCGTCCTCACCAAGGCCGGGCTGCCACTGCTGTCGGTGCTGGTGTTCTTCGCTGTCTGGCAGGTGGTCGCGAGTTCCGGCATCTGGAACCAGACGTTCGTGCCCTATCCGAGCACGGTCTGGCGCGCGTTCGTCGACGTCTCCACCACACATGACGGCGTGCGCGGCTACGCCGGTTACCTGCTGTACGAACACCTCTACATGACGCTGCGCCGGGTGCTGGCCGGCGTGGTCATCGGTGTGGTGATCGGCGTGCTGCTCGGTCTGTTGATGGGATCGGTGGGCTGGCTGCGCAGTGTGCTCGAGCCGTGGCTGACGTTCCTGCGGGCGCTACCGCCGCTGGCCTACTTCTTCCTGCTCGTCATCTGGCTGGGTATCGACGAAGCCCCCAAGATCACCCTGCTCGCCCTGGCAGCCTTGCCGCCCGCCGCGGTGGCCACCACCGCCGCCGTCGTCGCCGCGCCGGTCGGGTTACAGGAGGCGGCCCGTGCGCTGGGGGCGACCCGGGCCCAGGTGATCCGCGATGTCGTGGTACCCGCGGCGCTACCGGAGACCTTCACCGGGATCCGGCTGGCGGTCGGCATGGCCTATTCGTCGGTGGTCGCCGCGGAACTGTTCAACGGAATCCCCGGTATCGGCGGATTGGTCAGGGACGCAAGTAATTACAACAACACCCCAGTCGTGCTGGTCGGAATCTTCGCCATCGGGTTCTCAGGGCTGGTCATCGACGGATTGCTGCGGTCGCTGGAACGGCGTGCCGTCCCCTGGAGAGGAAAAATCTAGATGAAGTTCAAATCCCTACTGGCAGTGGCTGTCAGCGCTATCGCGCTGGCCGGTTGCGCGGTGGACAACTCCGGATCCGGCGGCGGCGGAAGCGACCCGGCCAAGCCCACGCTGCGCATCGGCTACCAGACCTTCCCCAGCGGCGACCTGATCGTCAAGAACAACAGATGGTTGGAAGAGGCGCTGCCCGACTTCAACATCAAGTGGATCAAGTTCGATTCGGGTGCCGATGTCAACACTGCGTTCATCGCCAAGGAACTCGATTTCGGGGCGCTGGGCTCCAGCCCGGTGGCACGGGGACTGTCGGCACCGCTGAACATCCCCTACAAGGTGGCCTTCGTGTTGGATGTCGCCGGTGACAACGAGGCGCTGATCGCGCGTAACGACGCGGGGGTCAACAGCATCCCCGATCTGCGCGGGAAGCGGATCGCCACCCCGTTCGCCTCGACCGCGCATTACAGTCTGTTGGCAGCGCTGGCGCAGAACGGCCTGTCGCCCAACGATGTTCAGCTCATCGACCTGCAACCACAGGCCATCCTGGCGGCTTGGGAGCGCGGCGACATCGACGCCGCATACACCTGGTTGCCGACGCTGGACCAGCTGCGCAAGACCGGCAAGGACCTGATCACCAGCCGCAGGCTGGCCGCCGACGGTAAGCCGACCCTCGATCTCGGTGTGGTCGCCGACGCGTTCGCCCAAGAACACCCCGAAGTGGTCGACACCTGGCGTAAGCAGCAGGCCCGTGCGCTGGACACCATTTCCGACGATCCGGCCGCGGCGGCCAAGGCGATCGCCGCCGAGATCGGTCTGCCCGACACCGAGGTGGCCGGTCAGCTCAAGCAGGGTGTGTACCTGACCCCCGCCGCCGTCGCCTCGCCCGAGTGGCTGGGTTCGGAGGGGGCGCCGGGCAATATCGCCACGAACCTGCAGAGCGCATCGCAGTTCCTGGCCGACCAGAAGCAGATTCCGGCGGCCGCGGACCTGAAGACCTTCCAGGACGCCATCTACGTGAAGGGGCTTCCCGGTGTCATCACGGGCGGCTGAGCCGGCGGGTGGGTTACGCATCGCCAATGTGGCCCACCGCTACGGCCGCGGCTCCGATCAGGTGACCGCGCTGGGGCCGGTGGACCTGGAGGTGGAACCGGGGGCCTTCCTGGTGCTGGTCGGTGCCTCCGGATGTGGGAAGAGCACTCTGCTAAGGCTCATCGCCGGGTTCGAATCGCCCAGCGAGGGCGAGGTGCAGGTCGGCGGGACGGCGCCGACACCCGGGGTCACCTCCGGGGTGGTATTCCAGCAGCCGCGGTTGTTCCCGTGGCGCACGGTGGGTGGAAACGTCGACCTCGCGCTCAAGTACGCGAAGGTGCCGCGCGATCGGCGCGCCGAACGCCGCGAGCAGCTGCTCGAGCGCGTGGGGCTGGACGGTACCGCCGACCGCAAGATCTGGGAGATCAGCGGCGGGCAACAGCAGCGCGTCGCGATCGCCCGCGCGTTGGCCGCCGAGACGCCGCTGTTCCTGCTCGACGAGCCGTTCGCCGCGCTCGATGCGCTGACCCGCGAGCGGCTGCAGGACGATGTGCGTCAGGTCAGTGCCGAATCGGGGCGCACCACGGTGTTCGTCACGCACAGTGCCGAGGAGGCGGCGTTCCTCGGTTCACGCATCGTGGTGCTGACCCGCCGGCCGGGCAAGATCGCCCTGGACCTGCCCTCGGAGCTGCCGCGCACCGGTGTCGACGCCGACGAGCTGCGGCGGTCACCGGAGTTCCTCGAGCTCAGGAATGCGGTCGGCGAGGCAGTGAAGGCGGCTGCGGCCTGAGTGTCGAGCCAAAAAAGCACCCGCACGCCATAAGCGTGCGGGTGCTTTTTACGTCTCGTTAGACCGGGGGATACGCCGGCGGCGGGTACACGCCGCGCAGGCCCCAGGCCAGCCAGCTGAAGAAGAACTCGCCCTCGTCACTGATGTCGTAATCGGGATTAGGATCCATAGTCGCCTCCGCCGCAGCAAGCCCTGTTTGGCAGAAGTCTAGACCCACTGGGCGATCCCAGGACAGTCAAACCGCCCCATTGCCTACACTGGCCAACCAGTTGATTGGTCAACCCCGGGTCGTCCGGGTCTGCAGATAGCGAGTTGCCATGTCCACCGAAGCCGCATCCAACGGTTCGTCACGGCGCGACGAACTGCTGGCGGTCGCCGCCAAGCTCTTCGCCGCCCGTGGCTACCACGGCACCCGGATGGACGATGTCGCCGACGCGGTCGGGCTCAACAAGGCCACCGTGTACCACTACTACGCAAGCAAATCGCTGATCCTCTGGGATATCTACAAGCGGACCGCCGACTTCACCGTCGGTGCCCTGCACGACGACCCGACGGCCACCGCACGCGAGACCATCTACCACTTCACCCGGCGGTTGCTCACCGGCATCGCCAACGACCTGGAGGCGGCCGCGGTCTATTTCCAGGAGGGCCCGTACATCTCGGAGTGGTTCACCGAGGAGCAGGTCGCCTACATCCGGACCGCCGAGGCCACGGTGTACGAGCACGTACGCGATGTCATCGATCGCGGAATCGCCAGCGGCGAGTTCTTCGACTGCGATTCCCACGTCTTGGCACTGGGCTATATCGGGATGACCCTGGGCGCCTACCGGTGGCTACGCCCGCACGGCCGCCGGACGGCCCAGGAGATCGCCGTGGAGTTCAGCACCGCACTGTTGCGGGGACTGATCCGGGACGAGGCCGTCCGCACGGCCGAGCCGCTCGGCGGGGCCCAGTAGTGGGGGGACCAGGAATGACCGATCTGTTCCGCCTGGACGGCAAGGTCGCCGTGGTCACCGGCGGTGGCCGCGGTATCGGCGTGATGATGGCCCGCGGTCTGTTGCAGGCCGGTGCGGCCAAGGTGTACCTGGCCGCGCGCAAACAGGCCGAACTCGACGCGTCGGTGGCTGAACTGTCCGCCCTCGGCGAGGTCGAGGGCATCTCCGCCGACCTCGGTACGGCGGCGGGCATCCAGGCCCTCGCCGATGCCGTCGCGGCGAAGGAGGACGCGGTCCACGCGCTGTTCAACAACGCGGGCGCCAACTGGGGCGAGCCCTTCGAGACATTCCCCGAGTCGGGGTTCGACCGGGTCTTCGACGTCAACGTCAAGGGTGTCTTCCTGCTGACCCGCGCGCTGGTGCCGCTGCTGACCGCCGCCGCCACCGACGACGATCCGGCCCGGGTGATCAACACCGGCAGCGTCGACGGTTTCCACGTGCCCGAACGCGGTCGCAACAACTTCTCGTACGCCGCCAGCAAGGCCGCGGTCCACACGCTGACCCAGCACCTGGCCGGCGAACTGGCGCCCAAGATCCTGGTGAACGCCATCGCGCCGGGGCTCTTCCCGTCGCGGATGACCAAGGTGCTGTTGTCGGCGGGTGAGGAGGCCGTCGGTGCGGCCCTGCCGCTGGGACGCGTCGGGCAGCCCGACGATATGGCCGGTATCGCGGTCTTCCTGGCGAGCCGTGCCAGCAGCTATGTCACCGGCACGGTGATCCCGGTCGACGGCGGGGTCAGCACCATCCGCTGATGGCGCGAAAAGTCGATGTGTGAACTGCGTCGCACCTGGGTAACTGGGTGTACATGTGTTCACTTGATCTTCGCGGGCTGACGAAATGGAGCCAGAAGCCCGCGCGTGATATCGCGACGGCGTCGCCGGAGGGCGGCTCCACGATCAACATGATCCGCGGGCTGGCGGCCAGGGCCACCACTCCGCTCCTACCCGACGACTACCTGAAGATGCTCAACCCCCTGTGGACCGCCCGCGAACTACGCGGTGCGATCGTCGATGTCCGCAGGGAGACCGAGGATTCGGCCACGGTCGTCATCAAACCGGGGTGGGGTTTCGCCGCCGACTATCAGCCCGGTCAGTACGTCGGAATCGGCCTGCGGGTCGACGGCCGGTGGCACTGGCGGTCCTACTCCCTGACCTCGGTGCCCGAACGCGACGGCAAGCTGATCTCGATCACCGTCAAGGCCACCCCGGAAGGCTTCCTGTCCACCCACCTCGTCAACGGTGTGAAACCCGGAACAATTGTTCGCTTGGCGGCCCCCAAGGGGCAGTTCGCCCTGCCCGATCCGCCGCCGGTGAAGATGCTCCTCGTCACCGCGGGCAGCGGGATAACCCCGGTGATCGCCATGCTGAGGTCCATCGCGCAGCGCGGTCAGACCAGCAATATCGTGCACATCCACTCGGCGCCGTCGCCGCAGGATGTCATCTTTCACGACGAGCTGATCGAGATGCAGGACGGCAGGCCCGACTACCGGCTGCACCTGCAGATGACCGACCGGATGGGGCACCTCGACCTGGACCGGCTGGCCGATATCGTCCCCGACTGGACCGAGCGGCCCACCTGGGCATGCGGGCCACCGGCCATGCTGGACGATATCGAGCGCGTCTGGACGGCGGCCGGGCTGCCCGAAAACCAGTTGCACATGGAGCGATTCGTCATCGACCGGACCGACAAGGGCGGTGAGGGCGGCACGGTGACCTTCGCCATCTCGGACAAGACGATCGAGGTCGACGGAGCCACATCCCTGCTGGAGGCCGGCGAGCGCCTCGGCATTCAGATGCCCTTCGGATGCCGGATGGGAATCTGCCAAACCTGCGTGCTGCCACTGGAATCCGGGCATGTGCGCGACTTCCGGTCAGGCGTCGAGCACGGCGAGGGTGACCGGATCCAGACCTGCGTCTCGGCCGCGTCCGGCGACTGCACCATCAACGTCTAGGAGGAATCGCATGGCCATCACCGATATCAAGGCATACGCCCACCTCACATCCGACGATGTCGACCAACTCGAACGTGAGCTCGACGCGATCCGAGCCGAGGTGGAGGAATCCCGCGGCGAGCGCGACGCCCGCTACATCCGCCGGTCCATTCAGCTGCAACGCGCGCTTGCCGTCGGCGGACGCATCGCATTGTTCAACAGTCGCAACAAGATCTGCTGGGCGGCGGGCACCGCGATGCTGGGCGCGGCCAAGATCATCGAGAACATGGAACTCGGGCACAACATCATCCACGGCCAGTGGGATTGGATGAACGACCCGGAGATCCACTCGACCGAATGGGAGTGGGACACCACCTCGCCGGCCGTGCACTGGAAGAAGTCGCACAACTACATCCACCACAAGTACACCAATGTCATCGGCCTCGACGACGATATCGGCTACGGCATCATGCGGCTCACTCGCGACGAGCCGTGGGAGCGCTGGATGATCGGCAACTCGCTCTACAACTTCCTGCTCGGCACGTTGTTCGAATGGGGCGTCGCATTGCACGGCGTGGAAACCACGAAGTGGCGCAAGGGCGAGAAGACCATGGCGGAGATCCGCAAGGATCTGCGCATCATCGGCAAGAAGGTCGCCAAGCAGGTCGGCAAGGACTACGTGATCTTCCCGGCGCTGTCGGGACCCAACTGGAAATACACCCTGGGGGCGAACGCGGTCGCCAACCTGATCCGCAACTACTGGGCGTACGTGGTGATCTTTTGCGGTCATTTCCCGGACGGCGCAGAGAAATTCACCCGCGAGGAGTTCGAGCGAGAATCACGCGGTGAGTGGTATCTGCGCCAGATGCTGGGATCCGCGAACTTCCATGCCGGGCCGGTGATGGCCTTCATGAGTGGCAACCTCTGCTACCAGATCGAGCACCACCTCTTCCCGGATCTGCCGAGCAACCGGTACTCCGAGATCGCGGTGAAGGTGCAGGCGCTGTGCGACAAGTACGACCTGCCCTACACGACGGGCTCGCTGGCGCGTCAGTACAGCCAGTCGTGGTGGACGATCGCCAAACTGGCACTGCCGAACAGATTCCTCAAGGCCACCCCGGATGACGCGCCGGAGACCAACTCCGAGCTGAAATTCCGGATCCGCGACGGCGTCCGGGAATCTTTCGGGATCGATCCGGCCACCGGCCGGCGGCGTGGGCTGCGCACCGCATTGCGCGAACTCAGGTCGGGGGAGATCGCGGCCGCCTGAGCGGGGGTTAGCCTGGCGATATGAAGTCGACCATCCTGTCGCGGCGCGACCTGGATTTTCTGCTCTACGAATGGCTGCGGGTCGAGGAGTTGACCGCACTGCCGCGTTTCGCCGAGCACTCCCGGGAGACGTTCGACGGTGTGCTGGAACTCTGTGAGCAGCTGGCCGAACGGTACTTCGCGCCGCACAACAAGCTCAGCGACGCCAACGAGCCCACGTTCGACGGCACCACCGTCACCGTCATCCCGGAGGTGAAGGTGGCGCTGGAGGCGTTCGCCAAGGCCGATCTGATCGGGATGTCCTTCGACGCCGAACTCGGTGGCGCGCAGCTGCCGACCGCCGTCGCCCAGGCCGGGTTCGCCTGGATCTCGGCGGCCAACATCAGCACCTCTGGTTACCTGATGCTGACCATCGCCAACGCCAATCTGCTCGCGGAGTTCGGCACCCCCGAGCAGGTCGACAGGTTCGTCAAACCGATGCTGGCGGGCCGGTTCACCGGCACCATGGCGCTCTCGGAAACCCAGGCAGGTTCCTCGCTGGCCGATATCACCACGCGCGCCGAGCCGCAGGACGACGGCACCTACCGGGTGTACGGCACCAAGATGTGGATCTCGGGCGCCGAACACGAGATGAGCGAGAACATCGTCAACCTGGTGCTGGCGAAGATCCCCGGCGGCCCCGCGGGGACCAAGGGCATCTCGCTGTTCATCGTGCCCAAGTACATCGTCGACGCCGACGGCACGGTGGGTGCGCGCAATGCGGTGGCGATCTCCGGGCTCAACCACAAGATGGGACAACGTGGCATCACCAACACCGTGCTGAACTTCGACGGCGCGGTCGGGTATCTGGTCGGTGAACCGCATCGTGGGCTGGCCTACATGTTCCACATGATGAACGAGGCGCGGCTCGGGGTCGGGATGGGCGCGGTGGCACTGGGTTACACCGGCTATCTCAAGTCGCTGGACTACGCCCGCGAACGCCCCCAGGGACGCTTGGTGAAGGACCCGGCCACCCCGCAGGTCCCGATCATCGCCCATGCCGATGTCAAACGGATGCTGCTCGCGCAGAAGTCCTACGTCGAGGGTGCCTTGGGGCTGGCCCTGTACTGCGCGAAGCTCACCGACCTCGGTGAGCGCGAGCTGCTCGACATCCTGACCCCGATCGCCAAGAGCTGGCCCTCGCAGTGGTGCCTGGAGGCCAACAGCCTGGCCATTCAGGTGCTGGGCGGCTACGGCTACACCCGCGAGTACGACGTCGAGCAGCACTATCGGGACAACCGGCTCAACCCGATCCACGAGGGCACCCACGGAATCCAGAGCCTGGACCTGTTGGGTCGCAAGGTCGCCCAGAACGGCGGGGCGGCCATGACGGCGCTGGCGAACCGCATCGCCGACACGGTGGCCCGGGCCGGTGATGACCCGATGGCCGCGCAGCTGGCCGCGGCGTGGCAGCGTCTGGTCGAGGTGACCGCCACGATGTTCGCCGGCGACGACCCCGTGGTGACGATGGCAAACAGCGCGGTCTATCTGGAGGCCTTCGGCCATATCGTGATCGCGTGGGTATGGCTGGAGCAACACCTGGCCGCGTTTGCCAAAGATGGTGATTTCTACGAAGGCAAGCGGCAGGCCGCGCGGTTCTTCTACCGCTACGAGTTGCCCAAGGTGTATCCGCAACTGGATTTGCTGGCCAGCCTGGACCGTACGACGCTGGATATGCAGAGCAGTTGGTTCTGATTCGACCCGGAATGGTCGGACGGTAGCTACTTGGCGCGTACCCTTCCTGACGTAACCGTCAAAACGCGCGATCGACGAAGCTCCGGAAGGGCCCTCATGGGGATGTCTGCCACTCGTTCACTGGCCGCGCTGGCGGCGGCCGCCGCGTTGGTGGTCACCGCATGTGACGGTGCGCCCGCCGATGCCTCGAGCGCGGCCGAGGGCATCTGGCCCACCGGTGCGGTGGACATGCTGGTCGGCTATGCCGCAGGCGGGTCCAGCGATCTGGTCAGCCGCGCCGTCGCCAAGGGACTCGCCGCCGATCTGGACCAGCCGTTCCGCGTCATCAATCGCCAGGGCGATAACGGTGCCGCCGCGGCGGCCGATCTCGCCGGTGCGCCCGCCGACGGCACGATGCTGTCCATCCAGAATGCGTCGCTGTACACCATCACACCGCTGGCGGTGGCTCCGGACAAGGTCCGCCATATCGACGACGTCGACGTGGTGCACGGCATTTCCAGCGAGAACTATGTGCTGGTGACCACCCCGCAGACGGGCCTGCGCACCTTCACCGATCTGCAGACGGCCCAGCGGCCGCTGCGATACGGCACCACCGGGGTGGGGACCGGAGCACAACTGTCCGGGGCACTGCTGATGAAGGGTGCTGGGGTGCTCTCCCAGGCGGTGCCGTTCGACAGCGGGGCCCCGAACCTGGCGGCCGTGCTGGCCAACGACGTCGATATCGCCGTCATCCACGTGGGGGAGGCGATCGAGAACATCGATTCGGGCAAGCTGGTCGCGCTCAACGTCTTCAGCCCCGAGCGGATCGATTTCCTGCCCGACGTCCCGACCGCCCGTGAACTGGGCTATGACGTGGTCGTCTCGCAGTATCGCTTCATGACCGTGCCCAAGGGCACCCCCGCCGAGGTGACCGGCCCGCTGGTCGCCGGTCTCAAGGCCACCTTCGCCAGTGCGGCCTATCAGCGCTTCAACGAGCAGAACAGCCTGACGCCGATGGAGATACCCGGCGACCAGGTCCTCGCCCGACTGACCGACGATGCCCGCCGCTACGCAGAGATGGTGGTCACGGGCGGTATCGATCTGCGCGATATTGGGTAAACCCCTGATGTGTTTCGCATCTCTTTCGCGTGCCTAGGGCCGCCCGTAAGCCGACTCAGTATGTGAGTGCAGGCGGAGGAGATGACTATGGCCGAGCAGCGACTGCTCGTCGAAGGGGATACGTGCTGGCGCACGGTCGAGGCGGAGCGCTTCGCGCCGATCATCGACGGCGCGGACTATCTGGCCCACGTGAAATCGGCGATGCTGGGTGCGGAGAACCGGATCCTGCTGGTGGGCTGGGACTTCGATGCCCGGACGACGTTCGAACCGGGGCGTGGCACGCTACCGGGCCCCAACCAGCTCGGACCGTTCCTGTTCTGGCTGCTGTGGCGCCGCCCGCACCTCAAGGTGTACGTGCTCAAGACCAACCTGAGGCTGCTGTCGGTATTCGAGCGCTACTGGTACAGCATCGTCCCGGTCGAGTGGCTCAACCGGATCACCTCCGAACGAATGCACCTGGCCGTGGACGGCGCGCACCCCACCGGAGCGGTGCATCATCAGAAGGTCGTGGTGATCGACGATGCGGTGGCCTTCTGCGGGGGTATCGATCTGACGCTGGGCCGGTGGGACACCCGCGACCACGACGCGGACAACCCTGGGCGCCGCGGCGGCGGTGAATCGTACGGTCCGCGGCACGAGGTCGCCGCCGTCGTCGACGGACCCGCGGCCCAGGCGCTCGGCGAATTGGCCCGCGACCGCTGGCGACAGGCCACCGGGGAGGAATTGCCGCCGCTGGGGCCCGGCGCGAGTGTCTGGCCCAAGCACTGCGAACCGGCGTTACGAAACGTCGAGGTGGGTATCGCCCGCACGTTGCCCTCGTTGCCCGAGCGCGAGGAGGTCCGCGAGGTGGAGGCGCTCAATCTGGCGGCCGTCGCGGCGGCGCGCGACGTCATCTACCTGGAGAACCAGTACCTGGCCTCCCGCGGCATCTGCGAGGCCCTCGCCGACCGCCTGCGTGAGCGCAACGGCCCCGAGGTGATAGTCGTGCTGCCGCGCACCTCGGAGAGCCCGCTGGAACGCGAATCGATGGACAGCGCGCGTGAACGGATGCTCCGATTGTTGTGGGAGGCCGACGAACACGACCGGCTCGGGGTCTACTGGCCTGCCGTGCCCGGCGGGCAGTCGCTCTATGTGCACTCCAAGGTCGTGGTCATCGATGATCGGTTCCTGCGCATCGGATCGTCCAACCTGAATAACAGATCGCTGGGCTTCGACAGCGAATGCGATCTGGCGCTGGAGGATTCGCCGGACCGTGCGGACATCCGCGCGCATATCGCCGATATGCGCGACGGCCTGCTCGCCGAGCATCTGCGGCTGCCGCTCGACAGCGTCCGCGCCGAGATCCGCGCCAGGGGGTCGATCCTGAAGGCCGTCGACACCCTGCGCGGACGCTCGCTGCGCAAGTTCACCCCGCACATGGTGTCCGCCGATGCCGGCCCGTTCGCCGAGAACGACCTGATGGATCCCGTCCGGGTGCCCACCTCGTTGGCCGTCAGCGTCGCCTCGGTGGCCATCGCCTTTGTCACCTGGCCGTTGGTCAAGGGCGCCCCGGGAGCGTGGTCGGTGGTGCGCTCTGTCGGCAAGCGGGTAGGCCTGCCGATCTGAGGCTAGAACTCGATGATCTGACGCACCGCAAGGCCGTCGGCGAGGGCGTCCATGCCGGTGTTGATCTCGTCGAGGGACAGCGTCGCCGACACCAGCTTCTCCACCGGAAGCCGTCCGGCCCGCCACAATTCGACAAAGCGCGGGATATCGCGGGCCGGCACCGCCGAACCCAGATAGCTGCCGATCAACGTCCGCCCCTGGGCCACCAAGCTCAACGGCGACAACGAAATTCGGGCGTCCGGCGCGGGCAGCCCGACGGTGATGGTCCGCCCGCCGGGGGCGGTCAGCCCGATGGCGGTCTCCAGCGCGGCCGCATGGCCGACGGCCTCGATGACGACCTCGGCGGTGAAATCGGCTTCCTCGGGTGTGGACACCGCATGGGCGCCCAGCTCGCGGGCCAGCGCCAGCTTGTCCGCCAGCCGGTCCACCGCGACGACCCGCACATCATCATGGGCCAGCGCGGTCAGCATGGCCGCCATCCCGACCCCACCCATGCCGACGATCGCGACGGTCTGGCCCGGCTTGGGCTCCCCGGCGTTGAGGACCGCCCCGCCGCCGGTGAGCACCGCGCAGCCCAGCAATGATGCGACCACGGCGGGCACATCATCGTCCACCGGGACCACCGACCGCCGGTCCACCACCGCGTGGGTGGCGAATCCGGATACACCGAGATGGTGCAGCACCTGCTCGGTATTCGGGCGGGCCAGCCGGACCGCGCCGCTGAGCAGTGTGCCCGCGCCGTTGGCCGCGCTACCGGGGATACACGGGGCCAGACCGTCGGTCGCGCATGCCCGGCACTGCCCACAGCGCGGAAGAAAGGTCATCACCACACGTTGACCCGGCGCCAGATCCGATGTACCGCAGACCTTTTCGACGATGCCGGCGGCCTCGTGGCCGAGCAGCATGGGGATCGGACGGACTCGGTTGCCGTCGACCACCGACAGGTCGGAGTGGCACAGGCCCGCGGCCTCGATGCGCACAAGCAGCTCGCCGTCGCCAGGATCGGCGAGTTCGAGCTCGGTCACGGCGATCGGGCGGGATGCGGAATACGGTCGGGCCGCGCCGATGGACTCCAGGACTGCGCCGCGAATGTGCATGGTGCCAGCCTGACATGCTTGCCGCATGGAGTACACGAGCGCGGACTTCGGAGTTCACTGGCCGGTGCAGACCAGGTGGACCGACAACGACATGTTCGGACACCTCAACAACGCCGTCTATTACCAACTCTTCGACACCGCCATCAACGCCTGGATCGGACGCCGCGCGGGTGTCGATGCGATGGCCGCCCCGTGGCTGGCGGTGGTCGCCGAATCAAGTTGTCGCTACTACGCCGAACTGCAGTTCCCCGCCGACCTGGTGGTCGGTCTGGCGGTGACCCGGTTGGGCACCAGCAGCGTCACCTATCGCACCGGACTGTGGGCAGCAGGGGATGCGCGGCCCGCCGCCGGGCTGAATGCGCGGCCTGCCGCCGGGCTGAATACGCGGCCCGCCGCCGGGCTGAATACGCGGCCCGCCGCGGTCGGCTCCTGGGTGCACGTCTACGTCGACCGTCAGACCCGCCGTCCGGTACCCATCCCGGAAGCCGTACGCGCCCTGCTGCAGTCGGCTGTTCATGACGCGACGCCCGACTGACAGGGCGGCCGATACGCCGGCTGATACGGCTGAGCCATTGGCCGACTCGCTATGCTCGCCCGATGCCGATCGTCAGCAAGACCGTCGAGGTCGCCGCACCCGCCGCCACCATCATGGCGATCGTGGCCGACTTCGAGGCCTACCCGCAGTGGAACGAAGAGGTCACCGGCGCGTGGATCCTGGCCCGCTATGACGATGGCCGGCCGAGCCAGCTGCGGCTGGACACCAAGATCCAGGGCATGGAGGGCAGCTACATCCAGGCTGTCTACTACCCCGCCGACGGACAGATCCAGACCGTGATGCAGCAGGGCAATCTGTTCTCCAAGCAGGAGCAGCTCTTCGCCGTCGTCGACATGGGCCCGACCAGCCTGTTGACCGTCGATATGGACGTCGAGGTCGATATGCCCGGCGTGCCGGCGATGATGATCAAGAAGGTCGTCAACGATGCGCTGGAGCACCTGGCGAACAACCTGAAGAAGCGCGCAGAGCAGCTGGCCTGACGCTCATTCCGGCCCCGAAAGACACGGGTCAGGTCCACAGCCCGAGGCTGTCGAGCAGGCTGGTCAGCCGCCGCGCCCCGTCGTCGAATTGGCTGCGGGTCAGCCGCACCACCTCGTCGACCTCGCGGCGACGCATGGCCGCGGTCAATTGTCGGTGGTTGACCACCGCGTCCTGCCCCCACGTCGGGTCGGAGGCGTAGATGTGCGGTGGCAGGTAGCGCGCGGCGTGCAGCAGGAACCAGGCCAGCTTCATCCGATTGGTCGTCCGGTTGAACGCGCGATGGAAGTGGAACTCCGCGCGGGCGATCGGTTCCACCTCTCCGCCGCGGACGGCCGCGTCCAAGTCCTCGGTGAGCCGCTCCAGCTCGTCGATATCGGCATCGGTGGCCCGCCGGGCCGCCGTCGCGGCCAACTCCGCGGCGATGGCGCCCTGCAGCCAGAAGATGTCGGCGATGTCATCGCGGGTGAACGGTGACACCATGTGCCCCCGGTGCGGTTCCAGCTGGACCATGCCCTCGCCGCGCAGGGTCCGTAGTGCCTCGCGCACCGGGGTGATGCTGACACCGAGCTGGGCGGCGGTCTCGTCGAGCCGCACGAAGGTGCCGGGCCGCAGCGTTCCCGACATGATCGCGACCCGCAGATAACCGGCCACCTCGTCGGAGAGCTGTTCGCGGCGGCGGGCGGGACCCAGTTTGGCGGGTGCGTTCATGCGGGTGCGCTGGGTCCTTTCCGACCGTTTCGGGCGCCGGTTCATCGTGGTGGTGAAAAGCTTGTCCAGAAGCGGGTCGGCGTCATAGTGTGACCTCGACGACATAATGTTTGATCAAATATCAACATTGCGCAAGCGTGTTGCGCGGCCGCCGACCGAAAGAGCCTCTGCAGTAACAGTCCAGTCCGCAACTCAGCCCGCAACTCAGTCCGTGATGTCCAGTACCGAACAGCCCTACCTGGCCAGGCAGCAGAACTGGTCCAATCAGCTCTCCCGGCATGCGCTGATGCAGCCGGACAAGACGGCGCTGCGTTTCCTCGGTCAGACCACCACCTGGGCCGACCTGGACCGGCGGGTCGATGCGCTGGCCGCCGCATTGCACGAGCGCGGTATCACCGCCGGCGACCGCGTGCTCATCCTGATGCTCAACCGACCCGAGTTCATCGAGTCCTTCCTCGCGGCCAACCGGCTCGGAGCGATCGCGGTGCCGGTGAACTTCCGGATGACCCCACCCGAGATCGCCTTTCTGGTCAGCGATTGCGCAGCGCGGGTGGTGGTCACCGAATCGGTGCTCGCGCCGGTGGCCACCGCGGTGCGGGACCTCGACTCGACCCTGAGCACGGTGATCGTCGCCGGGGCGGGCACCGAGGACGGTGTCCTCGGATACGACGATCTGCTCGCCGAGCAGAACCCGCCGCCCGAGCCGGTGGATGTCCCGAACGATTCGCCCGCGCTGATCATGTACACCTCCGGCACCACCGGACGACCCAAGGGTGCGGTGCTGACCCACACCAACATCAGCGGGCAGTCACTGACCCACCTGTTCACCAACGGTGCCGACCTCAACCACGATGTCGGCTTCATCGGTGTGCCGCTGTTCCACATCGCCGGTATCGGGAACATGATCCCGGGCCTGCTGCTGGGTAGGCCGACGGTGGTCTATCCGCTCGGCGCGTTCGATCCGGGTGCGCTCCTCGATGTGCTGGAGGCCGAAGAGGTCACCGGTATCTTCCTGGTCCCCGCGCAGTGGCAGGCGGTCTGCGCCGCCCAACGCGCGCAGCCGAGAAGCCTCAAGCTGCGGGTGTTGTCGTGGGGCGCGGCGCCGGCCTCCGATACGTTGCTGAAGGATATGGCGCAGACCTTCCCCGGGGCCAACATCCTGGCCGCCTTCGGCCAGACAGAGATGTCGCCGGTGACGTGTATGTTGTTGGGCGAGGACGCAATTCGCAAGCTCGGCTCGGTGGGCAAGGTCATCCCGACCGTGTCGGCGCGCATCGTCGACGAGGATATGAACGACGTGCCGATCGGCGAGGTCGGCGAGATCGTCTACCGGGCGCCCACCCTGATGGCCGGTTACTGGAACAACCCGAAGGCCACCGCCGAAGCGTTTGCCGGGGGCTGGTTCCACTCGGGGGACCTTGTGCGCCAGGACGACGAGGGTTACATCTGGGTGGTCGACCGTAAGAAGGACATGATCATCTCCGGCGGGGAGAACATCTACTGCGCCGAGGTCGAGAATGTCTTGGCTGCTCACCCCGCCATTGCCGAGGTCGCGGTGATCGGCAGGCCACACGAGAAGTGGGGCGAGGTTCCGGTCGCCGTCATCGCTCTCGCGGCGCTGTCCGGCGAGCCGACTCCGAGCGCGCTGACGCTTGCCGAACTCGACGATTTCCTCACGGAGAGGTTGGCTCGATACAAGCACCCCAAGGCTCTGGAGATCGTCGAGGCGTTGCCCCGCAATCCGTCGGGCAAAGTGCTCAAGACCGAACTACGAACCATGTTCGGCAGCTGAGCGAAGATTGACGCGGGCGAAAGGCGTGCCGAGGCAACGGGTTTACCACAGAACCCGGTGTCTCGCCGCCGAGATCGAATTTGCTAACAGTTGCGATATGAATAGAGCCGATGCGTCACCTGCCTGGTCACCGATCGGGTACAGTCCTGTGGTCCGAGTTACTACCGACCGGTAGGTAGGGCGATGTCACAGGTCATGGAGACGGGGCTCCGCGAGAGTAGAGGAGGGGGCGTGCAGCTAGTTCCGCCGCACTTGGAACTCGCCTCGGTGGTCGCGCTGTGATGGCGGGCAACGGCTTGGTCGACTACGTCAAGGACCAGTTGGACAAACCGCTGACCATGGTCGGCGGCTTCTTCAAGTTGTGCGTCCTGACCGGCAAAGCGCTCCTCACGAGGCCCTTCCAGTGGAAGGAATTCATCCTTCAGAGCTGGTTTCTGATCCGGGTCGCCTTCCTGCCCACGCTGGCGGTCTCCATCCCGCTCACCGTGCTCATCATCTTCACGTTGAACATCCTGCTCGCCGAGTTCGGCGCGGCCGACGTCTCCGGTGCCGGCGCCGCCCTCGGCGCCGTCACCCAGCTGGGTCCGCTGGTGACGGTGCTCGTGGTCGCCGGCGCCGGGTCCACCGCCATCTGCGCCGACCTGGGAGCGCGCACCGTCCGCGAAGAGATCGACGCCATGGAGGTGCTGGGGATCGACCCCATCGAGCGACTGGTGGCCCCCCGCGTGGTTGCCGCCACGTTCGTGGCCTTCCTGCTCAACGGCGCGGTGATCACCATCGGCCTGGTCGGTGGGTACTTCTTCGGTGTCTACATCCAGAACGTCAACGCCGGCGCCTATGTCGCGACGCTGACGCTGCTCACCGGCTTCCCCGAGGTCATGATCTCGGTCATCAAGGCCACCCTGTTCGGTCTGATCGCCGGGCTGGTGGGTTGCTACCGCGGGCTCACCGTGGCGGGCGGTTCCAAGGGCGTGGGCACCGCGGTCAACGAGACGCTGGTGCTGTGCGTCGTCGCGTTGTTCGCGGTGAACGTCGTGCTGACGACCATCGGTGTCCGGTTCGGGACGGGAGGCTAGGCCGCGCATGAGTACAGCCGCAGTTCTACGGTCCCGGTTCCCCCGGGCGTTCGACCGCACCCGCGGATACGCCGGAGCGCCCGGCCGATTCCTGGACAGCATCGGCCACGTCGCCTGGTTCGTGGTGCAGGCGGTCGGGCATCTGCCGCATGCGTTCAAGCACTACCGCCGCGAGTCGCTGCGGCTGGTCGCCGAGATCGGCATGGGCACCGGTGCCATGGCCGTCATCGGCGGCACCGTCGCGATCATCGGATTCGTCACCCTCTCGGCAGGCTCGCTGATCGCCATCCAGGGTTTCGCGTCACTGGGAAATATCGGCGTCGAGGCCTTCACCGGCTTCTTCGCCGCGCTGGCCAACATCCGCGTCGTCGCCCCGGTGGTCACCGGCCAGGCGATGGCCGCCACCGTCGGCGCGGGAGCCACCGCCGAGCTCGGCGCCATGCGCATCAGCGAGGAGATCGACGCGCTGGAGGTGATGGGCATCAAGTCCATCTCGTATCTGGTGTCCACCCGGCTGATGGCCGGGGCCATCGTCATCGTCCCGCTCTACGCGATGGCCATCCTGCTGTCGTTCCTGTCCGCCCAGTTGGTCACCACGGTGTTCTACTCGCAGTCGGTCGGCACCTACGAGCACTACTTCCACACGTTCCTGCGGGTGGATGACGTCATGTGGTCGTTCCTCGAGGTGATCATCATGTCGATCATCATCATGTTGAACCACTGCTACTTCGGGTTCTTCGCCAGTGGCGGCGCGGTGGGTGTCGGCGAGGCGGTCGGTCGCTCGATGCGCACCTCACTGATCGCGATCGTGCTGGTCGTCCTGCTCGCCTCGTTGGCGCTCTACGGCACCGACCCGAACTTCAACCTGACGGTGTAGCCATGACCCAGCCCTCCGCACCTCTGGTCAAGCCGAAGACGCCGCCCTACAAGGTCGCCGGTGTCGTCCTGCTTCTCGTCTGCGCACTCGTCCTGACGCTGACCTGGTTGCAGTTCCGCGGCTACTTCGAGAAGCGCGTGCAGCTGACCGTCATGGCCGAGCGGGCGGGCCTGGCGATGGACCCGGGATCGAAGGTCACCTTCAACGGTGTGCCGATCGGGCGGCTGGCCGAGTCCGGTGTCGTCACCGTCGGCGACGTCCCGCAGGCCAAGCTGACCCTCGATGTCGACCCGAAGTACCTGTCGCTGATCCCGGCCAACGTGCAGGCAGAGCTGCGCGCCACCACGGTCTTCGGCAACAAGTACATCTCCTTCCTCTCGCCGCCCGATCCGTCGGCGCAGCGATTGTCCGGTGGGGACACCGTGCAGGCCACCGGTACCACCACCGAGTTCAACACGCTGTTCGAGACGATCATGAAGATCGCCCAACAGATCGACCCGGTGAAGCTGAACCAGACGTTGACCGCGGCTGCCCAGGCGCTCGACGGGCTCGGCGACAAGTTCGGACAGTCGCTGGTCGACGGCAATGACATCCTGGGCGAGCTGAATGCGCGGATGCCGCAGATCCGTCGGGACGTGACGGGTCTGGCCAATCTGGCCGATGTGTACTCCGATGCCGCGCCGGACCTGTTCGACGGTCTGACCAACGCGGTGACCACCGCGCAGACACTCAACGCCGAGCAGGGCAATATCGACCAGGCGCTGATGGCCGCGGTCGGATTCGGCAACACCGGCGCCGACATCTTCGAGCGCGGCGGGCCGTACCTGGTCCGCGGCGCCGAGGACCTGCTGCCGACCTCCAAACTGCTGGACTACCACAGCCCGGCGCTGTTCTGCACCATCCGCAACTACCATGACAGCGCCCCGAAGCTGGCCGATGCCCTCGGCGGTAACGGCTACTCGTTGCGTACCAAGTCGTCGGTGGTGGGTGTGGGCAACCCGTATGTGTTCCCCGACAACCTTCCTCGCGTCAATGCCACCGGCGGACCCGGCGGACGCCCGGGTTGTTGGCAGCCGATCACCCGTGACCTGTGGCCGATGCCGTACCTGGTGATGGACACCGGTGCCAGCCTCGCGCCGTACAACCATTTCGAACTCGGACAGCCGATCATGCAGGAATACGTCTGGGGACGCCAAGTGGGGGAGAACACGATCAACCCATGAGCGACGCGATTATTCGACAGGTGCGTATCCCATGAGCATCAAGGGAACCCTCTTCAAGCTGGGCGCCATCTCCGCGGTGCTGCTGACCTTCACCGCGGTCATCTTCGTGGTGTTCGCCCAACTGCGGTTCGACCGCACGACGGGATATTCGGCGATCTTCGAGAACGCCAGCGGCCTGCGCACCGGCCAGTTCGTGCGCGCCTACGGCGTCGAGGTCGGCAAGGTCGAGGGCGTCACCCTCATCGACGGTGGGCAGCGGGTACGGGTCGACTTCGAGGTCGAGCGCAACCTGCAACTGTTCTCCGAAACCACCGCTGCCATCCGGTATCTGGACCTGATCGGCAACCGTTACGTGGAACTGCGGCGCGGCGACAGCAATACCGTGCTACCCGCCGGCAGCACCATCCCGCTGGAGCGCACCGAGCCGGCGCTGGACCTCGACGCGCTCGTCGGTGGCTTCCGTCCGTTGTTCAAATCCCTTGACTCCAACAAGGTCAACAACATCGCGAACTCGATCATCACGATCTTCCAGGGTCAGGGCGGCACCATCAACAACATCCTGGACCAGACGGCCGAGTTGACCTCGGCACTGGCCGACCGTGACCAGGCGATCGGCGAGGTGATCACCAACCTCAACACCGTGCTGGACACCACCGTCAAACACCAGAAGCAGCTCGACGAAACCCTGGTGAACTTCGAGGCGCTGATCACCGGACTGAAGAACCGGGCCGATCCGATCGGAGCGTCGGTGGCCGATATCAGCGATGCGGCAGGGTCGTTGTCGGATCTGCTGGCCGACAACCGACCGTTGCTGCGTGATTCGTTCGGCTACCTGGAGACCATCCAGCAGCCGCTGGTCGACCAGCTGGACCAGGTCGACGACATCGTGCAGAAGATCCCGGCCTCGCTGAAGATCATCGGCCGCGCCGGTGGCATCTACGGTGACTTCTTCAACTTCTACGCCTGCGATCTCTCCCTGCGGCTCAACGGTCTTCAGCCGGGTGGACCGGTCCGCACGGTGCGGGTCACCACCCAGCCGACGGGAAGGTGCACCCCGCAATGAGGACCATCCAGGGCAACGACCGGATCCGCAAGGGTCTGATGGGCGTGGTGACCGTGGCACTGGTCATCGGCGTCGGCTCCTCCATCACCACCGTGCCGATGTTGTTCGCGGTCCCGGAGTACTACGCCCAGTTCAACGACACCGGCGGTCTCAACGTCGGTGACAAGGTGCGCATCGCCGGCGTCGACGTCGGGACAGTGCAGAGCATGGAGATCGAGGGCGACCGCGTCGAGATCGGCTACACCCTCGGCGGGATGCAGATCGGCACCGAGAGCCGGGCCGCGATCCGTACCGATACGGTGTTGGGCCGCAAGAACATCGAGATTGAGCCCCGCGGCGACGATATCCTCGAACCGCGTGGTTTCCTGCCCGTCGAACAGACCCAGACGCCGTATCAGATCTACGACGCATTCCTCGACGTCACCCAGGGAACGGCGGGCTGGGATACCCAGGCGGTCAAGCAGTCCCTGAATGTGCTGTCCGAGACGGTCGACCAGACCTACCCGCACCTGAGTGCGGCTCTGGAAGGGGTGCAGCGGTTCTCCGACACCCTCGGTCAGCGCGACGAGCAGCTCAAGCAGCTGCTCGCCAACGCCAACAAGATCGCCACCGTGCTCGGTGACCGCAGCGGCCAGGTCAACGCCCTGCTGGTCAACGCGCAGACCCTGTTGGCCGCGGTCAACGAGCGCAGCTATGCGGTGAACATGCTCCTTGAGCGGATTTCGGGTGTGTCCCAACAGGTTTCCGGATTGATCCAGGACAACCCGAATCTGAACAAGGTGCTGACCCAGCTCAACACCATCAGCGACACGCTCAACGAGCGTAAGCAGGACCTCGCCGACACGCTGTCCATCGCGGGCAAGTTCATCACCTCCCTTGCCGAGGCATTGGCGTCGGGCCCGTACTTCAAGGTGATGCTGGCCAACCTGCTGCCGCCGACCCTGTTGCAGCCCTTCGTCGACGCCGCCTTCAAGAAGCGCGGCATCAACCCGGAAGAGTTCTGGCGCAATGCGGGATTGCCGGCCTTCCAGTTCCCCGATCCCAACGGGCAGCGGTTCGAGAACGGCGCCCCGCCGCCCGCACCGCAGGTGACCGAGGGCACCCCGGAGTTCCCGGGCCCCGCCGTCCCGCCCGGATCGCCGTGCTCATACACCCCGCCCGCCGACGGCCTGCCCCGCCCGGGCAATCCGCTGCCGTGCGCACAGCTCAGCCAGGGACCCTACGGTCCGGTGCCCGGCGGGTTCGCCCCGCCGGTGGGCGTGCAGACCTCGGATCCGAACGTGCACGGACTCGGACCGACACCGGGTGTCCCGAGTGCCGGCATCCCCGGCCAGTTGCCGCCGAACGTGCCGGGCACACCGGTGCCGTTGGTGCCGGGCCCGCCCGGAGCGCGCACCGTGCCGGTCGGTCCGCCGGGGGCTCCGGCCCCGCCAGGACCGATCCCGAGCCGCGCGCCGCTGCCGCCGCCGCTGCCCGGACCGCCGCCGCCACCGGGACCCGGTGAGCAGCTCTCGCCGGCGGGCACCGCGCCGCTGCCCGGCAATCCGCCGTTCCTCCCGCCCAATTCGCAGGAAGGGTAGGGCGCCGCATGTCGACGATCTTCAACATCCGCAACGTCAAGCTGCCGCAGCTTTCCAAGGCGAGCGTCATCCTCGGCGTGATCGTGCTCGTGGTGGCCGTCGGTGCCGCCGCCGTCGGGTGGAATGTGTACAAGAAGCTGACCACCACCACGGTCACCGCCTACTTCCCGCAGACGCTGGCGCTCTACCCCGGCGACAAGGTGCTCATCATGGGCGTCAAGGTCGGGGCCATCGATTCCATCGAACCCCAGGGCGACCGGATGAAGGTCGTGCTGCACTGGGACAGCAAGTACAAGGTGCCCGCGGACGCCAGTGCCTCCATCCTGAACCCGTCGCTGGTGGCCTCCCGCGTCATCCAGCTCTCCCCGCCCTACACCGGCGGTGAGGCGATGCAGGACGGCGCGGTCATCGACGAGGACCGCACGCAGGTCCCGGTCGAGTACGACCAGCTGCGCGACCAGATCACCCGGTTGCTGGCCGATCTGGGCCCCACACCCGAGCAGCCCAAGGGCCCGTTCGGCGATATCGTCGAATCGTTCGCCGACGGTTTCGAGGGCAAGGGCGAGCAGTTCAACAAGACGCTCACCGGCCTCTCGGACGCCCTGACCGCGCTGAACGAGGGCCGCGGTGATTTCGTCGGCATCGTCAAGAGCCTCGCGGTGTTCGTCAACGCGCTGCACAAGAGCGATCAACAGTTCGTGGCGCTGAACAACGACCTGGCGCAGTTCACCAACTCGTTCACCAACACCGACCGTGAGGTCGCCAACGCGCTGGACGATCTGAACACATTGCTGTCCACGACGAGGACGTTCCTCGACGAGAACGCGACCCCGCTGACCAACGACATCAACAACCTGTCGGATGTCACCACCGCGATCCTGCAGCCCGAGCCCCGTGACGGTCTGGAGACCGGCCTGCACGCCTACCCGAACCTGGTGGCCAACGTCGTCAACGTGGTGGCGCCCAACCAGGGTGGCATCGTCGGTCTTCCGGTGCTGCCCGGCGTCACCAACTTCTCCAATCCGCTGAACTTCATCTGCAGTTCCATCCAGGCCGGTAGCCGGATGGGTTACCAGGATTCCGCGGAGCTCTGCGCGCAGTACCTGGCGCCGATCATGGACGCGATCAAGTTCAACTACCTGCCGTTCGGTACGAACCTGGCGGCCGGTGCGATGACGCTGCCCAAGCAGATCGCCTACTCCGAGCCGCGGCTGCGTCCGCCCCCGGGGTACAAGGACACCACGGTGCCGGGCATCTTCTCCCGCGACACCCTGTTCTCGCACGGTAACCACGAGCCCGGCTGGATCGTGGCACCGGGTATGCAGGGCGTCGAGGTGCAGCCGTTCACGGCGAACATGCTGACCCCGGACTCGTTGGCCGCGTTGCTCGGTGGCCCCGATATCGTGCCGCCGCCGGCACCGCCCGCCTTCGGGGTGCCCCCGGGCGGCAACCTGCCCGGCCCCCCGAATGCCTACGACCAGAACAATCCGCTACCCCCGCCGTGGTATCCGCAGCCCGGACCGCCGCCGGTACCGGCGCCGGGTGTCATCCCGGGTAATCCGCCGCCGGCCGTGCCCGTGGGGGCCCCAGCGGCCCCGGCGGGACCGGCGCTGCCGGCAGAGGCAGGTGCACGATGAAGCTGAAGAAGATCGCCACCCGGACGGTGGCGCTGGCCGTTGCCGGGTTGATGCTGACCGGGTGTGGGCAGTGGCGGGGTATCGCCAACGTCCCGCTGCCCGGCGGCCCAGGCACCCAGAACGGCAGCACGACGATCTACATCCAGATGCCGGAGACGTTGGCGCTCAACGCCAACAGCCGGGTCCGGGTGGCCGATGTGTTCGTCGGCCGGGTGCGCAAGATCGAGCTGAAGAACTGGACGCCGCTGCTGACGGTGGACCTGGAGCCCGGTGTCGAGCTGCCCAAGAATGCGCTCGCGCGCATCGGGCAGACGTCGCTGCTGGGTTCCCAGCACGTCGAACTCGACGAGCCCGACGACCCGTCGCCGGAGAAGCTGCGCAACGGGGACACCATTCCGCTGGAGCGGTCCTCGGCGTTTCCCACCATCGAGCGGACGCTCGCCAGCATCTCGGGCATCCTGACCGGCGGCGGTATCCCGAACATCGAGGTGATCCAGAACGAGGTGAACGCCATCCTGACCGGGCGTTCCGGCGAGATCCGGGAGCTGTTGAACCGGCTGGACACCTTCACCTACGAGATGAACCAGCAGCGTGAGGACCTGACCCGCGCCATCGACTCGACCAACCGACTGCTGGGTATCGTCAGCAAGCGGACCGAGACCCTGGACCGGGTGCTCACCGAATTCCCGCCGCTGATCAAGCATTTCGCCGATACCCGGGATCTGTTCGCCGATGCGGTGACCTCGCTCGGCCGGCTCAGTGCGACGGCCGACGAGACGCTGAGCAACACCAACGCGAACCTGAACACCAACCTGAAGAATCTGCAGCGCCCGCTGCGCGAGCTGGCCAAGGCCTCGCCGTATCTGGTCGGTGCGCTCAAGCTGCTGCTCACGGTGCCGTTCAACATCGAGAACATTCCGAAGGCGATCCGCGGTGACTACATCAACGTCTCGCTGACCATCGACCTGACGCTCAGTGCCATCGACAACGGCTTCCTGTCGGGTACCGGTATCTCGGGCATGCTGCGGGCACTGGAACAGGCCTGGGGCCGCGATCCGGCGACGATGATGCCGGATGTGCGGTTCACCCCCAACCCGAACAGTGCGCCCAACGGTCCGCTGATCGAAAGGTCGGAGTGAGCCATGCTGCTGACCCGAATGATCAAGACGCAGTTGCTCATCTTCGTCGTGCTGACGTTGGTGGCGCTGGTGGTGCTGTCGCTGGGCTATCTCCGGCTGCCGACCTATGCCGGCATCGGCATGTACCGGCTCTACGCGGACCTGCCGAACTCGGCCGGCCTCTACAAGACCGCCAACGTCACCTTCCGCGGCACCACGGTAGGCAAGGTGATCGAGGTCGAGCCGACCGAGACCGGTGCCAGGGTCACGATGGACATCAACAACGACACCCAGGTGCCCATCGACGCCAGCGCCGATGTGCACTCGGTATCCGCTGTCGGTGAGCAGTTTCTCGATCTGGTCTCCCCCGATAATGTGCCGCAGCACTTCAAGGACGGGGACACGATCACCAAGGGCACCGTGCCCGCCGAGGTGGGACCCGCTCTGGATTCCGCGCAGCGCGGCCTGGCCGCTCTGCCGGAGGAGAAGATCGGTGTCCTGCTCGACGAGACCGCCAAGGCCGTCGGCGGGCTCGGCCCGTCCCTGCAGCGCCTCGTCGACGCGACGCAGAACCTCGCCGGTGATTTCCGGGAGAACCTGCCCGCGCTGACCGATGTCGTCGACAACTCGGCACCGATCATCGAGTCCCAGGTGAATTCGGGTGACGCCATCTCGCGGTGGGCGGCCAACCTGAACACCATCAGCGCGCAGACTGCGGAGAAGGATGCCGCGCTGCGCAGCGGGCTGCAGCAGGCGGCACCGACGGCCGATCAGCTCAACGCGGTCTTCGGTGACGTGCGCGAGTCGCTACCGCAGACGTTGGCCAATCTCGAGATCGTCCTCGACATGCTCAAGCGGTACAACAAGAACGTCGAGCAGGTGCTGGTGGTGCTCCCGCAGGGTGCCGCGATCGCCCAGACGGCGACGATCTTCGCTCCGGAAGGTCTGCTGCACTTCGGTCTGGGGATCAACTCGCCGCCGCCGTGCCTGACCGGCTTCCTGCCCGCATCGCAGTGGCGGTCACCGGCGGACACCAAGACCGAGCCGCTGCCGTCGGGGTTGTACTGCAAGATCCCGAAGGACGCACCCAATGCGGTGCGCGGCGCGCGTAACTACCCGTGTGTCGACGTCCCCGGCAAGCGTGCGGCGACCCCGCGGGAGTGCCGTGGCGAGGAGCCCTATGTGCCGCTGGGCACCAACCCCTGGTACGGCGATCCGAACCAGATCGTGGACTGCCCCGCTGCCGGCGCACGCTGCACCCGTCCGGTGAATCCCGGTCAGGTCATCCCGGCGCCGTCGATCAACAACGGTATGAACCCGCTACCGGCGAGCCAGTTGCCTCCGCCGCAGACCACGCTGCCGACCAGTGACCCGCTCACCCCGCCTGGCCAGGGCACCGTCACCTGCAGTGGACAGCAACCCAATCCGTGCATCTACACTCCGGCAGCAGGTCCTGCCGCGGTGTACAACCCGTCCAGCGGTGAAGTGGTCGGACCCGACGGCGTCAAGTACTCCGTCAACAACTCGAGCAATCCAGGAGATAACGGATGGAAGGAGATGCTGGCACCAGCCGGCTGAACCCCACCGACGAAGAAACCAAGGCCGCCGAGTCCGCGGCCGACACCGATGAGGACACGGTTACCGTCAAGGACACGGTCACCGATACGGACACCGACAGCGATATCGACACGGTCGCCGGCACCGGTGCTGATGCCGGTTCGGCCTCCGTTGCCGGACGGCTCGGCAACGGCTGGGTTGGCGCCATCGCGGTGGTCCTGATCGTCGTCGCCGCCGCCCTGACCGGGGTCGGTTATCTGTTGCTCCAGTGGAATGCGCGCAGCGACCAGATCGCGCGCGACGACGCGGTCGCCCTGCAGGCGGCCAAGGATTGCGTCATCGCCACCCAGGCGCCGGATCTGGCATCGATGGGCGCGGCGCAGGGCCGGATCGTCGACTGCTCGACCGGCGACTTCGGCGCGCAGGCCGTCTTCTACAGCTCGATGATGATGGAGGCCTATCAGGCCGCCAATGTGCAGGTCGAGGTCGCAGATCTGCGGGCGGCGGTGGAACGCCACCACGATGACGGGTCGGTCGACGTCCTGGTCGCCGTGCGGACCAAGGTCACCAACAGCGAAACCGCCGGCCAGGAGCAGGGGTATCGGCTACGGGTCACCATGCAGCGCGCCGACGGCACGTACAAGATCGCCAACCTCGTGCAGGTCACCACGTGACGGCAGTCCTCGACGACGCGGTCGAGCTGGACCCGGCACCGCAGGAGCCCGCGGCATCATGGGGGGCCCGGGCGGCCGCGTTCGGCATCGACGTCCTGTTCGGTGTGGTGCTGATCGTGATCCTGGCGATGCTGGCCTGGACCGCACCGTTCCTCGGCGCGCTGTGGTGGGTTTACACGGCGCTGGCGGTGCTGACCGGGTTGATCCTGATGGGCAACCGATGGGTGCTGCCGGTGCGCACCGGCTGGACCGCGGGCCGCGCCGTGACCGGGATCCGGGTGTTCCGTACGTCCGGCGACCAGAACCCGCCCGACACCGGCAGGCTGATGGTCCGCGATGTCGCCCATCTGCTCGACACCGTTCCGCTGTTGGCGGGGTGGTTGTGGCCGTTACTCGACCGTCGCCGCCGCACCTTCGCCGACCTGCTGCTGCGCACCGAGGTCCGCCGCGTGGGCGAGCCGGAGCGCGATGTGCGCAGACCGGTGGCGCTCGGCCTGATCGGCGTGGCGCTGGTCTGCGTCGGCGCGGCGACCGCGGGCTACCTCGTGGTGTACCGCGGTGACCGGGCGCTGGAGGATGCCCGCGGTCAGATCGCCGCTCAGGGCGCAGGCATCGTGGAGAAGATGCTGAGCTACAACCCCGATACCGTGGATCAGGATTTCGAGCGCGCCCGCGCGTTGGCCGCCGACAGCTACCGCCCACAGTTGATCGCACAGCAGGACGCATTGCGCAAGGCCCCGCTGGTGTCCAACGAGTACTGGTCGGTCAACAGCGCGGTCCTGGAGTCGCCTCCGCCGACGACGACCACCGCATCGATGTTGCTGGCCATGCAGGGCCAGCGCGGCAGCAATCCCGGTGCAATGCGATTCATCACCGCGACCGTGCGGGTCGATTTCGTCAAGTCCGGTGAGCAGTGGCAGGTGCAGAACCTGTCGGTGCTGACCCGGCCCCAGATGCAGGCGAGCGGCGGATGAGCCCGCGCCGCAAGGTCGATCCGGACCGGACCGAGTATTTCGTGGCGCCGGAGCGCAGGCCGCTGCGCTGGGGTCTGCCGTTGGTCAGCGGGCTTGTCTCGGTGCTGATGGCCGCCGCACTGGGCTTCGCCTCCTACCTGGTGGTCGGTCACGAGTCGGACCGCCAGACCGCCATCCGCGATGCCGACGCCCTCGGCTACGTCCGCGCGTTCATGACCTCGTACACGACGCTCGATCCGTTCAACGCCAACGACTATGCCGACCGGATCAAGGCCGAAGGCACCGGTGAGTTCGAGACCACCTTCACCGAAAAACAGAACGAGATCGTGCTGCAGGTGGCCCGCCTGGAGCCGACCACCGGCACGGTGTTGGAGGCGGGCGTCCAACGGTGGAACGATGACGGAAGCGCCGATGTTCTGGTGGCCACCAAGATGACCAGCACCACCCCCGACGGCAAACAGACCATCGAGACCGGAAGTCGTTGGTTGGCAACGGCGATCAAGGAAGGACAGCAGTGGAAGATCAGCCGACTGATTCAGGTGATCTGACCACCGGGTCCGAGAGCGGGACCGAACCGGACCCGCGGCCGAAGACCAAGTCGGAGCGCAAGCCGAAGCCCGGGCAGGACACCACGTCGGAAATCGAGGCGCATACCGAGGCGGCCGATGAGGCGTCCGACACCGAAACCGACTCAGGCACCGAGACCGACACCGAGACCGACACCGAGACCGACGCGCAGGCCGAACCGGTGAAGGTGGCGCACCGTCCGCCGGGTCGACGCGTCAAGATCCTGGCGGCCGTCGGGGCCATCGCCGTCGTCGCGGCCGCCGCATTCGCCGGAGCCACCGCCGCGCCCTATCTGGTCGACCGGGCGCAGGTGCAGGTCAAACTGGATATCGCGGGCACCGCCGCCGATGCCATCAGCACCCTGTGGACCTATACCCCCGACGATATGGAGGCGTTACCGGACCGCGCCGCGAAGTATCTGGGCGGGGATTTCCAGGTCGAATACCGCAAGTACATCGACGCGATCGCCGCGCCGAACAAGCAGGCACAGGTGTCGAACAACACGCAGGTGCTCGGTGCCGCGGTCGAATCGATGGACGCGAACAACGCCTCGGCGATCGTCTACACCAATTCGGTGGCCACCAGCCCGGTGACCAAGAACATCCCGTCCCTGCGCTACCTGTCCTACCGACTGATCATGGAGAAGCACGGCACCCGCTGGCTCATCACGCAGATGGACGCCATCACCTCGCTGGACCTCACCCCCCGGCTGTGACTTCCGGGCAGTAACGTCCGCACATGGAATCACCGGTATCGCAGCGCCGCACGGTCATCGTGCTGTTGTTGCTGACGTTCTCGACCGGGCTGGTCGATGCGGTCAGTGTGTTGGTCCTGGGACATGTGTTCGTCGCCAACATGACCGGCAACGTCATCTTCCTGGGATTCTGGTTCGTCCCGCATTCCGGTGTCGACGTGGCAGCGGCATTGGTCGCCTTCCTGAGCTTCGTCGTGGGCACGATGGTGGGCGGTCGGATGGTCCGCCACCTCGGCACGGTGCGCAGATGGATGTCGGCGGCGTTGACCGTCGAGGTGCTGGCGTTGACGACGCTCGCCGCCCTGGCCGGGACCGGTGTGCTGCGCTACCACGACGACACGAAGTTGATCCTCATTGCCGGGCTGGCCGTCACCTTCGGGATCCAGAACGCCGCGGCCCGGCAGTTCGGCATCGCCGAACTGTCCACCACGGTGCTCACTCAGACGATCGTGGGCATCGGCTTCGACAGCAGGCTCGCGGGCGGCACCGGCCAACGCGAGAAACTGCGCTACACGGTGGTCCTGACGATGTGTGCCGGCGCGGCCCTGGGCGCCACCTTGACGCTCTACGTCGTCGCACCTGTCATCGGTCTGGCGGCGGTCATGGTCGCGACGGCCGGTCTGGTCTTCGCGCTCGGGCCGGATGTGCGGCAGCCCGGCTAGTCTGAGCCCATGCCCACAGTTCTGGTCACCGGAGCCGGCCGAGGAATCGGCCGCGTGATTGCCGAGCAGTTGGCCGTCGCGGGATGGGACGTCATCGCCGGCGTGCGCAATACCGTCGACGGCGCGATGCTGACGGCCACCCATCCGCAGCGCATCTCATCGGTGATCCTCGATATCACCGACGCCGAGCACATCGCCGCCCTGGACGCCGCCCTGCCCGCCCGGCTGGACGCGGTCGTCAACAATGCCGGCATCGTCGTCGCCGGACCGGTGGAGACCGTGACCGCCGACCAGTGGCGTAAACAGCTGGAGGTCAACGTCATCGGGCAGCTAGCGGTGACGCAGGCCGTGCTGCCGAGGCTGCGCGGCAGTCAGGGCAGGGTGCTGTTCATCTCCAGCGTGAACGGCCGGCTGTCCACACCGATGGTCGGCGCCTACGCCGCCTCCAAGTTCGCGCTCGAGGCGGCCGCCGATGCGCTGCGAATGGAGTTGCGGCCGTGGAGTATCCCGGTCGTACTGATCGAACCGGCCCAGACCGACACCGACATGTGGCGCCGTGCGCCGGTAATGGTCGACGATGCGGAAGCGGCGCTGTCGCCGGAGCACCGGGCGCTCTATGCCCGGCACATCTCCGGTATGCGTAAGTCGATACCGGTGTCCCAGCGGATGGCGGTGAATCCGAAGCGCGTGGCCGGCGTCGTGATCAAGGCGCTCACCGAAAAGCGGCCTCGCGCACGCTATGCCGTAGGGGCCGGCCCGAAGTTGCAACTGGCTTTGCTGACACGGCTGCCGGCAACCGTCCGAGACCGCCTGCTGCGCAGCGTGATGCGCCAACCCTGATGGTTTCCTGAGCAAAAGCTTCAGACCGCACGTGAGGCGATGCTAAGTTCCTGCCCAGAACTCGTCGGGGAGGCATGGGATAGATGGCTGGCAAGCACCGCAGGACCGCACAGCGCGCCAAGCGGGTGGCAATGGTCACGGCGGCAACGGCGACGGCAACGGCGATGACGGTGGGGGCGGCCGCGCCGGCCCCGCTGCCCCGCCCCGAGGAGCACTACCTGCGGGTGGTGGAGCAACCGGTCGATCTGACCGCCGGAGTGAGTCCGTTCGGCCCGCCGGGCAGCCTGCCGGATGTCACCGGCGGCGCGGGCCGGGCCGGCTATGACTCGCTGCAGGCGTTCATCGAGGCCTACGAACGGGCCATCGCCGGTATCAACATCGGCGGCGGGTTCGGGCTGAACATCGAGGATCTACTGAGCAAGATCCCGCTCGCGTTCCTCGACGACATCCTCGGTGCGGTGCCGATCGGGCTCGAACCGGTGCTGGCACCGATCCTCGGTGCGGCCACCCCGCTGTTGATCGGCATCCTGGACCTGCTGAACATCACCGATGCGCAGGGCAACATCACGCTCTCCGCGCTACTGGGGCTGGTCGGACTGGACCTGTCGGCGCCGTTGAACCTGGCCGCTCTGAACATCCCCGGGGTCAACATCATCACCCCGGGTGAGCCGTTCACCCTGCTCAAGGCGTTGGCCGGGCTCGATCTCGGGTGGACCCCCGGAACGGCGAATGCCGTTGCCGATGCCATCAATTCGACCTCCTACCTGCAGGTCGGGGTGGAGACCCTGCTGGACTCCGTCCTGGGCCTTGCCGGTGCCGCCGTCGGGCAGATACCGCTGCTGGGACCGTTGCTAGAGGGAGTGACGGGCATCCTCATCGGCATCGACCTGCCGGACCTGAGTCTGATGGACGTGCGGATCCCGATCGTCATCGGCTACGGCTTCGGGGCGATGGCCGCGGGTTCGGCCTACCAGCAGGTGCTGGCCGACCTGGCCAACCAACCCCGGGTGGGTGGCGGTGGCGGGCCGCTGGGCAGCCTCACGCTGTTGCCGATGATCCTGGCCAACAATGTCGGTCGCGCAAACGGCGGCATGCTCGCCAGGTTCTACCCGTTGTTCGATCTGCTGGGCATCGACGTCCGCACACCCGATGTGGCCGCGACCAACGAGGGCGTAGGAATTCCGGTCCTGGGAACCGGGATCGAGCTCGGTGCGGCCAACCTGGTGCCGATCAAGATCGATGCCACCGTGCAGTACCAGCCCTTCTCCGACTTCGCGGCCTGGCCGAATCCGGTGTCGCTGTTCAACAATCTGCTGGCCGGCACCATCGGTGCGTCCTACATCCTGCGCGGGGTCGATCTCGACAGCGCGCTGGACCAGATCCTCGGTGAGGTCGGCGATACCGTCGCCGGCGCGCTCGATCTGGGCAGCCCGCTGGACATCAACATCTATCTGACCCTGGCGACCAGGACGTTGCCGCTGCTGGAGCCGCTGTATCTGATCGGCGATGTGCTCAACACCGTCAGTTTCGGCACCCTTGGCACGGTCGCCTACCGCCTGGCCAATGCGCTGTCACCGGCGTTGACCAGTCTGGTCAACCTGGGATACACCGATGTCGTACGCAATGCCGACGGCACCTGGACCAGGACCCTGGACGAAGCGGGCAGTGCGACACCGTTCATGTCCTTCCCGACGGTGGACTGGGGCCAAGCCATGAACGACGTGTTCACGTCGTTGGTCAACGGTTTCCAGAAGGAGTTCTTCAGCGCCAACCCCACCGCAGCACCGCCCAACGTCCTGGAGAACCTGGGCAAGCTGATCCAAACCCTCACCGGCGGGCTCAATCTCGGCGGACTGCAGGCCGGCATCGACGCCCTGCTCGCCTCCGCGCAACCGGCCGGCCAGTCGGCCGATGCGCAGCGTGAGACGGACGCCGGGCCTGGCGCCCTTCCCGACACCGATCCGTCGTTGGTGACGTTGTCGGTGGATACCGGCGCGGCGGAGTCCGCCGGCAAGCATGCCGCCGATCCCGGCGCGCCGATTCCCGAGGATTCGGGTACCGAGCCCAAACATGCTGCAACAGAGGGCGAATCGGTCGACACCGAGGTGTTGACTGATGACGAGGTCACCGATGGCACCGATGAGGTGACCGAAGAGGTGAGTGAAGAGGAAGTCGCCGAAGACGAGGTGATCGAGGACGTCACCGACGAGGAGGTGACCGAGGACGAGGTGACCGACGACGAGGCCACCCAAGACACCGAAGACGATACCGACGATCGGGAGATCGGTGCGCAGGACGAGCGGAAGTCGGCCGTCGAGGCGGATTCCGACGAGGGATCGGTCAGCCCGTTCGGTGGCCGCCGGAGCGCCTCGTCCGGCGTGACCACCGATCGCACGGCCACCGATGGCACGGCCACTGCGCCCGATGCGGATGCGAAGGGCGGCAACGCCGACCGTGATTCCGACCGCGCGGGTACGGGTTCGTCGGACAGCGCCGCGGCGGCCTAGCTGTCAGTACACCTGGCCCGGGATCGCTCGGCCGCGCGGATGCGCCCTCAGTTGAAGGCCAACCAGCTCGGCAGGGCGCGCTCCTTGGAGTCGCAGAGCACCTGTTGGGTGTCACACGATCCCTTGGGCACACCGGCGCCGGCCCACATGCCACCGGTGTCGCGGCGCAGCACGATCGCCGACGAGCCGCCGCCGTCCAGCAGAATGGCGGTATCAGATCCCAGGCCGCGGAACAGATCCTGGATCTGATCGGGGGTGTAGCTCCCGCCCTGGAAAACGTAGAACTCGTCGCGGTCGCGGACGTAGCCCAACGCGGTGCGGGCTGCCGACGGCCCGGGATCGTTCATCTGACCGGTGTCGCCGGGTGCCAGCAGCCCGAGGCCCGCGACGGCGACGAAGCGGGTGCCCTTGCTGATCAGATCGGTGATGACCGGGGTGGCCGCATCGAAATCGTCGGCCGAACGAGGCATCACCATGAACGGGGTGCCCGAGGTCGGCAGGATCATGGTGGCAAGGGGCGTCCAGATCTCGTTACCCCCGGACAGGCCCTGTTTGCCTGCGTAGGCCAGGGTGCCGGTCAGCGGTACGTTGAGCTTGCCGAGTCCGCGGGTGTTGTCGACATAGGCGCCCAGCGGCGAACTGCATCCGGTCGTCTTCCATGACCCGCCTTGCTGCCCGCGGATATCGAAGAAGTTGGCGTTCACCGCGATCGTGGGCTGGCCGAGCGCCTGCCACGCGGCAATCGGGGTATAGATCTCGGAGGCCTGGACCAGGCCCTCACCGGTACGGGCGCCCGGAGTGCGTTCGCAGCGCGCCTGATAGCCGTTGTGGGTGTCCACCAGGAGCCGAGGCGCCAACCGCTGCGAGGCGCCCTTGATGACCATCACGCGCCCGCCATTGCCCGCTTCATACCAACGACCGCCGGCGTCGAGCATCGGTGCGGGATACCCGCCGCCGAAGTTGTACACCAGATAGGAGCCCTTGGTGTTGGCGATTGCGGCGGCCAGCAAACTGCGGCCATCGGCCGCCGACGCGGTCGGCGCCCCGGTGCACGTTGCCACCGCCGCACCGACCGCGAGTGCGGCGGTACCAGCGAGGAAACGCCGGAGGCGGGCGGCAACGGTGGGCACGGTCATTCCTTCTGAAGCGGGACGCAGACGATCACTTTCAATCACAGCAGCAACGCTGTCAACTTTCGTCACAACCGCATCACGGTTGCGCATCGGGTTATCCGCTTGAGTGTCAGTGGCTTTGGGTACTCCTGGGCGCATCAGTCAACAGGCTGTGCCACGCGAGCTAGGAGCAGCAATGATCGGAACAATCCTCGGCGCCCTCATCGTCGGACTGATCGTCGGAGCGTTGGCGCGCCTGATCATGCCGGGAAAGCAGAACATCGGAATCCTGATGACCATCCTGCTCGGCGCCGCAGGTTCGCTCATCGGCAGCTGGGCGACCTACCAAATCGGCTACGCCAACTCCAATGGCGGCTTTGCCATCATCCCGTTCCTGGTCGGCATCGCGGTGGCGATCGTGTTGGTCGCCATCTACGTCGGCGCCACCGGGCGGCGCGGCACGACCGTCAGGTAGGCGGGGTCAGGCGGTAGATCGCGTCGGCGTAGTCATCGGTGATATACACCGAGCCATCGGGGCCGGTAACTGCGGCGACCGGTCTGCCCCACCGCGACCCGTCGGGTTCCTGGAACCCGCCGACCAAGGTCTGCTGATCGCCGAGTTCCCCGTCACGCCAGGCGAAGTAGGACACCTCGGGGGGCTGCGGATTCTGCCGGTTCCACGAACCGTGCACACCGATCAGTGCGCCACTGTCATAGGGTCGGGGCAGTTGGCCGGTGGTGAAGCTCAGCCCCAGCGGCGCCGAGTGCGCCGCGAGGCTCTGCTCGATGGGCGGCAGCACGGCGCAATCCAGCCGGGCGCCGTCGGGGTTGGTCTGCACATCGCGGATCAGCGGCAGGTTCGCCGGACCACCATCGGGATTGCAGTAGGGCCAACCCAGTTCGCGCCCGGGGGTCAGCTTCGCGACGGACTCCGGCGGGTTGTCATCGACGTAGGCGGGATCGACCTGCCCGGTCGATGGATCGGCGATGTTGTCGCGATTGTTCACCGCGGTCCACACGGCGCCGTCGGGTGCGATGGCCAGCCCGGTCCCATTGCGGACACCCGTCGAAAAGGGCTGGGCCACACCGCCCTCGGATCCAACGCGCATGATCGTCGCTCGCGGGGGTGTCGCGGTGCGGTCCTGCTCGGAGATGTTGCCGGTGGACCCGATCGAGAAGTACACCGCACCGTCCGGTCCCACCGCGACGCTCTTGAGGGCATGGGAGTAGGCACCCCGCAGGTCCGGGCTGCGCGCATCAGGCAGGTCCTCGACGACCGCGCGCGGCTCGGCGGCTGCGCCCTCGCCGCGCGGCTCGGCGGCTGCGCCCTCGCGGTAGGCGTATGAGCTGACCCGGTTGCTCTCCGCGATGTACAACCGGTCCGCGGCGAAGGTGATCCCGTGCGGTTGGGTGAGCCCGTCGAGCAACACGGTCGACTTGCCGTCCCTCATCGAAAGCACCTGTCCGGTACTGGGAATGGAGACAAGCAGTGCGTCATCGGGTGCCCAGGTCATCAATCGGGGCTTGTCCGTGCGTGCCCAGACCGACAGTGTCCACCCCGCCGGGACCATCGCCCGGCGGGGCTCGTCGAACGGTGCGGCACGCATCCCGTCGGGCACCCCGACCGCCACCTCGGCCAGTTCCGCGGAGCGCGGTGCCGACGGCGGTGCGCCCGAGGCGGTCGCAGCGGCGGTGCCCGACTGCGCGGTGGTGGGTCCGTTATCGGTCGAGCACCCGGCGACCAGCGCGACCCCCATCAGGGCGCAGGTGATCCGATGGCTAACCTGCCAGACCGGCATGCATCTCCCAGAGCAGTATCTCCGACGGTTCGGAGGCGGTGACCCGCTGGCCACCGGTCGCGGTGAGCCGGGCGGCATCGCCGTGGCCCAGTTCGCCGGCGCCCTCGAGGGTGACGGCACCGCGCGGCACGAACAGATGCAGGTAGGGCGCCTGCGGCAGCTGCACCGTTTCACCGGCCTGCAGTCGGGCGCCGTGTAGTGCGGCGTACTTGTTGCCGATCGTGATGGCGGACCGGTCGCGGTGCTCGGGCATCCCGGAGGCGATGGTGACCAGCCCACCGCGCAGGAGTTCGTCGTCGATCTCCAGCTGTTGGTAACCCGGATCACGGCCGGACTCGTCGGGAATCACCCACATCTGCACGAAGTGCACCGGCTCGCTGTGGGTTTCGCTACCGGTCAGCCGCCACGAGTCGTTCTTCTCCGAGTGCAGGATGCCGCGTCCGGCCGACATGCGTTGTGCCAGGCCTGGATAGATGACACCGGAGTTACCGGTCGAGTCCTGGTGGACCAACGAACCCTGCATGACCCAGGTGACGATCTCCATGTCCCGGTGCGGGTGGGTGTCGAATCCCTGCGCGGGGGCGACACGGTCGTCGTTGTTCACCAACAGCAATCCGAAATGGGTGTTGGCCGGGTCGTAATGGTCACCGAACGAGAACGAGTGTTTGGAGTCCAGCCACGAGATCTTCGTCGCGGCGCGGTCGGCGGCGGGCCGGATCTCCACGGATGCGGTGCGGGTCATCGATGCTCCTCGATTTCACATGCCAGCCTAGGTGGCGGCTATGGACAGCACAACTTAGATGATGTGTCATGTATTCCATGTGGTTGAACGCGCGGGAGCAGACGATGTGGCGCAGCTACCTGGAGATGACCGGCCTGCTGCAGACCGCGATGAACCGGCAACTGCAGCGGGACTGCGGCCTGTCGTTGGCCGACTACGACGTGCTGGTGGCCCTCGACGAGGCGCCGGGCTGCCGGATCGCCGATCTGGGCGCCCGGCTGGGCTGGGAGCAGAGTCGGGTGTCCCATCAACTCGCCAGGATGCGGGCTCGCGGACTGGTCGAGCGGCGCGGCGCCGACGATGACCGACGCGCCGCCGTGGTCGATCTGACAGCCGACGGTAGGGCGGCGCTGCAGGCCGCCGCACCGGCGCATGCCACCCTGGTGCGTGCGGTGGTGTTCGACGGGATGACCGAGTCGCAGGCCCGCGCGGTGCAACAGTGGCTGTCCACGGTCCTGAGGCGGCTGCGCTGAACGACAGCGGGCGATCCGGCGGTGGTCCTGGCTACCATCGGTCCATGAGCCCGGCCGACGAGGACTACCCCGGCGCGCCGGACTTCGACGACATCTTCGACGATGTCGAGGAGATCCCGCCGCGCCCGAGCAAGCGCGGACCGGTGGCGATCTTCCTGCTCGGGTGGCTGTGCCTACCCTTCTTCGTCTACCTCCTCGGCGAATTGCACAGCCCGTTCTACGAGATGGCCTGTGTGGCGATGCTCGCCTTCGTCGCGTTGTTCATCTGGGCCATGATCCGGGTGGTGCGGACCTTCTGAGGTTGGAGATTCTCGGTCGGCCTCAACCCACCGGTCGGGAGGCCTTAGTCTGTCGACGTGGATATCAATGGAGCTAGCGCAATCGTCACCGGTGGCGCGTCGGGTATCGGCGCCGCCTCCGCACGTCAGCTGGCGGACCGGGGTGCCCGGGTCGTCGTCGCGGATCTCAACGCCGAACGCGGTGAGGCCCTCGCCAAGGAGATCGGCGGTGTGTTCGTCACCGTCGACGTGACCAAGACCGACCAGATCCTGGACGCGGTCAACACCGCCATCGACCTGGGCCCGCTGCGTGCCCTGGTCAACTCGGCCGGTATCGGCTGGGCGCAGCGGACCATCGGCAAGGACGGCGAGTTCGACTCGGCGCACAACCTGGACGCCTACAAGAAGGTGCTGGAGATCAACCTGGTCGGCACCTTCGACTGCATCCGGTTGGCCGCGACCGCGATGAGCCGCAACGAGTTCACCGAGACCGGTGAGCGCGGCGCCATCGTGAACCTGACCAGCGTGGCGGCCTTCGACGGCCAGATCGGCCAGGCGGCCTACTCGTCGTCCAAGGGCGGCGTTGTCGGCCTGACCCTGCCGGTCGCCCGGGATCTGTCCGCCGCGGGCATCCGCGTCAACACGGTCGCACCTGGCCTGATCGACACGCCGATCTACGGTGAGGGCGAGGCGTCGGAGGCGTTCAAGGCCAAGCTGGGGCAGTCGGTG
The DNA here is from genome assembly GCF_000317305.3 of Mycolicibacterium neoaurum VKM Ac-1815D. The sequence continues at coordinate 319,360 of NC_023036.2, read as the reverse complement.
CTCTTCCCGCATCGTCTCGGCAAGCCCGAGGAACTGGCCTCCATGGTCATCGAGTTGATCACCAACTCCTACATGAACGCCGAGGTCGTCCGCGTCGACGGCGGCATCCGGATGCCACCGAAGTAGTCCCGGTAGTAGTCCCGGTACCGAACGGAAGCCCTCGCACCATACGGTGCGGGGGCTTCTTGTATTCCGAGACGGGGCGGTGTGGCGTCGCTCAGTCGAGCAAGCCGATCGCGTGCTGGAACACCAGCCGCGCATGCAGTTCGAACAACTCGACGAAGCGCTGAGCGTTTCCGTCGATCTCGTTGGCGATGAACAGGCCGTCGGCGCCGGCGATCAGATAGGTGGTCAGTGCCTCGACCTTGTCGTCGGCGAGCCCCGGTGCGACCGCGCGGATGATGTTGGCGAACTGGTCGAATGCGTCGGCGCGACTCTGCAGGAACTTCGTCTTGGCGTGCCGCTCGGCCGGACGGCGGTCGAGAGCGAGCTTGAGTCCGAGGCGCAGGAAGTCCGGCTCCTCTTGGAGCGCCTTGGCGACCTGGAGCCCGATGTGGCCGGCCCAACTGTCGGCATCGCCACCGGTGGGCAGGCGCAGCGCACCGGCCCACCGCTGGTAGCTGCGGTCGATCACCGCGGCGATCAGATCGTCCTTGTCGGTGAAATGCCAATAGATCGATGTCGGCGGTAGTCCGCTGGCCTTGCTGACCGCCGAGATCGTGGTCCCGTCATAACCGCGTTCGGTGGCGACCGCGGTGGCGGCGCCCAGGATGCGCTCCCGGGAACGGTCGCCGTTCGCGCGGGTGCGACGCGCCCGCTGCCGGGATGCCGGTGCCTGCTCGCGGTCGGTCGCCTCGTGGTCGGTCACGTGATCAACGATCTCACGTAGGCAAATCCTCCTGCCGCCGTTAATGTATATATCACTACATTAAATGAAGGGCGGGCAGCCGTGACCACTGCATATCAGGGGCCCAATCGCAGGACATTTCTCGCCATGGCGGGTGTGTCCGTCGCCGCGGCCGCCGCCGGGTGTGCCGCGAAACCGGCTGTCACGCCGGCGACCCCGAAGACCGGTCTGCCGTCCGCGGCCAGACACAACATCGTCTTCGTGTTCACCGATCAGGAGCGCTACTTCGACGAGTGGCCGTCCGGGATGTCACTTCCGGGCCGGGAACGCCTGCGCGCGGACGGTGTCACGTTCACGCAGCACTATTGCCCGGCCGTCATGTGCACGAGCTCCCGTGCGGTCATCCTGACCGGGCTGCAGACACCGGACAACAGGATGTTCGAAAACGTCGACATGCCCTACGTCGACTCGATGAGCACCGACATCCCGACCATGGGCGACATGCTGCGCAAGGCCGGTTACTACACCGCCTACAAGGGCAAGTGGCATCTCAACAGTGCCTTCGAGACCGAGCAGCCCGACCGTCTGTTCACCGAGGAGATGGAGGCCTATGGGTTCTCCGACTACGTCTGGCCGGGCGACGTGCTGACCCACACCCTGGGCGGGTACCACTACGACAACATGATCGGCGGTAGCGCGGTGTCGTGGCTGCGCGATCAGGGCCGCACGCTTGCCGACGAGAACACGCCGTGGGCGTTGTTCGTCAGCCTGGTCAACCCGCACGACATCATGTACTTCAACACCGATGCTCCTGGGCAGAACGTCCAGGACAACGGCCGGTTGTTGATGGAGGCCGCCCGGGCGCCGGAGAACGAGCTCTATGCCAAGGGCTGGTATACCGCGCTGCCCACCAGCCTGACCCAACCGATGAATGAGCCGGGGCGGCCCGCTGCACATGGTGAGTATCTCAAGGCGTGGGGCTACGCACTGGGCACCATCCCGCCAGAGGAGGAGCGCTGGCGCCGGTTCTCCGACTTCTACCTCAACAGCATCCGGAGTGTGGATCAGCAGCTGCAGATGCTGCTCGGTGAGTTGGACAACCTGAAGCTGACCGACAACACCATCGTCGTGTTCACCAGTGACCACGGTGAGATGGGCGGTGCCCACGGCCTGCGCGGCAAAGGGCCGTTCGCCTACCAGGAGGCCATCCACCTGCCTTTGCATATCGTGCACCCGGATGTAGCTGGGGGGCAAGATGTTTCATCGCTGACCGGTCATATCGACCTGGCGCCGAGTCTGCTTTCCTTCGCCGGGGTTGCGGCGGGTAACCTCGGTGAGGTGGCGGGCCGGGACCTGCCTGGCCGGGATTTCAGTGCGGCACTGGGCAATCCGCAGGCCGCCGACGAACACACGGTGCGCGAGGCTGTGCTGTTCACCTATAGCGGGCTGGCCACCAACGACAGCGAGGCCATCCGGATCGTCGCCGACGCCAAGGCTGTCGGAAAGAATCCCAAGCAGGCGATGGCCGCGGCGGGCTACCGGCCGGACCTGAGCAAGCGGGGCAGCCTACGGACAATGTTCGACGGGCGGTACAAGTTCACCCGCTACTTCGCGCCCACCCAGCGCAACCGGCCGCAGAACCTCGACGAGTTGTACAAGTTCAACGACGTCGAACTGTTCGATCTTCAGGAGGATCCTCGTGAGATGACGAACCTGGCGGCCACCAAGGGCGAGAACGCCGAGGTGGTGATGGCGTCGAGCGCCAAACTCGAGGCGCTGATCAAACAGGAGATCGGCGTCGACGACGGTCGCGAGATGCCGCATTTCGACCATATCGACTGGACGATCGACCGCCTCGACCTTTGATCGCCCGGCTTACCGCCAGTCGGCTTCCCCGGGGCGGATGGCATCGCGCGCCTTCGCGCCGACGGCCATTGTCATCGGGCCTCTCTGCGGATGCGAAGGGCGCAGACGATAGATGGCCTAATTGGCAGTAACAGTTAAATTTGCTTAATCAGTAACTTGAGAGATCTATCAGCAAACTTTCGGACCTAGCGATACGCGAACAAGTGAACGTCGAAAAATTCCTAACAGGGCAGATCAATAGGCAGAAAGGCGCCGGCACTCATGTGTACAGTCACCCCGGAACGACCAATTCATCAAACAATCGGGGGTGCTGTCAGTGAAGACGTCACGGCGGTCAAAAGGTAGCCACAAAGTGAGGAAATCGTTGCTGGGTATGGCCACGGCGACGACCGTGCTGGTCACGACGGCGACGGTTGCGACTGCGACGGCGACCGCGGCGGTGGTACCGACACCGCCCGCGCTGCCGGCGCAGGAACAACAGCTGGTCGAGCAGCGCAATGTCGGTCTCGCTGCGGCAAGCTCGCCGTACGAGCAACTGCAGCACGTGGTGAACACCCTGCTCCCGGCGCTGGTGAACACCTTCGGCGCGCAACCCCGCGTCACGCTCGACACGCTGCTGGCGCAGGTGCCCGACAGCCTGCTCACCGATCTGATCAACGCCAACGGTGGCACCGTCAACGTGAACACCCTGCTGACAACCCTCGGGCTCAACGATCCCGGTTCGGGTCTGAACGCCGCCGTCACCGCGGCCATCAGCTCGGCGTTGACCGACTTCCTCAGCTCGGCGACCACCGGCGAGAATGCCGCGGCCTTGCAGGCCCAACTGAGGACTGCGATCGCCGCGGCGGTCGACGCCCAGCTGCGCGCGGTCAGTGTGTCGGTGCGGCCGGTGAGCTGGTTGCCCGCCGTCACCATCCGTCTGGTCGACGTCGTGGGCTCGGACGGGGTCACCAACATCGCCAACGGTGTGGCGGGATCCGTCGCCGGCAGCATCATGAACAACCTGACCACCATCCTGCCGACGGCCGACGAACTGACCGCCGAGCTGACCCCGCTGCTGCCGGACCTCTTGACCACGTTGTTCAACGCCGCCGACCTGGCCGATGCCCAGGGCAACTTCCAGCTCGGCAATCTGCTGGACCTGGTGGGCCTGAACCTGAGCAGCCTCGCCGACAGCGGCGCGTTGACCATGACCACCGCCGGTCCGCTGTTCACCATGGCGCGACTGCTCGCCGGCGTCGACCTGGGCTGGGTTCCCGGCACCCAGTCCGCGATCGTCGATTCGGTCAACAGCACGGGCTATCTCGATCTGGGCACCTCGACGCTGAAGACCAATCTCGCTGCGGCGCTGGCCGATGCATTGGCCGACGGGTCGCTGGCCGCCGACCTGGGGACCGTCCTGACGCCGGCCCTCAACGGTATCGTCGCGCAGATCGTCAGCAATGCGACCGAGACGGTGGAAGCCGACCTGACCGACAGCATCCGGAGCGCGCTGAGCGGCCTGAACTTCCGGGTGTCGGGGGTCAATGTCCCGGTCGGCAATCTGCTCTTCGGCGCGTTGCAGCCGTTGATCGGCAATCTCGCCGACAACCTGAGCGGCCAATTGCAGGGCAACGTGTCCGATCTGGTGGGCGGTCTGGTCGAAAGCGGCACGGGCAGCATCGGCGACGCCCTCAACCAGGCCGTCGACGGTGCCATCGGCGCCATTCCGGATCAGGACATCGCGTCGGTCCGCATCCCGATCATCATCGGCACCGGCATGGGCGCCTTCTCCGCGGGCGCAGCCTACCGAGACGTGCTGGCGCAGCTGTCGGCCCAGCCCGGTGGGATCGATTACGTCGGCACCAATCCGTTGCTCGGTAGCCTCACCATCCTGCCGGCGATCCTGCTCAACAATGCCGGCCGCGCCAACGGCGGCATCATGGCCCGATTCGCCGACCTGTTCCAGCTGCTCGGAATCGACGGGATCACCCCGGATGTCGCGATCGGCAGCAGTGGCGGTACGCCGATCGGTGACACCGGTCTGTCCCTTGGCGGCGCGAACCTGGTGCCGGTCAAGGTCGATGCCACCGTGCAGTACCAGCTGATGTCCGACTTCGCGGCATGGGCGAATCCGCTGACATTGCTGAACAATCTGGCAGCGGGTGCGTTGCCGACGTACATGCTGCGGGGGATCGACGCGGGTGCGGCCGTCGGGCAGTTGACCGATGCGCTGGAGGCGCTGGTCGGCGATCTGGCGGATCAGAAATCCCCGAACACCAATATCTATCTGACGGTGCGGTCCAACACGTTGCCGATGCTGGAGCCGCTGTATCTGGTCGGCGATGTGCTGCGGCTGGTCGGGCTGGCGCCGGTGGCCAACATCGTCAACGGGCTGGCGAACGCACTGTCCCCGGCATTGACGAGTCTGGTCAATCTCGGCTATTCCGATGCGTTCTTCAACGAGGAGACCGGTGCCTACGAGCGCACGTTGGATGCCGCGGCCACCCCGGTGCGGTTCGGCACCATGCCCAACGTCGACTGGAACCAGGTGTTGCCCAATGTGCTGCGCCAGTTCGCCGGCGGCTTCCAGACCGCGGTGACGACCGATAACAACACCGCGCCCAATGCGCTGTCGGGCATCGGCGATCTGCTCAGCGGCAACGTCGACAAGGTGCTCGGCGGGCTGCTCGATATGCCGGGATCCGACGCCGGCAGCAGCCTCGCCGGTGACGAGTCCACCGGCGATGAGTCCGCCAATGACACCGTCGTCGGGGCGGAAGGCGAGCAGCAGGGTGCCGCACTCCAGCGCAGTCGCGGCGCCGAAGCGCAGGTTGTCGAGGAGCAGCCGGCCGCGCCGGCGCCCGAGCAGCCCGCGGAGCAGATCGCGGAGACCGTCGATGACGATGTCATCATCCCGTTGACCACGGCGCAGCGGCGTGCCGCGGAGCGCGAGGCTGCCAAGGAGGCCAAGGCAGAGGCCGAAGCGGAGTCCGCGGCGCAGGCCAGGGACGAGCTGAGCGTGCGTCCGAAGGACAATGACGGCGCTACGGGCGATGACGATTCGGCAACCGGCGGATCGGCCGACGATTCCGGTGGCGGCGGACAGAACGCGGCCTGAGTGACACGACGAGAACCGCCCACTCCCGAACCGGGAGTGGGCGGCTTGTGTGTGTTGTGTTTACCAGTCGGACTCGTCGAAGCGGATGACGCCGCGAATGTTGTTGCCGTCCAACATGTCCTGATAGCCGGTGTTGATATCTTCCAGCTTGTAGGTGCGGGTGATCATATCGTCGATGTTGAGCAGGCCCGACTTGTACAGTGCGGCCAGGCGCGGGGTCTCCACATGTGAGCTTCCGCCGCCGAAGATGTTGCCCTTCAACGTCTTCTGCAACATGGTGAACAGGAACAGGTTGAGCTTGACGTCGGCGTCCATCATCGAACCCATCCCGGTCACCACACAGGTGCCGGTCTTCGCGGTGAGGATCATCGCCTCTTCGATGTACTCGCCCTTCATCTCGCCGACGGCGATGATCACCTTGTCGGCCATCAGACCGTAGGTCGCGTCGATCACCGGTCCGATGGCCTCGGCCATCGACGGATAGACGTGGGTGGCACCGAATTTGATCGCCTGGTCGCGTTTCCACTCGTTGGGATCGATCGCGATGACCTGCTTGGCGCCGGAGATCACCGCGCCCTGCAGCGCGCTCATGCCGATGCCGCCGACGCCGACGATGATGACGGTCTCGCCGGGCTTCACCTCGGCGACATTGGTGGCCGATCCGAAGCCGGTCGGCACCGCGCAGCCCATGATGGCCGCCGTCTCGAACGGGATGTCGTCGTCGATCTTGACGACCGAGTCCTTGTGCACGGTCATATAGGGAGCGAAGGTGCCCAGCAGGTTCATCGGCGAGACCTCGCGGCCGCCGGCGTGGATGCGGCTGGTGCCGTCGGCGATAGCCTTGCCGCCCAGCAGCACTGCCCCGCGGTCACACAGTGAGCGGAAACCCTTCAGGCACGGCGGACACTGACCGCAGGCCGGGATGAACGCCAGGATGACATGGTCGCCCTCGGCGATACCGGTGACATTCTTGCCGACCTTGGTGACGACGCCCGCGCCCTCGTGCCCGCCGAGCGCCGGCAGTCCGATCGGGGTCGCCCCGGTGGTGATGTGGTAGTCGGAGTGGCACATACCCGCCGCGTGCATACGGATCTGAACCTCGTCGGCGACCGGATCTCCGAGATCGATCTCGTCGACCGTGAACGGCGAATTGAGCTCCCAGAGCAGGGCACCTTTGGTCTTCATGGTCAGCAATAGTAGAACACGTTCCAAATTGATGTCTTGCATGGCTCTGAACTGCTAATTCGATTGCTTTGACATGTCGTCATGGGGGCGCTGCGATGAATTCGGCTGCGCATACCAGTCGATATCGGCATGACTGAGATCACCGCACGCATCGTCCCCAATCTCTGGTTCGACCGCGAAGCCGAAGAGGCGGCCGCGCACTACATCGCGGCCTTCGGCGGCAACGGGCGGATCGTCGCCACCCACGCGCCGCATCCCGACGCGCCGTCACCGCAGGACGTGCCCGTGCTCGTCGAGTTCGAACTCGGTGGTCAGCTTTTCGTCGGCATCAACGGCGGACCCCATTTCACGTTCACCGAGGCGGTGTCGCTGGAGGTGCGGGTCACCGGCCAGCAGGAGCTGGACAGCGTGTGGGCCGCACTGGTCGCCGGTGGTCAGGAGCAGCCGTGCGGCTGGCTCAAGGACAAGTACGGACTGTCCTGGCAGGTCACCCCCAACGAGTACTTCGACATGCTCGGCCGCGGCGATGTCGAGGCCAATCGGCGACTCGATGCCGCGGTGCTGGCGACCTTCGGCAAGTTCGATATCGCGACCCTCACCCGGGCCTACCGATCAGAGACGGGCGGGTAGGCCGAACGTCGGGAAGAGCGTGGTGTCCAGGAAGGCCACCACGTGGGTGATACCGGCCGCGGTCATATCGATGACGTGCAGCTGAAACGGCTCGTGGACATCGGTTTCCGGGTTGCGCAGATACATCCCCGCGGCGGTCTGGCCGTTGGCGGTGGTGGCCACGAAGCGCATATCGCCGGCGCGCTCGGCCGGGCACTTGTCGCGGGACAGCGCGCCGATGGCCGCCGGGCCGACGTACCAACTGTCGAACGGCGGCATCTCCCAGATCGCGTCGTCGGTGAACAGCTTCTCCAGCGAATCGATGTCATAGTCCTCGAACGCGGCGATGTAGCGGGCCAGCAGCTCCCGGGCTTCCGGGGACTCCGGCGCCCGCAGCACCTCGTCTGCGCTCGGACCGACGGCCTCGAGCTGAGCGCGGGCGCGCTGCAGCAGGCTGTTGACGGCGGCGGTCGTCGCGCCCACGGCGTCGGCCACCTCGGCGGCCCGCCACTGCAGCACATCGCGGAGCACCAAGACCGCCCGCTGCCTGGCCGACAGGTGCTGCAGCGCCGCCACGAAGGCCAGCCGCACCGATTCACGGGTGCCGACCACCGTCTGCGGATCCGCCGGATCCTCGGCATCGGGCAGCGGCTCCAGCCAGGGCACCTCGTGCCGCTCGTGGATATCGGCGTGCGGATCGGCGCTCTGGGTGCCCAGCCCCGAGGGCAACGGCCGGCGCTGCTTGCCCTCCAGCGCCGTCAGGCAGGTGTTGGTGGCGATCTTGTACAGCCAGGTGCGCACCGAGGACTTGCCCTCGAACCGGTCGTAGGACTTCCAGGCCCGCAAGTAGGTCTCCTGGACCAGATCCTCGGCATCGTGCACCGAACCCGTCATCCGGTAGCAATGCGCCAACAGTTCCCGTCGATACCGCTGCGCGTCGGCGAGGAACGCGTCCTTGGAATCGAATCTGTCGCCTACCGCTGTGAGGACGGTCACCCACGAGAGCTTACCGACCGGGACCGACAGGCGGGGCCTGCGGCGGTGTGCCGATAGGCTCACCGCGTGGCCACCACGCGCAGTGAACGCACCTTCGACGGTGTTTCCGGAGTGCCCATCGTCTACGACGTGTGGACGCCGGGAACCGACCCGACCGGCGTGGTCGTGATCTGTCACGGATACGCCGAACACGCCCGCCGCTATGACCATGTCGCCCAGCGCTTCGGCGAGGCCGGGCTGATCACCTATGCCCTGGACCTCCGCGGGCACGGACGCTCGGGCGGCAAGCGCGTCTACCTGAAGAACATCTCCGAGTACACCGATGATTTCCACCATCTGGTGGGGCTGGCGACCGCCGCGCACCCCGAATTGAAAAGGGTGGTGCTCGGTCACAGCATGGGTGGCGGCGTCGTCTTCACCTACGGGGTGGAGCATCCCGACGATTACGCCGCCATGGTGCTGTCCGGGCCGGCGGTGTACGCCCAGGATGGCGTGTCCCCGCTGATGATCGGTGTGGCCAAGGTGCTCGGCAGCCTGCTGCCCGGCCTGCCGGTGGAGAACCTGCCCGCCGACGCGGTGTCGCGCGATCCCGAGGTGGTGGCGGCCTACGAGGCCGATCCGATGGTGCACCACGGCAAGCTGCCCGCCGGTATCGCCAAGGCGCTCATCGGAGTCGGCGAGACGATGCCGCGCCGCGCCGCGGTACTGACCGCGCCGCTGCTGGTGGTGCACGGCGGTCAGGACTCGCTGATCCCGGTCGCCGGCTCCGAGCTTTTGGTCGACCGGGTGGGTTCGGCGGATGTGAACCTCAAGGTCTACCCCGAGCTCTACCACGAGGTGTTCAACGAACCCGAACGCGCCGTGGTCCTCGACGACGTCACTTCGTGGATTGCGACGAGACTGTGAAAAGCACTGTCCGCCTTATCTTCTCGCTGCTCGCCGCGCTGCTTTTGGTGGTCGGCTGCTCGTCGGGAGAATCCGGGGACGGCGACACCCAGCAGGGCTGGGTGGAGGATGAGGTGTCCTTCACCGATGCCGCCGGTCTGACCATCCACGGAACCTACCGCCACCACGGTGACGACACCGGGCCTGCGGCACTGCTGATCTCGGAGAGCGGTGCCACCGACCGCAACGGGGACAATGCCGTGGCCGGTCCCGTGGGCAACATGCGCCAGCTGGCCGAATACCTCTCCGGCAAGGGCATCGCCACGCTGCGCTATGACAAGGTCGGCACCGGTAAGACCGGGCTCGGTCCGTACGCCACCAATCCCGCGGACGTCGGCAGTGCGGCCTACACGGCGGGAGCTCGGGCCGCGGTGCGCTATCTGGCGGGCCGGCCCGGTACCGATGCCGACCAGATCTCGGTGTACGCCCTCGGTGAGGGCACCATCCACGCCATGACGCTGGCCGACGATATCGACCCGGACTCCCCGAAGATCCATGCACTCGGGCTGCTCCAGCCGCTGCCGGGACGCTATCTCGACATCGTCAGCGACCGGGTGCGCGCCGATGTCGAGGCCGCCCGCAGCTCGGGCGCCAAGACACCCGAACAGGCGCAGCAGGTGCTCGATGCCTGGGCCGCGGCCGTCGAGCAGGCCCGCACCCGCGGTACCGCACCCGCGCAGCTGCCCGACGGGCTCGGCGCGATCCTCAACGCGGGCAACGTCAAGGCCGTGGTGGAGGCGGACTCGATCGACCCGCTTGCGCTGGCAGCAAAGGTGCCGACCGCGACGCGGGTCCTGCTGACGTGTTCGGACACCGACGGGCAGGCCCCGTGCACAGGAGTTCGTCCGTTGGTCGACGCGCTCCGGCGGACCGTCCTGACGGTGATCGAGCTCAAGGGCGTCAACCACGTCCTGCGCGATGACCCGACCGACAATGTCGCCAACTACGCCAAGGCGGATCCGCTGTCACCGCAGCTGGTCACGGCATTGGACACCTTCGTCGAGCCATGACCGGCGGCCTGTGGATAACTACGGTCGAGGGGGCCGCGTTGTCGGCGCGACTACCTAGCCTGGCCACATGAGTAGCGACAAGATGCTCGCCCGCATCGCGGCCCTGCTGCGGCAGGCCGAGGGCACCGACAACCAGCACGAGGCGGACGCGTTCCTGGCTGCCGCGCAGCGGCTGGCCACCGCCACCTCGATCGACCTTGCGGTGGCCCGCGCGCACTCGGCGACCCGTACCGCCGCGCAAGCCCCGGTGCAACGCACCATCACCATCGGTGATCCGGGCACCCGCGGACTGCGCACCTACGTCCAGCTGTTCGTCGTGATCGCGCTGGCCAATGATGTGAAATGCGATGTGGCATCGAACTCGACGTTCGTCTACGCATACGGTTTCGCCGAGGACATCGATGCCAGCCATGCGCTGTATTCGAGCCTGGTCATGCAGATGGTGCGGGCGTCCAAGGAGTACCTGGCCACCGGCGCGCACCGGCCGACGCCGACGATCACCGCCCGGATCAACTTCCAGTTGGCCTTCGGCGCGCGGGTGGGCCAGCGGCTGTCCGAGGCCCGCGAGGACGCGCGGCGGTCGGCGACCGAGGGCGCCGATGATGCGCCGGGCACCGCGGTGGCGTTGCGCAACAAGGACCTGGAGCTGACCTCGTTCTATCGGAAGGCCTCGGCGGCGCGTGGGACATGGCGGGCCAGCAGTGCCACGGCCGGGTACTCGTCGGAGGCCCGCCGGGCCGGGGACCGGGCCGGGCGAAGGGCGCGGCTCGGTCCGCCGCAGGAGTTGTCCGGGGCGCGGGCCCGTCTGGAGCGCTGATGCGCGATGCGCAACGGGCAAAGGTCTACGCCGCAGAGGAATTCGTGCGCACACTGTTCGACCGTGCCGACGGCCGCGGATCGCTGGACTTCTTCGGCACCGCGCTGACCCTGCCGCCGGAGGCGCGGTTCGGCTCGGTGGACGCGGTGCGGCGCTATGTCGAGGATGTCCTGGCGCTGCCCGCGGTGCGGCAGCGGTGGCCCGCGGCGGGGACGTGTGCGGTGCGGTCGCGGCGCGGGGTCACCGCGGCACATTACGAACCCGGCGTGATCGCCGTGCCGGACGGCCAGAGCCGATGGGCGCTGCGCGAGCTGGTCGTCCTGCACGAGCTGGCACACCATCTGGCCGGCCATCTGACCGACGACGGCGAGCCGCACGGTCCCGGGTTCGTCGGCACGATGACCGAATTGGCAGGGTGCGTGATGGGACCGGAAGCCCAGCACGTGCTGCGGGTGATCTACGCAAAGGAAGGGGTGTCCGGATGAGCGATTACGCCGCGGTGGACGCGCTGTACGACGAGTTGCTGAACACCGAGGACGATGCGTTGCGCGCCGCGCGGCTCTCGACGGGCCCGGCCAGGATGCCCGCCATCGAGGTCTCCGCGCAGCACGGCAAGCTGCTGTCGCTGTACGCCCGGCTCACCGGAGCCCGCCGCGCCCTGGAGATCGGCACCCTGGCCGGGTACTCCACCATCTGGCTGGCGCGCGGGGTCGGCCCGCAGGGCAGCGTGGTCACCCTCGAATACGAGCCCCGGCACGCCGAGATCGCCAGGCAGAACCTGGAGCGCGCCGGCGTGGCCGACCGCGTCGAGGTGATCGTCGGCGCCGCGCTGGACACCCTGCCCACGCTGACGGGGCCGTTCGACCTGTTCTTCATCGATGCCGACAAGGAGAACAATGCGGCCTATCTCGAGGCGGCGATCGCCCTATCCGAACCTGGTGCGCTGATCATCTGCGACAACATCGCCCGCGGCGGCCGGGTACTGGATCCCGCCCCGCAGGATCGGCAGGCGATCGCGGTGCGCGAGACCATCGCGCTGATGGGCAGCCATCCCCGTTTGGACGCCGCCGCCATCCAGACCGTCGGGGCCAAGGGCTGGGACGGATTCGCCGTCGCGCTGGTCACCTGAGTCCCGCCCGGCCGAAGGGTGCGCGATTCGGACACGGCGCCGGCGGGTACCAGCAGAGCCGTGTGGACGGCGAAACGAACGGTCGATGCCCCCGCCGACGCGGTGTGGGAGCTGCTCACCGATCTGGACGCGTGGCCGCAGTGGGGTCCCACGGTCGTGCGCGCCGAACTCGACGGCACTGCCTTCCTGTTGGGCGCGACGGGACGGGTCTGGACACCGGTCGGGGTTCCGCTGCCGTTCGTGATCAGCGAATTCGATCCCGGCCACAGCTGGGGGTGGGATGTCGCCGGCGTACCGGCCACCCAGCACGGTGTGGAACCGCGACCCGGCGGCTGCACGGTGTGGATGACGGCGCCGTGGTGGGCACCGGCCTACCTGCCGGTGCTGGAGGTGGCGGTACGCCGCATCGAGACCATGGCCGCCAGGAAGCCGTTCACGACCTGACCCGATCCGCCGTGGGTGGTGCCGCGAATGACAATTGACGTGGCCGACACAGTGGAGGGAGTCCTGGCATGGCGGTGATCCTGGCGTACACCGCGCCGGCGCTGGGGCACCTGTATCCGTTCTGCGCGCTGCTCACCGAACTCGCCGGCCGGGGCCACCGCATCCACGTGCGCACTCTCGCCGACGGCATCCGGTTGTGCCGCAGGCTCGGGTTCGCCGTCGAACCCGTGGATCTGGTGATCGAGGCGGTCGAACACGACCACGACGAGGCCGGTATCTCAGTGCTGCGGGCCGCCACCGACACCGTGCGGGTGCTCACCCGGCGCGCCACCCTGGAAGTCGCCGATATCCGGCGCGCGGTCGAGACGGTGCGCCCCGATCTGGTCATCGTGGATTCCAACTCGTGGGGCGCGATCTCCTATCTGGAGACCGGTGATGTTCCCTGGCTCGTCCTGTCGCCCTTCACTCCCTACCTGCGGGCACCCGGCCTGCCGCCGTTCGGTGCGGGCGCCCGGCCGTGGCGTGGTCCGTGGGGCCGCATCCGCGACCACGGCATCGCGACGGTCACCCGCCGGGTCTTCGACCGGCCCTTCGCCACCGGACTCGCCCCGGTCCGCGCCGACCTCGGGCTGCCCGCCGTGCAGACCGCCGATGAGCTGCTGCGTCGTGCACCGGCGGTCCTGGTGGCCACCGGCAAGCCCTTCGAGTACCGGCAGACCGAGTGGGGGCCGAAAGTCCACCTGATCGGCCCCGCGGCGTTCGATCCGGTGGGTGATCAGGAGCCCGCGTGGCTCGCCGATATCGACCGGCCCATCGTCCTGGTGACCACATCCTCGGTCCCGCAGGCCGACACCCGGCTGGTGGGTGCGGCGATCGAGGCACTCGACGGACTGAGCCTGCATCTGGTGGCGACGTCGCCGGCCGGTCCGGTGACCACCCAGGACCGGCCCGGTGTCACGCTGGCCAGGTTCGTCCCGCATTCACTGCTGCTCACCCGCACCGTCTGTGTGGTGACCCACGGCGGCATGGGCATCACGCAGAAGGCGCTCAGCCGCGGCATACCGGTATGCGTCGTGCCGTTCGGGCGAGATCAGTTCGAGGTGGCCCGCCGGGTGGAGGTCGCCGGCTGCGGAACCCGGTTGCCCGCCCGCCGGCTGACCCCGGACCGGTTGCGCACCGCCATCCTCGACGCGATGTCGATGACCGGCGGTGCGGCCGCCGTCGCCCGCGGTTTCGCCGATACCGGGGGAGTGCCACTCGGCGCGGACATCGTGGAAGCCCACCTACGCCGCGGCGGCGCCGCGGCCGGGTGATCCCGGCCAGCCGTCAGTTGCAGACCGCGCCCACGGCCGCTGACTGCACCAGCTTGGTGTACTTGGCCAGCACGCCGGTGGTGTACCGCGGCGGCAGCGGCTCGAAACCTGCCTTGCGGGAATCCAATTCGGCCTCGTCGACCAGCAGGTCGAGGGTGCCGTTGGCGACATCGAGGCGGATCCGGTCACCGTCGCGCACGAAGGCGATCGGGCCGCCGTCGACGGCTTCGGGTGCGATATGCCCGACGCACAGCCCGGTGGTGCCACCGGAGAACCGGCCGTCGGTCATCAACAGGACGTCCTTGCCGAGGCCCGCACCCTTGATCGCGCCGGTGATGGCCAGCATCTCACGCATACCCGGCCCACCCTTGGGGCCTTCGTAGCGGATGACGACCACGTCGCCGTGGGTGATGGTGCCGTCTTCGAGGGCGTCCAGTGCCGCCCGCTCGCGCTCGAAAACCCGTGCCGTGCCCTCGAATACGTCCGAGTCGAAGCCGGCAGACTTGACGACCGCGCCCTCGGGTGCCAGCGAGCCGTGCAGGATGGTGATCCCACCGGTGGGGTGAATCGGGTTGTTCATGGCGCGCAGCACCTTGCCGTCGGGGTCCGGCGGCTCGATATGGGCCAGGTTCTCGGCCATCGTCTGGCCCGTCACGGTCAGGCAATCACCGTGCAGCAGACCGGCATCCAGCAACGCCTTCATGACCACCGGCACACCGCCGATCTCATCAACATGCTTCATCACGTGCCTGCCGAACGGCTTCACATCGGCCAGGTGGGGCACCCGGTTGCCGACACGGGTGAAGTCCGCCAGCGTCAGTTCGACCTCGGCCTCGCGGGCGATGGCCAGCAGGTGCAGCACCGCGTTGGTGGAACCGCCGAAGGCCATGACCACCGCGATCGCGTTCTCGAACGCCTCCTTGGTCAGGATGTCGCGGGCAGTGATACCGCGGCGCAGCAGCTCGACGACGGCCTCGCCGGACCGGGCCGCGTACTCGTCGCGGCGTGAGTCGATGGCCACCGGGGATGCGCTGCCGGGCAAGGACAATCCCAGTGCCTCGGCCGCCGAAGCCATCGTGTTGGCGGTGTACATGCCACCGCAGGCGCCCTCGCCGGGACAGATCGCGCGCTCGATGATGTCGACGTCCTCGCGGGACATCAGGCCACGGGCACACGCACCGACGGCCTCGAAGGCGTCGATGATGGTGACCTCTTTCTCGGTGCCGTCGGTCAGCTTCGCCGTTCCGGGCATGATCGAGCCGTTGTAGAGGAACACCGATGCCAGATCGAGGCGGGCCGCCGCCATCAGCATGCCGGGGATCGACTTGTCGCAGCCGGCGAGTAGCACCGATCCGTCGAGGCGTTCGGCCTGCATGACGGTCTCGACGCTGTCGGCGATCACCTCGCGGGACACCAGGCTGAAGTGCATGCCCTCATGGCCCATGGAGATGCCGTCGGAGACCGAGATGGTGCCGAACTCCAGTGGGTAGCCGCCGCCGGCATGCACGCCAGCCTTGACCGCCTGCGCGAGCCGCTGTAGCGACATGTTGCACGGGGTGATCTCGTTCCAGGATGAGCCGACGCCGATCTGCGGCTTGACCCAGTCGTCGTCGCCCATACCGACGGCGCGCAGCATCCCGCGGGCGGCGGTCTTCTCCAATCCGTCGGTGACGTCGCGGCTGCGGGGTTTGATATCGACCCCGGGACGGGCCTGCGGTGCTGAGGGCATGCAGGTAAGTATGCATTCGGCCCAGGGCCATCCCAAACCCCCGCTGATACCCCTCTGGGGTACCGGTAGCCTGGCTACATGAGACGGGTGCTGGTACTGGTGGCGGCGATGCTGGCCATCCTTGTGCCGGCCTGTGGCAGACAGGCCGGTGCACCCGAGGCGTCGAGCGCCGCCGCCGCTTCGGCGACATCGCCCGCCCCGGGCACTCCGGGGGTCAATGCCATCGATCGCGCCTTCGCCGATGCCCTGCTCGCCCAGCGCCCGCGTATCGACCAGATGATCGCGCTGGTGCGCACCAACTCCGACGACCCACGCATGCAGGCGCTCGCCGATGTGCTTGCCGTCAGCGAGAAACAGCAGACCGACACCGTGAACGCACTGCTGGTGCAGTGGACCGACGGCCAGCAGGGCGGTCAGGGTCCGGTGCCGCAGGGGCCCAACCTGTTCGACGAGGGCGCCATGCAACGGCTTGCGGCGCTGCGCGGTCCCGAATTCGACAGGTTGTGGTTGCAGGCCATGCTCAACCATCACCAGGCCGTCCTGACCATGGCCGCCACCGAGATCCAGGAGGGTCAGGACGCCAACGCCAAGACGCTGGCGCAGGGCATCATCAGCACGCGCCAAGAGGAGGCCGGTCACATGCAGCAACTGTTGGGAGGCGGGTAGTCGATGACCGATGCAGAACACGGCTATTCGCCGCAGAAGGAGAATTACGCCAAGCGGTTGCGGCGCATCGAGGGGCAGGTGCGCGGTATCGCCAAGATGATCGATGACGACAAGTACTGCATCGACATCCTCACCCAGATCAGCGCGGTCAACAGCGCGCTGCAGTCGGTCGCCCTCGGATTGCTCGACGAGCACCTCGGCCACTGCGTCACCCACGCGGTTGCCGCGGGTGGCGAGGAGGCCGAGGTCAAGCTGGCCGAGGCGTCGGCGGCCATCGCCCGGTTGGTCCGCTCCTAGCCGCAATCAGACCGGTTCGGCGTTCTCGATCGCGGACTCCAGGCGCGCGAGTTTGCCGTCGAGTTCGCCCTCGTGGCCTGGTCGGATATCGGCCTTGAGCACCAGTGAGATCCGGGTACCGAACGGTGCCACCGCCTCGGTCGCACGTTTGACGACGTCGAAGACCTCGTCCCAGGAGCCCTCGATCTCGGTGAACATGCTCGAGGTCCGGTTGGGCAGCCCCGACGCGCGCACCACCCGCACCGCGGCGGCGACGGCCTCGCTGACCGAGCCGTCGGAGCGGCCGGTGCCCGACGGGCTGATGCTGAAGGCGACGATCATCGCGCGTCCTCTCGGGTTCGGGGCGGCCACGGCATTACCGTGGCGTTCCAGCATGACCGTGAAACCGTACGCGCAACTGACGGTGCTCGCGGCCGCCGCGTTCGTCTACGTCACCGCCGAGATCCTGCCCGTCGGGGCGCTGCCTGCCATCGCGGCCGACCTCGACATCGCGCCGGCGACGGTGGGCACCCTGCTGGCCGGCTATGCGTTTATCGCCGCCGTGGCCACCCTGCCGCTGGTGCGCTGGACGGCGCGCTGGCCGCGGCGCCGGGCACTGTTGTTGACCCTGGTGTGTCTGACTGTCTCGCAAGCGCTTTCGGTGCTCGCGCCGAACTTCGAGGTGCTCTCGGTGGCGCGGGTGCTGTGCGCGCTCACCCACGGTCTGATGTGGTCGGTACTGGCCCCGATCGCCGTCCGGCTGGTTCCCCCCGGGCATGGCGGACGGGCGACCACGGCGGTGTACGCCGGCACCGCCCTGGCCCTGGTGGCGGGCAACCCGATGACGGCGCTTACATCACAGGCGTGGGGTTGGCGCGCCGCGGTCGCCGCGGTCATGGTGGCGGCCGCAGCGGTGACCCTGGCCGCGCGGCTGCTGTTACCGGTGCTGCCGGCCGGCGATATGGGCCCGGCCGGGCAGGTGGGCCGCCGCCGCAGGTGGCACCGTAATCGCGCGCTGGCCACCCTGTGCGGACTCACGCTGGTCGGTGTCAGCGCGCACTTCATGTCCTACACCTACATCGCCGTGATCATCGGTGAGGTCACGGGCACCGCCACCGCGCCGGTGCTCGCCGGGTTCGGGGTGGCCGGACTGGTCGCCATGGCGGTGTTCGCCCGCCCGCTGGACCAGTGGCCGCGACCGGTCCTGATGACGGCGCTGGCAGGGCTGGTCGCCGCGTTCGCGGGGCTGGCGGTCGTGGCCGGTGGCGACCCGCGGGCGGTGCTCGGCGTCGTCGGGATGCTGGCGTGGGGCGCCATGTCGACGGCGCTGCCGCCGATGCTGCAGTCCGCGGCGATCAACAGCGCACCCGAGGACCCCGACGGTGCGTCCGGGCTCTACGTGGCGACGTTCCAGGCCGGCATCGTCACCGGCGCCCTGGCCGGTGGCGCCCTGTTCGCAGCCGGTGGGTCATTGGCCGTGCTCAGCGCGTCGGCGGCCTTGACCGCGGTGGTATTGGTCGCTGTTGCCGCGCTGCCGTGGTTGCTCGCCCCTGTAACGGCAGGACTCACACCGGCGATAAACGTCCCAGGTCAGTGGTGCAGGTCGGACGGTGATGAGGGGTCCGTCCGGCCTCGCCAGGGTTAGCCGGTAGACGTGCTGTGCCAGACTGGTCTGCAGATATGCCAGTGGAGGTGACATATGTCGCAGCGGACGAGAACGAAACTCGCCAGCGCGATCTTGGCGGCCGCAACGGTCGTCGCAGCAGGTATCGGTAGCCCGTCGGCTCTGGCGGAGCCCGCTCCGCCCGTGCCGGCCCCGCCCGCATTCCCCAACCCGTTCGCGCCGCCGGCTCCGTCCGCGACACCGACGGCAGCCGATCCGTTCGCCCCGGTCGGTGGGCCCGGGGCGCAGCCGTTGCCCATCCCGCCGGGGACCCCGCCCGGACAGAATCCGAATCCGTTCCGCGGTCTGCCGCCGTTCGTGCCGCCGTCGTTCAACCCCGTCAACGGGTCGATCGCGGGCGCGGCCAAGCCGATCTACATCAACTTCCAGCGGCCCATCGCCAACCGGCAGATGGCCCAGGACGCGGTGCACATCACCTCGAACCCGCCGGTGCCCGGCCAGTTCTACTGGGTCACCGATACCCAGCTGCGGTGGCGCCCGCAGGACTTCTGGCCCACCGGCACCGTGGTCAACATCGACGCCGCCGGCACCAAGTCCAGCTTCACCGTGCCCGAGCAGCTGGTGGCGACCGTCGACGATGCGACCAAGACGATGACGGTGGTGCGCAACGGCGAGGTGGAGAAGGAGTTCCCGGTCTCGCTGGGCAAGTCCGGCCACGAGACCAAGAACGGCACCTACTACGTGCTGGAGAAGTTCGCCGATATCGTGATGGACTCCTCCACCTACGGAGTCCCGGTGGATTCCGCGGAGGGTTACAAGACCCACGTCAAAGATGCCGTGCGCATCGACAACAGCGGTATCTTCGTGCACGGCGCGCCGTGGTCGGTGGCCGACCAGGGCAATACGAATGTCAGCCACGGCTGCATCAACCTCGCCCCCGCCGACGCCAAGTGGTTCTACGACAACTTCGGTTCCGGTGATGCCGTCGTCATCAAGAACACCGACGGTGGTCTGTACAACCAGCCCGACGGGGCCTCGGACTGGCAGATGTTCTGACGATCCTGTTCACACAGAACGGCCCACTTTCCCAGGGAAAGTGGGCCGTTCTGCGTCACGGGGTCGCGGCGAGATCTACCAGGTTTCAGTCGCTTCGGGCAGAGGGCCACCAGGCTGAATCCAGGTAGCCCTGCGGGCACGATTTCCTACCTGAGTGCAGTCCTCGCAGGGCCGAGCCTGCTCGGGGTGCAAGCCTGGTAGGTCGCCTACCCGCGCCCCGTTACCAGATGCGAACGCGCCGGTCGGGTTCGAGGTACAGCTCGTCATCGGTGCCGACCTCGAACGCCTCGTAGAACGCGTCGATGTTGCGGATGACACCGTTGCAGCGGAACTCCGGCGGCGAATGCGGATCGGTGGCCAGGCGCCGGATGGCCTCGGCCTCACGAGATTTGGTGCGCCACACCTGAGCCCACCCGAACAGCACCCGCTGCACGCCGGTCATGCCGTCGATCACCGGGGCTTCCTTGCCGTCGAGGGACAGCTCGTAGGCCAGCAGGGCGATGGACAGCCCGCCGAGGTCGCCGATGTTCTCCCCGACGGTGAAGGCACCGTTGACGTGGTGGCCGGAATCCAGCCCCCGCGGGGTGAACTGCTCGTACTGATCGATCAACGCCGTTGTGCGCTGGCCGAATTCGGCGCGATCGGCATCGGTCCACCAGTCGACAAGGTTGCCGTCGCCGTCGTACTTGGCACCCTGATCGTCGAAGCCGTGCCCGATCTCGTGACCGATCACCGCCCCGATACCGCCATAGTTGGCGGCGTCATCGGCCTCGGCGTCGAAGAACGGCGGCTGCAGGATGGCGGCGGGAAAGACGATCTCGTTCATGCCGGGGTTGTAGTAGGCATTCACCGTCTGCGGGGTCATGAACCACTCGTCGCGGTCCACCGGGCCGCCGAGCTTGGCCAGGTCACGGTCATACTCGCACGCGTAGCCGCGCCGGTAGTTGCCGTACAGGTCACCCGCGTCGATCACCAGCGCCGAATAGTCCCGCCATTTCGCCGGGTAACCGATCTTGGGGGTGAACTTGTCCAGCTTCTCCAGTGCGCGGGTGCGGGTCTCCGGGGTCATCCACGGCAGGCTGGTGATGCTGACCCGGTACGCCTCGCGCAGGTTGGCCACCAGCTCATCCATCCGGGACTTGGCCTCCGGCGGGAAATGCCGAGCCACGTACAACTTGCCGACGGCATCGCCCATCAGGCTCTCGACCAGGCCGACGCCGCGCTTCCAGCGATCCCGGATGGCCTCGGTCCCTGACAACGTGCGCCCATAGAACGCGAAGTTCTCGGCCACCAGGTCATCGGTCAGCAGCGAGGCGCGCGCGCTGATGACCCGCCAGCTCAACCACTGCTTCCACACCTGCAGGTCTTCACCCGCCCACAGCGCGGCGAACGCCGTCAGGTAGTCGGGCTGGCGGACCACCACTTCTTCGGGGTTCGCGCCCAACGCAGCGACCCAGCCTGCCCAGTCGAATCCCGGCGCTTCGGAGGGCAACTCGGCGAAGGTGCGCAGGTTGTATGTCAGGTCGGCATCACGGCGCTTGACGACATCCCAGTGCGCCGCGGCCAGTTTGGTTTCCAACTCCACGATGCGGCGCGCCGTCTCGGCATGGTCACCCTCTCCGTGGACGAGGGTGAGCATGCGGGCGATGTGCTCGGGATAGGCGGACAGGATGGCGGCATGGGCGGGGTCGCGGTAGTACGACTCGTCGGGCAGGCCGAGCCCGGACTGGGAGATGTGCAGCAGATAGCGGGTGGAGTCCTTGGAGTCGGTGTCGACGTACACCCCGGCGCCGCCACCGACGCCGGTGCGCTGCAGGGCGCCCACCACCGCTGCCAGTGCGTCCCGGTCGGCTGCGGCGGTAATGGTGTCCAGCTCGGCGCGCAGCGGGGCCAGGCCGACCCGTGCGACGGTGGCCTCGTCCATGAACGACGCGTAGAGATCGCCGATGCGCTGGGCATCGGGTCCGTCGGCCGCCGAAGCGGAGGTGATGATGTCGCGTACCTGTTCCTCGGCGCGGTCGGCCAGGGTGCGGAAGGCACCGTCGGTGGCGCGGTCGGCGGGGATGTCGTAGTCGGTCAGCCAGCGTCCGTTGACGTGGCCGAACAGGTCGTCTTGGGGGCGCACATCGGCGTCGACGTATCGCAGATCGATGCCGGAGCGGAGTTCTGTAGACGTCACACTCTCATGGTGCCAGAGCTCACCGGTAGCCTCACGGCCATGCCCGATGAGCAAACCAGGGTGCTGTCCCGTTACGGCATCGCCGGCATCGTGTTCGGTGTGATCGCCCTGGCGGCCACGGCGCTCGGCGTCATGGTGTGGACCGGACACCGCGCCGACGTGGCCGAACGCACCCACCAGAGCGAGGTCCTGCAGGCGGCGGTGGACTGGACCGCGCTGTTGATCAACATGAACTCCGAGAACGCGCCGCAGAACCTGCAGCAGCTGCGGGACGGCACCGTCGGCCAGCTCAACGTCGATTTCGACGCCACCATGACACCGTTCGCCGATCTGGTCGGCAAGCTGAAGTCACAGACCGTCGGCCAGGTCGAGTCCGTCTCGATCGAGTCCATGCACCGGGTCCCCGATGGTGCCAAGGACACCGACGCGCCCCCTGCCGAGCTCGCCACGGTGGCATCACGCACCGACACGGTGCTGGTGGTCGCCACGTCGGTCAGCCAGAACGCCGGCGCCCAGCCGACCACGGTGCGCTGGAATCTGCGCCTGGGTGTCTCCGATATCGACGGCTCGCTGCTGATCTCGCGACTGGAGACCATCCGATGATCAACCGGCTACGGGTCGCGGGCGTCGACATCCTGGCGCCGGCGTTGGCGATCCTGGCGCTGGTGTTCATCGGCAGTGCGCTGGACTGGCCGCGCTGGTGGGTGG
Organism: Mycolicibacterium neoaurum VKM Ac-1815D; assembly: GCF_000317305.3. Next base: position 296,861 of record NC_023036.2, on the reverse strand, counting down.
CGGTGTGCACGGCGCTGTGCCTGCTGATCCTGCAGGGCGTGGTGGTCAACGCGGTGCTGTTCCGCCGCGACGGCGTCACCGTGGGCACCGATGACGACGGGCCGCTGCTGCGGCTGGGGGTCGTGGCGACCGCCACCGTCCTCGCGGTCGCGGCCGTCTTCGTCGGCTACATCCGGTGGACTGTCCCCGACCGCGACCTCGGCCGGGACAGCGCCGAGGTCGTCGGCATCGCCAGCAGCGTCGCGGAGGCCTCGGCGACGTTCAGCCCGAGCAGCCCGAACACCGGCATCGACCGCGCCACCGCGTTGATGTCGCCGGAGCGGGCCGAGAGCTACCGCAACGAATTTCAGGCCGTGGCAAAGGATCTGACCAGCCGCAACGTATCCGGTCAGGCGCAGACGGTATCGGCAGGGGTGGAGGCGATCGGTCCGGCAGCGGCCAGCGTGGCCGTCGTCATGCGCGGCACCCAGAACACCCCGGGCAAACCGGCAGATATCGCGGTGCTGGCACTGCGCGTCACGCTCGCCAAGACCGATGGCACGTGGCTGGTGACCGATGTGACGCCGATCAACGCCCGCTGAGCTCAGCGTTCGGCGGAGGCCTGAGCGCGCTGGGCGCGGATCCTGGCGAACCGGTCGGAGAGCCTGCGCATCCGGATCATCAGGGTCGCCGGTGGGGAGCCGTTCTCCTCGAGCCATCCGGTGAGGTCCTCGCTGGGCACCCCGATCCGCGACGCGAATTCCGGAACGCCGAGACCGGACCGTTCCAGTAGCTCGTGGATGTGCCGAGCCACCTCGGAGCGCTCATTGGCCTCCAGATGCGCCCGCGCCTTGTCCAGCACCTCGGCGAGTGCCTTGGACACCCCGTACGGGTGCGCGGTGTCGAGGACCTCTTCGACCTGGCGCGCGGTGCGGCCGAACGGATCCCGCTTGATGGCCGCGGCGATGCGCTGCCATACCGCCAGGTCGTCATTGTCCAGTGCGGCGCGAATGGCCGAGGTGGGCCAGAATTCGACGGGCCGTCCGTCGGCCGCCGAGGACATGTCAGTGGGCTGCGCTGCCACCGTCACCTCGCCTCCTCCAGCTCTGTCCTGTCGAGCATCGCCACCGCGACCGACAGGCATCGTTGCCGAACCTGGTCCCAATCGGTCTCGGCCGGTGCCGGAGCGTCCGGGTCGTCCGAAGGCCGTGGGTCGGCAAGCCTGCGGACGAGCTGGGTGGCGACCCAGTGCGCCCGAGGGCGCTGTCCACAGTAATACCGGTCCATGCCGGTCAGGACGCGGGCCGCGGTGTCGGTCTCCATCGAGTCGACCAGCCGGGCGAACTCCGCAAAGTCGCGGCTGGTGTTGCGGCACATCAACAGATAGCTCTTCATCCGCAGTGTCTCGGCGCCGGTCGGGATGAGCAACCGGTCGCCGGTGGGCAGCTGCACGGTGGTCGCCTCGATCGGGCTGCGGCGCTGGACGGGCAGCTTCTCGGAGTCCGATGCGGTCTCCAGCGCGTCGAGCGCGACGTTGATCCGGCCGCGCCACATCGTCACCGGGTGCACGGGCCGGGTGATCGAACCGGTGGAGGTGATCGTGGGCAGCCGTCCGGACAGCCGGCGTTCCCCCGGGGCGGGTCCGCAGCCGGTGAAGGCCAGCGGATCGGGGACCACCACGGTCTGCGGGGCCAGACGCTTGAGCTTGGCGGCGGACTTGACCACCATGCGCAGATCGGCTCCGGGTGCGGCCAGGGCCGTCTCGGGCACCAGCACCAGGTCGCTGATGTCGACCTTGGGCAGCGGCTTCTCGAAGTCCACCGACGGCAGGATGCGGTCCAGCCAGCGCGGCAGCCACCAGTTCCATTCGTCGAACATCGCCATCAACGCGGGCACGAGGACCAACCGCACGATCGTGGCGTCGACCGCGATGGCCGTCGCACACGCGACACCGATCTGGGCCACCAGCGGCATACCTGCGAAGGCGAATCCGATGAACACCGCGATCATGATCAGCGCCGCGCTGGTGATGGTGCGCGCGCTGGTGGAGATGCCGTAGGCGACCGCGTCGCGGGTGTTGTTGGTGATCAGGAAGCGTTCCCGGATGCGGGTGAGCAGGAAGATCTCGTAGTCCATCGAGAGGCCGAACGTCATCGCCAGCACCAGCGGGGGCACCGTGCTGTCCAGCGATTCCAACGGGGCGAACCCGAGGTCCTCCAACCAGCCCCACTGGAAGACGACCACCAGGCTGCCGTAGGCGGCCGCGACCGACAGCACGGTCATCAGCACGCCCTTGAGCGCCAGGAACACCGACCTGATCGCGATCAGCAGCATCACGAAGGCGATGACGGCGACGAAGACGAACACCCACGGCTGGGCCATGGACACCTGGTCGTCGAAATCCTTGATCAGCGCGGTCGGCCCGCCGACGTCGATCTGCGCGTTGCCGATATCGAGCTTGGGCAGCTCGGTGCGCATCCAGTCGACCGCATCGCGGGCCCGGAAGTCCTCGGGGTCGACCGTGAGCACCGCCGACAGCAGCGCACTGTCGTTGTCCTTGCCGATGACCGGCGGTGTCACGGCCGCCACATCCGGTCCCTCGGCCATGGTGCGTCCCACGGTGGCCAGCGCGGCCTGCGCCGCCGGGCCGTCGGCCTGCCCGTCGGGGAAGGTGACCATGACCCGCACCGGGCCCAGGGCGCCGGGACCGAGCGCCTCGGCAGCGGCGTTCACCCCGCCGCGGATCTCGTGACTCGGGTCGAACTGGCGCAGCATGCTGTTGCCGAGGGTCATCCCGAAGGCGGGGGCCGCCATCACCAGCAGCATCACCGCGGCGAACGATGCCGACACCCACGGCCGGCGCATGACCGCACCGATCCAGCGAGTCCAGAAGCGTGACTGGGTGGTGTCCGGGCGCCGGGACCAGTGCAACAGTCTGGACCGTTTGGCCGCCGAGCGCCCGAAGGTCGCCAGCACGGCAGGGATCAGGGTGGTCGAGGTCAGCACCGCGACCGCCACCGCGAGGATGGCTCCGGTGGCCATCGATTCCAGGATCGGGGTGTTGATCAGATAGATGCCACTGACCGAGGCGATCACCGTCAGGCCCGACAGCACGACCGCCAGCCCCGAGGTCGCCATCGCCCCGTCGATGGCCTGCGCGGAATCGCGTCCGGCCCGCAACTCCTCCCGGTATCGCATCAGGATGAACAGCGAATAGTCCACCGCCACCGCGATCCCGAACATGGACACCGTCGAGGTGGCGAACACCGACATGGCCATCACATGGGACAGCAGAAACACCACGCCCATGGTGACCACCACGGTGCAGATGCCGAGCAGCAGCGGCATCGCGGCCGCGGCCAGCGACCCGAAGACCGCCAGCAGGATGATCAGGACGACCGGCGCGTTCCACTTCTCGGCCTGCGCGATGTCATGTTTGGTGGCCTGTTGTGCGGCGGCGCCGAGCGCGCCCTGGCCGATGACGTAGAGGCGGACCTTGCCGTTGTCGGACAGGCCCGCCTGCTCACCTTCGATGCCGACCTTGTCGCGCAATTGGTTGGCGATGTCGACCGCGCCGCTGTTGTTGAAGTCCACCTTCAACTGCACGACATAGGGCCGGTCGGGGGCGGGCGGCGGTTGCTGCGGGTTGGGGGCCTCGGTGACCGAGGGCACTTCCCCGGCGATCCGCCGCAGCTGCGCGACGGCCTCGTTCATATCCTCGAAGGACGCGTCGGCGCGCGGCACCGCCACCAGCGCCAGCGGTGAGGCGCCCTGGTCGGGGAACTGTTCTTCGAGCTGGTGCTGAAGGTCCAGCGATTGCGATCCCGCGACCTCGAACCCGCCGCCGGTGAGCCGGTCGGAGTGGTTGATGGCCAGGTATACGGAGGGCACGAGAAGCAGCACCCATACGACAAACACCGCCCAGCGATATCTGCGCAGGCTGCTGCTCAAGCGCATCATGAACTGCTGGATGGCGCCCCTGGCCTTTCTCCCCGGATGCTGGTAAGCGAGAGCGTACCGCAGCTTGCTGTGCGGCGAACGGTGCCCGATCCGGGTTGTGACCACCTCGCAACGTCCGCCCCTCGGCACCACCTGCGAGTTTGCTGTGCCGGTTGGCTCGGTGATCGGGCAGATGGCATGATGGCGGCTGGTCGTTCCGGGTCGGGGATACGTGCCTTGTCGAAAGTGGGAGTTCGCAAGCCATACCAGTGGTGTCCCACCCGAAGGAGATTTCCGATGAATCTGATTCCCAGTCGCTCCGCCGCGCTGCGTCGCGGCCTGTGGGCGACATTCGCTGGCTGCCTGGCCGCCGGTGGCGTGGCCGCGGTCATCTCGGCGCCGGGCGCCGGGGCGGAGACCGATCCGTGTGAGGCGAGCGAGATCGCCAAGACCATCGGTTCGGTGGCCACGTCGATGGGCAACTACCTCGACACCCACCCCGACACCAATCAGGCGTTGACCACGATCGCCGCGCAGCCCGCCGGGCCGCAGTCCCTCGCCGCCGCCAAGGCCTACTTCGACGCCAAGCCGGGTGCCGCCAAGGACATGCAGCGCCTTCAGGCACCCCTGGTGAGGTTGTCGACACAGTGCCAGCTGCCGATCTCGCTGCCTCAGGTACTCGGTCTGATGCAGGCCGTACAGCAGCCGGCCACCGGCCTGACCGGTGCCGGGTCGCCGACGGCCGGATCGTCCACAGCAGGATCGGCGGCTGCGGGATCACCCGCGGCCGGGGACACCGTCAGTCCCGTCGCCCAGGGCACCGGCGCCCTGCCCGGCCCGGTCCTCCGCGCAATCCCGTAGCGCACGCCATAATCCAGGGGTGCGCACCACGCTGGAACACTCCCCATCCGACAGCACCGGCCGCACGGTGCTGATGGTCGACGACGACCCGGATGTCCGGACCTCGGTCGCGCGCGGGCTGCGGCATTCCGGATTCGATGTGCGGGTGGCCTCCAACGGCCGCGAGGCGTTGCGCATGCTGGCCAGCGAGGCCCACGACGCGCTGGTGCTCGATGTGCAAATGCCCGAACTCGACGGCGTGGCGGTGGTGACGGCGCTGCGGGCGCTCGGCAACGAGATCCCGATCTGTGTGCTGTCGGCCCGCGATACCGTCAACGACCGGATCGCCGGTCTGGAGGCCGGTGCCGATGACTACCTGACCAAGCCGTTCGATCTCGGTGAGCTGGTGGCCCGCTTGCACGCCCTGCTGCGCCGCGCCAGTCACGCCGAACGCGAATCCGATGTGATGATCGTGGGCCCGCTGACCATCGACACCGCCCGCAGGCTGGTCTACGTCGACGGCGAGCGTGCCGATCTGACCAAGCGTGAATTCGATCTGCTCGCGGTGCTGGCCGAGAACGCGGGGGTGGTGCTGTCCCGGCAGCGGCTGCTCGAGCTGGTGTGGGGATACGACTTCGACGTCGACACCAATGTCGCCGATGTGTTCGTCTCCTACCTGCGGCGCAAGCTGGAGCGCGAGGATCGCCCCCGGGTCATCCACACGGTCCGCGGGATCGGTTACGTGCTGCGGGAGGAGGCGTAGTCCGTGGCTCGGCTGTCACTGCGCACTCGGGTCGCCATCGCCTCCGCCGTCGCGGCGGCCGCCGTCGTCGCCGGCTTCACGGTGCTGACATCGTTGGTACTGGCCAACAACGATGCCGCACAACTGGATCGTCGTCTCGATTCGATCGTCGAGGCCAGCATGTTCCCCGAACAGCTGTCCGACCCAAGACGCGGGGTGCTGACCACGGGCCGGTCGCGCTCCACCGGCCAGGTGGTCTTTCAGCGCGGCTTTCAGCTGCCCGCCCTGGCACCGGGCACCGAGACCGTGGAGGTCAACGGTGTCGAGTACCGGGTGCGGACCATCCCGATGGACCAGCAGGGTGGCGGCATCCTGCTGTCGCTGGGTATTCGTGCCGACAGTATTCTGCTGAGCCCCACGAGAATTCCGGTGTATCTCGCGGTCGGAGTGCTCACCGTGCTGGTGGCCGGCGGGTTCGGCTGGCTGCTGGCGGGCCCCGCGGTGCGCCCGCTGCGCAGGCTGACCGAGCAGACGAAATCGTTGGGCAGCGGCGGCGTGCCGAATGTGAAGGGTGCCCGCGAGGCCGAGGAACTCTCCGACGCGATGGCAGGCATGCTGAGCAGGCTGGCCGCCGCGCAGCAGGCCACCACCCGATCCCTGCAGGCCGCACAGGATTTCGCGGCCAATGCCGCACACGAACTGCGCACACCGTTGACGGCCATGCGTGCGGATCTGGATACGCTGCGCATCCACGACCTGCCCGCCGAGGAGCGTGACGAGGTGGTCGCCGACCTGCTGCGCGCCCAGCGCCGGGTGGAGGCCACCATCACCGCACTCGGACAGCTGGCCTCGGGGCAGCTCGCGCAAGCCGAGGACCGTGAGCTGATCGACGTGACCGACATGCTCGACCGGGTGGTGCGGGAGAACGCGCGAGTGCACCCCACCGTCGACATCACGGTGGCCGATGACGACCACGTCACGGTGTGGGGCTGGTCTGGCGGGCTGCGGCTGGCGGTCGACAATCTGGTGCGCAACGCGGCGACCCACGGTGGAGCCAGTCGGATCACACTGACCTGCAACCGGTTACCCGATCGCTTACAGATCGTCGTCGACGACGACGGCTGCGGCCTGCCCGCCGAGGAGCGCACGGCGGTGCTCGGCCGGTTCTCGCGCGGCAGTACCGCCGCGCCCGGCGGTTCGGGGCTCGGGCTCGCGCTGGTCACCCAGCAGGCCGCCCTGCACGGTGGGCGCCTCGAACTCGACGACAGCCCGCTGGGCGGCCTGCGCGCCACCCTGACCATCTCCGAACGCGCACCCGACCAGATCACCTAGCCGGCCTGACCATGAGTCGCGTCAGCGGCCGCGGCGGGGTCGAAGTGACACGCTCCGCTCGCGGTGAAGGGTTCGGCGAGCTGGGAAAAGTAACCTGTCGGATAGTGCGGTTTGGCCGCCATGCCGAGATCGTCCGTCGTGAATCGGCGTTGGGGATCAAAGGAATAGGTGCGGTAGAGGTGATCCCACAGCAGTGTGAACAACCCGAAGTTGACGTCGCCGACACCGGCCCACTTCAGGTGGTGGAACCGATGGCCTTCATTGAGCGCCAGTACCGAGCGCAGCGGGCCGACCCGGTAGTCGACGTTGGCGTGCTGGAGCAGCAATTGCACGGCGACGCACACCGCAAGCGCCGATGCCACCTGCACCGGCACCCCCATGACGATCAGCGGCAGGACACCGCCCAGCATTTCCACGGCCTGATGCAACGGGTGCTTCATCAGGCCGTTGAGACCGTAGAACCGACGAACACTGTGATGAACGGCATGTAGTCGCCACAACCAGCCGATCTTGTGGCTTGCGAGGTGAATCGTGGTGATACCGAAATCCGCCACCAACACTGCGATGAGCAACTGTGCAACGAATGGCAAAGTCCCGGGCCACAAGTGATGCAACGGTGTGACCGCAGCCAGCAGGGGAATGGCCGCGACACTTACCAGGATGAACGATTCGTTGACGAATGCGTGGGCGGTGTCGCGCCCCGCGTCATCGAGCCCGTCGTTCCACTCTCGGCGGTAGGGCACGATGCGCTCCGCGGCAAACGAGCAGCCGACCGCCACCACGATGAGGCCCACCAACCACAACTCGGAAGAATTCCGGGCGGCCAGGAACGCCGCCGCACCGTTGATGCCGATGAGCATGAACGGCACATAGCCGTATCGAATCACTGAAGCGAACATGCAGACCACCGTCGCGCACGCCATCTGTCCGCCGCTTGTACAGATTTGCCGTCTTTCACCTGCGGTCCGGTCGAATCAGCCCCACACCAGGTGTCTGCTCGCGAGGCTGGGTGACAAGCCGAACATTTCATGGCAGACACGGTTGGCGTGCGCGCTGTCGGTGAAGCCGGCGGTGTGGGCCGCGTCGGTCAGCGAAACGCCCTGTTGCAGGGCTTCGATAGCCAGTCGCAACCTCCTCCACCGGATGTAGGCGGGAAACGACTGTCCCACTTGCTCGTTGAACAAGCGGCTCAGGCGGCTGGGCGACAGGCCGACGGAGTTGGCGACCTCCACCAGCGTCACGGGCTCGGGCAGCAGTTCGGTGACGCGTTCGACAGCGAGGCGCACACTGGGGTGCCACAGCCGATGACCCGGCCGATGATCCGCACCGCGGACGTCGGCCAGCATTTCCAGGATTGACGCCGGATCACCCGTCGTGAGATCCATCGACCTCACGAACTCGTGCCCTGCCGCGACCCACCGCGTCACATCCGAACTACCGCTGACGAGTTCGGCGATTCCCGAACCCAGCGCAGACCCGGGGTCGAGGAAAACAAGCGCTCCTCGGACGCGTCGATGCCCGACACGAATGGAGTGTTCACAGCTCGAAGGAATGATCGCCGCCTGCGCAACCGCGCAGTGCCCGCCGCCGTCGGTCAACTCGAAAGAACCCGACAACGCACTCACGATCTGTGTCGCGGCATGGTGGTGACCGTCCGCATCGGACAACGCTCCGACGTAGCACAGGGCGCCATCCGCCACGGCGAGCGCGCCCGCCCACCCTACGGACTCTGCGTCGTCGGCTCCCACTCGCCAAACCTCTCACACCTTGGGCGGGGGACCAGCTGGCACAGCGCTCACCCGCAGCCCGGTAGCCCGCCCTGGCTCAGGCCGGTGATTCGGCGGGCAGCACGTCGGTGCCGGACCCCTTGTTGGACGCCTTGGCGCGCTTCTCGGCACGCACCGCGCGCTTGCCCCGCACGTAGCCCGTGGCCGACACCTGTGCCGACAGCAGCGCATGCTCACCCGCGACGAACGGGTGGAAACCGACACCGGCACCACCACGGCCCTTGACCGGGATATCGGCTACTTCGGTGACCTTCCAGCCCTTTTCCGAGATCGACAGGATGGCCTCGCCGTTCTGGCAGGACAGCGGCAGCGCGGCGATCACCTCGTCCTGCGGTTCACCGTCACCGCCGAGCTTCACCCCGGCCACGCCGTTACCCGCCGCCCCCTGGGGGTTCACCGCGGCGGGATCGATGCGCAGCACCTTTCCGCGCCGCGTCACCAGCGCCAGGTGGTAGCCCTCGCCGAGCACACCGGACCGCAGCAGGCCGGTGATATCCGGTGCCACGGGGATATCGCGGATCTTGAAGGGCAGGCCGTTGCCGTTGGTGAACTTCACACGTCCGTCGGTCCACACCGCCCAGCCGAGACCGGAGGTCAGCAGATCACCGTGGCTGTCCGAGAACACCCCGCGGTCATCGAGGCGCCAGGCGGTGTTGACCTTGCGCTCGCGGGGGCCGTCCTCGTCGGAGCCGGCGGTCACCGGCGTGGCCTCGGCGTCGAGCACGGTGCGGCGGTCGAACTCGGGACCCTTGAACAGCTTGGCTGTCTCGACCAGCTCCTTGTCGATGACCTTGCGGCGCGCATCGGGATCGGTGACCAGTTCGGTGAGCTCGGCGAACTCGGCGTCCAGCTTGTCGGCCTCGGCCTGCAATTCGATGACATCGAGCTTGGTCAGTCGGCGAAGCTGCAGAGCCAGAACGTAATTGGCTTGTTCTTCGTCGATCTCGAAGCGCTTCTGCAGGCCCTGGCGGGCCTCGTCGACCGTCTCGGAATTGCGGATCACCGCGACGGCGGCGTCGATGTCGAGGTGGATCTTCATCAGGCCGGCGACCAGGTGGCGGCGGGCGGTGACCTTCTCCAGTCGGTACTCGCTGCGATGCAGCACCACCGAGTCGCGCAGGTGCAGGAAGGCGCCGATCAGCTCGCGGACATTCCACCAGCGCGGCACCCGGTCCTCGTCGAGGGCCACCAGGCTGGCGGCGAAGGTGGACTCCAGCGGGGTCAGGGCCAACAGCTGATCGCGGATCTGTTCGGCGCTGTACCCGCGTTTGGCGGTGACGACGATGCGCAGGCCGTTGCGGCGGTCGGTGAGGTCCGACATATCGGCCACGCCGGACATCTCGCCGGATTCGACGAGTGCCCGAATGCGTTCCTGCACAGTGTTGCTCGCGACACCGGGCGGTAGTTCGGTGATGACGCAGTTCTTCCCGTCGACGCTGACGGTGCCGCGCACGGTGAGCTGGCCACGCCCGGTGGTGATGTACTCCCGCAGCCCCGCGGTGCCGACAACGGTTGCCCCGCAACCCCAGTCGGGGCCGGGGATCAACTTCATCAGGGTGTCGTCGGTGGTGTTGGGCCTGGCGAGCAGCGCTCGGCACGCGGCCATCACCTCACGCGGGTTGTGCGCGGGCACCTTAGTGGCCCAGCCCTCCGCGATTCCCATCGCGCCGTTGCACAGCAGCACCGGCCATTGCGCGGGCAGCATGGTGGGCTCGACCCACTCACCGTCGAAGGTAGACACCATCGGCACCGCGTGATCGTCGAGTTCGGCGGTCAGCGCGGCTCCCGGTGCCGACAACCGCATCTCGGTGTAGCGGTCGGCGGCGGGAATATCGCCCTGGATGCGGGGGAAGGCGCCCTGTCCGTCGATCACCTTCACGCGCTGGAACTCGGCGGCCATCAGCGCGGCGGCACCGTACATCGAGGCCCCGCCGTGCGGATGCAGATTGCCGGTCACCGCCGAGCAGATCTTCGAGGACTTCTGCGGCTTGTTCCCCGGCAGCAGTCGGGAATCGTGCATTTGGTAGAGCAGACGGCGCTGACCGGGCTTGAGCCCGTCGAACGCCGAGGGGATGGCGCGGTCGCTGACGCTGTAGAGCGCGAAGGTGAGCTGGTAGTGGTTCCAGTAATCGTCGGCGCTCTGATCGAGCACCAGATCGGGATTCTGCTCTGGTATGTCCAGGGTGGCGGTCACGGTGAGTTTCTTCCTAGGTCAGATCCAGAGCGGCGGTGTCGACACGGGCGGCGACATCGGCCATCCACGTGCGCCGGCCTTCCGGTGGCCCGCCGAACAAGATGTGGTGCAACTTCTTGTCGGCATCGTCGGGATGCAGCCGAATGACGGTGCGCCGCTGCGGATCCAGCACCGTGTTCCAGAAGTCGTCGGCGTCCATCTCGCCGAGACCCTTGTTGCGCTGCACCTCGACCTTGCGCTTGGACCTGGCCTTCAACTCGGCCACCGCGGCATCGCGTTCGGACTCGTCCTGGCAGTAGATCCGCTCGGTGCCGTCCTTGACCACGAACAGCGGCGGCAGCGTCACATAGACCATCCCGGCCTGCACCAGCGGGCGGTAGAAGTCCAGGAACATCGAGATGAGGCTGGAGTTGATGTTGCCGCCGTCGGGGTCGGCGTCGGAGGCGAACAGGATGCGGTCATAGCGGCACAGCTCGGGATCGCAGTTGTCGCGCAGTCCACACCCCAGGATCCGCTCGATCGAGTCGAACTCGTCCTTCACGCGCGCCTTGCTGATGGCGAACCCATACACGTTGGGCGGCTTGCCTTTCAGCGGGAAGGCCGCCTGGAAGGTGGCATCGCGGGCGGCCTTGATGGTGCCCAGCGCTGAGTCGCCCTCGCACAGGAACAGCTCGGCACCGGATCCGCGTCCGGTCTCCCGGCTCGGCAGCAGCTTGGGCGGAAGGGACAGGTTGGTGCCCAGTCCCTTGGCCTTCGATGCCGCGCGTGAACGCGCCTTGGCGCCCTCGGCGCTGCGTCGGGCGCGTGCCGATTCCAGCGCCAGTTTGGTCCACAGCGAGACGGTGTCGCCGTTGGCCGGATTGGCCGCCCAGATGGTGACGCTGCGGGCTACGTCGGGGGCCATCGCCACGTTGAGTGAACGCGAGGACACCGCCGTCTTGGCCTGGGAATCCCAGGCCACATCGGGTGCGCGGGTGTCGACGGCCAAGGCGGTCACCGCGACGAAATCCTGTGGCTCCGGACCGTCCTCGCCCTTGGCAAGGCCCAGGTCGCGGATCCGGGATGCGCGGTCGGCCAGTGCCTCGGACAACCCCTTCATGGCGGCCGTCAGATGGGAACCGCCGCCGGGGGTGCGCACGGTGTTGCAGAACGCGGCAACGGTGGCCGGCTCGGCCGGGCCTGCGGTCAGCGACCACCGGAACGGCGTCGGCCCCCGACCCGTGGTGTACTCGCCGCGGCCCTCCACCACGGCGCGCACCGCCGGCGAGGGGGTGCCCGCCGCGGTACACATGAGGTCCAGCAGGGTGTCGCTGCCCCACGGGCCGTCGAACGGCTCCAGCAGCGAGGCGGGGATCTCTTCGCCGGGCCACCCTTCGTCGACCACGGCCAGGTGCACGCCGGGGGACATCCGCGCCGCGGCGTGGGCGCGCAGCAGCACCTCGCCGACATCGATGCTGGAATCCGGGACGACGGCCTTGTCGAACAGGATGCGCACCTCGGTGCCGTGTGCATCGGGTTTGCGGTTGCCGACACCGCGCAGCTTCTGGGTGTCGGCCCGGGTGAAGGGTGCGGTGGGATCGAAATCCTTGCCCTCGAAGGTGCCGGGATAGCCGGCGCCGAAGCTCTGCAGATAGGTCTTGCCGGCGCGGCGCACCGTCACATCGGTGCGGGCGGAGATGAACACCGCTGCCGCGGCGCCGATCCCGTTGAGCCCGGCACCGGTGCTGGTGGCGTCGGTGTGCGCGGAGAACTTGCCGCCGGCGCGCGCGGTGCCGAGCGTCTTGACGATGCCGTTCTTCCCGGTCACCGGATCGGAGTCGACGGGAAGTCCGCGGCCGTCATCGGCGACGCTGACCGAACCGTCGGCGTGCAGGGTGATGGTGACCGTCGATCCGCCGTGGCTGGGATCGGCGACCTCTTCGATCGCGTTGTCGACCAGTTCCCGCAATGCGGTGTTGAGCACGTCGAGGCCCAGATTGACCGCCGGCCGCAGACGGGTGTGCTGGACATCATCGAGTTCGGTGATGTCTGCGGCGTTGTAACTCACTGCTCGTTCTCTCCATCGGGGCCGGGTTGCCGGGGAAATCGTAGTCCGCCGACCCGACATCTGAACGCATCCGAGCGGGATGGGCGCCGGGCCCGGCCGGCAAAGGTCATGCGTGGTCAACCAGTGTGAGACCGCGCACAGCCGATCAGGCGCCCCTCGCACGCCGGCATGGTGATCCATATCCGGTTTCTCGGCCGCGGGTGTGGGAACCCGATGAACATGGCAGGTACCGAGTGGAGGACCCGATGAGCACTCCGACCGAATCGAACGCACCCGTCCTGCTGTACGACGGTGTGTGTGGGGTCTGCAACAGCGCCGTGCGCACCCTCCTGCGCGTCGACAGGGGCGGAACTCTGCGCTTCGCCGCACTGGACAGCGATTTCGCCAGGGACGTCATCGCCCGCCACCCCCACCTCGCAGGCCGGGACTCGGTCGTCTTCGTCGGCGACCCGGGCGGGCGTGCCGAGACGGTCAGCACCGAATCGGCGGCGATGCTGGCGGTCGCGGACTACCTCGGCGGGTGCTGGAAGCTGGCATCGGTCGCGCGGGTGATCCCGGCGTTCCTGCGAGACCGGTTGTACGCCGCGTTCGCCAAGGTGCGCTATCACGTGGGCGGGCAGTACGACACCTGCCCCATCCCGTCGTCCGCGGTGCGCAGTCGGTTCGTCGACGCCAGCTACGGGTGAACCGGGCGGGCGGAGAGCCGCTCGGCCCGCTTGCCGCCGCGCGGCCAGAAGTAACCGCCCGGTTTGCGCGCCTCCTTGGCCAGGAAGTTCAACGTCCCGGCGCACACGGATTCCTTGATGGTGGCGGCCAGGCGGCCCCCGATGTGTAATCCGATGGCGGTGTCGTCGAAGCGGGACAGCTGGATGGTGCCCGCGTGCCTGCCCAGGCTGATGCACTGACCCACCGACGCCGGGTTGAGCACGCGGGGTTGCCTGCCCTCGATGTGGGCCAGCACGGTGTCGGCGGCCTGCGCCGCCAACGGCATGGCGAGCTGGCAGCTCATCCGCAACGGCAGCGCCGAGGGTGCGGCCGCATCCCCGGCCGCGACGATGGACGAATGGCCGACGCTGGTCAGTGTCTCGTCGGTGACCAGGCGGCCGAGGGAGTCCGTGGCCAATCCGCTGTTGGCGGCCAGGGTCGGGACGCCGAACCCGGCGGTCCACACCGTCACCGCGGCGGGCACCTCGCGGCCGTCGGCGAGCGTCACGTGATCGGTGGTGACGGCGGCCACCCTGGCGTTCTCCAGGACGCCGACACCGAGCTTGTGCAGCCGCGCGGCCACCGAACGACGGCCGCCCGCGGCCAGCGACGGCCCGAGCGTGTCGGTGACCACGGTGACCGCGCGGCCACTCTCGGCGAACTCGGCGGCCGCCTCGATACCGGTGAGGCCGCCGCCGACGACCACGATCGGTGCCGACGGCGCCAGCTCGGCCATCCTGGTGGCCAATGCGTGGGCGGCCTCCAATTCGCCCAGCGGATAGGCGAATTCGGCCGCCCCCGGTACCGAGGCGGGCACTGCGGCGGTACTGCCGACGGCGTAGATGAGGTGGTCGTATGCCAACGACGACCCGGATGCCAGCAGGATCTTGCGGGCATCGGCGTCGATCTTGTCGGCCGAGTCCACGATTAGCCGCACCCGCGGTGACAACACCGTGGCGTAGTCCGCGACGGCGTCGTCGGTACCGGCCACCAGCTGGTGCAGCCGGATGCGTTCGACGAATTCCGGACGAGGATTGACCAGCGCGACGTCGACATCGGCCCGCTGGAGCACTCTGTTGGCGGCCAGCACACCGGCGTATCCGCCGCCGATGACAACGATCTGGGTGGTAGGCATCGCGCATCCCTTTCCTCGATGAGATACCTCGACAGTGACATCCCGATCGGGCCGCACGGACCACGGAAAACCCGTAGTCGGTGTTTCCGTTTCCTGGTTAAAGGGCACCTGAGGTCTCACCATGACCAGTCACCCCACATTCGGCGTCGAGGAGGAGTTCCTCCTGATAGATCCGCACTCGGGGGCGCCGCTGCCGGTCAACCGAGAGGTCGCCGAGCACGCCGAGCGCCGCGGTGTCGACCTACAACTCGAACTGACCAGCTGCCAGGTCGAGACCGCCACGAAGGTCTGTGACGATCCCGCGGAGCTGCTGTCGCAGTTGCGCAGGCTGCGGCGCGGGGCCGCCGATGCGGCCGACGCCGCCGGCGCCCGGTTGTTGGCCGTCGGGCTGCCGCCGACCCTGCCCGAGCACTTCCCGGTCACCGATACGCCGCGATACCGGCAGATCGCGTCCCGGTTCGGGATGATCGCCCGAGAGCAGGGGATCAGCGGTTGCCATGTGCACGTGGCGGTTCCGGATCGCGATGCCGCGATCCGGGTGAGCAACCGATTGCGTCGCTGGCTGCCGTTGCTGTTGGCCCTCACCGCCAATTCGGCGATCTACCGCAACGCCGACAGCGGGCACGCGAGTTGGCGTCACATCCTGTGGTCGCGGTGGCCCAGCGCGGGCCCGACGCCGTACTTCGCATCGGCCGATGACTACGACGGTGCGGTGCAGATGATGGTGGATTCCGGGGCGATGCTCGACGCCGGGATGGTCTATTGGGATGTCAGACCCTCGGCGAACTTCCCCACCGTCGAGGTGCGGGTGGCCGATGTGCCGGCGACCGTCGCCGAGACGGTGTTACACGCCGCGCTGATCAGGGCGGCGGTGATGACCGCCCTCGACGACGACCGCGGCACCCCGGTGGTGCAGTTGTCAGGGCATGAGCTGAACGCGGCGTACTGGCGGTCGGCGCACGACGGGTTGGCCGGTGAGGCGGTCGACCTCGGTGGACACGGTTGCGCACCGGTGATCGATCTACTCAGGTCGATGGTCGATCACCTCGCGCCCGCACTGCGTACCGTCGGTGATTTCGGTTTCGTGGCCGACGAATTGGAAAGGGTCTACGGCGAAGGCAACGGTGCGATGCGCCAACAGGCCGCGTGGGGGCGCCGCGGCGAGATCGCCGATGTGCTGGATGAGGCGGCCGCGGCGACCGTCGAGGGATGCTAGGCGCCGAACAGTCGCTCCGCCAACGCCACCAGGGGTGCGTGCAGTGACCGGACGTCACCGGAGTCACTGTCGGCCAACTCGTGGGTCGCCAACGAGGCGATCGCGGCGACCAGGGCACGGCACGCGAACCGGCCTTCCTCGTCGTCGATCCCGAACACCTCCTGCACGCTGTCGACCGTGCGCTGCTGTAATCGCATCCGGGCGTGCAGGGCTTCGGGCCCCGCGGCATAGACCTCCACGAGGTAGACGCGCGCCATCGCCGGGTCGCGAGACAGGGTGTCCAGATAGTTCGTCAGGACCGCGCTGAACACGTCCAAGGGGGTCGACTTCTCGGGCAGTGTGCCCGCGGCGAGGCTGACCCGGTCGTGGATGCGTGCGTAGGCATCGAGGAAGCAGGCCTGCTTGCTGTCGTAGTGCTCGTAGAAGGTCTGCTTGGACACCCGGGCCCGCTCGGATATGTCGGTGACCGTCGTGCCCGCAAAACCCTTGTCCTGCAACACCTCGCCAAGCGCGGCGATCATCCGGCGGCGTTGGTCGGCGGCGACCTCTTCGCGCGTCAGGCGGTGCCGTCCCGGCGGCAACTTGGCAGCCACTGTGCACCCCCCGGCACTCCACATGCCTCAATTGTGTACGTAATCGTTTATGATGCTACGTGCAGCAGTCGGCGTCGAGGGGTCGCCGACTCTGCGTCAACCGTTACCCGACAGGTCGTGGTCCATCGATGGCGAACCTTGTCCGGCCCTGCCGCGTCGTGGCCACCGTCGGCATCGTGTGCGCCATCGTGGCAATCTCCGCATGTGGCCACCAGGATCGCCCGCGGTCGGCCGACACATCCTCCTCAGCCGCGGTGGCCGTCGACTCGCCTGCGCCCGGCGAGAGCGACGATCCGAGCCCGCCACCCGCTCCCATTGCGCCCGCCGCCTTCGCCGCGCTGAGCGGGGCGGTCGAGGAGGCGATCGCCGCGCACCGACTGCCGGGCGCCGTGGTTCAGGTGGGGCACGGCGGTACCGTGGTCTTCCGCCGTGCCTTCGGCGACCGGAGGCTGGCCGGCGAACCGGGGCTGGACGGGACACCGGCGCCCGCGGAACCGATGACCACCGACACCCTCTTCGATCTGGCCTCGCTGACAAAGAGCCTGGTCACGGCCACGGCCGTCATGCAACTTCGCGAGCAGGGCAGGGTGGAGCTCGACGAACCGGTGCAGACCTATCTGCCAGGGTTCAACCCGACCGGTGATCCGCGCCGCGCGTTGGTGACCGTGCGGATGCTGCTCACCCACTCCTCGGGTATCGCGGGGGACCTGAGCCTGGACGGTCCCTGGGGGCTGGAGAAACCGGACAAGCCCGAGGGCCTGCGCCGGGCTCAGGGCGCGTGGGTGGTGACCGAACCCGGCCAAGGCTTCCATTACTCGGATATCGGCTTCATCCTGCTGGGCGAGATCGTCGAGAAGTTGACCGGTCGCGATATCGACGAGCAGGCGGACTCCGCGGTGTTCGCGCCGCTGGGCATGGCCGACACCGGCTACCTGCCCCTCGCGAAAGCGTGTGGGCCGCATGATGTGCGCGGCGGCGCTGTGGTGGCAGAACCGGATGGCCCCCGAGCGCAGCGGTGCGCGCCGGGGACCTGGTCGACCGACCTGCTGGCGCGTATCGCACCGACCTCGCACGATGGGGACACCCCGGGACGCAATCCCGACTACGGGTACCTGTTGCGCGGCAGCGTCCATGACCCGACCGCCCGCCGGATGGGCGGCGCGACGGGCAGTGCCGGTGTCTTCACCACCGCCAGCGATATCGGCCGGTTCGCCCAAGCGCTGCTCGACCGGCTGGCCGGCCGTGGAAGTCCGTTCCCGCTGACACGGGCGTCGGCGGAACTCATGACGCGTGGCCAGCACCTGCCCGACGGGAATGTGCGGGCCCTCGGCTGGGATGTCGACACCGCGCATTCCGCACCGCGCGGGTCGCTGCTGCCCGTCGGCAGTTTCGGCCACACCGGCTTCACGGGTACCTCGTTGTGGATCGATCCCGGCTCGGATACCTACATCGTCGTACTCGCCAACGTCATCCACCAGCCGGGCGGTCCGCCCATCGGATCCCTCGCCGGCCGGATCGCCACCGAGGCGGCACGTGCTCTACATCTCTATGGCTGACGGCGGGAATCAAATCGATTGCGGGTGCTGTTGAAGCGGATATCGGAACAGCAGTCACAAGAAAGAGGCGAGACCGATGAAGAAGATCGGATTGGCGGGCATGATCGCCGGAGCATTCACCGCAGCGGTCGTCGGACTGGCAGGTCCCGCACAGGCGCAGGCACCCCTGGACATGGTGCCGCAGACCGACGGTATCTACTACCCGGACAACAACGACTACTACCCGTGGTTCAACCAGCTGTACCCGACGGTCAAGGTGCCCCAGGTCGACACCTCCGTTCGGCACTGATACTTCGACACAGCACATACAGCGAGGGCGCCCGCATTGCGGGCGCCCTCGCTGTATGTGGCGACAGGTGCCGCATCGTCTGCGGCTACCAAAGGAATTCGAGCGATCGGGTGGCGCGGCGGAGAGGCCCGGTCTGCACAGAGCGTGCTGTTCCGGCGGTTCAGAGTATTCCGATACCTCCGCTCCAGGGCCACATTCCGAACTGGGTCTCACCCAGCTCGCCCGGGGAACTGGTGAGCTGAGCATCGCCGGGGCTCTGGCATACCGTCGACGAGCCGGAGACGATGCTGCCGGCGTTGGTGCAGGACGGTGTGTCGGGCTCGTCGGCTGCCGCCAATGGTGCGACCAAGACGGGTCCACAGATGCCGGTCGCGGTGAGCAGTGCGGCGATGGCCAAGCGGGCGTTCATATCTCATAACCTTTCCTCGGTGCAGCGATCATAGGTTGCGATAGCGACCGGCACGGCGTCTGGCGAAATCAGCCAGCGTGTGTGAAGGAATCCTGCAGTCTTCTGCCAGGTTCCAGATCGACCACCGTGGCCTACAGTAGCGCTGAGAAGTCGTCAATTGTGATGGGAGACAACAATGTTGAATGCCACGCGCCGGTTTGTGATCGGAGCCTTGGGTGCTGCCGCCATTGCTGGTGTGGTGGCAGCCCCGCCGGCAATCGCCGAGCCTCCGCAGGCACCCGACCACTGCACCGCGGCGGACCTCGCCGGCATCGCGGCCGGGGTGTCTGCTTCGACTTCGGCCTACCTGTTCACCCACCAACAGGCCAACGAGTTCTTCACCAGTCTGCATCCATTGCCCGATAATCAGAAGCAGGCAAAGGTCGATGCCTTCTTCGCCGCGAACCCACAGATGGCTGCTGAGCTCAAAGGGATACGTAAACCACTGCAGGAAGCAAAGATTCGATGCGGAGATACCAACGGTGACGGTGTCGTGGATATTCTCTAGCCGATGAACCGGCCGGGTGATGTGCACTTTCGGACTGCGGCATGGCTTCAGCGCGGATTCGGGTCCTCGACGGCTTCGGGTTCGGGGTCGAGATCTGGATCGACCGTCGCTGGAACGGGGCCACCACCCACCTGATCGGCCAGCTCCAGTCCGGCGCCGGCGTAGACGTTGAAGGCGATCTCGACGCCCTGCTCCTTGGCCCACGCCACCTCGTCGTCGTAGCGGGCCACCGCGGCAACGGTGCCGCTGAAACCGGACTCGCGGAGGCAGTCGAGTGCGGTGACGTTGGCGCCGTGCCGAGGCATGGCCAGGATGGCGATGCGCGCCGATTCCGAATGCCGCAGCCGGTGCCAGAAGTCCAGGTCGGTGGCATCACCCTCGACGACCCGCAGCCCGTCCTCGGCGAGCCGCTGGATGCGGCGCCCGTCGTAGTCGACTCCGACCACCCGCAAGCCGTAGTGATCGGTAAGGCGTTGATAGGCGGCGAATCCGACGCGGCCCATGCCGATCACCACGACCTCGGCATCACCGGCATCGACCGGGCGCTCCTCGGGCTGCAGTTTCTGTTCGTCCTGGGCGGGCAGCCGGGCGGCGATCTTCTCCACCATCAGGTGTCCGCGACCGTTCACCAAGGCCGAGACCACGAAGCTCAGCGCCACCGCGATGGACATCTCCACGAGCCAGGCGGGCGCCAGCATGCCGGCCGAGACGCCGACCGACACCACGATGAGCCCGAACTCGGAGTAGTTCATCAGACTGAGCCCGGCCAGCAGCGAGGTGCGGTGCCGCAGCCGCATCAGCGACAGCAGGGCGACGTACCACCCTGCCTTGAAGGGCAGCAGCAGCACCATGAGCATCGCCACGCCGATTGTCGGGAGATCGGGCAGTCCGGTCAGCCCGATCGACACGAAGAAGCCGACCAGCAGCAGTTCCTTGATGTGGAACAGCGAACGGGCCAGTTCCGAGGATGCCGAATGCGATGCCAGCAGGACGCCGATGATCAACGCACCCAGGTCACCCTTGAGGCCGACGGCCGAGAACAGGGCGTAGCCAGGGACGAAGGCCATCACGATGCCGAACAGCGACTGCATCTCGCCGTGCCCGAGCCGGGTCCAGATCTTGCGCAGCACCCGCGTCAGCGGCCACAGGCCGACCAGTGCCAAGGCCCACGGGCTGGGCAGGTGTCCACTGGTCGCGGTCAGGAACACCACCGCGACGATGTCCTGCATGACCAGGATGCCGATCGCGACGCGGCCGTACAGCGCGTGCGACTCCCCGCGCTCCTCCAGCACCTTCACCACGAAGACCGTGCTGGAGAAGGACAGTGCGAAGGCGAGTAGCGCGATGGTCTGCAGGCTCTGCCCGGTCAGCATGGACATCCCGGCCACGGCCGCCAGCCAAAGTGCGGCACCGCCGAACACGACGCTGATCAGCATGTGAACCGAAGTCGTCAGCCATACCTCGCGGCGGAGCAGGATCCGCACGTCGAGTTTCAGCCCGATGGCGAACAGCAGCAGGGTGACGCCCAGATCGGCCAGGATCTCCAACTGCGGAATGTGCTCCACGTCGAGGGCATTGATGACGAAACCGGCTGCCAGGAATCCGACCAGCGGGGGAAGCCGGAAGGCCATGGCGAGTCCGCCCAGCCCGAACGTCACGACGAGGTAGATGGCGACAGTCGTCATGGGCGGCTCGGGTCCTCCGGAAAGCTCGTCGTGGCGGGCGAGCCCTCAGTATCGCGGCAACGGCCGCAGATCTCTCACCGGCTACGGTGCCGAGCCGAGGTGGGCGAACACCGTGTCGACGGATTCGGCCATGGTGCGCGCCTTACCGGCCGCCCACCGACGCCATGCGAGATCGAGGCAGGCCAGGGCGGCAGCGATGACCGGCCGGGCCGCCTCTGGCCTGTCGATACGGGCGGCCAGCACCGGGGTGAGCGCGTCCTCGTAGGCGAAACGACGCTGCGCCATCCTGGTGCGCAGTGACACGGTGGCGTTGATCATCTGCACCCGCGAGCGCTCCAGCTCGGAGTGCTCGTCGATATGGGTCAGCGCCTCGGTGAAGGCCCGCTGTATCAGCTGCCATGGGGTTTCGCCGGTCCTGGCGGGGAGATCCTGCAAGGCGGCGACGTAGTCGATCGAGGACGCCTCGATGGCCGCCAGGACGGCGTCCTCCTTGGACCCGAAGTACCGGAAGAAGGTGGCCCTGGAGATGCCGACCTCGCCGGCGGCCTCTTCGACCGTCACCGCGTCGAAGCCGCGACGGGCGAACAGCTCGCTCATCGCCTGCGCGATCTCGGTGCGCAGGGCTAGCCGTGCGCGCTCCCGTACTCCGGCGGCCATGGCGCAAGACTAACGCACCTGATGCGGAATATCAGAAGAGAAACTGCGGCTTCAACTTGATACTCAGTCTCACGCGACGGTAGCGTGACTCGGGCTAGGCGAGGGAGGACGTTGATGACAGTCGATACCCGGGCAGCTGTGGACACCCCGCCCGGTCCGCCGGTGCCCGGTGCGCGCAGCGGGCCGGTTGTCGGGGCGCTGGCCTTTGCCGGGATGACGGCGGCCTTCACCCAGACCATCCTCATCCCGATCCAGGGTGAGTTGCCCCAGCTGCTCGACGCGTCCAGCGGCCAGACCGCGTGGGTCATCACCATCACCCTGCTGGTCGCCGCCATCTGCACGCCGATCTCCGGGAAGCTCGGCGATATGTACGGCAAGCGCCGCATCGCGCTGAGCCTGCTCGGTGTCCTGATGTTCGGTTCGGTCGTCGCTGCGCTGTCCTCGACGGTGGTCCCGCTGATCGTCGGTAGGGGTTTGCAGGGTGTCGGCATGGGTGTCATCCCGCTCGGTATCGCCATCCTGCGCGATACCCTCCCGGCCGAGCGGCTCGGCTCGGGCATTGCCCTGGTCAGCGCCACACTCGGCGTCGGCGGGGCGCTCGGGCTGCCGATCAGTGCATTCGTCACCGAGCACTTCGACTGGCATGTGCTGTTCTGGCTCGCCGCAGGCCTCGGCGCCATCGCCTTCACCCTGATGTGGACTCTGGTGCCCGCGAGCGGGATACGAGCAGGTGGCCGCGTCGACGGGATCGGCATCCTCGGGTTGGCGATCGGGCTGTCCGGTGTACTGCTTGCCATCTCTCAGGGCAACCAGTGGGGCTGGACATCGCCATCGACCCTGGGGTCCATGGTCGGCGGGCTGATCGTCCTGCTGATCTGGGGATGGCTGGAGCTGCGTGTCCGGGAGCCGCTGGTGGATCTGCGGGTCAGCGCCCGCGCCCCGGTCCTGCTGACCAACCTGGCCTCGATCGCCATGGGCTTTGCGCTGTTCTCATCGCAGATCGCCTTTCCCCAACTCCTTGAGTTGCCGGTCGAAGCGGGCGGGCTGGGCATGCCGCTTCTGCAGGCGAGCCTGTATCTGATGCCGGCCGGTCTCGCGATGCTGGCGATGTCCCCGATCTCGGGTCGGCTGATCGCGCTGTGGGGACCCAAGCCGCTGCTGATCGCCGGCGCGGCGATCATGGGTTCCGGTTATGTGGTGGCGGTGCTCGCCGATCTGCATGCCGGACACATCCTCGTCATCAACATCCTCATCGGCATCGGAATTGGGCTCGGTTATGCCGCCATGCCGACGCTGATCATGCGGGCGGTCCCGGCATCGGAAACAGGTGCTGCCAACGGGCTCAACACCCTGATGCGTTCGCTCGGCACGGCTACCGCCGCCGCGGTGATCGCCGCGGTGCTCACCCGATCGGCGGAAGTGGTGCAGGGCGTGCCGGTTCCGAGCGCCACGGGATTCCACGCGGCCTTCCTCTTCGGCCTCGGTGCCGCCGCGCTGTGCACGGTGATCGCGGTTTTCATCCCGCGCTCCCGGCCGGTCACCGATGAATGAACCTTGTTGTACACAGCCCCGATTCCTGACGATTCGCTGTACGCTTTCATCTATCCGATGAAAGGACCCTTGTGATCACGTCACGTTTGACCGTTGCTGCCCTGCTCGCCGGCGCAGGTGCTGTCGGCGCAATCATGGCCGCCCCGATGGCATCTGCCGAGCCCAGCTGCACGCAGGCCGGCAGCATCGTCTCCGGATCCAGCACCGTGTGCCAGACCCCGGGCAACGCTCAGATCACCAGCTCGCCCGGCGAGCTCGGCGAGACCCAGTGGGGCATGTGGCCCTGGGGCTACGGTGGCTACGGGGGCATCGGGATTCTCTGACCTAAGTTTTCGGCAAGCGCCGGCATCCGCGTCATGCGGCTGTCGGCGCTTGTTTTTGGTCGGCATGCACCGACCTAAACGTCGAAACCCGGATGGCGCGTGCGGCGCTCATCCGGGTTTCGACGTTCAGTGCCCCGTCGGGCGGTGCCCTATGACGGAGATCCGCTGTGGGTCAGAGGATGTCGACGTCCCCGTCGCTGTCGACATCGCCGCAACGAAGGCGGACGTCCTGCAACGGCTTGCGAATGTTCTTGAGCTCCGCGCCGATCTGCGGGTTGGCATTGAAGTAATCGTTGACCTTCTGCTCGATCTGGTCGTGCGGCAGACCGTGCAGGCTGGTGAAGAATTCGTTCACCTGGGGGCGGGTGAACAGGTAGGCCGACGTCGCCGCCGACACACCGGATTGCACGCCCGCAAGGTCGGCTGCCGTGCAGTTCGGCGGCGGGACGGGCTCGGCGAATGCCGAAGGGGCGGCACCGAGCAGCGCCGCGCCGGTGACTGCGCCGGCTCCCAAGATTCCGACTACCGCACGACGGGCATTGAGCAACATTGATCGGCTCCTTTGTAGATCCGTGGTCAGGACGTGACGACGCGCCAGTGTGATGCTGACCTTCACAGCTAATCAGATTTTCGGTGCAGTTTCTCGACTTGGGTCACACCGGTGGGCTGCGTCGGAAGGGTCGTCAGCGGCAGATATGCCGGTGGAAGGGCGGACCTCCGGTACGGAGGCGGACCAATTTGACGTAGATGACTATTTGCTGTCAGGTGGCATCGCTTCGGTTCGCTCAGGATATTCACAGGGATGGCATTGCTCAATAGTTGCGATCGCAAAATTTGTTGCTCATAACGCTACTTCGGTATCGGAATCACCCCTACAGTCTGGGAGGCCGAACAACGCCTGGTACATCGGAGTTCGGCCGACGGCATCACGGGATCGTGGGCGCAGGGGAGGCGCGCGCGATCCCGACTGACACGGGGGCATGGAACGAGCTTTGGAGAACAACTCTTATGTGTGCAGCCCCGGCCCGTCACCGCGTCACGCGAAGCGACCAGTCGAACTGGCAGGCCAGGGGACTTCTGGAGTCCGGTGACATCGCAGGTCAGGCACGCCACGCCCGCAAGGTGACCTCGGCATATGCGCTGCACATCGGCCGCGTCGGCGCGCTCGCGGTATCGCTGGGCGTCGGCTTCGCCATCGCCGGGGCCGCCCAGCCCGCCTACGCCGATACCGGCACCGAGTCGCCGTCGCGATCCGACAGCGGGAACGACTCATCTGCGAGCGACACGAAGAACTCACCGGCCACGGGTCCGGAGTCCGGGTCCGGCGTCGATTCCGACCGCGACACCGACTCGGGGCACACGCCGACCGGCGGTGCATCGGCAGGGCAGGCCGGTAGCGGGGCTGATGACGGGGCTGATGATGACGAGGACGACGGCGCGATCGATCCCGGACGTGTCGACACCGAGCTCGACACCGACGAACCCACCGAGGAAGCCACCGGCGAACCCACCGATGTCATCGTCGACCCGGCCGAGCCGGTAGGCGACACCGATACCGACACCGATCCCGGCCGCAAGTCCCGGCCGCCGGTCGCATCGGTCGAGCCGGCGTCGGTCGTCACGACATCCCCGGGCCACACCGACGCAGCTGCCGAGTCCGAAGAGTCGATTCCGGAGTCCGAGACCCAGGAGTCCGCACCGGCTCCGCTCGAGCAGGAACCGGCCGAGCAGGCCCCGGGCACCGAGGTGGCTCCCGCGCCGTCGGTGCGGGACTCCGCGGTGTCCGGTGGCACCGACACGCCCAAGATGTACGCGGCAAGCGCCGCGGCCAATGAGTCGGCTCCCGTGCTGTCACCGCTGGATGTCCTGGTGAACACGATGATGGCGTGGGTCGCTCGGCAGATCAGCCACACCTTCGTCAACCGGACACCGGTGGCCGGGCCCATCGTCTACGAGCAGAACGTCCTGGGCCAGGTCTACATCGACCTCAACGCCACCGACCCCAACGGTGATGTCCTGACCTACGACATCATCCAGCCCGAGAAGGGCTGGGTGTATCGCGACCTCATCACCGGGAAGTTCGTCTACACCCCCTACGCACTGGTGACCGGCCAGCCGTT
Source organism: Mycolicibacterium neoaurum VKM Ac-1815D (assembly GCF_000317305.3). The sequence continues at coordinate 271,215 of NC_023036.2, read as the reverse complement.
GGTGGACAGCTTCCAGATCGTCGTGCGCGACGACTCCGAGCATCTGCCGGGGGTCCTCGGCCAGATCCAGACGCTGGTCGAGACGGTCACCCGATTCCTCGGCATCGCCGAGGCCGACAATCTCACGATCACGGTGCCGGTCACCGTCGATCCGGTCTATCAGGCGCCGCCCTTGGTGACCCCGATCGTGGGCGGTGGCTACAAACTCGGTGAACAGCCCGCCCATATCGTGTCGACGGTCGATATCGTCGACGGTGATTCGACGACACTCAAACGAGTCGTCATCAAGATCGCGACCTTGGCGCAAACCGGTGACACGCTGTCCTACACCGCCCCCACCGACAGCCCCATCCTCGGGACCTGGGATCCCGACACCTTGACCCTCACGCTGGAGGGGACGGGGACGCTCGCCGAGTATGAGGCGGCGATCAAGGCCGTGACGTTCTCGGCGACCGAGGGCGCGCTGCTGGTACGCGGACTCACGATCTCGGCGACCGACTCCGATGATGTCCCCAATATCGCCCCGGGTTTCGTGACCGTGGCGGTTTGGCCGGCCACCGCCCTTCCGCCGCTGGTGACCCCGATTGCCGGTGGTGGTTTCACCATCGGTGGCAATCCGTCGAAGATCGTGTCGGGGGTGGATATCGTCGATGGTGATTCGGGCAAGTTGTCCAAGGTCGTGGTGAAGATCGCGACGTTGGGCCAGAGCGGTGATGTGTTGGGTTATGTTGCGCCGTCGGGTAATCCGGTCACGGCGACCTGGGACGAGAACACCCGGACGTTGACGTTGGTCGGTGAGGGGACGCTGGCTCAGTACGAGGAGGCGCTCAAGGCGGTGACGTTCAGTGCCACCCAGGGTGCGGCGCTGGTGCGTGGTCTGACGATCTCGGTGACCGACTCCGACGGTGTCGAGAACATCGCGCCGGGATTCGTCACCGTCAACGTCGCTGCCGCTCCGACCCTTCCGCCGTTGGTGACCCCGATTGCCGGCGGTGGTTTCACCATCGGTGGCAATCCGGCCAAGATCGTGTCGGGGGTGGATATCGTCGATGGTGATTCGGGCAAGTTGTCCAAGGTCGTGGTGAAGATCGCGACGTTGGGCCAGAGCGGTGATGTGTTGGGTTATGTTGCGCCGTCGGGTAATCCGGTCACGGCGACCTGGGATGTGAACACGCGGACGTTGACGTTGGTCGGTGAGGGGACGCTGGCTCAGTACGAGGAGGCGCTCAAGGCGGTGACGTTCAGTGCCACCCAGGGTGCGGCGCTGGTGCGTGGTCTGACGATCTCGGCGACCGACGAGCACGGTATCGAGAACATCGCGCCGGGATTCGTCACCGTCGGTGTGTCCTCACCGACGCGGTTGGTTCCGCTCGTCACCCCGATCGGCGGCCGGTCGTACACCATCGGCAGTTCACCGGTGAATCCTGTCGCCGCCGTCTCCATCGTCGACGCCGATTCCAGCCACCTGCAACAGGTGACCGTGCGGGTCACGGCGTTCGGCAAGGACGGCGACACCTTGGTGTTCGCGGGACTGCCGAACAACCCGGTGACCGCCAGCTATGACGCCGGCACCAGGACGCTGACCCTCTCCGGTATCGCGACCAAGCAGCAGTACGAAGATGCCCTCAAGGCGGTCACCTTCTCCGCCACCCAAGGAGCGTGGACAACCCGCACCATCCTGATCGTCGCGACCGATACCGACGGGGTGACCAGCGCGGCCGGATCGTTGACCTTGTCGGTCTGGTAGCCAACGATGGAGTGGTGGATCCGGCGCTGGTAACTCTCGATCAGATCACCGCGGCCGCCGAGCTGTTGGCCCCGGTGATCCGGGAGACCCCGGTCATCGCATCGCGGGTGCTGTCCGAACGTACCGACCGGCAGGTGTGGCTGAAATGCGAGAACCTGCAGAGGACCGGCTCGTTCAAGCCCCGCGGTGCCTACAACCGCATCGCGAATCTCGATGGTGAGCAACGCGCCCGCGGTGTGGTGGCGGCCAGCGCGGGCAACCACGCGCAAGGGGTGGCCTGGGCGGCAACGGAGTTGGGCATCGAATCGACGGTGTTCATGCCCGAGAACGCGGCGTTGCCGAAGGTGGTCGCCACCAAGGCCTACGGTGGTCGGGTCCACCTGGTCGGGGCAACCCTGGCCGACGCCCTCGACGCCGCGGCCGAGTTCGCCACCGAGACCGGGGCGGTGCTGATCCACCCCTTCGACCATCTCGACATCGTCGCGGGACAGGCCAGTGTCGGACTCGAGATACTGCGCCAGATCCCGGACGTGGCAACCATTCTGGTGCCGACCGGCGGCGGCGGTCTGGTGGCGGGCATCGCCGCGGCGATGCACCATCTGGCACCGCGGGTCCGTGTCATCGGCGTACAGGCCGCCGGTGCGGCGGCCTGGCCGATATCGCTGGGGCGCGGTGAGCCGGTTCGGGTGCAGTCGATGTCGACGATGGCCGACGGGATCGCGGTCCCCTTGCCGGGGCAGGTGCCCTTCACCCATGTGCGCGAACTCGTCGACTCGGTGGTGACGGTGTCCGAGGAGGCGCTGTCCGGTGCACTGCTGCTGTGCCTCGAGCGTGCCAAGCTGCTGGTCGAGCCCGCCGGAGCCGCCGCGGTCGCCGCGCTGATGACCGGCACAACGGCGGTCGACGGTCCGGTGTGCGCCGTGCTCTCCGGCGGCAATATCGATCCACTGGTCCTGACCCATGTGATGAACCACGGGCTGCGGGCGGCCGGTCGGTATCTGGTCGTCAAGGCGGTGATCCCCGACCGGCCGGGTGGGCTCAGCGGATTACTGAGTGTCGTCAGCGCCAGTGGGGCCAGCGTGCTCGATGTCGTCCATCGCCGCACGGCGCCGACGCTGGGGCTCGACGAGGTGGAGGTGATGCTGACCGTGGAAACCCGGGGCACTGCTCATCGTGAAGCCGTGCTGGCCGCACTCGCCGAGGCCGGCGTGCGGGCCGGCGTCGACGAGCACTGAACTCAGCTGAACCGGACGTTGAGCGTCGCCAAACCGAAGATCTTGCGCCCGCCGGACTTGGCCCCGACCACGACCACGCCACTGCGCGTCTCGGGGTCCAGCGATTTGATCTTCCCGGTGAACTCGATCTCGGTGCCGACGGCGGGAACGATCGCGGGCTGGGAGAGCCGGACCGCGTAACGGGTCGCCGCGCCCGGGTCGCCGGACCATGCCGAACCGAAGCTGTTGCCCAGGCCCATCGTGAGCATCCCGTGGGCCAGCACGTCGTCCTGCCCGGCGAGCTTGGCGATGTTCTGGTCCCAGTGCAGTGGGTTGGCATCACCGGACACACCGGCGTAGTTGACCAGGTCACCTCGTGACAGTCGCGCCTGCTGTGTCGGCAAGGCGTCGCCGACAGTCACATCGGCGAACGATCGCGATGTGGGCCTGCGCTTGCTGCCGTCGGCGACGGTCACGGTGCCCCCCGGCCGGACCTCCTTGTGGTACGGCGCTTCGGAGTCCTCGGCGCCGAGCATGTTGATGCCGTGCATCATCACGCCCTGCACCGCGGGCCGGATCGCCGGGTCGACCTCTTCGGCGCCGATACCCATGACCGTGGTGTGCAGGGTGTGCACCACCTCGCCCGCGGTGTCGGTGAAGGTGTTGGTGACGGTGATGAGGTCACGGCCCGCGACGTGGCGCACCGAGGTCAGCTCGACATCGATGGTCAGCTCGTCACCTTCGACGATCGGGCGGTGCTGCTCGAAGACCTCCTCGGTCTGCAGGTACATGTCGTAGCCGACCACGATCTGCTCGAACATGCGCTGGTTGCAGGCCATGGCGGGAGTGGATGTGAAGGTCATCGGCGCGACCAGGCCTGGGTAGCCGAGTGCGCGGGCCGCGTCCAGGTCCCAGTGCGCCGGGTGCTTGTCCTGCACCGCGCGTGCGAACTCGCGGATCTTCTCCCGACCCACCAGGTAGGTACCGTCCATCTGGTAGTAGTGGCCGACCCGTTCTTGAAGTGTCGACGCTTCTGCTGCTGCGGTCATGTGGGGCTCACATCTTCTATCTGCAAATTTGCCGAAGTTCTCTCCAGCACCCTAACGCGGAACGGCCGTGGCGCCGGAATCCGGGGATCGACGAAGCGAGCTCACCGCCCCGGGGGTCCTGGCGATCCCGACTCGGTGCGGGGACGGGGCCTTGCTGAAGAACACCCGGTCGATGCGATCTCTCTAGGCTGGAGCCGTGCTCTTCATCTTCGGCTTCGGCACCAAACAGAAGCTGCTCGGCGAGGCCGGCGTCCGGACCTGCCCGCGCTGTCACAACACCACGGCATGGTCGCGGGTACGTCGGTACCGGCAATTCACCCTGTTCTTCGTCCCGATCGCGCGCTGGGGGCGCACGCAGTTCGAGACCTGCGGCATCTGCGGCGCGAATGTGCCCGCATGACCGCCACGCTCGTGGTCAAGGACGTGGCCGGCGGGTACGCGCACCGGACGTTGTTCGAGAACGTGAACGTGACGGTGAGCCCGGGCGATGTGCTCGGTGTCGTCGGGGCCAACGGTGCGGGCAAGAGCACCCTGATGCGGATCCTCGCGGGAGAGCTGTCGCCGTTGGACGGCACGATCAGCCGTGCCCCCGCCGACGCGTTCATCGGCTGGTTACCGCAGGAGCACGAACGTGTCGCCGGTGAGAGCGTCGCGGCCTACATCGCGCGGCGGACCGGATGCGCGGCCGCCACCGCCGCCATGGAGGCTGCGGCGGAGAAACTGTCGGAATCCGATGCCGCCGCCGATGCCTACGGCACGGCGCTGGATCACTGGCTGGCCACCGGTGCGGCCGACCTGGAGGAGCGGCTGCCGGTGGTCTTGGCGGATCTGGCATTGGACGTCGAGCCGGATGCCACACTCATGACGGCTCTCTCGGGTGGCCAGGCGGCCCGGGTCGGATTGGCGGCCCTGATGCTGTCCCGGTTCGACATCGTCCTGCTCGATGAGCCAACCAACGATCTCGACCTCGTCGGCCTGGAACGTCTCGAACAGTTCGTGCGGGATCTGCGTGGCGGGGTCGTGCTGGTCAGTCACGACCGGGAGTTCTTGACGCGCACGGTGACTCGCGTGCTGGAACTCGATATCGCGCAAAACCAGACCACGGTCTACGGCGGTGGTTATCAGAGTTATCTCGAAGAGCGCGCGGTCGCGCGCAGGCATCGCCGCGAAGAGTACGAGGAATTCGCCGACCGGAAGGCGGATCTGGTGGCGCGGGCGCGGACTCAGCGGGAGTGGTCGAGCCAGGGTGTGCGTAACGCGATGCGCAAGGCTCCGGACAACGACAAGAATCGCCGCCGGGCGCAGACGGAATCCAGTGAGAAGCAGGCGCAGAAGGTCCGGCAGATGGAGAGCCGGATCGCCCGCCTGGAAGAGGTCGAGGAGCCGCGCAAGGAGTGGTCGCTGCAGTTCAGCATCGGTGCGGCGCCGCGTTCCAGCTCGGTGGTGGCGACGCTGGACGATGCCGCTGTGCGGCAGGGTGATTTCCTGTTCGGTCCGGTATCGCTTCAGGTCAGTGCGGGCGATCGAATCGGGATCACGGGTCCCAACGGCGCGGGAAAGTCGACGCTACTGCGATTACTGCTCGGTCGCCGAGCACCCGACAGCGGACGGGCCAGCATGGGTGCCAGCGTGGCGATCGGCGAGATCGACCAAGCCCGAACCGAATTCACCGGTCCCGGGCGGCTGGTCGACCGCTTCGAGCAGCACGTGCCGGATTGGCCCACCGCCGATGTGCGCACGCTGTTGGCCAAGTTCGGCCTGCGGGCCGACCATGTCGAGCGCGAGGTGGACGACCTCTCGCCAGGTGAGCGGACGCGCGCCGGGATGGCGCTGCTCCAGGCCTGCGGTACCAACGTGCTGGTGCTCGACGAACCGACGAACCATCTCGACCTGCCCGCCATCGAGCAGCTGGAGCAGGCGCTCGACGGGTATGACGGGACGTTGCTGCTGGTCACCCACGACAGGCGCATGTTGCAGAATGTCCGCCTCGATCGGCACTGGACGGTCCGCGACGGGCAGGTCAGTGAGTCGACACCGTGACAGCCATGCGGTGGGTGTCCGACTCGAATCAGCCCCCACTGAGCTGCCGGAGCACCGATGCGCCGGAGTGCTCGGCGATCCAGTCATGGATCGCCGACACTGCGGGCTTGGCCACCCAGTTCGTGTCGTAGATTCCCCACGGCGTCTCGTTCGGACGGTCGGACAGTGAATAGATGAACATCGGTCCGACGCCGGGCAGTTGGGACCAGGTGTCGGCGAAGTCGATGATCCAGGCCGCTTGCGTCGTCGCGTCCACGGCAGAGGTCGGCACACCGTATTCGGTGGTCCAGATCAGCTTGTCGGTGTCGCCGGCTTGGTCCATCAACTGCCGCATCGACAGGTATTGCCGATACGGGGTGTTCGCGTACGGCATTCCGGCGGAGAAGCTGCTGGAGAAGTTGTACGGGTGGAAGGACAACGCGTCGAAGTAGCCGCGTGCGCCATTGGCATACATCTGGGCGAGGTAGTCGACCGGATTGATGGTCCAGGTCCCGAAGCTGAGCCCCGCACCGAGGACACCGCCGATGATCAGTGCGCCGGGCTCGACGGTTTTGATCGCGGAATACGCCGCTTTGAGCAGAGTCGTGTAACCGACGACATCGGGTTCGGGTGACCATCCGATGTTCGCGTTCGGCTCGTTCCAGATCTCGTAGGCCGCGATGCGCGGCCTACTGCTGCCCGCGCCATATCGCATGGCCACCTGCGTCATGAAGGACGCGTAATCGCTGGGATCACGCGGGGCGGCATTCGGCAGCCAGAATCCGTTGTCGGCGGCCCAGATCGGGGTACTCGTCACCGCGCCGACCACCGCGATTCCCTTGTCGGCCGCAGCGTCGAGTATTCGGTCGGATATGGTCCAGTTGTAGGTGCCCCGTGACGGCTCCATGGCTCGCCATGGCAGGAAGATCCGGATCTGGGTGACTCCCATGACTTCGAAAGCCGTTATTGCGGTAGTTAATTCGTCTGGAGACATGAAGTAGAGATTCGATTCCGCGATACCGAGCGCGCGTGCCGAGACGTCGACCCGTGGCGGTGCCGTGGCATGTGAGATGGGTATCTGAACCGAGGTTGCACACAGCACGGCCGCGACGAGCGCGACGATTCGTGCTCGCCGTGCGGCGCGGAATGATGGAGACAGCATGACGGCCTCTCTGGCAGTCCGGAGCGGAACAAGCTGTGACGGCGATCAATGTAAGCGGCGCAACAGTATTCCCGCAGTACGGATTGCCGACCGGGTGTTAGGCCACCGATCGTCACCATGCCCCGAGCCCCGAGGGCAACCAGCAAAACCGCACGTGATCACTCGGGCGCACGACCGTCGGCGGGAGAAGGCGTGGTCGGAGGCCCTGTCGGGGCTCGTTCCAGCTAGTTTCGATCGCAACTACCTTCGTGGGCGTCGAATTGTCCGATATGTCAAAATGTGCCCGCGACTTCGGGGGTAAACTCGGGCAGCGTCCCCGGCGTGCCCGAAAGGCACCTCGGATGTGGCGAATTACGTTGTCGACATTGCGGATAACGTCATGTAACCGTGACCGCGCTGTTGGTTTACCGAGACCGTTCACCGCCGGGAGTGACCGGTCGGTGCGGTCGAACGGTACCGCTAGCGGGTATCGAGGACTACCGGTGGCCGTGGTCGGCCTTTGGCGTCAGCGGTGCAGACGTGGAATGCGGCTGCGCGACAAGATGGGACACATCACCAGCTTCGACCGCCAAGGAGCCCACCATGGATGCCGCCCTCGCCGACGCTTTCGACCATGATGTGCGCGAGCATCTGGATGTGTTGCGCCGCGGCGCGTTCCGCCTGACGCGCAACCGCGCCGATGCCGAGGAGCTGCTGCAAGAGACGTTGTTGAAGGCGTTCGCCGGTTTCGAGGCGTTCGAGCGTGGCACGAATCTGCGGGCGTGGTTGTTTCGGATCATGACCAACACCCATATCGGCAACTACCGCAAGAGCATGCGGCGCCCGGAGTTTCTGTGCGATGACGTCACCGCGGTGAGCGCGGCGCGCGGGGCGAAATCGGCGGAGGCCGAGGTGCTGGAGGTCATGCCCGACGACGCGGTGGCTTCCGCACTGGCCGGGTTGCCCGAGCAGTTTCGCGACGTGCTCTGCTATGCGGCCATCGACGGCTACTCCTGTCGCGAGATCGCCGAGATGATGCACACTCCGATGGGAACGGTGCTCTCCCGGCTGCATCGCGGACGTACCCTGTTGCGCGCAGCACTGGCCGTGCCGGCGGCGGTGGCCGCCTGAGCGCCCTCTCGCCACTTGTCGGTGGTCGAATGTATGTTCGAATCATGACAACGGCGGTGGCGGGGGTGATGGCGGCGATGGCGGGTCTGCGGGCCGCCATGGATGCGTTCGCCGATTGCGACCTCGGTGCGTTGTCACGTGATGAGTTGGTCACGCTGATCGACGAGTACGAAACGCTGACCTGCCGACTACCTGCCCAAGGGCATCGGCTGCTGAACCAACTGCAGCAGGAGACGAGCGCACGGGAGATGGGCGCCAAATCCTGGAACGCCGTACTGCGGATCCGGTGGCGTCTGTCGCCCGCCGAAGCGGGCCGGCGTCTGCACGAGGCTGCGGCGTTGGGGCCCCGCCGCGCGTTGACCGGTGAGCCCCTGCCCCCGCTCCTTCCCGTGGTGGCGGCTGCACAAGCCGGCGGGTTGATCACTGCCGAGCATGTCAGGGTGCTGCGCGACGCCATGGCCGACCTGCCCGGGTTCGTCGGTCTCGCCGAGCGAGAGATGTTCGAAGCCGACCTGGTGACATTGGCGGTCGGGGTAGGTCCCAAGGAACTCAAGGACGCCGCCGCCCTGAAACTGTTCCTGCTCGATCAGGACGGGCCCCTTCCCGATGACGCCGAACGCCAACGCAGCCGAGGTGTCGCGATCGGGGCGCAACGTCGCGACGGCATGGCCGTGATCACCGGATCACTGACCCCGGAAGCAGCTGCGGTGTGGGAACCGCTGCTGGCGCGCTTCGCCGCCCCGGGCATGTGTAACCCCGACGATGAACAGCCGTGTACCAGCGGTACGCCCACCCAGGCTCAGATCGACAATGATCACCGCACCGTCGCCCAACGCACCCATGACGCGATGATCGCGATCGGACGGATCGCGTTGATGACCGATCTGGGCCAACTCAACGGACTGCCCGTGTCGGTCATCATCCGCACCACGTTGCAGGACTTGGAATCCCGCGCCGGGGTCGGTGTATCCGGGGGTGGGACGACACTCCCGATCCGCGACGTCATTCGCATGGGCGGGCACGCGAACCATTACCTGGCGATCTTCGATGGGGCCACCGGTGCCGCGTTGAACTATTTCCGAGCCCGGCGCACCGCCAGCCCGGCCCAGCGGATCATGCTGATCGCTCGCGACGGCGGCTGCACCAAACCGTGCTGCACGGCCGGGGCGTACCGCTGCCAGGTCCACCATGGAGACCGTGATTTCGCCGAGGGTGGCTATACGAACGTCGATGATCTGACCCTGGCATGCGGGTGTGACAACCGCATGGTGCGCCCGGGCGGGTACACCACCATGTTCAACGGTCGCAACGAATGCGAATGGCATCCCCCGGCGGCGTTGGATCACGGCCAATCTCGCATCAACTACGTCCATCGACCCGAACTGCTCATCCGGGGCGCGCAACTCGCACGGTGCGACTCGCGCGACTTCCAGACCGACAACGCAGACGAGTCCGGCAGCGTCGAGCGCGACGACCTGGCCGTCATCGATGCCTACCCGGACGATGACGAGCTGTCCGATGAGCAGGTCCTCGTGCAGTTCCGCAGAATCACCGAAGACGCCGACTTCTGGCACTGGGCCACCACCGACCACGAGCACGGCAGCACCGGGCTCCGCGGGCCGTGACCACGCCGCGCGGCGGGCTCCCGCCGCAACCCGTGGTGCTGCTGTGACTACCCGCAAATTGACGTTGATGTGTTGCTGGTGGGCGCAGTGCGGCCCGGGAGTGGCACGTGGTGTCACGCGGGGCTGGCAACCACAAGTTTGCCCTGGCGCGAAATGGCCCGTGACCAGGGCGTGAGCGATTGGCCTTCAACACCGAGCCGCACTAACTTTTGTCGATGTGATGTCCTCTGCTGCTGGCACCGTCGCGCGGTGGCTTGCCCCCTTCTTCGCCATCGCCGCCATAGCGGCCGTCGCCGGTCTCGGCCTCCCGGTTGTCCCCACGCCGCAGGTGCGGTTGGCCAGCGAGGCGAACCCGTTGGCCGGTAGGCCGTTCTATGTCGATCCCATCTCCAAGGCGATGCGGGCCGCACAGGCGTCGCCGGGTAACCCGCAGCTCGACTATGTGGCCAACACCCCGCAGGCCTACTGGCTGGACCAGGCCTTCCCCGCATCGACGGTGTCGGGAACGGTCAGCAAGCTCGTGGGTGCCGCGCAAGGCGCCGGAGCGACACCGGTGCTCGCGATCTACGCGCTGCCGCACCGTGACTGCTACAGCTTCGCCGCCGGCGGCTTCGGCTCCGGGGACAGCTACCGCCAGTGGATCGACGCCATCTCGGCCGGGCTCGGCGGGGCGCCGGCAGCCATCATCCTGGAGCCGGACGCGCTGGCGATGGCGGACTGCCTGTCCGGCGACCAGCGTCAGGAGCGTTTCGACCTCATCCGGTACGCGGTGGACACCCTGACCCGCGATCCCGCGGCCGCGGTCTACGTCGATGCCGGACACTCCCGGTGGGTCGACGCCGGCGAGATGGCCAACCGGCTCAACCAGGTCGGCATCGAGCGTGCGCGTGGGTTCAGCCTGAACACCACGAACTACTTCACCACCGAGGAACAGATCGGGTATGGCGAGGCCATCTCCGGGATGACCAACGGCGCCCACTACGTCATCGACACTTCCCGCAACGGGAACGGACCGGCGCCGGACAGCCCGTTGAGCTGGTGCAACCCGCCGGGGCGCGCGTTGGGCGTGCCGCCGACCACCGCAACGGCCAATCCGAAGATCGACGCCTACCTGTGGGTCAAACGGGTCGGGGAATCCGACGGTTCGTGTGATCGCGGTGAGCCCAGCGCGGGAACCTTCGTCAACCAGTACGCCATCGACCTGGCCCGCAACGCCGGAAAGTAGCGTCGTGACGGTCGCCCGCTAGCCCATCGCGTACCGGGTGATCGCGTCCGGGTGGATGACCAGCCGCAACAGCTCGACCGACTGCATCGCCGCCAGTTCCTGTGTGCGGATCGGATCCTGCAGATCCCAGTAGCGGGCCGCCAGCCGCGCCGCCAGGTCGGACGCCCCATCGGTGTGGATGTCCACGCGGCCTGCGACCGACACCCAGTGCTCCCGTTCGCCGACCGGCGCGGTGACCACGAGCGAGGCACGGGCGTCCCGCCGCAACCGGCGCACCTTGACCGAGCGGGCCTCGGTGAACAGCCCGATCGTGCCGTCGTCGGCGTACTCGTACCAGACCGGTCGTGGCTGTGCAGGATCGGGACCGCCTGCAACAGTGAGGAATCCGTACAGCGGCCGACGCAGCAGGGCGATATCTCCTTCGGTGATGGCGCTCACCGGTCCCACGCTCCCGCCGCGGCCGCACGGGTCACGTACTCGGTGAAACTGCGTGGTTCTCGCCCGAGAACCGTGGCGACGTCGCCAGTGGTGCCGGCGATTCCGCCGTCGGCCATCAGGGTGAACATGGCCGCCACGTGCTCGGCGTCCTGTTCGTCGGCGCCGGACTCGACGAGGGCGGCGATGTACTCGTCGGCGGTCACCTGCTTGTACGCGATCGGCAGACCCGTTGCCCGCGAGATCAATTCGGTGGCCGCGGCGAAGGTCACCGGTTCCGGACCGCTCAGCTCGTAGACCTTGCCGGCATGCCCCGGTTCGGTCAATACCCGCGCCGCGACGTCGGCGACATCATCGACGTCGATGAACGGTTCGGGCACATCACCGGCGGGCAACAACAGCTCGCCCGCCTGCAGTGGTGCCCGGAACAGGTCCTCGTCGAAATTCTGCGCGAAGTTGTTGGGCCGCAAGATGGTCCATTCCAGCGTTGAATTCCGCGCGGCGGCCTCGGCGGACCGCATATCCAGTCCGAAGGCGGACTCGCCCCACCGGTCGGCGCCGCGACCGGACAGTACCGTCACCCGGCGCACCCCGGCCGCCTCCGCCCGGGTGAGGAAGTCGGCCGTCGGTCCGGGCCATGGCGGCGCGACGAGATAGACCGCGCCCACGCCGGTCAATGCGTCGTCCCAGGTATCCGGGGCCGACCAGTCGAAGCGGGTGCCGCTGGATCGCGATGCGGCGCGGACCGGCACGCCCAGCAGTCGCAACCGCGGCAGCAGGCGGCGCCCGGTCTTGCCGGTGGCTCCGAGTACGAGGATGGTGTCGTTGCTCATGAGTGACAGTCAACCGCGCAGTCGTGGACGATTCCATGGTTGAATAGCCGGATTTCATGTCCAAACCTCTATGCTGTCGGCATGGACGTCTTCGGAGACCTGTTCCGCGGGGTGCGCGCCAACGGCTCACTCTTCGGCGGGTCCACCCTGCAGCCACCATGGAATCTGCATTTCGTCGACGGTGCACCGCTGACCCTGTGCACGGTGCTGACCGGAGGCGGCTGGATCGTCACCCCCGGCGGGGTGACGGAACCACTGCGGGCCGGTGACACCGTCATCGTCCGTGGCCCGCAGACCTTCACCTTTGTCGACGATCTCGACAGCGGCGCGGACCCCGTCGAATGCGGCACCGAATGCGCCGTGCCCGAATGCGGCGGAACCCGATATCGATTGGGCTGGAGTGATTTCGGCGACCGCGGCGCCGACGCCACCACCGCGATCATCGGTGCGTACCCGGTGCGCGGTGAGATCAGCCGACGGCTTCTCGACGAACTGCCCGACGTCCTGCGGGTGCCGGGCGGAGGTGAGGGCGACGCGGTGCTCGAGCACCTGGCCGCCGAAGTCGCCATCGACGCCCCCGGCCAGCAGGTGGTGCTGGACCGGCTGCTGGACTGGATGCTGGTGTGCACCCTGCGGACCTGGTTCGACCGTCCCGGCGGGCAGCCGCCGGCCTGGTGGGCGGCGCAGCGTGACCCGGTGGTCGGTGATGCCCTGCGGCTGATCCACGACGATCCGGCAGCACCGTGGACGGTGGCCGCCCTGGCCGGACGTTGTGGGGTGGCCCGTTCGACGCTGGCCAAGCGATTCACCGACCTGGTCGGCGAACCGCCGTCGAGCTACGTCACGACATGGCGGATGACCCTGGCCGCCGACCTGCTGATCGAGAACCGAGCCACCGTGGCAGAGATCGCGCGCACGGTCGGCTACTCCGATCCGTTCGGGTTCAGTTCGGCGTTCAAGAGGGTCCGGGGTGTCAGCCCCACCGAGTTCCGCCGGGCGATGGTGCACCAACCGGCGTGAGCAGGGTCTCGTGCGGTATCGGTAACGCCGGCCGGCGCCTGCGGCGATAGAACCCATGTGATCCTCCGACTTGGGGCGGCCGCGCTGATGGCCGCGACGGCGCTGGCCGCAGCGCCCACCGCCGATGCCGAGCCGGCCTGCGCCGACGTGCACTGGATCGGCGCCGCCGGTTCGGGTCAGCGCGACGGCGCACAGCTGGTGTCCAACGCCGGTATGGGCGACGTGGTCTACGCCTCCTACCAGCAGCTGAGCAATGCGCTGGCCGCCGGCGGGCGCACCATGACCGCCGAGGCGGTGCAGTACCCGGCCGCACCCGTACCGCTCGCCGGCGGGCTCGGTGGCTGGATGAACTTCATGGACAGTGTCGAGGACGGCACCGACGCGACCGCAGATCAGCTCGAGGCCTACACCGCCCGGTGCCCGCAGTCGAAGGTGGTGTTGGCGGGCTACTCCCAGGGCGCCATGGTGGTCCACCGCAACCTGCACGATCTTGCCGACAACCCGCAGGTGGTCGCGGCGCTGCTGGTCGCCGACGGCGACAGGTTGCCCGCCGACACCACCATCAACCTCGGGTCGGCGGCCGCGCTGCCCGGCCCCGGCAAGGGCGTCGCGCAGGAGCATTCGTTCCTGGCCTCCACCGATACCTCGCCGCTGGACCCGCGGATGGGTGCCCGCACCGTGAGCGTCTGTGATGTCGGCGACCCGGTATGCGATTACAACCCCGAGCTCGAGGAGATCCCCGCCTCGTCGATCGCCATCCACACGGCGTACGAACCGTCGACCAGCGGTCCGCACGCGTGGGGTCTGCCGCTGTATCAGCTGGTGATGAACTCTGTGAGCGCCTCCGCACCGTCGCTGTAGTTAGGGATCGCTGCGCGGCGGGAAACCCGTCGGCGACCTCCGAAACGAAAAGGACCAGATGTGGGCTCCGTGAAGGGCGGCTCCAGGCTGGGCGCCCGGTTCGGCCCCTACGAGCTGCAATCCGTGCTCGGCGTGGGCGGCATGGGCGAGGTGTATCGCGCGTACGACACCGTCCGCGACCGCGTGGTGGCGATCAAGCTGCTGCGGTCCGACCTGGCGACCGACCCCAGCTTCCGGGACCGGTTCCGTCGCGAATCCCGGCTGGCCGCACGGTTGCACGCGCCGCACATCATCCCCGTGCATGACTTCGGTGAGATCGATGGTGTGCTGTACATCGACATGCGCCTGGTGGAGGGGCCCAGCCTCAAGGACGTCCTGCGCGACCAGGGTGCACTCGCGCCGCGCCGCGCCGTGTCGATCATCGCCCAGGTGGCCACGGCACTGGATGCCGCACACGCCACCAACCTGGTGCACCGCGACGTCAAACCCGAGAACATCCTGTTGACCGCCGACGATTTCGCATACCTGGTCGACTTCGGCATCGCGCACGGCGGGGGAGAACCCGCGGTGACCTCGACGGGTCTTGTGGTCGGTTCCAGTGCCTACCTGGCGCCGGAGCGTTTCAGCGGCGACCGCGGCGCCCCGGCGGCCGATGTCTACTCGCTCGCCTGCGTGCTGTACGAGGCCCTGACGGGTCTGGAACCGTATGCCGGCGAGGACGTCCGCCAGGTGTGGGCGGCACACATGTTCTCCGCACCGCCGCGGCCGAGCATCATGCGCCGTGGGGTCAGCCGAACGTTCGACGATGTGATCGCCCGAGGGATGGCCAAGGACCCGGGCCTGCGGTATCCGACCGCGGGTGAGTTGGCCAGGGCGGCCGTGCAGGCCGTCGACAACGCGCGGCCGCTCGCCCCGCCTGCGGTACCCAATCTTGCCGGCTCGCCGGCGGTACCCAATCTTGCCGGCTCGCCGGCGGCGCCCAATCTTGCCGGCTCGCCGGCGGCGCCCAATCTTGCCGGCTCGCCGGCGGTGCCCAATCTTGTCGGCTCGCCGGCGGGAACCCAGCGGTACTCTGCCGTGCACCCGAGACCGCATCCCTCGGTGGTGACCCCGTTGCCGCCGCGCGCCAGACGTCGGGTGTCCGCGCGGTGGACGGTGGCGCTGGCAACCATCGGATTGTTCGCCATCGCAGCGGCTTTGGCGTCGGCACTGGTACTAGGCGGTGGTGACGCGCCGTCATCGAGATCGCCACTGGCCGCCCCGGCACAGTCATCGGAGCCGACCGGGCCGTCGCAGGCGGGACCGTCGACGGCCGCCGTCGACGGGATATCCGGCACGGACTCCCAAGGTTTCGTCGGGCATTCGGCCCGCTGCGACAGCTCCAGCTCACCGGTCGCGCTGATCAGGACCGCCCAGTCGCTGGCGATCATCTGTCAGACCGCATCCGGCGACTTCTATTACCGCGGTGAGCGATTGCGTGACGGCGCCAATCTGGAGATACGCAACGCGCAGCGATCCGGTCCCGGATTCGTCGCCGTCAATCCCGCCGACGGCGCACGTTACGCCGTCATGCCCGACCTGCTGACCATCTCCAGCAACGGGCGGGTGGATTCTTCGGAACGCGCGCTGGAGTACGGTGCGGCGCAATGATTCGCCGGTAGCCGGGCACGCGAGCCGGTGCCCAGGGTTAGGGTCGGGGCGTGAAGAGGATGGGTGTGTTCCCCGCGGCCGTCGGCACCGCTGCCGTCATGGCCATGCTGACCGGTTGTGCGTCTCCGGAGTCCCCGGCCCCGGGCGACCCGGTCGGCCCGGCCGCATCGGCTCCGCAGACCTCGCTGCCCCCGATCGTGAGTCCGGCGCAACTGGACGCGGGCCGTTATCCGACGGTGCCTCGTCCTCCGCTGGGCCGGGCCGGTGACCCGAAGACCGGGGCGGTGGTCGATGCCCAGCGGCTGGCCGATCACGTCGTCGGCCCGTGGGAGGCCCACCGCGAGCTCATCTCCCCGTACCTGAGCACCTTCTACCTGCTGGACACTCCCACCACGCTGTCCCAGTTCTCACCCGACAGTGTGGCGCAGCGGGCGCAGAGCCATGGTTTCGTCAACGGTTTCGCGTCCGCGCGGGAGGCGCCCGACAAGCACATCCTGATCAATGCGGTCATGCGGTTCCCGGACCCGGCCGCCGCCCAGGCGGCCGCGACAGATATGAACAGCGCGACGGCCGAGCAGGCGGTGCGCGGCGCCACTCCCGTACCGGCGACGATTCCCGGGCACCCCGAAACCCTGGCATTCACCTACCCGTTCACCCCGACCGGATCGGACAAGCCGTGGGCGGTCATCCGTTCCTTCACCCCGCACGGCCCCTTTGTGTTCATGCAACTCGCCCAGTCCGTGGATGGGCTGGACATGGCGGCGACACTGGTGCAGAAGGTCGTCGATCTGCAGGCGCCCCGGGTCGACAAGTTTTCTCCCGCAGATCCCAACGCGCTCGGCGAGGTGGAGCTGGACCCGACCGGCCTCCTTGCCAAAACCATTCCGGCGGAATCCAATCCGAGTTCGACGAAGAACGCCGTGTACGACGAGCGCGGCGCCATGCACTTCCAGACCAACCCATTGGAATCGAAGACGTTGTTCTCCGACACCGGCGTCACCACGGTCGCGATGGCTGCGGCAAGTGTGTATCAGGCGCGCAACCCGGGTTCGGCGTTGATGATCGTCAACGCCTTCAGCAAGGAAATCCTGAACCAGGGCGCGGCCGTGGATGCCGTGCCGAACTTGCCGGAGAGCCACTGTGCCACCCGCGGTAAGTCCTTCTACTGTGTCGCCCTGGCCGGCGAGTACGCGGTCGAGGTGAACGGCGACGCCCTGCCCGATGTGCACCAGCGCACGGCGGCCCAGTACATCCTGCTGACGGCCGGTTGACCGGCCACCGCTCACCTGCGGGACTACGGGCTTTCCGTGATTCGGCTGCCCCCTCCCGGTGCGACTCTCTTCTGGAGCAGTTCACGCACCGTGAGGAGACAACGACCATGACCACCGAGAACATCACCGTCATCGGCGCCACCGGGCAGATCGGTGCACCGCTGGTCGACATGCTCACCGCTGCGGGACACCGGGTGAGGGCGGCATCCCGGCGATCCGGAGTGGACGCGGCCCTCGGCACGGGCCTTGCCGAGGCGCTGTCGGGTGCCGACATCGTCGTCGACGTGCTGAACTCGCCGACCATGGACGATGATGCCGCGCTGGCATTCTTCACCGCCGCCGCTGCCAACATCAGCGGCGCCGCGAAGAAAGCCGGTGTGCGGCACTACGTCCTGCTGTCGATCGTCGGTGTCGACGGTCTGCGCGGCGGCGGATACCTGCGGGGCAAAGTGGTGCAGGAGAACACCATCGCGCAGTCGGGTGTTCCCTACACCATCGTGCGGGCCACCCAGTTCCACGAGTTCACCGAGATGATCGCCGGCTCGCTGATCGCCGACGGCGTGGTCCACGCGCCGGATGCACTGATCCAGCCCATCGCCGCGGCCGAGGTGAGTGCGGTGCTGGCGCGGGTGGCCGGCGAGGCTCCGATCGATGGGGTGCACAACCTGGGCGGACCCGACACCATGTCGTTCGCCGAACTCGCCGCCCTGGTGCTGCCGGATGTGGACCGGCTGCGCATCGTGACCGACCCGGATGCCACCTATTTCGGAACCCCGGTCACCGAGACGAGCCTGGTGACCGGGCCCGGCGCCGAGCTGGCAATGACCCGGCTCGTCGATTGGCTCGGTGCCCGATGAGCACCCTGACCGACGTCGTACAGCGCCGCCGCTCCACCCGGATGTTCCTGCGCGACAAACCCGTTCCGATGGAGCTGCTGACCGAGTCGCTGGAGCTGGCCATGCGGGCCCCGTCCAACTCCAACGTGCAACCCTGGCGGCTCTACCTGACCACCGGATCGGCCAGGGACACCCTCGGCGCCGCCCTGTCGGCCGAGGCGCGAACGAATCCGCCGGCGAACCTCGGCCTACCCGACTCGTTCGCCGCGCTCCGACGCGAGCTCGGAGCGCTGGTCTACGGCTCGATGGGGGTGGCGCGCGATGATGCCGAGGCCCGCTGGGCGGCGCAGCTGCGCAATTTCGACTTCTTCGGCGCGCCGGTGGCGGGCATGGTGTGTATGCACCGCGATCTCGGGCTTCCCGATGCGCTCGGTGTCGGCATGTTCGTCCAGACCCTGCTGCTGGCGCTGACCGACCGAGGTATCGACAGCTGCGTCCAGGTGTCCACCGCGTTGTATCCCGACCTCGTCAGGCAACAGCTCGGCATCCCCGACGAATTGACGATCCTGTGCGGGCTGAGTATCGGCTACGCGGACCCGGCCTTCCCGGCCAACAACCTGACCATCCCCCGAAACGACCTCGCCGACAACATCGTGATGCTGGGTGACCGACACGGCGCATGAGCCGCCTCAGATGTGTGCCCTGAGCTCACGGCGCGAGCGGATGTTCAACTTGGCGAAGACCTTTCGCAGGTGATACTCCACCGTGTGGGCGCTGATGAACAGCTCGCCGGCGATCTCCTGGTTCGTCAGCCCGCGGCCGGCCAGCTGGGCGATCTGTTGCTCCTGGGAGGTGAGTGCGTCACCGGCGGCGGTCGGCTGCTTGCGGGTCTTGGCGCCGGTGGCCTGGAGTTCGCGCCGCGCGCGTTCGGCGAATCCGGTCGCACCGAAGCGGTGCAGGGACTCATGCGCGATGCGCAGATGTTCACGGGCCTGCT
Source organism: Mycolicibacterium neoaurum VKM Ac-1815D (assembly GCF_000317305.3). Next base: position 252,161 of record NC_023036.2, on the reverse strand, counting down.
TTGTGGAACGATTGCGACGCAACCATTCTCCGTACAACAGGTGCGTCCTGGCCAGCTGGGCGGCCTGTCTGGTCTTGCCGAATTGGTCGAGAGCCTCCAGGTAGAGCTCCCCGGCGGCCGGCCCGTCGGCGAGCATTGCCCGCGACCGCGCCAGTGACCCCAACGCGCGCGGGGTCGAGGCGGCCAGTGTGCGTGCCTGCAGCTGCTCCATGGCCTCGGCGGCCCGCTCGGGCTGATCACAACGGACGGCCGCCTCGATGAGCTCCAACAGCATCTCGTTGTGGAAACCCAGGTCCTCGTAGGCGAATGCGTGCAGGCCCGCCTCCAACGCCTCCCGGTAGCGGCCCCTGCCGTTGTTCAGCACGGCGGCGCCGTAGTAGGCCAACCCGGTGATGCGGCCCTCGCCGCGGGCGGTGCTGTCCTTGAGCGCGGAGTCGATCAGCCGAGAGGCCTCGGCATCATCGCCGGTCCAGGCCGCGAGAACGAGGCGGTGATACCGCGGCGGCGTGTATCCGGTCGCGACCGAGATCTCGTGTGCCTTGCCGACCAGATCGCGCGCCGAATCGAGTTCACCGGCTTCCATCTCGGATCCGGCGCGGGCCAACAGGGATGCGGGCAACAGGGTGAGTGCGCCGCGATCGGTGGCCAGCGCGATGGCGTATGCGGAGATGTCCCGCCAGCCCTCGTCATCCCATGCCTCGTGGATCAGGGATTCGTGCACGGCCGGGAATCCGAGCCAGAACCAGTCGTTGCCGACGCCGGCGACCTGGTCTCGGCCGGCCGCCTTCAGCGCCTCCAGCGCCGCGCGCACCGCGGGCATGGCGGCCTCGGCGCCCAACGCCAGCCGGTCGGCCAGCGCCCTGGCGACCTGATCGAGCGGGCGGCCGCCTTCGGTGCCGGCGAAAGCGGTGCGGGCGGCCGCACCGATCTCGGTGGCCTTGGCCCCGCCGTGGCGGCCGACGTACACCGCCGCCGTCATCGCCTCCAGATAGGCCGCACCGGCCGTCGGGGGGTCCAGCACCTGCAATTGTTCTGCGACCGTGCGGAACTGGTCGACCGTGGACAGCAGCGCCTGGGCGTCACCGCTGGTGCGTGCCGAGACGAACATCAGGCGGGTCCGCAGCTGCGCCCACTGTGTCCGCTGCAGGCCCGACAGCGGGCACAGCTGCGCCGTCGCCAGCAACTGCCGAGCGGCCTCGAACGAGGCGACCTCGCGATGCGCCTCGGCTGCCGCCAGGGCGCGGGCGCCCCGGATCGCCGGGTCGGGGGTCAGCTCGACGGCTCTGGTGAGAAACGCGGCCGCGGCGGCCGTTCCGCCGCGTTGGCGGGCCCGCCGGGCCGAGGCCTCCAGTTCGTCGGCCACGTCGGCATCGACACCGTCGGCCGCCAGCGCTCGGTGCCAGGCGCGACGGTCGGGGTCGACGTTCGGATCGGTGCCTGCGGCCAACGCGCGATGGGCGGCCCGTCGTTCGTCGGTGCCTGCCGAGCGGTAGGCGACGCTGCGCGCCAACGGGTGTGGGAACTGCACGCGGGTGTCTACGGCGATCAGGCCGGCGTCACGGGCGGCCGTCTCGGCCGACGCGGGCAACCGCTGCACCTCCATCGCACGACGCAGCAGCGACGGGTCACCGACGGGTTCGGAGGCGGCCAGCAGCACCACGCCGCGAGCATCCGGGGGCAGTGACCGCAGCGTCGCCAGATAGTGATCCTCGATCTCGGTGACCACCGGGCGCCGGTCGGGCCGCTGGAAGCCGCCGGCCAGGTCGACGGCATTGAGTCCCTGTGAAATGGCAAGCAGGGCAAGGGGATTACCGCGTGCCTCGGCGACGATACGGTCACGAACCGCCGGGTCGAGTCGGCCGGGAAATGCCGACTCCAACAGCTCACGTGCGCTGTCGTCGGTCAGCCCCGGTACGGCCATCGCGGGCAGCCCGGCGATACCGTCGATCGGTGTGCGCAAGGCCAGGATAAGGCCGACCCGGACGTCGGGCAGCCGGCGTGCCACGAAGAACAGTGTCTGCGCCGACACCGTGTCCAACCACTGCAGATCATCGACGATCAGCAGCACTGGACACTGCGCCGCGGCGGCGACCAGCAACCCGATGACGGCGAGGCCGACCAGGAAGCGATCCGGGGCCGGTGCGATATCGCTCAGGCCGAACGCGCTCTCCAACGCCGCGCGCTGCGGTGCGGGCAGCGCGGCGCGCAGGTGCAGGATGGGTGCGCACACCTGATGCAGACCCGCGTACGGCAATTCCATCTCGGACTCGATGCCGGTGGCATCGAGGATGTGCAGGTCGGCGGCGGATGCGCGCAGATGACCGAGCAGGGTCGTCTTGCCGACGCCGGCCTGTCCGAGCAGCACCCGGACATCGCTGCCGCCGTCCCGGACGGTGCGCACCAGCGCGTCGAGCACCTGGCATTCGGCATTCCTGCCGACCAACGCGGACATCGAAGCCGATCTTTGCATGGCCGCCCCCGGCGGGTCGATACGGCAACGGCTCGGTGGCGAACGCGTCAGAGACCGTGCCGGGCCGCGTACTCGCACACTGTGAGGACGCGCCGTACCGGCGGGCCGGGCAGCAGCGTCAGCACCACATCGGCCAGGATGCACCGGTATTCCAGCGTCTTCAACATCGAGTAGCCGGCACAGCCGAAGAAGTCGATATCGGTGAGGTCCAGCACCATCCGCTGGCACAGCACGACCTTGCTCAGCGCGTAGTCGAGCAGTACATCGGTGTTGGTCGCGTCGAGTTCGCCGGTCACCGTCACCACAGCCAGGTCGAAATCCTGCCACTGCGTGGTCATCCGAAGGGCGCGCCGGGACGTGCCGACGGGCACCGGGGTGTCGCTGGGGAGTGTGTCTGTCATGACGCCCTCACTGGAAGCGGGGTGTCGCTGAGGCGACCGGTACGGCTGCTGCTCAACCGGCTTTCAGGCTACCGGGACGGTGGATCCAGTTTGCGACGATCATCGGCCGCGTGGCGAAGTGCATCACGGCTCACCGCCGCAGCGTCTCGTGCGGGCTCTCGCCGTAGGTTCGCCGATACAGCACGGCGAACCGGCCCGTGTGGGCGAATCCCCACCGCGCCGCCGTCGCCGCGACGGTGGTCACCGATCGGTCGCCGGCGATGAGTTCCTTGCGCGCCTGCGCCAGCCGGATGGTCCGCAGATACGCCGTCGGCGTGGTGTTGAGGTGCCGCCGGAACAGGTATTGGACGGTGCGGGGCGACAGGTACAGGGCCGCTGCGATGTCTCGGACGCTGATATCGCGCGCGGCGTTGTCCTGGATGAAGTTGACCGCCTGGCGCAGCAGCGCGGGCTGGTCGGCGGCGGTTTCGGCATCCGCGGAGCCCGTGGGCAGGTCGTTGGGGAAGGTGCTGAGCATCGCACTGGCCAGCATCCGGCCCGCGGATCGCAGCACGATCGGGTCGTCGGTGGTGTTATCGGGTGACAGCAAGCTGTCCAGGAACCGTTCGGTGGCCTCGAGTGCATGCGTGGTGTGCGCATCCTCCGGTATCAGCGCGGTGAAGCGCGGTACCGACGGGGACTCGGTGTCGATCGCTGCGACCTCGGCGAGCAGTGCCTTGGACACCACCACCGCACGCAGCTGGGCGTCTTCGAGGGTGATCCGGACGGCGCCGAGACCGCTCGAAGCCAGAATCCACGACCCGCGCTCGGCGACCGCGGTGAATCCGCCGTGCTGTACCTCGACGCGTCCGGCCAGGACGTTCAGTGCCACCACTACCGGTACGTGATCGGCCCGCAGTTGGGCCGCACCGGTATGTCGGATCTCCTCGATCGCGAAGGCATCGACATCAACCCTTGAGTGCGTGCACGAGCACGGACCGCGGTCGGCACCGTCGAGTCTGGTGATGGCGAATCCGGTCGAATAGCACTGGTCCAGGTACTTCTGGATCAGCTCGGGGTCGCTGGAGTCGATGCCTGCGCGCTCGGGCAGGGCAGCAGCAATGGGGTCGGACGTCATCTGGGCTCCACAAAAATGGCTCCGGATGGGCGTCGTACCTGAACCCACGGTCTATGGGGTTCAGTTTACCCACGTCGGGAAATTCAAACGGGTCGGTCCTCCCCGGTTCGGGAATCGATGACCTGTTCGGCGAGATCGACCAGGGGAGTGTTGCTCTCCTGGGAGAGCCTGCGCAGGAGCCCGAACGCCCCTGCCGCGTCCACCCCGAACCGTTCCATCAGGATGCCCTTGGCCTGCCCGATCAGATCACGTGAGGCAAGCGCGCTGCGGAACTGTTCATCGCGCACCAGCAGATTCCAGGCCACCGCGGTATGCGTGGCGAGGATCAACCCGAGCTCGACGGCGTCGTCGTCGAAGGCATCGACGCGTTCCCCGTAGAAGTTGAGGGCTCCCATCGCCTCGCGGTTCCGGAACAGCTGGAATGCCAGCGAGGAACGGATGCTGGTGTTCTGCCGCGTCTCCTGGCAGAACAGCGGCCAACGCTGTTCGGTCTCGACATCCCGGATCCGCATGGTGTGCTGTTCCCAGGCGGCTTCCAGGCACGGCCCCTGCTTGGTGCGCCGCTGGATGTCGTCGATCTTGTCGGCCACCGAATCGGTGGCGGCCACCGACTTGACCTCACCCTCGCGGGTCGCGACCGTGATGCTCGCCGATACGGCGCCCGGCAGCGCGGCCGCCGCGTTGACGGTCAGCTCCCGCAGCGCGGTCTCGGTGTCGTTGGGCTGAGTGCGCTCCAGATCGCGGAGCAACTCTGCGAAGCGGAGCGCGACCGCATCACGTTCGGCATTGAGCATGAGCCACAAAATAGCGCGGATCCGCCCGGCTGGCTCATGGGTATCCGAAACACCGGGCCTGACGGCGTCCGGCGGGCGCTGTTCAGTGCGCGACGGGTGTTCTCGGTGCCGCCTGCGCGGTCTTGGCCGAGCGCGTCGCGGTGCGAGCGGCGAGCACGCGGCGCCGCTGGCGTTCGTCGCGGTTCATTCGCCGGCAGAGCGCGCGAAGCTTGCCCGCGGACAGTGACCGGTGGCGGTCCACCAATTGGTCGAGCTGCTCCCAGCTCAGGCCGTCCAGATCGCCGTCGGCATCGTGGCTGGCGATCACCACGGCGCCGCGGAGCAGGGGTACATTGCCGGCGCCGAGCGAGGTCGTCGCCATCAGAAGTTCGGTGGCGGTGCGGTTGACGCGGCGTTGACAGCCGCCGGCCGAGGGGCTGAACCAAAAGTCGAATTGATGATCGGCGCTGGTCAGCGCCTGTAAGCCCTGGGCGTTGATGAGATCGGTGATATCGGCGGTGGTGTATGCGCGGGTCTCATAAGTGGCGCCACTGGCGCTGAGGAAGAGGACTGTGTTCATGGCGGTGATCCATTCGGCTCTTTCGTAGTTACCGGTGTGACGCTTTGCTGCGCCTGTTACCAAAGTTACCCGTGTGACAAACGGGCCAAACCTTGATAACAATCCGGTTGCCGAAAAATTCCGCTGTCGAGACGGCAGATCAGGCGAGCATCAGGGCAGCGGCCCGGCAAGGGTGGTGGGTCGGCACAGTGCCGCCACCGTCAGGGTGAGCGCCGCGGCCACCGCGAAGGCCGCCTGCACGCTGACCGCATCCGCCGTACCGCCCAGCACCGCGGCCGCGATCGGACGGGAACCCAGGAAGCCGACCATCCACAGCGCCATGATCCGGCCGCGCAGGTCCTGCGGTGCGCGCTCCTGCACCACCGTGGTCAAACCGGTCAAGGCCCAGCCGAAGCCCAGCCCGGCCAACGCGAAGCCGCCCATCGCGACGGCGGGCACGACGCTGCCCGCCAATACCGCACACCCCAGTCCCAGCCCGATCAAGCCGAGGAAGGACACCCGCGCGGACGCGAGCCGGCCGCCGATGATCGCGAGTACGCCCATCCCCGCCGCTGCACCGACCCCGAAGATGGCGGACAGCATTCCGACGAGTTGGGTGCCGCCGCCGAGCGCATCGGCCAGCGCGGGTGCCAGCGTGATCGACGGGTCGGCAGCGACGCCGACGGTCGTGACGGCGAGGAGGGCCATCAGCAGTGGGCGGTCACGCCAGACGTGCCGCAGCGCGGCCCGCACCCGACGGTCGGCGTCGGCGGCCCGTTCCGGAGGCGCGGGCAACCGCACCGCGACGATGAACAACGCGAAGACAAGATGAAGGCAGGCACTCACCGCGAATCCGGTGGCCGCGCCGAAGTGGGCGGCCAGGTACGCCCCGGCCGCGGGACCGGCGATGCGACCGATGGTCATGGGAATGCTGTTGAGCGCCATCGCAGTCGACAACTCACCCGGTCGGATCAGGTCCGGCACGATCGACTGCATCGCAGGGCCGCCCACCACGAAGCCGATGCCGACGATGAGCGATCCGAGCAGGACCGCCACCGCGGCGGGTGTGCCCTGCTGCGCGGGTTGCAGGAACATCCAGCCTGCAATCGAACCCGATCCGGCCATGCAGAGCACCCGGCCGAGCAGGATCTGCCTGCCGGGATCACCGGAATCGGCCCAGCGGCCGCTGACGGGGCTGAGCAGCAGCTGCGGCCCGAACTGGAAGACCCCGACCAGGCCCACCATCAGAGCAGACCCGGTGGCCTCGTACACCACGACAGCGGCGATGATGCTGTGCGTCCAGACCGCGACGATGGAGAACATCCGGCCCCAGAACAAGGTGCCGAACACCGGGTCCAACAGCAACCCGAACGGCCCGCGCGGACGCGCCGGCGCATCGCGGTCGGTGAGCTGTGGCACCAACCATGTTTAGCAAACATGGCTAAGTTCACACAGTCGGTGTGACGGCCCTGGTCGACCCGTGCGCACCGGGTCGGGATTGCCCGGCATGGCTTGGCGATCGCCCAGGGTGGGTATTCGTGGCCGGCCAGGCAACCTCCGGAAGGATCCATGACCGCTTCGCATCTGCAGCCCTCCGAGGCGGCAATAGGTGATGCCCGAGACGTCGCCGCCGCGGTGGCAGCCGAATTCTCCACCAAGGTCGTCGGCCAGCATCAGTTGCGCGAGTCCATGCTGCTCGCCCTGCTCGCCGGTGGGCACCTACTGGTCGAGAGCGTCCCCGGGCTGGCGAAGACCACCGCCGCGCGAGTGGTCGCGGAATCCATCGACGGCAGCTTCCGGCGCATCCAATGCACCCCCGATCTGCTGCCCAGCGACATCATCGGCACCCAGATCTATGAGGCCGCCAGCAACTCGTTCACCACCCGACTGGGGCCGGTGCACGCCAATATCGTGCTGCTCGACGAGATCAACCGTTCCAGCGCCAAGACCCAGAGCGCCATGTTGGAGGCGATGCAGGAACGCCAGACGACGATCGCCGGCGTCGAGTATCCGATCCCGTCCCCATTCGTGGTGATCGCCACCCAGAACCCGGTGGACCAGGAGGGCACCTATCCGCTGTCGGAGGCCCAAACCGACCGCTTCATGCTCAAGGAGCTGGTGCAGTACCCCTCGGTCGAGGACGAGGTCGAGATCATCGAGCGGATGGATGCCGGGCTCTACGATCGCGATCACCCCGCGCGCGCCGTCGTCACCGTCGACGACGTCCGCCGCGCCCAGGCCGCCGTGCGCGCCGTGCACATGGACCGTGTGCTCGTCGAGTACGCGGGCCGGTTGGTCGGCGTGACTCGCGATCCGGACGGCCGGCTTCCCGCGAGCGTCGCCCGGCTGATCGAGTACGGGGCGAGCCCGCGTGCCACCATCGCATTCTGCCGCACCGCAAGGGCTTTGGCCGTCCTGCGTGGAAGAAATCACGTCCTGCCCGACGATATCGCGCGGCTGGCACACCGAGTCCTGCGGCATCGGATGGTCCTGGGGTTCGAGGCCGCCAGCGCAAGGGTCACCCCCGATGCCGTGGTGGACGCGGTGTTGCGGGCCGTCCCGGTCCCCTGAGGCGGCGATGGGTAAGCACCTCGATGCGGCCAAGGCGTACATCGGCCGGGATGCGGCGGGCATGCTCGCCGGCGGTAGGTATGCCCTGGTGCACACCAGGAGCATGGAATTCGACGAGCTGCGGCCCTACGTCCCCGGCGACGACGTCCGCGACATCGACTGGAAGGCCACCGCGCGTTCCGGTCACCCGCTGGTCAAACAGTTCGTCACCGAGAAGCACCACAAGATCCTGGTCGTCGCCGACGGTGGCCGTAACGCCCGTGCCGAGACGCCGACCGGTGAGCCGAAATGGCAACTGACGGCACATGTCATCGGTGCAATCGGACTCATCACCCTGCCGCGCTCGGACGAGATCGGGCTGGTCACCGGCGATCGCCGGGGGTGCGTGGATATCCGCCTGCGGCGCGGCGAAACCCACATCGAACGCATGCTGCACCGCTATCACCAGCATGTCGGCGATCAACCTGATGCCAGCGATATCGTGGTCCAGTTGCAATGGGTGGCCCGCCATCAACGGCATCCCTTGCTGGTCATCGTCGTCTCCGACGAGCCGGATATCAGCGACCGGTTGCGGGATACGCTGCGGTCACTCGGCGCGCGCCACGATGTGCTGTGGGCGATGGTCGGGGACCGGCCCGCGGTGGATCCCGGCGATCCCGGCGCCGGGTACGACGTCGCCGACGGTCGCCGGGTGCTCGGCCTCGATATCCTCGGCGAGAGGGTCGTGCGTGCCTACCGACGAGCAGAAGAACAACGGAGACAGGATCTTTCGGAGTTCTTGACCGAGCTGCGGGTGCCGCACGCTCGGATCGCATCGAGCGCGGGCATCGCCCCGGCGCTGGTGGCGATGACGGGGGTGTACGCCCGTGCCGGATGATTTGTTGAGGTACCTGATGGATGCGCCGCCGACGCCCATGGGATGGCTATGGGGCGTCGGGATCATCGTCACCGCGGTCTCCGGTTGGTACCTGGGTGTGCTGTGGTGGACTGCTCCGGGGCGGGCCGAACCCGTCGTGGTGGGAGCGGCGCGTACGTCGATGACGCGCCGCCGGGCGTTGCGAGCCATCGCCGATACCAGGAAGCGTTACCGGAGCGCCGATCTGAGTGCGCCGGCTGCCGCATCGGACCTCAGCGGACACGTGCGCCGCTTCCTGCGGGAGAGCACCGGACAGCGCGTCGAGTATCTCCAGCTTCCCGAGATCGCCGAGGGCGCCTTGGCCCCGGCGGCACCCGTGCTCACCGCCCTCGATGACGTCCAGTTCAACCGCGACACGATCACCGATGTCGAGGTCGCCGCCGACGCCGCGGAACGGCTGGTGCGCGAATGGATCTGACGTGGTGGGCCGTCGTGGTGTTCGCATGCCTGGGTCTGGCGGGCTGTATCGTCGCCGCCCTGCTCTGGCCGTCCCGGACCTCCGAGCGACCGCCGCACGCGCTGGCCAACACCCGGCGACTGACGGCCCTTCCGGAGTACGCGCGCGCCGCCCGGCTACAGGCCGTCGCGGCCGCACTGAGCATCATCCTGCTGCTGGCGGCCTTCTCGGCCGCAACACTGGCCGCCGCGCGACCCACCGGTTTGCCGATCCCGCAACGCGCGGCCGCGGCAGCTCAACCTGAAGACATCATGGTGTGCGTCGGTGCCGCGAACGACGACGCGGCGGTGCAGACGACCATGCGGTACTTCGCCGAGGCGGTCCGGGGGTTCGGCAGCGAGCGCATCGGTCTGACGTCGGCCGACCGACGCGTCATCCCGCTGACCCGCGACTATCAGTACGCGGCGGCGCGGTTCGCCGATCCGGGGCAGTTGACTTCGGCAGTCTCCTATATCGACTATGCCCGGACGGTCCCGGATATCCTGGCGCTCTGTCTGACCGGGTTCCCGGACTTCGAGTCCGCGGCACCGCAGCGTCGGTCGCTGATTTATATCGGACCCGCCGATATGCCCGACGATCCCGCGCCGGCGCTGTTCAGCGACACCGCCGTGCGCGCACTGGCTCGCGACGGCGCGGTGCAGGTCAATGCCGTCAGCACAGGTGCCGGACTGCCTGCCGAGCTGGCCGAGGCCACCGGGGGACGCGCATACCCGGCCACCAGCGATGTGGGGGCCCGGCTGGCCGAGATCCGCCGCAACCCACCGCCACCGGTGCCCGATGCCGACGGCGCGGCCGCGTACGCGTCGGAGACCCCGGATCCCGCTGTGCTGGCGGCAATTATCGCGATCGCCGCCGTGCTGCTGCTGCCGGTGGTGATCCGCCGATGACGCTGCAACCCGCGCTGCCGATATGGCTGCTCATCGCGGCAGGCGCACTGGTGATCACCGCGACCGCGATTGGCCTGCTCCGCGGGCGCACCGCGATTGGCCTGCTCGTGACGGCGGCGCTGCTGTTGCTGTGCGCCCTGGTGCGCCCGGTCATCGGCTCCGAGCAGGCGGTGACCCGGGTCGCCGGCGACCGCGACCCGAACATCTTCGTGGTCGTCGACCGATCGCCCGATATGGTCGGGTCATCGATCATGCAGGCACGCAGTGATATCGAGGCCCTGATCGACCGCTATCCCGACGCCCGCTTCGCCGTCATCGGCTTCGCGGCCCGGCCATCGTTGGACTGGCCGTTGTCCGCCGATACGTGGAGCCTGCGCGCGCTGGCCGCCGCGATCGCCCCCGATGAGACCGCACCCGCCGATGCCGCCAATGCCGGTGCCGCGGCGACGGTGTTGCGCTACCAGCTCATCGGGGCCACGCAACAGTTCCCAAGGGCCCGCAATCTGGTGTTCTACCTGGGCGCCGGTGCACCCGGATCTGAGCTTCCGCCAAGAGAATTCGCGCTGCCCGAGAACTCGGTTGACGGTGGCGCGGTGTTCGGCTACGGGAACGCCGGTGTATCGACCCTACAAACCGTCGCCGATCAACTCGGGGTGCCTTACCTCCCGCGCGACCCCGGCAGTGCGCTGGACGATCAGCTCGACGCCGACGATGTCACCGCAGGTGAGCCGGTGGCGGCCAGACAGGGGGCATCGGGATTCCAGCTGTACTGGGTGCTCAGCGGCGCGGCAGCGGTCTTGCTACTGTGCGCGCTCTACCAGGCGCTGCGGGAACTGCGCCGCACCCGGCTGGACCGGGTGGAGGTGAGCCGGTGACCCCCCTGCGCAGGAGAATGTTGGTGCTCTCCGCCCCGGTGGTTCTGGTCCTGCTGCTCATCGCCGGCCGGTTGACGTGGACCGGGCTGGCGGATGGTGATGCGGCGCAGCGGTTCTCCGATGGTGTCAGCGCGGCGCGTGATGGCCGACTCGTCGAGGCGAACGAGGACCTCGCGGCGGCGCTCGGTCGCGTCGATGGCGGTCGATCCTGTCCGCTGCGGGTCGATCTGGTCCTGGTGCGCGAGACCCTGGGCGACCGGGCGGTCGCGGACGTCGAGGCCGATGACGCACGCGAGCACTATCGCGGTGCTCGTGAGGTTGTCGAGCAGGCACCGCCGGGCTGCTTCGCGGGCAACACCGACGCCGATCCCGACCGCCGGGAAATCCGCGCGCAGGCGGCGGCCAGGCTCGACACCAAGATCGCGGCGCTGTCGCAGCCGCTTCCGGCCGCTCCGCCACCCCCGCCCGCCGGCGCGCCGCCGCCGCCGGCAGCGACAGTCCCGGGGAGCGCGACACCCGGTGTCCAGGAACGCCGCCTGAATCCCGAGCAGGGCGATCCGCTGGATCGCCTCGGTGACATCCTGCGGGACGCTTCTCCGTAGACCCTGCGCAGACAACAGATACCGTCGAGTGATGGAAACGGTAGTGGTGATCACGGGCGGGGCCGGCGGTATGGGTGTGGCCACGGCGAGGATCGTCGGGCGTGATCAACAGGTGGTCCTGGCCGATGTACGTGCCGACCGACTCGACGGCGCGGTGACGGCACTGGCCGGATTCGGGGTTGCGGCAACGCCTGTTCATTGCGATGTCACCGACCGGCGGGCCGTCGATGCGCTGTACGCCACCGCGACCGAACTGGGCCCGGTGACGGCCGTCGTGCACACCGCAGGGGTGAGTCCCGCCATGGGAGACGCCGAATACATCATGCGCACCAACGTGTTCGGCACGGTACACATCAACGAGGCGTTCTTCGGCTCCGTCGGACCGGGTGGCGCGATAGTGAACGTCGCGTCAATGGCCGCACACCTTCTGCCGGAGTCCCTCATCCCCGTCGATCGGTTCCCAGAGGCGCTCCAGGATGAGTGTGCGTTCTTGGCCGATGTGTTGCCCGCCTGTGCGGTTGCCGGGGACGAGAAACGCTCCGCTATCGCGTACGGCATCAGCAAGAACTTCGTGAAGTGGTACAGCAGTGCCCAGGCCGAACGGTTCAATGGCCGCGGGCTGCGCATTGTCTCGGTGTCACCGGGAGCAGTCGACACCGAGATGGGCAGGTTGGAGGAGGCCGGCGGTGCCGACGCGGTGGTCTCCGACGCCGCGGTGCCTCGGTGGGGCACAGCCGAGGAGATGGCCGAGTTGTTCGCCTTCTGCATCAGTGACCGCGCGGGCTATCTCACCGGAACCGACATCCTCAACGACGGCGGGGTTGTCGCCTCCATCAGGGAGCGGGCCCGGGTGCGCCACGGCTGACCAGGTGTAAAGCACTCGCCACCAGGGTAATAGGACGCATGCGGTTGCGGCGGAGCGTTCTCGACGGACCGGGTATCACCCGGCTGCGGAAGGGAAAAGGCTTCACCTATCGGGGTCCCGACGGTGACCCGGTGGCGGACGCCGACCACTTGGCCCGCATCAAGGATCTCGTCATCCCGCCGGCCTGGCGCAAGGTGTGGATCAGTCCGTACGGCAACGGTCACATCCAGGCGGTGGGCACCGATGCCGCGGGCCGCAGGCAGTACCTCTACCACCAGGCCTGGCAGGAGGAGCGCGCCGAGGAGAAGTTCGACAGAGTGCTGGAGATGTCGACTGCGTTGCCCGCGTGGCGTGCGCGGATCGCCGCAGACCTCACCGGGCGCGGGCTGTCCCGTGACCGGGTGCTGGCGCTGGCATTACACCTGCTCGATCTCGGCTATTTCCGCGCCGGCGGCGAGCAGTACGCCGAGGAACATGAGTCCTACGGACTGGCGACCCTGCAATGCGAGCATGTCACCCTGCGAAAAGGCGCGGTGGCCTTCGATTTCCCGGCCAAGAGCGGCGTGCGCAGGACATGGGAGATCGATGATCCCGAGGTGCTGCGCGCCGTGCGCGCGCTGTTGCGCCGCGATGCCCGTACCGAGCGGTTGCTGGTGTGCCGCAACGATTCGGGCTGGGTCGAGATCCACGCATCGGACCTGAACACGCGTTTCAAGGAGCTGGTCGGCGACGAGTACAGCGTCAAGGATCTGCGCACCTGGCACGGTACGGTGCTGGCGGCCGCGGCCTTCGCCGAGGCCGATCCGGGCGAGACGGAACGCGGACGCAAGCGCGCGGTGTCGGGGGTGATGAAGCAGGTGTCCGAGGAACTCGGTAACACCCCGGCGGTGGCGCGGAGCTCGTATGTCGATCCGCGGGTGGTCGCCGGCTACGAGCAGGGCGCAACCATCGCCGCCGCGGCCAAACGCGCCGCACGGCAGAAGGACCGGGCGGCTGCCGTGGCAATCCTGGAGAAGGCGACCCGCAGCCTGGTCCGCAAGGTCGCCAAGGGCTGACGGCCCCGTTTCGCCCGGCACGCGGCCGGGAATCCACCCACATGCCGAATTCATCGATCAAGAACGAGAAGATGTATGAAGACCTGCGCGAGCAGGGCAACTCGAAGGAAAAAGCGGCGCGCATTTCCAACGCGGTCGCTGCGCGCGGCAAATCCGCGGTGGCGCGCAAAGGGGGCGAGTCGGGATCCTACGAGGACTGGAACGTCGCCGACCTCAAGAAGCGCGCCAAGGAGCTCGGTATGACCGGCTACTCGAAACTGACCAAGGACAAGCTCGTCGACAAGCTGCGCACTCACTGATCGGTCGGCTCGGGGGCGGTTGGCCGGCGCCACGACGGCGTCCTCGACATCGGGAAGCAAACCTGGGGTATCCATTGATCATGCGGATCGCCACCTTCAACATCCTGCACGGACGCACTGTCGGCGGGGGCGTACATCCCGAGCGCTTGGCCGAGTGCATAAAACGCCTCGATCCGGACATCCTCGCGCTGCAGGAGGTCGATCTCGAGCAGCAGCGATCGGGTCGCGCCGATCTCACCGCGGTGGCGGCCGAGGCGATGGGTGCGGTGGCGCACCAGTTCGTTGCCGCGATCGCAGGAACACCGGGCGCCACGTGGATGGCGGCCGACGGTGCGGAACAGCTGGGCACCGCGGCGTACGGTATCTCGCTGCTTTCCCGGTTCCCGGCCGCCAGTTGGCAGGTGGTCAGGATGCCCCGGATTCCGGTGCGATTTCCGCTGTACCTACCGGGGCCCCGCAAGATGGTCATGGTCAAGGAGGAACCCCGTGCCGCCGTGATCGCCGCACTGGACACGCCGCTGGGGCCGATATCGGTTGCCAATACCCATCTGTCGTTCGTACCGGGATGGAATCGCCGGCAATTGCGCCGGTTGGTGCGTAATCTGCAGGGGCTACCGGGCCCGCGCATCCTGACCGGCGATCTGAATCTGCCCCCCGATATCGTGGCCCGCTGTACCGGGTTTCGATCGCTGGCCAGTGCTCCGACCTTTCCCGCGGACGCCCCGAACAGGCAGCTCGACCACATCCTCACCGACGCTCCCGGATTGCGCGCGCGCTACGCCGAGGCACCTACCGTCGAATTGTCCGATCACCGCCCGCTGGTCGTCGATATCGAACTGCGTTAGTCGGCCTCGCTGCGCGCCTCGGCACCGGTCTGCCCGGTATCGAAATCGTCATCGGAGAAGGTTCGGCCCACGTATGAGCCGCCGTCGTCGCCGTCGGCGCGCGAGCCGGCCACCTTGGGGTCGTCATCGACGTCGGATTCGCCGTGCTCGGACTCATGCTTTTCGGGATCTGGACCTGTCATCGCCAACGGGTACCCACGACGGCGATGGCCAATCGGCACCGGCATACCTGGGTTAGTCGGGCCGAAAACGGGAAAGTACTTGAGCTATGGCTACTTACCGAGTTCTGAACCCCCACGGCGACGTCGTCGACACCAAAGACATCGAGAGCGCCCAGGACGCGCACGCCTGGTTCGTCGATTCCAAGGCAGACAACTCCGAACTCGGCTGGCGCATGGAGGTCAAGTCCGATGACGGATGGGCCTTCTTCGACGACAGCGAGGGTGCGTCCGACTGACGTCGGAACCAGCCGGGGTTGCGTGTTGCCCGTTTCGGACCGTGGTGCCCGGGTATCGCCTGCTCCATGAAAGCTGTCACCTGGCAAGGAAAACGCGATGTTCGGGTCGAACAGGTACCCGACCCGAAGATCGAACAGCCCACCGACGCGATAATCGAAGTCACCTCCACCAATATCTGCGGCTCCGATCTGCACCTGTACGAGGTGTTGGGGGCCTTCATGAATCCGGGCGACATCCTCGGCCACGAACCGATGGGAATCGTGCGGGAGGTGGGCGCCGAAGTCGGGAACCTCAAGGTCGGCGACCGGGTGGTGGTGCCGTTCCAGATCTCGTGCGGTTCCTGCTACATGTGCGACCTCGACCTCTACACGCAGTGTGAGACAACCCAGGTACGCGAACACGGGATGGGTGCCGCATTGTTCGGCTACTCGGAACTCTACGGACAGGTGCCGGGCGGGCAGGCCGAACTACTGCGGGTGCCACAGGCGCAATTCACCCACATCAAGGTGCCCGAGGGCCCGCCGGACTCGCGATTCGTCTATCTGTCCGACGTCCTGCCGACCGCCTGGCAGGCGGTGGCCTATGCCGGCATCCCCGAGGGTGGTTCGGTCACGGTGCTCGGCCTCGGACCGATCGGCGACATGGCCGCACGCATCGCCGCCCATCTGGGATACGACGTCATCGCGGTGGACCGGGTACCCGAGCGTCTCGCGCGTGCGCAACAGCGGGGACTGCGCACGCTCGACCTCGACCAGAACCCGGAACTCGGCGAGGCAATCCGGGAACTCACCGGCGGTCGCGGCACCGATTCGGTGATCGACGCCGTCGGTATGGAGGCCCACGGCTCACCGATAGCCAAAGTGGCACAACAGGTCAGCGGACTACTGCCCGATGCCCTGGCCAAACCGCTGCTGCAGAAGGCTGGTGTCGACCGGCTGGATGCGCTGTACTCGGCGATCGACATCGTCCGCCGGGGCGGCACGATATCGCTGATCGGTGTCTACGGCGGAATGGCGGACCCGCTGCCCATGCTGACGCTGTTCGACAAGCAGGTTCAACTCCGGATGGGCCAGGCCAATGTCAAGAAATGGGTGGACGACATCATGCCGCTGCTCGGCGATGACGACCCGCTCGGTGTCGACACCTTCGCGACCCACGTGCTGCCGCTCGATCAGGCGCCGCACGCCTATGACATCTTCCAGCGCAAGGCCGACGGTGCGGTGAAGGTGATTCTCACGCCCTGAACAGTGACAACACATCGACCCGGCGCACCCAGCGCCGGGTCGATTTGTGTACGCCGGTGCCGATACGGGTACGGTACGGCTGTCCGGGGGATCGATGACCACTGCGAAATCGAAGGACGACAACTTGCTACGTGATCTGAGACACACCAAAGGGATTCGGTCAGATCGAACGGTGCGCCGCAGAACACTCCTCAAGGTTCCATTGCTCGCGGCGCCTGCGGCTGCGGCCCTGTCGGCGACGCCCACCGCCTCGGCGGCAGTGGCGGGCCGATGGTCGACCGATCGTGCGCACCGGTGGTTTCGCGCACAGGGCTGGTTGGTCGGCGCCAACTACATCACCTCGAATGCCATCAACCAGCTGGAGATGTTCCAGGCAAAGACCTTCGACCCGGCACGCATCGACAACGAGTTGCGGATGGCCCGCTCGATCGGATTGAACACGGTGCGGGTCTTCCTGCACGATCAGCTGTGGACGCAGGATCGGGTCGGATTCCACCATCGCCTCGGCCAATTCGTGGATATCGCGGCAAAGCACGGCATTCGGCCGCTGTTGGTCCTTTTCGATTCGTGTTGGGATCCGCTGCCGCGCAGTGGGCCGCAACGGGCGCCCACCCGCGGGGTGCACAACTCGGGTTGGGTGCAGAGCCCCGGTGCCGAACGCCTCGACGACCGGCGCTACCGGCAGGTGTTGCAGGAGTATGTCATCCGGGTAATCGGCCAGTTCCGCAACGACGATCGGGTCCTGGGCTGGGATCTGTGGAACGAGCCGGACAATCCCGCCGCGGTCTATGCGAAGACCGAACGCAAGGACAAGTCCGAACTGGTGGCCGAGCTGCTGCCGCAGGTGTTCCGCTGGGCCCGCATGGTGGATCCGATCCAACCGCTGACCACCGGGGTTTGGGAAGGCGAATGGCGTGACGCCGCCCGGCGTAGCGAGATGGCGTCCATTCAACTGGGTCTCGCCGATGTGCTGAGTTTCCACAGTTATGACAACCCTGCCGGATTCGAGAGGCGCATCGAGGAGCTCCAGCCATGGGGCAGACCGATGATGTGTACCGAATACCTGGCGCGCACCGAGGGCAGCACCATCGAGGGCGTGCTTCCGGTGGCCAAGCGGCGCCACGTCGGCGCATACACCTGGGGCCTGGTGGCAGGTAAGACGCAGACCTACCTGCCGTGGGACTCCTGGGACAAACCCTATCTCGACCCGCCCCGGGAGTGGTTCCACGACCTGATGTTCGACGACGGCCGGCCATACCGACCGCGGGAGATCGACACGCTGCGCAGCCTCACCGGATCTCCGTGAGCTCCGGCGCCGCCAGCTAGTCCGTGCCCACGCTGATCAGGCGGACCACCGCTGCACCCTCCTCGTCGGAGGCGGCCAGGTCGATCTCGGCGACGATCGCCCAATCATGTTCGCGTGCAGGATCGTCGATGATCTGGCGCACTTCCCATCGGTTCGGTTGACGGTCGATGATCACCATGGCGGGTCCGCGTGCATCCGGACCGATGCCGATATCGTCGTGCTCGTCGAAATAGTCCGCGCCGACCTCCGCCCAGCGCTGGGCGTTCCATCCGGAGCCGGAATCGAGTTCACCCAGTTCGGTCCAGCGTCGTCGCGCGAAAAGCTCCACCCGGCGGAAGAGGGCATTGCGCACCATGGCCGTGAAGGCGCGGTCGTTGCCGGTCAGCGGCCGCGGTCGTGCCGGTACCGCCACCGGGACATCGTGGGGTAGTTCGGGGCTGGTCAGCTGCTCCCACTCGTCGAGGAGGCTCGAATCGACCTGGCGGACAAGCTCACCGAGCCACTCGACGATATCGTTGACCTCTTCGGTGCGCGCCGCCGTCGGCACACCCGAGCGCAGCGCCTTGAACGCATCCGACAGGTAACGCAACACCGCACCCTCGGAACGGGTGAGCCCGTACTGGCTGACGTATTCCCGGAACGTCATGGCCTTTTCCCACATCTCGCGGACCACGGACTTGGGCGACAGCGCCCCGTCGGCGGCCCATGGATTGGTCTGCAGATACACCGCGAAGGTGTGCTCCAACAACTCGGCCAGCGGCTTCGGATAACTGATCTCGTCGAGCAGTTCGATACGCTCGTCGTACTCGATGCCCTCGGCCTTCATGGCCGCGACCGCCTCGCCCCTGGCCTTCTTCAGCTGTGCGGCCAGGATCTGGCGGGGATCCTCCAGTGTCGCCTCGATCACCGAAACCACATCCAGGGCATAGGTTTCGGCGCTGGTGTCCAGTACGTCGACCGCCGCGAGTGCGAAGGTGGACAGCGGCTGATTCAACGCGAAGTCGGCCGGCAGATCCACGGTCAACCGGTAGCGCCGCCCGTCGGGCTCCGGGGTGTCGAGGCGCTGCACGATCCCGGCCTGCAGCAGGGAGCGGGCAATGCCCAGCGTCTCGCGGATCAGCCTGAGTTGCCGCTTGCGCGGTTCGTGATTGTCGGTGAGCAACCGGCGCATCGCGGCGAACGGGTCACCGGGCCTGTCGACGATATCGAGCACCATGGCCGTCGAGACCCGCATGCTGCTGGTGAGCGCTTCGGGAGTGGCCTCGACGAGTCGGGTCATGGTCTTCTCGCTCCATGGCACCATCCCCTCGGGAACTTTGCGACGTACCAGCTTTCGTCGCTTTCTGGGATCCTCGGCGACCTTGGCGAATTGTTTGAGGTTCTCCACCTCGTGCTCGGGCGCCTGCACCACGACGTTGCCGATGGTGTCGAATCCGGCCCGCCCCGCGCGCCCGGCGATCTGATGGAACTCGCGGGCGTTGAGCAACCGGGTACGGGTGCCGTCGTATTTCGACAGCGCCGAGTACACCACCGTGCGGATCGGCACGTTGATCCCCACACCCAGGGTGTCGGTACCGCAGATGACCTTCAACAAACCCGCCTGGGCGAGTTGTTCGACCAGCCGCCGGTATTTGGGCAGCATGCCGGCGTGGTGGACGCCGATACCGTGGCGCACCAGCCGCGACAGCGTCGACCCGAATGACGTGGAGAACCGGAAGGCGCCGATGTGTTCGGCGATGGCGGCCTTTTCCTGCTTGGTGGACACGTTGACGCTCATCAGGGCCTGGGCCCGCTCCAGCGCGGAGGCCTGGGTGAAGTGCACGACGTAGATCGGCGCCTGCCGAGTGTTCAGCAATTCACCGATCGTCTCGTGCATCGGCGTCGTGGCATAGGTATAGAACAACGGCACCGGACGTTCGGCGCCGGTGACCAGCGCCGTGGGTCGACCGGTGCGCCGGGTGAGGTCCTCGCGCAGGAATGTGACATCACCGAGGGTGGCGGACATGAGCAGGAACTGGGCCCTCGGCAACTCCAGCAGCGGAACCTGCCAGGCCCAGCCGCGGTCGGGATCACCGTAGAAGTGGAACTCGTCCATCACCACCAGACCGATATCGGCGTCGCTGCCCTCCCGCAGGGCGACGTTGGCCAGGATCTCCGCGGTGCAGGCGATGATCGGGGCGTCGGCGTTGACCGACGCGTCCCCGGTCAGCATGCCGACATTGTCTGCTCCGAACACCTCGCAGAGGGCGAAGAACTTCTCACTGACCAGAGCCTTGATCGGTGCGGTGTAGAAACTGACCCGATCACCGGCCAGCGCGGCATAGATGGCGCCGGTGGCGACCAGTGACTTGCCCGATCCGGTCGGTGTCGCCAGGACCACGTTGCTCCCGGAGACCAACTCGATCAGCGCCTCCTCCTGCGCGGGATAGAGCTGGGTGCCGTTGCCCGCCGCCCACTCACCGAAGGCGGTGAACAGCGCATCGGGGTCGGCATCCGGGTCGGGTGAGAGGGGAGCGGCAGTCATGTCGACCACCAGCCTGCCCGACGCGACCACGACGGCGAGGTCGGGGGTTGTCCGGCTCAGGTGGGCAGCCGCATCGTCTGGCTGTCACCGGGCCAGGTCAGCGCGCTGTCGGCGATCAACAGCAACTCATCCCCTGCGGCGAACACGTCGGTGGGAGCCGGCACCAGCACGGTGCCGGCGCGCACCAGTGTCACCAGGGCGGTGTTCGCCGGCAGATCCAACTGATCGACTCGGCATCCGACCAGCGGATCAAGCTGGGGCAGAGTGATTTTCGTCAGCGCCGCGCGGCCCTCGCGCAGGCCCATCAGGCGAACCAGGTGTCCCACGTCGATGGCACCCTCGACGGCGGCGACCAGGGCGCCGGGCGTCGATACCGCGACATCGACACCCCATGCGGGGCCGAACAGCCACTGATTGTCGACATCGTTGATCCTGGCCACCACCCGGGGCACACCGAACTCCGTCTTGGTCAGTAGCCCGATGACGAGGTTGGCCTTGTCGTCCCCGGTGGCGGCGATCACCACATCGCAGGTGTGTACCCCGGCCTCCTCCAGCGTCGACAGCTCGCAGGAGTCCCCGAGCAGCCAGTCCGCGGCCGGCACGGAATCCGGCTCGAAGCGCCGTCGCTCCCGCTCGATCAACAACACCTTGTGGCCGTAGCCGGCGAGCTCGCCCGCCACGGATCTGCCGACGTTGCCCGCGCCGGCCACCCCGATACGCATCTTGCGCACTGCCACCCCGCTAGTTTGACTTATCGCGGTAAGGGGGCGGGGGCGAAATGACGCTGCACGAGCTGTACCTGGCGCTGCTGATCGGCGGTCTGGTGCTGCTGGCGAGCATCGTCGGCACCCGGGTGGCCACCCGGGTCGGCTTCCCGGCCCTGCTGTTCTTCCTACTGGTCGGCGTGGTGCTCGGTGAGGACGGGCTCGGCCTGCAGTTCGACAGCGTCGAGGCAGCGCGCAACATCTGCACCGCCGCCCTGGCGGTGATCCTCGTCGAGGGCGGGTTGACCACCCGATTCGCCGATATCCGAAGGGTGTTGGCACCCGCCGGTGCGCTGGCCACGGTCGGGGTGGTGGTCAGCACGGCGCTCACGGCGGCAGGCGCCCATTTCCTGCTCGGCTTCGACTGGCAGCTGGCATTGCTGCTCGGCGCGATCGTGTCCTCCACCGATGCGGCCGCGGTCTTCTCCGTACTGCGGGTGCTACCGCTGCCCCGCAGGCTGGCCGGGTTGTTGGAGGCCGAGTCCGGATTCAACGATGCCCCGGCGGTGATCTTGGTGCTGATGTTCAGCGTCGTGCCGTTCGTCTTCGAACCGGCGGGCACCTTGTGGGAGATCGTCTTCGAACTCGTCGCCGGCGCGGCGATCGGCCTGGTCACCGGATTCGTCGGTGCACTGACCCTGCGCCGTATGGCGTTGCCGGCGTCCGGGCTGTACCCGATCGCCACCTTCGGATTGGGCGTGGTGGCCTTCGCCGCCGCGGGCAGTGTGCACGCCAGTGGTTTCCTGGCCGCCTACCTGGCCGCGGTCGTGCTGGCCAATTCCGGCCTGCCACATCGGACGACGACGCGGTCCTTCGCCGAGGGCCTTGGCTGGCTGGCCCAGATCGGGCTGTTCGTGCTGCTGGGTCTGCTGGTCGATCCCAGCGAGCTGGGCCGGGATCTGTTGCCCGCCATCGTCATCGGTCTGGTGCTGTTGCTGGTGGCCCGACCGGTCTCGGTGGCGGCGTCGCTGGTCGGCTTCGGTATCCCGCTTCGCGAGCAGCTCTTCCTGTCCTGGGCGGGGCTGCGCGGTGCCGTCCCGATCGTGCTGGCGACGTTCCCGATCGTGGCAGGGGTGTCTGGCAGCTCGCGGTTGCTGAACATCGTGTTCGTCCTGGTGGTGATCTTCACCCTGATCCAGGCGCCCAGCCTGCACCTGGTCGCCCGGCTGTTGGGGCTCACCGACTCCGGCGCCACCCGTGAGATCCAGGTCGAGGCGGCGCCCCTGGATGTCCTGAACGCGGAGCTGCTGACGATGACGGTGCAGTCACCATCGCGTCTGCACAATGTCAGCATCCTGGAACTGCGGTTGCCCGATCCCGCCGTGATCACCCTGATCATCAGAGACGGCAACACCTTTGTGCCGCTTCCGGACACCCGCATCGCCACCGGTGACGAACTGCTGATCGTGACCACCGCGAAGATGCGGGCCGCCGCCGAGGCCCGGCTGCGCGCCGTCAGCCGCCGGGGCAAGCTGGCTCATTGGTTCGACGAGTACGGCGACCCCTAGTGGATCGCCGGATCGGCGACCGCCGGCTGTTGGGTGTCAATTACGTCCACCGACGGCGCGTCGGGTGGCCGAAATGCGCCTGTGCATGGTCAGCTTGAGTCGATGACCGCCACGCCCGCTCTTCAACTGTCCGCCGCCGCCGCGGTGGCCGGTGCCGCGCTGCTGGTGTTCTCGGGTCCGGCCGGTGCCGCCCCCGAATCCGACGACCAGGGTTACCTCGGTTCGTTCGCCCGCTGCGCTTCCCCCGACACCGCGGTGATCTTCGGCGCCACCGACACCTCTCGGGTGGCCATCTGCGCCGATCCCGACGGTGGCTTCGAATACCGCGGCGTCCGGGTGCGTGACGGTGCCCGACTGGTGCTGTCGGCCACCCGCTCCGGCACCGGGTACGTGGCCTTCAACGAGGGACAGTCCTACACCGTGACGCCGGAATCGCTGGTGTTCAGCGTCGGCGACGATGTCATCCGGGAAGAGCCACTGATCGACGTGCACGAACCCGGCACCTCGGGCAGCTCGTCGTCCACGTCCACCTCCACGTCCACGTCCACTTCCACGTCGTCGGCCCCGACGTCCTCCACACCGACGTCGTCAGCCCCCACCACCACGGCGACCACCCGGCCCACGACGACGGTCACGGTGACCACCCCGCTGCCGCCACCGGGACCCGCGGAGGTCGGCGGGCAACTAGGTGAGATTTTCAGCGGGTCGTGACGACTGCAGCATCCGCTGCGCACAGTCCAGCAGTATCCGGTGCAGGTCCGCATCGGCGATGTCCTGCAGGCGCGGCTCGGCGGTGCTGCCGAAGATGCCCGATGTGATCATCCCGATGGTCACCCGGGTTTCGGCGTCATGGGTGGTACCGATCAGCAACTCGCGCAGACTGTCGGTGATCTCCTCGAACTCGCGGTGCGACTGCACCAGCGTCAACACAGCAGGGTCGCCGTAGAACATCGATCCGATGCGGCGGTGCCGGACGGCGAGTTCGACGAACCCGCTGATCGCGGCGTCGCGCCGGGATTCCGCCGACGAGATCGACTCGGCGATGCGGACCAGGCGCTCCATATCGTCGAACACCGGGCGCACCACCGCGAGCACGATGTCGTCCTTGGTCTGGAACTGGTAGTAGATCGCGGCTTTCCGGACGCCGAGGTGATCGGCGATCATCTGCAGCGAGGTCCCGTTGACGCCCCGCTCGGCGAAGAGGTGCAGCGCGGCCTCGATGACCCGCTCGCGCGCGAACCCGCGCTGCGATACCGGCTTGGCCACTGGGCACCTCCTCCTTTCCCTGACGCCTTGTTTCCCGGACACCTTGGCATGTCGCGTCCAGCGTCGCGGCAGATGAGTAGCGCTCGTCACATTTTCTAGCCGTGCGACTTGTAGAAGCTTAGCCGCATGGCTAACCTGACCGCAGTCGGACAAGGCTACTCTGACCGGCGTCCGGGCGTGGGCCCCACGCGGTATGAAAGGTCACAGAGCGAATGGCATCTCAGCAGTGAACGTGCTGAAGAAGATCTGGATCCCGCTGGTGATCCTCGCGGTGGTGTTCGTCAGTACGTTCACGGTGATGCGGGTGCGGACGTTCTTCGGCACCGGGCCGGGATATGTGTCCACCGAGAACAGCGCCGCCGACGACTCCGAGCCGTTCGATCCCAAGGTCGTCAAGTACGAGGTCTGGGGCGAGCCGGGCGCCACGGCCAACGTCAACTACATGGACCTGGACGCCAAGCCGGTGCGCGCGGACAACGTCACGCTGCCCTGGGAGATCACGCTGAGCACCACCGCGCCGTCGGTGTTCCCGACCATCTCTGGCCAAGGTGACGGCAGCACCCTGTCCTGCCGGATCACCGTCGACGACGAGGTCAAGGACGAGCGTACGGTCAACGGTGTCGGCGCGCACACCTACTGCCTGGTGAAGTCCGCATGACCATGACCGACGGCGGTGCCGAACCCCGCACCGACGCCATCCCGGTCGCGAAGGCCCACCGCGGTGACGGTATCGCCAGGTGGATCCGGACCCTGGCTCTGCCGATCATCATCATCTGGGCGGTGCTGATCGGGCTGCTGAACGTGGCGGTACCCCAGCTCGAAGAAGTCGGCCAGATGCGGTCGGTGTCGATGAGCCCGTCGAATGCCCCGTCGGTGATCGCCGTCAAACGGGTCGGCACCGTCTTCGACGAGTTCACCTCGGACAGTTCGATCATGATCGTGCTGGAGGCCGATCGTCAGCTCGACGAGGCCGATCGCGACTTCTACAAGGAGATGATCGGCAAGCTCGAGGCCGACCCCGAGCACGTCCAGCACGTCCAGGACTTCTGGGGCGACCCGCTGACCGCGGCCGGCGCCCAGAGCGGCGACGGCAAAGCCACCTATGTGCAGGTCTACACCGCGGGCAACCAGGGTGAGGCGCTGGCCAACGAGTCCATCGAGAAGGTCCAGGACATCGTCTACGGGATGCAGCCGCCGCCTGGGCTGAAGGTGTTCGTCACCGGCCCGGCGGCGTTGGCCGCCGACCAGCAGATCGCGGCCGACCGCAGCCTCAAGGTGATCGAGGGGCTGACGTTCCTGGTCATCATCGTGATGCTGCTGTTGATCTACCGGTCGTTCGTCACCACGATCGTCACCCTGGTCATGGTGGTGATGTGTCTGCTCGCCGCGCGCGGGGTCGTCGCCTTCCTCGGGTACCACGAGATCATCGGCCTGTCGGTCTTCGCGACGGGCCTGTTGGTGACGCTGGCGATCGCCGCGTCGACGGACTACGCGATATTCCTGCTCGGCCGGTACCAAGAGGCCCGCGCCGAGGGTGAGGACCGAGAAGCCGCCTACTTCACGATGTTCCACGGCACCGCCCACGTCGTCATGGGATCGGGTCTGACCATCGCGGGCGCCACGTTCTGCCTGCACTTCACGAACATGCCGTACTTCGTCACCCTGGGTATCCCGCTGGCGATCGGCATGATCGTGGTGGTGCTGGCCGCGCTGACCCTGGGTCCGGCGATCGTCAGCATCGCCTCGCGGTTCGGCAAGACCCTGGAACCCAAGCGCGCCATGCGCACCCGCGGCTGGCGCAAGATCGGTGCCGCCATCGTGCGCTGGCCCGGCCCGATCCTGGTCAGCGCCATCGCCATCACGATGGTCGGTCTGCTGGCATTGCCCGGCTACCAGACCAACTACAACGACCGGAACTACCTGCCGACGGACCTGCCCGCCCAAGAGGGTTACGCAGCCGCCGAGCGGCACTTCTCGCAAGCGCGGATGAATCCCGAACTGCTGCTGGTGGAAAGCGATCACGATCTGCGTAACTCGGCGGATTTCCTGGTGATCGACAAGATCGCCAAGGCCATCTTCCGCACCGAGGGCGTCGGACGCGTGCAGGCGATCACCCGCCCGCAGGGCACGCCGATCGAGCACACCTCGATCCCGTTCCAGATCAGCATGCAGGGTACGACTCAGAAAATGAACGAGAAGTACCAGCAGGACATGATGGCCAACATGCTCAAGCAGGCCGATGACATGCAGACCACCATCACGAGCATGGAGAAGATGAACTCCATCACCGTGCAGATGGCGCAGACCACGGCGTCGATGGTGGCCAAGATGAAGAACATGTCGCTCGACATCGCCGAATTGCGGGACAACATCGCCAATTTCGACGATTTCTTCCGGCCCATGCGCAATTACTTCTACTGGGAACCGCACTGCTTCAACATCCCGGGCTGCTGGGCCATCCGGTCGATCTTCGACACCCTCGACGGTATCGACGTGATGACCGACAACTTCGAAGAGATCATCCCGGACATGGAGCGTCTCAACGAGCTGATGCCCCAGATGGTCGTCCTCATGCCGCAGATGATCGCGACGATGAAGAACATGCAGCGCTACATGCTGACCATGTACCAGACCCAAAAGGGCATCCAGGATCAGATGTCGGCGATGCAGGACAACTCGTCGGCGATGGGTGAGGCCTTCGACGCCGCCCAGAACGATGACTCGTTCTATCTCCCGCCGGAGACCTTCGAGAACGAAGACTTCAAACGCGGGATGAAGAACTTCCTGTCCCCGGACGGGCATGCGGTGCGCTTCATCATCAGCCACGACGGTGACCCACTGAGTCCCGCCGGGATCGCCCGTATCGATGCGATCAAGAACGCCGCCAAGGAGGCGATCAAGGGCACCCCGCTGGAGGGCTCCAAGATCTACCTCGGCGGCACCGCCGCCACGTACAAGGACATGCAGGACGGCGCGAACTGGGATCTCATCATCGCCGGGATCGCCTCGATCGCCCTGATCTTCATCATCATGCTGCTCATCACCCGCAGTGTGGTGGCCGCCGCCGTGATCGTCGGCACCGTCGTCATCTCACTGGGTTCGGCATTCGGGATCTCGGTGCTGATCTGGCAGCACATCATCGGTATCCCGCTGCACTGGATGGTGCTGCCGATGGCGGTCATCATCCTGCTAGCGGTGGGCGCCGACTACAACCTGTTACTGGTGGCCCGGCTCAAGGAGGAGATCCACGCCGGCCTGAACACCGGGATCATCCGCGCCATGGGCGGCAGCGGTTCGGTGGTGACGGCCGCGGGTCTGGTGTTCGCCTTCACGATGATCTCGATGGCGGTCAGCGAATTGACCGTGATGGGTCAGGTCGGCACTACGATCGGTCTGGGTCTGCTGTTCGACACCCTGGTGATCCGGGCCTTCATGACACCCTCGATCGCGGCGCTGTTGGGTAAGTGGTTCTGGTGGCCCCAGCAGGTCCGCCGACGGCCGCTGCCGTCCCCGTGGCCCACGCCGCCGACAGAACCGGTGTCGGCCGGCGCACCGGAGAAGTAAGGAGTCCGTGATGGCGACGACGAGATTCACCGCGGTGGTGGCCGCAGCACTGGCGGCGGGTTCCCTGGCGTTGGCCGCGCCCGCGCAGGCCGATCCGGACAGCGACTTCGCCAAGGAACTACACACCTACGGCATCTACGGGCAGAAGGACTTCAACGCCTGGATCGGCAAGATCGCCTGCAAACGTCTCGATCGCGGTGTCGATGCCACCGCACGCGACTCGGCGAAGTTCGTCTCCGATCAATTGGCGCGTGGCACCAGCACCGAACAGACCTACCAATTCCTCGGCGCCGCGATGAACTATTACTGCCCCGACAAGCGCGTCCTGCTCACCCAGTAAGGGAGACAACGATGATGAAGAAGCTGACACTGGCCGCGCTGGCCGCCGCGGCGGCACTGACGCTCGCACCGGTCGCCTCCGCCGATGCCACCGACGAGTACCCGATTCCCAGCAAGATCCTCAAGACCCCGTGCACCGCCGAGCAGATCTTGGCCGCCACCCGCGACACCAACCCGGTCTACTACGAGCGCTACATGATCGACTACAACAACAAGTCCCCCGAGGTGCACCGCGCCGTCCAGGACCGCATCCACTGGTTCTTCGCCATGGATTACGCGGGCCGCCGGCAGTACTCGGAGGACACGGCCACCAACGCCTTCTACGAGCAGCTGGCCTGGAATTGGCCGAACTGGGCCAAGATCTTCTTCAACAACAAGGGCGTCGTCGCGGCGTCGACCGCGGTCTGCCAGAACTACCCGCCCGACGATATGTCGGTCTGGGTCTGGTGACCTGCGCCTGAGCGGATAGATTGGCGGCCGTGGTTCTCCCCACGAGCAGACGCGTATACCCCTGAAAGTCTGCCTGTTTGGGGGTATACGCGTCTGCTCGCCGAGGGAGGGGAGCGGTCAGGACAGGTGATGTACCTCCTGCAGCCCGTACACCGGCGTCGGCAGCCCCTCGTACCGGGCCTTGAGCTGGAGCGCCAGATACAGCGAATAGTGCCGCGACTGATGCAGATTGCCGCCGTGGAACCACAGGTTGGGCTGCTGGGTGGGCTTCCACATGTTGCGCTGCTCGCCCTCCCACGGTCCCGGGTCCTTGGTGGTATCGCTGCCCAGGCCCCACACCTTGCCCACCTTGTCGGCGACGTCCTGGCCGATCAGGTCGGCCGCCCAGCCGTTCATCGAGCCGTACCCGGTGGCGTAGACCACCACATCGGCCGGTAATTCGGTGCCATCGGCCAGGATCACCGAGTCCGCGGTCAGCCGTTCCACGTCGCCGTGGGCGAGTTTGATGCTGCCGTCGGCGACCAGATCGCAGGCGCCGACGTCGATGTAGTAGCCCGACCCGCGCCGCAGATACTTCATGAACAGACCGGAACCATCGTCGCCCCAGTCCAATTCGAACCCGGCCGCCTCCAGCCGCTCGTAGAACTCCTTGTCGCGCTGGCGCATCTGGTCGTACAGCGGGATCTGGAACTGGTGCATGATCCGGTACGGCAGCGACGCGAATGTGAGGTCGGCCTTCTCGGTGGTCATCCCGTCGGCCAGCGCCTGCTCGGAATACAGTGCGCCCAAACCGATCTCCATCAGCGAGTCCGATTTGACGATATGCGTGGAGGATCGCTGCACCATGGTGACGTCGACACCGTTCTCGAACAGCGCCTTGCAGATATCGTGTGCGGAGTTGTTCGAGCCGATCACCACGGCCTTCTTGCCGACGTAGGCGTCGGGACCGGGATGTGCCGAGGAGTGGTGCTGATCGCCGCGGAACTCGTCCTGGCCGGGGAACACCGGCACATTCGGCTTACCGGACATGCCGGTGGCCAGCACCAGCTGGGTGGGATGCAGGGTGAGCCGCTCGCCGTCGCGGTCGACCTCCACCGTCCAGGTCTGGGACTCGTCGTCGAAGGTGGCGGACAGGCAGCTCGTCTTCGACCAGTACGGCACCTCCATGACCCTGGTGTAGAACTCCAGCCAGTCACCGATCTTGTCCTTCGGCGCGAACACCGGCCAGTTCTGCGGGAAGGGCAGGTAGGGCAGGTGGTCGTACCAGACCGGATCGTGCAGGCACAGCGACTTGTAGCGCTTGCGCCACTGGTCGCCAGGCCGCTCGTGCTTGTCGACCACGATCGCCGGCACCCCGAGTTGACGTAGCCGCGCGCCGAGCGCGATACCGCCCTGGCCACCGCCGATCACCAGCGTGTAGGGCTGAACGGTGCGGCCCAGCTCGGCGTCCTCGGCGGCCTTGCGCTCGGCCCAGGACCGCGGATCGGGATCGCTGCCGTGGACCGCGCCCATGACACGGCGCGTTCCCTTGGGTTCCTCGTGTCCCTTGAGCTCCTGCAGCGCGGTCAGGAGCGTCCAGGCGCGGTCGGTGCCGTCCTCGTCACGCAGCCGCAGATGGCCGATGCCCCGGCCGGCGGCGGTCTCGAACTCGATGAACGCGGTGACGACGCCGTCATCCTCGGTGGGTGTCTCGCGGGTGCGCCACCCCGCCGGATCGGTGCCGGCGAGGCGTTCGGTCAGCATGGCGGCGATGCTCTCGCGACCCTCGAGCGTCTTCAGGTTCCAGGTGAAGGACACCAGGTCACGCCAGAAGCTGTCGACGGCGAACAACCCCACGGCGTGATCGGTATCGCGGGTGGCCAGCGCGGTCTCGAATTCGGAGAGCCAGGCGTCCACCCGGTCCTGCGGTGAGCGGACGGGGGCGGGCGCATCAATCATCTGAGTCATGTGCGCCAGCTCACACCCGTGGCTCGCGGCGGCGCAAGACCTGCAACCCCCTGCAACCCTTTCGGCTGTGCGCCAGCTCACATAGGAATGTGAGCATGAAAGCAGCTGTGTATTACGGACCCAACAAAGTGGATGTCACCGACGTCCCCGAACCGGAGCCCGGGCCGGGAACGGTGAAGGTGCAGGTCGGCTACAACGGCATCTGCGGCACCGACCTGCACGAGTACTACGCGGGCCCCATCTTCGTGCCGACCGAACCGCATCCGTTGACCGGTGCGCAACTGCCCATCGTGATGGGCCACGAGTTCTCCGGGACCATCACCGCGCTCGGCGAGGGGGTCACCGGGTGGGCCGAGGGCGACCGGGTCGCCATCGAGCCGATCTACCGCTGCGGACGGTGCGGACCATGTCTGGCCGGCACCTACAACATCTGCGCACAGATCGGATTTCACGGTCTGATGTCCGACGGTGGGATGGCCGAGTACACGGTGGTGCCGACCGACATGCTGCACAAGCTGCCCGACAATGTCTCGCTCGAACTCGGCGCCCTGGTCGAACCGATGTCGGTGGCCTATCACGCCGCCACCCTCGGCGATCCCGACCCCGACCGCACCGCCATGGTGTTCGGTGCCGGACCGATCGGTATCGGCCTCTGGTTCGCGCTGCGCGGCAAAGGCATCGAGGATGTGTTCGTCGTCGAACCCTCGGCGACGAGACGGTCGGCCATCGAGGCGCTCGGTGCCCGCACGCTGGATCCGACGGCACTGGACGTCCCGGGCTTCATCGCCGATCACACCGACGGGCATGGCGCGGGCGCGGTATACGACGCCGCCGGTGTCGCACCGGCGGTCGAGACCGCCCTGGCATGCGTCGGGGCGCGCAAGGCGATGGTCAGCGTCGCGATCTACGAGAAGCCGCTGACCACCCCGCTGCTGAACCTGGTGATGAACGAATCCCGGATCCAGGGCTCATTGTGTTACACCGCAGCCGATTTCCAGGCCGTCATCGGTCTGATGGCCGAGGGCGCCTACGACACCACCGGCTGGGTGACCGCCATCGGCCTCGACGATGTCATCGACGAGGGCTTCGAGGCCCTGCATGCCGGAACCAAGATGAAAGTACTGGTGCAACCATGACGCAGACGGACACGACACGAACGATCCCCGCCCCGCTGCTGGGCGAGGTGGCCTTGGTGACCGGTGCGGGCCGCGGCATCGGCCGCGGTATCGCCCATGAGTTGGCCGGCCAGGGTGCCGATATCGCGCTGGTCGATATCCATCCGGACGCGCTGGCCCAGGTCGCCGAGGAGATCGCCGAAATCGGTTCCAAAGTGACCACATTCGTCGCCGACATCTCGGACCGTGATGCGGTGTTCGCCGCCGTCGAGCATGCCGCCGCGGCCCTCGGCGGATTCGACATCATGGTCAACAACGCCGGTATCGCGCTGGTCGGGCCGATCGCCGAGGTGACCCCCGAGCAGCTGTCGCGGTTGTGGGCCATCAATGTCGACGGTGTGCTGTGGGGTATTCAGGCCGCCGTCGCCAAGTTCATCGCGCTCGGAAACAAAGAGCGCGGCAAGATCAGCCGGATCATCAATGCGTCCAGCATCGCCGGGCACGAGGGTTTTGCGATGCTCGGACCCTACAGCGCGACGAAGTTCGCGGTGCGGGCGCTCACCCAGGCTGCGGCCAAGGAGCACGCAGCCGACGGCATCACCGTCAACGCGTACTGCCCAGGGGTGGTCGGCACCGATATGTGGGTCGAGATCGACAAGCGGTTCGCCGAACTGACCGGTGCAAAGGAGGGGGAGACCTTCGAGAAGTTCTCCGCCACCATCGCCCTGGGGCGGCCGGAAACCCCGGAGGACGTCGCCGGATTCGTCGCCTACCTGGCCGGACCCGGTGCGGCCTACATGACAGGTCAGGCCGGGTTGATCGACGGAGGCATGGTCTACCGGTGACCCGCGCGTGACAGCCCGTGTGACGGGGAGCACAATCGAACGAGTGGCAGGCGCCTCGAACCCCGAGCCCGCGGTCGCCGTCGGTGACGACCCGCGTCGCTACGCCATGCTGCTCTCCGAGGTCTACGACGCGACGATGGCGGGCGGGCGATCGCCGGCCAAGCCGCGTCCGGTGATTGCCGATTCCTGGAACCGGTTGCTGGACAGCGGGATCGACCCCGAGCGTCACGACCCCCCGGATATCGACCGCAGTGGATTGGATCTGCTGCGCCAGTCCTCCGGGCTGGTGACGGTTCTGGAGGACATCACCCGCGGGTTGGAATCGGTGATCGCCGACGGCAGCAACATCCTGGTGGTCGCCGACGCTCGCGGCCGGGTGTTGTGGCGCTCAGGGACACCGCGGGTGCTCGGCAACGCCGACCGGCTGGGGTTCGTGGAGGGTGCCGACTGGGGCGAGTCGGCGGTCGGCACCAACGCCATCGGCACCGCCCTGGTGTCGCGGCGTGCGGTGCAGATCTTCTCCGCCGAGCACTTCCTGCGCAGTCACCACGCGTGGACCTGCGCGGGTGCGCCGATCCGGGATCCGCGCACCGGGCATGTGATCGGCGCTGTCGACGTGTCCGGCCCGGCCTCGACGGTGCACCCCACCACGATCGCGCTGGTGGACCTGGTGGCGCGGCTGGCCGAATCGCAGCTGCGGGAGGCGCACGCCCGTACGCTGGACCGGCTGCGGGCGGTGGCGGCCCCGATGCTGGCCCGGCTGGGCGAGCCGGCGCTGGCCGTCGATCCGGAAGGGTGGGTGGCCGCGGTCGACTCGATGCCGCCGCACAACCGGATCATGTTGCCGCAGAAGGCCGGACCGGGTAGAGCGTGGATACCGGCGCTGGGGGCGTGTGAGCTGGAGCCGCTGTCGGGCGGGTGGTTGGTGCGCCCGGTCTCCGATGCGGCCCACGACGAGGGCGCAGCCGCCGCCGAGTTGACGCTGGACCTGCGCCAACAGCCGGTGCTGGAACTGGCCGGGCCGTCCGGGGCGTGGCGGCAGGACATCTCGCCCCGGCACGCGGAGATCCTGCTGGTGCTCGCCGTTCATCGGGCGGGACGTACCGCGCCGGAGCTGGCGGCCGACCTCTACGGTGACCGGAGTCGGGTGGTGACGGTGCGGGCCGAGATGTCACGTCTGCGTAAGCAACTCGTCGGCATCATCGAGGCGCAGCCTTATCGGTTCGGTGACGGCATCGGGGTCCGGGTGCATCGGCCGGCGGACCCCGCGGCGTTGTTGCCGTCCTCGACCGCCCCGGCGGTGCGGCTGGCCAGGGGTCAGTCCGCGACGTAGGACGTCATCGACAGCGAGCCGTAGCTGTATCCGTCCACCAGCACCGAGGCCGGTCGGGCGCCGGCGATGCCTGCGAAGTACAGCATCGGGATGAAGTGATCGGGCGTCGGGACCGCGATCGGGTAGTCGGCGTGCTCACGCAACCGCAGTACCTCGGCCGGGTCGGTGGTGAGCAGCTCCCGCGCCGCGGTGTCGAACCGTGTCGCCCAGTCGAATCCGGTATCGGCAAATCCGGAGTCCATCAGGCGCAGGTTGTGCACGATGTTGCCGCTACCGAGCACCAGGACACCGGCGTCACGCAGCGGCGCCAGGCGCGCCCCGAGATTGAGGTGGTACTCCAGCGGCTGTTCGGCGTTGATCGACAGCTGGACCACGGGGATGTCCGCCTCGGGGAAGGCGTGTACCAGCACCGACCAGGCCCCGTGATCGATACCCCAGCTGTCCTCGTCGGCACCGACCCAGGTGGGTTGGACGATCGCGGAGATCTCGTCGACCAGATTGGGTAAACCCGGTGCGGGGTAACGGATGTCGTAGAGCTCGCGGGGGAAGCCGTAGAAATCATGGATGGTGCGCGGCCAGGACATCGTGGTGACGGCGGTGGCGTTGATGTACCAGTGCGCGCTGATGACGAGGATGGCCCGCGGGCGGGGGACCGACTGCCCGAATGCCCGCCACGAAGCGGTGTATCGGTTGTCGTCGACGGCGTTCATCGGGCTGCCGTGCCCGATGAACGCTGCGGGCATGGCGTTCATGAGTCGACGCTACCGCCGGATGCCTACGGCCGCTCGGGCGGTGTGACCGAGGTCTCGGAGGTAGGCCTTGCGGTACGTGAGCACCAAGTTAGGGTCGCCTTACCCATATCTGGAAGTGAGGTCTCGATGCGGAAGATCCGTGTGGCGGTCATCGGAGCCGGCCCGGCAGGTATCTATGCCTCCGACATTCTGACCAGCGAATACCCGGACGCCCGGGTCGATCTGTTCGACCGGTTGCCCGCCCCGTACGGGCTGGTCCGCTATGGCGTCGCCCCCGATCATCCGCGCATCAAGGAGATCATCAAGGCGCTGCGCAGAGTGCTCTCGCGTGACGAGATTCGGTTCATCGGCAACGTCCACTACGGCACCGATCTCTCGTTGGCGGACCTGCGCAGCCACTACGACGCCGTCATTTTCTCCACCGGAGCCCGCCACGACCGTCCGCTGGACATCCCGGGTATCGACCTACCGGGCAGTCACGGCGCCGCGGACTTCGTGTCCTGGTACGACGGGCATCCCGACGTGCCACGCGACTGGCCGCTGCAGGCCCGCGAGGTCGCGGTCCTCGGCGCGGGCAATGTGGCCCTCGATATCGCCAGGGTGCTGGCCAAACCTGCCGACGAACAACTCGGCACGGAGATCCCCGGTAATGTCTACGCCGGGCTCGCGCTCAACCAAGCCACCGACGTCCACGTCTTCGCCCGGCGCGGCCCGGCCCAGATCAAGTTCTCGCCCATGGAATTTCGTGAACTCTCGCACTCGCCGAGTGTCGACGTCATCGTGCACCCCGAGGGTTTCGAGATCGACGAGGCGAGCCAGAAGGCCATCAACTCGACCAAGGCGACCAAGCTCGTCGTCGACACCATGATGAAGTACATGGACCGGGAGCCGACCGGCGCCCCGCACCGCATCCACATCCATCTGTGCCAGGCTCCCGTCGCGGTACTGGGCACCGACCGGGTAGAGGTACTGCGCACCGAACGCACCGAACTCATCGGTGACGGCACGGTCCGTGGCACCGGCGAATTCACCGATTGGCCGGTGCAGGCCGTCTACCGTGCGGTGGGGTACATGTCCTCGCATCTGGCCGATCTGCCGTTCGATCACCACGCAGGCGTGATTCCCAACGATGCCGGCAGGGTGCTCGACGCCGACTGGATGGTGGTCGACGCCACCTATGTCACCGGATGGATCAAGCGCGGGCCGATCGGACTCATCGGGCATACGAAATCGGATGCGGCCGAGACGGTTTCCAGCCTGCTCGCCGATCTGCCCGCCATCGCCCCGCCCGAGGTCAGCGACCCCGACGCCATTCTGGAGGTCTTGGCGGGCCGAGGTGTGGACTACACCACCTGGGCCGAGTGGGAGCGCCTGGATGCCCATGAGATCGCCCTCGGCGCCGAGCAGGGCCGCGAACGCGTCAAGGTGGTGCCGCGCGAGGACATGATCGCGGCGGGGCGCGCCTGACTCACCCGCCCAGGTAGGCGTCCGCCCAG
This sequence comes from Mycolicibacterium neoaurum VKM Ac-1815D, assembly GCF_000317305.3. The sequence goes on along the minus strand of NC_023036.2, from coordinate 216,558 downwards.
GCGCCGATGATCCGGCCGGCACGCTTGGCCTGGCCGGGACCGGTCAACAGATGCTCGGAGCCCTCCAGGGATACGAAGCTGCGCGGATGCCGGGCGGTCTGGAAGATATCGCTGGCGTTCTGGATGCCTACGGTGTTGTCGGTCGGGGAGTGCAGGATCAACAGCGGCAGCTTCAGGTCCCGGATCTTGTCGCGCAGATCGGCACGGCGGACATCCTCGACGAAGGCCCGCTTGAGGGTCAGTGTCTTGCCGCCGACCATCCATTGACCGCTGCCCTCGGCGAACACCTGCTCCAGGCAGGCGTCGTACTGATGCTCGACATGGGTGGGGTCGAACGGCGCACCCACCGTCACGACCGCCCGCACGCCCACGCAGTCGCGGGCCGCGGCGATCACCGCCGCACCGCCCCACGAATGCCCCACCAGCAGATCGGCCGGGGTGCCGCGGTCGGCCATGAACGCACACGCCCGGATGATGTCGTCGACCTTGCAGGTGAAGGACCCGTCACCCCAGTCGCCCGCCGAACCGCCCAGCCCGAGTGCGTCGAACCGCAGCATGCCGATGCCGTCGGCGGCCAGTTGTTTGCAGATCCGAGCCGCCGCCGGGGAGTCCTTACCCAGGGTGAACCCGTGCGAGAACACCCCCCAACCGCGTACCGGTCCCTCGGGCAGGTCGATGATCCCGGCCAGCTCCGGCCCCGTCGCGCTGGGGAAGATGCAGCGTTGCGCCATGGGTGGAGGTGTATCACGCGGGCACCGCGCCGTTTAGGGTGGCGGTCGTGCCGCTTCACACCATCGCACTCGAACTCGTCCCACCGAACGTGGAACGGGGTGCGCAGTACGCCGTCGACGAGGCGGCCAAGGTGCGGGCACTGTCCGCCGAATCGGGCGTGTCCCTCGGACACATCATGATCCCCGGAATGATCGACGAGGACGATGACCGTCCCGTCGAGATGAAACCCAAGATGGATGTGCTGGAGTACTGGTCGCTGATCCAGCCCGAACTGCCGCAGGCGCGCGGACTGTGCACCCAGGTGACGTCCTTCCTCGACGAGAGCGCCCTGCGCGGCCGGCTCACCGAACTGAACGCGGCACACTTCGACGGCATCGCCTTCGTGGGCGTGCCGCGCACCCTCAAAGACGGCGAGGGCGGCGGCGTCGCCCCCACCGATGCGCTGTCCACCTTCGCCTCGCTGGTGCCCAATCGCGGTGTCATCCTCATCCCGACCCGCGAGGGTGAGCAGGGACGGTTCACGTTCAAGCTGGACCAGGGCGCGACCTACGGTATGACCCAGCTGCTGTACTCGGATGCCATCGTGGGCTTCCTCACCGAGTTCGCCGCTTCCACCGACCACCGCCCCGAGATCCTGCTGTCCTTCGGGTTCGTGCCGCAGATGGAGTCCAAGGTCGGCCTGATCAACTGGCTGATCCAGGACCCCGGTAATGCGGCCGTGGCCGCCGAGCAGGAGTTCGTGACGCGTATCGCCGGGCTGGACCCGGCCGAGAAGCGCCGCGAGATGCTCGATCTGTACAAGCGGGTGATCGACGGCGTCGGCGCCCTCGGTTTCCCGCTCAGCGTGCACTTCGAGGCGGCCTACGGTCCGTCGCGGCCGGCCTTCGAGACCTTCGCCGCGATGCTCGACTACTGGTCGCCGGGCCGCTCCGGCTAGCCTCGTGTGAGTGTCCGACCCCGCCGTCCGTGAGCTGTACGCCCGTCTGGACGGTCTGACCTACCGCGACGCGTCCCGGTTGGGCCGCCGACTCAAGGGCCTGCGCGGTGACCCGCCGGAACAGTTGCTCGCCCAGTTCGCCGCGGCCGAGGCACTGGTGCACACCCGGGCGTCCGCGGTACCGCAGATCAGCTACCCGGATCTGCCCGTCTCCGACAGCCGCGACGAACTGGCGAAGGCGATCAGCGAGAACCAGGTGGTGGTGGTGGCCGGGGCCACCGGGTCGGGCAAGACGACCCAGTTGCCGAAGATCTGCCTGGAGCTCGGCCGTGGCATCCGCGGCACCATCGGGCACACCCAGCCCCGCCGGCTGGCCGCGCGCACAGTGGCCCAACGCATCGCCGACGAACTGGGCACCCCGCTCGGGTCAACGGTGGGCTACACGGTGCGATTCACCGATCAGGCCAGCGACTCCACGCTGATCAAGTTGATGACCGACGGCATCCTGCTCGCCGAGATCCAGCGCGACCGCCGGCTGCTGCGTTATGACACCCTGATCCTCGACGAGGCCCACGAGCGCAGCCTGAACATCGATTTCCTGCTCGGCTATCTGCGCGAGCTGTTACCGCGCCGTCCCGATCTGAAGGTCATCGTCACCTCGGCCACCATCGCGCCGGGACGCTTCGCCGAGCACTTCGCGATCGACGGGGTGGCCGCCCCCATCGTCGAGGTGTCGGGGCGGACGTATCCGGTGGAGATCAGATATCGGCCGCTGGAGGTGCCCGTGCGTGCTTCCGACGACGCCGACGACCCGGCGGATCCCGACGATCCCGACCACGAGATCGTGCGTACCGAATCCATGGTCGGCACCGCCGACGTGGTGCGGGACCCCACCGAGGCGATCGTGGACGCAGTCCGCGAGCTGGAGGCCGAACCGCCCGGCGATGTGCTGGTGTTCCTGTCCGGGGAACGCGAGATCCGCGATACTGCCGATTCTCTGAAGGATCTGCCCAACACCGAGGTGTTGCCGCTGTACGCCCGGTTGCCGACCGCCGAGCAGCAGAAGGTGTTCACCCCCGGTCGCTCGGGCCGTCGGATCGTGCTGGCCACCAACGTCGCCGAGACCTCGTTGACGGTCCCGGGTATCCGCTACGTGGTCGACCCGGGTACCGCACGTATCTCGCGCTACAGCCGGCGCACCAAGGTGCAGCGGCTGCCCATCGAGCCGATATCGCAGGCCTCGGCGGATCAGCGGGCGGGCCGGTCCGGCCGTACCGCGCCTGGTGTCTGCATCCGGCTGTATTCGGAGGCCGACTTCGCAGCACGGCCGCGCTATACCGATCCGGAGATCCTGCGCACCAACCTGGCCGCGGTGATCCTGCAGATGGCTGCGCTGAAACTCGGTGACGTGCAGGACTTTCCGTTTCTCGATCCGCCGGACGCGCGCAGCATCCGCGACGGTGTGCAGTTGCTGCAGGAGCTCGGCGCCTTCGACTCCTCGGGCGCGCTCACCGAAATCGGCCGCCGGTTGGCGAGGTTGCCGCTGGACCCGCGCATCGGCCGGATGATCCTGGCCGCCGACGACGAGAACTGCGTGCGCGAGGTGCTGGTGATCGCCGCCGCGCTGTCCATCCCCGACCCGCGTGAGCGTCCCGCGGACCGGGAAGAGGCGGCGCGGCAGAAGCATGCCCGCTTCGCCGACGAACACTCGGACTTCGTGTCCTACCTGAACCTGTGGCGGTACCTGCGCGAACAGCGAAAGGAGCGGTCCGGCAGTGCATTCCGCCGCATGTGCCGTGACGAGTTCCTGCACTACCTGCGCATCAGGGAATGGCAGGATCTGGCCGGACAGCTGCGCAGCATCGCCGGGGATCTGGGCATCCGCGAGGTGTCCGAGGATGCGGACCCGAGTCGTATCCACGCCGCATTGACCGCCGGGTTGTTGTCCCACATCGGATTACGCGAGGGTGACGGTCGTGACTACCAGGGGGCGCGCAACACCAAGTTCGTGTTGGCGCCGGGCTCGGTACTGACCCGCAAGCCCCCGCGCTGGATCGTGGTCGCCGACCTGGTCGAGACCAGCCGCCTGTTCGGCCGGACGGCGGCCCGCGTCGACCCCGACGCGATCGAAAGGGTTGCCGGGCACCTGGTGGCGCGCACCTACAGCGAACCGCACTGGGACGCCCGCCGCGGCGCGGTGATGGCCTTCGAACGCGTCACCCTGTACGGGTTGCCGCTGGTGCCGCGCAGATCCGTCGGATACGGCCAGATCGACCCGGAGGTCTCGCGCGACCTGTTCATCCGCCACGCCCTCGTCGAAGGTGACTGGCAGACCCGCCACCACTTCTTCCGGGACAACGCCCGCCTGCGCGCCGAACTCGAGGAGGTCGAGGAGCGGGCCCGGCGTCGCGACCTGCTGATCGGCGATGACGAACTGTTCGCCCTCTACGACGCCCGGATACCGCCGGAGGCGGTCTCGGCCAGGCACTTCGACGCCTGGTGGAAAAAGCAGCGGCACAAGACACCGGATCTGCTGACCTTCACCCGAGATGAATTGCTGCGCACCGAGCAGTCCGACGAGCATCCCGACACCTGGCGCACCGAGGATCTGGCACTTCCGCTGACCTATCGCTTCGAGCCGGGTGCGGCGGACGACGGTGTGACGGTGCATATCCCGGTCGAGGTGCTGACCCGCATCGGTGGTGACGGGTTCGCCTGGCAGGTGCCCGCATTGCGCGAGGAGCTGGTGACCGCGCTGATCAAGTCGCTGCCCAAGGATCTGCGCCGTAACTTCGTTCCGGCACCGGACACCGCCCGCGCCATCCTGGACGACCTGCACCCCGAGAACGGGTCTCTGTTGGCCGAGATCGCCAGGGAACTGCGCAGGCGCAGCGGGGTGGTGGTGCCGGTCGAGGCCTTCGACGTCGCCAAGGTGCCCGCGCATCTGCGGGTCACCTTCGCCGTGGAGACCGCCGAGGGTGCCGAGGTGGCGCGCGGCAAAGACCTTGCCGCGCTGCAGGATCGATTGGCGGCACCGGTGCAGCGGGCGGTCGCCCGCGCGGTGGCGGGCTCGTGGGAGCGCACCGGGCTGACCGGTTGGCCCGCGGATCTGGACGAGTTGCCGCGCAGCGTGGAGCAGGTCAGCGGCGGGCACACCGTGCGCGGGTTCCCGGCCTTCGTCGATACCGGGGCCGCCGTGGATGTGAAGGTCTTTGCGCTGGCGGCCGAGCAGGCCGCCGTGATGCGTCCGGGTCTGCGCCGGCTGGTGCGGCTGTCGGTGCCCTCGCCGGTCAAGGCGGTCGAGCGCGGACTGGACATGCGCGCCCGGTTGACGCTGAATACCAGCCCCGACGGCTCGCTGGCCGCGTTGCTCGACGATTGTGCCGATGCCGCGGTGGATGTGCTTGCCCGCGAGGTGGTCTGGACACGAGCAGATTTCGAGGCATTGACGGCGCAGGTCGGGAGGTCGTTGGCCGCCACGACGATGGAAGTCGCCCGGCGGGTGGACAAGGTGTTGGCCGCCGCTCACGAGGCGCAGGTGGCCATCCCCGATAGGCCCGCCGCTGCCCAGGTCGACGCCGTCGCCGATGTCCGCGCACAACTGGGTCGCCTGCTCCCCAAGGGTTTCGTGACGCTGACCGGCGTGACCAAACTGGCCGACCTGACCCGCTATCTGCTGGCGATCGGCAGGCGGATGGAACGGCTGCCGCACGGACTGGTGGCCGACCGGGAGCGGATGGACCGGGTACACGCCGTCGAGGACGCCTACGACGACCTGCTGCGCAGCCTCTCCCCGGCTCGCGCCGCCGGGCAGGATGTCGTCGATATCGGTTGGCAGATCGAGGAATTGCGGGTGAGTCTGTGGGCTCAACAGCTGGGTACCCCGCGGCCGGTCAGTGAACAGCGGATCTACAAGGCCATCGCGGCGATCCGGTAGCGGGCTACCGGGTATCGCGCCGAATATTTTAATTGTTGCGCATAACGCTATTCGCATTTGTGTTAATTCTTGCGTCGAATAGTTAAATTGAATTAACCGATATTGCTATCAAAACGTGTCGAATATGTGCACGGAATTTCAAATTCGACGGGTTATCTTTTCTGCGTTCCACCGCGGCGTTGCTTTCCGGCCACGCCGTAACCCTCACCTTTTGGGAGTAAGTAATGCGATCGAATACGTCCACGATGCTTCGCGTCGGTGCGGTAACCCCGATGGCGCTCGCTGCCGCCATGTGTTTCGCCGGAGTCGCGAACGCGGCCACCACCGTCAATTGGAGTTGCCAGGGCACGGTCCTCGGCGTTTCCCAGACCTCCAGCATGACCACGTCGGTCGACGGCGTCGCGCCGGGTTCGGTGACCGCGGGTTCTCCGGTCGCCATCACCCTCACGCCGGGTTCGTCGAGCGTGCCGTCGTCCGCCTCCGGCTTCACGGTGACGAATATCAGCAATCTGAAGATGATCATTCCGGTCCCGGCGAACTCGACATTCGTCTCCACCAGCACATCCGGTGGAACCGTGTCCGGTTCGGCGGCCCTGGTGGGGTCCGATGTGGTGCTCACCGTCCCCGGCCCGATCAGCGGTGGCAGCAGCTTCACACCGCCCGCGGTCACGATCAACGTCACGGCCAATGCTCCCGGAACGATCACCAGCAAGTACGCCGGCACCAGCTACTCCAGCCCCGGCATGACCATGACCACCCGGGTGTCACCCGGTATCAACGTTGCGACGTCGTGCTACCCGAATCCGTCGCCGACGCTCACGACCACCAACGTCACCTGATCGCTTGACCGCACAATTCTGCGGCTTTGCATGACGTGAATAGTTGTGCGATGACCCTCGGTCGGAAGAATTCCAGCCGAGGGTCATTGTCGTCCTTTCTCTGCGCGGGTCTATTTCGATGAGCTGAAACTCCCGTGCCTGCGGGACCGCACAAAAGTGGGCCCCGCTCGTTCAGGAGCGGGGCCCACGCGTCGTGGCGACGCGGTCGTTATGCCGCGGCGCCGGAGGACTCACTTGCCGACGTGCCACCGCCGGCCTCAGGGCCGCTGTTGCTGCCCGAGTTGCTGCTTTCCGAGCGATCCTCGCGGTTGGTCGACTGAGCGGAGTCGGTGGACTCGGTCGGCCTGCTGCTGCGGGCATTTCCGGTGCCGAGGTCGCTATCAGTGCTCTCAGCCGACGGAGACCGTAGATCCTGGTATCCGGATTCGCGCTCGGACTCGGACTCGGCCTCGGTGTCGGTGGGCTCTGCCGAGAGGGACTCGGTGAGGTCGGGTTCGGTGATCTCCGGCGCGGTGAGGTCGGGTTCGGTGACCTCCGGTTCTGCTGCCAGTGGCTCGGCGGGAGTGGTGCCGTCGATTGCAGGTTGCTCGGCGCCGGGTTCGACGGCGGCGGAGCCGTCGGTGTTTTCAGCGCTCGCCGTGCCCTCGGTGCGCAGGACCACCGTGGTCACGCTCGACTCGTCCGCAGGCAACGCCGACGGTCCCAGGTCTGCCGCCTTGGCTACCAGCGGTGCGGCCATTGCCGCCGCCGGCGGTACCGCCCCGAGCGCCTCGGCTATCGAGTTCATGGCTTTGATGGCCATGTCGATCAGTCCGTCGGGGCTCAGTAACCCCGCGTTGAAGCCGAATCCGTTGAAGAAGGCGCCGACCATCGCGCCGGGGATACCGAATGTGTCGTTGATCGCACCCAGCCAGTCTCCGGTTTGTACGGCGTTCAAGACGGATTGGAACTGGACTGCGGTGGCCTCGACGATGGCCGGAGGAATGGCGAGAGCGCCGAAGACCAGCCCAAGAGCGCCCTGTACCCCGGCCTCGACGGCATTCGCGAAGTTCTGTGCCATCGTGGAGGGAATTTCCAGCAGATTGATCAGCGGGAAGGCGCTGAAGAGTGCGTATCCCGCCACCGCTGAGTAGAGTGCGGGCAGACCATTGGTGATGTCACCGGCCATGATCTGATCCCAGGCGTTCTTCAGATTCATCGGCAGGCCGCTGGGGTTGTCGAAGCGCAGGTTGTCGATCAACGCGGTCACGGTCGATTGCAGAGCGGTGAACGTCTGCTCGCCATAACCGATTCCGTTCAGAATCAGCTGGCGCAGGATGGGTGCGGGATTGGCCAGGTAGGTCTGGGCGAGCGCACCGCCGTTGGCGATCGCGGTGTTGATGATCTGCAGCCATTGTTCGATCGGGTTGGTCGTCGCGCTGAGCGCAACCGTCGCTGTCGACACCGAACGCGCCAGTGGCTCCGCGATATCGGGCATCGGCTGAATGACCGGGGCGAGCGCTATCGCGCCGGCACCAGCTACCGCGATGCCGATTTTCAGACGTGGTTGTACGGTCGCGCTCATGCATTCTCCTGGTAATTGTCGGGCTAGGTAGCTGGAAGTTACCTGAGAAAATCGGCAGCAAGTATGGAATGGTGATTTCCCGAACATCAAGCGCATGGGGCAAAATCAAAGGGGAGAAAACTAGCAGGCTGAGATGGGTTCTGTGGCCTCACAGCAAATCCCTTATAAATGTTCGGTACTTACCGATAAACAACTAAATGCGCTTAATTAAGTAATGAAAGTATTTGCACGAAATTCCGCCCCGTGCTTTGTATTTTGGTCACGCCGAAAAGAGGGCGCCGTGCGGTGCTCGACCATGGCCACCCCGAGGGTGCGTCGCACGGGGGAGGGGATACCGCGGGTCGTGCGTCAGCGCGGTGCGTCCATGCGGACGTGTCAGTGTGGGTAGGGGTCCAACTCGCGCAGATGGTCGAGATGCTCTTGCTGGAGTGCGATGGTGCGATTGAGGAACTCGACGACGAAGGCGATCTCCCGCGCGTCGTAATCGCTGGCCAGCAGCTTTCCGCCACGGTCGAGTAGCGGGTGGAGGAGTTCGGAGATCCGGCGCGCTGCCAGGTCAGTGGCCAGCACGATGACGCGCCGCCGATCGGTGGGATGCAGCGACCGGCTGACATAGCCCATCTTCTCCAGTCGGTTGAGCACGATCGTGGTGCCCGCGGCGGTGAGGCCGAGCCTGTCGGCCAGTATTCCCGGGGTCATCGACTTCTCGCCGGCCAAGATGATGAGTTCGAGGGCCCGTCGATCCGTCTGGTTCACCCCGAGCACCCGAACCAGTTCGCGTGCCAAGTCGTCGATGGTCCCGAGGAGCGATTCCATGGTCGTCCTCAGGTCCGCGGAGATCCGCGTCAGTTCCGTTGCCATCGGACGAAAAGACCTCCCCCGGTGTGGTCTTGGCTCCATTCTTGCGGACGCCGGTCGCACAGCAGACATCCCGTGGACCGAGCCCTTGTTTTCGATCGTGACGGATTTTGACTATACCGATGTACCGGTGCCTCGAGGGGTGAATATCGGCGCTTTGCTTCCGCTTTGCTCCAGCTACCGTCGATATATCCTTGCCAACAACGTATCTCGATGTCATCAGATGGGATCAGCTGGCGTTCAGCTCGATTGACGCATGTTGCTGTTCGAACACATCGGCAAGCCCGCCGGCTGTGCCGTGGTGCGGAACGCTCGGTCCACACCGATTGTCTAACCGCGGTATATAACGAAGAGCAGAAAACTAATTGGAGAAAGGCTTTCTCTCACCCCGAGCGCACCATTGCCGCCCCGGGCGTTCTAGGTGATGAGGTGCTCGATCCGGCCCACACCGTCGAGAGTGAGCGTCAGCGTGTCGCCGGGACGCAACCAGTGGCCGGTTTCCATTCCGGAGCCACCGGTCAGGGTCCCGGTGGCGAACAGTTCGCCGGCGTGCAGCTGTTCCGAACGCGAGGCGTGGGCCAGAACTTCGCCGATCCCGTGCGCCATATTGCCGCTTCGGACGATGCTGACGGTCGCACCGTTGACGGCGACCGATCCGGTGAGTGCGTCGATGCGCGGCAGTACCTCATCGGCGGTGACGGCGGTATCCGACATCGAGCTCAGGAAGTGCTTGGACTTCTGGGGGCCGAATCCGCTGTCCATCTCGGCGCGCTGGACATCGCGCGCGCTGAAGTCGTTGACGACGACAAAGGCGCCGATCGCCCGCTCGGCTTCGGCGGGCGTGGCGTCGAGCAAGGGGGCCGACAGTACGAACCCGAGCTCCAATTCGAAGTCGAGCGCGTCGGAGTAACTCGGTGTGGCGACCGGTGTGCCGGTCGGGACAAAGGTCTGAGCATTACCCATGTAGTAGATCGGCTGGCGGTAGAACAGCGGCTTGGGCCGAAGCTGCGGAGCGGGGTGACCGGTGACCTTCTCGTATGCCGCCGCGGCACGGTGTAGACCGGGATGGAAGCGGCGGATCAGACCCCGGGCGGCATCGATGTTGTGCTGTTCGTACAGCATGAAGTCGCGGAAGGACAGCGGTTGGAACGGCAGCAGATGTGGGCTGTTCCGAAGGTGCCGGTCGGCCTGCTCGGCCTCCCAATCGGCGTCGAACACCCGCCCGCCCAGCGCGGTGCTGCTCGACGCCGGCCGCCAGTCACCCCCGGGAGCAAGGAATTCGATCTGAAGGCCGGACTGGGTGCGGGTGCGACGCAGCTTCACCTCCGCGATCCTACGGATGGGCACCTACCCCCCGGGACGACGATTTTTCGCGATCTTTCCGTGGCTTTCCGCCGACAACCGAAGCGTCGGCGGCGAAGATGACGGCATGCAGCGTGTGGTGGTCGCCGGTCTGGGCGACGCGGGAGTGCTGACTGCGATGAAGCTGGCACAGCATTTCGACGTCGTCGGTATCTCGTCCAAGCCCGGCGTGGTCAGTGGCCAGGAGCTGGGTATCCGCCTGGCCCGCCCCGACGACTGGGCTCGGCACTATTGGATCGATTTCCACCGCTACCGAGCGCTCGACCCGGTACGCACGGTGCACGGCACCCTGACCGGGGTCGACCTGGGGGCGCGCACCGTGTCGGTCGATACCGGTGCGGCGACCACCATCGAGCCCTATGACGCGCTGGTCATCGCGACCGGGGTGCGCAATGGCTTCTGGCGGCACCCACACCGGCAGTCCAACGATCAGATCGACGCCGAGCTGCACGCCGCACATGTGCGACTCGCCGCGGCGTCGACCATCGCGGTGCTCGGTGGGGGCGCGGCCGCGGTCAGCGCGGCGGCCAACCTGGCCGCGGCGCTCCCACGGGCGCTCGTCGCGCTCTACTTTCCCGGCGACCGCGCGCTGCCCCAGCATCACGAGCGGGTATGGCGCCGGGTACAGCGCCGACTGCTCGACGCGGGCGTCGCGCTGCATCCCCGGCATCGCGCCGTGGTGCCCGAGGGCTTCCAGTGCGACGAGATCACCAGCGGGGCGGTCCAATTCAGTACCGGCCAGGCGGGGGCGCATGCCGATGCCGTGCTGTGGGCGATCGGTCGGGTGCGGCCGAACACCAAATGGCTACCCGGCGAGCTGCTCGACGAGGCCGGCTTCGTCGAGGTCACCGATCAGCTCCAGGTCCCCGGGCGCCCAGAGATCTTCGCCATCGGTGATGTCGCGGCCAGCGATCCACTGCGGTCCTCGGCGCGCAATCGTGCCGACGGGCTGGTCGCCCACAATGTCCGGGTCCAGCTCGACCGCCGCGGTGCCCCGCGACGGTTCCGCCCGGCGGCGCGGCGGTGGGGCTCGGTGCTCGGCGCGCAACCCGACGGTCTGGAGGTGTTCACCCCGACCGGGCGCGCGTTCCGATTCCCGGCCTGGTCCATCGAGCGGGTACTCCAGCCGTGGATCGTCAAGCGGGGCATCTACGGCGGCGTCCGCGACCGCTGAGCGGCTCGGTCCGGAATCCTGGACCGAGACGATAGCCTGATCGCGTGCACCGCCTGCTGCTCCGGAGCGTGCCACTGGTGTTGACGCCGGTGCTGCTGGCGGTGAGCACCTTTCCCGGGCAGTTCCGCGTCTCGTTGCCCTTTTGGCTACTGGCCTGCGCATCGGCGGTGGTCTTCCTCTGCGGTGAGCGCCGGCCGTTGCCGGTATCGCTGATCCTGTCGGTACTTGCGGTGCCGATGTTCGCCGATCAGGCCTGGGGCCTGTCGGGGGTGGTGCCCTATCTCGGCGCGATCGCGCTGGCCGATCTGACCGCCCGGGTGGACAGCAACAGGGTCGTGGCGGTGGCAAGTGCAGCCTGGCTGGCCGCGCTGCTGCTCGGTGTGGAGCTCGATGACCACGCCCAGCGCTGGGGTGCGGCCGATCTGACCACGGTGGCAGCGGCTTTGGGGCTCCCCCTGCTGCTCGGCCTGTATCTGCGAAGCCAACGTCAGATAAGGTCGGCCGCCCAGTCGCAGGTCCGCGCCCAGGAGCGCACCGCGATGGCGCGCGAACTGCATGACCTCGTCGCGCATCACATGGCATCGATCGTTCTGCGCACCGGAGTCGCCGAACACGTGATCGATGGTGCCGACCCGCGGGTCGCCGAGGTACTCGGCGACGTGCACCGCACGGCCGCGGACGCACTGGCCGATATCCGCAGATGGCAGAGCGCACTGCGCGATCCGGACCTGCACGAGGTCGCCATGGTGGAACCCGAAGCATTGTGGAGTGAGATCGACGCCGCGATCGAACGCACCCGCGCCGCAGGTTTCGCGGTGACCGCCGATATCGACAGGGACGGCACGGGTCTGGATGCGATGGCCAGGCTCACGGTGCTGCGAGTGATCCAAGAATCGCTGACCAATGTGATGAAACATGCCGAGCCCGTGGGCCCGGTGACGCTGAGCGTGACACGACGCGATGGTGGCATCGACATCCGAGTGGACAACGCCGGTGGCGACGAATCGGCGGGTGGGCTGGGGATCGTCGGGATGTCGGAGCGGTTGGCCCTCATGGGCGGTGAATTCCGCTCCGGTCGCGGTGAGCGGGGATGGGAGGTGCGGGCATGGTTACCCGTGTCGTGATCGCCGACGATCAGCGCCTGGTGCGAGCGGGTCTGCGGATGCTCTGCGATTCGACCGAGGACATCGAGGTGGTCGCGGAAGCTTCCGATGGGGCGCAGGCCGTCCGTGCCACCGCTGAACTGATGCCGGACGTCGTGCTGATGGATCTCCGCATGCCAGGGGTGGACGGCATCACCGCGACCGAGCAGATCCGCTCGGCACGGGCCGATTCGAAGATCCTGGTGTTGACGACGTTCGATGATGACGAGCACCTGTACCCGGCGCTGGCCGCCGGCGCGTCGGGGTTTCTGGTCAAGGACACCGAACCGAGTGAACTGCTCGCCGCGGTGCGACGGGTGGCCGCCGGGGAACTGGTGTTGTCGGCGCATGTGTTGCAGCGCTTGGTACTTCGCGCTGTCGACGCGCGCGGCACCGCGGCGGTGGAACCGGTCCCGCTGACCGAACGAGAAGAGGATGTGCTGCCGCTGGTGATCGAGGGTTTGTCCAATCAGGAGATCGCGGCACGCCTGCATCTGGGGGTGACGACGGTCAAGACCCATGTCGCGAACCTGATGACCAAGCTGGGCGCCCAGAATCGGGTACAGCTCGCGGTGTACGGGTATCAGCGCATGGTGTGACCCGCCATCGGGGTTGCCGGCGGACCCGCCGGCTGCTGCCCGGGGCCGAGGACGAGGAATTGTCCCATCATCCCCTGGTCCTCGTGCCAGGCCAGGTGGCAGTGGTACATGTACGGCCACGTGGGATCGGTGTAGTCGGTGAAGCGAACGGCGATCCGCATCCGTTGCGCCGGAGCGATGTACACGGTGTCCTTGAAGCCGGCGAGGTGTGCCGGTGGCGCGGCACCGTCGATGTCGATGATCCGGAACTGGGTGTCGTGGACGTGGAAGTTGTGCGGCCAGTTGTCGACGTTGCGCACGGTCCAGATCTCGTCGGTATCCACCGTCGCGTGAAAATCGATGCGGTTCATGTCCATCCGATTGTGGTTGATCATGAACCATTGCAGGTCGAACTGCCGCCGCACCGCCGCCGCATCATCGGGCAGCGCCGGTAACGCGGCCAGCGTCGCGGGTAATACCGGACTGCGACCGAGCGTGTCGTCGGCGTGGATCGCCAGGACGGTGAAAGCATCGTCCACGCCGAAGCGGGCCGCTTCGTCATCGGCCAGTCCGGCCCGGTTCTCGATGGGGAACGACTGCAGCGCAGCGGATTCACCGGGCCGGAAACCGACGACGATCTCGGCGCGTTCCCCTGGGGAGAGCTGGACGCGAGAGGCCTCGACGGGAGCCGCCAACAATCCGCCGTCACCGGCGATGATGTGGAACCGGCGATCATCGCCGAACCCGAAATTGTAGAGCCGGCCGCCCGACCCGTTGAGCAGACGCAACCGCACACGCTGCGTGGTCACCGAAAGATGGGCACCGGTGATGCCGTTGGTCAGGAGCGTGTCACCGAGAAGTCCGATATCGGTGGGGTCGGACTCGTCCAGCGCTCCCGCAGCGGTGAACCTGCGGTCCTGGACGATCAGCGGGATATCGTCGATACCGTAGTCGCGCGGCAGTCCGTCGACGGTGTCGTCATCGATCAGGAACAGCCCGGCCAGTCCTCGGTAGATGTGCTTCTCGGTCGCACCGTGCGGGTGCGGGTGGTACCAGAGCGTCGCCGCGGGTTGTTTTATCTCCCAACGGGGTTCCCAAGAACCACCGGCCGGCACGGTCTGATGCGGCCCGCCGTCACACTGCGCGGGAACGTGCATGCCGTGCCAATGCACGGTGGTCGGCTCGGCCAACTCGTTCTGCACGCGCACCGCGACCTGTTCCCCACGGCGCGCGCGCAGTGTCGGGCCGAGGATGGACCCGTTGAATCCCCAGGTCGCCGTCCGCACGCCGGGCTGTATCTCGGTGTGCCCGGACATCGCCCGCAACACGAAGGTGCGGGTCCCGTCGACGACGGTGGAATCGGCCTGCGGCGGTATCGGCAGCGGACGGGTCGAGCGCTCGGCGGCGGCGGTGGTGCGTGAGCACCCCACGCTCAGGACGAGCGGGGCCGCGGCGAGACCGAACAGCAATTGTCGGCGGGTTGGTGAGAGCACCCCCTGAGTCTTCGGAATTCGGCATCCGCTGTACTCAGCCGTACGGTCCGAAAATTCGGCCCGCCAGCACCTTGTGCCGGTCGTGAATGTCTGCTAACGCCCGGTCGCGACCCGCGGCGGCTTCGGCTCGGCGGTGTCGAGCACCAGCTCGGCAACCCGATTGCGATGCGCCTCCGCACTTCCCAGCAGAGCGGCATCGGTGGTCGCCCGCTTGAGATAGAGGTGTGCCTGGTGTTCCCAGGTGAAACCGATGCCGCCATGGACCTGAATGGTGTCCGCGGCGATACGACTGAAGGCCGCCGAGGCGACGGCCTGGGCGATGCTGGCCGCCAACGCCGGGTCGTCGGAGCCGTCCCCGATGGCCCACGCCGCGTGATAGGCGGCCGAGCGGGCATGCTCCAGGTCGACCATGCCCTCCGCCAACCGGTGCTTGACCGCCTGGAACGAGCCGATGGGCCTACCGAACTGCAACCGCGACGTCGCGTAGGCCACCGACAGATCGAGCAGATGCTGCGCGGCGCCCACCTGCTCGCCCGCCAGCAGGGCCGAGCCGACCTGTAGGGCGTGGGTGATCACCCGGACGGCCTCGTCGGGTCCGGCGAGCAGCCGCGCCGGGGCGTCCTGCAATGCGATATCGGCCTGCGGACGGGTCAGGTCGAGGGTGACCAACGGAGTGCGTGACACACCCTCGGCGTCGGCGTCGACGGCATACAACGACACCCCGCCGCCGCCACGCGCCGCGACGAGCAGCTCGTCGGCGGCGGCACCGTCCACGACACGTGCGACGGTGCCGGTGAGTCGGTCGGTCCCCGAGACGGTGACGGCGGCCGGATCGAAGGCGCCCGCCCGGTCGGGCACCGCGAACGCAGCGGTGCGGGCCCCCTCGATCAAGGCGCCCAGCAGCTCGTCACGCGCGGCCCCTGCCGGTGCCGCCACCAGCGCCGGGATCGACAGATAGACCGTCCCGAACAATGGCCCGGTGGCCAATGCCGCACCCAATTCCTCGACCGCGATGGCCTGGTCGACCAGCGTGCCGCCGAATCCGCCGTCGGATTCGGGCACCGTGAGGCCGAGCACGCCGAGCTCGGCGCCCAGCCGCCGCCAGACCGCGCGGTCGAACCGCGGCTCGCACTCCATGTGTGCCCGGGCACTGGCCTCGCCGAAGTTGTCCGCGGCGAATTTCCTTACCGCGGACCGTAATTGATTCTGTTCATCGGTGAACACGAACTCCTCAGCCTTTTTGTCGGGCTGATCCGTAAACTCCTCAGCCTTTTTGTCGGGCTGATCCGTAAACTCCTCAGCCACGCGGAATCTCCTTCCACGGCATGCCCGCGTCAGCGCGCAGATCCCCGGGCAACCCCAGGATTCGTTCGGCCAGGATGTTGCGCATCACTTCCGATGTCCCGCCTTCGATCGTGTTGGCCTTGCTACGCAGGAAACGCTGCTGGATCGGACCGCGACAGTCACCGTCGTCATCGCGTTCGAGCGCGTAACTGTGGTACAGGATGCCCTCGGCGCCAAGCAGATCCATGCACCACGTGTAGATGTGCTGGTTGAGCTCGGCGCCGACGAGCTTGCCGATCGACCCCTCCGGGCCGGGGCCGCCGACGCTCGCGGTCGCCCGTGATCGCTGCGCGGTGAGGCGCTGTGCTTCCGAGCGCAACCACAGTTGGGTCAATCGTTCGCGCAGCACCGGGGTCTGCAGGTCCGGGCGCGCCGCCCACAGCCCGACGGCCTCGGAGATGGTGCCCGCACCGCGCCGCGATCCGCTACCGCCCAGCGCACTGCGCTCGTTCATGAGTGTCGTCATCGCGACACCCCAACCGTTGCCGATCGCCCCGAGCCGGTGGGCATCCGGGATGCGGGCGTCGGTGATGTAGACCTCGTTGAACTCGGCCTGCCCGGTGAGCTGTCGCAGCGGTCGGGTCTCGACGCCGGGGGCGTGCATGTCCAGGACGAAGTAGGTGAGCCCCTTGTGCTTGGCGACCCCGGGATCAGTGCGGGCCAACAGCAGGCCCCAGCGCGCGCGGTGCGCCAGGCTGGTCCACACCTTCTGGCCGTTGATCACCCACTCGTCGCCATCGGGCACCGCCGAGGTGGCCAGGCCGGCCAGGTCGGATCCGGCGCCGGGCTCGGAGAACAGCTGGCACCAGATGTCCTCGGTGCTGGCCAGCGGCCGCAGCCAGAACCGCTTGAGTTCCTCGGATTGCGCATGTTCCCGCACCGTCGGTGCGGCCATCCCGTAGCCCATCGGGTTCAACCCCAGGGGCATCGGACCGCCGGCACCCTGCAGGACGGCGTCGGCAACGGCCTGCAGTCCCCGAGACACTCCCATACCGCCCAGGCCCTCGGGGAAATGCACCCACGCCAGACCGGCGTCGTAACAGGCGGCCAGGAACTCCGGGACGGGCACCACCTTGGGGTCGTGCTCCTCGACGACTCGCCTGGCACGTTCGGCGACCCGTTCGGCATCTGCTGTCGCACTCATGCAGCCACCCTAGGCAAGAGTGATCGACGTCACGTATGCGGGTCTACCAACCGGTGGGGCAGGATGGCGTTCATGCATGTGACCGCGCACGCCACCGTCGACACCGATATCCAGAAGGTGTGGGACACCCTGACCGACCACCTGGGCATGGCCGGCTGGGGGCCCGGAATCAGCGTCACCCTGGGACGCCCCGGCGCTCCCGAGCCCAACGGACTCGGGGCCGTGCGCCGGATCAGCACACCCGGACCCGGACCGGACATCGTCGAAGAGGTCACCACCTTCGAGGCACCCCATGTCTTCGGCTACAAGGCGCTGTCGGGCACGCCGTTCCCCGGCTACACCGGCGAGGTGCGGCTGACCCCGTCCGGGACCGGGACGCAGATCGACTACACGATCGGCTCGACCGCCTCGTTCCCGCTCGTCAAGGCGCCGCTCGCGGTGGTCGGGCAGGTGCTGCTGCGCCTGCTGGTGCGCGCCGCGTCGCGCGCCTGACCGCGAGGCCGCTACCGGTTCGGCGGGCCGTTCACGCCGTAATCGAAGACGCGGGTGGCTTCTCCGACCGCGGCCGTGGCCGCGGTCATGTCCAGCGGCTGTAAGGCCACCTCGATGAACACCAGGCGATCGGCGTCCGCCGCAGCGGCGAGTGCGTCCCGTAGTTCGGAACGCGTGGTGCAGACCGCGGCCAACAGCCGGTCGTCGTCGATGCCGAATGCCCGTGGCACATCGGGGTACACCCAGTCGGCGACGTCGTTGTAGGCCGAGGTGGCCCCCAGGATCGATCGTTCGATGGTGTAGCCGCGATTGTTGAGCAGGAATATCACCGGCGCGAACCCGTGCCGGATGACCGAGGACAGTTCCTGCGCGGTCACCTGGAACGAACCGTCGCCGGTGCACAGCACATGCCGTCGGTCCGGGCGGGCGACCAGGGAACCGAACAGGGCGGGAAGCGCGTACCCGATTGAGCCCCAGCTCGATTGGTTGATATAGCTGACCCCTTCGGGCAGCGACATCCCGACGGTGTTCTGAGCCGAGGTGCCGGTTTCGGCGACCAGCACATCGCCGCCGCGCAGGAACCGTTGCAGTTGCCCGAAGAAGAATGCCTCGGTGAGTTCGCCACCGTCGGGCTCGTCGGCCTGGCCCCGCGGCGTGGTGTGCCACCACCGCGGGCGGGCGGCGGTATCGACCGATCCCAGTACCGCGTCGATGGTCGTGCCGTAATACACGGTGCTGTCCGACAATTGGGTGTACGTGGGCTCCAGCCGCACGACCGACCTGCCCGAGAAGTCCAGCGTGAAACACGCGGTGGTGACATCGGATCTGGTGAAGCCACAGGTGATCACCAGATCACTGTCATCGAAGATGGCCTGACCCGCGGAGCCGGGCAGCATGCCCTGGTACTGCTCGGACATGGGGTCGGCGTAGTGCACGGCGGGCAAGGTGCAGAAGTACGGAATGTCCCGCTGGGCGCAGAATCGCTCGATCGCGGGCAGGGCGCCCCAGCGCACGGCGGCCGCATCGAACACCACCACCGGCCGGCGCGCCCCGGACAACATCTCGGACAGCCGCCCGGCCGCCGCGAGAACGTCCCGGTGCGCCGGTTCGGCGTCACCGACGGTCAGTATGTCCTCGGGCGTGGCGATGTCGACGTGGGGCAGATCCGAGGGCAACTCGAGGCGGACGGGCCGCCGTGACCGGAACGCCGCCCGCAGGGCGTGGTCGATGACCTCGACGGCGTTATCGGTCGAGATCGTCGCCGAGTACTCGGTGAACTCGGCGAACGCTCGGTGGACGTTGCGATAACCGCCGTCGAGCAGGCTGTGGTGCAACGACTTACGATCACGTACCGCGTGCGCGGGTGGCGCGCCGGAGATGTGGATCAGTGGGATGTGTTCGCAGTACGCGCCGGCCACCCCGTTGAGCGCACTGAGGCAGCCCACGCCGTAGGTGGTGATCAGCACGCCCGGCTTTCCCGAGCGCGCGTAACCGTCGGCGGCGTAGGCGGCGTTGAGCTCGTTGCAGTTACCCATCCAGCGCATCGTCGGATGCGCCTCCAGCTGCTCCAGGAACGACATGTTGTAGTCACCCGGCACACCGAAGGCGTGTGTGGTGCCGACCTCGGCCAGCCGACGAAGCAGGAACTCCCCGATGTTCATCCGACACTCCTTGCGATGCTGCGGCCCGCGGCGCGGCCGGTGAACAGGCAGCCGCCGACGAATGTGCCCTCCAGGGAACGGTGGCCGTGGATCCCGCCTCCACCGAACCCGGAAACCTCCCCCGCGGCGTAGAGGCCCTCCAGTACGGTCCCGGTCTCGGTCAGCACTCGGCCCTGAAGATCGGTCTGTACTCCGCCCAATGTCTTCCGCGTCGTGATGTGCAGCTTGACCGCGATCAAGGGGCCGGCCTTCGGATCCAGGATGCGCCCCGGCTTGGCGACGCGGAAACGGTCGGGCCAGTAGCGGCGGGCGTTGTAGATCGCCGCGAACTGGGGATCCTTGCTGTAGCGGTTACCCACCTGGGAGTCGCGGGCGGTGATCTCGCGTTCCAGGACAGCAGGGTCGACGGCCATCCGGGCGGCCAGCTCACCGATGGTGGCCGCCTGCACGAAATCCGCTCCACGGTCCAGGAATTTCTCGGCGAAACCGCCCAATCGAGGACGCAGCAGACCGTGTATCACCGCCAACGGGTGCTTTCCGGTGATCGCCGGATTCAGCTCCTGACCGGACATCGCGAACTCCTTGGCGAAGATCTCGGCGTTCATCACCAGCCACGAGTGGGTGTGGCCGGAGGCCATCACGTACCGGACGGCTCCAACGGTGTCGAAGTTCGGGTACAGCGGCGGAGGTAGTCGGATGCCGCCGCCGTCGAGCCACAGCGCCGACGGGCCCGCGGTGATATGGATTCCGTGATTGGGCCAGACCGGATCGATGTTGGTGACGCCATCGGGATAGAACCAGAGCCGGTTCTCGTTGGCGATCTTCGCCCCCGCCCGTTTGGCGACGGCGATCAACGATCCGTCGACGTAGGCGGGGTTGCCGCAGAGCATGTCGTCGGGAAAGGTGCCGAAGCTCTCGGTGAACAGGCGCCGCACCATCGTCGGGCTGCCACCGACGCCGCCGGTCGCCAACAGCACAGCGCTTGCGGTGGCGCTGAATTCGCCCACCGCGGTCTCGCTCGAACGCGCGCCACGCCGATGCGGGGACGGCTCGAGCAGTGTTCCGTGGACACCGGTGATGCGACCGCCGGTGGCGTCCAGACCGGTCACACGGTGGCGGAACAGACGGGTGACCAGACCGCGCGCCTGGGCGTCGAGCACCCGGCGGGCGAAGACATCGACCAAACCCGGGCCGGTACCCCAGGTGATGTGGAAGCGTGGCACGCTGTTTCCGGACCCGAGTGCGCCGTGCCCGCCCCGTTCGGGCCAGCCCGGGAGCGGGAAGGCGCGCCAACCCAGTCCGCGCAGCCAGCGGCGCTTCTCGCCGGCGGCGAAGTCGACATAGTGCGCGGCCCACTGCCGCGGCCAATGATCATCGTCGCCGTCGGAGAACTGCGCCGAACCCAGCCAGTCCTGCCACGCGAGATCGCGTGAATCCCGGATCCCACACATCCGCTGTTCGGGGGTGTCGACCATGAACAAGCCCCCGAACGACCAGTAGGCCTGACCGCCGAAA
Source organism: Mycolicibacterium neoaurum VKM Ac-1815D (assembly GCF_000317305.3). The sequence continues at coordinate 195,786 of NC_023036.2, read as the reverse complement.
TCGACGGGCCCCTCCTGGTCCAGCAGCAGAACGCGTCTGCCCGCCTCGACGAGCTCGTGGGTAGCCACCAGACCTGCCAGTCCGTGACCGACCACGATCACATCGGCGGACGGCGGCGTCATGGGGATACGGGTCTCCGGTCTGTTGTCTGTTCCCGGGACAGTACCGACCGCGATGCCCCGGTGCGGGTGGAATCCGACGCACGCCTGTCCCGCACGCCCCGCCGTTGCCGCCGGACCGGGTGTCTGCACCGACATAGGCGTGGGGCCAAGAGTGTGTCCGCCGACATTGTCGGTCGGGCCACGTCACCCGCATCGTGTTCTCGTGACGACCATCACAGGAAACCGACTCGCCAAGATCGCCGTTGCCTTCGCATCCGCGCTCACCATCGCCGCTGCCACGGCATGCTCCGCAGGCCTCGGCGGTCCGGCCTCATCCCGCTCGGCCCAGGACGGTGTCATCCGGTTCACCTTTGCCCCCGACCCGATCTGGGACTACATGCATGACACCGGGGTCATCGACGAATGGGAACGCGACACCGGCTACTCCATCGAAACCAGCGCCACCTGGGACGAATTCGGGCTGTTCGCCGGTGGGCACGCCGACATCATCTCCTCGGCCTCCTTCGAGGTCCCAGCCCTTGAAGAGCAGACCCAGCGCGAGACCGTCATCATCGGTCGCTACAACGCCGAACGCAGCCGCATCCTGGTCCGTGCCGATGATCCCGCCCGGTCGCTGGAGGATCTGCGGGGTCGACGACTCGGTGTCTTCACCACCGTGTCGGGCACGTTGGTATGGAGTGCGCTCGTGCAGCAGATGCACGGTATGAATCTCGTCGCCGCGGGTGAGCGCCCCAGCGATGTCGACATCGTGGTCGCCGATATCCAGAACCTGTCGAATCTGTTGGCACGCGGTGAGATCGATGCCTGTATCTGCTACCCCGACCTGTCTGCTCGAGAACTGCGCGACGGATCGGTGCGGGCACTCTATGACGGCAAGTCCTCGGCCGACCTCTTCGCCGAACTTTCCTGTCCGGGTTGCCGTTCGTGATCGTCAACATCGCCAAGGCGACCCGAGCGGTACCGGCCGACCTGGTGCTGATGGCGCGGGCTTTCGGGGTCTCCCGGACGACGGTGCTGCGGCAGATCGTCGTCCCCGCTGTCGCCGGATCCACGGTGGCCGCAGTCAGATTCGCCATCATGAGCGCCTGGAACGGCCTGCTGCTTGCCGAGTGGTTCGGCGCCACCTCCGGTGTAGGTTGGCGGTCCCGTTACTGGTATGACGCCAACCAACTCGACGGCTTCCTGGCCTGGGTGCTGGTCTTCATCCTGCTGCTCGTCATCGCCGATCTGCTGATCCTCGGACCCATCGAGCGCTACGCCACCCGCTGGCGCACCGCCTGACCACCCGACCGTACCGAACTTAAGGAAAAGCCATGGCCTCCATCGATATCCAGAACCTGGTCAAGGAGTACACCGACCGCCGCGGCGACATCACCCGCGTCATCGACGGGGTGGATCTCACCATCTCGGGTGAGACATTCGTGTCCGTCGTCGGGCCGTCGGGCAGCGGAAAGACCACACTGCTCAATATCGTCTCGGGGATCGAGACGCTCACCTCGGGCAGCGTGCGCCTGCGCTCGGGCTCCGACGACGCCCGCGTCGGCTATGTGTTCCAGGATCCCCGACTGCTGCCGTGGCGCACCGTGATGGCGAATCTGGGCTTCGTGCAGCACGAGCGTGCAGGCTGGCAGGAACGGGCCGAACACTATCTGGACCTGGTGGGACTGAGTCACTGCGGCAACAGGTTTCCCGCGCAGCTATCGGGTGGCCAACAGCAGCGGATCGGTATCGCCCGCGCGTTCGCAGTCGAACCCGATGTGTTGCTGATGGACGAGCCGTTCAGCCACCTCGATGCGATGACCTCGCGGACGCTGCGTGAGCATCTGGAACGGATCTGGCTGGAGTCCCGGCGCACCGTCATGTTCGTCACCCATGACGTCACCGAGGCGGTGCAGTTGTCCGATCGGATCGTGGTGCTCGCGCCGGGTGGACGCATCCACGAGGTCATCGACGTCGATCTGCCCAGACCCCGCAAAGCGTCCGACCCGGCGGTCGCGGTGCTGCAGGCCGAGGTGCTTGCCCGCTTCGAGGCTCTCGAGGCAATGGCATCGGTCTGAGCAGTCGTACGGGCGAACTCAGTGCGTCAGGGCCCTGGTCACACCCGCCGCCACGACCTTCTTGGCCACCGGGTGCTTCTGCCGACGTGACTTCCCACGATTGCGGCGGACCACCAGGAGGGCAACGACGGCCAAGCCGGCGACGACCGCGATCGCGACACGGGAGTCGGCCTTCTCGGCGACGACCTGCTTCACCTCGTCGGTCTTCTCCGCGACGGCCTGCTTGGCATCCTGGGCCTTCTCGGTGACGGCCTGCGCCGCGTCCTCGGCCTTGTCCGCGACCGCGTCCAGCCCCTGGTTGACCTGTGCGGTCGCCTTGTCCGCGGCGCCGTCGGCCTTCAGGTCGTCATTGCCGACCAGATCGCCGGCGGCCTCCTTGGCGCGGCCGGCGAGTTCCTCTGCCTTGTTCGTGATATCTGCCATGATCGGTGTCCTTTCTCGCTTCGTTGCTGACTGTTGGTCGTGACGAAGCGGCGAAAGCGCATGCATCCCGGGGGGTGAGGCTGCTCACAGCAGCCGAGAGGTTCAGGCGATCCGCGGGATCTCGGCGTTGATCCGGTCCAGCAGCGCCGGATAACGTTTGGCTTCCGGGTGGCCGCTCGGCTTGCCGCTGCTGATCACCGCCACCGACAACGCGCGCTGCGGATCGGCCCACACCGCGATATCGGTCAGCCCCGTATGCCCGAAGGCCCCACCGGCATCCTTACCGAACGGGCCGAACCGCTTGGACCCCAGCATGTAGCCGGTGCCCCAGCGCATCGGCTGCAAACCCGTCGCGAGATCCGGGCGCAGCCGCCGGGCTTCGGCCGTCGCCCGGCGCAACGTGTCTGCCGCCAGTACCCGGTGCCCATCGAGTTCCCCACCGCGGACCAGGATCTCGGCGAACCGTGACAACTCGAATGCGTTCGAGACGGTGTTCGACGACGGGATGACACCGGTGAGGAACTCGGGCGTGTTGGAGAACGGGATGATCTGTTGGGGGGTACCTCCGACGGCCGTCTTGAATGCCTTGGCAATCGGCGCGGGCAACGGCTTGCCCGTCACATGGCTCGGCGCAACCAACGGAACGTCCTGGGGCGCAACACCATAATTCGTCCAACGGAAACCGAGTGGATCGAGGATCTCCTCGGCGAGGATATCGCGGATGCTGCGTCCGGTGGCCGCCGAGATGATCTCACGCATCAGCGGACCCCACGTCACACCGTGGTAGATGTGGACCAGACCGGGCCGGTACACCGGCTTCATCCGGCCGAGCATCTCACGCGCGTATTCGCTGTCGTCCATCCGCTTCAGATCGGGACGAGGCCCGGTGGCGAACGGGATGCCGGCGCTGTGGGTCAGCGCATGCCGAATGGTGGTGCGGTCCTTGCCATGACTGGTGTAGTCGGGCAGGTAGTCACACACGCGATCCTCGAGGGAGAAGGCGCCGCGCTCGACCAGCATGTGGGTCACGGTGGTGGTGATCGCCTTTGCGGCGGAGTACACGCAGTACGGCGTATCGGTGCGCACCGGGACGCGCTCGGCATCGGCGGGATCGTGCGGCCCGTTCCCCCACGCGTGTCCGATGGCGCGATTGAGGATGACCTTGGAGTTGCGGCGCAGGCAGACCTGGATGGCCGGGTGCATACCGGCCCGGTACCAGTGCGTGGCGGCATCCCAGATCCGTTCCACCGCACCGGAATCAACCTCATCGGTATCCTCGATGCCCCGATCGGTGATCGCGTCGAGGTCGTCGGTCACCTGGATGCGACCCTCGTGAACGCTCACGGGGCGTCCTTGCGCAGCACCGCGGACAGGTGGTGCTGCAGTGGTTGGCCGACGGCGGCCATCTGGACGGTGTAGCTCAGCTCCTCACCGCGCAGTGTGAAGGTGCGAGCCATGGCGCTGACATCCTTGGCCGAGGACGACCGGCCGATGGTGGAGGTCATCGTCATGGTCAGCGCACCGTCGTCGCCGATCTGCAATGGCCCCTCCATCACCTCGACGATGCCGGTGGGGTGCGCCAACACCCATTCGACCCGGCCGGGCTCGGGTATCCGGATGTAACCCGTCTCGGCGTGCAGCGGTCGTCCGTCGGCGCGTGAACGCGTGTGCTGGTTATAGGACAGGAACGGTTTCCCGACGTGACCGAAGGTGATCGACTCCTGATACTCGAAAGACGGAATCGTGGGGTACTCGCCCGCGCCGGGCCCGGCCCAGATACCCAGCAGAGGCTCCAGGACCGTCATCGCGGGATGCAGGTCGACCATGCTCGTCACCCTACGTCGTGATCTACTTGCGCCGATATGAGCCAGCATGATCAGTCCCTCGTCGCACCCATCCAGCGCCCGCACCCCACCCGCTCGGACAAGGCTCTCTACCCGGTGACCGGGCTGGCCATCGCCCGATACGGTGACGTCGACGCCAACGGACACGTGAACAACCTTGCCCTGGAGTCACTGCACGAGACCGCTCGTGCGGAGTTCAACGAGCACATCTTCCCCGACATCTACCAGCCGGCATCGCGCACGGTCCGGCTGGTGTCGGCCAGCAACGTCGTGCATTTTCTTGCCGAGGTGCACTGGCCGGCGACCATCGAGACCGGGCTGGGTATCGGCAAGCTCGGCCGCACATCCTATGTGGCGTCCACCGCCCTGTTCGTCGGCCAGACCTGCGTCAGCCTGTGCGACACCGTGCTGGTGATGCTCGATGACGACGGGCCCACCCCGATCCCCGACGAGGCGCGCGAACGGCTCGGCGGATACCTGCTGGCCTGAAACACCGCTCTGAAACGTCGATGGTCGTGCACCCGGGTGGGTGCACGACCATCGATGTGTGTGTGAGTCCCTAGAGCGCGGCGTCGGCCTCGCTGAGCGCGGCATCCAGGATGGCCAGGCCCTCGCGGACCTCGTCATCGCTGATGTTGCAGGCCGGAACGGCGTGGATGCGGTTGAAGTTCGCGAACGGCAGCAGTCCGCCGGACTTGCACGCCGCGATGACCGCGTTCATGGCCGGGCTCGATCCGCCGTAGGGCGCCAACGGTTCCCGTGTCTGCTGATCGGCCACTAGCTCGACGGCCCAGAACACGCCGAGGCCGCGCACCTCGCCGACACAGCGGTGTCTGGCCGCCAGGTCGCGCAGGCCGGGACCGAGCACGTCGGCGCCGATGCGCTTGGCATTGGCCACCATTGCCTCGTCCTCCATCGTGTTGATGGTCGCGACCGCGGCCGCGCAGGCCAGCGGATGGCCGGAGTAGGTCAGCCCACCGGGGTAGGCGCGGTCGGCGAATGTCGCGGCGATCTTCTCGCTGATCGCGACGCCACCCAGCGGGACATACCCGGAGGTGACACCCTTGGCGAAGGTGATCAGATCCGGTGTCACGTCGAAGTTCTGGATGGCGAACCACTCGCCGGTACGGCCGAATCCGGCCATCACCTCGTCGGCGATCATGACGATGCCGTACTTGTCACAGATCTCCCGCACACCGGCCATGTAGCCGGGCGGCGGCACCATGATGCCCGCGGTGCCCGGCACCGACTCGAGGATGATCGCGGCGAACGACGTCGCCCCCTCGTGCTGGATGAGGCGCTCCAGGTAGTCCAGCGCACGCTCGGATTCCTGCTGCTCGTTCTCGGCGTGGAACGACGAGCGGTACAGGAACGGTCCGTTGAAGTGCACGACGCCGGCGCTGGCGTAATCGTTGGGGTAACGACGTGGGTCGCCGGTCAGATTGATGGCCGTGTCGGTCCCGCCGTGGTACGAGCGGTAGCGCGAGAGCACCTTGTAGCGGCCGGTGTGCAGCCGGGCCATCCGCACGGCGTGCTCGACGGCGTCGGCGCCGCCGTTGGTGAAGAAGATCTTGTTCAGATCACCGGGCGTGCGCTCGGCGATCAGCCGGGCTGCCTCCGAGCGGGCGTCGTTGGCGTGCTGGGGCGCGATGGTGCACAGTTTGGCGGCCTGTGCCTGGATCGCCGCGACGACCTTCGGGTGCTGATGCCCGATATTGGTGAAGACCAGCTGACCGGAGAAGTCGAGCAGCTTGTTGCCCTCGCCATCCCAAACATAGGAGCCGTCCGACGCGACGATCGTCATCGGCTTGATCTGCGCCTGCGCGGACCAGGAATGGAACACGTGGGCGCGGTCGAGTTCATAGGTGCGGGCGGCTTCGGCGCGGGCGTCGTCGACGGTCAGACCGTTCGGCAGCGTCGCGATGTCAGGGGTGGTCGTCATAGGTCCATCTTTCACTCAGTGCGGCGGCAGCGGGTAACGGATTCCCCGGCGAGCGTGCGTGGACTCCCATCCACGAGGGGCGTGTCGGGGTGCAGACACGCACGCTCGCCGGGGAGGGATCAGGCGTTCTCGGGGAAGCCGAGGTTGATGCCGCCGTGGGAGGGGTCGAGCCAGCGGGTGGTGATGGCTTTGGTGCGGGTGAAGAAGTGCACCCCTTCGGTGCCGTGGGCGTGGGTGTCGCCGAAGAGGGAGGCTTTCCAGCCGCCGAAGCTGTAGTAGGCCATGGGGACGGGGATGGGGACGTTGATGCCGACCATGCCGACTTCGACTTCGTTTTGGAAGCGTCGGGCGGCGCCGCCGTCGTTGGTGAAGATGGCGGTGCCGTTGCCGTAGGGGTTGGAGTTGATGAGTTGTAGGGCTTGGTCGTAGGTGTCGACGCGTAGGACCGAGAGGACGGGGCCGAAGATTTCGTCGGTGTAGACGCTCATGTCGGGGGTGACGTTGTCGAGCAGGGTGGGTCCGAGCCAGAAGCCGTCTGCGCCGCCGTCGGCGGTGACGTTGCGGCCGTCGACGACGACTTTGGCGCCGTCGGCTTCGCCGGCGTCGATGTAGGAGGCGACCTTGTCCCGATGTGCCTTCGTCACGAGCGGGCCCATGTCGGAGTCGCCTGTGCCGTCGCCGATCTTCAATCCGATGGTGCGTTCGGTGATCTTGGCGACGAGGTCGTCGGCGATGGGGCCGACGGCCACGGCTGCCGAGATGGCCATGCAGCGTTCCCCGGCGGAGCCGAAGCCGGCGTTGACCATGGCGTCGGCGGCCAGGTCGAGGTCGGCGTCGGGCAGGATGACGGCGTGGTTTTTGGCCCCGCCGAGGGCTTGGACGCGTTTGCCGGCCGCGGTCCCGGTCGCATACACGTACTGGGCGATGGGGGTGGACCCGACGAAGCTGATGGCTTTGATGGCGGGGTGGGTCAGGATTTGGTCGACGGCGGTCTTGTCGCCTTGCAGGACGTTGAACACGCCGTCGGGCAGGCCGGCTTCTTTCCACAGGTTGGCCAGCCACAGTGAGGCGGACGGGTCTTTTTCGGAGGGTTTGAGGACGACGGTGTTGCCGGCGGCGATGGCCAGGGGGAAGAACCACATGGGGACCATGGCGGGGAAGTTGAACGGGGAGATGATGCCGACCGGCCCCAGGGGTTGCAGGATGTTGTGGACGTCGACGTTGGTGGAGGCGTTTTCGGTGTAGCCGCCTTTGAGCAGGTGGGGGATGCCGCAGGCGAATTCGACGACTTCTTGGCCGCGGGCGACTTCGCCGAGGGCGTCGGAGACGACCTTGCCGTGTTCGCTGGTGATGATTTCGGCGAGTTCGCCTTTGCGGGCGTTCAAGAGTTCGCGGAAGGCGAAGAGGATTTGGGTGCGCTTGGCCAGGGAGGTGTCGCGCCAGGCGGGGAACGCCGCGGCGGCGGCCTCGATGACTGCCCGGGAATCCTCGACCGAGGCCAGGGCGACCTGACCGGTCACCGCACCCGACGCCGGATTCGTCACGGGCGCGGTCTGCCCCGAGGTGCCTTCGAAGAAGGTGCCGTTGAGCCAGTGCTGAATGGTGGCCTGCATCGCGATGCGCTCACTTTCTGTGGGTGGTGACTTCAGTGTGGGACCCAGCGCACAGTCCGACCCCGACAAAATGTCTCCGATTTCGCCTATGTAGTTACAGTGTGTAAATGGAGCTGACCGTTGCCGATGTCATCGGCCTACCGGTACTGCACCGCGGAGAGCCCGAGGTGCTCAGCGCGCGCCGCTTCCACGACCCGATCCGCTGGGTGCACGTCAGCGATATCGCCGACCTGTCCGCCCTGGTGGAGGGCGGCGAGCTGGTGCTGACCACCGGTGCCGCCCTACGCGCCGACCCGCGGCGCTATCTGCAGGGGATGGCCGCCGCCGGTGTGCTCGGCATCGTCGTCGAACTCGGCGAGGCGGCGCTACCCCCCGACGCCGGGCGCTACGCCGAGGAGTTCGGCCTGGCCCTGGTCGCGCTGCACCGTGAGGTGCGGTTCGTCGAGATCACCGAGGCGGTGCACCGGATGATCGTCACCGACCAGTTCGACCGGGTCGACTTCGACCGGCGCGTGCACGAGACGTTCACCGACCTGAGCATGAAGCGTGCCTCGCTGGAGGGAATCGTGGAGGCCGCGGCAGGCATGCTCGACGAGCCCGTCGTCCTCGAGGATCTGGCACACCGGGTGCTCGCGGTGGCCGGCGTCCCCGGGGGAGGGCCCACCGCGGTGTTGCTGCGGGACTGGGAGCAGCGATCCCGTCGCACCGCCGAGGCCGAACACTGGACCACGACCGCGGTCGGTCCGCGCACCCAGGAATGGGGACGCCTGATCGTGCCGCGCCGATCCGCCGACGCGTCACGCACCCGGATGGTGCTGGAGCGCGCCGGGGTGGCGCTGGCGCTGCACCGGATGATCGAGCGGGACCGCTCCGGGCTCACCCACCAGGCCCAGACCGGACTGATCGACGATGTGCTGCGCAGCCGCATCACCGACGAGGCCGAGGTCGCCGCCCGCGCACACGCGCTGGGCCTGCGGTCCTCCGCGCGGTACGTGCCGGCCGCGGTCCGCATCGACCGGCCCATCCCGGCCACCGATCCCGTTGTCGGGCAACGCCACAACATCTCGCTGCTGGACACCGTCATGCACGCGGTGAACGCCTCCGGACATACCGGACTGTTCTCCGTGCGGCGCGACGGTGAGATCTGGATGGTGTTGTCCCTGAGCGTCACCCAACCGGCGGACAGTGCGCTGAGCGCGCTGGGGGCCGAGCTGCGCCGCGAGATCCGCCGGGTCGAGGCCGTGCCGGACAGCGCACTGGCAGTGGGCGATTCGGTCAACCGGGTGATCGATGCGATATACGGGATGGGGGAGGCCGCCCACATCGCCGAGGTCGCGCTGGCCATGAACGAGGCGCACCGTCCGTACTACCGCGCCGCCGACGTCCGGTTACGCGGACTGATCGCGCTGCTGCGCAGCGACCACCGCGTGCAGGCGTTCGCCGAGAGCGAGCTCAAGGCGCTGCTGGCCGGCGATCAGGCCAATATCGTTGTGCTCGGCGAGTATCTGCGGTTGGCGGGTAACAAGGCGGCGGTGGCCGCGCGACTGCACATCAGCAGGCCCGCGCTGTACAAGAAGCTCGCCGCGATCGAGGCCGCCCTCGGTGTCGACCTCGACGACGGTGAGTCACGCACCTCGCTGCACGTCGCGCTGATGGTGCTCGACGCCCAGCGCTTGCGCCGCCCCGTCGAGATCAGCACCGAACCGGCCCACGCCGAGATCGTCGATCCCTACACCTGATGACGGCCACCCGATGACGGCAGACATACTGTGGCCGAGGATGTCGAACGGTTCGCCAGCAGAGGAGCACAGCCGTGTCGGATGACGATCTCGCGGACTTCGACCGCACCGAGTTCACCCATGACGGTAAGACCCGCACGGTATTCCGTAAGGGCAGCGGTCCCGCGGTCATCGTGATCGCCGAGATGCCCGGCATCACCCCCAAGGTCGCGGCCTTCGCGCGGCAGGTCGCCGAGCTGGGCTGCACCGCCGTGCTGCCCCACCTGTTCGGGGTGCCGGGCCGAGACCCCAACGCGAGCAAGCTGGCCGGGGTGAAGGCGCTGGCCACCTCGATGGTGCCGGCCTGCATCAGCAAGGAGTTCACCACCTGGGCCACTGGCCGCACGTCACCGGTCGTCGGCTGGTTGCGCGCGCTGGCCCGTGCCGAGTACACGCGCTGCGGCGGTCCGGGGGTCGGCGCGGTAGGCATGTGCTTCACCGGCGGTTACGCCCTGGCGATGGCCACCGACGAGATCCTGCTCGCACCGGTGCTGTCGCAGCCGTCGATGCCCATAGCGCTGACCGCCGCGCAGAAGAACTCCATCGACATCTCGCCCGCCGACCTGGAGATCGTGAAGGGACGGTGCGCCCGGGGTCTGAAGGTGCTGGGCCTGCGCTTCGACTCCGACACGATGGTGCCCGCCCAACGATTCGATTTCCTGCGTGAACAACTCGGTGACGGATTCATCGCAGTGGAGCTCAGTGGCTCGGACGCCAATCCCGACGCGATGATGTCGGCCCATTCGGTGCTCACCGAGCATCTGATCGACAAGCCGGGCACCCCGACACGGGCCGCGCTGGACCAGGTGCTCGAGCTGTTCCGCAGCAGGCTGCTGGTCGGCTGAGCCGGGCGGACCGTCAGGCCGAGCGCTCGATCTCCGGCCGGTCGTCGGGATCATCGCCGTCGGTACTGGCCAACGCGGGGGACAGCAGCAGCCGGAACTGGTTTCCGCCGGACTTGCGCGCCTCGTACATCGCCCCGGTGCCGATGGTCAGCAACTCGTCGAGCACGTCATGGGAGGCTTGCTCGGTCAGCGGCTTGAGCGGAGTACTGACCACGCCGAGGCTGGCGGTCAGCTGATACGGCGCCGACTTGATGGTGCCGAGGATGCGCTCGGCCAGCGGGGTCGGGTCGGGGGTGGTGAACACGTCGGCGACCAGATACTCCGCATCACCCTGGTGGCCGATCACCGCGTCGCCACGCACCGTTTCACGCAGACGCTGTCCGATGGCGACCCTGGCACGGTTACCACCGGTCTTGCCGGACATCGCGGTCAGCAGCGAGAAGCTGTCCAGATTCACCACGATCAGGATCAGGTACCGGTCGTCGTGGCGGCTGCGCGATCCGATCAGCGTCGCAACGCTGTCGTAGAAGGCGTCGCGATTGAGCAGACCGGTCAGCGGTTCGATCTCACCGTGCGGCTTCTCCGACCCGATGAGCCGCAGGACCAATTCGCACGCGAAGACCATGAAAGCATTGATCAGCACCACGAACACGACGCTGGCCACCGCAAGGCCGTAGTCGATGGACACCAGCCGCCAGGCCAGCACGATCAGGGTCGCCAACTGGACCACCCAGACCCCGATGAGCCATCTCCGGGAATGGAAGATGACGGCATACCCGGTGGTCACTGTGAACGCGACCGAGCCGAGCAACCCGAGCACCGGATCGGGATCGGAGACACACGTCGCGGCGATGAGTACGGTCCCGGCGGCCAGACACACCTGGGATTGCCACCTGGGCGGCCAGTCCGACCGCGACCACATGAGCACCATCGCGGTGCACACCACCAAAAGCACGACCGCCAGGGCGAACCGGAAGGAATGTTGCAGACCGGAGCTCATCGCCGTCACCAGCACCGAGATGACACCCAGGGATCCGATGAGCGCGGCGACGACGCGCGAGGTGGGCACCTGAAGATCTCTGGCGGCCAGATATGCGGTCAGCCAGTCATAATGATCGCGCTGGTCACGCCCGTGAAGCATAGCGAACGGTACCAAAATTCAGCGCGGCTAACCTGACGTCTATGGCCTTCTCATGGAACCCTGCTCGGCTCGGCGATATGACCGGACAGACGGTGATGGTGACCGGAGCCACCAACGGTGTCGGGCTGGCGACCGCGGCGGCTCTGGCCGGCGCCGGCGCACATGTGGTGATGGCGGTGCGCAACACCGAACTCGGCGCTCGACGCGCCGAGGAGATCGGGGGCCGCACCTCGGTGGTCCGACTCGATCTCGCCGACCTGTCGTCGGTGCGGGGTTTTCCGGCCCGCCTCGTCGAGGCAGGTATCGACGGCCTCGACATCCTGATCAACAACGCGGGCGCGCTGTTCCAGCACCGCACCGAGACCGCGGACGGGTTCGAGGCGACCATCGCGACCAACCTGCTCGGGCCGTTCGCGCTGACCAACCTGCTGCTCGACCGCGTGCGGTCGCAGATCATCAACGTCGGTTCCCAGGCACACGAGTCGGCGACCCTGCGGCTGTCGGACATGCACCTGCGCACCAACAAGTGGACCGTGATGGGCGCCTACGCGGCGTCCAAACTCGCCGTCATGCTGTGGGGCCTCGAGCTCGACCGCCGGCTGCGGGAGGCCGGATCGCCGATCACCAGCCAGCTCACCCACCCGGGCTGGGTCGACTCCAATCTGCCTGCGCTGTCGGACACCCCGGTGATGAGGCTCGTGGCCCGCGGCGTGAAGTTGGTGGCCGGCCCCCTGGCCAACGACGCCGCGGCCGGGGCGGCGACCACGCTGTACTGCATCACCGAGCCGATCCCGCCCGGCAGCTATGTCGGGGTGGACGGTCGATTCGGACTCAAGGGGGTGCCGGTGCTCATCGGCCGATCCGTGCAAGCCTGTGACTACGCCGCCGCAGCGCGGCTGGTCCAGTTCGCTGAACAGGAGACGGGTACCACCCTCGCCATCCGTTAGCGCACCGATAACGACGCCGTCACCTGCCGATGCCACAGTGGTGGCCGTGACGGCCGAAACGGTGCCCGGCGGTCGGGTGGAACGTTTCCACCGGATCTGTGCGGCAATCGTCGGCCGGCTGCCATGGGGGCTGAGTTCGGTTGTCGCGCCGACCTTTCTGGGCTTCGGCTTGATCGCGGGCTTCACCTTCAGCATCGACATGGCCCTGCTCACCCTGCTCTACAGCGGCATGGACGCGCCGCTGCCGGTGGCCTTGACGGTCGGCTACGTCTGCGCCTTCGCGCTGGCCTACGTCCTCAACCGCACGCTGAACTTCCGCTCCCACGCCACCGTCGGCCCACAGCTGGCGGTCTATGCGGCGGTGGTGGCGATCAACTACCTGTTGTTCATCGTCGCGCTGCCGACCTCGTTGGTCGCGGCCGGATTGCAGTACCACCTGGCGCGATTATCGGCAGGCTGCTGCGAGGCCGTCTTCATGTACAGCGCGATGCGATGGGTGGTGTTTCGCCGCTGAGACGGCGGTCCCGGGCGCAGAATGACCGCTATGACCCTGGGGCGTAGGCAGATGGTGGTCGGGAGCGCGATGGCGGTCGGCGCGCTGGGCGCGGTCGCGGCGTGTGGATCCGCGGAGGCTCCTTCGGCCGCCCCGCAGACGCCCAGCGAGCCGGCCGAGAACACCGAATTGGCCAAGACCGCCGATGTGCCGGTCGGATCGGCACTCGTCGTCGACGGCATCGTGCTGACCCAGGAACAACCCGGTCGGATCAGGGGCTTCTCGACGGTGTGCCCGCATGCCGGTTGCGCCGTGTCCAAGGTGACCGGTGCGGAGGTGATCTGTCCCTGCCACGGCAGCAGTTTCGGTCTGGACGGCGCGGTGCTCACGGGCCCGGCCCACGGACCGCTCACCCCGGTGGATGTCGTCGTGCGGGGCGATTCGGTCGTCAGGGGGTGAAACGTCGTTACCATCAGCGCCTGTGACAGACGATGCGGGCGACCGGGCCGGCGCCGAGACGCCGGTTCCCTGGTACGAGGAATCCTGGGCGATCGTCAGCGCCGGGGTGGCCGGCGTGCTGGCCATCGGCGTGCTGATCTATGCGGTGCTGAACACTGCGGAGAGCTCGGTCGATCCGACCGGCGGACCCCAGGTGTATCCGGACACCAGCACGTCCCGCACCACCTCACCGACGACCTCCTCACCGACGACGTCGCGGACGACGACCTCTCGCACCACCACAAGCACGATTACCACCACCACCAGCACCACCGACGAGACCACGAGCACCACCACCACCGAGACCACCTCGGAGGAGAACCCGTTCTTCGTCGACCCCTTCCAGACGAGCACGGTCACGAGCACCGCGACCGCCGGCGAGGGGTAACCGGGCAGGGTTCGATTCGCTCAGGACGGGAACGTCTGACAGAATCGGCCACGAGGGGAGTACTCCTGCGCTGCGGTGTCGTCATCACGTCGTTCACATTCGGACGACCGGTGCCGCGGGCCCGCGTCACGTTGCGCAGGCGGAAGAGACCTCGGCCGTTTGATCGACGACCGGAGGTCCTGAATATATGAACGTGTCCACCCTCGAGTGGGGCATCACCCTCGCCGTCACACTGGGCGTCCTGCTGGTGGACATCCTCGTGTTCGGCCGCCGGCCGCATGAGCCGTCCACCCGGGAAACCTCGATCGCGCTGACGTTCTACGTCGGTCTCGCGATCGCCTTCGGCATCTGGACCTGGACGTTCCACGGCAGCCAGTACGGTGTCGAATTCTTTGCCGGATGGCTCACCGAGTACAGCCTCTCGGTGGACAACCTGTTCATCTTCTTGATCATCATGGCCAGCTTCAAGGTGCCGCGGATCTACCAACAGCAGGCGTTGCTGGTCGGCATCATCCTGGCGCTGATCTTCCGCGGCATCTTCATCGCGCTCGGCGCCGTCGCCATCGAACAGTTCTCGTGGGTGTTCTACATCTTCGGTGCCTTCCTCATCTACACCGCCATCAAGCTGGCCAAGGACACCGACCACGACGACGACGGTGAGAACGGTGTCGTCCGGTTCGCGCGCAACTACCTGAACACCACCGACAAATGGCACGGGCTCAAGCTCACCGTCAAGGAGAACTCCAAGCGCGTCATCACCCCGATGTTCCTGGTGATCATCGCGCTGGGCACCACCGACCTGCTGTTCGCGCTGGACTCGATCCCGGCCATCTACGGCCTGACCCAGGAGCCCTACCTGGTCTTCACGGCCAACGTGTTCGCACTGATGGGTCTGCGCCAGCTGTACTTCCTGCTCGGCGATCTGCTCAAGCGGCTGGTCTACCTGTCCCAGGGGCTGTCGTTCATCCTCGGCTTCATCGGCGTGAAGCTGGTGCTGCACGCCCTGCACGAGAACGAGCTGCCGTTCATCAACGGTGGCGAACCCGTGCATGTGCCGACCATCCCGACGCTGGCCAGCCTCGGTGTCATCATCGTCACGCTCGTCATCACCACTGTCGCCAGCCTGTACAAGACAAGGGTGGTCGACAAAAAGAATGACGAGCCCTCGAAGCAGAAAACGGATTAAGCCGTTCGGACGACCCGCGATCCGCCGCTCAGCAAACTTTCTCGGAGTAGCATCCGGCGAAATCGTTGTTCCGAGCGAGCGGAGCCGGGTTGTCCAGAACACATGTCGTGGGGCTGGCCTCGGTGCTGACCCTGGCGGTCGGACTGTCGCAGGCTGCCCCGGTGCTGGCGAGCAGCACTTACTACCTGGAGGGCACCCGGATCGGGAACACCACCGGGCACCAGTCACCGCAGGATTTCGCCACCGATATGTACACCGGCGCCGGGCTGAGCGCGCCAGGTGATTTCCGGCAGGTGGACTACCCCGCGGCCATCGGACCGTTCTCCTCCGGTGGCCTGCGGGACGCGACCTGGAACACCTCGGTCGGGCGTGGGGTGGCCAACCTCGGCGAGCAGCCGGTCGCCGGTGACACCGTGTTCGGCTACTCGCAGGGCGCGGTGGTCGCCTCCGCCTACAAGGGCGGCCACCGGGCCAACGGTGTCAACTACGTCCTCGTCGAGAATCCGGGGCGGCCCAACGGCGGGATCATGGCGCGGTTCGGCGGCCTGTACGTGCCACTGCTGGACATCACCTTCAGCGGTCCGACCCCGGTGGTGCGCGACCCGCAGCCCGGGGCCGGGACCACGGTGGACATCGCCCGCCAGTACGACGGGTGGGCGGACTTCCCGACCTATCCGCTGAACCTGCTGGCCACCGCCAACGCGATCCTCGGCATCATCTATCTGCACGGCGGAACCCAGGATCTCGACGCGACGGCGCTGTCGAGCATCGACACCGGTGACCCGCACTACTACCAGCAGCGCGGCGACACCACCTACTACCTGATCCCGACCGAACGCCTGCCGCTGCTGATGCCCCTTCGCGGGATACTGCCGGATCTGCTGCTCGACGCCATCGAGCGGCCGCTGCGGGCACTGGTCGAACTCGGATACGACCGCTCCGACTACAGCAGACCGACCGGAGCTGCGCTCCTTCCGCCGCTCGGCGCGATGTTCGCATCGCAGGCCCCGGCACAGCCGGCACCGGCAGCACTCGAGCCGAAACCGGTGGCCGATACCACCGCCGTGGATTCGTCGGCCCCGATCGTCGAGCGCACCCGCGGGCTGCGGGCCGGGTTCGGTGCGCGGGTGAACACGGCCGGGCGCGAGACCGAGTCGCTTGATGACACCGACATTGCCGACCCGACAGACCCCGCGGACCCCACCGGCCTTGCCGACGTTGCAGGCCACGAGACGGATCACGAGGGCGGTGACGGTATCGAGGTGCGCACGCCGGAAGAACCCGAGCCGGGCAGGGCCGCGTCGAGCGGGCCGTCGGGGGCGGACACGGCACCGGAGCCGCCCGCCGGAGAGAGCTAGCAGCGGCCCGGGCATCGGCGGTCGTCACCACCTAGGGTGGTGGCGTGACGATGAGGCCGCGCCGGTGATCGACCAGCTGCTCGTCGTTGTGTTCGCATTGTGCGCAGCGATTTTCGCCGCCATCGGCATCGTGGTGCGGCAGCGTGCGACGCTCGACGTACCCGAGGAACACGGTGTCAGCACCGTCATGTTCGCGACCCTGCTGCGACGTCCACTGTGGTGGGCCGGGACGGCCGCGGCTGTGGCCGGGTTCGTCTTCCAGGCGTTGGCGCTGGACAACGGATCGCTCATCGTCGTCCAACCCCTGTTGGTGTCGGCGCTGTTGTTCGCCCTCCCGCTCAGCGCCCGGTTGGCGCACCGGCGGGTGACACGCGGCGCCTGGTTGTGGGCGCTGCTGCTCACCGCATCCCTGGCGGTGTTCGTCCCGCTGGCCCACCCGCGCGTCAACGAGCAGGTGGCTCCGGCGCCGACGGTGGCTGTCGTCATCACCATCTGCTCGGTGCTGGTGATCGGATGCGTGGTGTTCGCGGTACGCCATACCGGCTGGAAACGTGCGGTGCCCCTGGCGGTCGCGGTCGGCGTGATGTTCGGTCTGGTCGCGGTGCTGACCAAGATCCTGATGTTCCTGCTGGACCGCGGAAGTGCAGTCGCGGTGTTGGCGACTCCGGTGCCCTACGCACTGGTCGCGCTGGGTGTACTCGCCACCCTGCTGCAGCAGTCGGCGTTCCACGCCGGATCGCTGCAGACGTCGGTCCCGACCATGGTTGTGGTCGAGCCGATCGCCGCGGTGTTGTTCGGCGTGTTCCTCCTCGGCGAAACCCTCAACGCCAACCGGTGGGAGACCGTGGTGCTCACCATCGCCGTCCTGGCCATGACCGCGGCCACCATCGCGCTGGGCCGTGACGAGGGCGCCTACGAGGAACGGTTGGAAGCCCAGGCACACCGATCCTGACAGCCTTTTGGCAGGAAATCCGCAGCTTGTGGCGGTCGGGCATATCTTTAGTTTTGCTAACGTTGTACGCGTTGGTCGGTGAGGACGATGAGGTCCCCGGCCGTTGCAATACGTCGTGAGTAGATCCGAGGAAGTGTGATGTTCGCCGAAAATCTTGATGACCAGCAGCGCCTGGCCGACCTGTACGCCACCGATCCCGAGTTCGCCGCCGCGGCACCAGACCCCGCCATCGCCGACGCCGTCGCCGCTCCCGAGATGCGCCTGCCCGAGATCATCCGCACCGTTCTGACCGGGTACGCCGAGCGGCCCGCGCTCGGCAGCCGTGCCGTCCAACTGGTCACCGACGAAGCCACCGGACGCACCCGTGCCGAGCTCCTCGGCCACTTCGAGACCATCACCTACGGACAGCTGTGGGACCGCGTCCGTGCCGTCACCAACGCCTGGTCCGACACCGTGCGCCCGGGTGACCGCGTGGCCATTCTCGGTTTCGGCAGCGTCGACTTCACGGTCATCGACATCGCCCTGACCCAGCTCGGGGCGGTCTCGGTCCCGCTGCAGACCAGTGCGACGGCCGCCGCCCTTGCCCCGATCGTCGCTGAGACCGAACCGGCGCTGATCGCCTCCGATGTGAACCATCTCGATGACGCCGTGACGCTGGCGCTGGAGTCCGGTGTGGCGACCGTGGTGGTCTTCGACCAGAACCCCGCCGTCGACGACGACCGCGAGGCGATCGCCGCCGCCACGGCCCGGCTCGACGGGCAGACCCTGGCGACCCTCGACGAGGTGATCGCAGCCGGAGCCGAACGCCCGGACGTCGCGATCCCGGCGCAGGAGGGTGATCCGCTCTCGCTGCTGATCTACACCTCCGGTAGCACCGGCGCCCCCAAGGGCGCCATGTACCCGCAGGGCAAGGTCGCCGACATCTGGCGACCGGCCATCAACTCGCACTGGGATGCCCGCCAGGGGCACGTTCCGGCGATCGTGCTGAGCTTCATGCCGATGAGCCACGTCATGGGACGCGGCATCCTCTACGCATCGCTGGCCAGTGGCGGCGTGGTCAATTTCGCCGCCCGAGCCGATCTGTCCACACTGCTGGAGGATCTGGCGCTGACGCGCCCGACACAGCTCAACTTCGTCCCACGGGTGTGGGACATGCTGTTCCAGGACTATCAGAGCCGCGCCGCCCACGGCGGCTCCGAGGCCGACATTCTCGCCGATATGCGGACCAATCTGCTGGGCGGCCGCTATGTCAGCGCGCTCACCGGATCGGCGCCGATTTCCCCCGAACTCAAGGCATGGGTCGAGCGGCTGCTGGATCTGCACCTGGTCGAGGGCTACGGCTCGACCGAGGCCGGTGCGGTCTTCGTCGACGGTCAGATCAGCCGGCCGCCGGTGCTGGAGTACAAGCTGGTCGATGTTCCCGAACTGGGTTATCACTCGACCGATGTGCCACATCCGCGCGGCGAGTTGCTGATCCGTTCCGAGCAGCTGTTCCCGGGCTACTACAAGCGCCCCGAGGTCACGGCGTCGGTCTTCGACGAGGACGGTTTCTACCGGACCGGTGACATCGTGGCCGAGCTCGGCCCCGACCAGGTCGCCTACATCGACCGGCGCAACAATGTGCTCAAGCTGTCCCAGGGTGAGTTCGTCACCGTCTCCAAGCTGGAAGCGGTGTTCAACACCGCGCCGCTGGTGCATCAGATCTACATCTACGGCAACAGCGCCCGGCCCTACCTGCTGGCCGTGGTGGTGCCCACCGACCCCGCTGCCACCAAGGCCGAGATCGCCGACGCCCTGAAGGCGGCGGCGCGCAAGGCTGACCTGCAGAGCTACGAACTCCCGCGCGACTTCCTGGTCGAGACACAGGAGTTCACCACCGAGAACGGGCTGCTGACCGGGATCAAGAAGCTGGCTTGGCCGAAACTGAAGGAGCGTTACGGCGCCGAGTTGGAGCAGCTCTACACCGATCTGGCCGACGGCCAGGCCGGCGAGTTGCAGGCACTACGGGCCACCGGTGCCGATGCGCCGGTGCTGGAGACCGTGGGCCGTGCCGCCGTGGCACTGCTCGGCGCCGCCAGCTCCGATATCGCACCCGATGTGCATTTCACCGATCTCGGTGGTGACTCGTTGTCGGCGTTGACGTTCGGCAACCTGCTGGCCGACATCTTCGACGTCGAGGTGCCGGTCAGCGTGATCGTCAGTCCGACAGCGGATCTGGCCTCCATCGCCGCGCACATCGAGACGCAGCGCTCCGGTTCGGGCCTGCGGCCGAGCTTCGCCTCGGTGCACGGCAAGGACGCCACGGTGGCTCGGGCCGCCGACCTGACCCTGGACAAGTTCATCGATGCCGAGACACTGGCGGCCGCGGGCGATCTCGCCGGCCCGGCGACCAATGTCCGCACCGTCCTGCTGACCGGCGCCACCGGATTCCTTGGCCGCTACCTGGCCCTGGAGTGGCTGGAACGGATGAACCTCGTCGACGGCAAGGTGATCGCCCTGGTGCGGGCCCGCTCCGATGCCGAGGCACGCGCCCGCCTGGATGCCACCTTCGACACGGGTGACCCGAAACTCGTTGCGCACTACCGGGAACTGGCAGACAAACACCTGGAGGTGCTCGCCGGCGACAAGGGTGAGCACGATCTCGGACTGGATCGCCAGACCTGGCAGCGGCTGGCCGACACGGTCGACCTGATCGTCGACCCGGCGGCCCTGGTCAACCACGTGCTGCCCTACAACGAATTGTTCGGGCCCAATGCCCTCGGCACCGCCGAGCTGATTCGCGTCGCGTTGACCACCCGCATCAAGCCGTTCGTGTACGTCTCGACCATCGGTGTCGGGGCGGGTATCGAGCCGGGGCGCTTCGTCGAGGACGCCGATATCCGCGAGATCAGCGCCACCCGGGTGCTCGACGACAGCTACGCCAACGGGTACGGGGCCAGCAAGTGGGCGGGTGAGGTGTTGCTCCGCGAGGCACACGAGCAGTTCGGGCTCCCGGTCTCGGTGTTCCGCTGCGATATGATCCTGGCCGACACCAGCTACGCCGGTCAGCTCAACCTGCCGGACATGTTCACCAGGATGATGCTGAGCCTGGTGGCCACCGGCATCGCCCCGAAGTCGTTCAATCAGCTTGACGCCCAGGGCAATCGGCAGCGCAGCCACTATGACGGCCTGCCGGTCGAGTTCATCGCCGAAGCCATCTCGACCCTCGGTGCCGATGTCACCGACGGATTCGAGACCTACCACGTGATGAACCCGCACGATGACGGTCTCGGTCTCGACGAGTTCGTCGACTGGCTCGTCGACGCGGGACACCCGATCCGGCGTATCGACGACTACCAGGCGTGGTTCGAGCAGTTCGGTGCCACCTTGCGGACGCTGCCGGACCGGCAACGGCAGGCCTCACTGCTGCCGCTGCTGCACAACTACACCACCCCGGGCCAGCCGGTGAACGGCGCCATGGCACCCACCGATGTGTTCCGCACGGCGGTGCAGGAAGCGAAAATCGGCCCGGACAAGGATATTCCGCATGTCAGCCGGGACGTGATCGTCAAGTACGTCACCGACCTGCAATTGCTCGGCCTGCTGTAATCAGGCCTGCCAGACGGCCCAGTGGTGGACTTTGATCTCCACCACTGGGCCGTCGAGCGCGGTGCGTTCGTACTGCGGGTATTTCGCGCGAAGCAGCCCGTATCCGATTGCCATCTGCTCACCGTCGTGATGCACGGTGGCCGTGCCGTCGGCGCGCACCCACCACAGCGCCGACCAGTCGTCATCGTAGTGATCGACCAGCAGGCTCACCCGCGGGTTCACCTCGATATTGGCCAGCCTGCGCAGGCGCTGTGTGGACTTCCGCTTGGCGTCGACCGCCGTGTACACCGTGTCGCCCTCGACGGCGAAGACCACCGGCACCAGATGCGGCACCCCGTGGTCGTCGGCGGTGGACAACGCGGCGACGGGTGCGCCGGCGAACAGGGCGTGCGGTTCGGCCATCCTCCGATCGTAGAACCCGGTAGCGTCGGACCTCGTTCACCGAGATGTCAGGTCACGGCCACCAACCGGTCGTCTGCCCATCGGAAGGTTCCCACATGTTGATTTCGTCGACCGGTCGCACGCAGCGACGAGGAATGGCAGTCGCCGCGGCGGTGCTCGTCGGGGCGGGCCTGGTCGCCTGTGCACCGCCGGAGAAGGACCAGGCCACCGACGGCGGTGGCAGCGATGCCCGCACCGCCACCTCGGCAGCCGATTTCGGCGGTATCCAGGGCCTGATCGAGGCGGCCAAGGCCGAGGGCGAACTCAACGTCATCGCCCTGCCCGATGACTGGGCCAACTACGGCCAGATCATCAAGACCTTCGGTGACAAGTACGGCATCAAGGTGAATTCGGCTCAACCCGGCGCCAGCAGCCAGGAGGAGATCAACGCCGCAGAACAGCAGAAGGGCCGCAGTACCGCACCGGATGTCTTCGATCTCGGGCAGTCGGTGGCACTGGCCAACACCGACAGGTTCGCGCCGTACAAGGTCGAGCACTTCGGTGAGATCTCGGACTCGTTCAAGCATCCAGACGGTCTGTGGGTCAACGACTATGGCGGCTACATGTCCATCGGTTACGACTCCACCAAGGTGCCCACCATTGCCGGTGTCGACGACCTGCTCAAGCCCGAGTTCGCGGGCAAGGTGGCACTCAACGGTGATCCGACCCAGGCCGGGGCCGCGTTCTCCGGCGTGATGATGGTCGCCGTGTCCCAGGGCGGTTCCCCCGATGACATCGCCCCCGGGGTGGAGTTCTTCCGGAAACTCAACGAGGCGGGCAACTTCCTGCCGGTCGACCCCACCCCGGCCACCATCGCCTCCGGGCAGACACCGGTGGTGTTGGACTGGGACTACCTCAATGTCGAACAGTCCAAGAAGGTTCCGGGCTGGAAGGTCGTCATCCCACCCAACGCGGCGGTGGCGGGCTACTACTTCCAGGCCATCAACAAAGACGCGCCGCATCCCGCGGCAGCGCGGCTGTGGCAGGAGTTCCTGTACAGCGACGAGGGGCAGAACCTGTACCTCGGCGGTGGCGCACGGCCGGTGCGCGCGGACTGGATGGTCACCCACGGCACCATCGATCGCGAGACATACGGCACACTGCCCCCGGTCGACGGTGCGGCCACCTTCGTCACCGTCGAGCAGAACGCGGCCGCGACGAAGTATCTGGAAGCCAACTGGGCCAAGGCCATCGGCTGAGAAGTGCGCTACCTCCGGCAGACCCTGCCGCTGCTGCCGTTCCTGGCAGTGGTCACGGTCTTCCTGCTGATCCCGACCGTGACGGTCATCGTCAACGCCTTCGTCGTGGACGGCAGGTTCTCCCTCGAACTCGTCGGCGCGTTGTTCGGCCAGGCGCCGCTGACCGCGCTGGTGCGCAGTCTGGTGCTCTCGGCTTCGAGCGCGTTGATCGGGGCGGTAGGCGGCGCGGTGCTGGCCTGGCTGATCCTGAGCAGCCCGCCGCGCTCGCTGATCCGGCGCGCCGTGCTGGCCCTGTCCAGTGTGCTGGCCCAGTTCGGCGGTGTCGCATTGGCTTTCGCGTTCCTGGCGACGGTGGGTATCAACGGTGTGCTCACGCTGTGGTTACAGCACCTGTTGAGTGTGAACATCGCGCCGGGCGGCTGGTTGTACAGCCTGCCGGGATTGATCCTGGTGTACACCTACTTCCAGATCCCGCTGATGGTCATCGTGTTCCTGCCCGCCCTGGAGGGCCTGCGCGCCCAGTGGCGTGAGGCCGCGGTGAGTCTGGGGGCGAGCACCTGGCAGTACTGGCGTGCGGTGGCACTGCCCTTGCTGACGCCGGCCTTTCTCGGCTCGACGCTGCTGTTGTTCGCCAACGCATTCGCCGCGTATGCCACCGCGGCGGCGTTGGTCAGTCAGGGCAGTCCGATTGTGCCGCTGCTGATCCGGGCGGCGTTGACCAGTGAGGTGGTGCTCGGTCAGGCCGGGCTGGCCTATGCCCTTGCCGTGGAGATGATCGTGGTGGTCGCCATCGTGATGATCGCCTACAACCTGTTGGTGCGCCGGACCGCCCGGTGGCTGCGATGATCCGACCGGTACGCATCCTGCTGTGGCTGGCCTTCGGTGCCTTCTTCCTGTTCCCGCTCTATGCGATGGCCGATTTCGCGACCCGTGACCCGTTCGGCGGCGGCCGCACCATGGCGGCCTGGGCGAATCTGGTCACCGATGAGGCGCTGCTGACCGCGATCGTCACCTCGCTGCTGCTGTCGGTGCTGACCGTGGCGGCCATGCTGGCGCTGCTGGTCCCCACCATGATCTGGGTTCGGCTGCGGGCCCCGTGGGCGAATCGGTTGGTGGAGTTTCTGTGCCTGCTGCCGTTGACGATTCCCGCGTTGGTGGTGGTCGTCGGGCTGCGCAACGTGTACCTGTGGGTGACCTACCTGCTCGGGGAGTCGGCGCTGACGCTGACTTTCGTCTACATCGTGCTGGTGCTGCCGTTCGCCTACCGGGCGCTGGATTCGGCGCTGTCGGCGATCGATCTGCGGACGTTGTCGGAGGCGGCCCGGTCGCTGGGGGCGGGCTGGACGTCGACGATCGTGCGGGTGATCGTGCCCAATATCGGCACCGGCATCCTGTCGGCGGCCTTCATCTCGATCGCCGTGGTGCTCGGCGAGTACACCGTGGCCTCACTGTCCGGATTCCAGACGCTGCCGGTGCAGATCGTCGAACTCGGCCGAAGTGACGGCCCGACATCGGTGGCGGCATCGCTGGCCACGTTGATCTTCGGCTTCGGACTGCTGTTGGGGCTGTCGTTGCTGACCGGACGGAAGAGGCGGCGCGGACACTCATGAGCGTGGCTGTTGAATTACAGGATCTGACACGCACTTTCGGGACGGTGAACGCCCTGGACGGGCTTGACCTGCGCATTGAACCGGGGGAGTTGGTGGCACTGTTGGGGCCGTCGGGCTGTGGCAAGACCACCGCGCTACGCATCCTGGCCGGCCTCGAGGAGGCGACGTCGGGATCGGTGCTCGTCGACGGCCGCGATATCACCGGGGTGCCGGCGAGCAAGCGCGATATGGGGATGGTGTTCCAGGCCTACAGCCTGTTCCCACATCTGACGGTGCTCGACAATGTCGCTTTCGGGCTGAAGATGCGCGGGGTTGGTGCCGGCGAACGGCGGTCGCGGGCGGCCGAGATGCTGGAACTGGTCGGGTTGTCTGCCCAGTCGCGGCGCTATGCCGACGAGTTGTCCGGCGGTCAGCAGCAGCGGGTGGCGCTGGCACGTGCGCTGGCGGTGCGTCCGCGGGTGCTGTTGCTCGACGAGCCGCTCTCGGCGCTGGACGCCAAGGTGCGCACCCAGCTGCGTGACGAGATCCGCAGGGTCCAGCTGGAGGTGGGGACGACGACGCTGTTCGTCACCCATGACCAGGAGGAGGCGCTGGCCGTTGCCGACCGGGTGGGCGTAATGAACGCCGGCCGGTTGGAGCAACTGGCGGTGCCGGCAGAGCTCTACGCCCACCCGGCAACCCCGTTCGTCGCGGATTTCGTCGGGCTCAGCAACAAGGTGGCGGCCACGGTGTCCGGCGGCACGGCAGGCCTGCTCGACGTGTCGGTCCCCGCGCTACCCGGCTCGGTGGACGGCGCCGGTGTGGCCATGGTGCGCCCGGAATCGGTGACCGTGCAGGCCGATCCGGCGGGGCGGGCGACGGTGGTCGCGGTGTCGTTCCTCGGCGCGATATCCCGGGTCAGCGTGACGGCGGCGGACGGCGCGGCGCTCTATGCCCAGATGAACAGTTCGGCGGCACGGGCGTTCGCGCCGGGCGATCGGGTCACCGTGGGGTTGGAACCGGGCGGCGTGCTCGTCGTCGCAGAGTAGGGGGTCGCGGGTCAGACGGCCTTGACCGGGTCGATGCCGAGGTCCCGATAGGAGACCAGGGCCGCGAAGGGCACACCGAGACCGCCGAACAGTTCGGCCGCGACATCACCGCGGTCGACCATCGGGATCACTCCGGTGACCGTCACACCGGCCTCCAGCACCCGGTCGTAGGCCTTCTTGGTCGATCCGCCGGTGCTGATCACATCGTCGACCAGCAGGACCCGGTCACCGGGGGACAGCCGGGTGCCTTCGATCCACTGTTCGCGGCCGCGTTGCTTCTGTTCCTTGCGGACCGAGAACCAGGCCGCACCGGTGACGATCGCGATGCCGTGGGCCAACGGATCGGCACCCATGGTCAACCCGCCGACCGCGTCGAACTCGATACCGTGTGCGGCGGCCAGATCGGCGACGGCGCGGCTGACGGTGGTGAGCCGCTCACCGTTGTCGATGGCGTGCTTGCCGTCGATGTAGTCATGGCTCAGCTGGCCGCTGACCAGCTTGAACGGCTCCTCGCGCCGTTCGTGGGCACGGGTGCGAATCAGATCGAAGGCGGCCTGCCAGCTGTCCGGACGTTGCATACGGCGATCGTATTGCACCGCGCCGGGGCGGTGTGAGAACGGTTCAGCCCCGCTGGGCCCGCCGCGTCAGTTCCACTGCGGCGGCGCGCAACTCACCGATGCCATCGATGGGCTTGAGGTAACCGGCCCGGGTGTAGGCGATTCCGCGGGGCGTGTCCACCCGCAGGTCGAGGCCGTATCGGTCGGCCCCGGTGCAGGTCGCGGCGGTGGCATCGGGATATCCACCGAGCGCCCTGGCCATGGCCGTCAGCGCATCGGCGTGGTCGGCGTTGAGGTGGGCGATGGCGCCCGCGGAATGCGGTGCGACGGGGTCGGGTGCGGCGGCGGTGTACTGCGCCCCGGTGGTGGAGTCCATCCGGCCGTAGCCACCGACCCAGCGCACCCGCTGCACGTCGAGCACCCACAGCGTGAAATCGCTGTAGTCGATGTAGTACTTGGCGGCGGGAACCGCATCGAGGTGGGCCTGCCGGGCGGCGTCCAGCGCGGCGCCGGTGGGCCGCACGGCCACACCGGCCAGCGTGATGCGACCCGATGCCAGCGGGTCGTCCGGCGTCTCGGGGGCGACGATGGCGATGCTGGCCCGCTGGTCACCGGCGAGGTTGCGGCCATGTTCGGCGAGGTTGGACACGCACAGCACCGGTGCGCCCTCGTGCAGACCGTAGGTGACGAAGGATGCCCACGGATCACCGTCGGAGGTCAGGGTGGCCAGCGTCGCGGTGTTGGTGGACGCCGCGATGGTGCGCGCCTCCTCCGCAGCCGAAGGGCGGGTGGCGTCGCTCACCGGGGCCGTCGGTGGCGGGATCGACGGGGCGTCTCCCGGATCGCCGTGGTCGCGCAGATCAGCCATAGCGGCACCCTACCGAAACCCGGGGCGGGTGTATGTGGGCGCACAGTCGGGTACGAGGGTGGAAGGGCACGGCATCCGGGCCGCCCCGCGACTACGTTGGAGAAGCGATGACCTTGCCGTTCGCCCAGTGGTTACCCCGACAGCGGTGGTACGGCGGGCGCGGCCGCTATCTGACCGACGTCCGCCCGACGGTGGTGCCCCTCGGCGAGGACCTCGACCTGGTCCTGCTCGAGGTCGACTACGCCGACGGGTCCGTCGATCGGTATCAGGTGGTGGTGCGCTGGGACTCCGGTGCCGAGCACACCGCGATCGGCACCGATGCCGGCCGTACCGGATACGACGCCCTCACCGATCCCGAGGTGGCCGGCCGACTGCTGGGCCTGATCGGCGAATCCGCCACCATCGGCCCGGTCAGCTTCTCGGCCGAACCCGACGTCCAGTGGGGTCCGGTGACACCGGTGCGCAGTATGGGCGCCGAACAGTCGAACACCAGCGTGGTGTTCGGCGACCACTCGATCATGAAGGCATTCCGCAGGCTGACCCCCGGCATCAACCCCGATATCGAACTGACCCGGGCGCTGGCTGGTAATCCGCATATCACCGCACTGCTCGGCTCCTATGACATCGCTTGGGAGGGTGAGCAGTACACGCTGGGCATGGTGAGCGTCTTCGCCAAGGGTTCATCCGACGGCTGGTCGGTGGCAGAGCGGCGCACCGAGGATTTGCGTTCGGCGGAGGCGGATTTCGTTCAGGAGTCACACCTGCTCGGCGAGGCGGTGGCCTCGGTGCACCTGTCCTTGGCCGAGACCCTCGGCAGCCGGATGACCGCGTTCCCGGCACAGACGCTGATCGATCGGGCCCGGTCGGTGGCCGCGTCGGTGCCCGAGGTCGCCGCACGCCTCGCCCAGATCGAGCAGTGCTATCGGCAGGTCGCCGACGAGCCGACCCCGCAACAGCGTGTCCACGGCGATCTGCACCTCGGTCAGGTGTTGCACACGCCCGCCGGCTGGCTGATCATCGATTTCGAGGGCGAACCCGGGCAGCCGCTGGCCGAGCGCCGCCGCCCGGACTCCCCGCTGCGCGATGTGGCGGGAATGCTGCGCTCCTACGATTACGTTGCCTCGCAACGGTTACTGACTGTCCAGGACGCCGACCTCGAAGTGGCCGCGCGCGAGTGGGTGCAGCGCAACCGCAAGGCTTTCTGCGACGGGTACGCCTCGGTCGGCGGACTCAATCCTTGGGATTCGGCCGGTGTGTTGGTGGCCTACGAGCTGGACAAGGCGGTCTATGAGGTGGGCTACGAGTCGCGCTACCGCCCGACCTGGCTGCCGATCCCGCTGGGTGCACTGGACCGGTTGCTGGGCAACTAACGCACCAGCCGACGCAGCAGCGCCGATGCGGTGAGCACTCCGAGCGCCGCCGACCCGACCAGCACCGCGATGTCCAACGCCGCATTGGTGGGCGTTCCGATCAGCAGGCCGCGCAGTGCATTCACTTCATAACTCAGGGGATTGACCGCCGACAGCCAGCGCAGCCACTGGGGCATGACCTCCACCGGGTACAGCGCATTGGAGGCGAAGAACAGCGGCATGGTGATGGCCTGGCCGATGCCCATCAGCCGGTCCCGGTTGCGCACCAGCCCGGCCAGCGACATCGACAGGCAGGCGAAGAACGCCGAGCCGAGCATCACTACCGCCATCGCGCCGAGGATGCGCAACGGGTTCACCGTCATGTGCACACCGATGACATACGCCAGCGCGACGACACCGATGACCTGCACCACCGAACGCACCCCGGCGGCGAACGCCTTCCCGGTGATCAGGGCTGACGGTGGTGCCGGAGTGACCATCAGTTTGGCCAGGATGCCCGCGTCGCGGTCCCAGATGATCTGGATGCCATAGAAGATCGAGATGAACAGTGCCGATTGCGCGATGATCCCCGGTGCCAGGAACGCCAGATACGGCACGTCGCCGGTGTCGATCACGCCGAGCCGATTGAAGGTCTGACCGAAGATGATCAGCCACAGGGCGGGCTGCACCATACGGGTGAACAGCTCGGTGCGGTCGTGCCGCAGCTTCTGCACCTCGACGAGGGCGAATGCGCCCATCCGCGAGCCGATTCCGGGTATCCGGCGCCAGCCGCGCGGGGCCCGGATCAGGGGGACGGGGATATCAACCGACACGGCGGGCCGTCCTTCGGGCGGCGCGGACCTCCCGCAGGCCGGCCGGCGCCGCGTTGTCGAGGTCCGAGCCGGCATAGTGGCGGAACACGTCCTCCAGTGTGGCATCCTTGCCGACGGTCGACTTCAGCTCGGACGGGGTGCCTTCGGCCTGCAGCCGGCCGTGGTGCATCAGGACCACCCGGTCGCATAGGGCGTCCGCCTCGCCCATGTAGTGCGTCGTCAGCAACACCGCCATCCCGAAGTCCTGCTGCATACGCTCGACTTGGTCCCAGACACTGTCGCGGGCAATGGGATCCAGACCGACGGTCGGTTCGTCGAGGAGCAGCAGCGAGGGGCGGTTCACCAGTGCCTGCGCGAGCTCGAGGCGACGCACCATACCGCCGGAGTAGCTGCCCGCGGGCTTGTCGGCAACCTCGGTCAGTCCCATCGCGTCGATCGCCTCGGCCACCCGGGCGGCGCGGTCCCGGCGGCCGATGTCGTAGAGGCGGGCGAACAGTTCGACGTTCTGCCGACCCGTCAGTGCCGCTTCGATGGAAAGTTGTTGCGGCACATAGCCGATGTTGTATCGGATGTCCATGGTGTCGCGACGGGCGTCCAGGCCGAAGATGTGGACCTGCCCCTGCTGGATCGGGGTGAGGGTGGTCAGTACGCGGATCGCGGTGGTCTTACCGGCCCCGTTGGGCCCGAGCAGGCCGACCGTCTCGCCCGGTCGGACCAGCAGGTCCAGCCCGTCCACCGCGGTGAACTTGCCGTAGCGATGGGTGAGCCCGCGACAGTCGATGGCCGCAGCGGTCATGGGTTGTCCTCCTGCAGGATCCGGGTGAGCTCGGTGAGGACGTTCAGTCCGGCGGTGAGTGCGGCGATCTGGTCGTCGTCGAGTCGGTCCAGCGCCCCGGCCAGTGCGGTGCGCCTGGCCTCGCGGGACCGGTCGGCGATCTGCTGCGCGGCGGGAGTGAGCCGCAACCGGCCCACCCGACGGTCGCTGCTGTCCACCGAACGGATCAGCAGGTCGTCGGCGGCGAGTCGGGAGACCAACGTGGAGGCGGTGTTGGCGGCCAGGCAGAGTTCGGCGGCCGCATCGCGCACCGACACCCCGGGGCGGCGGCCGACGAGTCGCAACAGCTCGGTCTGTGACTGGGTCAGACCGTCGTGGTCGAATCCGCCGGCCGTGCCTTTCGTGGATCGGCGCAGCTGGCGACGGAATCGTCCGACCACGCCGAACAGTTCGCCGGCCAGATCGGTGCGGGTGCGCATGGCCCACACATTACCTCTGTTACAGAGCTATCTGCAGGCGCGCTGATGAGCGGGCCGGCCGGTCGATCCGACTCGCCGATTTCCCCGCAACTCTCCCCTCGGGGTAGGGTTGGTGAAGCGGGCGCGAACAGTGTTTCCGTCCAACACATCTGGCGCAACGTGGCGCACCACATCACCAGCTTTTCGAGGAGCCCTCGTGCCCATCACCCCTGCGCGGGAACAGTCTGTACTGGCCGCACTGCGCTCACCACGACGGCTGCGCACCGAGGTCCTCGCCGGCCTGGTGGTGGCGTTGGCGTTGATTCCCGAGGCCATCTCCTTCTCCATCATCGCCGGCGTCGACCCCCGCGTCGGACTGTTCGCCTCGTTCACCATGGCGGTCACCATCGCCCTGGTCGGAGGCCGGCCGGCGATGATCAGCGCCGCGACGGGAGCTGTCGCGCTGGTGGTCGCGCCCTTGGTGCGCAGCCACGGATTGGATCACCTCATCGCGGCGGTGCTGCTGGCAGGTGTCATCCAGGTGATCCTCGGCGGCTTGGGGGTGGCCCGTCTGATGCGGTTCATCCCGCGCAGCGTCATGGTCGGATTCGTCAACGCGCTGGCCATCCTGATCTTTGTCTCCCAGGTGCCGCACCTGCTCGGTGTTCCGTGGCTGGTGTATCCGATGGTCGCGGTCGGGATGTTGCTGATGATCCTGCTGCCCAGGATCACCACCGCGATCCCCGCCCCACTGGTGGCGATCGTCGTGCTGACCGCTGCCACGATCGGATCGGGCTGGTCGGTGCCGAACGTCGGCGACGAGGGGCAGCTTCCTTCCAGCCTGCCGTCGCTGCTGATTCCGCAGGTGCCGTGGACCTGGCAGACATTGGGGGTGATCGCGCCCTATGCGTTGACCATGGCGGTCGTGGGTCTGCTGGAGTCGCTCATGACGGCCAAACTCGTCGACGACATCACCGACACGCCCTCGAACAAGTCGCGTGAGGCAATCGGTCAGGGGGTGGCCAATGTGGTCACCGGTCTGTTCGGTGGCATGGGCGGTTGCGCGATGATCGGCCAGACCATGATCAACGTCAAGGTCTCGGGTGCCCGTACCCGGATCTCCACCTTCCTGGCCGGCGCGTTCCTGCTTGCCCTCGTTGTCGGCCTCGGTGACCTGGTCGCGCAGATTCCGATGGCAGCCCTGGTAGCCGTGATGATCATGGTGTCGGTGGCCACTCTCGACTGGCACAGCGTGCACCCGAAGACGTTGCGTCGCATGCCCAAGAGCGAAACTGCCGTCATGCTGGCGACGGTCGCGGTCACGGTGGCCACCGACAATCTCGCCTATGGGGTCGGGGTCGGGACATTGACCGCCATGGTGTTGTTCGCCCGCCGCGTCGCACATCTGACCGAGGTCGTCGAGATGTCCGACCCCGATGCCGGGAGCGATGCGGACACCCGCGTCTACGCTGTCCGAGGCGAGCTCTTCTTCGCATCGAGCAACGACCTCATATACCAGTTCGACTACGAAGCCGACCCGCTGAACATCGTCATCGACATGAGTCAGGCGCACATCTGGGATGCCTCGACGGTGGCCACCTTGGATGCGATCACCACCAAGTACGCGGCCAAGGGTAAGAATGTCACCATCATCGGGATGAACGACAACAGTGCGCAGCGCCATGCCCGT
The DNA here is from genome assembly GCF_000317305.3 of Mycolicibacterium neoaurum VKM Ac-1815D. The sequence continues at coordinate 163,803 of NC_023036.2, read as the reverse complement.
CTCAGTGGTCGCATGGAGTCCGCCCACTAGGGTGCGTACCGTGGGCGAGCTTTTGCAGATCGGTGATGTCGCTGCCCGAACCGAGTTGTCCATCAAGACGATCCGACATTACGACGAGGTCGGTCTGGTGACCCCCTCGGCGCGTTCGGCCGGTGGTTTCCGGCTCTACACCGCCCGAGATATCGATCGCCTGCTGTCGATTCGGCGGATGAAGCCGCTGGGCTTCACACTTGAGGAGATGCGTGAGCTGCTCGACGCCCTCGACGTGATCGGTGACGTGTCGTCGGACCCCGAGCGGCAGGTCCATGCCAGACGCCACCTGGCCGACTGTCATGAGCGTGCCCGGCAGGCGTCCGCGAAGTTGGCCCGGAACCTGGCCTATGCCGAAGAACTGATCGGACAACTGTCGGACTACGGCACCGCGGACCCTACTCGGTGACCTCGACGCCGCGCGCCCGTAGCAGGGTCACCGCCTCGGCGGTGGTGTCCGCGGCGACTCCCGCGCACAGCGGTAGCAGCACCCGCGTGCGCAACCCGGCGGCAGCGGCGTCCAGCGCGGTCGCGCGCACGCAGTAGTCGGTGGCGATGCCCACCACGTCCACGGCGTCCACACCGCGGCGGGCCAGCCAATCGGTCAGCGAGGTGCCATCGGCATCGGTGCCCTCGAAACCGCTGTAGGCGGCCGAGAACTCACCCTTGGTGAACACTGCCTCGACCGCGGCGGGGTCGAGATTCTCGTGGAAGTCCACCCCGGAGGTGCCGACCACGCAGTGCCGCGGCCAGGACACCCGGTAGTCCGGGGTATCGGAGAAATGCTCACCGGGATCGATGTGGAAATCCATGGTCGCGACCACATGGTCGTAATCGTGACCGGTGAGCAGGCCGGTGATCGCACCGGCGACGGCGGCACCACCTTCGACGGCCAACGATCCGCCCTCACAGAAATCCTTCTGCACATCCACCACGATCAGCGCACGCATGCAGACAACCGTACTGCTCAGCCACCGAAGAGCAGATAGAGCCCGAGGAACGTGTAGCCCACCATGACCAGCATCATCGCCAACTGCCCGGTCATCTGATGCCCCTTGGGCAGTACCCGCAGCGCGCGGTCGTGCGCGGCCACCACCCCCGCCACATGCCCGAGCAGCACGAAGCCCACCTTGAGCGATGCCAGCAGTGACGGGTGCATGGACAGCAGGTAATAAACCTGCGCGTCCTGCAGCCCGAGGAGCGCGTGCACCGTCTGCTGACCCTTCTCGATCAGATAGGTCAGGTAGTGGGCGAACACGTATCCGATCACGATCGGTATCAGCGAGTGCGCCATCAAACCCGGCAGTTGCCTGCGCCGCGCGCGGTCCACACCACCGGTGGCCGCGGCCGCCAGACTGAACGTCACGCCGACGGTGACGACGAAGACCGCCAGCCCGGCCGTCTTGACGGCGCTGGCTCCCCATTGTCCGTCGGCGTGCGCGTCGACGAAGTTGCGCCATCCCGGGATGGCCGAGAAGCTGTCGAAGGCCGTGGAGCCCAGCAGAACCGCCAGCACGGCGACGATGCCCGGGCGGACCGGTAGCGACAGCAGTCGGTCGAACGGGTTGCCGATGGCGATGCGGCCGTCCGGGTTGCGCCGCCACGGTGCGCACCGCGAGGCCACCATGCTGTACACCTCGAAGGGGTCGGCTCGCGCACACCAGCGCTGCCCGCACAAGAGCGCACCGACCATGGTGATCCCGAAGTACACCAGCAGCCAGATCTTCACCGCCGAAAGCGATCCGGGGTCGGGACTGGCCAGCTCCAGCCAGACGAAGGCGAACAACCCGGCCGCTGCCGGCCAGTAACCCAACCGGGGCGGGTAGGTGATGCGGGCGCCACGCACACCCAGCAGGCGTGTGACGGTGCGGGCCGGCGACAGCACCCGCCAGACGGGGCCGAACAGCGCCGACAACGCCACCAATCCGACCCACAGCAGCACGTAGAACACCCCGGGCAGGGCATTGCGGGAATCCTGCGGGCCGGTCACGGCCGCGACGGTGACCCAGACGGTGAACGCGATACCGGCACCGGCCAGCACCCAGCGGGTGATGGCCGAGTCGACCACGCGGGTCACGATGTCGGGCAGCGGACGTCCCGGAGCGTCGGCATCGAATCGCGGTGTGCGCCAAGCCAGTGCGACCAGGGCGAAGGTAAAGGTGAGTGTCCAGGCGGCGCCGATCAGCGCGTAGGTGAACGGGATGGGCAGGTCGGTCGAGCCGCCCAGCCCGTGCGCCAGTACGGTCACTGCACCGCGATGGTCGCGACGACCCGATGCGCCTCGTGCAGTTCCACGTCGACCCTTCCGGGCACCTCGACGGTGAACTGGAACGTCTGTGCCGGACCGGGTTTCACCTCGAAGGAGTGTTCGGGGGTGGCGTGGACGTGCAGTTCGTCGGGTGTGTCGCTGGTGACCCGGATCAGTATAGGCTCACCGACACGGGCCCGCAGCTGCTGATTGGTCGGGGTGACCTGACCGCCGGCGATGGTGACCTCGAGCAGCACCTGCTCCGGTGCCGCCTGCTGGTCGGTCAGGGTCGGGACCGCGGACGCGGCGGGCTGGGCCGGCTCCTCGGGACGGTCGGGTGGCCGGCTGCTGCAACCCGCCGATACCAGTGCCGCGGTGGCCAATACGATCAATGACCGCACACTACGTCCTCTCCTCGTCGGTGTCTTCGTCGTCGTCGGGGGTGCGCCGGTCCCGGATCGCCACATAGGCGACGACGCCCGCGACCACGACCGCTGGCGCAAAAGCCGGCAGCGCCAACAGCAGTGAATGGTCGGCCAGATAGGTCATCGACGTGTTCAGTGTTGTGGCACCGGATGTTTGGGTGTCGATTCGGTGTCCACCCGCATCTCCCGGTCGTTGATCCGGCCCGCACCCCAGCTCAATGCCGCGATGAGGATGAGCGAGCACAACAGGACCACCAGGGAGGCCGCGGTGAACAGCCAGCTCGGCACCTCCAGGTTGCGTTCGCGCTGCAGGATCTCGATCTCCTGGACGAACGGCCGATCGATCGACCGCTCGGCGGGCAGTTCGGTGGCACCGATACCCGGATCGGCGGGCAGGAACACGGGCACGGCGGCCATGGTCCGGCCGTCCTGGACGCGGACCAGCGTTTTCCAGGTGCCCCACACCGGCATCGGGCGGGTGGTGCGGTAGTGCCCTGGCCCGAGCCGCTCCAGGTGATCGACCACCAGTCCGCGCTCGTTGTCCAGTCCGCCCTGCCAGGACAGCATCGAGACCCATTCGGGGTCCTCGCTGATCAGATCGGCGGGGGTGACGCGGATATCGGCGCTGACCAGCCGCTGGCCGGCGGGGCTGGGAAGTTCGGTCAGGGTGATCTGCGCGCTGGCGTTCTGCGGCACCGAGATGTTCAACCCGTTGCCCACGGCAGCGCCGATGGTCAGCACGGTCGCCACGATGATGCCGATGCTCACCGCGCGTTTGGGCAGCGGTCGCCCGGTGAGCACGATGCCCAGCAGCGCGCCGCACATGCCCATCAAAATGGCGACGGGCGCGGCGGTGAGCACGGTCTCGATCCACATCGAGGAGGGCCACGGATACATGAAGACGGCGTCGATCCAGAAGGACTCCAGCCACAACCCGACGGTCCCGATGGCGGCACCGGCCACCGCGCCGAACACGATGGGGCGCTTGATCAACGGAGTGAGCGCCAACAGCTCGACCACCAGGGCCGGGCCGAGGTAGAGCGCGAACCAGCTGTAGGGCGCCCCGAGCACCGGGCCGACGGCCACGGCGACGATGCCGCGGATCAGTAGGGCGAACAGCACGGCGGCGATGGCCGCGCCGCGGCCCATGGTGATCCGCGCGGCGATGAGCGTCAGCGCGGCCGCCGCGGCGACCAGCATGGGGTGCAGGACCAGCCGGAACTGCTCGATGCCGAAGTCGTATTCGACGGGGAAGACCGACATGCCGATGACCAGCCCGCCGAAGGCAAAGTAGCGCAGGACCGTCGGCAGCGAGCTGTCGTCGGCCGCGGTCCCCGAGGCGAGCCGACCCTCGTGTTCGAGCAGCAGCACGGCGACCAGGGACAGGCCCGCCCCGCCGATCAGCATCAGATGCGTCGGCCCCCACAGCGTGACGTCCTGGCCGAAGATGCGGTGCCACACGTCATCGAGCGGGAAGCCGATGAGCGCGTACAGACCGCAGGCGGCCATCAGGATTCCGCCGACGGGGGCGTACCAGGTCCTGGTGATCTTGATGGCCGCGGGCCCGGGCTTCTCGTGGGGCAGGATGATCGCCATCGAACCGGCGATGAACAGCAGGAACAGTCCGACCAGGATGAAGTAGTGCGCCGGGTTGGCCAGCGGGCCGGAATCGCGGCCCTTGCCGATGTGCAGGCTGACATCCCAGATGAAGCCGAACATGGCGCAGATGATCGTCGAGGTGAACAGCAGTGTCGGCAGGGCCACCCAGGCGGGCCGGTTCATCTTGGCGCCGACCTTGTCGCCGAGGTTGCCCAGCCAGGTGATCCGCCGGGTGCGGTGCAGGATGCCGATCCACAGCAGCCCCGCGGTGATGATGGCGGTCGCGATCGAGATACCGATGATCTGGTCCAGCGCGGCGCCACCACCCTCGGTGGCCTCCACTGCCAAGACTGACAACGTGCCTGCCATCTGCACCCCCGTTTGAGTCGCCGTCGACGTTCTTACCGGCCGGTAATGTTGCCAGAATCGGTTATCCGAAACCAGGGGTACCGGGTCACGATTAGCCTCGGTGCCGATGAAGCTCGCCGGTTATCGCCTACGGCAACGCGACGGCATCAGCTGCGGCCCCACCGTCGCGGTGGTCGCCGCCGCGTTGCTGGACGAGGGTTACCGGTCGCGGCTGCAGACGGGTCCCGGGTGGTTCGGCACCGAACAGGACATGGTGCATCGACTGGTGAACCGGGTGTGGCCGCCGCCATCGCCGACCGCTGCGCAGTGCCTTGTCGCTGGCGGGTCGCCCGCGGTCTGCTGCCCGGGCGGGTGGATGCGATCGCGGATGTGTTGGACGCCGTGCGTGCCGGCGCCCCGGTGCCGATGCTGATCGGGCAGGTCATCCCGCGGCACTGGGTCCTGATCGTGTCGGTGACCGGAGAACGGTTGCGCTGTTTCGATCCGGCGTCCGGCGAACTGCGCGAGGTCACCGTCTCGGCTGTCCGGCAAGCGCAACTGGAGGGGCTCGGATTCGGCAGACCGTTCGCTTTCGTGCTACCGATCCGACCCGGGCCGCGTTGCGCCCCCCAGCGGGTCGAACTATAGTCTGGACACATGTCCAGCATGCCTGCGCCGCAGTTCAGCGGATTGAGCTGACGTGCGTATCGCTCTTCTCTCCTACCGCAGCAAGACCCATTGCGGTGGGCAGGGCGTCTACGTCAGGTACCTGTCCCAAGGCCTTGCCGAGCTCGGCCACCAGGTCGAGGTGTTCTCCGGTCAGCCCTATCCGGAGGGCCTCGACCCGCGGGTCCGGCTCACCAAGGTGCCCAGCCTGGACCTCTACCGCGAGCCCGACCCGTTCCGGGTTCCGCACCCGCGTGAGATCCGCGATCACATCGACCTGCTCGAACTGCTGACCATGTGGACGGCCGGATTCCCCGAGCCCAAGACGTTCTGTATGCGGGTCAAGCGGATCATGGCCGAGCGCGGCGACGAGTTCGATGTCGTGCACGACAACCAGAGCCTGGGATCGGCGCTGCTGGGCATCGCGAACATGGGATTGCCTGTCGTCGCCACGGTGCATCACCCGATCACCAGGGACCGGGTCTTGGAGGTGGCCGCCGCCACGTGGTGGCGCAAGCCGTTGGTCCGGCGGTGGTACGCCTTTGCCGAGACGCAGAAGAAGGTCGCGCGCGCCATCCCCGAACTGCTGACGGTCTCCTCGACGTCGGCGGCCGATATCGCCGAGGATTTCGGGGTGAGCGCCGACCAGCTGCACGTGGTGCCGCTGGGCGTGGACACCGATCTGTTCACGCCGTCGCCGACGCGGGTTCCCGGGCGCATCATCGCGATTGCCAGCGCCGACGTACCGCTCAAGGGCGTCGGGAATCTGTTGCATGCGGTGGCCCGCCTGCGCGCCCATCACAACCTCGATGTGCAGCTGGTGTCCAAGCTCGAGCCCAACGGTCCGACCGAGAAGCTCATCGCCGAACTGGGCATCTCCGATATCGTGCACATCTCCAGCGGATTGTCCGACGAGGATCTTGCCGGCTTGTTGGCTTCTGCCGAGATCGCTTGTATCCCTTCGTTGTACGAAGGTTTCTCGCTACCCGCCGTCGAGGCGATGGCCAGCGGTACCCCGATCGTCGCCAGCCGGGCGGGCGCGCTGCCCGAGGTGCTGGGAGCCGAAGGCGAGTGCGCCAGGTTGGTCCCGCCCGCCGATGTCGATCAATTGACCACCGTGCTCGGGGAACTGCTCGATTCGCCTGCCGAGCGGCAGCGCCTCGGCGCGGCCGGCCGGCGCCGGGCCGTCGAGGTGTTCAGCTGGGAATCCGTTGCGGCACAGACCGTCGCGGTGTACGAGCGCGCCGCCCAGAGAACTCAGAAAGGACGCACTGCGTGCTGACCGTCGATTTCGACAGACTAGGTATCGGCCCGGGGACATCGGTCATCGATGTCGGTTGTGGGGCCGGGCGGCATTCCTTCGAGGCCTACCGGCGTGGTGCGGACGTCGTCGCCTTCGACCAGAGCGTCGAGGATCTCAATGACGTCGACGCGATCTTAACCGCGATGAAGGAGCAGGGTGAGGCTCCGGCCTCGGCACGTGCCGAGGCCGTCAAGGGTGATGCGCTCGACCTGCCCTACGCCGACGGAACCTTCGACTGTGTGATCGCCTCGGAGATCCTGGAGCATGTACCCGCAGACGACGCGGCCATCGCCGAGCTGGTCCGGGTCCTCAAACCCGGCGGCGCGCTGGCGGTCACGGTGCCGCGCTGGCTCCCGGAAAAGGTCTGCTGGATGCTCTCTGACGAGTATCACGCCAACGAGGGCGGCCACATCCGCATCTACAAGGCCGACGAGTTGCGCGACAAGATCACCGGCCGCGGAATGCATTTCACGCACAGCGAGCATGCGCATTCGCTGCACTCGCCGTTCTGGTGGCTCAAATGTGCTGTCGGCGTGGACAAGCCGGATCACCCGGTGGTGACCGCTTATCACAAGCTGCTGGTGTGGGACATGATGAGCCGGCCGTGGGTCACCAAGCAGGCCGAGGCCGCGTTGAATCCGCTGATCGGTAAGAGCGTCGCCCTCTATTTCCGCAAGCCAACGGTCTGAGATGACCGCCCACGAGATCCCCGGTGTCGCCGGTGTTCTGACACCCGAGCAGTGCCTCCAGACGGCGGTCTCCATCGCCGACACCCAGGAGTCCTCGGGCGCCATTCCGTGGTCCGTGGGCGGACACACCGATCCCTGGGATCACGTCGAGAACGCGATGGCGCTGACGGTGGCCGGGCTGCTGGAGCCGGCGCGGGCCGCCTTCGAGTGGAGCCGGACGGCCCAGCGACCGGACGGATCCTGGCCGATCCAGCTGCGTAACGGCGTCATCGAGGACGCCAACACCGACAGCAACTTCTGCGCCTATATCGCGACCGGTGTGTGGCACCACGTGTTGATCACCGGTGACCGCCGCTTCGCCGAGCTGATGTGGCCGACGGTGTCCCGCGCGATCGACCTGGTGCTGACGATGCAGCTTCCCGGTGGGGAGATCGGTTGGGCCAGAAGCGATGCCGGTCTGATCGAGGAGGCGCTGCTGACCGGCTGTGCGAGCATCTTCCACAGCATCCGGTGTGCGCTGGCGCTGGCCAACTATCTGGACGATCCGCAACCGGAGTGGGAGGTTGCGCTCGGCCAGCTGGGCCATGCCATCGCCGAGCACCCGGAGTCGTTCAACGCCAAGGACTCTCACGCGATGGAGTGGTACTACCCAGTGCTCGGCGGTGCGTTGCGCGGGCATACCGCACGGGCCCGTATCGAGGCGCGGTGGGACGATTTCGTGGTCGAGGACCTCGGCATCCGCTGTGTGGACCATCGGCCATGGGTCACCGGCGCCGAAACCTGCGAGCTGGTGCTGACGTTGGACGCCATCGGTGATCGCGCCAGGGCTCGCGAACAGTTCGCCGCGATGCAGCACCTGCGCGAAGGCGACGGTTCTTACTGGACAGGACTGGTGTTCGCCGACGGGAAGCGTTGGCCGGAGGAGCGGACCACCTGGACGGGCGCGGCGATGATCCTGGCCGCCGATGCGCTGTCGAGTACCACCCCGGCCGCCGGTATCTTTCGGACCGACCTTCCGCGCGGGCTGGAGAGCGAATTCGACTGTGCCTGCGCCACATCCGGTCCGGCGGGGCGTTAGCGACGCTCCAGCAGCCGCAGTGAGCCGGTGACCGAGACCTCGGTGAAATCACCGGAATCGATGGCACGCCGGTAGATGTGGTACGGCGCCTGTCCGCCGTCGTTCGGGTCGGGGAACACGTCGTGGATCACCAGGGCGCCGCCGGATGCCACCCACTTGGCCCACCCGTCGTAGTCGCGCTGAGCGGCCTCCTCGGTGTGACCGCCGTCGATGAACAGGAATTGCACCGGCGTCGCCCAGACCTTGGCGACCACAGGCGATTTCCCGACGACGGCCACCACGTGCTCGTCAAGGCCCGCCAGGTCGAGGGTGTGCCGTGCGGTGGGCAGGGTGTCGAATCGGCCGGTGACGGGGTCGACCAGGCTGGTGTCGTGATACTCCCACCCCGGCTGGTGTTCCTCGGACCCGTGGTGGTGGTCGACGGTGTAGATGATGCTGCCGGTCTGCACGGCGGCCGCCCCGAGCAGCACCGTCGACTTCCCGCAGTACGTGCCGATCTCGACGCCGACGCCGCCGGCCAGGTAGCGCACCGCCGCGTCGTAGAGCGCGCGCCCCTCGTCGGCCGGCAGGAAGCCGGTGACCTGCTCGGCGAACGCGAAGAGCCGGGCGGTTTCGGGCGGCAGGTCGGTCTGCGCGGTGCTCATGGCAGACAACCTACCGTTGCTGGTGGGCCGGGGTTGCAGTAGTGTCTGGACACGTGTCCGATGCGACCCTGGAGTCGACGCGCCGTCGGTTGAGCGCCAAGCAGGCCGACACCGTCGATCGCCTCGGCAGGGCGGCCTTGGATCTGCTGGCCCGGGATGGTTTCGCGGCATTGACCGTGCGTCGGGTGGCCGCAGCGGCCGGCGTCGGTGCCGCGACGGCCTATACCTATTTCTCCTCGAAGGAACACCTTGTCGCCGAGGTGTTCTGGCGTCGGCTCGCCGAATCGCCGCTGGCCGCCCACGAGTCCGAGGATCCGGCGACCAGGGTGCTGGAGGTGCTGGAACACATTTCCGCGCTGGTGGCCGGCGAGCCGGAATTCGCGGGCGCGGTGACCAACGCGCTGCTCGGTAAGGATCCCGATGTCGACGCGCTGCGGGGGCGCATCGGCGCCGATATCCGAGGCCGCCTCGTGGCGGCACTGGGGGCGGCGGTCGATGCCGATGTCATCGAGGCGCTCGAGTTGCTCTACACCGGAACGCTGGTGTGGGCGGGCATGGGCTACGAGGGCTATCCGGAGATCTCGCTGCGGCTACTGAAATCGGCGCGGCTGATCTTGCGTTGATCCGCGCCGAGGATCGCCGCCGCCGCGGTGATGGCCGGCGCCAGGATGCGCTGTACCGGTGCGCCGTCCTCGACGGTCAGGGCGGTGAGCTCGCGGAGCCCGCCGAGCAGGATCACCGCGAGTTCCCGGCTCACCGGTGCGATGTCCGCGCGCTGGAAGCCCGGACTGCTGGTCAAGTCGACGAGCATTTCGGTCAGTCCGCTCATCGCCGAACGCTGTACGGTGCGCACCGTCGCGCCGAGGGCGGGCAGTTCCCTGATCCAGCTCAGCATGATCGCCGGCCCGGCGTCGATGTGCGCGACATAGGCCGAGGCGGCCTGCTCGATCTGGTCCTGCCATGGTGCCTGCGGATCCACGGCGGCGCGGATCTCGGCGATCAGTGTCTCGTGATCGGCGCGCAGCAGCTCGAGGAAGCACTGTTCCTTGTCGGTGAACTCGGCGTAGAAGGTGCGCTTGGAGGTGCGTGCATGGCGCACGATATCGGCCACCGTGGTGGTGCGATAGCCGCGTTCGGCGATCGAGGCGGCCAGCCCGTCGAGCAGACGAACCCGAAACGACGTGTCGTCGCCCATCAACCCTCCTCGTCGAACGGGTCTTGCCGGGGCCGGTACCGAGGAGTACCGTAGCCGACATCCCGTGGTACACCGCAGTACCACCTACCGGTCTGGAGTGTGGTCATGAGCGAAGCGACCGTCGAACGTATCGATACCCCCGCCATCAACCTGCCTCCTGGCCCGACCTTCAACCGAGCGGTGCTCGGCATCGGCTTTGCGCTGTTCCGCCGTCCGGTGGTCGCGCGTCTGGCCAGTCGGTACGGGTCTGCCTTCAGTATGCAGCTGCCGGTCTTCGGCCCGACGGTGATCGTCACCGACTCGCAGTTGGCCAAGCAGTTGTTCACGGCCAGCCCGGAGGATGTCGGCAACATCCAACCCAATCTGTCGCGCATCCTCGGCGCGGGTTCGGTCTTCGCGCTCGACCGTGCCGAGCACCGACGTCGCCGCAAGCTGCTCACCCCGCCGTTCCACGGCAAGAGCATCAAGAACTACGAACGCATCTTCGAGGAAGAGACGCTGCGCGAGTCGGCGAATTGGCCTATCGGGCAGGAGTTCCCGATTCTCGAACCGATGATGCGGATAACCCTCAACGCGATCCTGCGCGCGGTGTTCGGTGCCGACGGAGCTCATCTCGACGAACTGCGCCGGATCATCCCGCCGTGGGTGACGCTGGGCTCGCGGTGCGCGACCCTGCCCACTCCGAAGCGGGACTACGGACGCTGGCATCCCTGGAGCCGGTTGGCCGAGTATCGCCGCCGCTACGACGAGGTGGTCGGCAGGCTCATCGACGAGGTCGCGGCCGATCCGCGCCTCGACGAGCGCGATGACGTGCTGGCCCTGTTGCTGCGCAGCAGTTATGAGGACGGCACCGCGATGTCGCGACAGGACATCGCCGACGAACTGCTGACCCTGCTGGCGGCCGGTCACGAGACCACGGCCTCGACCATGGGGTGGGTGTTCGAGCGGATCAGCAGGCATCCCGATGTACTGAGCAGGCTGGTCGAGGAGGCGCAGGGAGATGACACCGCCAATGAGTACCGCCAAGCCGTCATCCTGGAGACCCAGCGGGTGCGCACCGTCATCGACTTCTCGGGACGGCATGTGTATTCGCCGACCTTCGAACTAGGCGAGTGGGTCATCCCGCGCGGACATTCGATCGTGGTGAGTCTGTCGCAGCTGCACGAGCGTGAGTTCGACAACGCCGATCGATTCGATCCACAGCGGTTCGTGGGCAACCGTCCGCCGCTGGCCTGGGTGCCCTACGGCGGCGGGACCCGGCGCTGCGTCGGTGCCGTGTTCGCGAATGTGGAGATGGATATCGTCCTGCGAACGGTGTTGCGGCACTTCACCCTTGCCACCACCACCGCGCCGGGGGAGAAGGTGCACTCACGTGGAGTGGCCTTCACCCCCAAGCGCGGTGGGCGCGTGGTGCTACACGCCCGGTGAATCAGACCTCCGCGCGCTTGGGTAACTTCCAGCCCGGGCGCGGGAAGTGGCAGGTGTACCCGGTCGGGTAGCGCACCAGGTAGTCCTGATGCTCGGGCTCGGCCTCCCAGAAGGGAGCCTCCGGTACCACCTCGGTGACGACCTTTCCGGGCCAGAGGCCGGAGGCGTCGACATCGGCGATGGTGTCCAGCGCGATCGACTTCTGCTCGTCATCGACATAGAAGATCGCCGACCGGTAGCTGGTGCCGACATCGTTGCCCTGACGGTTCTTCGTCGACGGGTCGTGGATCTGGAAGAAGAACTCCAGCAGTGCCCGGTAGTCGGTCTCGGCGGGGTCGTAGATGATCTCGATCGCCTCGGCATGGCCCGGGTGGTTGCGGTAGGTGGCGTGCTCGTTCTCGCCGCCGGTGTAGCCCACCCGCGTCGACACGACCCCCGGCTGCTTACGAATCAGATCCTGCATGCCCCAGAAGCAGCCGCCGGCCAGAATGGCCTTCTGGAAGTCGCTCATGCGCTATCACTCCTTTGCTTCGGTTCACCATCCATTGTGCTCCGCCGTTACGGTGGAACCCATGCGTAGAGCTGTAACAACAGCGCTCGTCGGTCTAATCCACGCCGGCTGCCTGCTCGCGGCGGGTTTTCCGGTCGCCTCGGCCAGTCCTGCGGACGTCCCGCCTGAGGTCCCTGCCGACCCGGACCGGGTCGTGTTCGCCGATAATCCGCAGATCCTGAACCCACACGCGGCGGTGGTGGAGTCGTGGAGCCGCAGCGATGACGGATTGCTGCTGAACTTCGTCTCCGGCGCGCAAGACTGCTTCGGCGTCCACGTCCTGGTCGACGAGACGCCGGAGGCCGTCACCGTCGACCTCAACGGCGGTATGCCGCCCTCGTCGATCGGCCGGATGTGCATCGCGCAGGCCGTGCCGGGCAGTGTCGAGGTCCGCCTCGACGAACCGCTGGGTGACCGGGTGGTGCTGGCCGTTGCCAGAAATCTCGACAAACCCAGCTAGAACGTGTTCTAGTTTGTGGTGTGACGCCATTCACCCGTGACGAATTGGCCGAGGCCTACACCACCTTCGAGAAGACCGTGGCTCGGGCCGCGACCACCAGGGACTGGGACCCGTGGGTGGACCAGTACACCCCCGATGTCGAGTACGTGGAGCACGCCGCAGGCACGATGCGCGGCCGGGAACAGGTGCGGCCGTGGATCTGGAAGACGATGGAGACCTTCCCGGGTAACCACATGACCGCCTTTCCGTCGCTGTGGTCGGTGATCGACGAGGGCACCGCGCGAGTCATCTGCGAACTCGACAATCCCATGCGTGATCCCGGGGACGGCACCATCATCAGCGCCACCAACATCTCGATTCTCACCTATGCCGGTGATGGTCTGTGGCGCCGGCAGGAAGACATCTACAACCCGCTCCGGTTTGTCTCCGCGGCCATGAAGTGGTGCAAGAAGGCGCAACAACTCGGGACCATCGACGATGAGGCCGCCGAATGGATGAAGGGTATGGCGCGATGACGGAGACGTCCCCCGTTCTGGTGATCGGCGCGAACGGCTATCTCGGCTCGCATCTGACCCGACAGCTGGTGGCCGACGGCCACGATGTGCGGGTGATGGTGCGTGCGGGCGCCAACACCGTCGGTATCGACGACCTGGATGTGCAGCGCTTCGTCGGAGACATCTGGGACAACGATGTGTTGCGCGCCGCGATGACCGGTGCGCAGACGGTCTACTACTGCGTGGTGGACACTCGGGGCTGGTTGCGTGATCCGTCGCCGCTGTTCCGCACCAATGTCGAGGGCACGCGCAACGTGCTGAACATCGCCGTCGAACCCGAGATTGCCTCCGGTTTGCAGAAGTTCGTGTTCACCAGCAGCTATGCCACGGTCGGGCGGCGTCGCGGACGGACCGCCACCGAGAATGACGTCATCGGCCGCCGGGGCCTCACCCCGTATGTGCAGTCGCGCGTGCAGGCCGAGAACCTGGTGCTGTCGTATGCCCGCGAGCGGGGGCTGCCCGCGGTGGCGATGTGCGTGTCGACGACCTACGGCGGCAAGGATTGGGGTCGCACCCCGCATGGAGCGATCATCGCGGGCGCGGCCTTCGGGAAATTGCCCTTCGTGATGAGCGGTATCGAGCTGGAGGCCGTCGGCGTCAACGATGCTGCGCGGGCGTTGATCCTGGCCGCCGAGAAGGGGCGCGTCGGCGAGCGATACCTGATCTCGGAGAAAATGATCAGCAATGCCGAGGTGGCCCGGATCGCCGCCACCGCAGCCGGTGTCGCACCGCCCGCGCGGTCGATCCCGTTGCCATTGACCTACGTGCTGGCCGCGCTGGGTACCGTCAAGGGGCGGCTGCGAAAGACCGACGAGAAGCTCTCGCTGGCCTCGTTGCGGCTGATGCGCGCCGAGGCGCCGGTCGACTGCACCAAGGCCCGCAGTGAACTCGGTTGGGAGCCAACGCCGGTGGAGGACTCCATCGCCGAGGCGGCTCGGTTCTGGGTAGAGCTGCGCAATTCGCGCAAGCGAACCTAGCCGGCGCGCCCTGGTCCTTCAGAAGGGTGGCGGGTGGGCGTCGATGGCCGCGCGGTTGTGTGCGCGTTCGTGGGCTATTCGGTAGGCCCGGTTTTGGGTGCGGGTGCGGGATCGTGTGGGGGCGGCCTGTTCTCGGCCCAGTGTCGGTGGTGGCATATCGGTGGTGCCGAGTTCTGCGGTGGGCGCCGCTAGCCGAGGGAAGAACAGCGCGCCTTCGGGTGTGGTCGTGTAGACCCGGCCGTTGGGGGCGGTGAGGGTGCCGTCGGGGTGTTGTTGGTCGGTCCAGCCGCTGGGCCCGCAGTGGAAGGTCTTGATCAGGTGGTGGATGCGGCAGTACAGCTTGGTGTTCGACGGATGGGTGGGCCCGGCCGGCCAGGGTGTGGTGTGGTCGATGTCGCAGCGCGCCACCGCCACGGTGCAGCCGGGCCAGCGGCAGGTCAGGTCGCGGCAGCCGACGAAATCGGCCAGCGCTCTGGATGGGTGATAGCCGGGTTCGCCACCCAGGTCGGCTGGGTCGGGGACGGGTCGGATCTGGGCCGCCGGTAGCAGGTCGGTCAGTTGGTTGGCGGTGATGGGCCCGTACCCGGGGATCAGCGCCGGTCGTGGTGTCTTCGCCGGACGCGGCGCGCTTGAGGGTGCAGCGGACTCTTCGGCCGGGCCGCCGCGTTCAGCCTGTGCGGCGGCCACCGTGTCGCGCTCGGCGAGCACGTGGATCACGAACTGACCCGTGGCCACCTTGTTGCCTGCTGCCGGGCAGTCTGGGCGTCCGCACTGGCACGCGATCCTGGCCGCCCGTAATGCCAGGGCGTCGAGGGCGTCGGCGCGGCGTTGGGCGTGGGTGCGCGGATCCTGCGGGCACACGGTGCGCGCCAACGCCTCGACAGTCTGGTCGAACACCGCACCCTTGGCGGCGTCGACGAGCCCGTAGATTTCGACCATCCCGTCCCCGACCGGGGCGACGGTCAGGTGGCGGCGCCGCCGAGTCTGCCGGGCCCGGCGGACCGTGACGGGGTCGATCTCGATGATCGTCCAGTCGATCAGTTCGGCGATCCGTTCATCCGACAGTGCGTTCCACGAGGGTGCGGCCGCGGCGAGCTGGGCATCGATGATGGCCGTGATGTCGGGATCGGTGATCAGTGCGCACCGGTGCAGGATGACTCGCAGCACCCGCAGATCCACCCCACCCCTGGCGAACACTTCGGCCAGCGCGGGCAGACGGGTGAGCAGGTCGCGGCCCTGGGTGATCAGCGTGCAGGCCCGGCCCCGGCTGATCCCGAGCTCCGCACCCAGTTCGGCGGCCACCAGTTCCCAGTCATCGACGATCAGATCCTGCAACCCGTGCCCGAGCTCGACCATCCGAGCCAACGCGAACCGGCCCGCCGCCACCACCTTCGCCGCCACCGCCACCCGTTCGACGTGCAGCTGAGCACGCGCGGCATCGAGGTGAACCCCCACCCCCGACCGTTCGCTCATACGCTCGATGGCGCCACCAGGGTATGACAACTCATGCGAGCCCGCGGGCGGGGTGGGGGCACCGGTACTCCGCGTCAGCCCTCGGTAGGCCCCCGGATGCCGAGGACAGGTTGTCGCGGACCGCCGAGATTGAAATCGGGACACCAGGGGGAGTGGCCGTCGTGATCGCGCCAGGCGACCTGCATCCCGCGAACGGGTCCGCCGTGGTAGGCCACCGCCCACCCCATGTGCACATCGGGTGCGCTCACCTCGACGAATTCGGCCACCACATCGTCCCCGAAGTCCATGGTGTCGCCGGGCAACGGCTCAGTCTCGTGCACCATGTAGTGAGCCGCTGCGTTCAACAGACCCAGGGAACGTTCCGGCGGCAGGCCGGTGATGAGTAGTTCCGGCAGCCCCGCATCGGCCAAGCCGATGGTGTACGCGAATGGTGGATCGGTCTCGACGTACTGCACGGCCCAGCCGGTCTTTCTCGCCGCGCGGCGCAGGACTTCCAGATAGTCGGCCCGGGTGGCTCCGGGATGATCGCATTGCCAGCACATGATGTGCCCCTTCCGTGAGTGCTTGGGCCCCACCATCCGCCTGACCACCGACAACGCGACTGGCAGAATCGTCAGGTGCCCACGATCAACGGTCAGGTATCGCACTGGTTCGACACGCTTCCGACGCCGCGCCCCGGACTGCCGGGTGATCGCGACGCCGATGTGTGCATCGTCGGCGCCGGATACACCGGATTGTGGACGGCCTATTACCTCAAGAGGGCCGACCCGTCCTTGCGGATCATCGTGCTCGAGGCACGGTTCGCCGGCTACGGTGCGTCCGGGCGAAATGGTGGCTGGCTGTCGGGCCTGGTTCCCGGGGACCGGAACAGGATGGCGAAAAGCCATGGCCGAGAGAAGGTTATCGCCTGGCAGCAGGCGCTGAACGACGCCGTCGACGAGGTGATCGCGGTCGCGGCCGCCGAGGGCATCGACGCCGGGGCCGTCAAGGGTGGGAATCTGGAAATCGCCCGCAATCCCGCGCAGGCCGCCCGGCTGTCCGCCGCCGTCGCCGAGGAACGCAGGTGGCTCAACGACGTCACCGAGCTGACCAAAGAGGAAGCGGCGCAACGGATCGCATTCGACGGAATGCTCTCGGCCTACCACACCCCGCACTGTGCGCGCATTCAACCGGCGGCGCTGGTTCGTGGCCTGGCCGACACCGTGGAACGCCTCGGTGTCGCACTCTACGAGCGGTCTCCTGTCCACGAGATCGTCCAGGGTCGCGCCGTCACGGTGAGCGGGACCGTGCGGGCCCCCATCGTGCTACGCGCCACCGAAGGATTCACCTCGGCGCTGCCGGGTCTGCACCGCCGCTGGCTGCCCATGAACAGTTCGATGATCGCCACCGAGCCCATCCCCGTCGCGTTGTGGGATGAGATCGGTTGGGGGGAAAGAGAGCTCGTCGGCGATACTGCGCACGGCTTCTTCTATGCCCAGCGCACCGTCGATGACCGAATCGCCATCGGCGGGCGCAGTGTGCCCTACCGGTTCGGTTCGCGCACCGACAATGACGGCCGGGTGCCCGCGCGGACCATCCGATCGCTGACCGAGGTGCTGCACTCGCTGCTGCCCCAGGTGCGTCAGGTTCCGATCGCCCACGGCTGGTGTGGGGTTCTGGCGGTACCGCGGGACTGGGAGGCCGGGGTGGCGCTGGATCGCGCGAGCGGCCTCGGCTGGGCGGGCGGCTATGTCGGGCATGGGGTGACGGCCACCAACCTGGCCGGGCGCACGCTGGCCGACCTGGTCCTCGGGCACCGCACCGAGCGCACCCAATTGCCGTGGGTCGGTCACCAGTCGCGCAACTGGGAACCAGAACCGTTGCGCTGGCTCGGGGTCCGTGGTCTCTACACCGCGTACAAGGTGGCCGATCGACACGAAGCGCGCAGCGGATCCGCGAAGACATCACCGATCGCGCGAGTGGCCGATCTGATCACCCGCAAACCCTAGGCTTCCGCGCGCTCCTTGAGGCGCTGCAGAGTGAGCCGGATGTGTTCGGCATTGGCGTTGTCACGGTCACTCACGCCGGTGGCGAGCCCGGCGAACTTCTTGAACCACCCGGCGCGCCGGTCCCAGACCGATTCGGTGACCGTGCACCCACCCTCGGTGGCGACGATGTCGTAGCGCCAGTGCGCGATCGGCAGCATCGCCGACTTCACGTCGAAGGCGAACGCGCTACCGGGATCGGCCGCGGTGACGGTGCAGGTGGTGCTCCACGACTTCGCACCGTTGCGGTTCCGGCCCCTGAACACCGCGCCGGGTGCGGCTGCGGACCCCTTCGTCCACGACATGGCGTGCACCTCCTCGGCCAAGGACGCCATCGTCGGTAGGTCGGTGATCAGCGAGTAGACCGCGGCGGGTTCGGCAGCGATGGTGACGGATGCTTGGACCGGTGCGCTCATGCAGCGAATGGTAACCGCCGGCCGGTGACGGGAATCACGGTCGCCACCGCTGTGTTGAAGTGGCCATGACAGCCCGGCAACCCCGGCAGCCCAATGCCGAGCATCCGATCACCATCACGCCCACCGGACGGCGGGTCACCGTCACCGTCGGCGATACCGTCGTGGCCCGTACCGATGACGCGCTGACCCTGCAGGAGGCCAGCTATCCGCCGGTCCAGTACGTCCCGCTGGCCGACGTCGATCCCGCCGTGCTCTCCGCCAGCGCGACGACCACCTACTGCCCGTACAAGGGCGACGCGAACTACTACAACGTCGGTGACGTGCCCGATGTCATCTGGAGCTATCGGCAGCCCTATCCCGCGGTCGCCGAGATCGCCGGCCGGGTCGCCTTCTACCCGGACAAGGCACGCGTGGAACTGTCCTAGATTGAGTGGCGTGCCGTCCGCCACGCTCAGGTTCGACGGGCCCGTCAGTCCCGGTCTGACGCTGGCCCCGTTGCGACGTGGCGGCGGCGACCCGTGCTATCAGATCGTCGGCACCGACATCTGGCGGACATCGCTGATGCGCACCGGCCCGGTCACTGCCCGCATCGCCAAGACCGCCGTCGACACGGTGGAGTGCGAAGCATGGGGAGCCGGGGCGGCCGAGTTCATCGACGGGCTGCCCGTATTGCTGGGCGTCGACGACGATGACGCCGGATTCATGCCCACCGACCCCACCATTGCGGCGGCGCGCCGGCGGGTGCCGCACCTGCGTCTGGGCCGCACCGGCCGGGTGCTGGAGGCCCTGATCCCGGCGATCATCGAACAGCGGGTATACGGCAAGGACGCATTCCGGGCCTGGCGCATACTGACCACGAAGTTCGGCGGCCCGGCCCCTGGTCCGGCGCCGACCGGTATGCGCGTCCCGCCGAGCGCGGAGGTGTGGCGGCGCATTCCGTCCTGGGAGTTCCAGCTGGCCAACGTGGACCCCGGCCGGGCCCGAACCGTCGTCGGGAGTGCGCAGCGCGGCGACGCGTTGGAACGGTTGACCGCCGAGAACGCGGTGCGCGGTCTGAGATCGCTGCCGGGCGTGGGGATATGGACCGCTGCCGAAACGGTGCAGCGCGCTTTCGGTGACGCCGACGAAATCTCGGTCGGTGATTACCATCTCGCCACCACGGTCGGACTGAGCCTGCTCGGCGTCCCGATCGACGACGCCGCGATGGTGGAGTTGCTCGAGCCGTTGCGGCCGCATCGTCAGCGCGCGGTGCGACTGCTCTACGCCAGCGGGCTCGCGATCAACCCGCGCCGGGCACCGAGACAGGCCATTCCCAATCTGCGGGCGCTCTGATCGGCCGGTGATTACCGGGCGGCGCGGTTGGGTAAACGAGCGTCGGGCACGTCGATGCCGAAGACAAACACGACGTCACGCGAAGGAGCGACCATGACTGCGTTCACCATCCCTGGACTGACCGACAAGCAGGGAGCCGAGGTGGCCGAGCTGCTGCAGAAGCAGCTCAGCCGCTACAACGACCTGCACCTGACCCTCAAGCACGTGCACTGGAATGTCGTGGGGCCGAACTTCATCGGCGTGCACGAGATGATCGACCCGCAGGTCGACCTGGTGCGTGGGTATGCCGACGAAGTCGCCGAACGTATTGCGGCACTCGGTGCATCACCGCTCGGAACGCCGGGTGCGATCATCAATGATCGCAGCTGGGACGACTACTCGGTGAACCGCGACAAGGTCCAGGCCCATCTGGCCGCCCTGGACCTGGTCTACACCGGCATCATCGAGGACACCCGTAAGAACATCGAGCGTCTCGATGACATCGACCTGGTCTCCCAGGACATGCTCATCGGACATGCCGGCGAGCTGGAGAAGTTCCAGTGGTTCGTCCGTGCGCACCTGGAGAGTGCCGGCGGCACCCTGGTGCACGAAGGGAAGTCCACCGAGAAGGGTGCCGCCGACAAAGCCCGCTGACATCGGCTCCGCCGACAGGCCCGCTGACGTCGCTCAGCGCGCGTCGAGCTCGTCGTCTCGAACCGGACGATCGGCCAATTCCTCTGCGACACCGAACAACAGCGGATAGGCGACTCCGGCTATGGCCGCTCCCACCAGCGGGGCAAGCCAGAACAGCCAGAGTTGGCTGGGCGCTCCATCGGCGTTGAACAACGCGACGCCGGTGGAGCGCGCCGGGTTGACCGAGGTGTTCGAGATCGGAATGGAGATCAGGTGGATCAGGGTGAGCGTCAATCCGATTGCCAGCCCGGCAAACCCCTTCGGAGCGCGATCGTCGGTCGAACCGAGGATGACCAGCAGGAAGATGAAGGTCAGCACCACTTCGGTGATCAACACCGCCCATATCGAGTATCCGCCGGGTGAGTGCACGCCGTATCCGTTGGCGGCCATGTTCCCGGTGGGGCTCCAGTCCGGCGCCCCGCTGGCGATCGCGTAAATGATTGCACCGCCTGCGAACCCGCCTATCACCTGGACAATCCAGTACGGCAGCACCGCGCTCCACTCCACGCGCTTGGCCAGTGCCGCACCCAGTGTCACAGCGGGATTGAAGTGGCCGCCTGAAATGGTGCCGAAGGCGTACACGCCGGTGAGCACCGTGAGCCCGAACGCCAATGCGACACCGAGGAAGCCGATGCCGAGCGACACACCGTCGCCGGCGAGGAACTTGGCGGCGAACACAGCACTACCGCATCCGCCGAGCACAAGCCAGAAGGTGCCGATGAACTCGGCTGCGAGTCGATGTGTCATGGTGGGTGTGGACATGGCGGTTGTGGACATGGCGCCGCTCCTAGGTCGGGCAACAGCTGATTCGCCGAGAGTCCCACCGTGGGCGCGCCGTTCGGACCGGTTGAGACCCGATCGCTTCGCAATGGAGATGCGGCGCCGCTGAATCTCCACCGCCGCGTGACCTAGTCCCGGTACGCCGTCAGACGGGCCGTCAGGGCCAGTCGGCCATTGGCGTCGATGCCCTGGGCTTCGGCCACTCCGCTGCTCCGCCCGGCGTGCAGCGCAGTCCCGCGGTAATGAGCCTGCCCGCCGCCGATCAGCCGGCGCAGATAGTTGATCCGCAGTGACGCGGTGTGGAGTGGGGGCCGCGCCGGGTCGGTATTCAGTGCTGCGGCGGCCACCAGTTCCAGGCCGGCGGCCACGATTCCGCCGTGCACCGCGCCGAGGTGGTTGTTGATCGCCGGATGCGCATGCTGGCGGAGTACTCGCGCGTCGCCCGCCGCACCTCCGGCCTCGGCCACCTCGACGGCCAGCAGATCGCTCAGTTCGGTCGGCAGAATCGTGTCGGCGTCCGGCTCCGGGTGAGGCAGATTTGCATTGCCCGAAGCGGCTTCGATGTAGAAGGAACGTATGGTGGCATGGCCGATCGGCCGGCCGTCGTGCGTGAGGTCGCATACCGACAGCGACGTTCCGGCCGGGACGCCGAGCGTCCGACTGGTTGCCACGATCGGCGCAGCGTTGTCGGCAGTCAGCGTGTGGTGCGCGCCCGGGCAGAATTCGATTGTCAGTTCACTGGTTACCGTCCAACGGCCGTCGGGCCGCCGAGCGTGGTTGGGGTAGCCGGCGATGTGATCCACCAGGACGCCCAGCGCTGCCATGCTCGGTGCCCCGGTGAACGGATTGCGCCATGCGGCGACCGGTAGGGCTGCCGAATACGTGGTCGGTCCCTGCTCGACATCGTGGATGCCGAAACGGCCGGTCGGGGTGTTCAGTGGATATGACATCACCGTTCAGCTTCACCCCGCCGGACGCGGCCCGTACCACTGGGGGGTATCCGCGGGATTGTCTAAGAATCTGGCTAGTCTTTGAGCAAACTAATGACGCATAAAAAGTGCAGTTCAAAGCCTATTGTATTCTGTGTGGCAAACATTTTGACCGAGGGTGCCAAGAGTGACTGTCGGGCGGCGGTGGCGCGCGGCCGCGGGAGGTGTTGCGAAATAGATTGCCGGACAACGTTATCGGCCGATGTGTGGCGTGGCCGTGCAGGCGTAGAGAAAAGCGGGCCATATAGTCTAGTTAGGGCTGGCTAAGTTGGCATGCCTTGCGGTCTTTGTCATATCGTTTTGGCAACTTGTGGCGAGTGGGTAAAAGCCGTCGTTCAGTGCTGCACGAAGGCGCCGCGAACGCCAGGCCACTGGTAACTGCCGACAGTGGACGCCGATTCACGCAGGCATGAGAGTAAGGGTCAGGTGGATTACCGATGGGAAATGTGCCCAGCGGCCTCTACAACCCCGCATACGAGCACGACTCATGCGGCGTGGCCATGGTGGCCGATATGCACGGTCGCCGCAGCCGCGACATCGTCGACAAGGCGATCACCGCGCTGCTGAACCTGGAGCACCGCGGTGCCGCCGGGGCCGAGCCCAACACCGGTGACGGCGCGGGCATCCTCATCCAGGTTCCCGACGAGTTCCTGCGCGCGGTGATCAAAGAGCAGGGCCTGAGCTTCGAGCTCCCCGCCGAGGGCAGCTACGCCACCGGTATCGCCTTCCTCCCACAGTCCGCCCGCGACGCCAACCTGGCCTGCGAGGCCGTGCAGAAGATCGTCGAGGCCGAGGGGCTGCAGCTACTGGGCTGGCGCGACGTCCCGCACGACGATTCCTCGCTGGGCGCGCTCGCCCGCGACGCGATGCCGACGCTGCGACAGGTCTTCATCGCCGGTGCCTCCGGCATGGATCTGGAGCGCCGGGCCTACGTGATCCGCAAGCGCGCCGAGCACGAACTGGGCACCAAGGGGCCCGGTCAGGACGGCCCCGGGCGCGAAACCGTCTACTTCCCAAGCCTTTCCGGACAGACGTTCGTCTACAAGGGCATGCTGACCACGCCGCAGTTGCGCGCCTTCTATCTGGACCTGCAGGACGAGCGGCTGACCAGCGCACTGGGCATCGTGCACTCGCGGTTCTCGACCAACACCTTCCCGTCCTGGCCGCTGGCGCATCCGTTCCGCCGCGTCGCCCACAACGGTGAGATCAACACCGTCACCGGCAACGAGAACTGGATGAAGGCCCGTGAGGCGCTCATCCACACCGACGTTTTCGGATACCACAACGACCTGAACAAGATCTTCCCGGTCTGTACCCCCGGCGCATCGGACACCGCCCGTTTCGACGAGGTCCTCGAGCTGCTGCACCTGGGCGGGCGAAGCATCGCGCACGCGGTGCTGATGATGATCCCGGAGGCCTGGGAGCGCAATACCGAGATGGACCCCGCGCTGCGGGCGTTCTACCAGTACCACGGCTCGCTGATGGAACCGTGGGACGGCCCGGCATCGGTCTGCTTCACCGACGGCACCGTCATCGGCGCCGTGCTGGACCGCAACGGCCTGCGCCCCTCGCGCATCTGGGTGACCCAGGACGGCCTCGTCGTGATGGCCTCGGAGGCCGGCGTGCTGGACCTCGACCCGTCCACCGTCGTGCAGAAGATCCGGTTGCAGCCGGGTCGCATGTTCCTGGTCGACACCGCGCAGGGCCGCATCGTCTCCGACGAGGAGATCAAATCGCAGCTCGCCGCCGAGCATCCGTATCAGGAGTGGCTGGACGCCGGTCTCTTCCACGTCGACGATCTGCCGCCCGGTAAGTACGTCAAGATGCCGCACCACCGCGTGGTGCTGCGTCAGCAGGCGTTCGGCTACACCTACGAGGAGCTCAACCTGTTGGTGGCGCCGATGGCGCGCACCGGAGCCGAGGCGTTGGGCTCGATGGGCACCGACACCCCGATCGCCGTGTTGTCGCAGCGGCCGCGGATGCTCTACGACTACTTCCAGCAGCTGTTCGCCCAGGTGACCAACCCGCCACTGGACGCCATCCGCGAAGAGGTGGTGACCAGCCTGCAGGGCACCGTCGGCCCCGAGGGCGACCTGCTCAACCCGGACGAGAACTCATGCCGTCAGATCGTGCTGCCGCAGCCGATCCTGCGTAACGCCGATCTGTCCAAGCTCGTCGACGTCGACCCCGACCATGAGATCAACGGCCACCAGCACGGCATGCGTGCGGCCGTGGTGAGCTGCCTGTACCCCGTCGCCGATGGTGGTGCCGGTCTGCGCCGCGCGCTGGAGGACGTCCGCACCAAGGTCAGCCAGGCCATCCGCAATGGTGCCCGCATCATCGTGCTCTCCGACCGCGAATCCACCGAGTGGCTGGCTCCGATCCCGTCGTTGCTCTCGGTCGCCGCCGTGCACCATCACCTGGTCCGCGAGCGCACCCGCACGCAGGTCGGTCTGGTCGTCGAGTCCGGTGATGCCCGCGAGGTGCACCACATGGCGATGCTGTGTGGTTTCGGCGCCGCCGCGATCAACCCCTACATGGCCTTCGAGTCGATCGACGACATGATCGACCGTGGCGTCATCACCGGCCTGTCCAGCGACGCGGCCAAGGCCAACTATGTCAAGGCCGCCGGCAAGGGTGTGCTGAAGGTGATGTCGAAGATGGGCATCTCCACCCTGGCGTCCTACACCGGCGCCCAGCTGTTCCAGGCCATCGGTATCAACCAGCGGGTGCTCGACGAGTACTTCTCCGGGTTGCACTGTCCCACCGGCGGTATCGACCTCGACGATATCGCCGCCGATGTCGCGGCCCGCCACGAGCTGGCCTACCTGGACCGGCCCGACGAGTGGGCGCACCGTGAGCTCGAGGTCGGCGGTGAGTACCAGTGGCGCCGGGAGGGCGAGTATCACCTGTTCAACCCCGACACCGTGTTCAAGCTGCAGCATTCGACCCGCACCGGGCAGTACGAGGTGTTCAAGCAGTACACCAAGCTGGTCGATGACCAGAGCGAGCGGATGGCCTCGTTGCGCGGCCTGCTGAAGTTCAAAGAGGGTGTGCGCGAACCGGTGCCGCTCGACGAAGTCGAGCCGGCCAGTGAGATCGTCAAACGCTTCTCGACCGGTGCCATGAGCTATGGGTCCATCTCGGCAGAGGCGCACGAGACGCTGGCCATCGCCATGAACCGCCTCGGCGGACGCTCGAACTCCGGTGAGGGCGGCGAGAGCGTCGATCGCTTCGAACCCGACGAGAACGGTGACTGGCGGCGCAGCGCCATCAAGCAGGTGGCTTCGGGCCGGTTCGGCGTGACCAGCCACTACCTGACCAACTGCACCGATATCCAGATCAAGATGGCCCAGGGCGCCAAACCCGGTGAGGGCGGCCAACTCCCGGGTCACAAGGTGTACCCGTGGGTCGCCGAGGTGCGGCACTCCACACCGGGTGTCGGCCTGATCTCCCCGCCGCCGCACCACGACATCTACTCGATCGAGGATCTGGCGCAGCTGATCCACGATCTGAAGAACGCCAACCCGTCGGCGCGCATCCACGTCAAACTGGTCAGCGAGAACGGTGTCGGCACCGTAGCCGCGGGTGTCTCGAAGGCGCACGCCGACGTGGTGTTGATCTCCGGGCACGACGGCGGTACCGGTGCCACTCCGCTGACCTCGCAGAAGCATGCCGGCGCCCCCTGGGAGCTCGGACTTGCCGAGACGCAGCAGACCCTGCTGCTCAACGGTCTTCGCGATCGCATCGTCGTCCAGGTGGACGGTCAGCTCAAGACGGGTCGCGATGTCGTGATCGCCGCCCTGCTCGGCGGCGAGGAGTTCGGATTCGCCACCGCGCCGCTGGTGGTCTCGGGTTGCATCATGATGCGGGTGTGCCATCTGGACACCTGCCCGGTGGGTGTGGCCACCCAGAACCCGGTGCTGCGCCAGCGCTTCAACGGCAAGCCCGAGTTCGTGGAGAACTTCTTCATGTTCATCGCCGAAGAGGTTCGGGAACTGATGGCGCAGTTGGGTTTCCGCACCGTCAACGAGATGGTCGGCCAGGTAGGTGCGCTGGATACCACGGAGGCCGCCGCGCACTGGAAGGCGCACAAGCTCGACCTCGCGCCGGTGTTGCACGAGCCCGAGTCGGCGTTCATGAACCAGGACCTCTACTGCAGCTCGCGTCAGGATCATGGTCTGGACAAGGCGCTTGACCAGCAGCTGATCACCCAGTGCCGCGAGGCGCTGGATGCCGGCACGCCGGTGCGGTTCACGACAAAGATCGCCAACGTCAACCGGACCGTCGGCACCATGCTGGGCCACGAGGTCACCAAAGCCTATGGTGGCGAAGGACTTCCCGACGGCACCATCGACATCACCTTCGAGGGTTCGGCCGGTAACAGCTTCGGGGCGTTCGTCCCGCGCGGTATCACGCTGCGGGTGCACGGTGACGCCAACGACTATGTCGGCAAGGGTCTTTCCGGTGGCCGGATCGTGGTGCGTCCGCCGGGCAACGCGCCCAGTGACTATGTGGCCGAAGACAACATCATCGCGGGCAACGTGATCCTGTTCGGCGCGACCACCGGGCAGGCGTTCCTACGCGGTCAGGTCGGTGAGCGGTTCGCGGTGCGCAACTCGGGTGCCCACGCCGTCGTCGAGGGCGTCGGTGACCACGGTTGTGAGTACATGACCGGTGGCAAGGTCGTAATTCTCGGCCGCACCGGACGCAACTTCGCGGCAGGTATGTCCGGCGGTGTCGCGTATGTCTACGACCCGGACGGCCGGCTGCCCGGCAATGTGAACGGCGAGATGGTCGATCTGGACGACCTGAGCGCCGAGGACCTCGAGGTGTTGCAGGAGATGATCGTGGCGCATGTCGATACGACGGATTCGGCGGTGGGCCGCCGGATCCTGGCCGACTGGGATGGTGCGGCCAAGCAGTTCGTCAAGGTGATGCCCCGTGATTACAAGCGGGTGCTGGTAGCCATCGAGGAGGCCGAGAACTCCGGCCAGGACGTGGGCGAGGCGATCATGGCGGCGGCCCGTGGCTGATCCGAGCGGTTTCCTCAAGCACACCGTCCGTCAGACCCCGGTCCGGCGGCCGGTCGACCTGCGCCTGAAGGACTGGAAAGAGGTCTACGAGGACTTCGACCACGAGACCCTGCAGGTGCAGGCGTCGCGGTGTATGGACTGTGGTATTCCGTTCTGCCACAACGGTTGCCCCCTGGGTAACCTGATCCCAGAGTGGAACGACCTGGTGTACCGGGACCGCTGGCGCGACGGTATCGAGCGGTTGCACGCCACCAACAACTTCCCGGAGTTCACCGGGCGGCTGTGCCCCGCGCCGTGCGAGGCGTCCTGCGTGCTGGGAATCAACCAGGACCCGGTGACCATCAAGCAGGTCGAGGTCGAGCTGATCGACAACGCCTTCGACCAGGGTTGGGTCACGCCGATGGTCCCGACCGTGCGGACCATGAAGAAGGTCGCCGTCGTCGGGTCGGGCCCGGCTGGGCTGGCTGCCGCGCAGCAATTGACCCGGGCCGGCCACAGCGTCACGGTGTTCGAGCGGGCCGACCGTATCGGTGGGTTGCTGCGCTACGGGATCCCCGAATTCAAGATGGAAAAGCGGCATATCGACCGCCGGCTGGAGCAGATGGCGGCCGAAGGCACGCAGTTCCGCACCGGTGTGAACGTCGGTGTGGACATCACCGTCGAGCAATTGGACGAGGAGTTCGACGCCGTCGTGCTCGCCGGCGGTGCTACCGCCTGGCGAGACCTGCCGATCCCCGGACGTGAACTCGAGGGCATCCACCAGGCGATGGAGTACCTGCCGTGGGCCAACCGCCTGCAGCAGGGTGACGATGTCGCCGGGGCTGACGGCGAGCCGCCGATCACCGCCAAGGGCAAGAAGGTCGTCATCATCGGCGGCGGCGACACCGGTGCGGACTGCCTGGGCACCGCGCATCGGCAGGGGGCGCACAGCGTCCACCAGTTCGAGATCATGCCCCGCCCGCCGGAGACCCGGGCCGAGTCGACCCCGTGGCCGACGTATCCGCTGATGTACCGGGTTGCCTCGGCGCACGAAGAAGGTGGCGAGCGCGTCTTCTCGGTCAACACCGAAGAGTTCCGCGGCGCCGACGGTCGGGTGACCTCGCTGAAGGTGCACGAGGTCCAGATGAAGGCCGGGAAGTTCGAGAAGGTCGAGGGTTCGGATTTCGAGCTCGAGGCCGACATCGTCTTCCTGGCGATGGGCTTCGTGGGTCCCGAGCGCGAGGGCCTGCTCAACGAGCTCGGCGTCGAGCTGACCGATCGCGGCAATGTCGCCCGCGACGAGGACTTCCAGACCAATGTCCCCGGCGTGTTCGTCGCCGGTGACATGGGCCGTGGGCAGTCCCTGATCGTGTGGGCGATTGCCGAAGGCCGGGCCGCCGCGGCGGGTGTCGATCGTTACCTGATGGGTGAGTCCGCGTTGCCGCGACCGATTGCGCCGACGGCGGCGCCGCAGCGCTGAGGGTGTGCGCTGGAGGCCTATCGATTGGCCAGCAGCTACCTACTCTTAGTCACATCAGCAACATCAGTCACACCAGAAACATCCGATTTTTAATCGGCGTGCCGGTTGGTGTTAGCCGCGTCACAGGTGTCTAATGGCGGCACAGGGGTCGTCGGGTAAAGTGACCCCACGGTGCAGCTATTCGCCGACCGTAGGAGTTCCTACCGTGTACATGACACCCAATTCGCGGTCGCGGGTGAGTCGAATCGCCTGGTCATGGCTACGTCATCCCCGTCGCAGCCGCGATTTCCCAGCTAAGCACGAGCGGCTCATCACGTCCGCAGAGTTACTTCGATACGGCTGCTGATCCGGCCCGCCGGCGAGCGGCGGACCGGATCGAGCGAGGTTTGCCGAATCGTAATAATTTCGTGACCGTCATATTTAGGGACGTGTCAGCAGCCCCGAATCCCTGATGGTTTCGGCGAGCGGTTCCAACACCGCGGGGTCGTACGGCGGCGGCAGGTAGATGATCGCGAGGTCGAGGCCTTCGGCGCCCAGCGCTATGGCGTCTTCGACGACTCGGCGATAGTTGCGATCCTCGCCGAGCCGGATGTGGGCCGACAGCGTGATCTCTTTCGGGTCGCGACCGATATCGGCGCAATGCGCTGCCAGCACATCGCGCTTGCGGGCGAATTCCTCCGGTGTGCCGCCCACGAAGTTCCAATGGTCGGCGTACTTCGCGGTGATCCGAAGAGTCCGCTTCTCGCCGCTGCCGCCGATACAGAACGGGGGGTGCGGCTGCTGCAGGCCCTTCGGCTCGTTGCGGGCGTCCTTGAGTTGGTAGAACTTGCCGTCAAATGTGGTGGATTCCTGGCTCAACAGGCCCTTGAGGACCTCGCAGGCCTCCTCGAAGCGGTCGAAACGCTCCTTGATGGTGCCGAGTTCGATGCCATAGGCACCGGACTCCTCTTCGTTCCAGCCGGCACCGATCCCGAGCTCGAGGCGGCCGCCCGAGATGATGTCCAGCGCCGAGGCCATATTGGCCAGCACGGCGGGGTGTCGGTAATGAATACCGGTGACCAGCACCCCGACCCGCAGCCGCTCGGTGGCCTGGGCGAGCGCGGTCAGCGTCGTCCAGCCCTCGAGGCACGGGCCGCTCGAATCGGAGAAGATCGGATAGAAGTGGTCGAAGGTCCACCCTGACTGGAAGACGTCGATGTCATCGGCGGTCTTCCAGATGGCCAGCATGTCCGACCAGGTGGTGTTCTGCGGCGAGGTTTTGAAGGCAAAGTCCACACTTGGGGAACTCGTCACGTTGCCGAGAAATTCCGGCCTGCGTCACTGTCCTCGCGGGACGAGCGAGCGCAGTGCATCAGATTTGCGGCCGGGAGCACACTGGAGGCATGGATCCCGTGCAGGCCCTTCGCCGGATTGCCTACTACAAGGATCGCGCGCGCGAGGATTCGCGGCGCGTGATGGCTTACCGCAAGGCCGCCGATGTGGTGGAGGCCATGACGCCCGAGCAGCGCGAGAAGGTCGGCAAGGCGAACAGCTGGCAGACGTTACCGGGCATCGGTCCCAAGACCGCCACGGTGATCGCGCAGGCGTGGGCCGGCCGCGAGCCCGAGACGCTGGTCGCGCTGCGCGAGTCGGCGGCCGACCTCGGTGGTGGCGAGATCCGCGCCGCACTCAAGGGAGATCTTCACCTGCACTCGAACTGGTCGGACGGTTCTGCCCCGATCCCGGAGATGATGTCCGCCGCAGCCGAACTGGGCCACGAATACTGCGCGTTGACCGACCATTCCCCGCGGCTCACGGTGGCCAACGGACTGTCGGCAGAACGTCTACGACGTCAACTCGACGTCATCGACGAACTGCGCGAGCAGTTTTGGCCGATGCGCATCCTCACCGGGATCGAGGTCGACATCCTCGATGACGGCACCCTGGACCAAGAGCCCGAGCTGCTCGAGCGCCTCGACATCGTCGTCGCCAGCGTGCACTCCAAGCTCAAGATGGATGCACCGTCGATGACGCGCCGGATGGTGCGCGCGGTCAGCGGCGGCCAAGCGAACATCCTGGGCCATTGCACCGGTCGGCTGGTAGAGGGTGGCCGGGGGATGCGCCCGGAATCGCAGTTCGACGCCGAAGCGGTCTTCACTGCTTGCCGGGATAATGGTGTTGCGGTGGAGATCAATTCGCGGCCCGAGCGACGCGATCCGCCCACCCGGCTGCTCGATCTGGCGCTGCAGATCGGGTGTGACTTCTCCATCGACACCGACGCGCACGCCCCCGGTCAGCTCGACTTCCTGGGCTATGGCGCGCAACGGGCACTCGACTCCGCGGTCCCGCTGGATCGCATCGTCAACAGCTGGTCGGCGGATCGACTGTTGGCGTGGGCGTCAGCCCGCTGACCGGCGCTCAATCCGGCAGCATCGGCATCTCCAGTCCCGGGTCGCGGCCCAACAACACCCCACGGGTGACCGAGGCGTTGCCGAAGCGCTGGCGGACCTCGTCGACGGCCGCGTCCAGCGCATCGTGATCAGCCGGCGCGCCAAAGGGCAGCTCCAGCTGTGCGGCACCATCGCGATCGATATTGGACACCGCGAAGCCGACCAGCGACAGCCCGCGTTCTGCGATCAACGGGGCGGCGGCCGTCACCAGGTCCCGCGCCGCCGCCAGCACCGCATCGGTGGACGAGGTCGGTCTCGGCATGGTGTGCGACCTGGTCACCCGGCCGAAGTCGGCGAACCGTAGGCGCAGTACGACCGTGCGCCCGGTGCGTCCCGATGCGCGCATCCGTCGGGTGATGCGGTCCACGAGATTGATGACGACGGCATCGATTTCGGCCGCGGACATGTCGCTGCCCGACCGCCCCAACGCCCGCTGCGCCCCCACCGAGCGTCGCCGCACGCCGGAGGTGACCCGGCGGCGGTCGATGTTGTGCGCCAGGGCGAACAGTTGCCTGCCCATCGCGGGGCCGACCATGGCGCCCAGGGACGTCTCGCTGAGTTCGGCGACATCGGCCACCGAGTGAATACCGTGTGCGCGCAGCTTGTCGGCGGTCTTGGCGCCGACGCCCCAGAGTCGACGGACCGGCAATGGATGCAGAAAGGCCAGTTCGCCGTCCGGCGGGACGAGGAGCAGGCCGTCGGGTTTGGCCTCCTGGCTGGCGACCTTCGCCAGGAATTTCGTGCGGGCGATCCCGACGGTGATGGGCAGCCCGACGTCCATGCGGACCCGATCCCGCAATTGCGCGGCGATCTGTACCGGCGTGCCCGACACCCGGCCGAGCCCGCCCACGTCGAGGAAGGCTTCGTCGACCGACACCGGTTCGACGAGCGGCGTGGTGTCGTGGAAGACCTCGAACACGGCGCGGCTCGCCTCGGAGTACGCCCGCATCCGCGGGGGGACGACGATGGCCTGTGGGCACAGGCGCTTGGCCTGGTGGCCGCCCATCGCCGTGCGCACGCCGTAGGCCTTGGCCTCGTAGCTGGCCGCGAGCACCACTCCGCCGCCGACGATGACCGGCCGGCCCCGCAGGCTCGGGTCATCGCGCTGCTCGACGGAGGCATAGAACGAGTCGAGATCAGCGTGCAGGATGACCGCCTTGTCAGCCGACGATCCAGCCATCGCACCGGACACGAACATATGTTCGCATCCGGCCCCGACAAGATCAGGGTGCGGTGCCGTAGATGCTGGTCAGCCAGATGTGCGTGAGGGTGTCCACCACGCGATCGTGTTGGACCGACGGTCGGTCTTCGGCGAGGGCGGCCATCATCATCTTCTCGTTCATCAGGTTCAACGAGGTCGCGAGATCGAGGGCGGGCAACGTGTCCGGGGCCGCGCCGCGCTGCCGTTCGGCGTTGATCAGGGCGGCGGTCAATCCGATCCACTTCTGCATCAGGCCGGCCCAGACGGCCCGGAATTCGGGAACGCTGTGGACGGCCTCGACCCCGGCGCGCGCGGTGGCCGGGTGTGACCCGAAGGAGCTGAAGAAGATCTCGATACCGCGCCGGATCGCCTTGTGCGGTTCGGCGGGCATGGTGTCCATGGCGTTGTCGAAGCCGGTATCGGCGCGCTTGATCAGCGGATCCATCAGCGACAGCAGCACCGCCTCCTTGGAGGCGAAGTAGAAGTAGAAGGTCGGGCGCGAGATGCCGGCCCCTTTGGCCAGGTCGTCGACCGATATATCAGAGAAGGACCGCTCCTGGATCAGCCGGGATGCGGTGTCCAGGATCGCCTGCTGCCGTTCGTCCCCGGAGGGCCGCGCGGCACGACGTCCGCGACTCGGGCTGGCGGTGGTCACGGCCCAACCTTAACACCGTGTCGACTTTCTCGACACACCGTTGACTCAGTCAACACCATGTTGATACCGTCGGTCCCATGAACGAACACTTCGACGTCGTGATCGTCGGTGCCGGCATCTCCGGTATCAGCACCGCGTGGCATCTGCAGGACCGCTGCCCGTCCAAGAGCTATGTCATCCTGGAGCGGCGGGAGAACATCGGCGGCACTTGGGATCTTTTCAAGTACCCCGGTATCCGCTCCGACTCCGACATGTTCACCCTCGGGTTCCGGTTCAAGCCGTGGACCTCGTCCCGGTCGATCGCCGATGGCGCCTCGATCTGGAACTACATCAACGAGGCGGCCGTCGAGAACGGCATCGACAAGCACATCCGCACGGGTCAGAAGGTCACCGCGGCGGACTGGTCCGATGCCGACAACAGGTGGACCGTCACCGTCGAGGTCGACGGCCAGGAGAAGCAGATCACCGCTTCGTTCCTATCGGTCTGCAGCGGCTACTACAACTACGACGAGGGCTACTCGCCGACCTTCGCCGGCGCCGAGGACTTCACGGGCAAGATCATCCACCCGCAGCACTGGCCGGAGGACCTGGACTACGCGGGCAAGCGGATCGTCGTGATCGGGTCCGGCGCGACCGCCGTGACCCTCATTCCGTCGCTGGTCGACGGGGGAGCCGGTCATGTCACCATGCTGCAGCGCTCGCCGACCTACATCGGGGCCCTGCCGCTGGAAGATCCGGTGGCGGCACAGGCCAACAAGTATCTGCCGAAGAACATGGCGCACTTCGTGAATCGCTGGAAGGCGATCGGCTATGCCACCGGCCAGTATCAGATCGCTCGGCGATTCCCGTCGGTGTTCAAGCGTGCGCTGCGTCAGATGGCCACCCGCCGACTGCCCAAGGATTTCGACTACGACAAGCACTTCAGCCCGCGCTACAACCCGTGGGACGAGCGAGTCTGCCTGGCCCCCAACGGTGATCTGTTCAAGACCATCCGTTCCGGCAAGGCCGATGTCGTCACCGACACCATCGAGCGCTTCGACGAGACCGGAATCCAGCTGACCTCCGGGCAGCATCTGGACGCCGATATCATCATCACCGCAACAGGTTTGAACATGCAGCTGTTCGGCGGCGCCAAAGCGCTGCGCAACGGTGAGCCGATCGACCTGACCAAGTCGATGACCTACAAGGGTCTGATGCTCTCGGGTGTGCCCAACATGGCGATCACCTTCGGCTACACCAACGCGTCATGGACGCTCAAGGCCGACCTGGTGTCCGAGTTCATCTGCCGGGTGCTGAACTACATGGACGACAACGGATTCGACCGTGTCGAGGCGCAGCATCCCGGATCGGCGGTCAAGGAAGAGCCCTTCATGGACTTCACCCCTGGCTACTTCCGCCGGGCCATGGACACACTGCCCAAGTCGGGTTCGGAGGCGCCGTGGCGGCTCAAGCAGAACTACTTCATCGACCTGCGCACCATCCGGTACGGCAAGGTCGACGAGGAGTCGCTGCTGTTCACCAAGCACCGCGCGGCCGTCTCGGCCTGACCCTCAACAGACGCGTATCCCCCCCGAAATGAACACATTTCGGGGGGGATACGCGTCTGCTCGCCAGTGGGAGGTGCCCAGTTCGCGCTACGTAGCGGGGGCGACGGGGCTTATGCGCCGCGTCCGGCGACCGGGCCTATGCGCCGCCTCCGGCGACCGGGCCTATGCGCCGCGTCCGGCGACCGGGCCTATGCGCCGCCTCCGGCGACGACCACAATCCCGTCCTCGTCGCTGTAGGCGATCTCCCCGGGAACGAACGTCACGCCACCGAAGCTGACTTCGATATCGCGTTCTCCGGCACCGGTTTTCGTTCCCTTGCGCGGATTGGTGCCCAACGCCTTGATGCCGACGTCGATGGTGCGCAGCGCCGCCGCATCCCGCACCGCGCCGTGCACGATCACCCCGGCCCAGCCGTTGTCGGCCGCGAGCCCGGCGATGATATCGCCGACCAGTGCGGTGTGCAGCGAACCGTTCCCGTCGACCACCAGGACGCCGCCGTCACCGGGGGTCGACAGGATCGACTTCAACAGCGCGTTGTCCTGGAAGCACCGCACGGTGGTGATCGGACCGGCGAACGCGGCGCGTGCACCGTAGTTGCGCAACTGGAGATCACAGCTGCGGACGTCGGGGTAGATCTCGTCGACCAGATCGGCCGTGGCGCGGGGCTGGACAGTCATTCCATGATGCTAGCGATGACGATGTCGTGCACGAACTGGGCCAGCCCCGGTTCGACATCGTCGTAGTACGCGGTGAATCTGGAATCGGTGAGGTACATCTCGACCAAGTTCCGGTGCATCTGCCCGCCGCAGTCGTAGAAGCGCTCGATCGCGGCACGGTGCCGGGCGGCCAGCGCGTCGGCCTGCGCTGATCCCGCCGTGACCCCGGCCCGCTTGGCCGCGGCCAGATCCGCCAGCAGGGCATCGCCTTCGGCCTTGATATCCATCCAGTCCTGCTTGCTCAGCTGCGCGACGCGCCGCCGGGACTGCTTCCACTCCGCGGTTTCACCCCAGCGCTGTTCGGCCTCGACGGCATAGTCGGTGCCGAATGCGGTGGTACCGAATATCTCGACCTGCTCCTGGGCGGTCAATTGGATGCCTGAGCGGTGTGCGTCCATGAGTTCCTCCACTGCCTTGATGGTGCGCTGCAGCCCCTCGGCACGCTCCAGTAGCAGCGCGTGCTGACGGCGCAGCAGAGACAGCTCGTCGGCCTCGGGGTCGTCGAGCAGGACGCGGATCTCCTCGAGCGGTAACCCGGCCTCGCGGTATACGAGCACCAGGTGCAACCGCTCCACGTCGGCATCGGTGTAACCGCGATAACCGGCGGCGGTCCGCACGCTCGGCACCACCAACCCGATGTGGTCGTAATGATGCAGAGTGCGCACGGAGACGCCGGTGAGTGCGGCGACACTGCCGACGGTCCGTTCGTCCATGTCTCCGACTATGAGCTCTGACGCCACGTCAGGGTCAAGTGCGGATCAGGAGTGGTTGTCTCCGCGGCGGGACAGCAGGACCACGATGACGGCGAGCAGCCCGACGGCGACGGCCACGGCCAGCGGCAGCCGGGACTGATCGGGTCCGACGGCCGGTGCGACAACCGGGCCCGGCGTCGCGGCCGCGACAGTCGACTTGGCCTGGGCGGCAACTTCTTTGGCAGCTACCTTGGCGATCGCTGTGGGAGCCGCCGGCGCCGGGGTGGCCTTGACCGGTGGCGCCTTCTTGGCGGGGGCCTTCTTCGCAGGCACGGCCTTCTTGGCCGGGGCAGCCTTCTTCGCCGGCGCGGCCTTTTTGGCGGGGGCCTTCTTGGCGGGTACAGCCTTCTTGGCCGGGGCGGCCTTCTTCGCGGGCGCCTTCGTCACCGGCTCAGCCTTCTCGGCCGGCGCCGACTCGGCGGGCCCGTCCGCGGGCAGAGCCGATTCAGCCGGGTCCTTCTGCTCGGGAAGGTCCTGCTCGTCGGCCATGTCTGTTGCTCCTTTGCAGGAAGTGGTCGGAATTCCCATCATGCCAGCTCCCGGATTCGGCTAGCCGGTCACCGCCAGCGCGGCCGCCAACATCAGCGCCACCGCCATCAGTGCCAGCTCTATGCCCGAGCGCCGACTGGAGCCCTCGGCGCTCACCCGGTGCCCGCGCGCCGACGGCACCCATGACCGCCGGTTCCGCCAGGCCAGCACCATCAACGCCGCGGTGACCGCCACCTTCGCCAGCAGCAGCCGCCCGTAGCCCGTCGACACCAGCGCCGACACGGAATCCAGCGGAACCGCCGCCGCCGCACTCACGATGCCGCCCGCGATCAGGACCAGCACACACCACAGCGACAACATCGAGAACCGCGGCAACAAGCGCGCCCACTGCCCACGGTGCCGCACCGTCAGCAGCATCGCTGCCAGCAGCCCACACCACACGGCCGCCGCCAGGACGTGCAAGGTGACCGCCACACCGCCGAGCGGGCTTTCGGAAAGGTGACCGGACAGCGTGCGTGCGGCAAGGCCCAGCGCGGCGATACCCGTGATCGTCGCCGATGCCACGGCACCGCGCGCCGCGATCGCGGCCGCCCCGACCGCGGCGGCACACAGCACCGTGATCAGGTCGGCGCGGCCGGCAACGGTCGCCGTCGCGTACTCCAGCGTGGTACCGACCGCGAGATCACCGATGCCCACCGCTGCCGTGGCGGCGGCCGCCGTGATCAACCGCACGAGTTCGGCGGCCAGCCACAGCCACGCGGCCGTGGCCAGTGCGGGCGATCTGCGGGTCGCCAGCTCGGTGCGATAACGCGCGACGTCCAGATACGGCAGCATGGCCAACCCCAGCACCACCACGGCCGCACCGTCGGCCAGCATGCGGGTCGACGTGATCGGCAACGACAGCTGGGGACGTGCCAGCGCCCAGGCCAGCACCACACCCGCGGTCGCGACCAGGAGGCCCTGCCCGGCGCGCCGCAGCCCGCTCACGAACGTCGGCGTCGGCTCCACCACACCCCGGCGCCGACGAGCACGACCGCGCCCGCGACGAAGGGCCATACCGGCAGTCCGCGCTCGACCGCCGGCTCGGCGGCCGCAGGCGCGGCGACCGGCGGACCCGGTGTCGCGGTGCGGGCCACGGTCAGCTCGAACGACCAGGATCCGCTGATGACGTGTCCGTCGGCGGAGGTGACACGGTAATTGGCGGTGTAGGTGCCCGCCGGGCCGAGCGGGCGCAGGTCGACCTCGGCCACCGGACCGGTGATCCTGGGGTCCCCGGTCGACCACAGGTTGCCGTCCGGACCGACGACCGTCATCGCGGCGAATGCGCTCTGCAGGTCCTCGCTGAACGTCGCACGGACCGTGCTCGGCGCCTCCGCCAACTGCGCATCGGCCGCCGGATCGGAGGACACCAACGCGGCGTGCGCCGACGCCACGCCGGCGCCGCTGGAACCGAGCAGCGCGAACACTGCCGCGAGCACGGCGGCGAGAAGCCGGATCACGGCAACCCGAGCCGGGCCAGTACGTCAGCGTCGATACCGTCGAGCTGATCGCCGATCGCCGCGTGCGCCGACCGGCGGCGCGCTGACGGCATGTTCTCCGCGGCCGTCACCGCTGCCGCGAGATCGGTGAGCCGATCGTTGATCGCGGAGACGAAGGCGCGCGTCTCGGCATCCTTGGGGTTCTTCTCGGCGACCCGGCGCACCGCCTGCTCGGCGCCGGTGATGCGTGCCGACAGCGCGGCGCCGTGGCCGGAGAACTGGCCCACCTGACTCAGCGGGACGCCGAGCTGATCCGCGCGCCGTTGGTCGAGCAGACCACGAACCGCGATCGCTCCTCGATACGCCAGCGGCACCAGCACCGGAGCCAGCAGACGGGACACCGTCAGCGCGCGGCGGATCTTGATCGGCGAGAGCAGCTTGCCCTCGCGCACCGCCTTCAACTGGGTTTCGGCCACTTTCAGGGCGGCACGGTCGCTGTCGTGCTGAGCCTTGAGCTGTGCCTTGACCGCACGGGTCGCCGCCTTGCGGTCGGCCTTGATGCGCCGGGCGTCGTTCTTGGCCGCCAGCCTGGCCTCGAGCTTGGCTTTCGCCTTGATCGCCTTGGCTTCGGCACGCCGTGTCGCCCGGCTCTTGCGTCGCTTGAACAGGGCCATCGGCGGCGCCTCCCGGTCATAATCGTCGATGTGTCATGCGGTCGGCACAGCACATGCCTACGTCGCGGCCAACCCTATCGCTCTTACCATGCCGCGCATTTCGCTGCCCCGCCGACCTGGCCGAGAGACTGCATCAGCAAACACATCTGGCACGGTGTGCGAGAATTGCCGGAAGGACTGCCGATCTGCCTGCCGACGTGTAAGAGATGATGAGGACGTGGATTCGGAGCCGCGCCAGCAAATTCGGCGGCGCCGTGGTCTCGGCAGACCGGCCGGGGTGGCTCGCGAGTTGAGCGTTTCACTCCCGTTCAGCGAACGTCAGCGCCATAGTGGAATGGTCAGAAAGGAGACCTCATGCCTGCGAGCCGTCGGGTGACCCGTGCAGTGAGTTCCGTTCTCGATCTCGCCCCGCGCCGGGGTGAGGTCACGCTGCCACGTCTGGTCGAGGCGGTCGCCGACGACCAGGGCCGCCCGATCCAGATCAAGATGGCCGATCTCCCTGCCGGAGTGTGCGGTCAATGGCGTCAGTACGCCGATCACGACGTCTTCCTGATCCAGAAGGGCTTGCCGGCCTGGGACCGGACGCTGGCCCATGAACTGGGTCATCTGGTCCTCGGACATGCCGGCACGCCCGTCGTGGAGGCGGCCCGCGAGGTCACCGAGCTCGCCGGCTCGGACCTGATCGGCTACATGCTCAATCAGCGCACCGGCTGCATGGGCCCGGCTGGCGAGGAAGCCGAGCAGGAGGCCGAGGATTTCGCGGCGTTGTTGATCTACCGACTGGGCCGGCTGCCCTCGGATCGATCGTCGATCGTGCAGGTTCGGCTCGGAGAGGCGTTTGGTTGACGGTCTGGGTGATCGCCGGTCTGCTGGGACTGGCCACCGGCCTACGAATCGGCTGGGCGTTGGTGAACAAGCAATCCCTGGTGAGTACCGCGATGATCCTCGCGCTGGGGAGTCTGGGCATGGTGGCAGCCCTCAACTGGCAGCCCCTGACCCTGCTCATCGATACCGCGTTGCGCTGGCCCAATGTCTCGGTGGCGCTGAGCCAGGTGGCCTTGATCGCATGCGCGGCGGGCAGCTGCGTGATGATCACGACGGTGGCCTCCGATCGCACGCCGGCCACCATCCGCCGGATTGCCATCGGGCAGTACGTCTTCGCAGCCGGCATCGCCGCGGTCACGCTGGTCGGGTTCTTCCGCAGGGAGAAGGAAGCCGAGATGGCGCCCGAGGAGTATCTGCGCCGACACCTGGCGCCGGGCGGCTCCTCGGCCTGGCTGTTGCCGATGCTCTACGTGCTCCTGGCGTTGACACTTGTCGCATGGGCGGGAGTCCGCCACTCCAATCGCACCCGACGCGGGCGGGCGCTGTTCGTCTTCAGTATGGGCATGGTGCTCATCGTGCTGGCGAGCGCTTTCTTCCTGCTTCGCGCCGTCGGAACCACCGACGCGCTCGGCGTCGGCGCAGCCGCGACACTGTTGGGCTGTGCCATGGCGGTCGTCGCCGGCGGGGCGTTGTTACCCAGCATCGAGGACTGGTTCGGCGCGCGCCGCGAGATGCGGATGATCGCGCCGCTGCTGGCCGAGCTCAACGAGCGTCACCCCGACGTAGGGATCGGTGTACGACCCCGCGGGCCGTTGCTGTTCCGGGTGGCCGAGCAGATGTCCCTGATATCCGACTCGCTCTACCTGGAGGCGATCGCCGCCGAGAGTGAGCATCGCCGTACCACCTCGGTGGGTGCCAAACCCGATACCGAGCAGGCGCTCAACATCGCCGATATCGCCGACCTGGACTCACCGCCGGTGCCCGCCGAGGAACAGGCTCGCGGCATCGCAAGGTGGATATACGACGGTCGCGACGGCACCGCGGCCGATGCGCACGCGTCGTTCCCCGGCTTGAACTGGCTACGCCAGCCGACGACCTTGTCCGATCGGGAATGGATCCTGGCGATCGCCGAGCAGTATCAGGATCTGGTCGAGCAGCCCTGAACGCACGAACGGTGCCTCGCGCTCATGCGCTCGGCACCGTTCGGGTGGTGATCCGTGGAGGGATTCAGCCGTCGAGGTTCTCCCGGCGGCGGAGCTCGTCGACCTTCTGCGCGAGATCCTGCTGCGACTCCTGCGACAGGCCGACGGTGCGCGCAGCGATGCGGCGCACGCCCTCGTCGCGCATGCTGGCCAGCCAGGTCAGTTCCTTGTCGAGCTTCTCGTAGTACTCGTCATCGGTGAAGTAGGCCGGCTTGATCCGGAAGAAGTTGGCCAGGGCGGTCATCGTGGTGGCCGACGGGTTCGTACGGTTGCCCGAGCGCAGCTGGGAGAGGTACGGAGCGGACATCGTGACGCCCTCGGCCTTCAGGGCGCCGATCACCTCAGCAGACGTATGCGGTCCCCGGCCCGGAGGGTAAACCGTATCGAAGAGGCGGTTCAGGCGGGCGGCGAACGTCTTGCTCATCTAACTTTCCTCCACATGGCGTACGAGCGAAATGCACGTGCTTCGTATTTGCTGATCATCGTAGCGAGAGTTAACGCCACAACCAAGTGCAAACCAGTGAAAAGTAACACTACCCCCAGTTTGGGTGTCGGGCGAGGGCATGTAGTGCACGTCAACGATGTGATCGCCGAAACGCTGTCAAAGCTGGCGAAGAAAATAATGACGCAGACGTTGTTTTGCCGAGATCAACTGATCTTGACATGTTGTCACTCTGACCCCAGAGCTGATCGCCTGTGCGCAGGCGTCACACAGCAAAGCCGGTGGTCCGCTTTGCTGGGGTAACGGGCGAAGTCCAGGGCAGGTAAACACCCGCCACCTCGACGGGTGCAACAGAATTGCTGGCCGCCATGCAGCCATTCGTACCGGTTCGTGGCCGAACCGGTACCGATGCCGGGCGGCTCAGGCGGCCAGCAGCATCGCCATGATGGCGGTGTCCGGATGGCTGATCGGATCGACGCCCACCCGGCTCACCATGGAGGTGATGGTGCCGTCGGATTCCGCTTCCACCCATGCCGCCCGGTGCTCAAGGCCCAGGTGCGGAATCCCGGGCAACAGGACGCACCCGGAGGCTGCGCCGGCGCACTCGGGTAGCGACGGCGTCGTCTCCGACGGCGGGTGCAGCATCAACAGTGCGGGCGGCTGGTGGTCGGCGAAGAACCCGGGCGGCAGCGCCGAATCCCCCACCACCGGACCCTCGGCGAGGACGAGTCCGACCGTGCCCGGCTCGGGCTGATCGGGAAGTTCTTCTCGCACGCCGAAGATCGTCGTGGTGGACAGCAAGCCGGGCAGTGAGGCGACTCGGACGGCGACGATCAGCAGCTGCGCCCATTCCTTGGTGGAATCCGGCCAGCGGCCCGACACCACGAAACCCTTCAGGGTGCCTCGCGAATGGAACGGGGCAATTTCGATCGCCTTACCGGCACCGGTGTCCATCTGGCCTCCCGACAGTCGCTCGCTGCTACTACTCCGACACAGCTGTGGGTCGCTGTGACTCAGGATGCTGCAGTGGCGGGTTAGCACGCAAGAGGATCG
Source organism: Mycolicibacterium neoaurum VKM Ac-1815D (assembly GCF_000317305.3). The sequence goes on along the minus strand of NC_023036.2, from coordinate 121,965 downwards.
GAGTGCCAATCAGACGCAGGAAGCCCCGCGGGCCGTGGCACGCGGGGCTTCCGACGAACGGGGGGACTTACCCGAAGATGAGGCCGCCGGTCTTGGCGGTTGCCTTGGCGTAGCGGTCTTGGACGTCGGCCCAGTTGACGACGTTCCAGAAGGCCTTGACGTAGTCGGCCTTGACGTTCTTGTACTGCAGGTAGAAGGCGTGCTCCCACATGTCGACCTGCAGCAGCGGGATGATGCCCAGCGGGACGTTGGCCTGCTGGTCGTAGAGCTGGAAGGTCAGCAGGCGCTGGCCGAGGCTGTCGTAGCCCAGGACGGCCCAGCCGGAGCCCTGCAGGCCGTTGGCTGCGGCGGTGAACTGGGCGCGGAACTTGTCGAAGCTGCCGAATTGGTCGTCGATGGCGGCCGCGAGGTCGCCTTCGGGCTTGTCGCCGCCGTTGGGGGAGAGGTTCTTCCACCAGATGCTGTGGTTGACGTGGCCGCCGAGGTGGAAGGCCAGGTTCTTCTCGTTGAGGAAGATCGCCGACTGGTCGTCGTTGGCGCGGGCCTCTTCGAGCTTGGCCACGGCGTCGTTGACACCCTTGACGTAGGTGGCGTGGTGCTTGCTGTGGTGCAGTTCGTTGATCTGGCCGGAGATGTGGGGTTCCAGGGCGCCGTAGTCGTAATCGAGGTCGGGCAGGGTGTATTCAGCCACTGGGTTCCTTCCTAGTCATGGGGATCGCGGTGGAGTTCGGCGTCGGATATCTCGACAACAAGCTCGAGCTCAACCTTGCTCCATCCCTGCGCACACCGCAAGGAGCGGGTCCCCAGCACGCTCGGAAGGCGGCTCAGAACAGGACGATGGCGGCGAGTACGCCGATCAGGACGAGCGCGATGACCGCCGCCCGGATGAGGGCCACGACCTGGTTGTTGGTGTAGCGCGGCGCCGACTGCCAGTCCGACGGCGGCACCGCCGATCCTTGTCCAAACGGGTGTACTGCCATCAGACGCTCCTGACCTGCACGATCAAGCTGTCCCCCCAGTGAGATCTGTCACACGGACTGTTGTGACGCCGATCATAGACCGTGTTTGCCGCGCAGAAAAATCGGGTCTGCAGATCGCTCGGTCGCTTACCCGGGAATCAGAATCCGACAGATTGCAACCAGTCGAAAAATGCCGTCTCGGAAAGTTAGATGGCCAATATTTTTGCTCAGCGGATGTACCGCTTGTTGATCGGCGTGGGCCTTCGGGTGGGGTTTATCCACAGGCTCTGGGCGGATTCACAGCTGAGGCCGGGCTCTCACGGCGAAATCGGCCCCCAGCCTGTGGATGAATCTGTGGAAACTGTGGATAGCAAGGACATTGCTGCCGAGGAATCGATGCGCGGTCGCCCGGGCCATGCCAGCATGGTCGGCATGTCTGACGGAGATGTGCAGCAGATTGAGGTCGGCCAACTGCCGGCGGAGTTCGGAGCGGACTCCGTTTTGCTCGATGTGCGCGAGGACGACGAATGGCAGAGCGGGCACATCGCCGGCGCGCAGCACATCCCGATGGGAGATGTGCCCGCGCGGATCGATGAGATCGACCGCGACGCCACGCTCTACGTCATCTGCCACGCGGGCGGGCGGTCCCAGCGTGTGTCCCAGTATCTGGCCCGCAACGGCTTCGAGCCGATCAACGTCTCCGGCGGCATGTTGTCCTGGGTACAGGCGGGCCGTCCGGTCAGCTCGGGGTCGTAGGCTGGTCGCGTGATCCAGGTCTGTGCCCAGTGCGGGACGCGGTGGAATGTGCGCGACCGCCAGCGGACGTGGTGTCCACGCTGCCGCGGCACTCTCATGGCGCCCGGGTCCGTACCGGCAACCCCGGCACAGCCACCGCAGCCGTCCGGTCCCGGAAAACCCCCGTCCGGTTATCGCTGGATCGCGGTACGTCCAGGAGCCCCACCACCGCCGCGTCGGCGTCCCCGACCGCTGGGGCCGACCCCGCGGTACAGCGCCATCCCGCGATGGGGGCTCTACGACAGGTTCGATCAGGCTGCGGGCGCCGAGGCCACCGAGACGGGCCGTCGGGGCCCGACCCCGAGCGCGGTGCGACTGGTCGTGGTCACCACGCTCATTCTGCTCGGCGCGGCCGCGGTGCTGCACATGCTGCGGTACGCGTTGATGCTCTACAACCGCGGTGCTCTGCTCAATCCATTCGTCGCCGGCTTTGCGACGTGGGTGCCCGTGGCGGCCAGCGCGTTCGCTTTCTTCGGGGTGCTGGCCAGCGGGCTGATCCTCACCAATTGGCTGATCGCGCGGCGCGCCGCGGCGTTCGCCCACCAGGGAGCCGAGGATCCGCGCACCCCGGGTCGGCTGTGGATCGGTTGTATGGTCCCGCCGATCAACCTGGTGTTGGCCCCGGTGTACGTCGTCGAATTGGCCAGGTTGGAACGTCGACGCGGGCTACGGATCGTCAGTTGGTGGATCACATGGTTCGTCAGCTACGTCGTGTCGATCGCCTCGATCGTCACGACGACCCTCACGGTCTTCTACACCGACACCCAGCGCATCGCCGACAATACGGTCATCACCACGATCGCCTACCTCGTCGCGCTGGCCGCGTTGCTGCTGGTGTGGCAGGTGTATCAGGGCTTCGAGCGGACGCCGGTGGACCGCCCGGCGCATCGCTGGGTGATGGTCGCGACCGAGCCGCCGAAGGCCTCCGATCCCGCCGCCGAGCCGATGGAATCTGTCGCTGCGGTTGAGGCTGAAGACCGGAACCCGGCAGCATAGCGATATGACCGCGGGTGAGGCAGCCGAAGGCATGCAGACCGGACACCCGTTCGTCGTCGCCCATCGCGGCGCATCCGCGGAGCGCCCCGAGCACACCCTTGCCGCCTACGAGCTGGCATTGCAGCAGGGCGCCGACGGTGTCGAATGCGATGTCCGGCTCACCCGCGACGGGCACCTTGTCTGTGTGCATGACCGCCGGGTGGACCGCACCTCCGACGGCACCGGCCTGGTGTCGGAGATGACGCTCGCCCAGCTGCGCGAGCTGGACTTCGGTTCCTGGCACACCGGTGGCCGCGACGGTGGCGGGGATACCGGCCTGCTGACCCTGGACACGCTGCTGACGCTGGTGCTCGACAGCAAGCGGCCGGTCAAGATCTTCGTCGAGACCAAGCATCCGGTGCGCTACGGAGCGCTCGTCGAGAGCAAGGTGCTCGCGCTGCTGCATCGGTACGGCGTCGCCGCGCCGGCCTCGGCGGACCTCGCACGGGCAGTGGTGATGTCGTTTTCGGCGGCCGCGGTCTGGCGGATTCGCCGGGCGGCGCCGATGCTCCCGACGGTGTTGCTCGGCGAGACCTCGCGTTTCCTCGGCGGCAGCGCGGCCACCACGGTCGGGGCGACGGCGGTGGGGCCGTCGATTGCGACCTTGCGGGAGCATCCCGAGTTGGTGGACCGCGCCGCGGCGCAGGGACGTGCACTGTATTGCTGGACCGTCGACCATTACGAAGATGTCCGGTACTGCCGGGATCTGGAGGTGGCGTGGGTGGCCACCAATCACCCCGGCCGCACCAAGGACTGGTTGGAGAACGGACTGACCGGCGCCGGCCGAGACTGACTCACCGGACGGGAGGTAACCGTCAGAGATTGCCGCCCGCGGCCTTCGGTGCGCTCGGGTCGGCAGCGGCGGTGCTCAGCTCGCGGGCCACGAAATCCTCCAGATGGAACAGGTTCGAGCCGGCTCGCTCGGCAATCCGCACCAGAGTGGTCATCGTGGCGACCTCTTCGACCTGCTCCTTGAGGAACCACTGCATGAACTGCTCACCCAGGTAGTCGCCCTCGTCGCGGGCGACGCTGGCCAGCCGGGACACCTGTTCGGTGACGGAGCGTTCCTGCTCCAATGCCAGGCGCAGGGCCTGGGCCGGAGTCTCGAAGCTGTTGAGGACGGAGTCCACGCCGGGGATCTCGACGTCGACATCACGGTCGAGGAGGTACTGCACCAGCATCATGGCGTGATTGCGTTCCTCGACGGCCTGTCCGTAGAAGTGCGCAGCGAGCCTCGGCAGGTCGGATCCGTCGAAGTAGACGGCGATGGCGATGTACTGCTGCGACGCGGTGAATTCACTGCGGATTTGCTCACGCAGGAGGCTGTTGAACTTGGTTTCGAGTGTGGTTGCGTCGGTCATGATCACCAAGATAGCCCAGGTCAGAGGGCGTGTCACCCAAGGTGAACCTTATTCAGGTTAGCCACTCCTAAGCGCTGTGATGGCGGTTACAGGGTGGCGAAAAAGTTTGCTGGAACGGTCAGGGTTGGTCGGTGTTCAGCACGTCGGCAGGCACCGCGGCGTCGGCGGCCAGCGCCGCGAAAAGCCGCTCGGCCGCCGCACTGTCCCAGACGACGATGGACCCGACATCGCTGGTCGTGTACTCCGCGATCGGCACCGTCGTCGTGGTGGGGTCGTCCTGTAGGGCCCAGCCGAGCCGCGCCAGATCCCAGATGTGACCGTCCTTGTCGACGCTGACGGCGTCGGCCGCCGCGTCGACCATCGGGTACCAGCGCAGTGGATTGAGCAGCACGGAGGGACTGGTCGCGCGTTTCAGCAGGGCGGACATGAACGCGCGCTGGTTGATCATCCGGTCCAGATCCGCGCGCGGGGTGGCGCGGGACCGGACGAATCCCAGCGCGTTGCGGCCGTCGAGTTCCTGGCACCCGGCGGGCAGGTCGATACCGGCGAGCGGGTCGGTGATCGGCTCGGCGGGGCACATCGTCACCCCGCCGACCGCATCCACCAGCTGGGCGAATCCCCCGAAACCGACCTCGGCGTAGTGATCGAGCCTGATACCGGTGGCCTGTTCGACGGTCTGCACCAGAAGCGGTGCCCCGCCCAGCGCGTAGGCGGCATTCAATTTGTCCTGGCCGTACCCCGGTATCGAGACATAGGAGTCCCTGGGCAGCGACACCAGGGTGGGTGAGGCTCCACCGAACAGCCCGCCGATGTGCAGCAGCAGCACGGTGTCGGTGCGCCCGTTGCCGACGTCACCGCCGGTGGCCAGGGTGTTCTGCTCGTCGACCGACAGTTCCTGTCTGCTGTCCGAGCCGACCAGCAGCCAGGTGGTGCCACGACCGGCCGGTGGCCGATCGGGATAGTCGGGCAGCGCGGCGATGCGTTGCAGCGCGGAGTCCAGCCACAGCGTGCCGCCGACGGCGGCGCTGGCCAGCACGATCAGGATGGCGGCCAGGATGGCTCCCCATCGGCGGGCTCGGCGCGGGCGGCGGGTTTGCGTGACCGGTGGTGGTGGGGCGGCCGGTCGCGGGGCGGGCTGCCTGCGCACCGGGGGAGGTGGCACCGTGCGCCGCTGCGGCGGAGCCGCACGTGGGGTGGGTGGCGGAGCCGCGCGTGGGGTGGGTGGCGGAGCCGTACGTGGGGTGGGTGGCGGAGCCGCGCGTGGGGTGGGTGGCGGTGGCATGCGCGGCGGCGGCGTCGCCGGATTCGGTGGCCATGTCGGTGGCGGCCGGTGGCCTGAGCGGCGGCGGATCTCCGGCGCGGGTTCGCGCGGCGACCGGTCGGAGTTCACTCTGCGAATGTAGCGCTCACCGCGACGATCTCAGCCCAACCAATCCAGCTCGTCGGCGGCCAATGAGTAGCCGACGAAGGCCACCGCGTCGATGAGCCCGTGCGCGACGATCAACGGCCACAGCCGACCGGTTCGCAGCCAGACATAGCCGAACACCAGGCCCATGACGATATTGCCCAGCCCGGCGCTGTAGCCCTGATACAGGTGGTAGGTGCCGCGCAGCAGCGCCGAGATGACCAGCGCGACGGCGGGTGTGATGCGTAGCTGCTGCAGGCGGGTGATGAGGAAGGCCACGACGACGATCTCCTCGGCCCAGCCGTTGGCGAATGCGATGGCCAGCAGCAGCGGAATCCGCCACCAGGTGTCGTTGATCTCGGCAGGTTCGACGGCGGCGCTGAGGCCCAGCAGCCGGGCACCGATGTACAGGGCGAGCCCGGGCAGCCCGATCAATGCGGCGAGGCCGAGTCCGCCGGTCAGGTCGGGGTGTATCCGGAATCTGTCGAGTCCGATCGAGGCGGGTCCATAACCGCTGCGCCACAACAGGTATAGAGCCAGCGCGCCCCATGCTATGAGTTGCGCGAACGAGGCGATGTTGAGTCCGAGGTCGATCAGGTCGAACGGCGATCGGCGTTCGTTGAGGGTGACCGTCTGACCGCTCAGCCCCAGCAGCGCCGCCTCGATCAGGCGCAGCGACGCGGTGTACGCGCTCAACCCGAAGGTGACCGCCAGCACGACGCCGATCTCGAGGCGGATGGTGCGCGGCGGCAGATGTTCGCTCGGCAGGGACGGACCGGTCACCGCGCCAGGCTAGACGGATCAGATGCGGCGTGCGCGCAGCCCGTTGAGGAACGGGCAGCCCATCAGCACCCGGATGGCCTGGCTGAGTCCGGTCACGTCATCGACGGGTTTGGCGAACGGCAGGCGTACGTCGTGATCACCGGAGGCGTCCTCGACACGCAGCTGCACACCGTAGCGGTCCAGGCCCAACGGCCGGACCCGGCCGCTGCGCAGGGTGTGCGGCAGTCGGTCGGCCAGTCGGTCGACCACGTCGCGGTGTGCAGATTCGAGGTGGCGCAGCCAACACGATTCCAGGCCGCAGAACGGGTCGGGATCGGCCGCGAGAAGGGCGCCGAGGCCGACAGACTCCGCACCGGTCGAATCGGCCACCACGACCGATTCGATCTCCAGGCGCGCCAGCGCGTACGGGGTCTCGTCGTCACGACCACCGAGGCCGGTGTTCACCTGTAGGAGAGCGGGATTGGGATTCTCGGTGGCGATCACGTCCAACATGGGCGCGACTTCGGCGTCGGGTACCAGGAACATCCGTCCACGAATCCACACCAGCGCGCGCACCGGTTCGCGCAGGGGCAGGGGTGCGTAGTCGGTCATCTCCAGGACGGCTTGGATGCCCGCCGATCCGGCCGAGACCGCCATGCCGGTGATCAACCCGTCGGCCGGAACCGTGATGGCGAACGACCCGTCGGCGAGCAGGTGGTGCACCGGGGTGGCGATCGGCTCGATGGACGTGGGTCCGTTGAATCCCTCCACGGCCAGCATCGCCCCGCCGGCCCGTGCGCATGCGCTGCGGATCCGTTCGGCTGTGGTCGGCGCCGTCACAGTCATCTGCCACCTTCCCTTAGTGAGGTAAGCCTTACTTAACTACATATCGCCCGAACTGCGCAAGGTTTTGCTCTCGGCGTAGTGGCCGCCAACCCCCGGCCCGATAGTGTTGGGGCGTGCCACGCATCGCCTACCTCGGGCCGGAGGGGACGTTCACCGAGGCGGCCCTGCTCGCGCTGGCCGGGTCCGGCGCCATACCCGGCGATGTCGAGCCCATGCCCCAGACCAGCCCCGCCGCTGCGCTTGAGGCCGTTCGGGAAGGTGTCGCCGACTACGCCTGCGTGCCGATCGAGAACTCGATCGAGGGATCGGTGTTGCCGACGCTGGACGGTCTGGCCGTCGGCTCGCCGTTGCAGATATTCGCCGAGCACACGTTGGACGTTGCGTTCAGTATCGTCACCCGATCCGACACCTCTGTCGAGCAGATCAAGACCGTCGCGGCGTTCCCGGTGGCGGCGGCCCAGGTGCGCGGCTGGTTGTCCGCCGAGTTGCCCGACGCCCAGATCGTGCCTGCCAACTCCAACGCCGCGGCAGCCAAGGATGTCGCCGGCGGTCACGCCGATGCGGGGGTCAGCACGGCTCTGGCCGCCCGTCGCTATGGGTTGGCCGAACTCGCCGTGGGTGTGGTCGACGAGCCCAATGCGCGGACCCGCTTCGTCCTCGTCGGGCCTGCGGGCCCGCCGCCTGCCCGCACCGGCGCCGACCGGACCTCGGTGGTGCTGCGGTTGGACAACGTCCCCGGCGCGCTCGTCGCGGCGATGACCGAGCTCTCGGTCCGCGACATCGACTTGACCCGCATCGAATCACGGCCCACCCGAACCGAATTGGGCACCTACAAGTTCTTCCTGGACTGGGTGGGACACCTCGAGGACGAGGCAGTCGGCGATGCCCTCATGGCATTGCACCGGCGCTGCGCCGAGGTGCGGTTCCTGGGTTCCTGGCCCACCGGTGCCGCGGTCGGCGCCTTGCCCCCGCAGGCGGACGAGGCGGGTCGCTGGTTGGCACAACTTCGGACGGGAGGATCGGCATGACGGGGCGCCTGGTGCTGGTGCGGCACGGCCAGTCCCATGGAAACGTCGAACGCCGCCTGGACACGCGTCCGCCCGGGGCCGCGTTGACCGACCTCGGGCATCAGCAGGCGCGCAGATTCGGCCAGAGCTGGTCACACCCGGTGGGAATGGTGGCGCACTCGGTGGCGACCAGAGCCCGCGAGACCGCGGCCGGTATCGCCGCCGGACTGGAACTGCCGACCCATCAGTTCGACGGTATCCACGAGGTGCAGGTCGGCGACCTGGAGAACCGCAACGACGACGCCGCGATCGACGCGTTCGAGGCGGTGTACCGGCGTTGGCACGGCGGCGACCTCGATGTCCCGGTACCGGGCGGCGAGACCGGCAGGCAGGTGCTGGACCGGATGGTCCCGGTGCTCACGGAGCTGCGGCTGCGCCATCTCGACGACCGGCGTCGGACCGAGGACATTTTGGTGGTCAGCCATGGGGCCGCGATCCGGCTGGTGGCGGCGGCCCTGGCCGGTGTCGACCCGACATTCGCGCTGGAGAATCACCTGAGCAACACCGAATGCGTGGTGCTCAGCCCCATCACCGACGGCCGCTGGAGCTGCGTGCAGTGGGGCGCGGCGACGCCGCCGTTCACCGTGGCGGCGCAACCGGACGCTCAGGAAGCCGAGGCCGACGCGGGCCCGATGGGCTGAGCGGCGCGGTCCTCGACACATTCGCAACCGACGGCGAAGCAGTCGATGGTGAAGGTGTGCGCCACTTCCGGGCTGCGGCAATCCGGTTCCGTGCATTCCGGGCGGAGGCCGATGTGCACGATCACGGTGCCGTGGCAGTGCTCATGTTCTGCTTCGCAGTCACGACAGATCCCGCTCATCTGACCAGTGTCCCACTGCCCACCGACAGCGGGCGGTTCCCACGCTAGCCCCAGCCCAGTTCGTGCAGTCGCTCGTCGTCGATCCCGAAGTGGTGGGCCAACTCGTGGACCACCGTGATGGCCACTTCCTCGACGACCTCGTCCTCGGAGGCGCACATCTCCAGCAGCGCATCGCGATAGATCGTGATCGCATCGGGCAGGGCGCCGGCATAGGTCGAGTCACGCTCGGTCAGCGCGATGCCCTCGTAGAGGCCGAGCAGATCGGGTTCTTCGGGGTGCCGGTCGGCGACCAGGAACACCACGTTGTTGGCCGCCCTGGCCAGATCCGCGGGAATCAGGTCGAGCGCATCGGAGACGAGTTCCTCGAAACGCCGGGCGCTCATCGTTACCGGCACGCGGTCAGGGGACCGGCGGTCCGGGTGGCGGGCCGACTACGGGCTCGGGCACCACGGGCGGGGGCACGGCGCCGTCGACCGGAGCTCCCGGTGCCGGCGGCGCTCCCGGCGGCGGCGGTGCCGGCACGGGGGGACCGTTGAGGAAGGTGTTCCCGCCGGCGGGTGTCTCCGTCGCCGGAGCCTGGGTGGGCTCCTGGGTCTGCTGCCCGGGCAGGTGCTCGTTGGACTGCGTCTGGTCCGCGGTCGACCCACTGCCGGAGCCACTGCCGGACCCGCCGGAGCTGCTACCGCTGTCGCTCTGGTCGTAGGTGATCTGCGACGAGGTGTCCACCGGTGGCATCGGGATGGCCGGGATGCTCAGGCGTTCGTCGGGGATGTCCGGCGGCGGCACCGGTGGCCGGCCGTTGATCATCAGGGGCCCCTTGGCGCTGTTGAGCAATGTCGACCAGCCGCCGTTGCCCAGTGTCGCGCCGATGCTGCAGGACACCTGCCGGCTGCCCGCCGACCAACTCGGCAACGCGATGGTGCTGTAGACCAGCGTCAGGGTGGTCGTCCGCAGTTCCAGCGGTGCCAGGTATGCCTCGGTGACCCGTGCGCAGTTGTCCTTGACGAAGGTGTCCTGATCGGCCTCGGCGGGCAGGCCCTGCGGGAAGTTGTCGGCCAGGTTCACCGACCCGGTGACCTCGAGGGAGTGCGGGCCCGCACAGTCGACCGGGATGTCGGTGGGCTGGTTGGTGGCCGGATCGATGCCGAGACAGGTGCCCGCGGGCCACACCTTGGACTGGTCGATATCGGCGACCTTGCCCTGGAATGCCTGCTGCTGGTTGTTCGCGCCGGGTAGCTGCAGACCGCACAGCATGCGCCGCTCGCCGGCCTGGCGCCAGGCCTTCTCGCCCGACCACAGCAGGCTGACGGTGAACCGTCCGTTCGGGTCGAAGCGGTCGCCGAGATAACGCTGCACGGCGCTCTGGCATTGCTCTTGGCTGATCTGTTGGATGCGGGCCGGTGACGGCGGTGCGGCGTCCGGGCCGTACTCGGTGCCGGGGAAGGTCCGCATATCGACGGACTCGGCCACCTCGAAGCGATGCTCGGCGGTGCAGTCGACGATCTGGGCGGCGTCGGGGGTGCGTTCGGGCCAGTTCAGGCAGTCACCGCCCTTGGCCTTCTCGAACGTGCTGTTACTGCGCAGGCCCAGCGCACCGGTGCCGGTGTTCAATCCGGCCAGCCGGCCACCGGCGGCGGTGTCGGGAAGGACCGTGATGACGCCGGCGATCATCAGGCCGCCGAGTGCGGTGAGCAGCAACGCCCGTCGGGTCGGGCTCAGCGGGTTGCTCAGCGACAGCGCGCGGCGCCAGCGGGAATCCGATTTCGACGAGGGCTGGGCCTCGATCGGAAACGGTTCCGCGGCGGCGGGCTCGTCCTCGGGTGGGTGCGACATCGCCTCCCATTGTGACAGGCGTGTCACGACATGTGACAAGTGATGCAGTTGTAATGTTATGTGGTTGTGGCCCGCGCTTTCTGGCTGCGTACGGCGCAAGTAGGGTTACCGCCGTGATCGACCTCAAGCTGCTCCGTGACGATCCCGATCGGGTCCGTGCCTCACAGCGTGCGCGTGGGGAGGACCCGGGCCTGGTGGACGCGCTGCTGGCCGCCGACGTCGCCCGGCGCGCGGCGGTATCCGCCGCCGACACGCTGCGCGCCGATCAGAAGATAGCCAGCAAGTCGGTGGGCAAGGCCTCTGCGGAGGAACGGCCCGCGCTGTTGGCCCGCGCCAAGGAGCTGGCCGACGAGGTCAAGTCCGCCGAGGCCGCCCAGGCGGAGACGGAGGCGGCGTTCACCGCCGCCCACATGGCGGTCTCGAACATCATCGTCGACGGGGTGCCCGCCGGCGGTGAGGACGATTTCGTGGTCCTCGACACCGTGGGAACACCCGCCGAGATCGAAAGCCCTCGCGATCACCTCGAGCTGGGTGAGGCGCTGGGGCTGATCGACATGGAACGCGGCGCCAAGGTATCGGGCTCGCGGTTCTACTTCCTGACCGGCCGCGGCGCCCTCCTACAGCTGGGTCTGCTGCAGTTGGCGGTCCGGCTGGCCACCGAGAACGGTTTCACGCTGATGATCCCTCCGGTGCTGGTGCGGCCGGAGGTCATGGCGGGCACCGGGTTCCTGGGCTCGCACGCCGACGAGATCTACCACCTCGACGATGACGATCTCTATCTGGTCGGCACCTCGGAGGTGCCGCTGGCCGGCTATCACAGCGACGAGATCCTGGACCTCTCCGACGGTCCCAAGCGTTACGCGGGCTGGTCATCGTGTTTCCGCCGGGAAGCCGGCAGCTACGGCAAGGACACCCGAGGCATCATCCGGGTGCACCAGTTCGACAAGGTCGAGGCGTTCGTCTACTGCCGCCCCGAGGATGCCGAAGCCGAGCATCAGCGGCTGTTGGGCTGGCAGCGGGAGATGCTGGCGGCCATCGAGGTGCCCTACCGGGTGATCGACGTCGCCGCCGGCGACCTGGGCTCGTCCGCGGCGCGCAAATACGACTGTGAGGCATGGGTTCCCACCCAGAGCACCTACCGCGAGCTGACCTCGACATCGAATTGTTCGACGTTCCAGGCCCGCCGGCTGTCGACCCGCTACCGCGACGAGAACGGCAAACCGCAGATCGCCGCGACCCTGAACGGCACACTGGCGACAACGCGCTGGCTGGTGGCGATCCTGGAGAATCACCAGCAGGCCGACGGCAGTGTCCGGGTGCCCCCGGCGCTGGTGCCCTACGTAGGTACGGAGGTACTGACACCGTGATCGACATCGATATCGAGGAGCTGCGCTCGTGGTTCGGCTTCGGGGTGGCGGGCAACTTCGCCGGGCATCTCGAACAAGCCGGCGAGGCAGTCGATTTCGCGAATGTGCAGAGCCACGGCGCCGCGCCCAAGGGGATCTTCCCGTGGTACGCCCCGGGGGCCGACGGTTTCCTCGGTGAGTTCCCGCTCTCGCACGACTCCATCACATTGCCGGCCAGCGACGAACCGCTGAACCTGCAGATCGAGCCCGAGGTGGGCCTGGCCTGTCGGGTGCACTGGAACGGCGACACCGTCGCCAGTCTGGAACCGTTCGCGCTCGGCGCGTTCAACGACTGCTCGATCCGACGCCCCGGTGCCCGCAAGATCAGCGACAAGAAGAACTGGGGCCCGGCATCCAAGGGTGTGGCGCGGCGGTTCTACGACATCAGTGATCTCACCCCCGACGGTCCCACAGCCACCCTGCGGTTGGTGTGCTTCCTACGCGGTGCCGACGGTCAGGAGCGGGAGTACGGAGTCGACAGCCCGCTGCTGGGCTACTCCTATTACGGCGAGGTCCTGCTGGACTGGATCACCGAACGGCTGGCCAACCAGAAGGGTTCGGAGGACACCCCGCTGGAGGACGTCGGCGCGCTCATGGTGGCCTCCGGACATCCGGAGAACGTGCTGATCGGCATCGGGGCCACCAAGTACACCGCGCTGGGTGAGTCGACGTACCTGACCGCGGGTGATCAGGCCGTGGTGCGCGTCTATGACACCGCGTCCGACGCCGTATCCGAACTGCGCCAGACGGTTTCGGGATAGGTCGCGGTGACCGTCCAGCCCGCTGCGCCCAAAGTGGCCGAGCTGTGGCGCTTTCCGGTCAAGTCGATGGGCGGCTGCCAGGTGGATCGAGTGGCCGTCGACGCGCGCGGCGTGCATGCCGACCGATTGTGGGCCGTCCGCGATGTCGACAAGGGCGTGACGGCGTCGGCCCGTCGCATCCCCGCGCTGTTGGGTTGCACCGCACGCTATCTCGCCGAGCCGGATGAGCAGGCCGGCCCCGGCCGTGTCCCCGCGGTGGCCGTGACCTTTCCCGACGGGCGCGAGCTGACCAGCGACGATCCGGGGATCCACGCGGCACTCTCGGAGCTGGCGGGTCGCCGGGTTCGGTTGACCGCCCTTCCGCCGGTCGGGGATACCAGTGCCCACCGGATGAAGATGGTCGATTCGCTGGACAACTATCGTCCCGAGCAGGTGCGCAAGGATTTCGGGCTCGCCGACGGTGAACCGCTGCCGGACACCTCGGTGTTCCCGGCCAAAGACATCATCACCCTGGCCCGCTACTCCACGCCGCCGGGCACCTTCGTCGACCTCGCCCCGCTGCATCTGATGAGCACCGCCAGTCTGCGGAACCTCACCGTCGGTGCCGAGGTGCTCGATGTGCGCAGGTTCCGTCCGAACGTGCTGATCGACCTCGCCGGCAAGGAACGCTCGTTCCCCGAATCTGACTGGGTGGGTGGCGAACTGAGCATCGGATCGGCCCGGCTCAAGGTGACCATGCCGACCATCCGGTGTGTCGTGCCGACCCGTCCGCAACCCGGTATCGAACTGGACAGGACCATCACCCGGGCGCTGGCCGAGCGCACCGACCGATTCCTCGGGGTGTACATCGACGTGCGGACTCCCGGTGTGCTGAGCGTCGGCGACGAGGTGCGCGTGCGAGCCGCCGAACCGCCCACTGCGGTGCAGCGGGCGACCATGAGTGTCACCCGGTCGGCCACCAGGGCCGGGCAGTGGCTGCTGGAGCAGACGGTGATGCGGGTGCGCTAGCCGCCGAGCAGTTCGTCGAGGATGCTGACGAACTCGCCCGGGCGCAACGGTGTGAACGCCGGCGCGGGTTGGGTGCCCGGCACATCCAGGATCACCAGGGTGGACTTGATGGGTCGCCAGATGTCCAGCGGCATCCACCGACGCGGGTCGGTGCTTCCCCAGATCCGGAAACGCTCGGTGATGAGGCCGAGGGATTCGGCCCGGTAGGAGCGCACGGCCCGCAGCGGGATCACCTTCGAGGTTCCCGACGGGAAGTGGTAGCGCCGCAAGGTGATCGCCTGACGATCCAGCAGCACCATGCCGTCGTCGTAGACCGGGGACACCGACTGCGGCGCGGTCATAACCGCGCGGTTCGCAGGGGGTGGCCCTTGGCGGTCAGGCAGCGGCCGCTCTCCAGGTTCCACTGCCAGCCGTGCAGATTGCAGGTCAGCGTGTTGCCCTCGATCACACCGAACTTGGACAGATCGGCCTTGAGGTGCGGGCAGCGCCGCTGGATCTCCCAGCCCGCAAGGGTGGTCGAGGCGCTGTCATCGTGCGCCTCGGCGAACCAACCGTCGGCGTAGGCGATGCGCTCATCGGTGAGGCATTTGAAGAATGTGTACAGATACTCGTTGTATCCGCCGACCCGCCACGCCTGGAACCGGGTGGACAGGAAGATCGTGTTCACCCAGTCCGGTTCGTTGTCGCGGACGACGGTGCGCACCAGCTCCGGTGCGATCGCGAATCCGTAACGGAATTTCTCGTCCGGAATCGCTTCGCGCACAGCACGTTTGGGGAAATCGATCACTACGGTCTCCGGGCCGATGCGCAGTTCCACCGGATAGCCGATGCCGTCGCAGATCTGATCGGAAGCCAGCATGATCGGCTCGAACAGCGCGCGCAACGGTTCCAGCAGCGGCTCGCCCTCGGCCGGCGCCCAGGACGCCTTCTCTGCCGCCAGAACGGGGGCCTGGCGCTGGGCGTAGGCCTCGATGTAGTCGGCCTTGCCAGTGGTGAACACCGACTCGGGATCGTCGATGGGGTGGGTCAACGAATTCAGTTCCGAGCCGGTGAAATCGGCTGTCGAGCCGGGAACCATCAGCAGGCCGCCGTTGTGTCCGTGGCTCTTCATCTGGTCGAGGAAGACCATCTGGTCGGGGAAGATGTTGGCGGGATCGCCATGGTCGTCGTTGAGATCGCGCAGTTCCGGGTCCAGGAAGCACGGCGGCCCGGCCGAGGGCACCACCCAGCTGGCTCCCACCTGTGCGATGTACTGGCGACAACGATCCATCTGCCGCTGTCGTTTCTGGACGCCGAAGGCCTCCTTGGCGCGTGCGGGCATGTCGTAGACCATCGGGTACCAGATGGCCCCGGAGTACTGCAGCATGTGCACGTCGATGTGGCCGAATTCGGACACCAGGACATCCAGGTCGATGGGCCGGGCGTCGTTCATGTTGAAAGCGGTCGTGGTGCCGTCGGATACCACCAGACCGGAGTCGCCGATCGGGCCGTCGGCAGGTGCCCGCAGCGCGATGATCATCACGTCGAGGTCACCCTTGGGACCGCTGACGCGGTGTTTGACCGAGTCGGTGGTCTCGAAGAAGGTGTGAAAGCCCAGGGCTTCGAGCTCCCGGCGCAGATCCGGCACCGGGTAGTCGGGCAGCAGCACGGTGGCGTCCTTGTTGACGTGCGCGCGCAACAAGGCCGGATCGAAGTGGTCCTTGTGCAGATGGCTGACGTAGAGATAGTCGCAGTCGCCGAGGGTGTCCCAGTCCAGGCCGGAGTTGTCCGGGAAGGGAAACCACGAGGCGAAATAGGCGGGGTTGACCCAGGGGTCGCACAGGATGCTGCCTGCCTCCGTCTCGATCCGGAAACCGGCGTGTCCGATGCTTGTGACCTGCACGTATAGCCCCTTTGGTGGTCTGTTGCCCGATGACGAGTTTACCGCCAGCGCGGATGCTCTTCCGCCTCGGCGCACAGCGAGTGGCTACGCTTACTCCCGTGGAGCCGGTATACGGGACTGTCATTCAAGCCGCCCGCCTGGTGTGGCGGTTGCAGGGCTTGAAGTTCACTGTCACCGGGGTGGAGAACCTGCCGGTCACCGGTGGTGCGGTGATTGCGGTCAACCACACCAGCTACTTCGATTTCACCTTCGCCGGTCTGCCCGCCTACAAACAGGGGCGCGGCCGGAAGGTGCGCTTCATGGCCAAGAAAGAGGTCTTCGATCACAAGATCGGCGGACCCATCATGCGCAAGCTGCGCCATATCGAAGTCGACAGGGACAGCGGGGCCGACTCCTTCACGGCGGCCTGTGCGGCGCTGCGGGCCGGTGAACTGGTGGGCGTCTACCCGGAGGCCACCATCAGCCGCAGCTTCGAGATCAAGGCGCTGAAGTCGGGTGCGGCCCGGATGGCCATCGACGCCGATGTGCCGATCATCCCGCACATCGTCTGGGGAGCCCAGCGCATCTGGACCAAGGGGCATCCCAAGAACATGCGCAGGCCCAAGGTGCCGATCTCGGTCGCGGTGGGGGAGCCGATCTACCCGACGTTGCCGCCGACCGAGCTCACGGCGTTGTTGCGGCACCGCATGCAGCATCTGCTCGAGCAGGTTCAGGATGACTACGGTCCGCATCCGCCCGGCGAGTTCTGGGTGCCGCATCGGCTGGGCGGCGGCGCCCCGACCTTGGCCGAGGCCGACCGGATGGACATGGAGGAAGCTGCCGAGAAGGCGGCCCGGCGCGCGGCGCGGCAACGCGGTGAGTCGCCGGAGTAGGGAAGCCCGCATTCCCACCTATGACGTTCGAGTTTTGAGGATGGCGATGACCGCTGTGTTGCACCGAGACCACCCGTCTCACCCACGCCCCGTCGCGGGTCGGGCGGGGTGCCGGTGATGCTGCCCGCCCTGATCGCCACCGATGTCGACGGCACGCTGCTCGACCAGCACGAACGGGTGACCCCGCGCACGGCCGCCGCGGTCCGTGCGGCGGTCGATGCCGGCGTGCGGTTCGTGCTGGCCACCGGCCGGCCGCCGCGCTGGATCCCGCCGGTCGTCGAGCAGCTCGGTTTCGCGCCGATGTCGGTGTGCGCCAACGGTTCGGTGATCTACGACCCGGCCACCGATCGCATCCTCTCGGCACGCACGCTGTCGGTCGAGGCGCTGGCGCGGCTGGCCGATATCGCGGCAAAGGTGATCCCCGGCGCCGGTCTGGCCGTCGAGCGGGTGGGGCGCAGTGCCCACGATGCGGCGACCCCGCAGTTCGTCAGCTCTCCCGGTTACGAGCACGCCTGGTTGAACCCGGACAACACCGAGGTGTCTCTTGAGGATCTGCTCAGCGCGCCCGCGGTCAAACTGCTGATCCGTAAGGCCGGCGCGCAGTCGGGGGACATGGCTGAGGCGCTGGCACCGTATGTCGGCGGCGAGGGTGACCTGACGTACTCGACGAACAACGGCCTGATCGAGGTGCTTCCGAGCGGTCTGAGCAAGGCCACCGGTGTCGCCGAGGTGGCCGGACCGCTGGGAATCGCGGCAGGCGACATCATCACCTTCGGCGATATGCCCAATGACATCCCGATGTTGCAGTGGGCCGGTCTCGGGGTGGCGATGGGTAACGCGCATCCAGACGCCAAGGCGGCGGCCGACGAAGTCACAACCCCCAACACCGAAGACGGGCTGGCCCGCGTCCTGGAACGCTGGTGGTTATAGCTTTCCGGCGCTGATCGGGGTGAATCGCTCCAGCTGTACCGGTGAATGCTCGGTGGCCGGAACTTCGTGGGGGACACCGTCGATGACCCGGGTGACGGTGCCGTTCTCACGGTCGAAGTTCAGCGTTCCGTGCTGGAAGTTCTGTTTGATCCACAGCGGTTCCTCGATCTCGCCGCTGGTCGGCAGGCCCAGCGCACCGCGTTCGAATCCCAGTGTGCCCCAAGCATCGTAGATGGCGCCGGTGACCGGCTGGGCGCCCGATTCGGGGGACCAGTACATCGCTCCGTGGTCGAAGGTGGCGTAACGGGCGGTTCCGAAGCCGGAGGACTCCGGCGAGGTCGGCATGCCCAGCGGTCCCTTCTCGCTGCCCTCGGACTGCCATTTGGCGAAGATGGCGCCGCCACGTAGTGCGTCGACCAGATCCTGTTGTCCGGGTGGGGCATTGAAACGTGCCGCGATATCGCGCAGCAATCCCATCTGGGCGTAGGCGGCGGCTCCGGGGCATTCGGTGTTGCCGACGTCGCGGTGGGTGAAGATTGTGGGCAGGGTCGGTGTGGCGCCGCGCGGGAACAGGGTGAAGCTGCCGCCCGCAGAGGTCAGCGCGACGGTGCCGCGCGGGTCAACCCGATCCAGGCCCAGTCGCCACCCCAGCAGTCGCCCGGTGGTGCGCAGCTGGATCGGTGTCGGCGGTTCGGCGTTGAAATCGCCGATCATCGCCACACCCCAGGTATCGGTGTTGAATCCGCCGGTGTGGGCGCCCTGCACGGCGCGGTCCATCCCGCCGGCGCGCCCCTCGAAGACCTGCCCGTACCGGTCGACCAGCGCGTTGTAGGCCATATCGCACCAGCCCAGCGTGCGGGCGTGGTACTCGTAGATCGACCGGACGATCGCGGCGGAATCCTCCGGTGTGTAGTCGTTGCTGCCCGCGGTGTGGTGCACCACCCCGGCGCGGATACCGCGGTCATAGATGGGTGCGCCGCAGCGTAGCGACTCGTCGGCTCCCCACTGCGCCCGCGAGATGATCTGCGGCGCCTGGCCCGGCACGGTGACCGCCGCGGGCGGCGGGATCTGGATGTCGACCGGCGCCTCGGGCGGGCTGATGAGGACGGCGTTGACGTTCTGCGGCAGTGGGTGTGCGACGTTGGCCGGGATGTAGCCCAGGTCCGGCGCCGGTTTCGGCTCCGGCGCGGGAGTGTGGGTGACCGCGATCTGCACCGCATGGGTCCGGCCGACGAAAACCGGTTCGGTACCGTGCGTGGCCTGTGCGTCGGGGCCGATACCGTCGAGCGCTTCGGCGGTGTACCAGGGGCCCCAGCTGCCGTCGGCGCGTTGCGCCCGGACCCGGGCGCTGGTGCCCTCGAGATCCTCTGCCGTCAGCGCCACCAGCGAAAACGGGGCGTCTTGCCGGATCTCGCGAATCGTCTCACCGGTACCCAGATCGCGTAGCGGTTGTTGGGTGATGGCGGTCGCCGGTGTTTTCGTGGCTGCATCGTCCCCGGGGAGGCCGGTGATGGCCCACGGCAGGATCGCGACCGTACCGAGCACTGCGGACAGCAGTAGCGACGGTGTTGGACGGCGACGCGGCACAAGCAGATGTTACGTATGTGCTTGGTGTTACCAGTGTTGCGACACGCCTGCACATAACGGCACCGCAGAGCCCACGCTGGCTTCTGCGGTGCCGTCAGGTGACAGGCTTTGCGGGCCGATTACGCTCCGGCGGCCGATGCTGCTGCCGCGGCAGCACCCGTGGCGGCCTCTGCCGCGCCGAGTGCCGGCGCCGCTGCGGCCGGGGCGGCCGCCGCTGCGGGAGCGGCTGCCGGAGCCGCGCTCTTGACCGCCGACATGATCGCCGGCATCACCATGCCCTTGAGCAGGTCGATCGCTTGCCCGGCGCCGAGCTGTTCAGCGGCGCTGTTGAGGGTGCCCAGCAGTCCGCCGCTACCGGGAGCGGCGATCGGCGCCGCCAGCGACGGGTCGGCTCCGAGGATCGGGTAGGTACCGGCCATCGGATCCAGGCCGATCGGCGCGGCGATCGGGATCTCGCCCGGCAGTCCCACGCCGCCGAGACCCGGATCGGTCAGGCCCACGGGGCTGGTCAGACCGGGGGCGGTCAGCGAGGTCGGCGAAAGCGCGCCCGGTGACAGCGACGGTCCGGCAGCGCCGACCGGCGGAATGCTCAAACCGGGTGTGCTGAGCTCCGGCGTGGTCAAACCAGGCGTCGTCAACCCCGGGGTTGTGAGCCCCGGTGTCGTCAGACCGGGCGTGGTCAGCTCCGGAGTGGTCAGACCGGGCGTGGTCAGACCGGGTGTCGTCAGACCGGGCGTGGTCAGTTCGGGGGTTGTCAGGCCCGGGGTGGTGAGCCCCGGTGCGGTCAGGCCCGGAGTGGTCAGCCCCGGCGAGGTGAGGCCCGGCGAGGTCAGACCGGGGGAGGCCAAACCGGGGGAGGTCAGCGTCGGGCTCGCCGCCGATGCACCGGACAGCAGGCCGGTGGGGATCGGGGGCATGTTGACGCCGAACTGCGACAGGCCCTGCGATAGCGCCGAGAACAGCTCCATCGGCAGGTCGGTGATCATCGCGGCGTGCACGAACTCGCGATGCTGCGGTTCCTTCGCCTCGGACATCTCGGATACGGCGGCAATGGCAACTGGACTTGCGACGGCCAGGGCGGCGACTGCGCTCATGGCTGTCGAGAGCTTGCGTCGACGTCGGTTCGGCACGGAAGTCTCCTCAATACATGGACTACGTGTGTTTTTCGGGTGTTGCTCGGGTGACACGTTTGGCGTTGCGACGGTTCTCGTGCCCCGGTAACCGTCGAGCTGCCAACGCGTTTGATGGTACTGCTGTGACTAGTGGGTCTAGAGTGACGATGCGGAATCGTGAGCGAATCGCGACCTGCCGTTCGACCGGGCGCGTCACACGTTTCGGGTCGGCGGGGCCCGGTCGGATACCCTTGCTGCCGATGACCGATCAATCTCCTGGCCTGGCCTCCGACCGCTTTGACCTCATCATCGTGGGATCCGGATTCTTCGGCCTGACGATCGCCGAGCGCGCGGCCACCCAGCTCGGCAAGCGCGTGCTCGTCGTCGAACGACGCTCCCATATAGGAGGTAACGCGTACTCGGAGGCGGACCCCGACACCGGTATCGAGATCCACCGGTACGGCGCGCACCTCTTCCACACGTCCAACAAGCGGGTGTGGGACTACGTACGCAACTTCACCGACTTCACCGGCTACCAGCACCGGGTGTTCGCCCTGCATGCCGGCCAGGCCTACCAGTTCCCGATGGGACTCGGTCTGGTGTCGCAGTTCTTCGGGCGGTACTTCAGCCCCGACGAGGCGCGCGCGCTGATCAAGGAGCAGGCCGCCGAGATAGCCACCGCCGATGCGCAGAACCTGGAAGAGAAGGCGATCTCGCTGATCGGCCGCCCGCTCTACGAGGCGTTCGTCAAGCACTACACGGCCAAGCAGTGGCAGACCGACCCCGCCGAGTTGCCCGCCGCCATCATCAATCGGCTGCCGGTGCGCTACAACTTCGACAACAGGTATTTCAACGACACCTATGAGGGGCTGCCGGTCGACGGTTACACCGCCTGGCTGCAGAACATGGCGGCCGACGAGCGTATCGAGGTGCGACTGGACACCGACTGGTTCGACGTCCGCGACGAGCTCAGAGCTCAGAGCCCGGCTGCCCCGGTGGTCTACACCGGCCCGGTGGATCGCTACTTCGACTATGTCGACGGCCGCCTCGGCTGGCGCACGCTGGACTTCGAGACCGAGGTTCTCCCCACCGGTGATTTCCAGGGCACACCCGTCATGAACTACAACGACGCCGACGTGCCGTTCACCCGCATCCACGAGTTCCGGCACTTCCATCCCGAGCGGGATTATCCGAGCGACAAGACGGTGATCATGCGGGAGTTCTCCCGCTTCGCCGAGGCCGATGACGAGCCGTACTACCCGATCAACACCGATGTCGACCGGCGTCTGCTGGCCGGATATCGCGAGCGGGCCAAGGCCGAGACCGCGACGGCCAACGTGCTCTTCGGCGGACGGCTGGGCACCTATCAGTACCTCGACATGCACATGGCGATCGCCAGCGCGCTCAACATGTACGACAACATTCTGGCGCCGCACCTGCGCGACGGTGCTGCGCTGAACGCCAACGACGAAGGCAGCAACCCATCATGAGCGACATCCCATCCGGAGCACTGGACTCGACCGAGTCGCGTGCGGTGAGCCTGCTGTCGCGGATCATCCTGCCGCGACCCGGCGAACCCCTCGATGTCCGCAAGCTCTACATCGAGGAATCCGAGACCAACGCCCGGCGTGCGCACGCGCCGTCCCGCACCACCCTGGAGATCGGCGCCGAGTCGGAGGTGTCGTTCGCCACCTACTTCAACGCCTTCCCGGCCAGCTACTGGCGGCGTTGGTCGATTCTGCAGTCGGTGGTGCTGCGCGTCGAACTGACCGGTACTGCTCGCATCGACCTCTACCGGTCCAAGGCCACCGGCGCTCGGATCACCGTCGGCGGCACCGAGGCGTCCAGTGTCGGTGAGGCGCCCGCGGTCATCGAGTTCGAGGTCGAACTCGCCCCGTTCGAGGACGGCGGTTGGATCTGGTTCGACATCACCACCGACACCGCGGTGACGGTGCACAGCGCCGGCTGGTACGCCCCGGTCCAGGCGCCCGGCCGGGCCGATGTGGCCATCGGCATCCCGACCTTCAACCGCCCGGCCGACTGCGTGAGCGCGCTGGCCGCGCTGACATCGGATCCGTTGGTCGACAAGGTGATCAGCACGGTCATCGTCTCCGATCAGGGCAACAACAAGGCCAAGGACCATCCCGGATTCGCGGCCGCGGCGGACGCACTCGGTGACCGCTTGATGATTCGCTACCAGCCCAACCTCGGCGGGTCCGGGGGCTACAGCCGGGTCATGTACGAGGCGTTGAAGAACACCGAGTGTGAGCAGATCCTGTTCATGGACGACGATATCCGCGTCGAGCCGGACTCCATCCTGCGGGCACTGGCCTTCAACCGGTTCGCCAAGGTACCGACGCTGGTCGGCGGGCAGATGCTCAACCTGCAGGAGCCCAGCCACTTGCACGTCATGGGCGAGATGATCGACGCCGAGAACTTCATGTGGACCGGCGCAGTCAACACCGAATACGACCACAACTTCGCCAAGTACCCGCTGAACTCCGAGGAGCACGAGCGCAGCCGGATGCTGCACCGCCGCATCGATGTCGACTACAACGGCTGGTGGATGTGCATGATCCCGCGCACGGTGGCCCAGGAATTGGGCCAGCCGCTGCCGCTGTTCATCAAGTGGGACGACTCGGAGTACGGGCTGCGCGCGAGCGAACACGGCTATCCGACGGTCACGCTGCCGGGTGCGGCCATCTGGCACATGGCCTGGAGCGACAAGGACGATGCCATCGATTGGCAGGCGTATTTCCACCTGCGCAACCGGCTGGTGGTGGCGGCCCTGCACTGGGACGGCAAGATCGGTGGTCTTGTTGCCAGCCATCTCAAGGCGACGCTGAAACACCTGCTCTGCCTTGAATACTCGACGGTGGCCATCCAGAACAAGGCGATGGACGATTTCCTCGCCGGGCCCGACCACATCTTCTCGATCCTGGAATCCGCGTTGCCGGAAGTCCGCGCCATGCGGCAGCATTTCCCGGACGCCGTGGTGCTGGAGAGTGCCACCGCGTTGCCTGCCCCGTCGGACAAGAGGTGGCGCAAGAAGGTCGCCATCCCGACCAACCCGGTGTCCATCGTGTCCCGGTTGACACGCGGTGTGGCCCATCAGCTCTCACCCCACGATCCGGCGCACCACGTGCGCCCACAGATCAACGTCGCCACCCAGGACGCCCGGTGGTTCTCGCTGTGCACGGTCGACGGGGTCACCGTGACCACCGCCGACGGTCGCGGCGTGGTGTACCGGCAGCGCGACCGGGAGAAGATGTTCGGGCTGCTGCGCGAGTCGCTCAAACGACAACTGCTGTTGGCCCGTAAGTTCGACAGAATGCGCAAGGTGTACCGCGCCGCGCTGCCGGAGCTCACCAGCCCACAGCGCTGGGAGGCCGTCCTGAACCAGTCTGCGCTGGAGCGGGCCTGAGGTGGCTGCGGATCTGGCGCCCGAAGAGGCGGCGCTCGTCGCGGTTCAGTCCGCGTTGGCCGGTCGTCCCGGGGTATTGGCGACCGCGCGAACCCTTTCGCACTTCGGTGAGCACAGCGCGGGTTGGGTCGGCGTCTCCGTGTTGGGAGCCGTGCTGCAGCCACAGCGCCGCCGCGCCTGGCTCACCGCAGGTATCGGCGCGTTCGCCGCGCACGCGGCCGCGGTGGTGATCAAGCGGGTCGTCAAGCGCAAACGTCCGCACCATCCGGCCATCGCGGTCAACGTCGGCACCCCGAGCAAGCTGAGTTTCCCCTCGGCACACGCCACGTCGACCACCGCCGCGGCCATCCTGTTGGGTCGCGTCACCGGACTCCCGTTGCCGTGGCTGCTGATTCCGCCGATGGCGCTGTCGCGCCTGGTCCTCGGCGTGCACTACCCGACCGACGTGTTGACCGGAGTTGTGGTCGGCACGGCTGTCGCAAGAACCGTGGACGCTGTCGCGGACCGCACGGCGGGCCGAAAGGAATCAGGACTGTGAGCGAAGAACCGCACCCGACTCACGCGCCGCCGAAGAACCTGGCGGCGGGAATCGTCAAGGCGCTGCGCCCGCGTCAATGGGTGAAGAACGTCTTGGTTTTCGCCGCCCCGGTGGCCGCCCTCGGCGATGACCGGTTCGTCGTCGACGATTATCGCGACGTCCTGGTCAAGGTGCTGGTGGCCTTCGTGGTGTTCAGCCTGGCCGCCTCGTCGGTGTACCTGGTCAACGATGCACGCGACGTGGAAGCCGACCGGGCGCATCCCACCAAACGGTTCCGTCCGATCGCGGCCGGTGTGGTTCCCGAATCCCTTGCCTACATCCTGGCCGTCGTGCTCGGGGTGGCCGCCCTGGTCATCTCCTGGTTCGTCTCGGCCAACCTCGCCGTGGTGATCGGCGTCTACATCGTCATCCAGCTGGCCTACTGTTTCGGGCTCAAACACCAGCCGGTCATCGACATCTGCATCGTGTCCTCGGGGTTCCTGATCCGGGCCATCGCGGGCGGTGTGGCCGCGGGAATTCAACTCTCGCAGTGGTTCCTGCTGGTGATGGCCTTCGGGTCGTTGTTCATGGCGGCCGGTAAGCGGTACGCCGAGCTGCAACTGGCCGAGCGCACGGGTGCCAAGATCCGCAAGTCGCTGGAGAGCTACACCAGCGGATACCTGCGCTTCGTGTGGACGCTGGCCGCCACCGCGGTGGTGCTGTGCTATGCCCTGTTCGCCTTCGAGCGCGACGGCGGATCGGCATCGTGGTGGGCCATCTCGATCATCCCGTTCACCATCGCGATCCTGCGCTATGCGGTCGACATCGACGGCGGGCACGCCGGCGAACCCGAGGAGATCGCCCTTGGCGATCGGGTGCTGCAGGTGCTCGCCCTGGCCTTGATCGGTACCGTCGGTGCGGCTGCCTACTTCAGTTGATCGGTTCGCCTCGGCGACCGCCGCACGGCTGAGCAACAGGCCGGTCGTGCGCTACAGCGCCCCGGTTCGGGCCAGCCTGTGGCTGTCGGTCTTGGTGGTGGCCGTGCTGTTCGGCTGGGGTGCCTGGCAGCGCCGCTGGATGGCCGACGACGGTCTGATCGTCCTGCGCACGGTGCGGAACCTCTTGGCAGGCAATGGGCCGGTCTTCAACGTCGGTGAGCGCGTCGAGTCCAACACCTCGACGTTGTGGACCTACCTGATCACCGCGACCAGTTGGGTCGCCGGTCCGGTACGGCTGGAGTACGTCGCACTTGCGCTCGCGCTGGGCCTCAGCGTGGCAGGCGTGGTGCTGGTGATGCTGGGCACCGCCCGGTTGTACGCACCGGTGCTCGTCGGCCGGCGAGCGTTGCTCCTACCCGCCGGTGCACTGGTCTACATCGCGGTCCCGCCGGCGCGGGATTTCGCGTCATCGGGCCTGGAAAACGGACTGGTGTTGGCCTATATCGGCCTGCTGTGGTGGTTGATGGTGCGCTGGGCGCAGGCCCGGGCGCACACCGGTGCCGGCTTGACGGCCGTATTGGCCTTCGTCGCTGGCCTGAGCGTGCTGGTCCGCCCGGAGCTGGCGCTGGTCGGCGGTGTCGCACTGGTGATGATGGTGCTGGCCGCGCCGGGCCGCGGACGACGGTTGCTGATCATCGGGGCGGGCGGTGCACTTCCGGTGGCCTACCAGATCTTCCGGATGGGCTACTACGGACTGTTGGTGCCCCAGACCGCGGTGGCCAAGGACGCCTCGGGCGCGAAATGGAGCCAGGGCCTGCTCTACCTCGGCAACTTCAACGCGCCGTATCTGCTGTGGATCCCGCTGGTGCTCCTGGTCGCGCTCGCGGTAGTGCTCGTTCTCGTGCTGATCCGTGACCGGGCGCCGCAACCCGCATCCGAGCCGACCACATCTCGGCTTGCTCGGCTGGTCCAGAATCCCACCGCCGTGGTCGTTTTCGTGGTCGTCAGCGGAATCATCCAGGCGGTCTACTGGGTGCGCCAAGGTGGCGACTTCATGCACGGCCGCGTCCTGCTGACCGCGCTGTTCCTGATACTGGCACCGGTGGCCGTGGTGCCGATCACGGTGCCCGAGCGCGCCGGGGCGGTGCGGCGCTCGGTGTATCTGCTGACGGGTTCGGCGAGCCTGCTGTGGCTCGGCGTCGCGGGATGGGCGCTGTGGGCAGCGAATTCGCCGGGCATGGGGGCCGACGCCACCCGGGTCACCTACTCCGGAATCGTCGACGAACGCCGGTTCTACGCTCAGGCCACCGGGCACGCTCACCCGCTGACCGCCGCGGATTACCTGGATTACCCCCGGATGCGCGCAGTGCTCGTCGCACTGCGCAACACACCCGACGGCGCACTGCTGCTGCCCTCGGGCAACTACGACGTCTGGGATGTCGTCCCGGCCATTCCGCCGCCGCCGGACAAGCCGCGTCCGCCGGGCGAAACCGGGCCGCACACAGTCTTTTTCACCAACATGGGCATGCTCGGGATGAATGTCGGGCTCGATGTGCGGGTGATCGACCAGATCGGTCTGACCAATCCGTTGGCCGCGCACACCGAGCGCTTGGAGGACGCCCGGATAGGGCACGACAAGAACCTCTTCCCGGACTGGGCGGTGGCCGAGGGGCCCTTCCTCAAACAGCGCCCCTACATCCCGCAGTACCTCGACGAGGATTGGATCGCCCAGGCCGAGGTCGCCCTGAGGTGCCCCGACACCGAGGCGATCCTGACCTCGGTGCGCGGACCGATGGGACCACGCCGGTTCCTCTCCAACTTCTTCCACGCGATGGAGTTCGGCAGCTACCGCATCGACCGCGTTCCGCTCTACGAGCTGTACCGCTGCAAGCTGGATGCTCCTCCGCCGAAGACGCCCCCGTACACCGGTTTGCCCGCCACCGGACCGTGACCCAGCTAACAAGGGTTTTGCAGCTGCGGTAACGCCGCGGTTATGTTGGGCCGATAGATGAGCGAGGCCCCTAACGCCCGCAACGCGCCACCACCTGGTGACTCGGTGGGTGGCGTCACCGCTGAGATGGACGGATAGACACAGCATGCGTAGGACCCTGACTCTGCTCTCGCGTGCGCTGGCCACGATGGTCGCGCTCGCCACCGTGGCCGCGGTGCCCGCGCCGACGGCTGCGGCCTTCTCCAGGGAAGGCCTGCCGGTGGAGTACCTCGACGTGTTCTCCACCGCCATGAACCGCAACATCCGGGTCCAGTTCCAGCCGGGCGGGCCGAATGCGGTCTACCTCCTCGACGGGCTGCGGGCCCAGGACGACTACAACGGTTGGGATATCAACACCCCGGCCTTCGAGTGGTTCCACGATTCGGGCCTGTCGGTGGTGATGCCGGTGGGCGGACAGTCCAGCTTCTACAGCGACTGGTACTCCCCGTCGTCGTTCAACAGCCAGCAGTACACCTACAAATGGGAGACGTTCCTCACCAGCGAGCTTCCGCAGTGGTTGGCGGCCGAGAAGCAGGTCTCGCCCGCCGGTAACGGTGTGGTCGGCCTGTCGATGGCCGGCGGCGCGGCACTGATCCTCGCTGCCTACCATCCGAACCAATTCCGTTATGCGGCATCGCTGTCGGGATTCCTCAACCCGTCGACCGCCTTCATGAAGCAGGCGATCCGGGTCGCCATGCTCGATGCCGGCGGCTACAACGTCGACAACATGTGGGGACCGCCCTGGGATCCGGCGTGGAAGCGCAACGACCCCGTCGAGCAGGTCGGCAAGCTGGTGGCCGCTGGCACTCGGCTGTGGATTTACTGTGCGCCAGGCGGTTCCACGCCGCTGGACGTCAACGGTGACCCGGCCCAGAAGTTCAACGCCGACAGCCTGGAGGGCCTGGCGATCGGCAGCAACAAGAAGTTCCAAGAGCGCTACACCGCCGCCGGCGGAACCAATGCGACCTTCGAATTCCCTGCGGCGGGCAATCATTCGTGGGTGTACTGGGGTGCCCAATTGCAAGCGCTCAAGCCGGATCTGATCGCCACCCTCGTTCGCTGAGCGGGACATCCCAGCCAATTGTGGTTGACTACACGGGCCTTCGAGTCCGGGCCACAACAGACGGGATCCCAATACATATGACTTTCGCCGAGTGGATGCGCGGTGCCACCCGCAAAGTGACCATCGCGGCCGCCGCGGCCGCGGTGTTGCCGGGTCTGGTGAGCGCCGTCGGCGACTCGGCGACTGCCGCCGCCTTCTCGCGGCCGGGTCTCGCGGTGGAGTATCTGGACGTGCCGTCGGCCGGGATGGGCCGAGATATCCGCATCCAGTTCCAGAGCGGCGGCGAGAATGCGCCCGCGGTCTACCTGCTCGACGGTCTGCGCGCCCAGGATGACTTCAACGGCTGGGATATCAACACCGCGGCATTCGAGTGGTACGACAACTCCGGCCTCTCGGTGGTCATGCCCGTCGGCGGCCAGTCCAGCTTCTACTCCGACTGGTACAAGCCGGCCAAGGGCAAGACCGGCACCTACACCTACAAGTGGGAGACCTTCCTCACCCAGGAATTGCCTGCCTGGCTGCAGTCCAACAAGGCCGTCAAGCCGACTGGTAGCGCCGTGGTCGGGCTGTCGATGGCCGGCTCGGCGGCGTTGACACTGGCCATCTACCACCCCCAGCAGTTCCCCTACGCCGCGTCGCTGTCCGGCTTTCTGAACCTGTCCGAGGGCTGGTGGCCGATGTTGGTGGGACTGTCGATGGGTGATGCCGGCGGATTCAAGTCCGAGGACATGTGGGGCCCGTCCAGCGATCCGGCCTGGAAGCGCAACGATCCGTACGTCAACATCGACAAGCTGATCGCCAACAACACCCGCATCTGGATCTTCTGCGGCAACGGCAAACCGTCGGACCTCGACGCCGGCGCCAGCGCGGGCAACCTCTTCAACGCGAAGTTCCTCGAGGGATTCACGCTGCGGACCAACAAGACCTTCCGCGACACCTACCTGGCCAACGGTGGTAGCAACGGTGTGTTCAACTTCCCGGAGAACGGCACCCACAGCTGGGGCTACTGGGGCTCGCAGTTGCAGGCCATGAAGCCCGACATCCAGCGGGTGTTGGGCGCGGCGCCCGCCGCCGGGTAGGTCCCGCACCCCGGGTCGTTGCCGGTCGTTGCGCCGCCCGCCGCTGTGGTGATGTGATTCACTACAACGCGGCGGCGGGGCAAACACACGATCGAAGACGAGGTGGGACATGAGGCTGCAGGCTCTTGCGTATGCGGTGCTGATGGCGCTGGGCCTGTGGACGGTGTCGGCAACGACGGAACCGGCCGCGCGTGCCGACGGCGTCGAGTACCTGATGGTTCCCTCCGCGGCCATGGGCCGAGCCATCCCGGTGGCATTTCAGGGCGGCGGGCCGCATGCGGTCTTCCTGCTCGATGCCTTCAACGCCGCACCCGATGTCAGCAACTGGGTGACCGCGGGCAACGCGATGAACACCCTGGCGGGCAAGGGCATCTCGGTGGCCGCTCCGGCCGGTGGGGCCTGGAGCCTCTACACCAACTGGGAGCAGGACGGTTCCAAGCAGTGGGAGACCTTCCTGGCCACCGAGCTGCCGGACTGGCTGGCCGCCAACAAGGGACTGGCCCCCAGTGGGCACGGTGTCGTCGGCGCCTCGCAGGGCGGTACCGGTGCGCTGATGCTGGCCACCTTCCACCCGGACCGGTTCCGCTATGCCGGCTCGCTCTCGGGTTTCCTGACCCCCTCGCGCACCTTCGAGAACGGCGCAATCACCGCAGGGATGGCGCAGTACGGCGGGGTGGACACCCAGCGGATGTGGGGTCCGGTGCAGTTCGGCCGGTGGAAGTGGCATGACCCGGATGTGCACGCCCAGCTGTTGGTGGACAACAACACCCGGCTGTGGGTCTTCAGCCCGCAGACCACGACCTGCAGCGACCCGGTCGCGATGATCAACGATTGCGCGCAGGCCCAAGGCAGCAACCGCACCTTCTACTCCCACTACCGCGCCATCGGCGGACGCAACGGGCATTTCGACTTCCCGGTCGACGGCCAGCACGACTGGGGTAGCTGGGCCGGTCAGCTCGCGGCCCTGTCCGGTGACCTGGCAGCGGCCATCCGCTGACGGTTTCATCACGTTCGATGGCACCGGCCGAACAGCCGGTACCGTGGAATGGTGCAGCGCAACGGACGGCTCAGTGCGGGTCTGGCAAAGTGGCCGACCCTGCGGCGGACGCCCCTGCTGCTGGCCGTGGCGGCGATGGCGGTCGGAGCCCTCTCGTGCGGTTGTACCGCAGGGGACACCACGTTGGCCTCGGTCGGTATGCCCGCCGAGGAGTCCTCGATGGCCCGCACCGACGGGATGATGGGTGCGACCCGCTCGGGTGGGCCCAGCGAGCACCTGACGGTGACGCCTCGCCAACAGTCCTATCTGGATGCCCTCGTCGACTCCGGGGTGCACCCGTCCGATGACCTGATGGCGCTGAGCATCGGCGCCTATGTCTGCCAGGCGCGGGCGGCCAAACAGTCCGAGCAGGCGGTGTGGGATTTCGTGCTGCCACTGGTGCGCAACGATCTGCATGACGCCCATTCCAGTTCGATGACGCCGGAGGTCGGTGACGTCGACGCCGCGACCGCTGACTACATTCGCATCGCAACCGAACGGCTCTGCTGAGGCAGCGCACAGACCTCTGGAGTTGATGACGCATGGCCAACAACAGCCGACGCAAGCGGCACCGCATCCTGGCCCTGGCTGCCGCGGCGGCGGTCGCAGTCCTGGTGGCGGTCGTGGTCGCCGGTGTCGTGGTGTGGCTGCGCCAGCCGGATACTCCGCCGCTGGCCACCCCGGGGCAGCCGACCGATGTGCCGACCGCGGTACCGCCGACCGGCAAGCCGCGGCCGGAGTTCCAGGATGCGAGCTGCCCGGATGTCCAGTTGGTGTCGATACCCGGTACCTGGGAGTCGTCACGTCAGCTCGATCCGCTCAACCCGGTGCAGTTCCCGATCGCGCTGCTGCTGAATGTCACCAACCCGCTGCGCGCCGAGTTCGGCACCGACCGCGTCGAGATCTATACGGTCCCCTACACCGCTCAGTTCCACAATCCGTTCTCGGCGGACGGTCAGATGTCCTACAACGACAGCCGCGCCGAGGGTAAGGACGCCGCGGTGCGGGCGATCACCGATATGAACAATCGCTGCCCGCTGACCAGCTACGTCCTGGTCGGCTTTTCCCAGGGCGCGGTGATCGCCGGCGATCTGGCCAGCGATATCGGCAACGGCCGCGGGCCGGTCGACCAGGATCTGGTGCTCGGGGTGACGCTGATCGCCGACGGCCGCCGCCAGGAGGGGGTCGGGCAGAACCTGCAGCCCAACGCCCCGGGCCAGGGTGCCGAGATCACCCTGCACGAGGTGCCGATGCTCGCGGCGATGGGCCTGGCGATGACCGGGCCGCGCGACGGTGGATTCGGGGAGTTGGACAACCGGACCTATCAGATCTGCGCCAACGGCGACCTGATCTGCGCGGCACCGGAATCCGCGTTCTCGATCGCGAACCTGCCTGCGACGATCAACGCCCTGCTCGGAAGCACGGCGGGGCCTGTACACGCGCTGTACAACACCCCTCAGTTCTGGCAGATGGACGGTAGGACTTCTACCCAGTGGACGCTGGGCTGGGCACGCGATCTGTTGCAGAACGCGCCGGAGCCCAAGCACGGTTGAGCTGAGATACCAGCCGGGCCATATCCCCGTCGCTTCGCTCGACCGATAGCCGACTCGCCGGTAACCAGATTTGGCCTGCGCGAATCGAACAATTAACATTAAGAGAAAACTAAGAGTGGCGTGTCGTCGGGCGCAGGCTCGAACACGCTCCACCGGTACGCTTTCCCACGTTCGGGGGCGACCATGAGAAGTGTGCGTGACAGGAGTATTTGATGCCGTTTCACAATCCGTTCATCAAGAACGGACAGATCAAGTTCCCTGAGAGCGCCAGTGTCGTCGCCCACGTCGAGCGCTGGGCGAAGGTCCGCGGTGACAAGCTGGCCTATCGCTTCCTGGACTTCTCCACCGAGCGCGACGGTGTGGCGCGTGAGCTGACCTGGTCGCAGTTCAGCGCCCGCAACAGGGCAGTTGCCGCGCGCCTGCAGCAGGTCACCGCCGAGGGCGACCGGGTCGCCATCCTCAGCCCGCAGAACCTCAACTACCTGGTCGCCATGTACGGCGCCATCTACGCCGGCCGTATCGCGGTGCCGCTGTTCGATCCTTCCGAGCCCGGTCACGTCGGCCGGTTGCATGCCGTGCTCGACGACTGCAAGCCCTCGGCGATCCTGACCACCACCGATGCCGCCGAGGGTGTGCGCAAGTTCTTCCGCACCCGTCCGGCCAACCAGCGACCCCGCGTCATCGCCGTCGATGCGGTGCCCGACGATGTGGCCGCCACCTGGGAGCGCCGCGACGTGTCCAACGACACCGTGGCCTACCTGCAGTACACCTCGGGCTCCACCCGCATCCCGACCGGTGTGCAGATCACCCACCTCAACCTGGCCACCAACATCGTCCAGATCATCGAGGCGCTGGAGGGCGAGGAGGGGGACCGCGGCTTGTCCTGGCTGCCGTTCTTCCACGACATGGGCCTGATCACCGCGCTGCTGGCGCCGATGATCGGCCACCACTTCACCTTCATGACCCCGGCCGCGTTCGTGCGACGGCCCGCCCGCTGGATCCGGGAGATGGCACGTAAGCCCGATGACACCGGTGGCGTCATCTCGGTGGCCCCGAACTTTGCCTTCGACCATGCCGCCGCGCGTGGGCTGCCCAAGGACGGCGAGCCGCCGCTGGACCTGTCCAACGTCAAGGCTGTCCTCAACGGCAGTGAGCCGATCTCGGCGGCGACCGTGCGTCGCTTCAACGAGGCGTTCGGTCCGTACGGTTTCCCGGCCAAGGCCATCAAACCGTCCTACGGTCTGGCCGAGGCGACGCTGTTCGTGTCCACCACCCCGGCCGCCGAAGAGCCCAAGATCATCAACGTGGACCGCGACGCGCTCAACACGGGCACCATCGTCGAGGTCGACGCCGATTCGCCCAAGGCGGTCGCGCAGGCCTCGGCAGGCAAGGTCGGTGTCTCCGAGTGGGCGGTGATCGTCGATGCCGAGTCCGCGACCGAGCTGCCCGACGGCCAGATCGGTGAGATCTGGATCAGCGGCCAGAACATGGGCACCGGCTACTGGGGTAAGCCCGAGGCCACCGTCGAGACATTCCAGAACACGCTGAAATCGCGGACCACCCCGTCGCATGCCGAGGGCGCCGCCGATGACGCCACCTGGGTGCGCACCGGCGACTACGGCGCCTTCTACGACGGCGACCTCTACATCACCGGCCGCGTCAAGGATCTGGTCATCATCGACGGCCGCAACCACTACCCGCAGGATCTGGAGTACTCCGCACAGGAGGCCTCCAAGGCGGTGCGCACCGGTTTCGCCGCGGCGTTCTCGGTGCCGGCCAACCAGTTGCCCGCCGAGGTCTTCGACGACACCCACGCAGGTCTGAAGTTCGACGCCGAGGACAGCTCCGAGCAGCTGGTCATCGTCGCCGAGCGGGCGGCCGGCTCGCACAAGATGGAGCTCGGACCGGTGATCGACGACATCCGCGCCGCCATCGCGGTGCGCCACGGTGTCACCGTCCGCGATGTCCTGCTCACCCCCGCCGGTGCCATCCCGCGTACCTCCAGCGGCAAGATCGGCCGACGTGCCTGCCGCGCCGCATATCTCGATGGCAGCCTGCGCAGCGGCAAGATCGCCAACGATTTCCCCGACGAGACGGACTGAGGCACATTCAGTTCCTCACCGCGCCACCCAGGCCGCACGGCGGCGAAAGTGAACAGTGAAAATGACTGAAGCGCAAGATAATTCGCAGACCGACGGCAACTTGCCCGAGGTGTCCGGGTCGGCCTCGGACGCCGTTGCCCCCGCTCGTGGTGACATGACCGTCGCCGAGATGCGGGCATGGCTGCGCAACTGGGTCGCCAACGCCACGGGCCAGCCCGCGGACTCCATCAACGAATCGGCCCCGGTGGTCGAACTCGGGCTGTCCTCCCGTGACGCGGTGGCCATGGCCAGCGATATCGAGGATCTGACCGGCGTCACGCTGACCGCCACCGTGGTGTTCCGCAACCCCACCATCGAGGCGCTGGCCACCGTCATCGTCGAGGGTGAGCCCGAGCCCGTCGTCGACAACGACGAGGACTGGACCCGCGCACCCGGTGTCGAGGACATCGCGATCGTCGGGCTGGCCACCAGGTTCCCCGGTGATATGAACAGCGCCGAGGCGATGTGGGCGGCGTTGCTGGAGGGTCGCGACGCCAGCTCGGACCTGCCCGAGGGCCGCTGGTCGGAGTTCCTCGGTGAGCCGCGTATCGCCGAGCGGGTGGCCAAGGCGCACACCCGCGGCGGCTACCTCTCCGATATCAAGGGTTTCGACTCCGAGTTCTTCGCGCTGTCGAAGATGGAGGCCGACAACATCGATCCGCAGCAGCGGATGGCCCTCGAGCTCACCTGGGAGGCGCTCGAGCACGCGCGTATCCCGGCCTCGAGCCTGCGCGGCGGCGAAGTCGGTGTCTACGTGGGCAGCTCGAACAACGACTACATGTTCCTCGCCGTCGCCGACCCGACCACGGCGCACCCGTATGCCATCACCGGCACCACCAGCTCGATCATCGCCAACCGGGTGTCCTACTTCTACGACTTCCGCGGTCCGTCGGAGTCCATCGACACCGCATGCTCGTCCTCGCTGGTCGCCGCGCACCAGGGTGTGCGCGCGCTGCGCTCCGGTGAGATCGACGTCGCGATCGTCGGCGGCGTGAACGCCATGGTGACCCCGTTGGTCACCATCGGCTTCGACGAGGTCGGCGGGGTCCTGGCCCCGGACGGCCGGTGCAAGTCGTTCTCCTCGGATGCCAACGGCTACGCCCGATCCGAGGGCGGCGGCATGCTGGTGCTCAAGCGGGTTTCCGATGCGCGCCGCGACGGTGACGAGATCATCGCCGTCATCGCAGGCAGTGCGGTCAACCACGACGGCCGCTCCAACGGCATGCTGGCACCCAACCCGGATGCCCAGGAAGCGGTGCTGCGCAAGGCCTACAAGGACGCCGGGATCAATCCGCGCGATGTCGACTACATCGAGGCGCACGGCACCGGCACCATCCTGGGCGACCCGATCGAGGCCGACGCGCTCGGCCGGGTCGTCGGGCGCGGCCGTGCCGACGACAAACCTGCGCTGCTCGGTGCGGTGAAATCCAATGTGGGCCACCTGGAATCGGCGGCCGGCGCGGCCAGCCTTGCCAAGGCGGCGCTGTCGCTGCAGCACGACAAGCTGCCGCCGTCGATCAACTACGCGGGTCCCAACCCGTATATCGACTTCGACAAGGAACACCTCAAGGTCAACGACACCGTCTCGGACTGGCCCCGCTACAGCGGACACGCCATCGCGGGGGTGTCCGGTTTCGGCTTCGGCGGTGCCAACGCGCACCTGGTGCTGCGCGAGGTGCTGGCCTCAGATCTGGTCGAGCCCGAGCCGGAAAGTCCTGTCGCCGAAGACGAGTCGTCTGCTGCGCCCGATGCTGCCGATCAGCTGAATCTCAGCGGCCGGCGGATGGACGAATACGGCGAGTTCGTCGAGGACGAGCCCGAGTACCCCAGCTACGACGATGACAACTACGAACTGCCCGGCCTGACCGAGGAGGCCCAGCGCCTCATCGAGGAGGGCCGCGCCGCGCTCGCCGCCGCCGAGCCCGCCAGACCTGTTGTGCCGCTGTTTGTCTCGGGCTTTTTGACCTCCCGCAAGCGCAGCACCGCCGCCGAGCTCGCAGATTGGATCGACAGCGAGGCCGGGCGTGCCTCCTCGCTCGAATCGATCGGTCGTTCGCTGTCGCGGCGTAACCACGGCCGCTCTCGGGCCGTCGTGCTGGCCCACGACCACGACGAGGCCGTCAAGGGTCTGCGGGCGCTGGCCGATGGCAAGCAGAGCCCGCTGGTGCTGGCCGCCGATGGCCCGGTCACCAACGGCCCGGTGTGGGTGTTCGCCGGATTCGGTGCCCAGCACCGCAAGATGGGCAAGGACCTCTACCTGCGCGACGAGGTGTTTGCCGAGTGGATCAACAAGGTGGACGCCCTCATCCAGGACGAGCGCGGCTATTCGATCGTCGAGCTCATCCTCGACGATGCGATCGACTACACGGCAGAGACCTGCGAGTACCCGATCGAGGTCGTCCAGACGGTGATCTTCGCGCTGCAGATCGGGCTCGGTGAGCTGCTGCGCCACCACGGCGCCACACCCGGTGCGGTGGTGGGCCAGTCGCTCGGCGAGGCGGCCGCGGCCTACTTCTCCGGTGGCCTGTCACTGGCCGATGCCACCCGGACCATCTGCTCGCGCGCTCACCTGATGGGTGAGGGTGAGGCGATGCTGTTCGGTGAGTACATCCGGCTGATGGCGCTGGTCGAGTACTCGGCCGAGGAGATCACAACGGTCTTCTCCGATTTCCCCGGGCTGGAGGTGTGCGTCTACGCGGCACCGACCCAGACGGTGATCGGAGGTCCGCCCGAACAGATCGACGCGATCATCGAGCGCGCGGAATCGGAGGGCAAGTTCGCCCGCAAGCTGCAGACCAAGGGCGCCAGCCACACCCAGCAGATGGACCCGCTGCTCGGCGAGCTGTCCGCCGAGATCCAGGGTATCGAGGCCCGTCCTCTGCAGACCGGCTACTTCTCCACCGTGCACGAGGGCCAGTTCGTCCGGGCCGGAGCCGAACCCATCCACGATGTCGAGTACTGGAAGAAGGGGCTGCGCCACAGCGTCTACTTCACCCACGGCATCCGCAACGCCGTCGACAACGGGTACACCACCTTCCTGGAGCTCGCGCCGAATCCGGTGGCGCTCATGCAGGTCGGGCTGACGACGGCCAGCGCTGGGCTCCATGACGCGCAATTGATCGCGACGCTGGCGCGCAAGCAGGACGAGGTCGATTCGATGACCACGGCGCTGGCGCACCTGTACGTGTACGGCCACAACATGGATCCGCGGTCGCTGTTCCCGCGTCGTAGTCGAGGCCTGGCAGGTGCGCTGGACTTCGCCGATATCCCGCTGACCCGGTTCAAGCGCAAGGAGCACTGGCTCGACGCCCGCTTCACCGGGGACAGCTCGGTCGTCGCACCGGGCACCCATGTGGCCACCCCGGACGGCAGGCATGTCTGGGAGTACGCGCCCAGCGGCGCGGCCGATCTGGCCGGCCTGGTGAAGGCCGCTGCGACACAGGTGCTTCCGGATGCGGTGTTGACCGCCGCCGAGCAGCGTGCGGTGCCCGCGGACAACGCCCGGCTGGTGACGACGTTGACCCGCCATCCCGGTGGGGCGTCGGTGCAGGTGCACGCCCGTATCGAGGAGTCCTTCACCCTCGTCTACGACGCCATCGTCAGCCGCGGTGGTCAACAGACCGCGCTGCCGACGGCAGTCGGGGTGGGCACGGTTGCCGAGATCGCCGCTGCCGCACCGGTACCCGTCGAGGAGCCCGAAGAGAACAGCCCGGCCTTCGAGGCCGACAACCTCACCGCCGGGGCCAATCTGGGTTCGGATTTCGCGAAGTGGAACCCCGAATCGGGGGAGACGGTCGGGCAGCGGTTGGGCACCATCGTCGGCAGCGCCATGGGGTATGAGCCCGAGGATCTGCCCTGGGAGGTGCCGCTGATCGAGCTGGGCCTGGATTCGCTGATGGCGGTGCGCATCAAGAACCGGGTCGAGTACGACTTCGACATGCCGCCGATCCAGCTGACCGCGGTGCGTGACGCGAACCTG
This sequence comes from Mycolicibacterium neoaurum VKM Ac-1815D, assembly GCF_000317305.3. Next base: position 83,804 of record NC_023036.2, on the reverse strand, counting down.
TACGCGGTGGAGAAGTTGATCCAGTACGCGATCGAGCACCGCGACGAGGTCAGCGCGTTGGCCGAGGCCCAGAAGGGGCAGTCCGCCGAGGAGATCGCGGCCGCGCAGGCCGAGCTGATGGGCGGGGCGACCACGGTCGCCGAGCTGGAGGCGAAACTCGCAGAGTCGGGACATCCCCTGGGTGACACCGAGAAGGAGACCACCGAGTCGCTGGCCGAGGTGGGTATCGAGATCCCGCCGCCGACCTCCGATGGCGCCGGTATCTCGGCTCCGATCTCTGATGTCGCCGATATCCCGGCTCCGCCAACGGATCCGAGCGGGCCCAAGAAGGCGACCGCCGCCGCGGCCGCGGCGAAGGTGCTCACCCAGGAGGCCGTCACCGAGGCGCTCGGCGCCGACGTGCCCCCACGTGATGCCGCCGAGCGTGTCACCTTCGCGACGTGGGCGATCGTCACCGGCAAGTCCCCTGGCGGCATCTTCAACGAGCTGCCCGATGTCGACGAGGCGACCGCGGCCAAGATGTCGGCCCGGCTGACCGAGCGGGCCGAAGGCCCGATCAGCGTCGAGCAGGTGCGGTCGGCCAAGACCATCGAGGAACTGGCCACCCACGTTCGCGACCAGCTCGAGGACGGACTCGTCGACGGTTTCGTGCGGACCCTGCGTCCGCCGACCGATGGATCGAAGGCGCTCCCTCTGTTCGTCTTCCATCCCGCCGGCGGATCGACGGTGGTCTACGAACCGCTGATCAAGCGGTTGCCCGCCGACATCCCGGTGTACGGCATCGAGCGGGTCGAGGGTTCCATCGAGGAGCGGGCCGCCGAGTACGTGCCCAAACTCCTTGAGCTGCATGACGGCCCGTTCGTACTGGCCGGGTGGTCCCTGGGCGGCGCGCTGGCGTATGCCTGCGCCATCGGCCTCAAGCGGGCCGGCGCCGATGTCCGATTCGTCGGTCTGATCGACCTGGCCCTGCCCGGCGAGCCGATCGACCAGTCCAAGGAGGGGATGCGGGCCCGTTGGGACCGTTACGCCCTGTTCGCCGAGCGCACCTTCAACGTCGAGATCCCGGAGATCCCTTACGAGGAACTGGAAAAGCTCGATGATGAGGGCCAGGTCAAGTACGTGCTCGACATCGTCGCCCAGAGCGGGGTGCAGATCCCCGGCGGCATCATCGAACACCAGCGCACCTCGTACCTGGACAACCGCGCGCTGGCCACCATCGAGATCCAGCCCTACGACGGCCACGTCACGCTGTATCTCGCCGACCGCTATCACGATGACGCCATCGTCTTCGAACCCGCCTACGCCACCCGTAAACCCGACGGCGGCTGGGGCGACTACGTCGACGATCTCGAGGTGGTACCCATCGGTGGTGAGCACATCCAGGCCATCGACGAGCCCTATATCGCCAAGGTCGGCGCGCACATGAGCGAAGCCCTCAACCGCATCGAAGCGAAGAAGGAAACCCCGTGACGGAAACTCCCGTACAGCCGAAGACCGCGACCACAGCGGAGAAACTGGCCGAGCTGCGCGAAAAGCTGGAGCTGGCCAAGGATCCCGGTGACGAGAAGGCCAAGGCACGGCGCGACAAAAAGGGCATCCCCAGTGCCCGCGCGCGCATCCACGCGCTGCTGGATCCGGGCAGCTTCCTGGAGATCGGTGCGCTGGCCCGCACACCCGGCGACCCGAACGCCTTCTACGGCGACGGTGTGGTGACCGGACACGGCACCATCGACGGCAGGCCGGTCGGTGTGTTCAGTCATGACCAGACGGTCTTCCAGGGCTCGGTCGGCGAGATGTTCGGCCGCAAGGTGGCCAAGCTGATGGAGTGGGTGGCCATGGTCGGGTGCCCGATCATCGGTATCAACGACTCGGCCGGCGCGCGCATCCAGGACACCGCGACGTCGTTGGCCTGGTACGCCGAACTGGGCCGGCGCCACGAGATGCTGCGCGGCCTGGTGCCCGAGATCTCGCTGATCTTCGGCAAGTGCGCCGGCGGTGCGGTGTACTCGCCGATCCAGACCGATCTCGTTGTGGCCGTGCGTGATCAGGGCTACATGTTCATCACCGGTCCCGATGTGATCAAGGACGTCACCGGCGAGGACGTCACCTTCGACGAGCTCGGCGGCGCCGATGTGCAGGCCCGGCGCGGCAACATCCACAAGGTGGTCGAGTCCGAAGCCGCGGCCTACCAGTACGTCCGGGATTACCTGAGCTTCCTGCCTGCCAACCACTTCGATGATGCGCCGATCGTCAATCCGGGTCTGGAGCCCGAGATCACCGCGCACGACCTCGAACTCGACACCATCGTGCCGGACTCGGACAACATGGGTTACGACATGCACGAGATCCTGCTCCGGATCTTCGACGACGGTGACGTCTTCGAGATCTCCGATCAGCGCAGCCCCTCGATGATCACCGCGTTCGCCCGCGTCGACGGCCGCCCGGTCGGCGTGATCGCCAACCAGCCGATGCACATGTCGGGCGCGGTCGGCAACGAGGCGTCGGACAAGGCGGCCGGTTTCATCAGGTTCTGCGACTCGTTCAACCTGCCGCTGGTGTTCGTCGTCGACACCCCGGGTGCCATGCCCGGCGTCGCCGAGGAGGAGGGCGGCATCATCAAACGCGGTGGCCGTTTCTTCAACGCCATCGTCGAGGCCGATGTGCCCAAGGTGACCATCATCGTGCGCAAGGCCTACGGCGGCGGTTACGCCGTGATGGGCTCCAAGCAGCTCTCCGCGGACCTCAACTTCGCTTGGCCGACCGCCCGCATCGCCGTGATCGGCGCCGAGGGTGCGGCCCAGTTGTTGGTGAAGCGGTTCCCGGATCCGACCGCGCCCGAGGTGCAGAAGATCCGCGCCGACTTCATCGAGGGTTACAACCTGAACCTGGCGACGCCGTGGATCGCGGCCGAACGCGGCTATATCGACGGTGTCATCGAACCGCACGAGACTCGGCTGCTGATCCGTAAGTCGCTGCGGCTGCTGCGCGACAAGCAGCCCGTGAAAAAGGTGCTCCGCAAGCACGGTCTGACCCCGCTGTAATCGCGGGCGACGCGCCACCACGGGTGTGCGATGAATTTTCGGGCCCGCGGTGGTCGTATGTGGCATGACACGGATCACCGCAGGCCTGTTCATCTCGCTCGACGGCGTGGTGGAGGCACCCGACCAGTGGCATTTCCCGTACTTCAACGACGAGATGGGTGCCGCCGTCGATGCCCAGCTGGGCTCGGCGGAGACCATCCTGCTCGGCCGCGCCACCTATGACAGCTTCGTCGGTGCCTGGCCGCAGCGGGAGGCCGACGGTGGTGAGGACGCCGAGTTCGCGAAGAAACTCGGCGACACTCGCAAGATCGTGGTGTCTCGACAGCGGCTGAGTTTCGGGCCCGGGGCGAGCGAAGCGACGGGGGAGAAGCCCGGGGCGAGCGAAGCGACGGGAGACAAGCCCGGGGCGAGCTATGACTGGCGCAATTCCGAACAGCTGCACGGCGATCTGCTCACCGGCGTGCGGGAACTGAAAGCGCAGCCGGGTGGCGACATCGGGATCGCCGGATCGGTGTCGGTGGTCCGTGAGCTGTTGGCCGCAGGCCTGCTCGACGAACTGCACCTTTTGGTGCACCCCGTCGTGGTGGGCACCGGCGCCCGGTTGTTCCGCGACGCGGACGCGCTGCCATTGAAATTGTTGAGCTCGACCGCATTCCGGACCGGCGTGGTGCACAGCGTCTACACCAAGGACGATGGGGCGCCGAACGGTTCCTATGAGGACGCCAAACAACACCTCTAGCAGGCACTACGATGCAACGATGTCCGATGCCGTGCATCCGGCGGTCACCGTCGCACTCGGAGCCGTCGCCGTGGCGTGCGACGGAGTGGCCGTGGCGTACAGCGCCGCCGAACGGCTGCCTGTCGTGGGGGGCTGGTTGCATCGCAGCCGTGTCGAACTGATCGCACGGGGCGAACGGGTGGTGGCCGTAGGCATCGAGACGATTCTGGACCAGATCGACCTCAACGCGGTGGCCCGCGACCGGCTGGACCTGGTCGGCCTTGCCGACGAGGTGGTCGACGGTATCGATCTGCCCGCGATCATCCGCACGTCCACGGACTCGGTCACCGCCGAGGTGATGACCGATGTGCGCAGTCAGGGCGAACGTGCCGACGATGCGGTCGCCGGATTCGTCGACCGCCTGCTCGGACGGGACGGGCGATGACATCGAGACGTTCGCTCGGCAAGCCTCGCTCGGTGCCGGTTGGCTCGCTCGGCAAGCCTCGCTCGGTGCCGGTTGGTTCGCTCGGCAAGCCTCGCTCGGTGCCGGTTGGTTCGCTCGGCAAGCCTCGCTCGGCGGGCATCGTGAGCCGCGGGGCCGCCGCGGTCCTGGACATCGTCGTCGTCGCAGTGGCTCTGGGCGCCCTGTATGTGGGCCTCGTCCTGGTCCGACTGATGTTCAATCCCACCTCGTTCAGCCTGCCCACGGTCAACGCGGTGTTCTCCACCGCGGTCATGTTCACCGTCGCGGTGCTCTATCTGGCCGGCTGCTGGACGGTATCGGGATGTACGGCTGGCGCGGCGTTCATGGGCCTGCGGGTGACCGGGCGTCACGGTGATCGGCTGGCACCGGTGCTCGCGGCCATCCGCGCGGCGGCGTGTGTGCTCTTTCCCCTGGGTCTGTTGTGGGTGGTCGTCGACAGGCGTCGGCGATCACTGCAGGACATCGTCCTGGGCAGCCGGGTTGTCTATCTCAGGTCCTAGATCGGTTCGATATCCAGCCAGTCGTCCACCAGGAAGGCATCGCCGCGCGCCACCAACGTGGCCCCGCCGTGGCCGGGATAGTGCGCCGGGATGACGGTGGCCCGGCGGCGCGCCGCCTCGGTGAACACCCGCGTGCGGGTGGCGACGGCTTGTGCGGCATCGCAATCGAAGGCACAGGCGTCACCTGGGCGCGGAATCTGAATGGCGCAGTGGGTCAGGTCGCCGACGAAGACCGCGGGTGCACCGGCATCCAGCCACAGCACCGACGACCCGGGCGTGTGCCCGGCTGCCGGGCGTAACCACACCGATTCGCTCAGCTGATGGTCACCGCCGAACAATTCGACCTGGCCTGCCTCGTACACCGGAGCCACGCTGTCGTCGAAGACGATGCGCGCCGCGTCGTCACACCCGGCACCGTCGGGGCCGAAGTACCGAAAGTCCGCCTCCGGCATCAGGTATCGCGCGTTGGGGAAGGTTGGCGTCCACTCGGCACCATCGGCTCGGGTGTTCCACCCGACGTGATCGCTGTGCAGATGGGTGTTCACCACGATGTCGACGCTCTCGGGTGACACACCGGCCGATTCCAGCGCGGCCAGAAAGCCGGTGTCCAACCCGTCGAGCACCGGGATCGCCGGTCGCCGTTTACCGTTGCCGACCCCGGTGTCGATCAGGATGCGCAACCCGTCGACGTCGAGCACCCAGGTTTGGATGGCGACGCGCCAGGTGCGGGCTTCCAGGTCGACGAAGCTCGGCGCGAGCAGGTCGGCATTCTCGGCCCATGCGTGTTCCGGTGTGCCGCCGAACATCGTGAAACCCGGCGCGAACGACGTCTCCACCACCCGGCTCAGAACGGCGTTGCCCAGGCGCGTGCTCACGGCCCGATCCGGATCTCACCGGGGGAGTACAGACCCGAGTGCGTGCTGGTGCCCAGGTCGATCTCGGCGGGCTCCGCATCGACGATCGTGTCGAAGCGGCGCAGCGAACCCCAGTCCTGCCCCCAGTCGTGGGACAGGTAGGTCGACATCACCGATGCCCGCAGCAGCAGGTCGGTGATTCCCAGCAGGCCGCCGTTGATGCCGTCCTGCCAGGTGTCGGTGCTCTGCAACTTGGCGTAGTAGTCCGGGGAGATGCGGAACTTCGGCACCTCGGTCACACCGTTGGCGTGCAGCATCGGCCGCTGGCACGGGAACGCCATGCCCACCGCCCAGTCCATCAGGACCGGCTGGGTGGAACCGACGTACTCCTGCACCGAGCGGACCTCCGGCACACGCGGCGGTGTCACCGCGATCCAGTCGCCCTGGCCGAGCGACAGATCCTCGGCGATGACCCGAACAGCCACGGCATCGGCGGGGATCTGGGCCCGCGGGAAGCGCAGGTTGCGCCACGACGGGGTGGGGCCGATGTCGTAGGGGGCGACCCGGCCCGCGGGCACGGGCCCACCGTCGGGACCGGCGGTCGCATATTCCAGTTCGACGGTCTGGCCGGTGGTGACTCCCTTGGCCACGCTGGTGCCGGTGATGGTGCCCGCGGCGGTGATGACGACGAGTGGGTGCGCATCGTCGGCGGCCGGCAGTTCGTACCATGCCGAGGCCAGTCGGCTTTCCTGCTGCGCACCGGTGGAATAGGTGCCTGCCACCGGCACCCGGGCGGGATCGAGCCCGTAGGGCAGCGGTACCCGGGATCCGTTGATCCCCGGGCGCGACAACCGCACCGGACGGTTCCAGTCGTAATCGGTGCCCGGCTGCGGATTGTTCAACCGAATCGCCTCGGCGATGATGCGATCGGGCACCCCGTCCGGGCTGAACCCGGCGGGATCGGTGCCGCCCAGCGGGCCAAGCGGTCCGTAGTCGCCGGGAAGCGCGCGCAGGAAGCCGTCGTTGGAATTCGGTTCGACGAGGACATCGTCGGCCATCCCGCAGCCACCGGCGAAAGCGCGGATGTTGGCCCAGCCGTTGGAGTATGTCGGGTACTGGCGGACCACACCGATGGCCATCGACGCGACAAAGATCACGACCATGAAGCCGGCAGCCAACGGAACCGGTGCGGCCGTGAGCCGATCGACCAGTCGGGATTCGGTCTTACCCGACACGTGCAGCCAGAAGGCCCACAGCGCCGCGACACCGAACAGCGCGAAGAACATCGTGCTGACGGTGACACCGCCGATCGCGGGTACCGAATTGTTGAACGGCACACCGAAGTTGGAGACGTACCACCATCCGTTGACAGATGCGAAGCACAGCGCCAGCACGAAGAACACCAAGGCCAAGAACGCCATCCGGTTACGTGCCGAACGCAGGATCGCCGGCGAGACCATCACGGTGGCCAGCGCCGCCATCGCTCCCCCGACCGCGGCGAACAGGCCGAAGTGGTGGATCCACTTGGTCGGGGTGAACATCAGGAAGAAGATCGTCGCGAAGATGATGCCCATCAGTCGCCAGGCCGGACCCCGCGCGATGCCCGCGATCCGCTTGCGGCGCAACATCATGAATAGCGACGGGAAGAGGCACAGCGCGGTGAACAGGAAGGCGAACCGCCGCGAGATCGCACCGTCGACGGTCGGCAGCACCAGGTAGTAGTAGCGCAGGTTCTCGGTGTACCACTCCTGGCTGGGGCCGATGGCCGTCCGGATCCTGGTGGCCTCCAGCACCGTCGCGAGCGTCTGGTCGGCGAACACCACCGCCAGGATCACGGTGCCCGCGGCCAGGAGTGGTGCCAGCAGCGGCCACAGGCCGACGGTGTGCCGCCTGCGCATGATGATCCGCAGGATGGGTCGGCCGCCGGCGACCAGTGCCGCCACCGCGATCAGCCCGGTCGGCTGGATACCGAGGGTGAACGCGGCCGAGAAGATCGCCAGCGCGGCCGGGGTCAGCCGGCCCGAGGTGACGGCGCGTTCGATGAGGACGTAGGTGATCAGTGCACCGGTAGCGATCTGCCCTTCCGGACGCAGACCGTTGTTGAAGGGCATCCATGCGCCGATCAGCACCAGGCCCGCCGCCCAGAGCGCAGGCCTGCTGGCGATGACGGCCGGGCCGAGGCGGGGCAGCACTTCCCGCGACAGCAACACCCAGCAGACCAGTGAACAGATCAGATCCGGCAGCCGCATCCAGATGCCTGCGGTGCTCACCTGCGACATCAACGCCAGGACGTTGTAGTACCAGCCGAACGGATCCTCCGGCACACCGAACCACCGGAAGTAGTTGGCCATGTACCCGGAATGCTCGGCGGTACGGGCCATCTGCATCTGGTAGCCGTCATCGGAGGAGTTGGTGCCGATGATGTACCAGAGGACGAACACGCCCACGACGAAAACGTCCACCGCGGTGAACGTCCGCCAGCGGGTCGGGATGACGCGACGCATCCGCCGGCCGTCGGTGCGGTCCAACCGCCACAGTGCAAGCAGCGCAATAAAAGTGGACAGGATCGCCAGCACGATCGCCGCGAGCTTCGCCGGCGTCGGGTGCGTGGTGAACCGGGTGTCTATATCGGCCGACAGTGACAACCCTTGCGGGACAGGTCCGGTGAGGTCGGTGAACACGCCCACGATGGCCGGCCGCAGATTGGGATCCGGGTACCCGGTTCGCTGCGGCGAGCCGTCATCCTTGGTCAGGCCGACGAAATCGGCATACGTGCCATCGTGGTTGGAGATGATCTCGATTCTCGAGCAACCGCCGATCCGGTCGCGTTCGACGCTGGCGACCACCACGTTGCGGACGATGACGTCGACGCGGTCCTCGCTGGCGGTCACCAGCATCGCGTTCAGCGCCGCATCCCGTCCCTTGGCGGGCGCGGTACCCATGATCAGGCCGCCGTCGGCCGGCATGCCCTGGATCACCGAACAGGGCACCGTCGCGGTCAGGCTGACCGGTGCCTGCGAGATCAGCGGTGCGGTGACGTTGTCCAGCTGATTGTTCTGCGGCCAGTTGAGCGTCGCGGTGGTCTGGGTGACCGGCAACAGCGGAACCGCCACCGCCATCACGAAACCCAGCAGGCCCGCGATCACCGCGACCCACCTGGCGATCTGGACGTCGCGGGCCGGATCGGACTGCGACCGCTGTTCCTTCACCGGCGCACTCACGGCAGGTTTCGATTCACTCACGGCAGGGTTCGATTCGCCGTTCACGGCAGTGCCCTGATCGGTCCGCCGCGGCTCCAGCCGTACACGTTCTGTGTCCCTTCTTCGATGGCTGCCTCGGGCGCCCGGTCGGCGGGCACGACGCGCACGTAGCGTTCCAGCGATCCCCAGTCGCGATACCAGTCGTCACGCAGGTAGGTCGGGATCGTCGAGGTGCGCAACAGTGCCTGGATGAACAGGAAAGGCCCGCCATCCTCGGCGGACTGCCACTGATTCGACGACACCACCATCTGCTTGAAGTTCGGCAGGATCCGGTACTCGGGAAGTTCCGCCACGCCGAGATGTTCGCCGAACGGGCGCTGGCACGGGAAGTTCGACGCGGTCGCGATGTCCATCATGACCGGGGTCTGGCTGCCCAGATACTCCTGCGCGGTCTGCAACACCGGCACCCGTGGCGGTGTGAAGGCGAACCACTGGTCCTCCGACAGGTTCGGGTCATCGGCCACGATGCGGGCGACGTTGGCCTCCGGGGGTGCCGTCGTCAGCGGGAAACGCAGGTTGCGCCAAGCCTTCTGCTGGAAGATGTCGATGGGCTGGACCTCGTTGAGCGCCTCATAGGACCCGTCCGGCCGGTGGACACCCCACTGCAGCTTCAGCGACTGGCCGTATTTGAACGACCCGTCCTCCTCGTAGTACCAGATCGCGCCTGCGGCGGCGACGCTCACCAGTGGACGGTCCGGTGTGCGCGGCGGCAACTGGTACCACGACGATGTCGCCTTGGCGGCCACGGTGTTCTCGTCGAAACTGCCCATCACCGGGGTGCGTGCCGGATCGAGGCCGAAGGGCAGGAACACCCGCGACCCGTTGATTCCTTCCGGCCCGTACCCACCGCCGGTACCGGCGGCGTAACCGACACCGATATTGGGTTTGTCGACCGGGCCGTCGGAGTTCACGGTGCCCGGATTCGCTGCGACGGGTTCGGCGGGTTCCAGGGTGTCGCTGACGCCGTTGGGGGTGAACCCGACCGGGTTCTCCCCACCGAGCGGTCCGTACCGGCCGTAGCGCTGACCCGGGACCGGTTCCAGCAGACCGGCATTGGTGTCGGCCTCGACCAAGACGTGGTCGGCCATCGCGCAACTGGTGCCCGACAGACCGGACCGCAACGCAGACAGGTTGGCCAGCCCTGTCGTGTAGACGGGATAGCGGCCCACGGTCGCCTTGACCATCGAGCCGAGCTCGAGCACCACCATGATCACGGCGACCACGAGCAACGGCGTCGATGCCAGCGCCCGGTTTCGGCCGGTGTCGGCCACCTCGGTGTGCCCGGCGTAGTCGATACGGAAGTGCAGCCAGGCGGTGAGCAGTCCACCGACGATCGCCAGCACGAGGAAGATCGTCGTCACCGGGAAACCGAGGATCACGGGCTGCTTGTCGAACCAGGGCACCCCGTAGTTGCCGGTATAGAACCAGCCGTTGATACCCGAGGTGGCCCAGGCGAGCACGAACAGCAGGGCCGTCACGTACAGCGCGAGATTGCGCCGGCTGTGCAGGCCGACCCGCGCCAGCGCGAACGCCGTCACGGCGCCCAGTGCTCCCGCCAGCCCGGCGAAGGCGCCGAACTGCACGGCCCACTTGGTCGGCGTGAAGTGCAGCAGCAACAGGCCGATCCCGGCGGTGCCGATCAAGCGCCACACCGGACCGTTCATCGCGCCGGGGACGGTGCCGCGGCGCAGCAGCACCATCAGCAGCCCGAACAGGCACAGCAGCAGGATGAGGACCGCGAACCGCCGGGTCATCGAACCGTCGACACTGTCTTCGACGGTCAGGAAGTAGTACCGCAGGAACTCCTGGTACCAGGCGATCGTGGGTCCGACGGTGTACTTGATGCGCGCGGACTCGGCGACGGTGGCCAGCGTCTGGTCACGGAACACCACCACGAACAACACCGCGGCGGCGGCGCCCAGCGGGGCGAGCTGGGCCAGCAGCCCCTGATCCGGCCTGCGGGCGGCGATCATCCGGGTGACGGCGCGCGCGCCGACGAGCAGCGGGGCGAGCGCGATCAGTCCCTGCGGTGCCAGCGTCACGCTGAACACGGCGATCACGATGGCGAGCGCGGTGGGCCACAGGATCCTTCGCGCCACCGAGATCTCGACGAGCATCCAGACCAGGAGCACGCCGAACGCGATCAACGGTTCGGGTCGCAGACCGTTGTTGAAGGGCAGCCAGGCGGCCAGGAAGACCGCGCCACCGGTCCACAGTGCAATCCGGTTGTGGGCCAGTCGGGCACCGAGGCGGGGCAGCACGAAATGGCTGAGGATCAGCCAGGTGCCGATGGCGGCCAGGGTGGCGGGCAGCCGCATCCAGACTCCGGCGGTGCTGATGGAGGCCAGATGTGCCAGCACGCTCTGGTACCAGTCGAACGGGGCCTCGGATGCGCCGAAGTAGCGGTAGTAATTGGTGACGTAACCGGCGTCGGACGATACCCGGGCGATCGTCAGGTTGTAGCCGTCGTCGGATGACTGCGGGCCGACGATATGCCAGAGCAACAAGGAGCTCAGCACGCCGGCATCGGCCAGCCACGTCGCCCAGCCCGTGCGACGGCGGTCCCAACCCCGTAGGCGGCGTCCCGTCGTGCGGTCCAACAGGGCCAGCGCGATGATCGAGGCCAGCACCGACGCGGTGCCCAGCACCATGACGGCCAGTTTCAGCGCGGTCGGACTGGTGATGAACCGGGTGTCGATGTCGACCCGCGCCCGCACGCCAGAGTCGAGACCGACCGGCAGTTCGGTGAACAGGCCCGCGACCTGCGGACGTTTGTCCACGTCCAGTTCGCCGCGCGCGCCGGGGATACCGATGAAATCGGCGCCGACGGCGTCGACGTCGGCCCAGATGTGCAGTTCGCCGCAGGCCCCGGAAGCGACGGCATCGCGCGGGGCCACCGCGGCGACGGTGTCCCGGAAGGCCACGTACACGACGTCGGCATTGGCGTTGACGAACAATCCGTTGCGTCCGGCGTCGATACCGCCCGGCGGGATCGTCGAGAACACAAGCCCGCCGTCGGCGGGCAGCGTGGCGATGGCCTGGCACGGGATGGTCACGTCCAGTTCGCGCGGTGCTCCCGATACCAGCGGGGCGGTGACATCGCTGATGAAGCCTTCGGCGCCGGCTGTTTGCGGCCATTGGATCGTCGCCGTGCTCTGCCGAACCGGCAACAAGGGCGCAAGAGCGCAGAGCACCATGCCGACGAGGCCCGCGATGATGGCTACGAGGCGGATGGTCCTAGTGGGCACGAGGTTCAACAGTAAGCGACGAGCCTTGGTGTGCCGTCCCGTGACCCGCGCTGGAAATCAATCTGGGCGGACGGCGACCAGGCTGGCGTCGCCGCCGTAGTGGGCAAGAACCCGCGGATCCATCACCCGGCGCCACAACGGCGGGCACCAGGCCAGCACCAGCATGCTGCCGTAACCGGTCGGCAGTTGCGGGGCGATGTCCGACGGCTGCAGGGTCTGGTATGGCTTCTGCGGGTTGGCGTGGTGGTCGGAGTGGCGCTGCAGGTGGTACAGGAACACGTTGGCCATCAGGGTGTTGCTGTTCCAGCTATGTCGCTGCCCGACCCGCTCGTAGCGTCCGCTTCCGACCCGCTGGCGGCGCAACCCGTAATGCTCCAGATAGTTGACGGTCTCCAACAGGCAGATGCCGATGACGGCCTGTCCCAGCAAATACGGCGTGATCACGGCGCCGAACCAGACGATCAGGACGGCGAACGACACCGCGGTCAGCAACCAGGCGTTGAGGATGTCGTTGGCCGGTGACCACTTCGACTTGCCTGCCTTCGCCAACCGTGCGGTCTCCAGTTGCCAGGCAGAACGCAGCCCGCCCAGCACGGACCTGGGGATGAACCGGTAGATGCTCTCGCCGAATCGCGCGCTGGCCGGGTCGTCCGGAGTGGCGACTCGCACGTGATGGCCGCGATTGTGCTCGACGAAGAAGTGCCCGTAGCCGGTCTGGGCCAGGGCGATCTTGCTGAGCCTGCGCTCCAGCGTGTCGCGGCGGTGGCCCAGTTCGTGGGCGGCGTTGATCGCGATTCCGCCGACGATGCCCACGGTGAACATCAGGCCCAGCTTGTCCGGCAACGTCATGGTGACCCAACCGCCGCCGGCCCAGAGCCAGCAGGCAAAGATCAGCGACAGGTATTGACCTGGCAGATAGAGATAGTTCGCCCACCGGTAGAACGGGTCGGTTTCGAGGTGCGCGAGTGCGTTGCCAGTGAGGTAACCGTCGTCAGTGCCAATTAGCTGGTCAACGATGGGGATCACGATGAAGGCCATCATCGGACCCACCCACCAGAAGATCGCGGAACCGGTCAGCTGGACCAGCAACCAGGCCAGCCCCACCAGGCCGGGGACGACGGCGCCGAGCAGCCACAAGTACCTTTTCGCATCGCGCCACCTGCGCGTTGTGCGGGTCTGCGGGTCGAGCACTTCGTATCCTTGCAAGCTGGACAGTGAGCGAGTTTCCTGAACCATTTAACCTGGTTCTCAGAGCAGTGCAAACACGGGACGATAACGAAGGGGGATTTTGCTGTGAGGGTGGACCGGTTTTGCTGACAAGACGGCGGTTCCTGGGTGTCGCGCTCGGTGCGGCGGCCGGTGCCGGCGCCGTGGTGGCGTGCCAGCGGACCGAGTCCGGCGAGCGACCGGCCGATCGCGCGTTTCACCAGGCCATCGTGGTCGGCAGCGGGTACGGCGGGGGCGTCAGCGCGTTGCGTTTGGGGGAGGCCGGCGTCGAAACGCTGATCCTGGAGCGCGGTCGGCTCTGGGACACCCCGGACGAGGACGGTAAGCGGTTCAGCAAAATGTTGCCCGCCGACACCCGGGCGGGTTGGTTCCGCGATGTGCCACCGAGCCTGGTGCCCTCATTCGGCGGCATATCGGTCAACGCGGTCGCTGCCCAGAATCCTGGTTCGCAGCCGGTCCAGGCGGGCATCTGCGACAAGATCACCTACGGCGCCCACGAGGTCTTCCGCGGGATAGCGGTCGGTGGTGGCTCGATGGTGAACGCCGCGATCGCCGCGATACCCACGCCGGATCAGGTGCGGGCGGCCTTCCCGGACATCGACCCCAACGAGTTCCTCGGCACCTATGTCGAGCGGGCCAAGACCACGCTGAAGATCAGCTATCGCGATATGGGCTGGTTCGAGCAGACCCCCTACTTCCAATATGCGCGGGTGGGGCGCAGTTATGCCGAGGCGGCAGGCTACGGAGTGGACTACAACGGAAGCGCCTACTCGTTCGATTACATGGTCTCGGAGGCCGCCGGCCAGGCGCCGAAGTCGGCACTGGACTGGGAATGCCAGTACGGCAACAACTACGGACGCTTCGGCAGTGTGGATCAGACCTACATCGCCGCGGCGTTGGCCACCGGCAAGGTGACGTTGCGTCCGCTGACCGAGGTGACCGGCATCCGCCGCGAATCCTCCGGGGAGTACGTGGTGTCCATCCGCGAGATCGATCGGTGGGGCAAAGAGTTGTCGCGCAACGAGATCGGTTGCGAGCAGCTGTATCTGGCGGCCGGCGTGGTCGGGACGGCTGAGCTGCTACTGCGCGCGCGTGAGAACGGCGATCTTGCCGACCTGTCCGACGAGGTCGGTGAGGGTTATGGCAACAACGGGGACATCATGGTGGCCCACAACACCGCCGAGCAGGATCCGGTGGGTACCCTGCAGTCGCTGCTGGGCATGATCAACCTGGACGGTCGCAACGATCCGGACAACCCGGTGTACGCCAGCATGTTCTCGCTACCGCTGCCGCTGGAGACCCATGCGCTGGGCTACTACGCCATGGTCCGCACCGGCGACCGCGCGGTGATCAGCTATGACCGCGCGTCCGACGCCATCTCCATCGACTGGCCACAGAGCAACACCGACCGCCTGATCGAGCGGGCCAAGCTGGTCTTCGACAAGGTGACCCAGGCCAACGGGGTGGACTACCGCGATGACCTGTTCGAGGGGAAAGCCTTCGCGCCCAATACTGTTCACCCACTGGGTGGGTGTGTGCGGGGTGTTGCCACCGATGCCTTCGGGCGGGTCAACGGGTACGAGAACCTCTACGTCAACGACGCGTCGCTCGTTCCGGGGTATATCGGCTGCAACCCGTACATGTCGATCACCGCGCTGGCCGAACGCAATATCGAGGCGATCATCTCAGGCCGGCGTTAGCTCGGACGGGCCTACCTGGTGTCAGTCTCGATGGCTGTTCCGTCGGCGGCTGAAGCCAGGTACGTAGCGGCACCCGAATTCGTACCTGGTGTCAGTCTCGCGGGCAATGGGGCCGACGTGGCCGAAACCTGGTAGATGGAGGCTGATCGACCCGTCAGCTCGGCCGCAGCGGCGCCGGACTCCACAGCCCACTGCGTGTCGCGGTGCCGAGTTCCAGCTCTGCGGGTTTCGCGTTCGGGTAGAACTGCCGCAGCTGCTGCAGGGAACCCCAGTCGCGGAACCAGTCGTCGCGCAGGTACGTCGGTACCGGCACCGCGCGCAGCAGGAGTTCGGTGATACCGAGTGGACCGCCGCCGAGGTAGTCCATCACCGGCGAGTTCGCCTCCGCCCCGAAGCGATCCGGCAGGATGCGCCACTTGGGCACCTCGGTCACGCCGTTGTTGTGGAAGAACGGCCGCTGGCACGGGAAGGCCAGGCCCACAAGCCAGTCCAGCATCACCGGATCGTCTGCCCCGACGACATCCTGCAGGGTGCGCAGTTCGGGGATCCGCGGCGGAGTGACGGCGATCCAGTGTTGGGGTGCCAGGTCGTCATCGGAGGCCACCAGCCGCACCTGGGTGGCTTCACCGGGAATGGCCGACATCGGGGCGCGCAGGTTGCGCCAGGCCGGCACCGCGCCCACATCGGCGAAACCAATTGTGCCACCGGGCTTGTCGGCGGAAGCTTGCTCGTCGGTGGCCCACTGCACCAATACCTCGCCGGCATCGAAGCGGCCGGCGGCGGCGACCACCAGCAGCGGACCGCGTTCATCGCGAGGAGGCAGTCGGTACCAGGCCGACCGCAGTTTGGCCGGTTGCTGGGGTCCGGAGCGCCAGCTGCCCAGCACCGGAGTGCGGGCCGGATCGAGGTTGTAGGGCAGTCGGGCCTGCGAACCGTTCACGCCGGCGGCGGCGGTGGTGCCGCCCTCGGTGCCCGGTTCGCTGCCGGTCTCGTCGCTGGCCTCGGAATCGGCGAAATTGCTGTCGCCGGGCTGGTTCATCACCGGATCGGCCTCGATATCGTCCGGAATCCCGTTGGGGCGGAAGCCGTCGGCGGTCACCGCCCCCAATGCATCACCGACCGGGACGTCCACCGGGGCGAGCATCCCGACATTGGGATCCTGCTCGACCATGACATCGGTGGCCAGCCCGCAGGACTTGCCGGTCAGCGCCTCGAGATTGGATCGGCCGACCGTCCACGCCGGGTACTGGGTCACCACGGCCATCGTCAGGGAGACCACCTGGAACAGCACCACGGCCCAGGCGATCACGGCCAACGGGGCACCGGTGAAGCGTGTCCACGGCCGCTGCGGTGACGGCCGTCCCGAGAAGTGCAGGTACGCGGCGACCAACAGGGCCAGCGCCGAGAAGCCGAGCAGGATGGTGGTGAACCCGAAACCGAAGGCCGGGAAGTCGTTCGACCACGGCACACCGAAGTTCGAGACGTACCACCACCCGTTGACGGTGGCGAACGACAGCGCCGTCACGAACAGGATCATCGCGGTGACGACGGTGCGGTTGCGCTTGGACTTCATCGCCGCGGCGGCGATGGCCACCGCGGCCAGCGCGCCGATCGAGCCCGCCAGGCCCGCGAGCACGCCGAAGTGGTGCGTCCACTTGGTGGGGGTGAACATCAGCGAGAGGAACGAGATGACGGTGATGCCGATCATCCGCTGCGCGGGGCCGATCGCGGTCCCGGGGATGCGCCCCTTGCGCAACGTCATCGCGATCGACAACGCAAGGGCCAGCAGCATGGCCAGCACCGCGAAGCGACGTGCCACCGATCCGTCGGGGCTGGTGGTGAAGAGCCGCGAGTACCGGATGTGCTCGTCGAACCAGGCCAGGCTGGGGCCGATGGTGGACTTGAACGAGCTGGCCTGCATCTCGCCGACCAGTGTCTGGTCGCGGAAGATCAGGAACAGGGTGACGGTGCCCGCGGCAGCGACGGGAGCCAGCAGCGCCCAGTAGCCGAAGCGCGAAACATGTGCGGCCACAATCGTCTTGAGCGGCCCGACGGCGACCAGGACCGCGCCGACCGCGGCGATACCCGTCGGGCCGGAGAACAGTGTCAGCGCCCCGATGATCAGGGCCACCGCCACCGGGAGCAGCCGGCTGGTGGCGACGCCACGCTCGACCGAGCACCAGGTCAGCAGGATGCCCAGGGCGATGATCGGCTCGGGCCGCAGCCCGTTGTTCAGCGGCAGCCAGAACGCCAGGAACATCGCCGCCGCGGTCCAAGCCGCGGGCCTGCTGTGTTTGACCGCGACACCGAGCCGGGGGATGACCTCGCGGCTGATGATCCACCAGCACGCCAGTCCCATCAGCAGGGTGGGCAGCCGCAGCCAGATGCTGGCGGTGGAGACGTGCGCCCACAGCGCCAGCAGGTCGTAGTACCAGCCGAACGGCGCCTCCGGGGTGCCGAACCAACGGTAGTAGTTGGCCATGTAACCGGCATGCTCGGAAACCCGGGCCATGGTCAGGATGTAGCCGTCGTCGGCGGTATTGGACCCGACGAAATGCCACCACACCATCAGGGTGGCGACCAGGGCGTCGAGCTTGGTGATCGACCACCAGCGCTGCGGCAGGAACCGACGGTGCCGCATACCGTCGGCGATGTCGAGGCGGTGCAGCGCGATCAGCGAGGCGATCGTCAACAGCAGACCCAGCACCATCACCAGGGTCTTGATCGGCGTCGGCGAGCTGCTGTACCGGGTGTCGATGGTGGCCGAGAACTGCAGCCCCGGTGGGGCGGGCCCGGACAGGTCGGTGAAGACGCCGACGATCTGCGGGCGGAAGTCGTAACCCCCGCGTTCGCCGCGGCGGGGTTCGCCCGGATCGGGATCATCCGAGGCCTGGGTCAGCCCGACGAACTCGCCGGTGACCTTGTCGGCGTGCGCGGTGAACTTCAGTTCCCGGCAGTTCGGGCTCAGCACATCGATCAGCGGCGCACTGACGACCGGGGTGTTGCGCACGATGACAAGAAGTTCGTTGTTGACCCGCTCGATGAGCAGGCCGCGGTCGACGGCCTTGGGCGCCTGCTTGGGCACCGTGGAGAGCAGCACGTTGCGCTGACCGGTGAGATCCGCTGCCGCGCTGCACGGGATCGTGATGTTCAGGTCGGTGGCGACGTAGCCGATCAACGGTGCGTCGACACTGTCCAGACTGTTGTTCTGCGGCCAGTTCAGCGTGGCGGTGGTCTGGGTGACCGGCAGGAACGGGGTGGCGATCGCCAGGATGGTGCCCAGCAATCCGGCGACGATGGCGACCAGACGGGCGGTGCGGTGGTTGGTCGCCGTGTCGTTCACGGAGCTAGATGGTAGTTGTCCGGCCATCAACCGTCGGCCTGTGGTTTACGGATGGCCAGCACGAACGGTCCCTCGGTCGAAACGTCCCAGCGCTGGTCGTCGAAGATCGCCGGGTCCAGCGACACCTGGTAGCGCCGGACATTGGGCTGGTTGGGATACACGTCGGCGGCCAGCCGCAGGGTGTAGCTGTCCGGTCCGCCGCGACGCATCAGGAACACCGTCGGCGCGGGCCACGGCAGCTGGTCCAGGGCCGTGGCGAACTGGTCGGGCGTGGTCAGCAGCGCCCAGCTCTCGATGGCGGCCGAGCGGGCTTCGAACTGCGCCAACGGGTTTGCGTAATGGGATGTGAGGCCCTGGAACCCGTAGTAGGGGTAGAAGGACAAAAAGCTGTAGTCGGCGGTCAGCACGACGGTTTCGTTCGGCGGGCGGCCGGTGACTTCCCGGATGCGCTCGTCGAGGGCCCGGTAGTACTGCTCGGCGCCGGGCGGCCTGCGGTCGGCGCGGGCGCCGTAGCCGTCGGTGTCGGTGTAGGCGACGTTGATATCGGTGCGCAGGACGTCGGGGATGTCCTGGCTGAAGGTCAGCCCACCGATCAGGCCGATGGTGGCGGCGACGGCGACGACGTGCCGTCCCGGGTGCTGGTAGCGGGCGACGGCGGCCTGCGTCAGCCAGACGAATCCGAAGGTGCCCGCGGCCGCCAGCAGGACCGACAGCGTCGGCTGCAGGCGGAACGACAGCAGGGTGGTGCCCAGCAGCGTGTAGAGCATCGACAACAGGGACCAGGCGTAGACGGCCAGCACCCCGACTGCCAGCGGGCCTGCGGTGGACGACCTGCGGGCGTGCACCACCAGCCAGATGGTGCCCAGCATGCACAACGCCCCGAGCAACGTGAAGTCGAGCATCGGGAAGGTCAGCTCGGCGCCGTCCATCGGCAGGTAGTGCCTGGCGGTGCCGGTATCGGCCGGGGCGCCGCGCAGCGCGGCCAACAGGTACGGGGCCCAGGTCAACAGCGCCAGCGCGCCGGAGATGCCGGCGACCACGAGCAGCCGCAGCAGCGGCGCGATACGGCGCCCGGCGACCGCGAGCACCAACGCCATGAGGGTGATCGTGAAGGCGGCATACGCCAGCAACAGCGTGTAGAACAATGCCGCGACGCCGAGGAACACCCCGGCACCCACGAGCGCGCCCCGGTTGGTGCCCTTGAGGCCCGACCAGGCCAGCACGAATACGGGAGGCAACAGAACGGTGATCACGGCGGCGTAGGGCTCGGAGGAGGTGTAGGCCAGCGTGACGGCCGCGGTTGCGGTCGTCACGGCCAGCGCGGTCTCGAAGCGCACCATCGCCGTCCAGAGCACCAACGCGACCGCGATCGCGGCGGTGATCGAGATGATGGCCCAGGGCTTGAACATCTCCCAGGCCGGCATGCCGGTCAAATCCGCCAGCCGCCCGCCGAGCCAGAACCAGCCGGCCGGGTAGTACGGCGGTAGGCCGATATAGGTCATATCGTGCAGTGCGGGGCTGTCGGCCAGCCGGGTGAGGTACTCGGTGCGGAACTGCTGATCGACCGAGATGCCGAACAGGTAGAGCCGGGTGGCCCCCAGCGGCATGGCCAGCGTCACCACCGAGAAGGCCGAGAGGAACACCACCGACGCGATGCGCGCCAACAGTCGTCGTCCGCGTCGCCACAGCACGCCAGCGGCAAAAACCCCTGCCAGGCAGAAGAATTGGCCGACAGTGGTGAGCGCGTGCAGCTGGTTGGAGGAGTTGTAGGCGGGCCATTCGACACGGGCGATCGCCAGCAGCGCGATGACGGCCAGCGCCGTCGCGGTGGCGGCCGCGGCCAGCATCTGGCCGGCCGTCCTGGCCGCCGGGGACATCAGAGCGGAAGCTTGCGGAAGACCGGCCGCGGGATGTGCCGAATCACGGACATCAGGTACTTCACCGGCCCAGGTGCCCAGACGAGCTCCTTGCCCTTGGCGGCGGAGGCGACGGCCAGTTCGGCGACGTCCTCCTTGTCCACGGTGAAGGGGGCCTCCTTGGCGCCGGTGGCCTTCCAGTGCTCCAGGGTGGTGGTGGTGCGGACCTGGCCGGGGCGGATCACCAGGACGTGCACACCGAACTCGCGCAGGGCCTCGCCCAGTCCGAGGTAGAAGCCGTCCAGGCCGGCCTTGGTCGAGCCGTAGACGAAGTTGGAGCGGCGCACCCGTTCCCCGGCCACCGAGGACATCGCGATGATCTGGCCGAAGCCCTGTGCGCGCATCTTCTCGGCGATCAGCACGCCGACCGAGACCGCGGCGGTGTAGTTGATCTGTGCGGTCAGCACGGCCTTGGCCTGGTTCTGCCACAGTTCCTCGGCATCGCCGAGGATGCCGAAGGCGACGATCGCCACGTCGACGTCACCGTCGGCCCAGGCGGCCTCGATCACCGCGGGGTGGGCGGCGGTGTCCAGCGCGTCGAAGTCCAAGTACTGCACCGACTTCGCGCCGGCGGCTTCCAGCTGGGCGATGGCGGCGGCTTTGCGCGGCGAGTTGGGCAGGTCGGCCAGGATCACCCGGGCCTTGGCATCGCGCAGGTAGCGCTCGACGATCGCCAAGCCGATCTCGGAGGTGCCGCCGAGCAGCAGGATCGTCTGCGGGTTTCCGGTCGCGTCAATCATGGAGGGGTAACGCCTTTCTGGAGCGGCTCGCGGTCAGAGAAGTTCGAGGCGGCGGGCCATGTCGGAGGCAAACACGCCGTGCGGATCCGCCTTGCGGCGGGTGGCGATCCATTCGTCGATGCGCGGGTACATCTTGTGGAATTTCTCGGCGCTGACCCGGGAATCCTTTGCGGTGTAGACCCGGCCACCGAATTCCATTGCGCGGTCGTCGAGTTCGTTGAGGAACTCGTTGACTCCGGCCTTGATGGGGAAGTCCATCGCGACGTTCCAACCGGCCATCGGGAAGCTCAGCGGTGCCCGGTTGCCGGGGCCGAAGAGTTTGAACACGTTGAGTGCGGAGTATTGCCCGCTGGTCTGGATCCAGCGGATGATGGCCTTGAACTCGTCCAGCGCATCGGGTGGTACCAGGAACTGATGCTGCGCGAATCCCTTTGGGCCATAAGCATTGTTCCACCCGCTGACGAGGTCGAGCATGTGGTAGAACTGCGACAGGTTCATGATCTTGCCGGAGTACGTGCCGCCGAGGCGGTAGTACACCTCGCCGATCGCGGTGAACGACAGCTTGTTCATCGCGCTCACCGGGAAGATGTCGGGCACCTTCAGTAGTTGCGGGGCATCGAATTTCAGCGGGTTCTTCGCCAGCTTGGGCGGCAGCTGATCCAGTTTGGCCAGGCTGCCGCGGCTGACGGCGGCACGGCCGAGCTTGGGCGGTGGGCTGATCAGGTCGAACCAGGCGCTGGAGTAGGTGTAGTTGTCCTCGCTGCCGTCGGTGTGTACCGCAATCGTCTCGTCGAGGTCGCGGGTGGCAACGCCGTCGGCGATGAAGTACGCGGTCTCGGTGCGGGTCATGGCGATCCGGGCCCGGATGACGATGCCAGTGAGCCCGTTTCCGCCGATGGTCGCCCAGAAGAGTTCGCTCGTGTCGCCGTCCGGGGTGAGCGTGCGTACCTCTCCGTCGGCCATCAGCAGGTCAAGCGACCGCACGTGGTTGCCGAAGCTCCCCGCACTGTGATGGTTCTTGCCGTGGATGTCGGAACCGATGGCACCACCGACGGTGACCTGGCGGGTGCCCGGCAACACCGGGACCCACAGGCCGAACGGAAGCGCGGCCTTCATCAACTGGTCCAGGCTGACGCCGCCGTCGACATCGGCGATAGCGGTCTCACTCGATATGGAGTGGATGCGGTTCAGCGGGGTCATGTCGACGACGATGCCGCCGCCGTTGCAGGCGTGATCGCCGTACGAACGGCCGAGACCGCGGGCGACGATGCCGCGGGTGTACGGGGATGACGCGGCGCCCGTGTGGCCAGCGGCGTCCGCCACCCGCTTGACGGTGTCGGCGATGACCTCGACGTCGGGGGTCGAGAGCACGTGAGCCACGCTCGGCGCTGTGCGGCCGAAGCCGGTCAGGGCGCGCGGAACGAGGTGGGGTTCGGTAGTCATGTCAGTGGCAGACGATACCGGTCGGGTCACCCGGGCAGGTTCAACGCAGCCGGAATATCACCGTGCGCTGCACGACGAAGTTAATCACCGTGGCCGTGCCCTGGGCGATGACGAATGCCACCGGCACCTGCCACGGCCGGCCTTCGAACTGCAGGTAGAACAGGTAGTTGATGCCGACCTGGACGGCGTAGGTCAGCGCGTAGAGCACCATCACCGCGATGAATCGGGCCCGGCTTGGTTCGGCCCGGAAGGTCCACCTGCGGTTTATCAGGTAGGCCGTCGTCGTGCCCGCGATGAAGCTGAGGGTCTTGGCCACATTGACGTGCAGCCCGAGCTGCAGCATCAGTACGTACAGACCGAAGTCGACGATCGCCGACAGACCTCCGGTGATGACGAACCGGGTTGCCTGGACGCGCAGGCTCAGAGGCTCGTTTTCCGGGGTCGCGGTCACGCGGGCAGCTTACGGGCAACAATGGGGAGGTGACCGATCTGCTCCTGCAGTGGCAGGCCCTGCTCGGGCGCCACACGACCTCACCGGAGATCGGCGCGGCCGGTGCCGCGCTGCTGAACCGCTGGTCGGAGCCGCACCGGCGCTATCACGATCAGGGGCACCTGGAGGGTGTGCTGCTCGCCACCGACCAGCTGGCCGGGCATGCCGATGACCCGGACGCCGTGCGACTGGCGGCCTGGTTCCACGATGCGGTGT
The DNA here is from genome assembly GCF_000317305.3 of Mycolicibacterium neoaurum VKM Ac-1815D. The sequence continues at coordinate 60,624 of NC_023036.2, read as the reverse complement.
ACGCCGGCGCGCCCGATGACGAGGAGAACAGTGCGCTGTTGGCCGAGTCCGAGCTCGCTGCGCTCGATGTCGACGCAGCGATGGTGGCCGAGGTGGGCCGCCTGATACGGATGACCGCCGAGCACAACCCGGCGGAGACCGATCGCAACGGTCAGGTGCTCTCCGATGCCGATCTGGCCGTGCTTGCACTGGAACCGCAGGAATACCGCAACAACACCGCCAAGGTGCGGGCCGAATACGGCCATGTCTCCGACGCCGACTTCCGTGCGGGCCGTGCGCGGATCATCAGATCGTTTTTCGCCGAACCGTCGCTGTATCGCACGCCCGACGGCCGTCGCCTGTGGGAGGCTGCGGCGCGGCGCAATCTGGAATCGGAGTTGGCCGACCTCACCGGGTGAGCCCGACGAGCACCCGGCACAACGCATCGACCGCCGCGGGAAAGCCATGTTCGGCCGGAGTGCCGAAGCTCACGACGACGCCGTCGGCTTCGGGCACGTCGGGGCCCGCGTCGGGATGGCGCAGAACGTGCAGGCCGGAGAGTCCGATTCCCGCCTCACCGGCGCGGCGCATCACTTCGGCCTCGGTGCCAGGCGGCAGCGCGAGTTGCAGGTGCAGGCCCGCCGACAGGCCGCGGATACCGATTCCGAGGGGTTTCAGGGCGGCGACCAGATGATCGCGCCGTCGCCGGTAGATCATCCGCATCCGGCGGATGTGCTTGTCGTAGGCGCCGGAGTTGATGAAGTCGGCCATCGTGAGTTGGGACAGCGCGTTGACGTAGAACTGCTGACCACCCATCGCGGCGATGACCGGGTCGACCAGATCGGCGGGCAGCACCATCCAGCCAAGTCGCAATACCGGGGACAGGCTCTTGCTGGCCGAGCCGAGATAGACCACCCGGTCGGGATCCAGGCCCTGCACCGAGCCGACGGGCTGGCGGTCGTAGCGGAATTCGCCGTCGTAGTCGTCCTCCCACACATAACCGCCGGTGCGGTGCGCCCAGTCCAGGACGTCGGAGCGTCTGCCGGGATGCAGCGGCACCCCGTGCGGGAAGTGGTGGGCCGGGGTCAGCAGCACCGCGGTCGCCGCGGTCGTGTCCAGTTCGCTGATCACCGCGCCGTCGTCGTCGACGTCGATCGGGACGCTGCGCGCGCCGTTGGCGGCGATGGCGTCGCGGAACAGGAACAGGCCGTAGGCCTCTACGGCGATCGGGCCACCCAACGCGCGGGTGAGGACCTCGACGCCGTGCCGGGTGCCGGCGCAGATGACGATCTGGTCCGGTGTGGTGCGCACGCCGCGGACCCTGCCCAGGTATTCGGTGAGGGCCTCGCGAAGTTCGATGCGGCCGCTCGCGTCGCCCATCCGCAGTGCCTCGGCGGGCGCGTTGGTCAGCGCGCGGCGGGTGGAGGTGAGCCATGCATTGCGCGGAAACTGCGAGACATCACCGGAACCCGGCATCAGGTTGTGGGTCGGGATGCCCGGGGTGCCGCGCGGTCGGGCCTGCACGGCGGTGGTGGGCGTATTGACCACCCAGGTGCCGGCACCCTGTCGGGAGGCGAGCCACCCCGCCGCGACCAGGTCGGAGTAGGCCTCGCCCACGGTGTTTCGGGCAACTCCCAGGTCGTTGGCCAGGGTGCGCGAGGGCGGGAGCATGGTGCCGGGGAGCAGTCGACCGGACCGGATTGCGTCCCGCAGGGCGTACACCAGGGCTTCCCTGGCGCCGCGGGTGCGTGGGGTGATGGCGGTGCGCAGATCCAGGTGCAGATCCCGCGCACCCGAATTGGCCCATGAAGTCACCGTTGGATTGAACCATGTACATGGGCCTTTAGGGTCGTAGCGTCGAGGGCATGACACAGACACTGAACAATCGCCACGCCGTCGATCGCCTCAACATCTACAAGGTGTCGCCGGAGATCTACGACGCCATGATGAAGCTGTCCGGAGCTTCGGCCAAGGACATCGATCCGATGATCGGTGAGCTGGTCAAGATCCGCGCCTCGCAGATCAATCACTGTGCGTTCTGCCTCGACATGCATGTCGCAGATGCGCGCAAGCAGGGTGAGACCGAGCAGCGGCTTGCGCTGGTCGCGGCTTGGGAGGAGGCCGGTGATCTGTTCACCGATCGCGAACGCGCGGCGCTGGAGTTGACCGAGGCCATCACGTCACTGCACGACGGACATGTGCCGGATGCGGTGTACGCCAACGCTGCCGAGGTGTTCACCGAAAAGGAGCTCGCCCAGGTGATCGCGATGGCCGTCACCATCAACGCCTGGAATCGTTTCAACGTCGCGACGCGGATGCCGGCCCCTCGTCGCTGAATCGCACCGCCCGCCCGCCGATCCTCCGGCCCTTCAGAAGGGTGGTGGGTGGGTGTCGATGTGGGTGCGGTTGTGTGCGCGTTCGTGGGCTATTCGGTAGGCCCGGTTTTGTGTGCGGATGCGGGATCGTGTGGGGGCGGCCCGTTCTCGGCCCGGCGTCGGTGGTGGCGCGGTGATCGGACCCAGTTCTGCCGTGGGCGCCGCTAGCCGAGGAAAGGACAGCGCGCCTTCGGGTTTTGTGGTGTAGACCCCGCCCACGTCGGTCCGCCAAAATCGTCGCCTACGCCAGCCCGTCCAAGAACTCCTGTATCGCCGCGGCCATCTGATCTGGCGCGGTCATCATGGCGAAATGCGAGTGCTCGGCCCACACCACGCGCTGCGCGGCAGGTAGCGCCGCGGCCAACGCCTCCATCCCGTCGGGCAGCGGAGCCCAGCTCCGACCGCCCTGCATCAGCAACACCGGAACATCGATCGCCGCCCAGCGATCCACGCGTGCTTCGTCACCGGCCATCGCCTCCAGATCGGCAAGCGCGCTCATCGCCGCGACGGGGTCATCCGGAATGGGCGGCCCGTCGGCCAGTACGTCGGCGGGGATCTGCGCCGCCTCGCGCAGGAACAGTTCCAGGGCGTCGGTATACCGCACGGTGGTGAAAAGTCGCTGATAGCTGTCGATCACGGCCGTCAGATGCGGACCCGTCATCAGCACCGGCGGCTCGAACAATGCCAGCGAGGCGATGCGGCTGCTGTCGGCCAGTGCCGCATGCAACGCCACGGTCGCCCCGTAGGACGCCCCCACGACGTGAGCCCGGCCGACGGACTCGAGCACCGCCTGCAGATCTCCGGCCTCCGCGCCGAAACTGTTCGGCGCCGGACCGACCCCGCTGGGTGGATGGTTGCGCCGGGCGTAGCGGATCAGCTGATAGCCGCTGAGGCGGCCGGCGATATCGGCCCAGGAATTCAGATCACCGTTGGATCCGTGGACGAAGACGACCGGCGGCCCCGACCCCGTCACCTCGGCGACGAGTTCGGTGCCGTCCGGTCCAGCCAGTGTGGTGCTCACAGGCACCGATTGTTCAGGAAACGGCGTCCCGGATCGACCGGCGGGCCACCGCGATGCGGGCCTCGACGGCTTCGCGGACCGACACCGCGGTGGCGTTGAACTCGCTCCACTCCCGGTCGATCACGTCACGCACGTCACCGCGCCGGCCGACGGTGACGGCCACCTCGAACACACCGTCCACCGCCGAGGACACCAGTTCGCCCTGCCCGCGCACCGTCGCTGCGGCCACCTCCGCGGCACCGACGATCACGGCGTTCGGCAACGGTGCCTGCTGATTGACATAGGCGCCGACAGCGGTGCGGATTCGGCTGCCCGCCATCAGGACCGCCTCCTGGACGGCCTCGTTGGTCTCACCGAGCGCGGCGGGCAGCGTGGCGCCGCTGCGGATCGCCGCGATCACCTTGGCGGGCGACTCGACCACCGCGACGGCGGCGTCGGTGGTGGCCTCGATCAGGTGGGTGCTCAGATCCTGGCCCGCGTCGAGTTGCCGCTCGAGGACATCGCCGGCGTGAGGACCGGTGTCGGATTCGACCACCGGCACGATCTCGGCGTCGATGAAGGTATCTGCGGTGGATTCGGTGTTCTCGGGGGTGACGGTGTCGGTCATGGGAGACCATTCAACGCCGCACAGCCGACAGCACGATGGCGTCGGGGTGACCGCCGGATGACGCCGACGGATCAGTCAGCTGACGTGGCTACACCCAATATGGGACGCGCGCACGGTACTGCCGCATCGCGAACGCCGCGCAGAGCCAACCCACCGCTGTGCACACCAGCACGACGATCCAATGCCGCAGCTCCTGATCGGCGCCGAGCAGCGGTGCGCGGACGATGTCCACATAGTGCAGCAACGGATTGAACTCGATGATTTTCGCCCAGCCGCCGGCACCCTGCCTGCGCAGCGTCTCGTCGTTCCAGATGATCGGGGTCATGTAGAACAGCAGCTGCGCGAGGCTGAAGAGCAACGGGCTGATGTCGCGGTACCGGGTGGCCAGGATGCCGAAAACGATTGCCACCCATACGCAGTTCAGCACGATCAGGAACAGCGCCGGAATGAACGTCAGGTCGGTCCACTTCCACGGCTGCGGGAAGATGATCGCGATGATCACGAAGATGATGATGTTGTGCGCGAACAACAGCACCTGGCGCCACACCAACCGGTAGACATGCACGCTCAGTGGCGTCGGAAGCTGTTTGATCAGACCCTCGTTGGCGACGAACACGTCGGCGCCCTCGATGATCGCCGCATTGATCAGGTTCCAGATGATCAGGCCGAGAGTCACATACGGCAGATGCTCGGACAGTTCGAGATTGAACAGTTTGGAGTACAGGCCGCCGAGGGCCAGCGCCATGGTCCCGGTGGCGATGGTGATCCAGAACGGGCCGAGCACCGAACGCCGATAGCGCTGCTTGATGTCCTGCCACCCGAGATGCAGCCACAGTTCGCGCTTGCCGAACCCGCCCCGCAGATCACCCCAGGCGCGCGCCATTGTCTTGGACTGGGCCGCCGCGTCGACGATCGTCATGCGCCCCGCCTCTCCGCCTCAGCCTGATATCTCGAAAACTTCTCGTGCCTGCCCAGTTTGCGCAGATGCAGCCACTCCCGCAGACCTGCCGGGTCGCGTCGGGTCACCAGGAAGAACCACCCGAAACGCACCCATTCCTGGGGTATCAGTCGGCGTAATCCGCGCTGCGCCTGCAGATAACCGCGGTTGCGATAGGTGAAGAACCGCTTCACGGCATCGTCGGGATACTGCGTGTGCATGCGGCCGCCCAGGATCGGCTTGAATTCGTCGGCGCCGTCCGGATGCAGATACGACGCGTCCAAACAGGTGCCGAATGGCAGGCCGGACAACACCAGTCGGCGGTGCACATCGGTCTCGTCGCCGCGGATGAACAGTCGCAGATCGGGCACCCCGACCGATTCCAGTGTGGTCGCGGCGAACAGGGCGCCGTTGAACAACGAGGCGATGCCCGGCAGCAGGTCGTCAGAGGCGTCGACCTTCAGTTCCGTCACATGCCTGCGCCATGCCACGCCCCGGCGCAGCGGGAACGCCAGCCGAGAGGGATCGCCGAGATCGCACACCATCGGCGATACCGCGGCGAGCGCATGCTTGTCGGCGCAGGCGAGTAGCGTCGCCAGCACGGAGTCGTCGGCAGGTCGGCCGTCGTCATCGGCCAGCCAGACCCAGTCGGCGCCGAGCGCCAGCGCGTGCAGCATGCCGAGCGCGAAACCACCCGCGCCACCCAGGTTCCGGCGGGACCCGAGATAGGTCGTCGGTATCGGTTGGGCGGCCACCAGTTCGGCGACCACCGGATCGTCGTCGTTGTCGACGACGATCAGATGGTCGGGCCTGCGGCGCTGCCCGGACACCGCGGCCAGCGATACCGTCAGCGCCTCGACACGGCGGTGGGTGACGATGACCGCGATGACACGCTGCGGAGTCGCGTCGTCAGCCATGCCGTTCGTTCTCCTCGAGCACCTCACGCACGTGCCGGGCCGCATCCGGGCCCTCGTACGCGCCGACGACCTCCTCGATCCCGCCGGTCATCCGGATGGTGCCGTGATCGACCCACATCGCCGTCTTGCACAGCTGGGCCAGGAACTCGTTGGAGTGGCTGGCGAACACCAGGATTCCCGACCGCGCGACCAGGCTCTGCAGCCGCGTGCGGGCCTTCTTCATGAACTCCGCGTCGACCGCGCCGATACCCTCGTCGAGCAGCAGGATCTCCGGGTCGATGCTGGTGACCACACCCATCGCCAGCCGTACCCGCATACCGGTGGAGTAGGTGCGCAGCGGCATGGACAAGTAGTCGCCGAGCTCCGTGAAGTCGGCGATCTCGTCGACCTTGGCCAGCATCTGCTTGCGGGTCTGACCAAGGAACAGGCCGCGGATGATGATGTTCTCGAACCCGGAGATCTCCGGGTCCATGCCGACACCGAGATCGAACACCGGGGCCACCCGGCCGCGCACCGTCGCCGACCCGCGGGTGGGTTCGTAGATGCCCGACAGCAACCGCAGCAGCGTGGACTTTCCGGCACCGTTGTGCCCGACGAGGCCGACGCGGTCACCCATCTGCAGGGACATGGTGATATCGCGCAGCGCCTCGATGACCACGACATTGGCGTCATTGCGGCCGATGGTGCCGCCGGCCTTGCCGAGGAAGGCCTTCTTCAGGGACCGCGATTTGGCATCGAAGATCGGGAACTCCACCCACGCGTTCTGAGTGGAGATGAAAGGACTGTCGGTCACGGGCGGCTACAGGTACTGCCCGGTGCCCGGGTGGGTCGGCCCGCGTTGGCCCTGCGGCGCCATTCCCGGCGGCAGCTGACGCATCTGCTCCAGCTGCGCGCGGGCGGCCATCTGCTGGGCGAACAGTGCGGTCTGGATCCCGTGGAACAGTCCCTCCAGCCAGCCGACCAACTGAGCCTGGGCAATGCGCAGCTCGGCGTCGGAGGGCACCGAGTCGTCACCGAACGGCAGCGTCAGGCGCTCGAGTTCTTCGCGCAGCTCCGGAGCCAGGCCCTCCTCGAGCTCGCGGATGCTGCTGCTGTGGATCCGGGCGAGCTTGCTGCGGCTGGCCTCGTCCAGCGGAGCCGCCCGCACCTCTTCGAGTAGCTGCTTGATCATGGTGCCGATGCGCATGACCTTGGCCGGTTGCTCGATCAGATCGGTCAAGGCCTTGTCCTCGTCCGCGCCCGACGGGGCATCGTCGCCGGTGAGGATCTCGACGCTGTCGTCATCGTCGGAGTGGATCGTCATGGTGTCCGACACTAGTCCTTTCCGGTCCCGGCGAATCGGCCCGGCCATACCGGAGTTGCTCCCGCACATACCAGCAACAACGGGGGTGATTGGCACCACGGGCCGCGTGCGGCCTGCATTAGTATGGCTGCCGAAGTGATCCGGGCCGGGTCCCTGCAACGCGGCAGGCTCCGTAACCCGATGTGTGTCCGTCTGTGCGATTCACGGACGTTCTAAGGTGGCTGACATGGTCTATGACGTTGCCCGGGTGCGTGGGTTGCACCCGTCGTTGGGCGACGGCTGGGTACATCTGGACGCCCAGAACGGGATGCTGCTACCGGATTCGGTGGCCACCACCGTGTCGACGGCGTTCCGAGGCTCCAAGCCCATCACCACCGGACCGCACCCGTCGGCCCGCCGCAGCGCGACGGTCCTGGCCGCCGCTCGGCAGGCCATCGCCGATTTCGTCGGTGCCGATCCGGACGGTGTGGTGCTCGGCGCCGACCGGGCCGTCCTGCTGACCACCCTGGCCGACGCCGCATCGGTCAAGGTCGGGCTGGGCTATGAGATCGTTCTTTCCCGGCTCGACGACGAGGCCAATATCGCGCCCTGGCTGCGTGCGGCCAACCGGTACGGCGCCAAGGTCAAGTGGGCCGAGGTCGACATCGAGAGCGGTGAGCTGCCCACCTATCAGTGGGAGAGTCTGATCACCGCGCCGACCAAACTGGTCGCGCTCACCTCGGCATCGGCGACGCTGGGAACCGTCACCGATCTGACTCCGGTCACCAAGCTCGTCCACGAGAACAGCGGACTCGTCATCGTCGACCATTCGGCCGCCGCACCCTACCGGCTCATCGACATCGATGACATCGACGCCGACGTGGTGGCGCTCAACGCCGTCGCCTGGGGCGGCCCGCCGATCGGTGCGCTGGTCTTCCGCGACCCGGCCGTCATCGACCAGTTCAGCTCGGTCTCCCTTGATCCGGATGCCACCGGCCCGGCCCGGTTGGAGACCGGAATCCATCAGTTCGGGCTACTCGGCGGTGTGGTGGCGAGCATCGAGTACCTGGCGAACCTGGACGAGGGTGCCACCGGCTCGCGCCGGGAACGCCTCGCCGTGTCGATGGAATCCTCGGCCGCCTACCTGGACCGACTGTTCGGCTATCTGCTGTCCTCGCTGCGGTCGTTGCCGCTGGTGATGGTGCTCGGAAACCCGGTCGAGCGGATCCCGGTGCTCAGCCTGGCCGTCGACGGGGTGCCCGCCGAGCGGGTGATGCAGCGGCTGGCCGACAACGGCGTGCTGGTGAGCAGGAGTAAGCACTCGCGGGTGCTGGAGGCTTTCGGCGTCAACGATATCGGTGGTGCGATCAGCGTCGGGCTGTCGCACTACAGCACCGCGGCCGAGGTCGACCAGCTGGTCCGGGTGCTGGCCTCGCTGGGCTAACTGTCGTCGGACACCTTCAGTAGCACCTTCCCGGCGACATCGCCGGAGGACAGCAACGCATGCGCCCTGGCGGCGTCCTGGACGGGTAGCTCCGCACCGATCAGCGGGCGGACCCGGCCGGCGGCGATCATCGGCCAGACGTTCTCGGTGACCTGCGCGACGATCGCGCCCTTTCCGTCCGGGCCGTCCACCGGACGGGAGCGCAGCGCCGTGGCGAGTACACCGGCGCGTTTGCCGAGCAGTTTGGCGATGTTCAATTCGGCCTTGATGCCGCCCTGCATGCCGATGATGACCAACCGTCCGCCGGGCGCCAGGGCGTCGATGTTCCGGTCCAGGTATTTCGCACCCATGATGTCGAAGATGACATCGGCGCCGCCGGCTTCGGACACTCGCTCGACGAAGTCCTCGTCGCGGTAGTTGATGGCCATCTCGGCGCCCAGCTCGGTGCACAGCGCCAACTTCTCGGGCGATCCGGCGGTCACGGCCACCCGCACGCCGAGTTCGCGCGCGACCTGGATGGCGTGTGTGCCGATCCCGCTGCCACCACCGTGCACCAGCAACAGTGCACCCGGCCTGAGCCGCGCGGTCATCATCAGGTTGGACCACACCGTGCAGGCGACCTCGGGCAGCGCGGCCGCCTCGTGCAGTCCGATGCCCTCGGGCACCGGCAGCAACTGTGCGGCGGGCACCGCGACGTACTCGGCATACCCGCCACCTGCCAGCAAAGCGCATACCTGCTGACCGGTGGTCCACCCGCGTACCGCGTCGCCGATCTCGGTGATCGTGCCGGAGACCTCGAGGCCGAGGATGTTGCTGGCGCCTGGCGGCGGCGGGTAGTTGCCCGCGGCTTGCAGCAGGTCGGCCCGGTTGACGCCGGCCGCGGCCACGCGGATCACTACTTCACCCGCTTGAGCTGCGACATCAGGAACTTCTTGCCATGTCATACGTTCGGGTGAAACAACTGAAACGGCCTTCATTGGAGCTAGGCTACGCTGCCGCGCGAACGTAGGATCGGGCGATGGAAGCGTTGGTGGGGGGACGTACGGCGAGCTCGATGCCGGGCCTGGATATCGCCGAGCAGAAATCGTGGCAAAATTTTCTGGACTCGGCACTGCGGCTGTACGCAACATTGAACCGGTCGTTGGCCGACAGTCATGGGCTGACACTCAACGACGTGCGATTGCTCGACATTCTGGACAGTTCCGACAGTGGTTCGGCGCGGATGGGGGATCTTGCCGAAGGACTGATGTCACTGCCGAGTCGGGTCACCAGGCAGATCCACCGGTTGGAGAAGCTGAACCTGGTCAATCGGGTCGCCAGCCCGGATGACCGGCGCGGTGTGCTGGCGACCATCAGCGACGAGGGCCGCGCCCTGTTGGCCGACGCCATGCAGACCTATGGTTCCGAGGTGCGCAGCCACTACCTGAACCGGTTGTCGCGCTCACAGATCACCGCGATGGGCGAGAACTGCCGGCGGATCAGCGCCGGTCTACAGGCCGATGGGCGGGCCGCGAAGCTCGGACGGGTGTAGACCGCTTAGGCTGTCGGACGGTGGCGTGGCAGAGCGGCCTAATGCACTCGCCTTGAAAGCGAGAGACGGCTAACACCGTCCGGGGGTTCAAATCCCTCCGCCACCGCCAAAAGATCGATGTTCGAACCCGGCGGACGCTGGGTTTGTTCGTCTTTCCAGAAACCGATGACAGATTGCCCCTGATTCCGGTCTGCACTGCCCGCGACCTGGCTCGGCCTCAGTTGTCGAGGTTGGCGAGTCTTCCTGGGACGCATGACCAAACGCGGTCTGCCCCGAGGAAGCGACGCTATTCCGCCGGATGGGTAGCGAAGCTATCGGGCTACCTACCGATTCATCGACTCCAGCCGTCAAGTGCAATCCAGGTGGGCGTCGGACATCTCGGGCTGGCGCCTACTTGCGCAGCAGAACCGTACTCGTCATGGCACGAAGACGCGGTTCGTGCGGCCGTGCCGAAGATTTGCTTGATTGCGCGCGCAACTACCTGCTAAGTGCGAATATGCCGTTCTGCGTCGATTGCCGATGCTGCGGTAAATGTAGGAGTACGGTCGCGAGCCTGGGATTGATCCTGCCTAAGGGGGCGGTTATGGGGATCTTTCGTCGGGTCTGCGTCGAGTCCGTGGTTGCCGTGTGCGTGATGGCCGCTTTGTGGATAGCGCCGGCTCATGCCGAGCCAGTTGCCGATTGCGCTAGTTACCCGGTCACAGGATTCTGTGCACCCGGTGGTCCAGACGCTCCGCCGGGAGCGGACACAGGATATGTTCCTGGCCAAGTTCCGCCGGATCCCAATGCGTCAGGGAGTGCAATTCCCGATCTGCAGCCCGGAGGAGATGTCAGTGGTGGCGGGCCTGCTGCAGACGCGATCGGTGCGTATCTCCCTAGCTTCAACGATCCATCCATCGCAGAAGGCGACGGTTCGCACGTGCTCGGGTGGGTTGGACGTGGACTGGGTGTTTTCAATCCTTCTGTAAGGCAGATGTTTTCGGTACTCAATGCCCTCAACAAATGTGGTCAACGGGCGGGTATCTACGCCACCCGTGGATACTGGCGCGTCGGGGCGCTATGGGCTGGGGGAATCGTCATGATCTCCCAGAGAGCGCTACAGAGCCCCCTTCAGTACTTGCCAGAATGCGTCGGGCTTGGCGGTGACGTCGCTGGCGGCGGCCCCGGCGGTGGTCTGGTTTGCACCGATCGGTACGCCATCACGACGCCGAGTGACACGTACTACGTGGCGATGGTCGGATTGCCAGGTGAGGTATGTGGCGCCATCGCCAACGCACATGCGCCGTATCCACACTCGCCGTGGTGACTCACCAGCTGTCAGTCCAATCCAATCGATCATCGACCGAATGTAGGGGTGAGAGCTATGAGCATCTCCGTCCTTCCTGAAGCAGCTGTGACGACCTATCGCTATCTGCGGGGTGGGTTGGTTGTCGCGGTCGCGGCACTGGCAGCAGGGGTATTGACCGACCGAGCCGGCGGAAACTGCTTCGAAGCGTCCATCAGCGCGTACTACTTCACCTCCGCCCACAGTGTTTTCGTGGCCGTGCTGTGCGCAGCGGGTGTGCTGATGATCGTGTACACCGGCGCCAGCCACACCGAAGATGTGCTTCTCAGCCTTGCCGGCGTGCTGGCGATCGTCGTCGCGATGGTTCCAACAGCACGCCCGGTGATCATCTGTGGCGGAGGGGAATTACCCCCAGGCTATGAGATCTCGAAGTCGGTATCCACCAACATCTGGGCAGTCACGATTGCACTCGTGCTCTCATGTCTTGCGCTGTGGTGCCGCCCCAGCCGCAACGATACTGCTCGCCGACATAAGAACAGCGTGCTCGGAACGTTCGCGACGTTACTGGCATGGGTGCTGATTATCGGCGGATTCATCGTCTTCGTCGTGGATCAACCGCGGTTCGACAAGTACGCGCACGGAGTTTCGGCAGTCGTCATGTTTGCGGCGATATGCGTAACGGTTGGCCTCACTGCTCGGATCACGTCGGAGCAGAATGAAAGCGAGTGTCCGAACAAGCGCCGTTACTTCGCGTGTTATGCGACCCTTTCTGCGCTCATGGTAGTGACCATCGCCGGCGTTGTGGTCGTCCACTCGACGCTCGACGGCTGGAATCACCTGGTTATCGTTGCGGAAACGATTCTGCTCGTGCAGTTTACCGTCTATTGGATCGTGCAAACGGTCGAACTATGGAGAGTTCAGAGTCGCGTCGAGCTGCTGACCGGTCAGGCTAGGGAGGCTCTCGCGACCGAAAGGGCGGCATCCGGTTTGAAGGGGCTTCTCGATGACACCAAGCAAGTCTTGGCTGCCCCTTGGCCGGAGCGGCTCTTGCGCGCCATGTGACCCAAGTGCCGCCCCAACGAGATTCCGCGAAAAGAAGAAAGCCTCAGCACGTAACGACTATTGGAGGAACGATGACCGACCAAGATGCGGATGAAGCCGTTGAGCAGGTTGACCCAGCCGAGATTGCTGAGACGGAGACGTCTGGTGAGTGGGGCGAACTTGTCATCGACGTGGACGACGCGCCGGCCGCAAGTGTAGTTGCCGCCGGATCTATCAGGACCGACGCTGTTCGCTTCGAACGCGTGAGCTGTGCAGGCGGTGTCACCGTCAAGTTCACGGTTCCTATCCTGGCCTTTGGTTGGCGTTCGCGGCTGCGCTGTTACAACGCGCAGGGCGGGTTCATCGGGCAGTCGCAGATCGTGGAGCTCAACGGCTCCTATCCTTCTGGGACAACAATTGTCGTCGCATACCGCGGCCCGTTCATCCGGGGCACCAAGGAGATCCGCGCGTACGTTTGGTATGGCAATCCCGCCCAGGGTGACGGGACGATGTACTGGAACCTCAAACGGATCAACTGCTAGCGCCGGGTACACGCCGAAGGGGCCCCAATTGCTCGTTCACGGTGACAAGTTCGAACCCTGTAGCGATATGTGTATCGAACAGATCACCCAGACTATGAGCTTGGCGGCGTCGGTGATCCCATGGGGCGGCCGTAGTTGAGTTCGACTTGTGGGCGTAGCTCCAGGTCTTGGGCTTGTTTCTGCGCTTGCGGTATCCATTTCTGGGTCACCATGGGCAGGTAGTAGGTGGCTGGTGAGCCCAGGACGTACTTGACGTTTCGATCGACGTACACCTGATTGTTCGGGTCGTTGAGCCCGATCATGCTGTAGTCCAGGTGTACAGCTTTGAGCTCTCCCTTCCCGCCGACGGAATTGGCCGCGTCTCGGTTTTTGTCTGCCGGGGAGCCGCTGACGAGCGGATTGGGGCAGTCCGACCAGTAGTCGTATTGGCGGGAGATGACGGTCACGTTGTAGCGGGTGTCGTCGGGAAAGCCCGGGCCGGTGAAGCCACCGGGGGCGTCATAGCTGTGGTAGATGAATTTGCATACCTTCTTGTCGGGCTCGGCGGGAGTGGGTGCGGGGACGCGTGTGCACCCGTTGAATCTGTGCTCTGGGTCGCCGGTGAGGATGAATTGCACTGTGGCGGGGTCGATATCGCTCGTCGGGCCGTAGCGGCGTAGCCAATCGTCTTGAACTTGCGCTCCTTCGCTGTGGCCGAGGACGATCTTGGGGCCGGCGGTTGAGTGCAGCAGGTCGTCGAGAAGGTCGGCACCCTTGTGCACGTTGGCGGCTGCGGGAAAGTTGTTGTACGGCACTTTGACTGTGGTGTTGGGAGCGGCGAAGAGTTCGCCGCGCAGCCAGTTGCTCGGCAGCGGGAAAAATGCCGGCGCCAACGTGAGGACCGTGGCTGCAGCAGGTTCCGCGTGCGCCGATATCGGCGATACCAGGCTCATGCCGAACATCACGGACATTGCGATCGAGGCCATATGGCGTAGACGTCTGGTAACCCTCATGTGAAGCTCCCTCCCCAGGATGCATCCAGATTCGAGAGCAGCAGCGGCCTGCTGGCCTTACATCTGCAGCGTGCAGATGTCGAATCGCGATATCCCAGGATCTCCCCACTGGGTTGCCGTCACATCACCGTTGGCGCAATCGATGTCGACGTGAGACCGGATCGATGCCACGCCATCCACCGTCAGACGCATGGCGTGATTGGGCGGGAAGTGTCGTTGCAGAGGCCACCGCGGCTACGTTGGAACGGCAGAGCTTCGCTATCGGGTTGAAATCGTTTCTGCTGCTTCTGTTTTCGGCAATTTGTCGCCAGAAACCGACTAGCGACTGAGAAGCTCAAACGCTGCCGCAACGAGCTCGGCGTTACCCGACGCTGTCGACCCGTCGGGTAGTAGCACGGTGTCCTCCAGCCCGATGCGGGTTTGCACTCCGCGCGCGCCGGCGTGCGCGAGCAGTGGCCAGCAGCTGGCGTCGAGGCCGTGGAGCAGCGCCGGCGCGGGCGACCCGGCACGGCTCACGCGCGCCAACACATCGTCGGCGGTCTCGATATCGCCGTCGGGCCCCAGCTCGACCATGACCCGTATGCAGCGGGCAGCCACGGGCGAATCCGCCCAGGACTCCGCTGCTGCGGCGTGGAAGATGCCGGCCTCCACCCCGATACCCCGGCTCAGCAGTAACAGCGCCAGTTCTTCGGCGCCGGGTTCATCCCAGTTGACCGAGGCGAAATCGGGCAACACCGTCCACGCCTCCACGGTGCGCAACCGCCGATGCGGATCGGGCAGCGCCCAGAACCCGGTCGTCACACCCAGCGGCAGGCCCGGTGCCGCCTGGCGCACGGCGCTCACAGCGGCGGCGACAATCGCCGGTTCCAGCGAATCCATGCCGTCGGCAGTCTTGGGATGAAGGTGCACAGCCATGGCACCGGCACTGTGCACGGCGACGGCGGCGGCGGCCAGCTGCTTCGGCGAGACCGGGAGCGCGGCGTGCTCGTCGGGGGTGCGGGCACCATTGAGGCAGGCTTTGATGTAGGGCGTTGTGGCCATGACGCCATTTTGAGGGGTTCGTCCAAGAGGTGTGTGTCTCTGGAGTGAGGATCGAAAAGCTCCTGCTCACTCCTGTCGCAGGCGTCTCCTGTGTGCCGGACCATATTGACGCGGGCGCAGCACGCGTGTCATGGTCTTCGGGAATGATCTTGATGTGTGCTCGGCAATGTCTGACGCGCCGGGTTGATCATCAGATGACCAGTTCAGTCACTTGTCGGGAGCATTGACGATGCAGTCAGCTATAGCCAGCGGATTGCTGTGGTTGATGGCGGCAACCTTGCTGATCGGAGCTGTCGGTGCCGTGATCGGCGCTGCGCCTCTGCGGCCCGGCTCCCGGACTCCGCGCGCCTGCCCGTGTACTCGAGGTGACTGCTCCTCATGCCCGGCGCGGTGGTCGCTGTGACACCGGGTAGCCCGGGGCGCGGCGCGCTCGCCCGAGATTGAACTGTCGCAGCCGGCTGCTGGCTAGGCTGTCGCGCATGTGTACCCGAGTGATCTGGCCGGACGCCGGCGGAGCCGTCCTGGTGGGACGGAACATGGACTTCCACAAGGACCTGATGACCAACCTGTGGAAGCAACCGCGCGGCGTCACCCGTGACGACGGCGTCACCGGCAAGCTCACCTGGACCTCGAAGTACGGCAGCGTCATCGCCACGGCCTTCGACATCATCTCCGTCGACGGTCTCAACGAGGCCGGTCTGGCCGGTCACGTGCTCTGGCTGGCGGAATCCACCTACGGACAACCTGATTCCGGGCGCACCCAGCTCAGCCAGGCGGTCTGGCTGCAGTACTTCCTGGACAACTTCGCCACGGTCGCCGATGCGGTGGCCTGGATCGCCGAGACCGATGTGCAGGTCGTGCAGATGGACGACCCCACAGGCGGGGTACCGCCGGCCATCCATCTGGCGCTCGACGACGCCACCGGCGATTCGGCGATCATCGAGTACATCGACGGCAAGGCGGTCGTCTATCACGACCGCGCGTACCGCGTGATGACGAACTCGCCGACCTTCGACCAGCAGCTCGAACTGGTCAAGACGTTCACCGGACTGGGCGGGAGCGAGCCGCTGCCCGGCTCCACCGAGGCCGCCGCCCGCTTCGCCAGGGCAAGTTACTACGCGAGCCGCCTTCCGCAACCCGCCGGTCAGGTCGAGGCGATCGCGGCCATGCTGTCGGTGATCCGCAACGCCGCCCAGCCCTTCCGGATCCCTGATCCGGGCAAACCCGATGCCTCACAGACGATCTGGCAGGTGGTGTTGGACCTGACCAGGAAGCGCTACGTCTATGAGTCGACCACCCGGCCCAATATCGTCTGGGTGGATCTGGCCGATCTCGACTTCAGTGCAGGCAGCCCGCAGCTCAAGCTCGACCTGATCGGTGAGCTCGCGGTGCAGGGTGGCATCGCGGGCAACGTCTCGCACAGGTTCGAGGACAAGGGCCCGATGACGTTCTTGTCCCTTCAGCTGCTGGACCAGCTGAAGGGCTCGGCTACTCCCCGGTGAATTGAGGGGCGCGCTTGCCGAACATCGCGGTGACCGCCTCGCCGAGATCCTTGGACGGCAGGAACGCCGAATTCCACGCCGCCACATAGCGCAGGCTCTCCGAGACCCGGGCGATGCGCTGTTGGTCCAGGACGTCCTTGACACCATGCACGGTCAGTGGCGGGTTGGCGGCGATCTCGGCGGCGGTGGCGTGCGCGGCGGCCAGCGACGCATCGGCGTCGGCGTGCACATCGTTGACCAGGCCGATCTTCTCGGCGCGCGCGGCGTCGATGTCCTTGCCGGTCAATGCGAGTTCGCGCAGATGCCCGTCGGACACGATCAGCGGAAGGCGGGCCAGCGAGCCCACATCGGCGACGATCGCGAGCTTGACCTCACGGACCGAGAACTTGGCATCGGCGCTGGCGTAACGGATGTCGACGGCGCTGATCAGGTCGACCCCGCCGCCGATGCACCAGCCGTGCACCGAGGCGATGGTGGGGGTGCGGCAGTCGGCGACCGCGCTGATGGCCTGCTGCATGGTCAGGATCGTCTTGTGGAAGTCGTGCCGGGCCTTGGCGCCGGCGTCCAGCCCGGGCAGGGTGGCGCCCATCGCGGCCAGGTCCAGCCCGTAGCTGAAGTTCTTGCCGGACCCAGTGAGCACGATGGCCCGGACCGCGGGGTCGGCGTCGAGGGTGGCGAACACCTCCGGCATCTCGGCCCAGAAGGCGGGTCCCATCGCATTGCCCTTGCCGGGGCCGATGAGTGTCACTCGGGCGACATGATCGGCGATGTCCACGGTCACGGATTCGTAAGCCATGAGTGCAGGCTAATCCGGTGCGCTAGGGGACGGGCCCACCCAGCAGCACCTCACGCACGGTGCTGCCGGTCAGGAACTGGCACACCGCATCGGCGAGGGAGGTGGCGATCTCGATGTTGTCCGGTCCCAGGATGGACTGCTCGCCCTTGAGGATCGCGTTGACGACCGCCTTCTGGGTGGCCTCGTCGAGTTGGTTGTAGTCCGCGCACGTCATCGTCAGCGCATCGGGTGGCGGCGGGACATCCGGGACGTTCGAGCCCCGGGTGGGGAATCCCGGGATGGTGATATCGGGCAGGCCGGGGATCTGCGGCAGACCGGGGATGACCGGGGGACGGGCGCTGGTCGTGGTGGTCAGCGGTGGCCCCGGTTCGGTGGTCATCGCGACGGTGCCCTCGGTGGTGCGCCCGCAACCGGCCAGCAACCCCAGTGCGATCAGCGTGCTGCCCGCCACCATCGTCGCCCGCGTGGTCGCCCGCATCACGGTTGCTCACCGCGGATCCACTGCTGCGCGAAGGCGAGGAACGCGTCGTTCTCATGCGGTGCGGCGACCGTCACCCGCACACCGTCCTGGCCGTAGGGCCGGACCAGGAGCCGGTTGTCGGCGGCGGCGTTGGTGAAATCATCGGTGCGCCCCGGGATCACCAGCCAGACGAAGTTGGCCTGCGAGGGCGGCAGTTCGTAGCCCATCTCCCGCAGTGCCGCACTCACTCGCGCGCGTTCGGCCACCACCGCGTCGGTGCGGGCCAACAGCTCGTCGGCGGCGTCCAGCGAGGCGATGGCCGCGGCCTGGGAGATGGTCGTCGCAGTGAACGGCACATACACCTTGCCCAGTGCGGTGACGATGTCCGGGTCGGCGACGGCGTAACCGATGCGTAGGCCCGCCAGTCCGTAGGCCTTCGAGAAGGTGCGCAGCACAACCACATTCGGGTAACGCCTGACCAGGCCGAGGCTGTCGGGCAGCAGGCCGTCGCGGATGTACTCGACGTAGGCCTCGTCGATGACCACCAGGATGTCCGACCGGACGGCGGCCACGAAGGCCTCCAGGGCGGCGGGGTCGACGACGGTCGAGGTCGGGTTGTTCGGATTGCACACGAAGATCAGCCGGGTGCGGTCGGTGACGGCGGCCAGCATGGCGTCCAGATCGTGGGTCTGGTCCTTCAACGGCACCGGCACCGGCGTGGCGCCCGCGGTGCGGATCTGCAGCGGGTAGATCTCGAAGCTGCGCCACCCGAAGATCACCTCGTCGCCGACGGTCGAGGTGATCTGGACGAGCTGCTGGCACAGGCTCACCGATCCGGCGCCCACCGAGATGTTCTCCGGGGCGAACGCCCCGTCGTCCACGTGCTTGGCCAACCGGTCCCGCAGATCGAGGTAACCGTTGTCGGGATAGCGGTTGATGCCGGCCGCCGCGGCGCTGATCGCTTCCAGGACACCGGGCAGCGGACCGTCCACGGTCTCGTTGCTGGCGATCTTGATGGCGCCGGGCACCGTGCGACCGGGTGTGTAGGCGGGAAGGTCGGCCAACTCGGGTCGCAGACGGGCGGTCACCCGGCCATTCTAGGGGTGCGTGTACCCGCGCTTTGCCTTCCGAGCCCCGGCCTGTGTAATCTTTGCGCTCGGCGGTTCCGGGGGTCCGGTACCCTCAGATCGTTCAGGAGGCGTGCCAGAGCGGCCGAATGGGACTCACTGCTAATGAGTTGTCCGCCTTAAAGCGGACCGGAGGTTCAAATCCTCTCGCCTCCGCCGAGTTCGACCAGCAGTACCGAATTGAATAGCACGACCAGGCGCCCGTAGCTCAACGGATAGAGCATCTGACTACGGATCAGAAGGTTAGGGGTTCGAATCCCTTCGGGCGCACTCAGGCAGTATGCAGTCATGAGTTCTCCGCATCTGGAACGTTGGATCGAGTTCATGACCGATCACGACCCGGCGGTCCTCGACGAACAGCTCGCCGATGACGCCGTCTTCTACTCCCCGGCGGTGTTCACCCCGCAACAGGGCAAGGCGCTGACCGCCAAGTATCTGAACGCCGCGGCCGAGCTCTTCGGTGATGCCGACTTCCGCTATGTCGAGCAGTGGGAGAGCGACCGTTCGGCCATCCTGGCGTTCCAGGCCACCGTCGACGGTGTGACGGTCGACGGTATCGACATGATCCACTGGAACGACGAGGGCAAGATCGCGTCCTTCAAGGTGATGATCCGGCCGTTGAAGGGTCTGCAGGCCGTCATACCGCGGATGGC
Organism: Mycolicibacterium neoaurum VKM Ac-1815D; assembly: GCF_000317305.3. Next base: position 41,092 of record NC_023036.2, on the reverse strand, counting down.
GGCGCTTCTTGGGCAGGCCCGGTGATACCGCGCTCGGACACCGGCAACTCGTCGGCGTGGACCGCCTCCCCGAAGTATGTGCCCTGGGCCACCGCGCATCCGTAGCCGCGCAGCAGCTCGGCGGTATCGGCGTCGGCGACGCCCTCGGCGACGCTGGTGATGCCAAGGGTGTGGGCGAGCGTGACGATCGAGTGCACGATGGCCGCCGCGCGGGTGTTCTCCAGCATGGGCGAGACGAAATGCCGGTCCAGTTTCAGCTCGTCGACCGGGAGGTCGCGCAGGTAGCTCATGGTCGCGTAGCCGCTGCCGAAATCGTCGATGGACACCCGGAAGCCGGCCGCCCGCAGCTGTTCGATGACATGGCGTGCCTGGCGCACATTGGCCAGCAGGTAATGCTCGGTGATCTCGATAGTCATCGACGTCGGGGTCAGCCCGTGCCGCGCCAGCACGGTGCCGATGCGTTCGGGCAGCGTGGCATCGTCGAACGACGGTGCGAACAGGTTGACCGACACCGGGATCTCCCGGCCGCCCAGCCGATGCCAGGCCGCGGCGTCGCGGGCAGCCTGCTCCACCACCAGATCGGTCATCGCTCCCATCAATCCGCTGCGGCGTATCAGCGGCAGGAACTGATTCGGGGTCAACAACCCCAGTTCGGGGTGCGGCCAGCGCACCAGCGCCTCGACACCGATCATCTCGCCGGTGGCCAGCGAGATCTGGGGCTGATAGGCCAGTCGCAGCGCCCCACCGTCGACGACCCGGCGCAACTGTCCGAGCAGGGTGATCTCGGGCACCACGGGCGTCGGCGCGGTGTCCTCCACCCAGAGGGTGCCGGTGTCGGTGAGTTCCATCCCTGCGGAGTACATCTGCACCCCGCCGACCCCGGACCGCTTCGCGACGTACATCGCGATATCGGCCTGCCGCAGTAGCTCCTCGGTGCCGACGGCAACATCGTCGGTCGCGCTCGCCACGGCGAGGCCGATGCTGGGTCGGATGTACACCTCGTGCCCACCGAGATCGAATACCTCGTCGAAGGCGCGGACCACCGTCGCAGCGACCTCCTCGGCGGATAGCGAACCGTCCTCGATGATGACCGCGAACTCGTCACCGCCGAGACGCGCCACGGTCTGGCCGGAGGGCAGGCACGCCACCAACCGTCCGGCGATATCGCGCAGCAACTCGTCCCCGCAGTGGTGCCCCAGGTTGTCGTTGACGAGCTTGAAGTCGTCGAGATCCAGTGAGAGCACCGCCGTCGGGCGGCCGCCGCGGCGTTGCCGGGCGACGGCCTGTTCGAGCCGGTCGGTGAACAGTAGCCGGTTGGCCAGTCCCGTCAGCGGGTCCTGGAACGCGTGGGCGGCGACCTCGTCGAGCAGGCGGCGATTCTCCACCAGCACGGTCAGCTGCCTTACCAACGCCGATATCACCAGGATCGTCGAGCCGAGCAGTACCGGTCGGATGTTCGTGTCGGGCCACAGGTGCGCCACCGCCGCGATGATCGCGAAGGGCATGGGCGCGTAGGGCAGCCAGATGATGGTCATCGGTGACGGACGTGGGTCGTCGCGCCGTGGAGCCCTGATGTCCTGGGCCGACATGTAGGCGCCGGCCGAGACCATCAGCAGCCCGGTCACCTTGCTGATGATCGGGAACGTGCTCGCCGAGTCGACGCTGTCGTTGATCTGGATGTACAACTCGGCGACCTCACCGAGAGCGATGGCGGCCAGCCCGGTGGTGAACAGCCCGAGGACCTGACGCCGCCCGGGACGTCCGACGGTCAACACCAACATCGACAGCGTCACCATGGTGAGCGCCGAGATGGGGTAGATGGCGGTCAGGACCGCGTCCATGGTGCTGTACGCATCGAGGGTGAAGAGGCGGTCGAGCACCGCCACCCACACCACGACGAACAGTGCCGACGAGATCACCAGTCCATCCATCAACTGACGAAACATCGACAACGGGTCCGTGGTGGTGCGCAGCAGCCACACCACCACGACGGCAAGCGGAAGCGTCAGGTACCCCAGATCGGCCACCGACGGGAACGGCGGCTCCTGATCGAGCAGCACCTCGTAGTACGCGTCGACGGCACTTCCGAGGACCCAGCCGAGGAAGCCCACGGTCAGTGCAGCCCATGCCAGGCGGATGCTGCCGCGGCCGGATATGGCGGCGGCAACCGTGCACGCGCACGTTGCTGCACAGAACGCAACGAAGCCCAGCGACGCGACGGTCGCCGTCACCTGCGGTCCGCCCCAACCGGAAATCAACCAGCAAACGAACACCAGGTAAACCGCCACACCTGTGGCGTAGCCGAAGTTCGTTCTGGAAGTGGGCATTACATGCAGTTTAGAGCGAGTTTTCGCAGTTGAGACGGCATTTCGTGGCAGTCCCTCCAGCAACTTGCTTCACGTGGGTTGCGCTACTCTCGGACCGGTGCGGCTGCTGCTGATCTCCGACACCCATCTGCCCACCCGGGCGCGCGATATGCCGGCCGAGGTGTGGGCCGCGGTGGATGTGGCCGATGTCGTCTTCCACGCCGGGGATTGGATGGAGGTCGCCCTGCTGGACCGGTTGGCCGAGCGGGCGCGGCGGCTGGTCGCGTGCTGGGGCAACAATGACGGCGACGAACTGCGCGCGCGGCTACCGGAACGCGCCGATGTCGTCCTCGACGGGCTGCGCTTCACCGTGACGCACGAGACCGGTGCGGCGGCCGGGCGGGACAACCGCATGGCGCGGGCCTATCCCGATACCGACGTCCTGGTGTTCGGGCACAGCCACATCCCCTGGGATGCCACCGTCGACAGGCCGGGCGGTGGGACGCTGCGGTTACTCAATCCCGGCTCACCCACCGACCGCCGACGGCAGCCACATTGCACTTATATGACGGCCGAATTGTCCGACGGTGCGCTGGGCCCGGTGGCACTGCACAAACTGGTCCGTTAGCGCTCGCGCGGCGCCCCTGCGTGGCAGTCTCACGGATATGACCGCCAAGCCACCCAGCGATGTGATCGCCGCCGCCAACCGCGCGCACCGGGACACCCTGCCCTTCGAGGACGACCGCGATTTCGCGGACGCCGACCGTGGCTTCATCGGTGCGCTGGAACCCTGTGTGGTCACCGGAGCCGGCGGGAAGGTCGTGTGGGACAACGACAGTTACGGGTTCCTGGCGGCCGATGCGCCCGACAGCGTGCATCCCAGCCTATGGCGGCAATCGCAGCTCTGCATCAAACAGGGGCTCTATGAGGTGGTCGAGGGCATCTATCAGGTGCGCGGGCTCGACCTGTCCAACATCAGCTTCATCGAAGGTGACACCGGGGTCATCGTCATCGACCCGTTGGTGTCGACCGAAACCGCTGCGGCAGCCCTGGCGCTCTACCGAGCGCACCGCGGCGAGCGCGTCGTCACCGCGGTCATCTACACCCACAGCCATGTCGACCACTTCGGCGGCGTACTCGGGGTGACCACCCAGGCCGACGTCGACGCGGGCCGCGTGCAGGTGCTGGCGCCCGAGGGGTTCGTCGAACACGCCGTGCAGGAGAACGTGTATGCGGGCACGGCGATGACCCGCCGGGCGGCCTATATGTACGGTGCGGTGCTGGCGCGTGGGCCGCAGGGGCAGGTGGGTTGTGGTCTCGGGCAGGCGCCGTCGCTGGGCGAGGTGGCCATGATCGTCCCCACCATCGATGTGCGCAGTACCGGTGAGACCCACACCGTCGACGGTGTGCAGATCGAGTTCCAGATGGCCCCGGGTACCGAGGCCCCTGCCGAGATGCACTTCTATTTCCCACAATTCCGCGCGCTGTGCATGGCCGAGAATGCCACCCACAACCTGCACAACCTGCTCACCCTGCGCGGTGCCCTGGTACGTGATCCGCACGGCTGGGCCGGGTACCTGACCGAGGCCATCGACTCGTTCGCAGACCGCACCGACGTCGTCTTCGCCTCTCACCACTGGCCCACCTGGGGGCGCGAGAACATCGTGGAATACCTTTCGCTGCAACGGGATCTGTACGCCTATCTGCACGACCAGACGTTGCGGCAGCTGAACCAGGGATTCACCGGTATCGAGATCGCCGAGACCTTCCGGATGCCACCTGCGCTGGAAAAGGCCTGGCACACCCACGGGTACTACGGTTCGGTCAGCCACAACGTCAAGGCGGTCTACCAGCGCTACATGGGCTGGTTCGACGGCAACCCCGCCCGGCTCTGGCAGCATCCGCCCGAGGCGGCCGGCCCGCGCTATGTCGAGGCGATGGGCGGGCTCGACCGGGTGGTCGAGATCGCCCGCGCAGCCTTCGATTCGGGCGATTACCGTTGGGCGGCAACCCTGTTGGATCATGCCATCTTCACCGACCAACACCACCCGGCGGCGCGCGAGCTATATGCCGACACCCTCGAGCAGCTGGCCTACGGGGCCGAGAACGCGGTGTGGCGGAACTTCTTCCTCTCCGGGGCAACCGAGCTGCGGGAGGGCAACTTCGGTACCCCGACCACGACGACGGCGCCCACCATGATCGCCCAACTGAGCCCCGAGCAGATCTTCGACACCCTGGCCATCAGCATCGACGGACCGCGGGCCTGGGATCTGGACCTGACCCTGGACGTGACCTTCGTCGACCTGGGTGCCGACTACCGGCTGACTTTGCGCAACGGCGTGCTGGTGCACCGCCGCGTTGCCGCCGATCCGGCGACCGCGACGGCCACCGTCACCTTCGCGACGAAGGCCAGGCTGCTGGCCTTCGCCGCCGGCGACCGCGACTCCCCGGGGGTGGAGTTCACCGGCGATGCCGGGGCGCTGGGCACCCTGCTCGGGGTACTCGACCGGCCGGACCCGAACTTCGACATCGTCACCCCGTAGTCGTCACCCCGTAGTCGGGGCGGTCGGTCGGGGCGGCCGCTGTCGCCCGCCCTATGGTGGCACCGTGCAACTGCTTCTGGTCCGGCACGCGCTGCCGCTACGCAGCGAACCCGGTGCGGGTTCCGATCCCGACCTGTCCGGCGACGGCATCGCCCAGGCGGCCCGACTGCCCGCCGCGCTCGCCCGATTCCGGATCACCCGGCTGGTCAGCAGCCCGCAGCGGCGCGCGCAGCAGACCGCGCAGCCGGTGGCCGACGCGCTGGGGCTGGGCGTCGACATCGACGAGCGACTCGCCGAATACGACTACGGGTTGTCGCACTACACGCCGATCGAGCAGGCCTCGAAGGAGGATCTGCAGCGGTTGATCAACGGCGAGCTGCCCGGTGACGTCGATCCCCACGCGTTCCAGTCCCGGATCTGGGCGGGCATCGAGGACATCGTCGCCGGCTCGGGTCACGATGACACGATCGCACTGTTCAGCCATGGTGGCGTGATCAACGCGGTGGTGCACCGTGTCATGAAGACCGAGCGGTTGTTGTCCGTCCAGGTGGACTACGCGGGTGTCACCCGGGTGCTGTCCTCGCGCAGCGGCCGCCTGTCGATGGCGGCGATCAACAGCACCGAACACGTATGGGATCTGCTGCCGCGAAATGCGCAGTGGTAAACATTTCGCGTGACCAATCTTGACGGCCTGGACCTCGACGCCCTCGATCGCCACCTTCGTGCCGAGGGCATCGCCCGCGCCGGTGACCTGCGCGCCGAACTGCTCTCCGGTGGACGGTCGAATCTGACCTTCCGGGTCTGGGATGACGAGTCCGCCTGGGTGCTGCGCCGTCCGCCGCTGCACGGTCTGACCCCGTCCGCCCACGACATGGCCCGCGAGTACAAGGTGGTCGCCGCACTGGCCGGGACCGCTGTGCCGGTGGCCCGGGCGGTCACCATGCGCAATGACGACTCCGTGCTGGGTGCACCGTTCCAGATGGTCGAGAACGTCGACGGCAACGTGGTGCGCAGCGCGGCGGAACTGGAGGCGCTGCAGCAGGCCGGCGGACCCGGGGTGATCGACGGGTGTGTGACGTCGTTGATCACCGCGCTGGCCGATCTGCATGCCGTCGATCCCGAGGCCGTCGGGCTCGCTGATTTCGGCCGCGCCGAGGGGTATCTGGAACGGCAGGTCCGGCGCTGGGGGTCGCAGTGGGAGCATGTGCGGCTCACCGACGACACCCGGGACGGTGATGTCGCCCGGCTGCATTCGGCTCTGGCGGAACGCATTCCGGCCAGCCCGCGGGCATCGATCGTGCACGGCGACTACCGCATCGACAACACCATCCTCGACTCCTCGGACCCCACGGTGGTCCGGGCGGTGCTCGACTGGGAGTTGTCCACACTCGGTGATCCGCTCTCGGACGCGGCCCTGATGTGTGTGTACCGCAACCCAAATTTCGACGATGTCCTCGGGATGCGCGCGGCATGGACATCGCCGCTGTTGCCCTCGGCAGACGAGCTGGCGCAGCGCTATGCCCTTGCCAGCGGGCAGGAGCTGCAGAACTGGGACTTCTACATGGCCCTGTCGTATTTCAAGATCGCCATCATCGCCGCGGGTATCGACTTCCGCGCCAGGGAGGCCGGCGATACCCACGGCGGTGTCGGTGCAGCGGTGGCTCCGCTGCTTGCCGAGGGACTGAAACTGATCTAGGCCTGACCTACGTCACGCGCCGGGCGGCTTTGAGGTTCTTGCGCGCCGCGATACGCAACTGCACGATGCGCGCCGCGCCCACCAGAACAGCGAGCAACCCGCCGCCGACCGCAGCCAGTAGCAGCGCCACACCCAGCGGCAGGGTCCAGTTCCAGCCGAGGAAGTGGAAGGTGCCCTGATCGGTGTTCTGGGCGATGAAGATCAGCAGCACGATCAGCACCAGGAAACCGATGATCAGGGAGGTCCACAGGGCCGCGGCCCTGGTGAACTTGACATTGTCCTCGGGCGGGGGGACCGGCTCCGACGTGCCAATGGGTTGGTGCACCTGCTCTGATTCGTGCGGCAGTGCGTTCGGGTCGGTCGTCATGGTCTTATCTTGCCCCCTATAGGCCGTCGGCAAACCACCTCACGGTGAACCAAAGCGCGGCATGTCGTGGCGACGCCGGTTAATGTCGAAGAAATTGCCAGGCGTCACACAGCCACCTGAGGGGACGGTATGCGCTGCAGGAAACGGTTCGCTGTCTTCACCGCAGCATTGCTCACCCTGGTGAGTGCGGGCTGCGGGAGTTCCAATCCGCTCGGCGGCGGAGAGATATCGGGGGACCTGAAAACCATCGCGGTCGGTTCGGCCGACTTCACCGAGTCGAAGATCATCGCCGAGATATACGCACAGGCGCTGGAGGCCAACGGCTTCAACATCAGTCGGCAATTCGGCATCGGCAGCAGGGAGACCTACATCCCGGCCGTGCAGGACCATTCGATCGATCTGATCCCGGAGTACACCGGTAATCTGCTGCAGTACTTCGACAAGGAGGCGACCGCGACCACCTCCGATGAGGTGCTGTTGGGTCTGTTGCGCGCCCTTCCCGGTGATCTTGCGATCCTGTATCCCTCGCCGGCCGAGGACAAGGACACCCTCGCGGTGTCCGAGACCACCGCCAGGGAATGGAATCTCAAGACCATCGCCGATCTGGCCGCCCGCTCGCCCGAGGTGAAAGTCGGTGGGCCGTCGGAGTTTCAGACCCGCCAGACCGGTCTGGTGGGATTGCAGCAGAAGTACGGACTCGACATCGCGCCCGCCAATTTCATCGCCATCAGCGACGGCGGCGGACCGGCGACGGTGCAGGCGCTGAGCAACGGAACCGTCACCGCGGCCAACATCTTCAGCACCTCGCCGGCGATCGAGAAGAACAACCTCGTGGTGCTCGAAGACCCGGAGAACGTCTTCCTCGCGGCCAATGTGGTGCCGCTGGTGGCCTCGCAGAAGATGTCGAATGAGCTCAAGACGGTGCTCGACGCCGTCAGCGCCAAGCTCACCACCGAGGCCCTGATCGAGTTGAACGGATCGGTGGAGGGGAACTCGGGTGTGGACCCCGACGAGGCCGCACAGAAATGGATCGCCGACAACGGATTCGACCAACCCCTGCCGGGGAAGTGAGTGAGCCGATGATCACCTTCACCTCCGTCACCAAGACTTACGCCGATGGCACCGTTGCGGTCGATGACCTGACCCTCGACATCCCCGAGGGCACGCTCGCCGCGTTCGTCGGACCCTCCGGGTGCGGCAAGACCACCTCCATGCGGATGATCAATCGGATGATCGATCCCACCTCCGGCACGCTCACGGTCAACGGGGAAGACGTCACCAAGGTCGATCCGGTGAAGTTGCGACTGGGTATCGGCTACGTCATCCAGAGCGCCGGGCTGATGCCGCACCAGCGGGTGGTGGACAACGTCGCATGCGTCCCGGTGCTCAAGGGACAGTCGCGACGCGAGGCGCGCAAGGCCGCGCTGGGCGTACTGGAACGTGTCGGGCTGGATCCCACACTGGCGCAACGCTACCCGGCGCAGCTTTCCGGTGGTCAACAGCAGCGGGTGGGGGTGGCCCGGGCGCTGGCCGCGGACCCGCCCATCCTGCTGATGGACGAACCGTTCAGCGCGGTGGACCCCGTCGTGCGTGAGGAATTGCAGACCGAGATCCTGCGGCTGCAGAGCGAACTGCGCAAGACCATCGTCTTCGTCACCCACGATATCGACGAGGCGCTCAAGCTGGGGGAGAAGGTCGCGGTGTTCGGCCGCGGTGGGGTTCTGCAGCAGTTCGATCCGCCGCAGCGCCTGTTGTCCAATCCGGCAAACGATTTCGTCGCCGGATTCGTCGGCGCCGACCGCGGCTACCGCGGTCTGCAGTTCCTGCGCCACAGTGGCCTGCCGCTGCACGACATCCAGCATGTCGGCGAACCGGGTATCGACGCACTCGAACTCACACCGGGCCAATGGGCGCTGGTCACCAAACCGGGTGGCGAGCCGTACGGCTGGATCAACGCCGAGGGGGTGGCCCTGCACCGCGGTGGGAGTTCGCTCTATGACAGCACCATCGCCGGCGGCTCGCTGTTCCGGCCGGACGGCACGCTGCGGCTGGCGCTGGACGCGGCGCTGTCGTCACCGGCGGGCCTCGGTGTCGCCGTGGACGGCAACGACCAGGTGCTCGGCGGGATCCGCGCCGAGGATGTTCTGGCCGCCATCGACGATGAGCGCAAGCGGCGGACCGGGTAGATGCAGTATCTGCTGACCCACCTCGACAACGCGTGGACGCTGACTCTCATCCACCTGCGGCTGTCACTGGTGCCGATCGTCCTCGGCCTGCTGATCGCGGTTCCCCTCGGTGCGCTGGTGCAGCGGACCACGGTGCTGCGGCGGGTCAGCACGATCACCGCCAGCATCATCTTCACCATTCCCTCGCTGGCGCTGTTCGTCGTGCTTCCGCTGATCATCCCGACCCGCATCCTCGATGAGGCCAACGTCATCGTGGCGCTCACCCTCTACACGACCGCACTGCTGGTCCGGGCGGTGCCCGAGGCGCTGGATGCCGTCCCGCCCGCGGTGCGCGACGCGGCCACCGCCGTCGGCTACCGACCCTTCACCCGGGTTGTGAAAGTGGAATTGCCGCTGTCCATTCCGATTCTGGTGGCGAGCCTGCGGGTCGTCGCGGTGACCAACATCTCGATGGTGTCGGTGGGTTCGGTGATCGGCATCGGCGGATTGGGCACCTGGTTCACCGAGGGTTACCAGGCCAACAAGAGCGGCCAGATCATCGCGGGCATCATCGCCATCTTCGTCCTGGCGGTGGTTGTCGACACGCTGATTCTGTTGGCAGGCAAGGCGATCACACCGTGGACCCGAGCGAAGGCCGGTGCGGTATGAACTTCCTGCACGAGGCGCTGGCGTTCATCTTCACGGCGCAGAACTGGACGGGGCCTGCCGGCCTCGGCATCCGGATCGTCGAGCACCTGCAGTACACCGGTATCGCGGTGGTGTTCTCGGCGTTGATCGCGGTACCGATCGGTCTGATCATCGGGCATACCGGGCGTGGAACCTTCCTGGTCGTCACCGGAGTCAACGCGTTGCGCGCCCTGCCCACCCTCGGTGTGCTGCTGCTCGGGGTGCTGTTGTGGGGGCTCGGGCTCATCCCGCCGACGGTCGCGCTGATGTTGTTGGGGATCCCGCCGCTGCTGGCGGGCACGTACTCGGGGATCGCGGCCGTCGAACCGTCGGTGGTCGACGCCGCCCGGGCGATGGGGATGACCGAACGCCAGGTGCTGTTCCGGGTCGAGGTGCCCAACGCGCTGCCGCTCATCGTCGGGGGACTGCGGACCGCGACGCTGCAGATCGTGGCGACCGCTACGGTGGCCGCCTACGCCAGCCTCGGCGGCCTCGGCCGGTACCTGATCGACGGGATCAAGGTACGAGAGTTCTATCTCGCCTTGGTGGGTGCGTTGATGGTCACCTTGCTGGCCCTGATGCTCGATGCGCTGCTGGCCGCCGCGGTGTGGTTGTCCCAACCCGGCGCCGCCCGTTTCACGAGGTCGAGTGATCTGCCGCAACCGCTGCTCGACGACGAGGTGGCGTTGGAATCGGCCAACGTGGCTACGGAGCCCGGGGGCCGTCGCATACGGTATGAGGGTGACTGAACCAGCCGAAGCGTGGCCCGCGATCCTGACCTGGCGAGCACACGATGTGCCGAGGATGGAGTCGGTGCGGATACAGCTTTCCGGTAATCGAATCAAGGCGTACGGCCGCATCGTGTCGGCCGCCACCTCGACCGATCCCGCCTTCAGCGCCTCCTATGACCTGGTCACCGACGAAGTAGGCGCCACCAAACGGTTGTCGCTGACGATGACGCTGGCCGAGCGGGAGCGCCAGCTTTCCATCGCCCGCGACGAAGAGGGCATGTGGCTGGTCCGCGATCACCAGAACCAGACCAGCCGCGCCGCGTTCGACGGAGCGCTCGATGTGGATGTGGTGTTCAGCCCGTTCTTCAACGCACTGCCGATCCGGCGCAACGAACTGCACAAGGGTGGTGGACCCGAGTCGCTGACGCTGCCGGTGGTCTATGTGCGGTTGCCCGAGCTCAGTGTCGAGCTGGAGAACATCACCTACACCCGCGAGGCCGACGGGTTCGGGCTGAAGTCGCCGGTCGCCGAGACCGTCGTCACTGTCGACGACGACGGATTCATCCTGGACTACCCAGGACTGGCAGCGCGGATCTGATCACCCCGCCGGCTCGCCCGGCGGCAGCCAGTTCGTCCCGCCACTGCGCGGCGCCGATGGTGACGTGCAGGATGTCGGGCCTGCGGAAGCTTTCGTAGCGAACCCGGGCGGCGTGTCCGGACTCGACCAGCGCGGCCACCGAGGTGTGGGTGAGCAGGTGGTCGCGAGCGTCGGTGAGCAATTCGATGGCCCGATCCAGGCCGGTCGCCAAGTGGTCGGCGTTGGCCTCGCACATGGCGCGCACCAGATCGGGTGCGGTCGCCGCGACCCGGGTGCCGTCCCGGAACGAACCGGCGGCCAGCGCGAACGCCAGCGGGACATCGGCTGCGGTCACGGCCAGCGTCTCGGCCAGCAGATGCGGCAGGTGCGAGATCGCGGCCGCGGCGGCGTCGTGCTCATCGGAGCGCGCGGGCACCACCACGGCACCGCAGTCCAGGGCCAGCCGCATGACCTGAGCGAAGACGGTCGGGTCGACGTCGTCGTCGACGCTGATCACCCACGGGGCGTCGACGAACAGGCCCGCGTCACCGGCAGACCAGCCCGAGTGTGCGGTGCCGGTCATCGGGTGCCCACCCACGAAGCGTGATCGCAGACCGGCCTTTTCCACCGCGGCCAGCACCGCGCCCTTGACGCTGATCACATCGGTCAGCGCGCAACGCGGGGCGACGGTGCGGATGTGTTCGAGCATGCCGGCCAGTGCCGGCATCGGCACCGCCAGCACGATCAGCGCCTCGGTGTCCGCGGCACGCGTCAGCGCCTGATCGAGGGCGGCGGTGGCGTCGAATCCATCGGCCTGTGCGGCGCTCACCCCGTCGACCGATCGGTTGTAGCCGAACACGGTGCGACCCGCTGCCGTGGCGGCCCGCATCACCGAGCCGCCGATCAGTCCAAGGCCCAGCACGCATACCGGTGTGTCGGTCACCGCTCTAGGTTGGCACATGGTTGATGGGGACTGGCTGTGACCGCTGGTCAAGCACATGGCGGGCGACTAGCGTTAGCGGCCATGGGAGCACAGCGGGCCACCGCACAACAGGCTGCCGACCTGCCCGGTGGATTCGCCGTCGCGGTCGTCCGCGAGGACGGCAAGTGGCGGTGTACCGCCCTGCGTCGGGCGGCGTTGAACAGCCTGTCGGCGGCCGAGACCGAGTTGCGTGAGCTGCGTAGTGCCGGTGCGGTGTTCGGTCTGCTGGACGTCGACGAGGAGTTCCTGATCATCCTGCGCCCGGCCCCGGCAGGTACCCGGCTGCTGCTCTCCGATGCGACCGCTGCGCTGGACTACGACATCGCCGCCGAGGTGCTCGACACGCTCGATTCCGATTTCGATGACGAGGACCTGGAAGACACCGACCCGTTCGAGGAGGGCGACCTCGGGCTGCTTGCCGATATCGGCCTGCCCGAGGGGGTGCTCGGGGTGATCATCGCCGACGAAGAATCCGAGATCGAGGAGCAGATCACGGCGATCGCCGAGCGGATGGGCTTCGCCGACGAACTGTCCGCGGTGCTGGACAAACTGGGTCGGTGAGCTCCGACAGCGAGCTGATCCGGCAGGCGCTGGAGGCGGCCCGGCTGGCCGGGCCCGACGATATCCCGATCGGTGCGGTGGTGTTCGGACCCGACGGGACGGAGTTGGCCCGCGCGGCCAATGCGCGGGAGGTCCTGCGTGATCCCACCGCGCACGCCGAGATCCTGGCGATGCGTGCGGCTGCTCAGGTGTTGGGCGACGGCTGGCGGCTGACCGACTGCACCCTGGCGGTCACGGTGGAGCCGTGCACGATGTGCGCGGGCGCGCTGGTGATGGCGCGGGTCGGCCGGCTGGTGTTCGGGGCGTGGGAGCCCAAGACGGGCGCAGTGGGGTCGCTGTGGGATGTGGTGCGCGACCGGCGACTGACGCACCGCCCGCAGGTGCGCGGCGGGCTGCTGGAACGCGAATGCGCCGCACCGCTGGAGGAGTTCTTCGCGCGGCATCGTTGAGGTGGTCTTCTCTGAGCTCGCGCCGAGACGACGTTTTGTGGCGTGATCATGGCCGTTTCTCGCCACAAACCGTCGTGTCGGCACGCGATTAGGGCTCAGGGCGACCGCCCGGTAAGCTTCCCGCCGGTGGCGTGTCCGAGCGGCCTAAGGAGCACGCCTCGAAAGCGTGTGACGGGTAACCCCCGTCCGAGGGTTCAAATCCCTCCGCCACCGCCAAAAGATCGATGTTCGAACCCAGCGAAAGCTGGGTTTGTTCGTCTTTGCCGAAACTAATTAGCACTGCTTCCTGTCGGCGTTGCGCTTGCCTTTTCGCGGCCTGCTGGCCGCGTGAGAGCAATTGGGGCACCGCGACGCCGTCCGTGCCGGTCGCTGCTAGGCCGGTCTCCAAAGTGCTCCGAGAAGCCGCTCGCGCGGGATTCTTGCGGGCGATCACCACACCCTTATCTCGCGCCATGAGCTGTACGAACGGTTCTTGTAGCTCGGCGTGATCGACACTGCCGTCTGCGGCGATGTACAGCCGGGTGAAGAAACCTTGATTGAACATGCGGCGTTCCCGGTGGTTGGCGGTGTCGTAGAGCCGGTAGCAGTTTGTCGCGAGCGCGAGCGCGGCATCGAGCAGCCTGACAAGTTCCTCCTGGGATTGCGCGACGGCGGCGGCGCGGGTGTCTGCCTCATGCAACTCGCGGGTGAGGCGGTCCATCTCCCGTTTGAGTATGTCCAGCGGAATCGCCCCGGCGTAATGGGCCTCAAGCAGCTTCTGGCGCTCATTCTCGAGTCGTTCTTGCTGACGGCGAGCTTCGGCCACGTCGCGCGCGGCCTGCTCAGTTTGGCCTGCCAGTTCGCGGATAATCGTTTCGCGAATGACGGCAGCACGTGCCACGCTCAGTTGCAAGGATCGGTAGAAGTCAATAACCCCTTCTTCAACACTGGTGACCGCGATATAGGAACGGCTGCAGGGCTTTTGCTTGTCGCGGCGACCCATACAGAAAAAGTAGTCGTAGGTGCCGCCACGGCCCTTGTTCCTCGAAAAAATTAAACGCTGGTCACATTCGCTACACCATACGGATCCTCTCAAATACTGGCTGTGACGGCTTTCTTTCTCACCTGCGAAGTTATGTGCCTTCATGACGTCCTGCACTCTTAGCCACGTATTGACGGAGACCAGCGGCTCGTGTGTCCCTTCGTGATACACACCCTTGTAGGCGACGATGCCGATGAAGTAGGGGTTAGTCAGCAGCTTGTGCAGCGCGCTGATGGTCACAGGTCGGCTCGGTACCTTCGGAGTGGCACGGGTCCGGAGTCCACGGGCTTCCAGTTCGGCCGCGAGCCTCGCCAAACTCCACTCGCCGGTCGCATACTGCTCGAAGGCCCCATCGCAGGTGGTCGGCACGATCTGGATCTGGCTCGACCCACCGGATGTCGGCGACGCCCTCGACGCGCCGTTTGTTGAGGTAGCCCAGGGGAGCGCGACCAGGGGTGCCGCCGGCGAGCTCCTTCACGAGCGGGTAGAGCCTTTTCCCGGCAGATTGGCCTGCGACAGATAGGCCGTGGCCCGGCGCAGCACCTCGTTCTCCTGCTCTAACAACTTGATCCGACGCCGCGCCTCACGCAACTCGGTGGACTCGCCAGTGCTCTTGCCCTGCTTGGTGCCCTCGTCGATATCGGCCTGGCGCATCCACTTGTGCAAGGTCATCGGGTGTACACCGAAATCAGTGGCGATCTGCTCGATGGTTACACCGTCATCGCGGTTGCGAGCCACGCGCACGACATCGTCGCGGAACTCACGGGGATAGGGCCTTGCCATTGGGACATCCTTCCAGCTCGCTCGCCCCGAGCAAGCCAACTCAGATGTCACCTATTCGTGCAGCAGACCCTGTGGTTATTTCAGCATTCCGTCGTTGATCGTTCGGTTGACTGACGTCTCCCAGCGGTGAAGTTGCCCGGGTGTGGTCAGCGGAGCAGGTAGATGGCGATCGAGGTGACTGCGCATGGTTACCGCTCCAAGGAAGATCAGAACCAAGTTCAATGCCGCCCACGTTGCGTCGGTGTCGGGCTTCGTTAGTCCCTGGGCTTCGTAGTCGTGCCACCGTGTAATGCCTTGCTCGGCTAGTAGATCGAACACCTGCGAGCTGAGCTCCCGCCCATCTGCGAAAGCGCGTGCGAGGTATTGAACTTCGATTGAGTGGTCGGTGACGAGGTTGACGACACGGTGGCCCTGCTCGCTGGCAGGATTGCCAAACTGCTGAGTGAGTGGACCGACGACCGCGGCGCGGAGTACTCGAAGGACGTGTTGGTCGACGGCCTCGACGAGTTTGCGTTTGTGCCCGAAGTGGTGCTGGATGAGACCTATCGAAACGCCCGCTTCGCGTGCAATATCGCGAAGCGAGGTGGCTTCGAGGCCGTAAGCGGCGAAGCGTTCTAGCGCGGCGGCGAGTATGTCGGTCGCGCGGATGGGACGGTCCGGCGATTCGGCTGCGCCGGCGGTGTCTGGCCTGTCCACCCATTGAGGGTAGTTCGGGTTCGCGCGGTCGGTGTTGATGGGATGAGATTTGCGATGGCTTGGGTACTAGCGTGGTCGCGAATTCCAAGTCGGAAGGAATACTTGGCTTGCGCCGAATGAATCGCAGTGCAGGGGGACTCCGCGGTGCATGACCCACGCGTGTGCGAATGGGTCGCCCTCGGTCCGGCGGACCCCGACTTGTAGGTATGTCTCGCTGTCACCGAGCATCCAGCAGGTGGCGATGGCGGTGGGAAGGCATTGTGCACCCGGTAGGAGCAGCCTTGCGAGCCCAATGAGCCATGCGATCCGTTCTCGATTGCACTGGGCTTTCCGGCTGACCCGCGTGAGGGTAGTTGTGCTGCGTGCCGAACGCAGCGCGGTGAGATCGGTCTGTGTGGGCGTTGTCAGCATGACGGCGCGGCATAGGTGCCACACGGCGCGGTGGAAATCGATGAGATCGTGGCGGGGGAGGCCGGCAACGATCCAGCCGTAGTTGGACAGGCCCGTCGCACTGCGGCGGAGATGGGTGATGCGTTCGATTAGCGGGCTCGTCGGTTTACGCGTCATGCTGGTATTCCCCATTGAGCAGCCCATCGGTCGTAGCAGAGGGCCGACCAGAAATGGTCGAAGTTGGTTGGTCCGCCTTCGTAGGAAGAAGCCGGGGCGAGTCCCGTCTGGTAGTAGTGATCCAGTTGGTCGCCGTCAATGTGAGCGTTTGATGAACGAAGGGCTGACGTTGTGAGGGTGTCGATAATGTCTTCGTGTGAATGCTGCAGGTTGAGCATGACGTTGGCCGTTTGTTCGGCGCCGCCGTAGCGCGTCGCGATCGGCGTGGGCAGATACTTGCGCAGCGCCCGGCGTTGGAGTGGTTTCGTGACAGGTGTTCTGCGGAACGTCCGCTGCGGGGCGCTCAGTGTTGCACTGAGAACGTCGATGCTGATGAATGGGTGGCGTCGCTTAAGGCCTTGCGGTTCAAACACTTCGCGTGACAGCCACTGGGATTCCTCCCAGAAGTTCGATTCGAACATGAGGCTGTAGGCACGCCGCATCACGCGGTCAGGGCAGTCCATTTCTAGCAACGGGCGGAATTTGAACTCCCACAGCAGTTCCTGTTCGTCGATACCGGTGACAAATGGCGGAAGTAGCGGGTCATCGGGGATGTTTGGGCGGTGCTTTCCGTAAATCTGTGACCAGGTGTGTGCAGGCAGCAGGGCTCTGGCGTTAGCACTATGGGAGAGCCGGCCGATCGGGTAGTCCCTGACGGCGAAAAGCTCATCACCACCGAGACCATCCAGAATGACTTCCAGGCCAAGTGCATGGGCTTGCTCGATAACGAGTTGGTCGTCGGCGCGGAAGAGTCCCCTGAAAGGCCGAGATTGCCGTTGTGCATAGGCGAACAGCGAGGCTGGCTGTGATGTGATTGGCATAACGGGGAGCCGGTATGTCTCGTGAAGGGCGTTGACGTATGTCTCTTCGTTTGTCTCTGGCGCCGCCGGATATATGTTGGTGAACAAGTGCGGCCGTCGTCCGACCGCGCAGCTGGCACCGACGACGGCTGATGAGTCGATTCCGCCACTGGCTAGGACGGCGGCCGGGGTGGATGTGCACCGGCTGACGGAGTCGGCAAATGCCTCAGCGATTCGGTCGCAGGCGTAGCGGGTCGATACTTGCTCGGTGTTCCAGAAGGGCTGCGGTGCCCGATCAAAGCGCAGACGTTCCGCCTCGATGTCGATGGTAACCACGATGCCAGCGGGTACCTGTTTGATGTGTAACCAGGGGGTGCGCATCGGTGATAGGCCGAATTGTCCTGCAGGAAGACCGGTTAACGTCCAGAGGGCAAACCGCTCGTCGAGCTCCTGGGGAACTGCGAGAGCATCGGAAAGTTCTTGGAGGATGGACAGGTCGTGGCAGAAGATCCACGGTGGGGATGCGACATCGAGATAGTAGAGCGGTTCTGTGGGGCTCCAGGCGCTTTGCAGTTGCGTGGTGGAATCGGTTGGTATTCCGGAAAACACCGTCCCGGTGCTGTATGGATCGACGTCGAAGCTGACGCTGCGCAGTGTGCCGCTGACAATCTTCGGCACTCCTTTGTACGGCGACACCAGCCACACAGTCGACGGGTGTGCGTGTCGAACAGCGTGGATGAGTTGAGTCAGGGTGAGTGCGTGAATGTCGAGCCCCGTCTGTCCCGCTCCGGCTGTGACAGCCGTCAGCACTGAGTCAGTCAATTCTGACTCCAGCTACAGCTCCACGTCGCGACGAGGTGGCGGGCGCGCAGAGGTGATCGGACGCACCTCCTGCGGTGATCATGTTGAGTAACTGGGCGCTGCTACTAACGCCGGCGACGACGTGGTCCAGGCAATCTCTGGCAAGGATATCGGCCAGAATCTTGTGAGCGGCGAGTCCGGCGGCCGACGCGGCGGATAATTCTGGTTCGATCTGACGGGCTGCACGCGCGCGTGCTACCACCTCGCTTCCACCGTGAAAGGGCTGGTTAACCAGAACCGTGATGTTTCGTTGCCGCGCAGTGTGAAGCGCCAGTTCCATTGCGCGGCTGCAGAGCGTCGCCGCGGGGACCTGGACGATGCCAAGGCTATCGATTTTCAGCGACTCGAAGACCTCTTCCGGAAGTTTCACTGAAACTCCGACCTTCAGCACGTACGGGAGCTGGTTCAGCAGCTCGAATGTGCCTGAGCTTCGCAACTGCCTCAGTTCGGTGAGTTCTGGGCAATGGATGAGAAGGTTCATACGCATGCCGTCCAGCCTGTCGTGGGATTGCGCGGCCGCGAATAGGAGGTAGTCGGGCGACAGCTCCTTGCCCGAATCGAACGGCACGACGGCATCGGACGGGAGTCGTTGAAAGTGGCGACCAATCCACCGTCCGGCGTGGTATCGGCGGTTGTAAAAGTTGTAGCCGACTTTCGTGGTTACGGCCATCGGCCCCATCTTCATCAGGAGATGGCGGTTACGCGCGAGTGTGCGTTCGGCGGCGCCGAAGCCGTACCCGTCCGCTGAATCCACTCCCGCGAATCCCATTTCTGCCGCGAGGCAGATGATCGCTGCTGCATCCGCATCGTTCACAAGGGCGCGACCGTGCGAATCCCATCGATACGGATGAAAGTTCGCAGTGCCGATAACGATTCGACTGACGTCAATCATCTCTCGATCGGTGTTCTATGCCGCTGTAACAACAAGTCCGCGGTCGGCGAGTTGTTGGAGGAACTCGCTGACGTCATTGTCGATGACGTCTCCGAAGTCTCTTGACAGCTGCTGCGCGATGTCACTGGGCGTCGAAGGTTGCCCAAGGAGCTTCCATATTGCACCGCCGGTGGCATTGAACTCAAAGTATGACCCGGCTTTCGGGTCAAGGATGACGCCCCGATCGGCATCGAGCTCGATGAACTCGACATAGTCGACCCGGGTGATGAGCGATGTGCTGTTTACGGTGGTCACCAACTTCCTCCTTCTATGATGAAGCGTGTTCGGACTCTGTACTGTGATCCTCTGAGGCTTCGTACATTTCGCGGTACTCGGGAGCGCTGACGATGAGTTCGTGGTGAGGGCCGGATGCAACTATCTGGCCGGCGCTCATGACGACGACGCGGTCCACATG
This sequence comes from Mycolicibacterium neoaurum VKM Ac-1815D, assembly GCF_000317305.3. Next base: position 21,915 of record NC_023036.2, on the reverse strand, counting down.
TGGTGCGATGTGGAGCCGGTGACTGACGATCACCACAGTCTTTCCTCGGCATTGGTCAAGAATCTGCGTGCTGAGCCGACGATCAGCGAGTGGGTCCAGCGCTGTGGTCGGCTCGTCGATAACTGCCAAACCCTTATGGGGCAGAACAAGAAGGAATCGTGCGATTGCCAAGCGTTGCCATTGACCGCCAGAGAGATCGACGCCTGCGTTCAGCGTGGTCGATAGTTCGGTGTCGAGACCGTTGCGAGCTTGGGCGAGCTTGTCGCCGAGGCCGACTCGGGTAAGTACTTCGATCAGATCCTCGTCAGTGACATCCGGGACGTCGAATGTCAGGGCGTCCCGAATGGAGAGTGGCAGCCGTGCGGGATCTTGGGCCAGGACCGCGGTGCGCTGCCGATGCTTCAGGACTGGAATGGTGCGCAGGTCGGTGTTGTCCACCAGGACGGTGCCGGCCGTGGGGTCGTAGAGACGACTCACCAGTTTGCTCACTGTCGTCTTACCGGCGCCATTGGCACCGACAATGAGTGTCGATGATCCTGGTGGAAGCGCCAGCGAGACGGAGTCGAGAGCTTTCGCGGTGCCATCAACTGCGTAATTGAAGGAGACGTTCTGAAGTTCTATGGCTGGAGCGTGTGGGTGTGTCGAGATGCCCAGCGCGGGCGATTCAGGATCCAACGGTATGCGCGGAGTGGTCAGCTCGTACTGGCGAAGTCCGTCGAGCTGCTTGGCCGCGCCGACCATCTCGCTCGCGTTCCCAAAGACGATGAACAAGCTCCGCCGAAGTTCAGGAATGAGGCCTATGAACAGTGCCAGCGTGCCCACGGACGCCTGGCCAGTAAGTGCCTCTTGGATGACGTAGCCGTAGGGAACCAGTAGGCCGAATCCGCTCAGCAGCGCGAGCCCAAGTACTAGATAGGCTCCGCGAGTGCGGACACCGCGCCGCAACCGAAGCAGCTCCAAGGCATCTGAGGTCCACCTTGGTAGCAGCTTCAGGTGCATGAGGTATGTGCGAATATCCACCGCGAAACGCGGATTGAGCATCGCTGCACGTGTCTCTTGGATGCGATTGTTCAGCCCCACGTGCTCTTGCTCGACATCCCAGGATTTGCCTTCATAGCGGAGCTGCATCAGCGTGGCGGGAACGGTGGTGGCGAGGATGACCAGTGGAATCCACAGGCCGAGTGATCCTGCGATGGCTAGGGTCGGTATGACCAGCAGAAGACCTGTCAGCATGTTCGAGACGAGTTGGATAAGGTACTGGCCATCTGCTGTGGCGTCATTTGCCAGTGTCCGCAACGCTTTGAGCTCTTGATCGTCGTAGATGCCGAGGTCGTGGTGCGATAGCGACTTGTGGAGGGTGCGACGTTGAATCTCAAACGCCACCTGGTCGCGCAGGAGTGTGATCTGCAGAAGCTGCAGTGTTTCTGCCGAATCGGCAACCACATTGATGAAGAAGTAGATAAGGATGGGCGCCCAGATGCTGGCGGTCCAGAGCGTGAACCCGCTGCCTTGATTATCCGCGACATAGTCAACGAGGAACTGAATGATGAACAGAGTCGCTAGGGGAGCGGCTGCGAGCATGAGTGACAGCAGTAGCAGCGCAGTCCAGTCGCGTTTGCGCAGGCTGACGAGCAATCGCCACGCAAAGCCCAAGTAAGGCGGAAGTCGCTTGATTCCAGTCATGCCGCTGACCGCTCCTTCGAGATCGTCTCGGCCCAGTGCAAGCACAGGTCCACGAACTTGTGCCCGTGTTCGGTCAGACTAGGTTCGTCGGACAACGCTCTCAACGACGCGTCGCACTCAGTCACGAACGAATCGATCTTTCGTGACGCATCATCCCCGAGTTCATCAACGTGCATGAGGTGGACCATCGCTTCGCTGACGACGAGCAGCACGTAAATGGCGTGAAAAACGCCGTAGAGGGGCCGCGGCGTGCCGCGTATAGGCGAGTGGTGGAGACGCTCGTCGTCAGTCCAGAGCCGATGCGTGTGAAGGATGGTTTCAAACTTGTTATGTGACCACTCGTGAATCAGGTGGTCAATGGTGTCAATTGTCCGGTCTTCCGGACGAATGAAGATGAGTCCAGTTGCACCCGCGACACTGGTGCCGCTGACATCTGGATGGTCAAAAGCAACCACGGTGTTGGCGAAGGTCGAAAGCTCGACAAGGTCGTGAGGGACGTGCCGATCAATTAGATCAACGCAACGCTGCACATAATCTGAAGTGGCTGTGTCGTTGAGCAAAGTGGCTGTAACCGAACGTGATTCGATATCATCCTGACTCGCCACGACCTCGTCGAGGATCACCTTGTACGTGCTTAGGTGCTCAGGCGCCACCAGCTTGACAGCGGAAGGTGTGTCTCGACAGTCCCTCGCCGCCAGGATGAAAGCACCAAGACCTTCAGGTGTGTGGGTGTTCTTGGTGACCGCATCGCGCAGCGCGCACGTCACGTACTCGAACAGCGGTGCGCTGGCAATCGGGTGACCGGCTGTTCCAAGATCGCCGATGACCTCTCGGATGCTCCGTTCGTCACACGGCGGTACCAGGTTTCGTGTAATCGCAGTGAGGCCAGCGAGTTTGAACAGTTTGACGAGTTCCTCGCGATACGCATCTAATGCGAGCTGATCGTGGTCGGTGCATCTGAGGCGTGACTCGAGTTCGCCTGGCATCGTTGTTTCTCCTTGATGGGAGGGTCGGCGTGGACCGCGATTTCAGATTGTTTCGTGCGTGTCCGAGCTAGCTCATATGGAACTACTGAAGTACTGCGGCTCCACCTGCTGGACAACTCGTCAGTTGTCAGCCTCAGAAACCGCCCCTACGGTGCCGAACCCTACGGCCGCGGCGGTCCGGGCGGCTCGATCACGCCGCCGCCACGCTGGGTGCGGTCGCGACGACTACCCGCGCCGGCCTTGGTCAGCTCACTTACCGAGCCGAGGTCGGTCACAACCGGCTTGCTCCATGCTTTTGCATTCACATTTGCCATGTTCTTCCCCTTTGCGTGTACGGTCCACGCCTCCCCGCGCCAATTGTTGGCACCTCGAATGCGCGATGTCAAGAGCTACATGAGAATCACTGTGAGTCGAAATTGTCGCCGCCAGACCTGTTGTTTCGGTGGCATTCAGCACTACTAGTTGAGGCTGATGTGCGCAGTATGTGCACGTCAGGCGCTCCGTCGCGTACATCTGGGTTCTTCCGCCATGCGCGAGAATGCGTAGACAGTATGAACGTATTGTCTTCTAACAATATGTTCATATTGTGTTTACCTTCGCCACTTGGTCGTGCGCCAATGACCTGCCCGCGATAAAGTATGCGTGGCATGGATGTGATGCCCGGGAAGCGTGGTGTTGTGGGCCCGACATGGCCATGGCTCGCTGTGTTGTGTCCGCTGTCGGCATCGATGCCTGCCTAGCGCCAAGGTGGCACCGGTGAACGGGTGGGTGATGGGCGAGGGCGGGTTCCTCTGCAGGTCAGCCGAGCTCTTGAGATTTCGGCGGTACGTGCCATGCGGCAAATTAGTTCATTGTCATTGGCGCCACTGACTGGTGGTCGGTTTGAATCCGTTCTCTAACAAGCACATACGGCAATGGTCTAGAGTCCTGTGCCCAGATTCCTCTTGAAAGTGGCTCCGGGACAAGGCAGTATTTATAAGCAGGGTGAAACATCGGACTGGGGGTAGCACGATGGGATGCCGGCGAGGCGATGCAGTGAGCGCGTGCCGTCGAATCGAGGGAATGGATGTTCCAGTGGTGCCGCCGGGGGGCACTTGGCACGGTGACGGCAACGACGTTGCTAGGGCGAGCCAAGACAGTCGAGTTTGTTGTCGACTATGGCTGGGGTCGAAAGCAGTTTCAGGTTGACGTTGAAGCAGGCGATGTCGAGCCTGCGCCTGGTGACAGTGGCGATATCAGTCGCTGACATGCTCTGAACAGCTCCTGCGCTTGGCCAAATACGGCTCGTCGCAACGTGGTCGCCGGTACATGCCGTGAACTCCACGCACGCAATCGGCAGCGCCCGGGGAGTTGTCTCGTCAGATGCCAGCGGCGGTGGCGCGGTGGAGTACAATCGCAGCACGTAGTTCGGAGGCCTACCACGTTGAGCGCGTCGAGTAGAAGCCTGTCATATTAATCTGCGACGCCGCTACTAGCGGTGCATCGGATGGCAGACCCCATCGAGTTCTCGAGTTCTGGTCCGCCCTCGCCGCCAGCGCATTAATCGCGGGTCACTTTGAAATCGGTGGTCAATCACCGGGGTTGCAAATCACGAAATCGCAGTTGGACCATGTAACGAAATCGCGATCACCAATCGGAGGGGTCTGCTGCACGATCAGGTGACAGACAGTTTCGGTCACGCGGCCTGACTGGCCCGTGTGGTCATAATCGCTTCGAATTCGATCGGGGTCAACCGACCGAGGCCGGCTTGGCGCCGGCGACGATGGTAGGTCCGTTCGATCCAGGTGACGATCGCGATCCGCAGCTCTTCTCGTGTGCTCCAGCGGTGGCGATCGAGCACGTTCTTCTGAAGTAGAGCAAAGAAGCTCTCCATGGCTGCGTTGTCGCCAGCCGCACCGACGCGGCCCATCGATCCGACCATTTCATAACGGCTCAGTGCATGGACGAATCTCCTTGACCTGAATTGAGATCCGCGATCGGTGTGGACTATGCAGCCAGCGATATCACCGCGGCGAGCCACCGCGCTACTGAGCGCTGTGGTGGCCAGCCGGGACTTCATTCGGGAGTCGATCGAGTACCCGACGATACGGTTGGAGAACACGTCCTTGATGGCACAGAGATAGAGCTTGCCTTCATCGGTGCGATGTTCGGTGATATCGCTGAGCCACAATTGGTTTGGGCCATCGGCGGTGAAGTCGCGCTCGACAAGATCATCGTGCACCGGCGGGCCTACCTTGCCGTTCTTGCCGCGCTTTTTTCCGAACACGCTCCACAACTGATTCTGCGAGCAGATTCGCCAGGCGGTGCGCTCTGCCATCGATTCGCCGGCCTCTCGGGCCTCCTCCACGAGGTAGCGGTACCCGAACTCCGGGTCGTCGCGGTGTGCGTCCGCTCAGTTCTCGTGCGGCCGCGGCTTCGTGCTCAATATCGTGTCGCACCGCCTCGATGTCATCGTTGGGCTCCAACGGGAACCGGGCTACGACGTGTCGCCCGATCCGGAAGATCGCGTTGACGGTGCCCGCACCGGAAACCGGCTCGACGGGCAGACCCGCCCATTGCGGGAACTGCTCGGCGACGAGCCTGCCGACCCTGAGCGGCGAGACCGTCAGCTGACCGGGGTGCACGCTCAGACGATGGCGGCGACGGTGGCGGGGGCGGGGACCGCCCGTCCGAGCACCACTCCGTACGCGGTGCCATCGGGTGTGCTGATCGGCAGTGTTGATCCGGGCACCAGATCGTCACCGTTGTCGGTGTCACCGTCGAACCAGTCGTTGAACCACTCGGCGCTCAGCTGCCAGACCGCCGGCGGGTTCTGCGGCTGCGGGAATCCGGCCAGCACCGAGGCGAGGAACTGCACGATCGGGTTGCCGCCGCGCATCGAGTCCATGTGGACCCCGCCCGCCAGTACGACACCGTTGAACCGACCGGGCCGCGCCTCGTTCAGCGATTCGTTGATATTGCTGATGAAGTTGAACAGGTTGGGCGGAGCGCCGATCTCGCGGACCGGGATGTAGCGTCCGGTGGCGTCCTCGTAGGCCTGCAGCTTGGCCAACGCGTCCGGCATGACCGAGCCGGTGGGCACACCGTCCAGGGTGATCACCCCGACGAGATCATCGGCAGCGCCCTTGTCGACGAGATACCCCGCGACGGCGCCGACCAGCTGACCACCCGCGGAATGCCCGGCCAGGCCGAACTTCTGGGGCAGGACGCCGACGTAACCGGCGTCGCGGGCGCTGTCTTTGAGCGCGGTCCGATCCCCGACGAACAGCTCGGCGATGTTGTTCCACATGCCGGCGCCGTTGAGCCACGCGTCGTCGTCGGCGAAGAAGTTCGACGAGAGCGTGGGGGTGACGACGATGCTGTTGGTGCGAACCGCCAATTCCGCGGCGGTGTAGCTGTACATCGGTGCCAGCGCGAAGAAGCCATGCTGCAAAAGGATCAACCGGTCCGGCTGTGGGGCACCCTCGGGCACGTCCGGGAAGTACCAGTTCGCCTGCACGCGTTGGCCATTGGCGAGCAGGATGGTGGATGTGCGCACGGTGACCGGGCTGTTGACCGGAACCGCGGGTGGGCCGGTCAGCAGTGCCTCCAGCGCCTGGATGGTGTTGAACACCAGCGACCCGACGCCCTTGATGAGATTTTCGGTCAGGCCCTGCAGCCAGCGCAGCAGGTTGGGCCCTGCGGGGGCGAAAGCGCGTTCGGCGGGCGGCTGCTCGACCACGACCGCCATGGACACGGCCGGGGCTTCGGAAACCCGTGCCGTCGTGGCGTCGCGATCGAGGATGCGTTCGGACGTCACTTCGGCCTCGGTCACCAACGGAGCGGAGGGCTCGGTCGTCGAGGTGGTGCCGGTCCCGTTCTCGGCCTCGGCGGGGGTGCTGTTCTCGGCACCCACCACGACGGGACCGGTGACGGTCGGTATCGCGGCGGCCGGTCGGGTCTTCTTCCCGAGGACGCTCTCGGCCTCGCCGGCGCCGTCGGTCGGTGTCGGCTCAGGAGTCGGTGCGGTGACTTCCGGCTCGGGCTTGGGCTCGGGTTTGGGCTGTAGCTCCGGTTCGGTGCCGACCTCGGAACCGGTCTCGTGCTCTGTTTCGGCGCCCGATATCGAGCTGTCGGTCTTGCTGTCAGTGTTGGTATCGGTCTGGCGGTCCGAGGGTGATTTGGCCGGCGACTCCGACGTCGTATCGGTCTTTGTCCGCGGCGTATTGTCGTTGGCCGGACTCGATGCCGACCCGGGGCCCGCGCCGCCGGACGTATCGTCGGCGACTGCGGCACCGGCGCCGGCCAGCACCGCAGCGGACACCCCCGCCGACAACAAACCGGCACTGACCCACGCCGAAAGCCGCTCCATGAAGACCCCTGACCCTGTGCTCATCGAATCGTCTCGAATATTGACACTGACGACAGCTTAACGGAGCAGTTTCGAGCAACGGCCATACTCGAGGATCGACGAAGGGAATCACCCCATGAGGGCTGTCAGTTGTAAAGCCGGCGAATTGTCGGTGATCGAGATGCCGGCACCACGACCCGCCGCCGGTCAGTTGCTGCTCGACGTGCGCCGATGCGGAATCTGCGGGTCCGACATCCATGCGAAGGATCACGCCGATGAGCTGACGGAGGTCATGGCCGCCGTCGGATACCCGGACTTCATGAACAGTTCCACGCCGGTCGTGCTCGGGCACGAATTCTGCGGGACCATTGTGGAAAAGGGTCGCGGAGTTGCCAAGGAATTCAAGTCCGGCGCCACGGTCGTGTCTTTTCCTCTGATTCGCGCCGCGGGCGGGGTGCATCTCACGGGACTGTCTCCACTGGCTCCCGGCGGCTATGCCGAACAGGTGCTCGCCGAGGCGTCGATGACGTTCGTGGTGCCCAACGGTTTGGATGTCGATACAGCAGCCCTCACCGAGCCGATGGCCGTCGCACTGCATGCCGTGCGGCGTAGCGAGATCAGCCGCCGCGATACCGCCGTCGTCATCGGCTGCGGCCCGGTGGGCCTGGCCGTGATCTGTCACCTGAAGGCCAAGGGTGTGGGCACGATCATCGCCAGTGACTTCTCCCCGGGCCGCCGTGCCCTGGCCGCCAGATGCGGGGCCCACGTGGTGGTGGACCCGGCCGTCGAGTCGCCGTATGAACGTTTCGACCGGCAGAAGGGCGTGATCACGGCGGCGCCGCAGCTGTACGAACTGGGTGTCGGCTCGATGGAGAAGCTGCGCAAGGTGCCGGGCTGGTCACACCTCTACCGGCTCGCGGAGTCGTTCGGCGCGGCCGGGCCGAAGCGGCCGGTGGTGTTCGAGTGCGTGGGTGTGCCGGGAATGATCGACGGTGTGCTGGCGGCCGCGCCGGTGCAGTCCCGCGTGGTCGTCGTCGGTGTGTGCATGGGGGAGGACCGTTTTCGCCCGACGCTGGCCATCGGCAAGGAGATCGATGTGCGCTTCGTCTTCGGCTACACACCGCTGGAATTCCACGACACCCTCAACCTGCTGGCGGAGGGCAAGGTCGATGCGTCTGCGCTGGTGACCGGGACCGTCGGCCTCGACGGGGTCCAGGCGGCCTTCGGCGCACTGGGTGATCCGGAATCGCATGCCAAGATTCTCATCGACCCCACCAGCTCGGCGGTCGAACCCGGTTAGTCGGATCGTCCAAAGCTGTTCACGCGCAGTTTGTTCGGGACTTTCCGGTGGGTAGTCGTAGATATGTCACAGTGGCCTCACCATGCGTGACACCAGGCGAAAGCGTCTCCGGTTGAGTGACCCGCTGTCGTTGTCGTTCGAGATGCACCGAAGAGTGTTGCTGGCCAGACTGAATCGTCGGCACCGTCGTCAGGCCGCCTCCGCTCCGGCGTCGCGCTCGTCCTGATCGGTGGCGGGTTCGTCGTCGTCGGCGGCCCGCGCATCATCGTGCTCGGGCTCGGTAAGCGGCGTGACGACGGTGCTCCGGTCGTCGATCTCGACCGGATCGTCGAGGCCGTTCTCGGCGTCGCTCTCGATGTCGTCACGGTGGTCGGTATCGTCCAGCGGCGCGGTGCGTCTGCCGTTCTCCGGCGCAGCCCCGAGGTCATCGACGTCGGAATCGATCGTGGGAATCTCGGGTGGTGTCGGCTGGGACTCCGAGGGCGCCGGTGACGGCGCGACCTCGGGTCGGTTGGCGGCCGGCGGCCGTGTCCCGGTCAGGTTCTCCAGTCCCTCGCGAACGGCATCGGGAATCGCCTGCAGTGCCTCGACCATCCTCGGTATCGGTGTCATCAGCGAAAAAGGTTGATGAACTTGCGGATTGAGGTTCTGACGGTCGGTGTAGGCCATATCGACGAGCACCCTGAGCAGTGGTTCGACGGCACCGATCAGCCGTTCGGCGAGCGGAGACTGCCCGAGGAAGCGCGCCACGTCGCGAAGGGGTCCGAACAGCGGTAGGTGCTCATTGGGCACCAGGACGTAGCGGTCCACGACACCACCCGGCTTGGTGATCTCCTTGATCAGGAGCGCCGCTGAATCCAGATCGATCGGGTCGTAGAACGGGTCGGGGTGGGCATACGCCGCGGCCAGCAGGGTGTTCAGCAGCGCGAGCGGGTTGAAGTAGGCGGGAAAGTCGGCGTATGTGTCGTATTGCATGGTCACGTAGGTCGTCCCGTACACCGAGGGGGCCGCGACTCCCATCGCCGGGATGATGCCGGGGATCCCGAGGAAGGGAAAACGGGCCAGGATGCCGCCGTTGGGGATGAAGGGGGCGGCGATCTCCAGAAAGCTGAGGTCGCCGGGGGCCGGTGCGACCGCGGCACCGTCGAGGTCGCGCTTGATCTGCTCGGTGAGCAGCGTTCCCTCCGAATATCCGACAAGGATCACCGGGCCGGTCGTGGCGGCCAGATGGTCCCGCAGGATCGGCATGCCGACCCGCACGCTGTCGATCATGTTCAACGACGCCGGGTAGAAGGAGGGGATATAGGTGTGGTCCGGCGGGCCGATCTTGCCGCGGAGCTTGTCCGGGATGCGCGCCCCGGCGGGGTCGTCGCGGCCGCCGATGCCGATGACCGTGGCATTCGGCGCGATGGCGTACTGCACCGATGCGCTCGCGGTGATCACGCCGCTGACAAGCCACGACCAGATCAGGATTGCGGTGAACAACGCCAGTGGCGTGCGAAAAACTCTCCCCATGCATCCCCCGACGCATCATCCACAAAACGATGTGCGGGGGACGTTACTCGCGGAGGGCACGTGTGGACGGAATTCTGTCGAACTTCTTTAAGCGCGATTAGAGTCAGCGGCTATGAAGGCGATTCTGGCGACCGCTGCGGCCGCAGCGATGGGTCTCGGTGTTCTGTCGGCGGCGCCGGCCTCGGCGGATACGGTGGCCTATCTGGTCAACGTGCATGTCCGGCCGGGCTACAACTTCCCCAATGCCGAGGCCGCCATCGGTTACGGCAACACCGTCTGTGACCGGGTCGCCGCCAAGATGCCGTATGCCGAACTGGTCAACCAGCTCAAGGCCGATTTCCGCACCACCGACTACTACCAGGCCGGTTACCTGATCAACCAGGCCGTCAACGAATTGTGCCCGGCGCAGATCTGGCAGTTGCGCCAATCCGCGGCCGGTTACACCGGGCAGTGAAAAGAACGGTGGCGCCCCATTTCGGGACGCCACCGTCGTCTATTCCGGTTCCGCTCAGGGGCAGGTGACCGTGATCTCGAATGGCTTGCTGACCGGGGTCATGGGGTTGGCCATGTCGATTCCGGTGGCGGTGCCGCTGATGGTGTAGGTCTTGTCGGCCTTGGTTGCCGTGGCCTCACCGCCGGCACCCTGCGTGAATCCGAGGGTGACACCATTGACGTTGCCCAGCGCGACCGAGCTGACGCCGGTGCCGTCCTCACTGACGACCGCGGCGATACCGGTGAGGCCCTCCCCGATGGCGATGTTCACGTTGCCACCGCTGGTCGCGCAGACCACCGAACCCTGTACGGCCTGGTCCTGGCCGTCGATGGTGACCTTGGTGGCACCGGATTCGGCTGCCGCCGACGATTCGGACGGGGCGCTGGTGGCCGCCGCCGATGTGCTTGCCGCCGCGCTCGTCTCCGAGGCGGTCGACTCAGTTGATGACTTGTTGTCCGAGGAACAGCCGGACAGACCGGCGATGACGAGCGCTGCGCCCCCGACGGCCACTACGAACCCACGCTTCACCACGAATCTCCTTGATGTTGTGCGATCGATCAAGATCGCCCGATGATCCACGTGCAGTATGGGGCGCACGGCGGCCGATAAATCCCGATTGAGCGAAAATCTCCGCAGTTCGGGGCGGCTCAGCACGCGACGCGGAGCGTGAACTTTCCGTCCGTCGTGAAGCTGGCCGCGTCGGTGCGGAATCCGGTCGCGGTACCGGTGATGACGAAAGTCGGGCCGATCATGCTGACCTCGGCGTCCGGTTCGCCGAGCCCGGCGTTGTAGTTGCCGGTGAATCCGGCCAGGTTGCGGATGGCCACCGACTGGGCCGACAGCTCGTCACCGTTGGAGACCAGTGCGCTCACCCCGGAGTCGGGGTCCCCGGTCTGGATGTCGGTCGAGAATCCCTGCGATGTGCACCGCACCTGGTGGGTGGTGCCGCCGTCGCGTCCGTCGATCGTGATGTGGGCGGTACCCGCCGCCAGCCCGCCTTCGGGCACCGGAGCGGCCGGGCTTTCGGAGGAGCAGGAGGCGCAGGCGGCAGCCGCCGCGGATGCCACGGCAAGGACGAGCCAGGGTTTCCTCATGTGAGTGAATCTAGCGGCGGCGCGGGACCGGACACAGCCGCTTGATTGAATGTCCGGATGTTCTTCGAAGTGCAGGCCGAGTTGCCCGGGCGTCCCGGACGCGTCGGCACCATCCACACGCCGCACGGCGATATCCAGACCCCGGCCTTCATCGCGGTGGGCACCCAGGCGACCGTCAAGGCCGTGTTGCCCGAAACCATGAAAGAGATTGGTGCTCAGGCGGTTCTGGCCAATGCCTACCACCTCTACTTGCAACCGGGCCCGGATGTGGTCGACGAGGCCGGCGGGCTGGGTGCGTTCATGAACTGGCCGGGACCGACGTTCACCGACAGCGGCGGATTCCAGGTGCTCTCACTCGGCGTGGGATTCAAGAAGGTGTTGTCCATGGACGCCACCCGGGTGCAGGCCGACGACATCATCGCCGAGGGCAAGGAGCGGCTCGCCCACGTCGACGACGACGGCGTCACCTTCCGCTCCCATCTCGACGGGTCGACGCACCGCTTCACCCCGGAGGTCTCCATCGGTATCCAGCATCAGCTCGGTGCCGACATCATCTTCGCCTTCGACGAGTTGACCACGCTGGTCAACACCCGCAGCTATCAGGAGCAGTCGGTACGGCGCACCCACCGATGGGCCGAGCGCTGCCTTGCCGAACATCATCGACTCACCGAGGTCCGCCACGACAAGCCCTATCAGGCCCTGTTCGGGGTGGTCCAAGGAGCGCAGTACGAGGATCTGCGGCGCCAGGCCACCCGCGATCTTGTCCGCATCGGTGAGGGCGCGGGCCCGGCGGAGGGGCTCAGCTTCGACGGATACGGCATCGGTGGCGCGTTGGAGAAGCAGAATCTGGCCACCATCGTCGAGTGGGTGACCAGCGAACTGCCCGCCGACAAGCCGAGGCATCTGCTGGGTATCAGCGAGCCCGACGATCTGTTCGCGGCGGTGGCCGCCGGCGCGGACACCTTCGACTGCGTGTCGCCGTCGCGGGTGGCGCGCAACGCCGCGGTCTACTCGGTGCACGGGCGGTACAACATCACCGGTGCCCGGTACAAGCGCGACTTCACCCCGATCGACGCCGAGTGCGACTGCTACACCTGCGCGCATTACACCCGCGCGTACATCCACCACCTGTTCAAGGCCAAGGAGATGCTGGCGTCCACGTTGTGCACCATCCACAACGAGCGGTTCACCATCCGCCTGGTCGACCGGATCAGGGCGGCGATACTGGCCGGGGAGTTCGATGAGCTGCGGGCCGAGGTGTTGGGCCGCTATTACGGCTCGCGGTGACGGGCATCCGACTTCGCTTTCCGTCGCCATATTGCGTGCAGACGATCAAATCGGTGTAAAACTACGGGAGAAATTCACTATTTCGTCAGTCTCACCCCCGTAGGGTGGGGCGATGCGAATTCTCTTGATGGGCGCCGGCGGTGTCGGTTCGGCGTTCTGTGCCATCGCCGCACGGCGGGACTTCTTCGAGCAGATCGTGGTCGCCGACTACGACCTGGCGCGCGCCGAGCAGGCCGCCGGCTCGGTCGGTGACCCGCGCTTCAGAGCGGCACAGGTCGACGCGACCTCGGCCGATGCGGTCGCCGAGCTGGTCCGCGCGCAAGGCATCACCCATGTCATGAACGCCGTCGACCCCCGATTCGTCATGCCGATCTTCAACGGCGCACACGCCGGCGGGGCGGACTACCTGGACATGGCCATGAGTCTGTCGGTGCGCCACCCCGACAAGCCCTACGAGCTGACCGGGGTCAAACTCGGCGACGAGCAGTTCGAGGCCGAACAGCAGTGGCGCGACGCAGGCAGGCTGGCGCTGGTGGGCATCGGGGTCGAACCGGGCCTTTCTGATGTTTTCGCCCGTTACGCGGCCGACCACCTGTTCTCCGATATCGACGAGCTCGGCACGCGCGACGGATCCAACCTGACCGTCGACGGCTACGACTTCGCGCCGTCGTTCTCGATCTGGACCACCATCGAGGAATGCCTGAACCCGCCGGTCATCTGGGAGGCGGACCGGGGCTGGTTCGTCACCGAACCCTTCAGCGAGCCAGAGGTTTTCGACTTCCCGGACGGCATAGGACCCGTGGAATGCGTCAACGTCGAGCACGAGGAGGTGCTGCTGATGCCACGTTGGGTCGACTGCAAGCGCGCCACCTTCAAGTACGGCCTCGGCGAAGAGTTCATCGAGGTCCTCAAGACATTGCACAAACTCGGCCTCGACCGCACCGAGAAGGTGCGCGTCGGTTCGAAGAACGGCCCCGTCGAGGTGTCTCCGCGCGATGTCGTCGCCGCCTGCCTGCCCAACCCGGCAGACCTTGGGCCGAAGATGAAGGGCAAGACCTGTGCCGGGTTGTGGGTCACCGGCACCGGCAAGGATGGACAGCCACGGTCGACGTACCTCTATCACGTGGTCGACAACGAGTGGTCGATGGCCGAGTACGGACACCAGTGCGTGGTGTGGCAGACGGCGGTCAACCCCGTCGTCGCCCTCGAGCTGCTGGCCAACGGCGTCTGGAGTGGAACCGGGGTGCTGGGTCCCGAGGCGTTCGACTCCGTGCCGTTCCTGGAGTTGCTGACCGCCTACGGTTCCCCCTGGGGCCAAAAGGAGCTCTAGCCTCCCGCTCGCCGGGAAGGGAACGTAGCGTCGGGGCATGCCAGAAGAGCTCACCGCCGAGCAGGCCGCCGCGCGGCTGAAGTCCGCCGACACCCTCGGGATCCCGCTGGGACCCGGCCAACCGCCGACCTTCCTGCAGGCATTGGGTGAACGCGAGGACTGGACCGACCTGCGAGTGTACGGTGCGCTGCTCGCGGTGCTGACCGAATTGTTTGCCCGGGACGGGGTGCACTATCTGTCCGGGTTCTTCGGCCCGCTGGAACGTGCGCTGCGTGACAGCGGCGCGTCGGTGGATTTCGCACCCGCCGACTTCCGGCGCTTCGGCCCGCTGTTGCAACGGCAATCGCCGCGCGTGATGACGACCGTCTGCGCGCCGCCGGACTCCGAGGGCTGGTGCTCGCTATCTCTGCACGCAGGCGGGACCGTGGACGAATTGCGCCGTGCCGGAGCCGATCCCGATCGGTTGCTGATCGTCGAAGTCTCGTCGAAGTTCCCGCGAACCTACGGTCTCGGAGACGATCGGCACGCGCTGCACATCGACGAGATCGACATCTTGATCACCTCCGACGCCGAACCTCTCGCCCTGCCCGGCGGCGACGCCGCACCCACCGACGTGGACCGGGCGATCGCCGAGCACGCGGTGTCCTACATGCCGAGCGGGGTGACGTTGCAGACCGGTATCGGCGGTATTCCCAACCAGATCGCGACCCTGCTCGCCGAGGGTGACGGCGGCGGGTACGGCCTGCACAGTGAGATGTTCACCGACGGCTGTATGAAGCTGCACCGGGCCGGCAAGATCGCCAACACCCGCAAGGGCCAGTACGACGGGGTGAGCGTGACGACATTCGCCTTCGGATCGCCGGAACTCTACGCCTGGCTCGACGACAACCGCGATATCGCGTTCCTGCCGGTCGAAGTCGTCAACTCACCGGAGGTGATCGCGCAGAACAACCGGATGGTCACCATCAACGGCGCGCTATCGATCGACATCCAGGGCCAGGTGGTCGCCGACACCATCAACGGCAATCAGTTCAGCGGGATCGGCGGTGCCGAGGACTTCGTGGCCGGTGCCGGGCTGGAACTTTCGGACCGCTCGCTGATCTGCCTTCCCGCCACCTACGAGAAGGACGGTCGACTGCAATCGCGGATCGTGCCGTGGTTCGGGGCGGGCGCGGTCATCACCACGCCCCGCCACCATGTCGACGTCATCGTCACCGAGTACGGCACCGCAGAGTTGGAGGGACTGACGGTCCGGGAGCGCGGCGAGGCGCTGGCGGCGATCGCGCACCCGGACTTCCGAGAGGATCTGCTGCGGGCCGCCGAACGCGCGTCGGGTGGACGCTCACCGGTGATCAGGTTCGTCTGAGGCCGTTGCTCGACTACGGTCGCCGACGGCGTGGGCTAGAGCGGATTGAGGATCCGGTTGAGGAACTGGCGGGTGCGCTCTTCCTTCGGGTCGCCGATCACCGCTGCGGGCGGACCCTGCTCCAGGATGATGCCCTGGTCGGTGAACAGCACCTGATCGGAAACCTGTTTGGCGAACTGGATTTCGTGGGTCACGATCACCAGCGTCCAACCGTGGTCGGCCAGGTCCTTGATCACCGAGAGCACCTCGCCGACCAGCTCGGGATCCAGCGCCGAGGTCGGCTCGTCGAACAGCACGACCTTCGGCTTGAGCGCCAGTGCCCGCGCGATCCCGACGCGCTGTTGTTGGCCACCGGAGAGCTGGAACGGGTACTGGTCTGCCTTGGCCTCCAGTCCGACCTGCTCCAACAGGGTGATGGCCTCGGCGACGACCTCCTCCTTCGGCCGCTTCTGCACGATCACCGGCCCCTCGATCACGTTCTGCAGGACCGTCTTGTGCGGAAAGAGATTGTGTCCTTGGAAGACGAAGCCGCTGCGTGACTGGAAACGGCGTACCTCGGGTTTGGGTGTCGGCGTGGCGAAGTCGATCTCGACGTCATCGACGCGGATCACCCCGGCATCGGCCCGGTCGAGGGCATTCAGTGTCCGCAACAACGTGGTCTTGCCCGAGCCGGACGGCCCGATGATCGCGGTGGCGGTACCGGTGGCCACCTTGAAGGACACCCCACGCAGCACCTTGTTGTCGCCGAATGCCTTTTCGACACCGGTCGCCTCGATGGTGTACTCGGTCATCGCGCCACATACCTTTCCAGTCGATGCTCCACCCGGGCCTGGCCGAAGGACAACACCAGGCAGATCACCCAGTAGTAGATGGCCGCGGTGCCGTAGAGCGCGAAGAACTCGAACGTCGGCGCCGCCACGATCTGGGCCTGCCGCAGCAGTTCGGTCACCAGGATGGTCGAGGCCAGCGATGTGTCCTTCACCAGGGAGATCAGCGTGTTCGACAGCGGCGGTACCGCAACCCGGGCGGCTTGGGGCAGGATGATCCGCCGCAGCGCACCCGCGTAGTGGTAGCCGATGGTTTCGGCAGCCTCCCACTGGCCCTTCGGCACACTGAGGATGGCCGAGCGGATGATCTCGGCCGCATAGCCGCCGACATTGAGGCTGAAGGCGATCACCGCCGCCGGGAACGGGTCGATCTTCACCCCGAATTCGGGCAGCGCGTAGAACACGATGAACAGCTGCACCAGCAGCGGAGTGCCACGGATGATCGAGATGTAGAAACGGGCGATGTTGCTCAGCAACACATTCGACGACAATCGTGCCAGTGCGACGCCCAGCGCGATCACCAGTCCGATCACGAAGCTGATGATGGTCAGCGGGATCGTCATGGTCAGTGCCGCCTTGGCCAATGGCCACAGGTTGTCGCCGATCAGCTCCCAGGCCGAACGGACCTGGGGTGCAGGTTGATCGGTGGCCTGTTGTGTTGCTTGCGGACTGCCGGTCGCGTCTGCCTTGAGGTAGCGCTGGGAGATCTCGGTGAGTGTCCCGTCGGCGCGCAACTCGTCGAGCGCACCGTTGAGTTCGGGCAGCAGCCCGCTGTTCTTACGTGCGGCGAAGCCCTGGTCGCTGGTTTCGCCGGTCTGAGCGGCGATCTTCACCGAGGTGTCACCGGTCTCGGCAAGATAGGCGTAGACGGCCACACTGTCGTTGACCGTGGCATCCACCCGGCCCTGGTTGAGCAGGGTGATGGCCTGTGCGAAACCCTCCACCGCCTGCACGTCGGCCCCGGCATCGCGGGCCACCTGTGCCCAGTTACTGGTGATCGACTGGGCGGTGCTCTTGCCCCGCAGGTCGGCCAGTGAGTTGATGGAATCGTCGTCGGCCCTGGTGACGATCACCCCCTCGCCGACGGTGTAGGGCTGGGAGAGATCGTATTTGGCCTGTCGTTCGGGGTTTATGGTCACCTGGTTGGCCACCACATCGAATCGGTTGGCCTCCAGCGCGGCGAAGATCGAGTCCCATGGCGTCTCGACGAATTCGACCGGCACACCCAGCTTCTCGCCGACAGCTCGGGCGACATCCACGTCGTAGCCGGTCAGTTGATTGGTCGCCGGGTCGTGATAGCTGAACGGGGCGTACGTTCCTTCGGTACCGACGCGCAGCACGCCGGCGTCCCGGATGGGTGTGGACGCCGGTGCTCCCGTGGCATCGGCCTTGAGGTAGCGCTGGGAGATCTCGGTCAGCGTGCCGTCGGCCCGCAGTTCACTGAGTGCGCGATCCAATTCGGGCAGATAACCGCTGTCCTTGCGGGCGGCGAATCCCTGCTCGCTCTTCTCGCCGACGGTGCCGGCGATCTTGACGCTCTTGTCACCGGTCTCGGCGAGGTAGGCGTAGACGGCGATGCTGTCGTTGATGACGACGTCCACTCTGCCCTGGTTCAGCAGGGTGATGGCCTGGGTGAATCCCTCCACGGACTCGACGTTCGCCCCGGCGTCGCGGGCCACTTGGGACCAGTTGCTGGTCGCGTTCTCGGCGGCGGTCTTGCCGCGCACATCGGCCAGGGTCGTGATGGTGTTGTCGTCGGCCCTGGTCACGATCACGCCCTCACCGACCGTGTAGGGCTGGGACAGGTCGTATTTGGCCTGTCGTTCGGGGTTTATGGTCACCTGGTTGGCCACCACATCGAATCGGTTGGCCTCCAGCGCGGCGAAGATCGAGTCCCATGGCGTCTCGACGAATTCGACCGGCACGCCGAGCTTTTCGCCCACGGCCTTGGCGACGTCGACGTCATAGCCGACGAGTTCGCCGGTCTTGGGGTCGTGGTAGCTGAACGGTGAGTACACGCCCTCGGTGCCCACCCGCAGCACACCCGCCGACTTGATCGGGTCGTCGCCGGCATCACCGGAGGAGCCGCAGCCGACGGCACCGGCCAGGGCGAGCGCACCGAGGAGAACGGCGAGCAGGACCCGCCGGAGGTTTCCGAACACGGCCGGACGGTAGCAACGCTCTCCCGTCGGGTACAGGGTTTCGCTCACATCGGGCGGTATACCCACGGTGTGCGGGGTAACCGCGCGGGATCGAATTCGGTGAGCATCTCGGAGACGGTGCGGCCGCGATAGCCCAGCGAATCGGCGATGAGGGTCAGCGCTCGGTCGACGCCGAGCTCGGACAGCGTCACGGCACCGTCCCGCTTGGCGAGCCGTTTACCCTCGGTGTTGAGCACCAGCGGCACATGGGCGTAGCGCAGCGGTGGGTAGCCGAGCAGGTTCGCCAGATACGCCTGCCGCGGTGAGGAGGACAGCAGATCGTCTCCGCGCACCACCTGATCGACACCGCCTGCGGCATCGTCGACGACGACGGCCAGGTTGTAGGCGGTCACGCCGTCCCCGCGGCGCAGCACGAAATCGTCCACCACGCCGGTGAACTCACCGTGCAACGCATCGGTGACGGTGAACGGGGCGTTGTCGCTGCGTAGCCGCAGCGCCGGCGGGCGATCGTGATCCGGTGGACTCACCCGATCACGGCATGTTCCCGGGTAGGCCCCCTCGGGTGCGTGCGGGGCACGTGGCGCAGCCAGAATGTCTTTTCTGCTGCAATAGCATTCGTAGACCAGTCCGCGTCGGCGCAGATCGTCGAGCACGGTGTCGTAGCGATCGGCGTGCGCGGTCTGGAACTCAGCCGGTTCGTCGGCGGTGACACCGATGGCCGCCAGATCGGCGAGCTGGCGGGTGGCCACCTCGGGGAATGTCCGATCGTCGAGATCCTCGACCCTGATCAGGAACCTTCGCCCCGTACTGCGGGCGAACAGCCACGCCAACACCGCGGTGCGCAGGTTGCCGATGTGCAGGTCAGCCGACGGGCTCGGCGCGAACCGGCCCGCGCCGGGTGGGCGGGTCACGCCAGCAATGTAACGCCTGTCCGGGCCTGTTCCACACACGCCGCCCACCGCCTGCCCGGCACCTGCACCGCCGAGTCGGCGGCAAAAGCACTCGAGATCACCAGATCGGGCTGCTCGTTGGACAGCAATCGCAGGCTGTCCCGCAGTGTCTTCGCGTCGCTGAAGCCGGGGAAGTAGCCTGCGGTCCAGGAACCGTCGGCCCCGAGGAAGATGGTGTCGCCGGTGAACAGATAGCTCTGCCCGTTGGCGCCGGGCACCAGATAACAGGTGCTGCCCGGGGTGTGGCCAGGGGTCGGGATCACCTCGATCCCGTTGTCGTCGACGTGGCGGTCGGACAGTGCGATGTCGATGGTGGCGTGCCTGCCGATATCGGCGTGCTCAACGGTCGGGGCATGCAGGACGGCACCGAAGCGGGACTTGATCCGGGCCAGCTGTGGGCCCGCCTCGTCCCGGTGGGACAGGTACTGGTGGGCAATGCCGCCGAGTGTGGAGATCTCGTCGAAGTCCGCGTCGGTCGCGGTGCTGTAGAACAGCACGTTGCCGGTCGCGGCTCCGGTCCACAGATAGGCGTGCGTGGTCAATCCGGGGAACGGGTTGTCGACCCGGGTCTCCCAAAGGTCGCTGCGGATCTGGCGCATGATGGATTCTCCTGGTGATTCATCGTGTGGATGGGCACCAGCCTGCAACCTGAACTATGGTTGAGGTCAACGCACTATCTGCCGCCGCCCATGGCCAGAAGCTGAGACACCGTCACAAACCGGTAGCCGGAACTGTTCAGCCGCTCGATGATCAGCGGTAACGCCGCCCTGGACTCGGACCGGCTGTCGACCAAGACGTGCAGCAGGACGATGGACCCCGGCCGCACCGATCGCACCGTCTGCTCGACGATGGCATCCCGGTCCGGGTTGCCCGCCGAGTCGGGCGCCACGTCCCACATGACCGTGACCCGGTCGCGGGCGGCCAGATAGCGGGGCAGCGTCCAGAGCTTCTTTCCGTAGGGTGGCCGAAAGGTCAACGGACCGTCGTACCCGGCCTGCAGGATCGCCTCGTCGGTATGTTCGATCTCGTCGGACACCGCGTTCTCGGATATGAACACCATCCGACGATGCGAATAGGAGTGGTTGCCGATCTCGTGCCCGGCGTTCGCTATTGCCGTGACCTGTTCGCGATGACGGTGCGCCTCCGACCCGTTCAGATAGAACGTCGCCGGCACATTCCTGGACGCAAGTAGCTCCAGTACCTCGGGTGTGTGATCGGTGGGGCCATCGTCGAAGGTCAGCGCGACCACTCTGGCATCGGTGTCGACCCTGCTGACAAGATGTCCCGCGAGTTGGAATGTTCTGGCGTTCATCACGGTGTACGTGCCTAGTGACACCGTCAATATCGTCACCAAAACCGCTACGGCCCAGGTGATCTTGCGCATGGTCAACCCAATCCTGGCACGATGTCCGCGAGGCGGAAGCTTGTCGGAACCTCGAGTTGCTCGAAGGTGCACGACCGCGGATCACGGTCCGGGCGCCACCTACCGAACTGGGCGGTGTGCCGAAACCGCTTTCCCTCCAACTGGTCGTACTTCGCCTCGACCACCCGCTCGGGTCGCAACGGGGTGAATGACAGGCTCTTGTCCGGATTCCAGCGTGAGTTCGCAGTACGGCGGACTGTCGGCTCGACCGGGACATGCGCCGCCCAATTCCACGGGTGCTCGTCGAAAGTGGTCACCAGTGGCTGCAATTCGTGGAACAACTCGCGGCGGCGCGCCATGGTGAACGCCCCGATGACTCCGACCGATGCCAGCGAACCATCGTCGCCGTAGAGGCCGAGCATCAGCGAACCGATGGCGTCATCGCCCGACTTGTGCAATCGATATCCGGCCACCACGCAGTCCGCCGTGCGAGCGTGCTTGACCTTGAACATGACTCGCTTGTCGGGTTGGTAGACGCCGTCGAGCGGTTTGGCGATCAACCCGTCCAACCCGGCGCCTTCGAAGTCGGTGAACCAGCGAGCCGCGGTGCCTTCGTCGGTGGTCGCCGGGGTGAGGTGGAAGGTGGGTCCGCGGTCGGTCAGTGCCGCGGTCAGTGCCGATCGGCGCCTGCTGAAGGGCTGCCCGGTCAGGTCCTCGTCACCGAGTGCGAGCAGGTCGAAGGCGATGAACGCTGCCGGGGTCTCGGTAGCCAGCTTGGTCACCCGCGACACCGCGGGATGCAGCCGCAACTGCAGCGCCTCGAAATCGAGTCCTGTGTTGCCGGCGATGACGATTTCACCGTCGACCACGCACCGCGGCGGCAACTCTGCGCGGGCCGCGGCGACGAGTTCGGGGAAGTAGCGCGTCAGCGGCCGCTCGTTGCGGCTGCCCAGCTCCACCTCGTCGCCGTCGCGGAACAGGATGGACCGGAAGCCGTCCCATTTCGGTTCATATGATGCACCGGGCGGTATCTCGCGCACGGGTTTGGCCAGCATCGGCGACACCGGTGGCATGACGGGCAGTCTCATCGTCATCGACGATAGACCTCGTGGCGGATACCACTTGCGTGACAGCCGCATTCGGCGTAGTGTCGAACACAAGTTCGAATGCGCCGCGGTTCCCGATCCTGGGATTTGGTGAGCCGCAGACCGCGACTTCGGTCGCCGCGA